>CAVSNN010000003.1:0-312566 GCA_963729335.1 uncultured Alphaproteobacteria bacterium
ATAGCGCCGGAGCCGATATTCTCGGTGTCTGCGCCGACCCGGTGACCGCGCAGGATGCATTCAAGACCAAGTACCGGCTCGGGATCGCGCTCGGCTCGGACGAAACGCACAAAATGGTGGCCGCCTATGGGGTTTGGCAGGAAAAATCAATGTACGGCCGCAAGTTCTTGGGCATCGTGCGCACCACGTTCCTGATCGGGCCGGATCGGCGCATCGCCCGGGTCTGGCCGAAGGTCTCGGTCGACGGCCATGCCGAGGAAGTTTTGGCCGCCACCAAGGCGCTGTGAAGCCACTGCCGGGATTGCCGAAGCATTTACCGAAGTTAGCAAAATGGCCTCAAAAACCGGGCCGCAATTTGCTGAAAATTAACCATAAATCGCTCAAATCCGCTCCCAGCTTGGGTGGGAGCGTCAATGTCGCAGTGGGCAGCGTCTCGATCGTTGGAGACCGCAAGAACGCCATATCCGGCGCAGCATCCAGCGCATTATCCCGCGTCGCCGCCGCGCGACGGCGCGCGCCGGAGCGAGGCGCGGCCGCGCGGGGCGAGCGAGCCGGCTGCGCGCGCCTACACCATCGCGCATGCCGGACGGCAGGTCCGATTCGGGCCCGTCGTATTCTGGATCGCGGTCGGCACCGTGGTGATCATGGCCGGCTGGTCGATCACGGCGGCGACTTATCTCGCGTTTCGCGACGATGTGCTGCGGACCCTGATCGCGCATCAGGCCGAGCAGCAGTTCGCTTACGAGGACCGCATTGCCGACTTACGCGCCCAGATCGACCGCACCACCAGCCGTCAGTTGCTCGACCAGGAGCAGGTCGAGCAGAAGCTCGACGAGTTGATGCGCCGCCAAGCGGTGTTGGAACGCCGCGCCATCACGCTCGGCGGCATCGCCGACCCGGCAACCACCGGCTCGATCGGCCTCCCGGCCGCAAAACCGATCGATGACACGACGCCGACACCACGCCACGACCGCGGTCGGCAATCGAGCATCGGCGCAACGCTCGGACACCTGGAAGCTTCCCTCGACCGCGTCGAACGCCGGCAGACATCACGCTCAGCCAGCTTGAGGATCGCTACACCGCCAAGGCGCGCCGATCCGCGGCGTCCTCGACCAGCTCGGATTGAACCTCGACACCACTTCGCCCGCCACCGGCGGGCCGTTCATCCCGGTCAAACTGCCTGCCGCAAACCAGGGAGGATTTGACGGCGAGCTCTTGCGGGTCAGCCTGGCGCGCTCGGATGCCGACCAGCTTGCCGATGTGCTTCGTGGCGTCCCGGTGCGCAAACCGGTGACCGGCGAACTCGATGAAACCTCGCCGTTCGGCGTGCGCATGGATCCTTTCCTGCACGAGCCGGCGATGCATACCGGTATCGATCTGCGCGGCGAGATCGGCGAGCCGGTCCATGCCACGGCCGCCGGCACGATCACCATCGCCGGCTGGGACGCCGGTTACGGCAAGATGGTCGAGATCGATCATGGTAACGGCCTATCGACCCGATATGCGCATCTGTCGGAGATCGACGTGAGCGTCGGCGACAACGTTCGCATCGGTCAGGTGATCGGCCTTCTCGGTACCACCGGCCGCTCGACCGGCCCGCATCTGCATTACGAGACGCGCGTCGACGGCACGCCGGTCAATCCGCAAAAGTTCCTCGACGCCGGCGATAAATTGTTCGGCGGATAGCGGGCGCGTTTGCGGCGTCCTTTATTTCTTGGCCAGCGCGTCGAAGGCCTCGCCGAAGCCCTTGAACGAGATCGGCACCGCAATGTCATGTCCGCCGGCATCGGCGAACGACAGCTTGCCGACGCCTTTGGCGGCCAGCAGTTTTTTCAGGATTTCTTCTCGAATATCGAAAATCGCGAAGCAACCGTTCGGCGTGCAGTTCGTGAACGGCGCCACCACGCCCGGATCGTTGTCCGCGGCCCGAATGTGGACCTGGGTTCTAAACGACACATTGACCGGCACCTGAACGACAAGCCTGACCGGCTGGCCTTTCTCCGGGTGAGCAACCGCAACGCGCGAGAACGGAAGATTCTTGCCCTGAAGCTGAGTGACCTGGGCCATGTCGCAGACCTGCTTCGGCGGCGGCCCCGGCTGCGTCTAGCATTGCAAGACCCAATCCCCATAAGTCGCCGTGGTGCTTTGCGGCGTTTCAATTTGCGGCGGCTGGGGCGCCACCTGCGGCTGCTGCGCAGCGGCACGGCCGGCGCCCGCAATCAGCAAGGCGGCGGCGAGGCGTCGGGCGGCCGTTGTTCGTCGGCTTGGCATCATGAAGGGCGGGGTTCGAGTTCGGCGCAGTATTGCGAAAAATCACCGCGAAAGTAAGCCACGGAGCCTCCTACCACTTGTACCGCAGCGTGCCGGTGCCGGAATAGGTCTGATAGCCGGAGGCGAATTCGCCGTCGAACTTGGCTTCGACCGACCAGTTGGCAGTGAGGAACATTTGTGCGCTCGCGGTGGTGAGCGCGGAATTGGCCGGCGCCGCCGCGCCGCCGACGGTGAAATTCGATCCCGGCAGCGCCTGGAACACCGCGCCGAGCGCCGGATCGTGGATCCAGTCATGTGCCCAGGCGAGCCGCCCGCGCAACAGCACCGGCAGGCCGTCGACCGTGGTGACATCGTCGGCGCGCGCGCCGAGCTCGCCGCGCACGTCGCTTGCCGTCATGGCGCTGTAGGTCAGGCCGAAGCCCCCACCCGTCAGATCGGTCTCGCTATAGCCTGGGGTGTGAAACCATTGCGGCTGCAACGCCGCGTAGGGCGTAAATCCCGCTGTCGGCAGCACCGCATAGCGATAGCCGCCTTCGAACCGCGCGCCGTAACTCTGCGCATCGAACTTCGCGGTCAGTTGGTCGCCAACCGCGATGCGATTGGTCGTCATCCAGTGATTGGCTAAAACCAGCGCGCCGGAGAGATAGGCCGCGCCGAAGCGCTGCGTGACATCGACCGCGACTTGCATGCTGTCGCTCCGCCCGCCGCCCAGGCCTTGCGCCAGGTTCCAGTTGGTGCCGCCGCCGGCGAGCGCAAAGCCGAGCTTGAGATCCGGCGAGACGTGATAGTCCATGCCGCCGGCAAAGCCGTAGGCGCTTGCCGTGACATTGACGGTGCCGAGTGCGGCATTGCCGGTGGTCGTATTGTAGCCGCCATAGCCGGAGCCCCACGCAGTCCAGCGCTGGTTGAAATCGGCCGGCTGCGGCGGCTTGCCGAGCACGGAATCGTAGGCCTCCGCGACCTCGGGCGGCAGGCCCGCTTGCTGCTCCGCCGCAAAACCGGTCGCGCCGCCAATGCCGCCGCCGCCGCCGCCGCCGAAGGTCAGGTCGGAGATGAGATTGAACAGGCCGTCCATCAGCTGGGTGCTGCTGGTGAAGCCGCCCGCGGGCGCCTGGCCGGCAAGCGCGGCGAGCACGTTCTCGAGCTGCGCCGGCGACAAATTGAACAGGTTCGCGAAGTTCGGCGGCAGCGCGCCGCCGCCGAGAATGTAATTGTCGATGGCGTTGGCGACGTTGAGCACGTTCTGCTGCAGGTTGGGCGGCAATAGCGTCGTCAGGCTGTTGTAGGTCACGCTGACGTCGACATCGTCCGGATCCGGGTAGCTCAGCGTGCCGCGATATTTGCCGAATGCGACGGTCGGATCGGAGAACGTTCCGCTCACCCCGGTATTGGCTGTCAACACCGTGTAGGTGGTGCCAACAGTCGGCGTACTGGAATTCGCCACCCCAAACACCGCGCCGCTTATGATCGTCGCGGTGCCGGACACCGTGGCGCCGCTCGAATTGGCGCCGTTGATCGTGACCATGTAAATCGCGGCCGATTGCAGCACCAGGCTGCCGGTGATGGTCATGGTCGTGCCGGGCACGCCGGGCGCGAAGGTGGCGCCGCTGTGGATGGTCAGCGTGACCGGATCGAGCGTACCGGTGCCGCCCAGCGTGGCGCCGCTGAACACATCGACAAAATTCGCGTTGTCGGTGTTGTCGAGCAGCACGGTGCCGGAATTAATGTTGACCTGGTTGATGCCGGTAAACGTGTTGCTGTCGGTATAGGTGGTGCCGCTGCCGAGCTGGAAGTTCACGGTGTCGAGCGCGCCCTTGCCAACGATGTTGCCGGCGATGGTGCCGCCGTTGATGTTGAGCACATCGGCGTTGGCCGACAGCTTGATGTTGCCGCTCATGGTACCGGCGTTCTGATTGAGCGTGATCGCGCTCGTGGCAATACTGGAATCGAACGCCGTCGTCGCGGTGATGGTGCCGGTATTGATGACGGCGCCGCCGGCCATCGTCATGCAGGAGCAGATGAAGATGCCGGTGTGGGCGGTGATCTGGCCGCTGTTCGAAATATTGCCGGTAAAGGTCGTGGCGCCAGCGACGATGCCGGCCCCGTTCGCCGCATTGGCGGTGATCGTGCCGGAATTGGTGATGCCGTTCTGGAAATTTGTCACCTGCACGACATCGATGCCGACACCGCCGGTGCCGGTCGCCGAGATGGTGCCGGAATTGCTGATGCCGCCGGAGAAGGTTGAGATCGTCACCGGCCCGATCGCAAACGTCGTGCCGGCGACCAGGATGCCGACGCCGCCCGCGCCAGCCGCCACGATCTTGCCGCTGTTGGCGATGCCGCCGCCGAAGGTCGAGATCGCAACCGACCCATTATTGGTGGCGAAGCCGCCGATCGCGACGCCGGTATGCGCCGTGATAGTGCCGTTGTTGCTGATGCCGCCCAAGAATGTCGAGATCGTAAAACTCGATCCGGTGCCCGCCGCGAAGCCGCCGACCAGGATGCCGCTCGCTGCGGCCTTGATCGTGCCGGTATTGGTGATGCCGCTGCTGAATGTTGCGACGGCGACGGTGCCATTGGTGATAGCCGAGCCGCCGACGACGATGCCGCTCTTGTGCGTCGCCGTGATCGTGCCGTTGTTGCTGATGCCGCCGCCGAAGGTTGAGATCGTGACATTGCCGTTGAACAAGGCGCTGCCGCCGACGATGATGCCGGCGCCGCTGGTCGCCGTGATCTTGCCGGCCGCATTGGTAATGCCGCCGGCAAAATCCGAGATTGTGACATTGGCGCCGACACCGGTGGCTTTGCCGCCGACGATGATGCCGTTCACGGCGACATTGATAGTGCCGGTATTGCTGATGCCACCGCCGAAACTCGAGATCGCAAGCGTACTGCCGCTCCCGGCAATGCCGCCGACCAGAATGCCGTTGGCGCCCGCCGAGGCGATCGAGCCGGCATTATTGATGCTGCCGGTGAAGGTCGAGATCGTCAGCGTGCTGTTAATCGCGGCGCTGCCGCCGACCACGATGCCGCTGCCGTGGGGGGTCGTGATGGTGCCGCCGGCGCTATTGGTGATGCCGCCGGAGAACGCCAACAGTGTCACCGATGTATTGGTCCCGACAACCGAGCCGCCGACAATGATGCCCTCGCGTCCCGCCGCGATCGAACCGGAATTGGTGATGCCGCCGCCGAACGCCGCCATCGTCACGGAGCTGCCGAACGCCGAACCTATGACGGCAATGCCGTGACCGTTGGTCGATGAGATCGTGCCGGAATTGCTGATACCGCCAGTGAAGCTCGCGACATTGAGGGCTTCGATGCCGGTCAGGTTCGAGGTGATCAGCCCGTTATTGACGATGCCGGCGCTGGCCGCCGTGCCGCCGAAGACGCTCACACCGTTGATCAGTATGCCGTCGCCGGACGCCGCCGTGATCTTGCCCGCATTGGTGACGCCGCCGATAAACAACGTCACGCAGTTGCAGATTTCGATGCCGCTGAAGCCCGCTGCGATCGTGCCGCCGGTGGTGTTGACCACATTGCCGACAAAGGAGACGACCTGCTCGATCTCGATGCCGACGCCGTTTGCCCCCGCCGAGATCGTCCCCGAGTTTCTGATGTCGCCCGTGAAAGTCGAGACGCCGAAAATCTGAATGCCGGTCTTGCTGTGCGACGAGACCAGTCCGGCATTGCTGATGGTGCCGGAGAAATTCGACACCGTGTAAACGCCGGGACCTGCGGTGCCGCCGACGCCGATGCCGAACCCGAATCCCGCCGCCGCGATGGTGCCGCCGATAGCATTGGTGATGCCGCCGGTGAAGGTGCGCACATTCTGTACATCGACGCCGTTGCCCGCCGCTGAGATCGTGCCCGAATTGGCGATGCCGCCCGCGAAGGTCGACGTCCCGTTGACGAAGATGCCGGTGCCGCCCGCCGACAAGAGGCCGGCATTGCTGATGCCGCCGGTAAAGCTCGGGCCGGTGACGCTGATCGCGGTGTGGCTCGCGGTCACCGCGGCGAGACTGCCGATCAGGATGCCGCGATTTGTTGCCGCAATGACGCCGCTGTCGGTGATGCCGCCGCCGATCGTCACTTTCTGAATGGCGATGCCGGTCTTGGCGCTGATCGTGCCGGAATTCGAAATCCCGCCGGTGAAGGTCGAGATGGTGAAGTTGCCCGCGCTGGTGCCAGCCAGGATGCCGACCGAGCCGGCCGAAATGGTGCCGGAATTGGCGATGCCGCCGGTGAAGGTCGGGCCGGTGATCAAGATAGCAGTGGTGGCGGCCGTGATCTTGCTCGCGCTGTCGATAATGATGCCGTGGGTCGTCGCCGTGACGACGCCGCTGTCGACGATCGCACCGCTGATGGTGCTGGACGCGATGCTGATCCCGGTCGGCGCGGAGATGGTGCCGGCATTGCTGATATTGCCGGAGAAGCTGGTGACGCCGCTGACCTTGATGCCGATGGCGGTCGCCGTGATCGTGCCGCCGCCGGCATTGGTGATGCCGCCCGAATAGGTCGCGACATTGACCACGGCGATGCCGGTCTTCGGATCGATCAGGCCGCTATTGGTGATGCCGCCGCCGAACGTCGTGACGCCCGACACCAGAATGCCGACCGCCCCCGGCGCCGACAGCGTGCCGGCATTGGAAATGCCGCCGGTGAAGGTCGGGCCGGTGACGCTGATCGCAGTGTGCGAGGCGTTGATCGTGCTGGCGCTGTCGACCGTGATGCCGAGATTCGTCGCCAGCAGCGTGCCGCTGTCGACGATCGCGCCGGTGATCGTCGCCCCCTTGATCGCGATGCCGGTCGCGGCACTGATCGTGCCGGAATTGTTGATGCCGCCGGTGAAAGTCGACACGTTTGAGACGTTGATGCCGGCGTGGCTGGCAGCGATGAGCCCCACGGCGCTGTTGGTGATGCCGCCGAAAAATGCGCTCACGCTGTTGACGAGGACGGCCGTTTTTTGCGCCGACGAGATCGTGCCGGAATTGGTGATGCTGCCGCCGCCGGTCGATGTGCCGAACTGAGCGACCTGCGTGACGACGACCGCGTCGCCAGCGGTATCGGCGCCGTTGCCGGACGCCGACACCAGGCCGGTGTTATTGATGCCGCCGAGGAAGGTCGAGCCGCCGACGACAAAAATGCCGCCGGCGTTTCCGGAGATCGTGCCGGCATTGGAAATATTGCCGGTGAAGGTGCCGACGCCCCAGACCCCGATGCCGCTGCCGTTGATCGCGGTGATGATGCCGCCGGCGCTGTTGACGATGTCGCCGGAGAAGGTCGAGATCGTCGTCCCGCCTTGGCCGACCAGGATGCCGTTCGTGGCCGCCGTGATCTTGCCGGAATTGGCGATGCCGCCGCCGAAGGTCGAGATCGTAACGGAGCTGCCGGCACCGCTGGCTTTGCCGCCGACCACGATGCCGTTTGCGCCCGCCGAAATGGTGCCGGAATTGCTGACGCCGCCGCCGAAGGTCGAGATCGTGACCGCGCCGCCGTTAATCGCGGTGCCGCCGACCAGAATGCCGGCGCCGCCCGTCGCCGTGATCCGACCGCTATTGGTGATGCCGCCCGAAAACGTCGAGATCGTAACCGATGAGCCGCCCGCGGCGCTGCCGCCGACCACAATGCCTTTGCCGGCCGTGATGGTGCCGGAATTGCTGATGCCAGCGCCGACACCTGCACCGGTGAACGCCCCGATCGTAAGGGATTGGCCCTGGGCCATGGCATTGCCGCCGACGATGATGCCGATAGCCGCCGCCGAGATCGTGCCGGAATTGGTGATGCCGCCGCCGAAGCTCGAAACCGCGACGGAGGCAGTCAAGCCAATAGCTCCGTTGCTCGTGAGCGATCCGCCGACCTGGATGCCGTTGGCGGCGGCTGAGATCGTGCCGGAATTGGTGATGCCGCCGGTGAAGGTCGAGACCGTCACCAACTCTGCAACGCCGATACCCGAACTGATCGCCGCCAATCCGCCGACCAGAATGCCGTCGGTACCCGCCGAAATCGTGCCGGCATTGGTGATGCCGCCGCCGAAACTCACGATCGCGACCGAGGGATTGAGCGTGAAGCCCGATCCGATCGACGCGGTGCCGCCGACCTCGATGCCGTTGACGGCGGCGGAGATCGTGCCCGACTGAGCGTTGACGATGCCGCCGCTGAAATTCGAGACCGTAACGGAGTCGCTCGCATTGAAGCCGCTGGCGATGGAGGCAGTTCCGCCGACTTCGATGCCGTCGGCGCCAGCCGAAATCACACCCGAATTGGTAATCCCGCCGCCGAAGGTCGAGATCGTGACCGAGCCGGTATTGGTGACTTTGCCGCCGACCTGGATGCCATTGTTGGCGGTAGCGAAGATGGTGCCGGCGTTGCTGATGCCGCCGGTGAAAGCCGAGATTGAGATGGTGGCGTTGGCCGCCAGCGCGCTGCCGCCGACCACGATGCCGCTGCCGGTCCCGCTCGAGATGGTGCCGCTACTACTGTTGACGATGCCGCCGTCGAAACTGCCGACGGTAATCGACGAATGGCTGTTATGGGCCTGGCCGCCGACCACGATGCCGTCCAACCCCCCCGAAATCGTGCCGCTATTGGTGATGCCGCCGAGGAAGGTCGAGGTCAGCTGTCCCGCGCCGGTGGCGGTGGCGCCGCCGCCGATGGCGATGCCCCAGCGGCCGCCCGTGACCAAACCGGCATTGCTGATGCCGCCGAGGAAGGTGCCGATTGTGTAAATCGCGACGTTGCCGTTCTGATCGCCTAGCACAATGCCGCCGAAAGCAGCTGCGGCCATCGTGCCGCCGGCGCTGTTGACGATGCCGCCGAAGAAGGTCGAGACCGATCGAATACGGATGGCGCTGCCGTCCGACGCCAGCAGGCCGGTATTGACGATACCGCCGCCCCCCGATGTGCCGAATTGGCCGACAGCGTCGATATAAATGGCGAAGCCGCCGGAGGCCGTAACCGTGCCGGCATTACTGATACCGCCGGTGAAAGTCGAAACTGATCTGATGTTGATGCCAACGTCGTCCGGCGCGGCGATCAGTCCGGAATTGGTGACGCCGCCGCTGAACGTCGAGCTCCCATTTATATTAACGCCGAAAAGTAGCGAGGAGATCGTGCCGCTATTGGTGATGCCGCCGAGGAAGGTCGAAGCGGTGACATTCATTGCAGCCGTAAAGCCATTCACCGCAATCGTGCCGGCATTGCTGACGCCGCCGGTAAATGTCGACCCCGAAACCACGACGCCGGGGCCGGTCGTCGGGCTGATCGTGCTGGCGCTGTCGATGACGATGCCGTGGGTGGTCGCCAGGATGTTGCCTGAGTCGACGATCGCGCCGGTGATGGTGCTCGACGCGATGCTGATGCCGGTCGGCGCCGAGATGGTGCCGGCATTGCTGATATTGCCGGAGAAGCTCGAAACGCCGCTCACTTTGATGCCGATGGCGGTCGCGGTGATCGTGCCGGCGCCGGCATTGGTGATGCCGCCCGAATAGGACGCGACGTTGACCACCGCGATGCCGGTCTTCGGATCGATCAGGCCGCTATTGGTAATGCCGCCGCCGAAAGTCGTGACATTGGCGGCGCCGTGGCCGGTCGTGCCGCCGACAAAAATGCCGACCGCCCCCGGCGCCGACAACGTCCCGGCATTGCTGATGCCGCCGGTAAAGGTCGGGCCGGCGATCCCGATCGCTTCGGCTGTCGTGGCGTTGACCTCGCTCCTGCTGTCGACGGCGATGCCGATGGTCGTCGCCAGGATGATGCCGCTGTCGAAGATGCCGGGGCCGCCGCTGCCGGAAACGGTGGCGCCGTTGGTGAGCAGAATGCCGAGATTGCTGGCGGTGATGGTGCCGGAATTGGAAATCCCGCTTTGCACCGTGCTGTTGTTGATGGTGATGCCGGTGGTGGTCGGCGGCGCGGTGGCGCCTGTGCTGATTGTGCCGCTGTTGGTGACGGAACCGGTAACGGTGAATTGGTTGTTAATATTGATGCAGTTGATGGTGGCGGAGTTGGACACCGTCGCGGCCGAGCCCGGCCCGGTCTCGGTAACGGTGCAAACCCCGAAGGCAAACGCCGCCGGCGCCCCGGCGCCGATCAACAGCGCGGCGACCGAGCTCGTCGTCAACAGATGACGTACACCCAGCAGCCCTCTGCCCGAGCTCCCACGCATCGCAAACGCCCCCGGGGACCGGCGCCGCACGCGCCCGCGGCCCCAGTCCACCGTTCCTGTCGCGGTCAGCTTATTCCGGACCCGCGCGACGGGGCAACGAAACGCGGCGGTTTTCCGGTGATTTTGCGGGCTTTAAGGCCGGTTTCCCCGCCATCCGTGGCAAAAATGCCACCCGGGCTCAACCCAGGGTCTTGCAACTCCCTCTCCTCACGCGCGGGGAGAAGGGGCACGCCGTGGCCTGCTTTCTCCGCCCGTGATACTTAGCTGCCATGAACGAGGCCCCGCAAACCGGCACTTTCTTGCCTCTGGGCGAGGCGCTGATATACGCCGAACGCTGCCGCAACGAAGGCCAATTGATGCAGGCGGAGGCGGTCTGCCGGCAAATCCTTCAGGTGCAGCCGAACTTGCCCGAAGCCGAGCATCTGCTCGGCGTCATCGCGCACCAGAACGGCAAGCTTGGGGAGGCGATCGAGCATGTGAAGCGCGCGGCCAAGCTGGCGCCGCAGATCGCGCTGTTTCATGCCAATCTCGGCGAGATGCTCCGCCTCGCCGGCCGCCCCAAGCTCGCCGCCGATGCGGCGCGTTGCGCGCTTGAGATCGAGCCGACGATGCCCGCGGCGCTCAGCAACCTTGGCGTCGCGCTCTATGAGCTGAAGGATTACGAAGGCGCCGTCCGGGCGCATCGCAAAGCGATTGCGGCAAAGCCCGATTTTGCCGAGGCGCACAGCAATCTCGGCAATGCATTGCATGCATTGCGGCGGTTCGACGAGGCCATTGTCGCCTATAAATGCGCCATCGCGATCAATCCCAACTATGCCGATGGCTGGGCCAATTTGGGCACGACGCTGCACCACAGCGGCAGCTTCGAAGAAGGCATTTCGGTCTTGCGCCGCGCCATCGCGCTGGCGCCACATCACGCCAATGCGCGTTCCGGGCTCGGCATTCTCCTGCTCATGCGCGGCGACCTTGCCGAGGGCTGGGACGAATACGAATGGCGGCTGCGCTCCACCGAGCGCAAGGGTCCGAAATTTCCTGAAATCCCGTGGCAGGGCGAGAGCCTCGCCGGCGGGCACATCTATGTCCAGGCCGAACAGGGTTTTGGCGATACGCTGCAATTCGTGCGCTACGTATCCTTGCTCGCCGCGCGCGGCGCAAAAGTCACGCTGCGTGTGCATCAGCAGCTCGTTACGTTGTTGCGGGAGAGCCTGCCCGGCATCGTCGTGCTCGGCGACCGCGGCGATCCTGCAACGTACCAATGCGACGCCGTGCTGCTGAGCCTGCCGCGGCTTTTCAAGACGCGGCTCGAAACCATACCCGCCGAGGTGCCGTATCTGCGGCCACCGGCGGAGGCCGTGCAACAATGGAACAAACGGCTCGCCAAAATGAAGGGGCTGCGGATCGGCGTGGTATGGGCGGGCAATCCCGACCACGTCAACGATACCCGGCGCTCGATTCCATTGTCCTTGCTCGCGCCGCTGTTCGCCGTGCGCGGCACCTCGTTCGCGAGCCTGCAATTCGGCCCGCGCGCCGCCGATCTGAAAAAATTGAAACGCAAAACTTCGATCGAGGATATCGCCGCCAAATTCGAGGATTTTGTCGACACCGCCGCCGCGGTCAGCGCGCTCGACCTGGTCATCACGGTCGATACCTCGGTTGCCCATGTTGCCGGCGCGCTGGGCAAGCCGGTCTGGGTGCTCTTGCCGTGGGTGACCGACTGGCGCTGGCTCTTAAACCGCGAGGACAATCCCTGGTATCCGACCATGCGTCTGTTCCGCCAGAACAAGGGCGAGGACTGGGTCGACGTGATCGCGCGCGTGGAGAAGGAGGTGAAGGCGGTCGTGCGGGGCGAGGCCGCGCGGCTGACGCCGTTCAAGGCCGAAGGCGAGCGCAACGCCGCACAGGCAGCGGCGATCTTGGCCGCAGAAGCGGTGCAGGCGGCGCGGCCGGTTGCGGCGCCGCCGCAGATCGCGACGCCCGGCCAGGCGCTGATCCTCGCCGAGCAAAAGCGACGGCATGGCTTCTTGGCCGACGCCGATGAATTGACACGTCGCGCCGCGGCGGCCGAGCCGGACAATGCCGAGGCGGCGCATATGCTCGGCATTATCGCCCACCAATCGGGCAAGACGGCGGAAGCCATCGATCACATCCGCCGCGCCATCGCGATCAAGCCGGACGTGGCGCTCTATCACGCCAATCTCGGCGAAATGTGCCGGCTCGCCGGCCGCATCGACGAAGCGGTCGCCGCCGGGCGGCGCGCCATCGCGCTGAACCCCAATTATGCCGGCGCGCTGTCCAATCTTGGCATTGCGCTGTTCGACCAGGGCAAGTTCGACGAGGCGCTCGGCCTTTACGACCGCGCCATCGCGCTCGATCCCAATTTCGCACAGGCCTACAGCAACCGCGGCAACACGCTGCAGCGCCTCAAACGCTTCGCCGACGCCGAGCCGGACTATCGCCGCGCGCTGGAATTGCAGCCGGGCTTCGCCGACGCCTGGAACAATCTCGGCACCTGCCTGCGCGAATTAAAACGCTCCGAGGAAGCGGAAGCCGTTTACCGCAAGGCGCTCGAACCCAATCCGAACAATCCCGACACACTGGACAATCTGGCGCTGGCGCTCAAGGACCTCGACCGGCTCGACGAAGCCGCCGACCTGATGCGCCGCGCGCTTTCCGTCGAATCGCGCGACGAGAAACTCTACGTGCATTTTGCGAGCATTCTGCTCGACCAGAAAAAGACCGACGAAGCCGCCGCCGCCAACGAGCGGGCGCTGGCGCTCAATGCCGACAATCACGACGCGGTCAATCTGGGCGGCCGCATCGCCTTCGAGCGCGGCGACCTTGGCGCCGCGCTGACGCACTATCGGCGCGCGCTCGCGCTCAAGCCCGACCTCGCCGACGCCTACAACAATATGGGCAACGTACTCAAAGAGCTCGGCCAGTTGCAGGAAGCCTACGACGCCTATCTCGCGGCGCTCAAGCTCGATGCGAATATCGCCGGCGTCTATGTCAATCTCGCCGATTCCAAGAAATTCGCCACCGGCGACGACCCGCATCTCGCCGCCATGCAGGCGATGGCGGCAAAGACAGACGGGTTGTCGAAGTCCGACCGCATGCAGCTCGATTTCGCGCTCGGCAAGGCCTACGGCGATTTGAAGGATTACCGGCGTTCGTTCGCGCGTCTGCTCGCCGGCAATGCGGCCAAGCGTGCGACGATCAAATACGACGAGGCCGCGACCTTCGGCCTGTTCGACCGGATCGAGGCTACGTTCACCCGCGACCTGATCGCGCGCAAATCCGGCGGCGGCGACCCTTCGCGCGTGCCGATCCTTGTGATGGGCATGCCGCGCTCGGGAACGACGCTTATCGAGCAGATCATTGCCAGCCATCCGATGGTGCATGGCGCCGGCGAATTGCAGACGTTCAACGACGTTGTGCTGACCGTGCGCGGGCTGGACGGCAATACGATTCCCTATCCCGAGTTCGTGCCTTCGCTCGACGCTTCGGCGTTGCGGCAGATCGGCGCTCGCTATCTCGCCGAGGTGCGCAAGCTCGCGCCGACCGGGGAGCGTGTCACCGACAAGATGCCGTCGAATTATTACTTCGCCGGGCTCATTCACCTCGCCTTGCCGAATGCGAAGCTGATCCATTCCGTTCGCAATCCGGTCGACACCTGCATTTCCTGCTTCTCGAAACTGTTCACCGCGGAGCAAAACCACACCTACAATCTCGCCGAACTCGGCCGCTATTACCGACGCTATGACCGCTTGATGGCGCATTGGCACCGCGTGCTACCCGCGCAAAGCATTCTCGACGTGCGCTACGAGGACGTGGTCGCCGATCTCGAAGCGCAGGCCCGCCGCATCATCGCCCATTGCGGCCTGCCCTGGGACGATCGCTGCTTGTCCTTCCATAAGACGGATCGGCCGATCCGAACCGCCAGCGCCACGCAAGTGCGCCAACCGATCTACAACAGCGCCATCGGCCGCTGGCGCGTCTATGAGAAGGAGCTTGGTCCGCTGCTTTCTGCCTTGGGCGAGCGCGTCGCGCCGGGCGTGTAGCCGAGTTTGCCGACGCCGGGCCTACTCGACATCCTCGACTTCCTTCGGCCCGGTACCGAAGGCTTTCTGCGCCAGCGCGGCTTGCGTAAAACGATCGATGTCGCCATCGAGCACCGCTGCCGTGTTGGAGGTCGAAACGCCGGTGCGCAGATCTTTCACCATCTGATAGGGCTGCAACACGTAAGAGCGGATCTGGTGGCCCCAGCCGATATCGGTCTTGGCCGCCTGCTCGGCCGCGGCTTTCTCTTCCCGCTTTTTCAGTTCCATCTCGTAGAGCTTGGCACGCAGCATCGCCCAGGCCTGCGCACGGTTGCGGTGCTGCGAGCGGTCGTTCTGGCAGAACACCACGATGTTGGTCGGGATGTGGGTGAGACGGATCGCCGATTCGGTCTTGTTGACGTGCTGGCCGCCGGCGCCGCCGGAGCGCAGCGTGTCGACGCGCACGTCGGACTCGTCGATGTCGATCTTGATGGCGTCGTCGATCACCGGATAGACGTTGACGCTGGCGAACGAGGTATGCCGGCGCGCATTGGCATCGAACGGCGAAATGCGCACCAGCCGATGCACGCCATTCTCGGTCTTGAGCCAGCCATAGGCGTTCTTGCCCTTGATCTCGACGGTGGCCGATTTGATGCCGGCTTCTTCGCCTTGGGTCTCCTCGATATAGTCGACCTTGAAACCGTGCGCTTCCGCCCAGCGCGTGTACATGCGCAGCAGCATCGCGGCCCAATCCTGGCTCTCGGTGCCGCCGGCGCCGGCATGGATTTCGAGATAGGAATTGTTGGCGTCGGCTTCGCCGGACAAGAGCGCTTCGAGCTCGCGGCGCGCCACTTCGGCCTTGAGCTTGCGCAAGCCCGCTTCGGCTTCGGCTACGACTTTTTGATCCTTCTCGCTCTCGCCAAGCTCGATCAGCGTGATCTGGTCGTCGAGCTCCTGCTCGATGCGGGCGAGCGCGGTGAGATTGTCGTCGAGCGCGGTGCGCTCCTGCATCACCCGGCTCGCCCGCTGCGGATCGTTCCACAGCTTGGGGTCTTCGGCCTGCCGGTTCAGCTCGGCAAGCCGCGCGCGCGCCTTGTCGACGTCAAAGATGCCTCCTCAGCAGCGTCAGCGACTGCTTGATCTCCTCGACGATGGTTTCGATTTCGGCGCGCATGATTCAGGGGTCAGGTATCAGTAATCGGTAATCAGATAGTGGGACTCAGTGACTTTCACAATTCCTATTCTGATTACTGACCACTGATTACTGATTCCTGATCTCAGTACAGCCCGCCGGTCCCGGTGCGGACCACCGCGCCGGTATTCGGCGAGACTTGCGTCATCGGGTTGCCGTTCGCGGTATCCGCGCCGATCACCGAATAGCTGTCCGGCGGCGCGGTGCCCGGCTTGAAGGCTTCGAGAATGACGCGGTTATCGCCCGGCCCGGCGCGCATGCCGGTCTTGGCGTCGACGCGGATGAGCTTGATGCCGGGCGGCACGGAAAACGGAATCGGCGGCTTGTCGGCAAGCGCTACTTTCAGGAAATCCTTGACGATCGGCGCGGCGAGATGGCCGCCGGTCGCCAGCCTGCCGATGTGGCGCGGCTTGTCGTAGCCCATATAGACGCCGCAGACGATGTCGGGCGAATAGCCGATGAACCACACGTCCTTCTCGTCGTTGGTGGTGCCGGTTTTGCCGGCAATCGGCTTGCCGACCTCGCGCACCACGGTCGCCGTGCCGCGCTGCACGACGCCTTCCATCAGCGAGGTGATCTGATAGGCGGTCATCGGATCGATCACCTGCTCGCGGCGGTCGATCAGCGTCGGCTCCGGCTGATTCTGCCAGCTCGTGGCGTCGCAGCCGATGCATTCGCGCTGATCGTGCTTGTAGATGGTGTGGCCGTAGCGGTCCTGGATGCGGTCGATCAGCGTCGGGATCACGCGCCGCCCGCCGTTGTCGAACATCGAATAGGCGGTGACCATGCGCAGCACCGTGGTCTCGCCGGCGCCGAGCGCGTAGGACAGATAAGGCGGCAGCTCGTCATAGACGCCGAAGCGCTTGGCATATTCGGCAATCAGCGGCATGCCGATGTCCTGGGCGAGCCGCACCGTCATCACGTTGCGCGACTCTTCGAGCCCGAAGCGCAGCGTCGACGGGCCGAAGAATTTGCCGCCGTAGTTTTCCGGCTTCCAGATGCCGCCGCCCGGTCCCATGTCGATCTCGATCGGCGCATCCATGATGATGGTCGAGGGCGTGTAGCCGTTATCGAGGGCCGCGGCATAGACGATCGGCTTGAACGACGAGCCCGGCTGGCGCAGCGCCTGGGTGGCGCGGTTGAATTGGCTCTGGTCGAACGAGAAGCCGCCGACCATCGCCAGCACGCGCCCGGTATGCGGATCCATCACCACCATGGCGCCGGAGATTTCCGGCACCTGGCGCAGCCGGTACTGGCCCTGGCTGCGTCCATCGGCTCGACATAGATCACGTCGCCGACGGAGAGCACCTGGTTGACGCGCTGGATCGGCTTTGACGGTCCGGTCGCCGGTTTCGCCCATTTGACGCCGTCGAGCGGCACGATGCCGACCTCGCGCTCCTTGACGACGTTGCCGCCGGGATCGCGGTCGGGCTGCAGGCCGATGCGCGCCGATTGATCGTCGACTTGGAGCACCACCGCCATGCGCCACGGCGCGATATCGCCGAGCGATTTCACGTCGGCGAGCTTGACGCCCCAATCGCCGCCGACGTCGATCTTGGTGACCGGCGCCGCGATAGCCTTGGCTCTCGTCGAAATTGACGAGCCCGTTGACCATGGTCTTGCGCGCCAGCATTTGCAGTTTGGGATCGAGCGTGGTGCGCACCGACAGGCCGCCCTCGTAAAGCTTCTTCTCGCCGTAATTGTCGTAGAGATAGCGCCGCACTTCTTCGGTGAAATATTCGGCGGCGAAGACATGCGCGCCGGTCGGCCGCACCGTGACGTCGAGCGGCTCTTTCTTCGCCTTCTCGCCGTCCGCGGCGGTGATGTAGCCGTCCTCGACCATGCGGTCGATGACGTAGTTGCGGCGCGCGACCGCCTCGTCGTGGCGGCGGAACGGATTGTAATTGTTCGGCCCCTTGGGCAAGCGCGGCGAGATAGGCGGCCTCGGCGATGGTCAGCTCGTGCACCGACTTGTCGAAATACAGAAGCGACGCCGCGGCCACGCCGTAGGCGCCGAAGCCGAGATAGATTTCGTTGAGATAGAGTTCGAGGATTTTCTGCTTCGAATAGGTGCGCTCGATGCGCAGCGCCAGCAGCGCTTCCTTGATCTTGCGCTCGAACGACACCTCGTTCGTTCAAGCAGGAAGTTCTTGGCGACCTGCTGGGTGATGGTCGAGGCGCCCTGCGGGTGGCGGCCGCTGCCGTAGTTCTCGACGTAGAGCATGCCGGCGCGCATGATGCCGTAAATGTCGATGCCGGGATGCTGGTAGAAGTTCTTGTCTTCGGCCGCGACGAAGGCGTTGGTGACGAGCTTCGGGATCGCCTGGATCGGCAGGTAGAGCCGGCGCTCCTTGGCATATTCGGCGAGCAGCGAGCCGTCGGCGGCATGCACCCGCGTCATCACCGGCGGCTCGTAGTCCTGAAGCTGCGAATAGTCCGGCAGGTCCTTGGAGAAATGCCACAGCAAGCCCGCCGTGGCGGCGATCCCGACAATGAACAGGATCGTCCCCGCCGCAAACAGGAAGCCCAGGAACCGCAACAACAATTTCATTGCGACTGTCCCGCCGCGGCTCGGCCGAAACGACTCACGCTGCACCGACGTCAGCGGCCCGGTTGGCCGCCCAGTGTGGCAGTAATGGCTGCAACCCGCCAGACCCGCACCGATCGGTGTCGTCGCCCGGTTTTTTGTTCAAACTGAGGCCGTCCGCGCACAACGGCGCATTGCGGCCTCAATTTGCCCCGGCGCGGGCGCCGGCGAGGTGGGTGGAAAAATAGCCGTCGATGGCCTGCGCGATCGACGTCCGCCGTGCGGTCGCGCCAGCTGTCCGACAAGCAGCGATTGCAGATCCTGCTTATTGGACACATAGCCCAGCTCGACCAGCACCGAGGGCACGTCCGGGCGCGCGCAACACCCGAAAACCCGCCGACTTGATCGGCTCCTTGTGCAGCCGGGTCGTTGTCTTTCATCTCGCCGACGAGCTTTGTGCGCAAACTGCACCGAAAACGTCTTGGTCTCGCGCTGCGCGAGATCGATCAGGATGCCGGCGACGTCGTCGGGCTCGCTCTTGAGATCGACGCCGGCGATGACGTCGGCGCGGTTTTCCTCTTCGGCAAGTCCGCGCCGCCTCCGGATCGGAGGCGGTGTCCGACAGCGTGTAGACGGTGGCGCCCTGGGCATCGCCCTCCTTGCGCGGCAATGAATCGGCGTGGATGGAGACGAACAGCGCCGCGCCGGCGTTGCGCGCGATCCGCACGCGCTCGGCGAGCGGCACGAAAGTGTCGTCGGTGCGCGTCATCAGCACGCGGTATTTGCCCGACTTTCTCGATCCGCTCGCGCAAGCGCTTGGCGAAGTCGAGCACGATGTCCTTTTCCCATTCGCCGCTCGGCGCCTTGGTGCCGGTATCGATGCCGCCATGGCCGGGATCGAGCACCACGAGCGGGCGCGGATCGGCGGCAGCGGCTGCGGCTCGCGTCCGGCGTGGCCGGAGGCTCGCTGGCGCGCCGGTTTGTCGTCGAGCGCGATCTTGCGCAAAAAGCTGTCGCGGTCGGTGGCGACGAGATCGAGCACCAGCCGCGCCGGAGCGCCGGCCGCCGCGTCGATGACGAAGGCCTTGTCGACGCGCACCGGCTTGGTCGAGATCGAACACGATCCGCGAGCCGCCCTCCATCATCAGCCCGAAACGAAACGCCTTGATCAGGCCGCGGCCGGCTTCGCCGGCCTTCGGCGGCAAGCTGAAACATCACTTGGGGGATGTCGAGAACGACCCGATAGGGGTCGGCAAGGGTGAAAGGCGTGCAGGTCGATCTTGCGGTCGAAATCCATGACGAACCGGGTCTGCGTCGTCGTCGCCGCCGAGCCGCACGTCGGTCGCCACCGGAAATGAGTCGGCCGCCGGAACCGTCGCCGGCGGTCCGCCGCCAATGCCGGCCCGGCGAACGAGCACACCGAGCAGAGCCCAGCGCACGGCTCGGACAGCCATCGGCTTCCACCCCATCGTGCCCCTCTTACTCCATTAGGGACGCATGGTTAACCGAAACTTAAACTTCGGCGAAAGGCGGCTCCGGGCACCGCGAAATTCACTCCCGACTCCGCCAAATCCCACAGGCGACTTGCCAATTCCCCGTCCGGCGGCCTTAAGAAGAGTATGCTGACGGTGAAAGGTTCCGGTTGTGTCGCGTTAGGGCATCCGGCAAACGCGCTGAACCGTCCGCCAGGATTGGCTCCCCGAGAAAGATGACGGGAGCGAGGCGGACGCCGCTTTCGAACCGCTCCGGCGCCCAATGTTCGATGGGGTCATGGCTCCGACGAACATGGCGCCGACGACGGCGCAAAGCGACGCCGATGCCCTCGAGGAAGAGGACAGCCGGAACCTCGCGCGCGACGCGCGTGCCAGCAGCGCGAACTGCTGCTGGAACGGTGTCGCGCCATGCCGTGAGCGACCGAGCGAAATTGCGGCCGCGCCACGCGCTGCCGCCTCATCGCGGTTTGGAGTTCATGTTCGAGGCGCAAGTCAAGGTTCGATTCCAATCGGCACGGCGGCGTTCATGCGGCGCTCGCCGGCTACGAGCCTTGCCCGCTTGCCGCGCTCGCGGTTTCCGATCCGTCCCATTCACCGACAATCGGGCTCATGCCCTGCTGCCTCGCCGATGCGGCGCGGAGCGAGCCGGCATGCCGGCCCTCATGAGATTAGCCAATGGCCAACAAAATGCTCATCGACGCGACCCATCCGGAGGAGACCCGGGTGGTCGTCCTGCGCGGCAATCGCGTCGAGGAATTCGACTTTGAGTCCGCGCACCGCAAGCAACTACGAGGCAATATCTATCTGGCGAAGGTGACGCGCGTCGAGCCGTCGCTGCAGGCCGCCTTCGTCGATTACGGCGGCAACCGCCACGGCTTCCTCGCCTTCAGCGAAATCCATCCGGACTATTATCAAATCCCGGTCGCCGACCGGCAGGCGCTGATCGACGAGGAAGAGCGCGCGCAGCGCGCCGCCGATGACGAGGTCGACCGGCGCTCGCGGCGGCATCGCCGCCATCGCACGGCGCATCCGGCCGCCCGCCGCGACGAGGTGATGCGCAGCGAGCCTGCCGAAGCGCCGGCCGGCGATTCGGCTGCCGCCGAACAGTTTGCGCCGGCGCCCGCCGCAAGCGACGAGGCGTCGCATGCCGCGAGCCGAAGCCGAATTCGGCGCCGGCCGAAGCCGAAACGGCGGAACGCGCCGCCGACGATCTGCATGATGCCGGGGGACGCCGCACTCGGCGATGATGCCGAACCGGATGAAGCCGCATGCGCGAAGCGCTGCCGAGGCGTGCCGACGAGCACCGAAACCGGCGAGCACGGCCGAGGCCGAGCACGCGGAGCTGGCGAAGACGGCGCAAGCCGCGGCCGCCACGGCCGAGAACGGCGAAGCCGACCAGCCGGCGCGCGAAGGCCGCGAGCGCGAGAACGGCGACGACGAGGAAGCCGCCGAAGAGGTCGTCGAATCGGTCGGCGGCGCCGACGCGCTCGAGGAAGTCCCCGATCGCGCGCCGCGCTACCGCCGCCAATACAAAATCCAAGAGGTGATCAAGCGCCGGCAGGTCATGCTGGTGCAGGTGGTCAAGGAGGAGCGCGGCACCAAGGGCGCGGCGCTGACGACCTATCTGTCGCTCGCCGGCCGCTATTCGGTGCTGATGCCCAATACCGCGCGCGGCGGCGGCATCAGCCGCAAGATCACCAGCGCCGAAGATCGCGCGCGGCTCAAGGAGGCCGCCGCGGAACTCGAAGTGCCGGAAGGCATGGGCGTGATCCTGCGCACCGCCGGCGCCAGCCGCACCAAGATCGAGATCAAGCGCGACTTCGAATATCTGCTGCGGCTGTGGGAGACGGTGCGCGACCTGACGCTCAAATCCACGGCGCCGAAGCTCGTCTACGAGGAAGGCTCGCTGGTCAAGCGCTCGATCCGCGACCTCTACTCCAAGGACATCGACGAGGTGATCGTCGCCGGGACCGAGGCCTATCACGAGGCCAAGGATTTCATGCGCATGCTCATGCCGAGCCATGCCAAGAACGTGAAGCTTTACACCGAGACGCAGCCGCTGTTGTCGCGCTACGGCGTCGAAAACCAGCTCGACGCCATGTTCTCGCCGGTCGTGCAATTGCGTTCGGGCGGCTACATCGTGCTCAACCAGGCCGAGGCGCTGGTCGCCATCGACGTCAATTCCGGCCGCGCCACGCGCGAGCATCACATCGAGGACACCGCGCTCAAGACCAATCTGGAAGCCGCCGACGAAATCGCCCGCCAGCTTCGGCTGCGCGACCTCGCCGGCCTGATCGTCATCGACTTCATCGACATGGACGAGAAGCGCAACAACCGCTCGGTCGAGCGCCGGCTGAAGGAATGCCTCAAGCAGGATCGCGCGCGCATCCAGGTCGGCCGCATCTCGCATTTCGGCCTTCTCGAAATGTCGCGCCAGCGCATCCGCACCAGCGTGCTGGAAAGCTCGACCGAGAAATGCCCGTATTGCGGCGGCAGCGGCCATGTCCGCTCGGTGTCGTCGCTGGCGCTGCAGGTGCTGCGCGCGCTCGAGGAGCAGCTGATCAAGGGCGCCACGCACAATCTCATCGCGCGCACGCGGCCCGACGTGGCGCTCTACGTGCTCAACCAGAAGCGCGCGCATCTGCGCGGCCTGGAAGAGCGGTTCGCCATCACCATCACGATCATCGCCGACGAATCGGTGCGCGCGCCGCAGGCCTTCGTGATCGATCGCGGCGAGCAGGTGCATACGGTCGAGGCGGCCAAAGCGCTCGCCGAGCGCGCGCCAGCCGGTCGCCGCGCCGCTCGAAGAGGAGGACGATCTCGAAGACGTCGGCGCGGCGGCGGCGAAGCGAGTCGAGGAGGCGGCGGCGGACGACGGCAGCCAGAGGCGGCGGCGGCGGCGCCGACCGCAGTCGCCCGAGCCGGGCGAAGGCGGCCCGCGACGGCGGCGGCGGCGGCGGCGGCGCGGCGGCCGCAATGGCGGCGAAGCCATGCACGGCCCGGCGCACGAACCGCACCATCCGCAGCCGACGCATCGCCGATCTCCGAATCGGCCGATGAATTCGCCAGCCGCAGCACGAACACGAAGTGCCGACGGACGACGAACTCGTCGAAGACCGCGCTGCAACCCGAGGCCGCGCCGCAGCGATCACGGCGACCGCGCCGACGCGGCGAGCCGGGCCGCGACGGCGAGCGGCGGCGGCGGCGCGGCCGCCGCGGCGGCCGGCGCAATCGCCAGCGCAACGGCGATCAGATGCACGGCGCGAGACGATCGCGGCCCGGACCGCGGCCGCAACCGGAATTCGCGCCGGCCGAAGAGCTGATCGCGCCGCCGGCGACCGAGCCGGAACTCAAGGAGGCCGTCGCCGATCTCGACGCCGCGCCGCGCGCGGTCCCGCGACGCGCCGGCAAGCCGCAGCGGCGCCGCAGCCGGTGTCGCCGATGCCGCCGGAGGAGCCGGTGCGCCGGCGCTCGACCGTGCGCGAGCGGGCGCCGATCGCCGGCGGCGAAGACGTCCAGCGCGCCGCGCGCCGACGCCGCGCGCCCGCCGTCGCCGGCCCCGGAGCCGGTCGTCGACCGAAGCCGAGCGAGGCCGCGGACGCCGATCGGCCGCGCCGCACCGGCTGGTGGTCGCGCCGCTTCGCCGGCGGCTGAGCCGCGTCATGACGCGCGCATGAAAAGCGGCTGGGTCGATCGCGACGCCGAGGCCATCGTCGCCGCATGGCGCGAAATCGGGCATCGACCGCGACTTTGCGCTGCGCGTCTACACGACGCGGCTGCTCGGCCGCGATCCGAAGCTCGTGCTGCACGGCGGCGGCAACACCTCGCTGAAGACGCGCATGCGCGACCGCCTCGGCGAGGACGTCGAGGTGCTGCGCGTCAAATCCTCCGGCGCCGACATGGCGACGATCGAGCCGACGGATTTGTCGGCCGTGCGGCTTGCGCCGATGCGCAAGCTGCGCGCGCTCGACGCATCGACGACGACGAACTCGTCGGCATCGAGCGCGCCAATCTGATCGATCCGGCGGCGCCCAATCCGTCCGTCGAGATGATGCTGCACGCGTTCCTGCCGCACAAATTCGTCGACCATACCCACGCCACCGCGGTGCTCAGCGTGATCGACCAGCCCGACGGCGAAAAAAAATGCGCCGAGGTGTTCGGCGGCCGCGCTTGCCTTCGTGCCCTACGTGATGCCGGGCTTCGGCCTGGCCAAAAAGGCGATCGAGGTTTTCGAGCGCGCCAAGCCGAGCGACGGGCTCATCCTGAGCAAGCACGGCATCGTCACTTTCGGCGAGAGCGCGCGCGAGGCCTACGAGCGCATGATCGAGATGGTGTCGCTCGCCGAGGATTTTATCGCGCGCAAGCGCAAATCCGTCGCGGTCGCGCCGGTGCCGCGCAATATCGCCGGGCATGCGCCGCAGTCGCGCCGATCGTGCGCGGCGCGTGCAGCGAGAAGGACGACGAAGATCGAAGGCGCCTGGCGGCGGCTTATTCTCGAATTCCGCGGCGAGCGACGCCGTGCTGAATTTCGTCGACGCGCAAGGATTTGGCGCGCGCTCAGCCAAGCCGGCGTGATAACGCCGGACCACACCATCCGCACCAAGAACTGGCCGCTGGTTTTGCCGGCACCGGAGACCGGCAAGCTCGACGAATTCGCGCGCGCGACGCGCGAGCGGGCGAGCCAATTCACCGCGCACTATCGCCAATATTTCGAGCGCCACAACAAACGCGTCGGCGGCATCAAGCACGAGCTCGATCCCCTGCCCCGCGTCGTGCTGGTGCCCGGGCTCGGCCTGTTCGGTCTCGGCCGCTCCAAAGCGCGACGCCGTGATCGCCGCCGATATCGCCGAAGCCTGGATCGAAGGCGTGCAGCGACGCCGAAGCCATCGGCCGCTTCGAGTCGATCTCCGAAGCCGACATGTTCGATTGCGAATATTGGCCGCTCGAACAGGCCAAGCTCGGCGCGCGCAAGGAGCTGCCGCTCGCCGGCCAGATCGCCGCCGTGACCGGCGCCGGCGGCGCCATCGGCGCCGCGACGGCGCAAGACATTCGCGGCGGCGGGCGCCGAAGTCGCGCTGCTCGACGTGAATTTTGCCGCCGCCGAGCGAGCAAGCCAAGGCCATCGGCGCCACGCGCTTGCCGGTGGCGTGCGACGTGACCGATGCCGCATCGGTGCGCGCGGCGTTCGACAACATCGCCGAGCATTTCGGCGGCGTCGACATCGTCGTCTCCAATGCCGGCGCGGCCTGGCAGGGCCGCATCGGCGAAGTCGACGAAGAAATCTTGCGCAAAAGCTTCGAGCTGAATTTCTACGGCCATCAGCGCGTGGCGCAGGCCGCGGTGAAAATCATGCTGGCGCAAGGCACCGGCGGCTGCCTGCTGTTCAACGTCTCCAAGCAGGCGGTCAATCCGGGCCCGAATTTCGGTCCCTACGGCATGCCGAAGGCGGCGCTGCTCGCGCTGATGCGCCAATACGCGCTCGATTACGGCGCAGACGGCATCCGCGCCAACGCGGTCAACGCCGACCGCATCCGCTCGGGCCTGCTCACGCCCGACATGATCGCCTCGCGCTCCAAGGCGCGCGGCTTGAGCGAGAAGGATTACATGAGCGGCAATCTGCTCGGCCGCGAAGTCACCGCCGACGACGTGGCGCAGGCGTTCCTGCACCAGGCGCTGGCGCTGAAAACCACCGCCGACGTCACCACCGTCGACGGCGGCAATATCGCCGCCGCGATGCGGTGAGCCTAAGCGGTCAGGCTTTATCGACGGCGCCGCCGCTGTCGGCCCAATCCTTGAAGCCGCCGAGATTGAAGACCTTATCGTAGCCGAGGTCCTTGAGCATCTTGCCGGCGAGCGCCGCGCGTCCGCCGGAGCCGCAATAAAGAATGACCGTCTTGTCCTTGGCGAAATTCTTGTCGTGCGAGGGCAACTCAGGATCGGCGCGGAATTCCAGCATGCCGCGCGAGACGTGGACAGCGCCGGCGACCTTGCCGCTCGCCGCACTTCCGGCGCGTCGCGCACGTCGACCACAAGCGTATCGCCCTTGGCGATCATCTCCTTCGCCTGCGCCGGCGTGATCTTCGGCACCGCGGCATTGGCGGCTTCCAGCATCTGCTTGACGCTTGTGCCCATAATCGTCCTGCCCTTGTCGGTGTGAGGGCAAGACTACCCCGTTCGGCGGGGCCGTACGAGACAGGGGGTGAGCGCGGCGAGCGTGGGATGGGCAAAGCCCCTCCACTGCCGCCGATAGCAGTTGCTCCATCATCGGCTGAGTGATATCATGTCATGATAGCAGTGATATCAGGTGGCTCATGGCGCAAGTCGTCGTCCGCAAGCTCGATGAAATCGTCAAGAAGCGTCTCAAGCGGCGCGCGGCTCGACGCGGACACAGTATGGAGGCTGAGATACGCGATATTCTCAGCGAGGCTGTCCAAGAAAAGGGACCACGCGAAGAGGGCTTAGGGACATTCATCGCGCGTCAATTTTCCGGCAAAGGCATAGGTATTGACTTTGATATTCCCGAGTGGCGCGGCGAAAAGGCGCGTCCGGCCCGATTTCGAAAGTGATAGTTCTCGACACTAGCAGTCTGCGGAAAAACTGGGAAATCGAGGCATCGGGCTTTTGCTCGGTTGGTCTTTGATGGGTTCGATTTCTTTGAGAGCGATTGATCTCGCCGGGCGCTTGGCTAAGCCGCGATCAGTTTGGGGATGCGGATCAGATTGTAGGCGATCAGGTTGAGCATGAAGTCGGCGGCGACGCGAGCGATGCCGCGATGCTTGGTCTTGCGCATGGTGCCGTGCTGCTTGCCCCAGCCAAAGATGCATTCGATCATGGCGCGGCGCGATTGCGACATGGCATAGCCGTCGTGCCGGGTGGTGCGTGCGTCGATGGCGCTCTGGCGTCCCTTGGTGCTGGCGATGTTGTACTGCGTCAGATGCGGAGTGACGTTGATGGCGCGAAGATTGGCGACATGCTCGGCCGTGTCATAGGCCTTATCTTCACCGGCCGTGATGCGGCCACAGGCGGCCTTGCTCCTGGCCTTGAGCATGATCTCCGAAGCCCGGCGCTCGGCGGTGCCGGTGGCGTGCGTGACCAAGCCGGCCACCGCCAGGCCATGCCTGTTCTCCATGGTGGCATGGCCCATATAGCAGAGCTTCGCCTCCCGCCCGGCGGCCTTGCGGTAAAGCCGGCTGTCAGGATCGGTGGTGCTCGCGTGCGTGTCGTTCTTGCGCTTCTGGCCATGGAAGTTCGCGCCGCCGTCTTCGTCACCGCTGCCGTCCTTGGGGCGAAAGCTCTTCTGCGAGGCCCAGGCCTCGATTAGCGTGCCGTCGACCGAAAAATGCTAGTCCGACAACAGCGGCCTGACCTGCGGATGGTTCAGAAGCTTGCTCATGAACTTGGCAAACACCTCGCCGTCTGAAGCCGGGCGCGGTTCTTGGTAAACACGGTTGGGTCCCAGACCGGGTCGTCGGGCGAAAGCCCACGAACCAGCGGTACAACAGATTGTAGTCCAATTGCTCCATCAACTGCCGTTCTGACCGGATGCCGTAGAACACTTGCAGCAGCAGGGCGCTCAGCAATTGCTCAGGAGGTATAGAAGGACGGCCTTCGCTTGCGTAGAGCCTCCCAAGGCTACCGGTCAGCTCGCTCAGCACAGCGCGCACAAGCTCCCGAATCCTTCGCAGTGGATGGTTCTTCGGCACCCGCGCCTCGGCCGAGATGTACGAAAACAGCCCGCCTTGATCCTCAAATGCCCCGCGCATACATGCCTCCGCTGATTTGCGATACAAAACTGAATCAGCAAACTCTCGCCGTGGCGAGCGTTTTTCCGCAGACTGCTAATGTTGTGTCGGAACTCATGCGACTGGAGCCCGATGCCAGAATCACGGCTTGGCTCGACGGCTTTCTGCGGCAAGATATATGGATCACGGCGATATCTATCTTCGAACTGCGTTTTGGCATCGAGCTGCACGCAAAAGGCCGGCGAAGAAGCCAACTCGAACATGGTCTGGCCCGGATACTCGATTCGGGATTTCGGGATCGAATCTTGAACTTTGACGAGAAAGCTGCGAACGCGGCGGCGCTCGTTTCTGCCGAGCAACGCTTGATCGGGCATACGAAAGAGGTTCGCGATACATTCATCGCCGGTATCGCAATTTCGCGGAACGCCGATCTCGCGACGCGCAATGTTCGTCATTTTCGCGGTATGAATATTCGCGTGATCGATCCGTGGGCGACCTAAGTCAAGCTGGCCCCCGCTCAATCGCTCGACAAAATCACGTTCTTCAAAATCGGATAGATCTGGTTCTCCCAGCGCTTGCCGGAGAACACGCCGTAATGGCCGACGCCGGCCTGCATGTGGTGGCGCTTGAGATAGGGGCGCAGCTTGCTGCACAGATCGTGCGCGGCGACCGTCTGGCCGACGGCGCAGATGTCGTCGCGCTCGCCTTCCACCGTGAGCAGCATGGTCTTGCGGATCGCGCTCGGATCGACGCGCTGGCCGTGCCATTGCAGCTTGCCGAGCGGCAGCGCGTGGTCCTGGAAGATCGAGCGCACCGTTTCGAGATAAAATTCCGCGGTGAGATCGAGCACGGCGAAATATTCGTCGTAGAACGCCTTGGTGACCGCCGCCTTTTCCATCTCGCCATTGGCGAGATTTTCGTAAAGCTCCTTATGCGCCTTGACGTGGCGCTCGATATTCATGCTCATGAACGCGACGAGCTGCACGAAGCCCGGATAGACGCGGCGGAACGCGCCGGGATAGCGCAGCGGCACCGAGGCGGTCAGCGTGCGCTCGAACCAGTCGATGGCTGCGCTTCTTGGCGAGTTCGTTGACCTTGGTCGGATTGACCCGGGTATCGATCGGCCCGGCCATCAGCGTCATCGAGCGCGGCTGCGCCGGATTGCCGGCCTGCGCCATCACGGCGACGGCGGCGAGCACGGCGACGCAGGGCTGGCACACCGCCAGGACATGCGCGCCCGGCCCCATCGTTTCGAGAAACTTGATCAGGTGTCGGTATATTCGTCGACGCCGAAGCGGCCGGCGGTGAGCGGAACGTCGCGCGCATTGTGCCAGTCGGTGATGAAGACGTCGTGGTCCGGCAGCATGGTGCGCACGGTCGCGCGCAACAGCGTCGCGAAATGTCCCGACAGCGGCGCCACCAGCAGCACCCGCGGCTGCGCGGTGGCGATATCCTTCTTGAAATGCAGGAGCGTGCCGAACGGCGTGGTCGCCGCCGCCTCCTCGCGCACCTCGACTTCGCGGTTGCCGACGGTGACGGAGTCGATGCCGAACGGCGGACGGGTATGGGTCAGGCCGGCCCGCGCGATCAGCTCATAGACCGCGGTGAGATTGCGCATCGCCGGATGGTCGGACAGCAACGGCGCGCCGCCGGAGCTGGCCGCCATGCTCGGCCCAGGCCCGGACCGGCCCCATGATGTCGGATTGCAGCTGATAGGCGAGATACAGCATCCGTTGTCCACGGGTGCCGTGGCCGCCTGACGACGGCTGCATTTCGACCCCCAACGCGGTGAAGACTAGTGCATTTTTTGTTGCACTGCGACAAGAATATGAACATCCTGCACAGTCGGGGACGGGGCTGCGGTCTGCGCTGCCTAAACACCGGGCCGAGGCCGCCGCGGGGCGCCGATTCCGATCGTAAGCCTTTGATTTGGGGCGCAATTTCAAAGCGAGCGACGGCATGTCCAAGGCCATACTCACCATCGCCAGCAAGAATTACGGCTCGTGGTCGCTGCGCGGCTGGTTGCTGTGCAAAATGGCGAACCTCGATTTCGAGGAGCAGCACGTCTCGACCGACGATCCCTCGACGCGCGCCGAATTGTTGCTGCTGTCGCCGTCGTTCCTGGTGCCGTGCCTGGTCCATGACGGCCTGAAGGTGTGGGACACGCTGGCGATCGCCGAATACCTGCATGAGATCAAGCCCGAGGCCGGGCTGTTGCCGGCCGATCAGGCGCAACGCGCGCATTGCCGCTCGATCTGCGGCGAGATGCATTCCGGCTTTGCCAATCTGCGCTCGGCGCTGCCGATGAACATCAAGGCGCATTTTCCCGGCTTCAAATCCTGGGCCGGCGCGCGCGCCGACATCGACCGCATCGCCGCGATCTGGCGCGAATGCCTCGGCCAGTACAGCGGGCCCTATCTGTTCGGCAAAAAACCCTGCGCGGCGGACGCCATGTATGCGCCGGTGTGCTCGCGCTTTACCACCTACGACGTCGCGCTCGAAGCGCCGGCGCAGGACTATTGCCGCACCATCATGGCGCATGCCGTTGATGCAGGAATGGATCGCCGCGCGCCAAGGCCGAGCCCGACGAGCTGGAGGAGCTCGACGTCGAGTTCTGAGCGCGGCATCGCCGACGCTCGCACACCTGCTCGGTTTATCCGAATATGGCCGAATGACGTTCGGATGACGCTCCGACATCGTCGGTAAGCGGGAGGAAGCCATGCCGGTCAGCAAAATCAACGGCGTGAACATCAATTGGCGGGCGGTCGGCGAACACCGGCCCGTGGCTCGTTATGACCACCGGCGGCCGGCGCGGCCACGACGAATTCGTCCCGCTGGCCGAAAAAATCGCGCGCTACGGCTTTCGCGTCATGCTGCACGACCGCCGCAATACCGGCGCCTCGGACATCCTCATCGAAGGCGAGGAGGGCGAGGAGGTCATCTGGACCCGCGACATGCATGCGCTGTTGTCCGAAGCAGGGCGCGCTGCCCGCCTTTTTCAGCGGCTCGTCGGCCGGCGCGCGCACCTCGATGCTGTTCTATCTGAAATATCCGCAAGCCGTGCGCGGGCTGCTTGTTGCTGCGCGTCACCGGCGGCCCGTTTGCGCCGGCCGATTGCCGGAACAGTATTACGGCCAATTCATCCGTGCCGCCAAGGAGGGCGGCATGGCCGCGATCTGCGCCATGGAGCGTGGCAGGAGCGGATCGCCGCCAATCCCGCGAACGGCGAATATCTGGCGCAATTGCCGGCGCGGCAATTCATCGACGTGCTGACGCGCTGGAACGAGATTTTCGTCGCCGGCGCGCATCATCCGGTCATGGGCGTGAGCCCGGAGCAATTGCGCGCCATCAAAGCTCCGACGCTCATCATTCCCGGCAACGACCAGACCCATTCGAGCGTCAGCGGCCTTGCCGCGCACCGGCTCATCGCGGGCAGCATACTGCACCGGTTGCCGATCGAGGATCAGGACGTGCCGCTGATCCCGTACCCGGAATGGGGCCGGCCATCAGGACGATCGCGTGTTCGCAGATTCGTCCGCGCAATCCTGAAGCCGGCCGATAAGCTTCATGGATTGAGATTGTCAGCGGCGGAGCGAGTCCATGCGGCGCTAGATGAATTGCTCGCGCTGCCGTCATGCGCGCGCTAATCCCAATTCATCTGGCCGGAATAGGCCCAGTCGACCAGCCGGCCGTCGGGGTGCGACAGCGCGGCAATCTCGGCCATTTCCGCTTCGCTCAGCGCGAAATCGAACATCGCGGCATTCTCCGAAAGCCGCTCGAGCTTGCTGGTGCGCGGAATGACCACGATGTCCTGCTGCACCAGATAGCGCAGGCAGATTTGCGCCGCGGTCTTTTTGTGCGCGCGCCGATGCGCGCCAGCACCTTGTCGTTGCTGGCATTGCCGCGCGCGATCGGGCTATAGGCGACCACCGCCATGCCGTGGTCGCGGCAGGCCGCGATCACCTTCGACTGATCGAGGAACGGATGGCATTCGACCTGATCGCAGACCAAGGGCTCGGTCGCGATCTGCAGCGCCTCTTCGATCAGCGCCACGGTGAAATTGGAAACGCCGATGTGGCGGGCAAGCCCGTCGCGCTTGACCTTGCACAAGCGCGCCGAGCGTTTCCGCGAGCGGGATTTGCGGATTGGGCCAATGCAGCAGCAGCAGATCGACTTCGCTCAGGCGCAGCCGCACCAGGCAGTCGCGCGCCGCGCGTTCGAGCGCCCGCGGCGCGAAATGCGACGGCCAGATTTTCGTGGTTACGAACACCTCGTTGCGCTTGACGCCGGAGGCGCGCAGGCCCTCCCCCACTTCGCGCTCGTTGTCGTACATTTCCGCGGTATCGACGTGGCGATAGCCGAGCCGCAACGCCTGCTCGACCACGCGCGCGCAGGCGCGGCCGCGCAATTCCCAGGTGCCGAGACCGACCAACGGAATCCTGGCGCCGTTGGCCTCGATCGCTGGGGATTGGTCCGATCGTCGTCATGCTTACACGCGTCCGCGCTCATGCGATCGTAGCCCGGATTGCGAATGCAATCCGGGCGAATTTGCGCGCCGAGTGCAGACCCGGATTGCGCGTAGCGCAATCCGGGCTGCACCGACTGCGCGGTCAGCGCGCCTTGCCGAGCACCGCAAAGGCGGCCTCGGGGGCCTGCTCGATCACCTTGAGCAGCGCCCGGGCCGGCCCGCGCGGCGAACGCTTGCCCTGCTCCCAATTGCGCACCGTCTCGACCGGCACGCCGATGCGCGCCGCGAAGGCGGCCTGGGTCAGCCCGGTCTGGCCGCGCACATTGCGGGCATAGCTGGCGTCGTTGGGCGTTGCCGCGGCGCGCGCCGCATTGTGCGCCGCCGTCGCGATCGCTCGCGGATCGCTGGCGATGGCGCGCTCGCTGCCGTCCGGCAGCACTTCGACCAAACGTCCGTCCGCTTTCAATCGCACGCGCAGCATGGCGCTCGCTCCGGCGGTTGCCCCGGCATTGGGCTGTGGACATCATAGCTGATTCGTCGTGGATTCAATGAGTTAGTCAGCCATCGCGCGCGGCAGCGAAGCGATCCAGCGGCAAATCTGGCCATTGCTCTGCTCGCGGAGCCTGTCATCGGGCCGCCAGCTTCGAAGCCGGACCCGCTGGCCTGGCAATGACGTTCCGTGGCGCGAGGACAACGACGTGCAGAACCTGCAAATTGACGCCCAGCGCCTCTGGGATACGCTGATGCAAACCGCGCAGATCGGCGCGACGCCGAAGGGCGGCATCTGCCGGCTGACCCTGACCGACCTCGACCGGCAGGTGCGCGATTGGTTCAAGGCGCAATGCGAGGCGCTCGGCTGCACGCGTTGCGGTCGACGAGGTGGGCAACATGTTCGCGCGCCGGCCGGGCAAGAACCCAGCGCTCGCGCCGATCGCCATGGGCTCGCATCTCGACACCCAGCCGACCGGCGGCAAGTTCGACGGCGTGCTCGGCGTGCTCGGCGCGCTCGAAGCCATGCGCACGCTGCACGATGCGGGCTACGAGACCAATGCGCCGATCGAGATCGTCAACTGGACCAACGAAGAAGGCGCGCGCTTTGCGCCGGCGATGCTCGCCTCCGGCGTGTTTGCCGGCGTTTTCACGCCCGACTACGCCTATTCGCGCACCGATCGCGACGGCAAGACGTTCGGCGAGGAATTGGCGCGCATCGGCTATCGCGGCGACGAGCAAGCCGGCGCGCGCAAATTTTCGGCGATGTTCGAACTGCATATCGAGCAAGGCCCGATCCTCGAAGACGAGGGCCGCATGATCGGCATCGTGCAAGGCGTCCAGGGCATGCGCTGGTACGAAGTCACCGTCACCGGCCAGGAGGCCCATACCGGCGCGACGCCGATGCGCGCTGCGCAAAGATGCGCTCGCTCGGCGCGGCGCGCATGATCGAGCGCATCGATGCGATCGCGCGCGAACACGCGCCCGACGCCGTCGGCACCGTCGGCCTGATCGAGAACAGGCCGAACAGCCGCAACGTCATTCCCGGCGAGGTGTTTTTCACCGTCGATTTCCGCCATCCGGACGACAAGGTGCTCGACGCCATGGAGGCGAAATTGCGCGCCGCGCTCGCCGAAATCCTGCGGCCGATGCAGCTCACCTATAATGAAGCGCGGATCTGGGATTCGCCGCCGGTCAAATTCGCGCCCGAGCTGATCGACTGCGTGCGCATCGGCGCCGCAAAAGGCCGGCTTCACCTCGCGCGACATGATCTCCGGCGCCGGCCACGACGCCGCCTACATCGCCCGCGTCGCGCCGACGACCATGATCTTCGTGCCCTGCCGCGGCGGCATTTCGCACAACGAAGCGGAATCGACGAGCTTTGAGGAATGCGCCGCCGGCGCGCAGGTGTTGCTCAATGCGGTGCTGGAGTTTGATCGGCGGTTGGGGTGACCAGCATCACCGCGTCTTCTCGAAAATCTCCCGGCCGATCAGCATGCGGCGGATTTCGCTGGTGCCGGCGCCGATCTCGTAGAGCTTGGCGTCGCGCAGCAGCCGGCCGGCCGGATAGTCGTTGATATAGCCGTTGCCGCCGAGGCACTGGATGGTTTCGAGCGCCATCCAGGTCGCGCGCTCGGCGGCATAAAGGATGGCGCCGGCGGCGTCCTCGCGCGTGGTCTCGCCGCGATCGCAGGCCTTGGCGACGGCATAGACGTAGGCCTTCGCGGCGTTGAGCGTCACATACATGTCGGCGAGCTTGGCCTGCATGAGCTGGAAGCGGCCGATCGGCTGGCCGAACTGGCGTGCGCTGGTGGACATAGGGAATGACGAGGTCGAGGCAGGACTGCATCAGCCCGAGCGGGCCCGCCGCCAGCACCGTGCGCTCGTAGTCGAGACCCGACATCAGCACGTTGACGCCGTTGCCGACCACGCCGAGCACGTTTTCGCGCGGCACTTCGCAATCCTGGAAAACGATCTCGCTGGTGTCGGAGCCGCGCATGCCGAGCTTGTCGAGCTTCTTGCCGGCGGAAAAGCCCTTGAAAGTCTTCTCGACGATGAAGGCGGTGATGCCGCGCGCGCCGGCGGTGCGGTCGGTCTTGGCATAGACCACGAGCGTGTCGGCGACCGGCCCGTTGGTGATCCACATTTTCGCGCCGTTGAGGACGAAGCGGTCGCCCTTGCGGTCGGCGCGCGTGCGCATCGACACCACGTCGGATCCCGCGCCCGGCTCCGACATCGCCAGGGCGCCGACATGCTCGCCGGAGATCAGCTTCGGCAGATAGCGCCGCTTCTGCTCGTCGTCGCCGTTGCGCCTGATCTGGTTGACGCACAGGTTCGAATGCGCGCCATAGGACAGGCCGACCGCGGCGCGAGGCGCGCGAAATCTCCTCCATCGCCACGCAATGGGCGAGATAGCCGAGCCCGGCGCCGCCCAATTCCTCTTCGACCGTGATGCCGAGCAGGCCGAGCGCGCCGAGCTGCGGCCACAGCTCGCGCGGAAAGCTGTTGGAGCGGTCGATCTCGTCGGCGCGCGGCGCGATCTTGTCCTGGGCGAAATCCGCGCACGGTGTCGCGCAGCATGTCGACGTCGCTGCCGAGGCCGAAATCGAGGCCGGGTAGGCTGTTCGAAAGCATCGCGCGCTCCTCCCGCGGCCGAGCGAGGCGAAGGCACGGGCTCTATAGATAGCGGCTCGCCGCGAGCGCTGTCAGGATGCCGCGGTGCGCCCGCCGGCGCCGCGAGCGCGCCGCCGGCGGCCGCGCCAAGACCTTGTCGATCGCCTCGGCCGGGCACGGCCTTGGCGAACAGAAAGCCCTGCATCTCGTCGCAGCCGGCAAGGCGCAACAGCACCCGCTGCTCGTCGGTCTCGACGCCTTCGGCCAGCACCTTCATGCCGAGCGCGTGGCCGAGCGTGACGATCGACTGGATGATGGCGCCGGTATTGCCCGTCGTGCCCAGCGAGGCGACGAAGGCGCGGTCGATTTTGAGCCGGTCGAACGGGAATTTTTGCAGATAGCTCAAGCTCGAATAGCCGGTGCCGAAATCGTCGAGCGCGGTCGAGACGCCAAGCGCGCGCAAGGCTTCGAGCTTGGTCTGGGTTTCCTCCGGATTGTCGATCAGGATGCCTTCGGTCACTTCGAGCACGAGGCGCGATGCCGGCATGCCGGTTTCGGCGATCAGCGCGCCGACCAGATCGACCAGACCGCGACTGCGCATCTGCACCGGCGACAGGTTGACCGACACGAACAGGTTCGGCCAGCGCGCGCCGTCGGCCAGCGCGCGCCGCAACACGATCTCGCCGAGCCTGTTCATCAGCCCGCTCTCCTCGGCGAGCGGAATGAACATCGACGGCGCGATCGCGCCGCGCGTCGGGTGGGTCCAGCGCGCCAGCGCTTCGACGCCGACCATGCCGCCGCCGTCGGCGGCGACGACCGGCTGATAGTGAACGTCGAACGCCTTCTGCTCGATCGCGGTTTCGAGTTCGCGCAGGAAAAAGCGGCGCTCGGAATGCTCCTGGTGAATCTGCGGCACAAAGCGCCGCACCGAGCCGCGGCCGCCGCGCTTGGCGGCGCGCAGCGCCAGCGCGGCGTGACGACTGCAGTTCGTCGCCGGTGGTGCCGTCCTCCGGCGCCTGCGCGATGCCGATGCCGGCGCTGATCTGCCACATCTGATCCATGTAGATCGGCTGCGGCGAGCGCGGCGGCGAGCTTGTCGGCGAGATCCGTCTGCCGATCGCGCGTCATCGCTCGCCGCGATCGACCGCGAATTCGTCATCCTCGAAACGTCCGAACGGCGCGCCGGCGGGCAGGGCGGATTTGAGCCGTTCGGCGATGCTGCGCAGCATGGTGTCGCCGCCGGCCCGGCCCAGCGTATCGTTGACGTCGTGGAAGCCGTCGATGATCGATCAAGCGCGAAGGCAACGAAACTGGAGCGGCGCGTCGCCATCGCCTCGTCGAGGCGATCGAGCATGACGCGCCGGTTGGCAAGCCCGGTCAGGACGTCCTGCGTCGTCAGCTTGCGGATCGTCTCGATGCTGTGCGCGCCCGAAGCGGCCGAGCCGCCGCGTTGCGCGCAGCGCGAGGAACGCGCCGACCGCCAGCACGATGCCGGCCGCCGCCGGCGATGCCCCACAGCCAATCCATCGCGCGGATGAGCGCGCGGTCGGGCGCCCAACTGAACCAGCCGACGATGCGGCCCTGCGCGTCATGCAGCGATTGCACTTCGCGGCCGCCGTCGGCGCTCGGGTCGGCGTCGAACCGCAGATCGTCGAGCCCGGTGCGGCGCTCGATCAGACCGAGCTGGCCGGCATCGAAGTGGTCGACGTCGCCGAACACGGCGTGAAGCTCGTCGAGCGCGGTTTGCAATGCGGCGTGCCGCTCGGCCGCGAGGCGGCTGTCGTCGCGTTGCGTGACGCTAAGGCCGACCGCGGCGCAGGCCGATGCATCGCCAGCGCCAAGACCACCAGCAGGACCGTGCTGACGCGCGCGACGCGTCCGGCCGGGCATGGACGCGCGCCGCCGGCCCGCCCGGTCGCCGCCGTGCCCAGTGCTTGCGGGCTGCCGCAGCGGCTTTCATTCCCACGCCTCCACACCAACTCCAAAGCGCGAAAGGTAAACGCGCGGGATTAACGGCAAGGAAAGGCGCCCGGGGCCGCTCGAATTCGGCCGAGCAGTGGCGTTGGCGCACTAGTTATCAACAGGCGGGACGGCGCGATAAGGGCCGTTCATGTGTCGTTAACCAAGACGATTCCTATTATTCCGGCGCAGGGTTGGCGGTCCCGGCAATGTTTCCGGGCTCCGAGGGCTGGGGATGCGAAGGTTCAGAGCAGGCTTGTTGGCCGCGGCTCTCGCGACGGCGGTCGTTGCGCCGCTCGCCGCGGTGGCGGCGCGCGCCCAAGACCGGCGCCGCAAGATAAGGCTCAAGACCAAGCCAAGCCCCGGCCCAGGATCAAGCTCAAAGACCAGCCGGCCAAACCAGGTCCAAGACCAAGCGCAAAACCAAGCGCAAGACCGCGTCGCGGCCTGTCCCGGAAATCCCGACGCGCTGGGAACCAGCCGCGTGCTGCCGATCGATTTCAGCGCAATACCAGCAGCTCGGCACGCATGCAGTATCCGGACTCGCTGCCGCTGAACGATAAGGAGGTCGTCCTCACCTTCGACGACGGCCCGCTGCCGCCCTATTCCAACCAGATCCTCGACATTCTCGCCTCGCAATGCGTCAAGGCGACGTATTTCATGGTCGGCGAGATGGCCCGCGCCTTTCCCGCCACGGTGCGCCGCGTCTACGAGGCCGGCCACACCATCGGCACCCACAGCGACCATCATCCGATGCGGCTTCGGACAATTGCCGATCGACAGCATGCGGGCGGAGATCGACGGCGGCATAGCCGATGTCGGCGCCGCGCTCGGCGGCGATCCCAAATACCTGGCGCCATTCTTCCGCATCCCCGGCCTCGGCGCGCTCCGACATCGCTCGAGAGCGAGCTTGCCGCGCGCGGGCTTGATCGTCTTCACCGCCGACATGGTGGCCGACGACTGGCACCGCCACATCACGCCGGCCCAGATCATCTGCGCTGGCGCTGAGCCGCCTCGAAGAGCGCGGCAAGGGCATTTTGCTGTTGCACGACATCCACCCGAAGACGGTGGCGGCGTTGCCCGGCCTGCTCGCAGCAATTGAAGGAGCACGGCTTCCACATCGTCCAGGTGGTGCCGTCCGCCGCCTATGAGATCGCGATGGCGCACAAGCCCGCAACGCCGGATGCTGGCATCGGCGGTGCCGGGCGAGCTCATCGATCGACGGCATCGACGATGCCGCCCGGCCGACTTGGCCGCAGGCCGATGACGAGCCTCGCGCCCGATGACGTGGCGCTGCCGGTGCCCGACGCGGCGGCCTTCGATCCCGATGCCGGCTTGGCGGCCGAGAGCGGCGAGCGCGCAATGGCCCAATCGCGCCGGAAGTGGCGGCGCCTTCGCCCAGTCCGGAAACGGCGGCGCCGCACCGCAAGAAGATCGCCGCGCAGCCGGGCAGAGGCAACGCGACGTCGCCGGTTCGGACGAACACGAACGGCTGCACCGGATCGCCGCCATGTCCGCCCGCGCGCACATGCCCGCGCCGGCGCCGACGGCAACCATGCCGATGTCGTGTCACAGATAAAATCTATCGCCGCGTTCCTTCGTCACCCGCAGTCCGCGCATTGACACAACGCCCAGCTCGCCGGACGGCCGCTCGCAAAACGGAGGCTCGCGGCGCCATCCGAAGCCTGCAGGGCAAAGGCTGGTGCGGCCGAGAGGACTCGAACCTCCACGGGTTGCCCCGCTAGCACCTCAAGCTAGTGCGTCTACCAATTCCGCCACGGCCGCATGTGGGGTGTATCGCGCGCCAGGCAGGCACGCGAGGCGCGGATGTAACAGCTAGGCTATCCGGGAGCGAGACAAGGCCGCCAGGTCGCGGCCGAAGAACGTCGTCAGGCGCCGTCGGGCGTCCGCGGCAGGAGATGCTTGACCTCGACGGCGATGCGGTTGCCGCTGACGATGACGGTGCCCTTCGCCACCGGCAGGTTATTGGCGAGGATGCTGACCTCATCCTCCTCCGAGGCGTCGAGCTCGATAATGGCGCCGCGGCCGAGCCGGAGCACCTGGTGGATCGGCATCGAACTCGTCCCTAGCACGACCGCGATATCGATCGAGACATTGTCAAGTGTCGCCAAGGCGCCCCTCTTATGGTTTGGCTTCGCCGCCGCAATCTGCGGTATTGTTTCACCACGGTATGGTTACGAGGTGGTTAACACGCGCGGCGACCTGACCATCGGGCTTCTGCCCGCGGCCGGCTCGCCGCCGGTCGAATGGCGCGTGAGCGATAGGCCAGTGGCCTATGACGCGCGCTTGCGGCCATGACCGCGCGCGCCGAGGCGATCGCGCGCGGCCAAGCGCCCGAGCTGGTCTGGCTGCTCGAGCACCCTGCCCTCTACACCGCCGGCACCTCGGCGCGGCCGGCACGAGCTGATCGAGGCGCGCTTTCCGGTCCATGCGACCGGGCGCGGCGGCCAGTTCACCTATCACGGTCCCGGCCAGCGGGTCGGCTATGTCATGCTCGATCTCAAGCGCCGCGCGCCGGACGTGCGCCGCTTCGTCGCCACCATCGAGGAATGGATCATCCGCACGCTCGCCGCATTCAACGTGCGCGGCGAGCGCCGCGACGACCGCATCGGCGTTTGGGTGCGGCGGCCGGACAAGGGCGACGGATTTGAGGACAAGATCGCGGCCATCGGCATTCGCGTGCGGCAGTGGGTGACGCTGCACGGCTTTGCACTCAATATCGAGCCGGACCTGTCGCATTTTTCCGGCATCGTGCCGTGCGGCGTCGTCGATCCGCGCTACGGCGTCACCTCGCTCGCCGATCTGGGGCTCACCGTATCGATGCCGGAGGTGGACGTGCGCGCTGCGCGCGGCATTCGCGCCGCTGTTCGGCGCGACCACCGACGCTCAGGAATGCTGCCGAGCACCGAAAACAATTCGTCGCGCCGGCGCAGCGCCACGTCGGCCGTGCCGGCCTCGCGCTGATCGACGAAGTCGACCCGCGCGCCGGGCGGACCGTAGCGGCAGTCCTCGATCATGGCCGCGACGGCGGCTTCGAGCCCGACGAACAGCGCCTCGACCGAGCCGTCGCGGCGATTGCGGACCCAGCCTTGCAGGCCGCGCTCGAGCGCCGTCACTTCGGTCCAGGCGCGAAAGCCGACGCCCTGCACCCGGCCGCGGATGAGCACGAGGCGGTGCACGTTCAACCGAAGTCTCCAAGCTTGCGATGGCCCGCGCCCAGCGGCCGCGTCCGGCAGCCATTCCGCCAAGCGAGCTATGTAATCGGCCGGCAATTTCCACTGCCGCGCCGCCGCGACCACGATCTCCATGTAGCCGGGTTTCGGCCGGCCGAGCGGGCGCCGCCGCGCAATATAGACCAGCGCCGGGCGGCGGCGGCCGTTGCGATGCACCGGCAAAGTCTCGGCGCGATAAAGCCCGCCGGCGATGTTCTCCCAGGCATCGAGCGTGACACGGTCGCGCGGTGTAAGCCGCCAGAGCACGCCATAGACCGATTGCGCGCGCGCCGGCTCGACCGAGGCATAGCCGTCCGCGGTGATGACGAAGCGATAATTCGCAAGCCGCGCCACGCCGATCGGCGCCGCGGCCGGCGCGTGCTTGCGCATCACCGCGCGGTGCATGTTCGGCGCCATAGGCAAAGTGCAGCATCACCCCGCTGTTCGGCGCTCGGCCGCGTCGCCGCCCAGACGCGTGAAGACAAACGCCACGGCGATCGGCGCGAAGGCAACCAGCATCAGCATCGCCACGGTGAGCCAGGCGAGATCGTAATGCGTCGATCCGAGCAACGACGCGACGATATAGAGCAACAGGATCAGCTCGAGCGCGCTGGTCGCATTGGCGTTGCCCATCAGCGCGCCGGAGGTGTTGAAGAAGCTATCGGCCAGGATCAACAGCAGCACGACCGACAAGCACGTAGAGCAGACCCACGCCCAGCGGCCAAGCCGTTGCCGCGCCCGGCATCGTGCAGACGTTTGGCATGCAGCGCGAACCAGATCCAGATCAGCACGACCTGGGCGGCGATGAACGGCCAAAGCCGGCCGCGCGTCATCACGTCCGGCGTCGTCAGCAAATGCGAGGCGATGCCGAACAGATAGACCGCGACCGCGCCATAGATGAAGGGCTGCGGCTTAAGCCGCCCGTTCGGCGAGAAAAGGAAACGGAGAGCCTGCATCCTTGTCAGCCCCGGTGACAGACGGATGATGCCAGATTCGGCGCGGCGTTCCCTCCCCCTTGTGGGGAAGGTAAGGTTCAGGCGAATTCCATGATCACCGCGTCGACGGCGACGCTGTCGCCCGGCTTGACGCGGATTTTCTTGATCGTGCCGTCGCGCTCGGCGCGCAAGATGTTTTCCATCTTCATGGCCTCGACCACGGCCAGCGTCTCGCCGGCCTTGACCTCCTGGCCCTCGCTGACGGCAAGCGAAACGACCAGGCCCGGCATCGGACAGCGCACCGCCTTGTCGCTGTCGGAGAGCTTTTTCACCGGCATCAGGCGCGCATAGCGCGCCTCGCGCTCGGTATAGACGAAGGCTTTCACCTCGACGCCGCGATAGGCGAGCTCGAAGCCGTTCGGGATCGCGCGCACATGCATGGCGAGCGGAGCGCCGTCGATCGTGCCGGCCCAGACCGGCATGCCGGGAATCCAAGTTCGAGACCAGCACGTGCCGCGCGCCATCCTCGAACGTCACCGCGATCGCCTTGTCCGTCGTGCTCGACGTCGGCCTGGACTTCGTCGCGGCCCGAGCCAGATCGCGCGGCGCCGCTCGCGCGTGAGCGTGGTGTTCAATTGTCCGGAGATTTTGCGCTTGCGTTCGCCGAGCACGTGGTCGATGGCGGCGGCGACGGCGGCGATGGTCTGCGCCACGGCGCCGGCGGGCGCGACGCGCTCGAAACCGCCGCGGAAATTCCTCGGCGATGAATCCGGTGGAGAGCTTGCCGGCGCGCCAGCGCGGATGCTGCATGATCGCCGCGAGAAACGGGATGTTGTGGCGAATGCCCTCGATGGTGAAGGCGTCGAGCGCGTCGGCCTGAGCGTCGATCGCGGCAAGCCGGGTCTTGGCGTGGGTGACGAGCTTGGCGATCATCGGATCGTAATAGAGCGAAATCTCGCCGCCCTCGGCGACGCCGGTGTCGTTGCGCACGGTGACGCCGTCGCGCACGCCTTCGGCGGGCGGCCGATAGCGAACGAGCCGGCCGATCGAGGGTGCGAAATTGCGGTACGGATCCTCGGCATAGATGCGGCTCTCGACCGCCCAGCCGTCGAGCTTTATATCGCTTGCTTAAGCGCAAGCGGCTCGCCTGAGGCAATGCGGATCATCTGCTCGACCAGATCGATGCCGGTGACGAGTTCGGTCACCGGATGCTCGACCTGAAGCCGCGTGTTCATCTCCAGAAAATAGAAGCTTCGATCCTGCCCGGCGACGAACTCGACGGTGCCGGCGCTGTCGTAGCCGACGGCTGCGGCGAGCGCGACCGCCTGCTCGCCCATCTTCTTGCGCGTCGTCTCGTCGAGCAGCGGGCTCGGCGATTCCTCGATGACCTTCTGGTTACGCCGCTGAATCGAGCATTCGCGCTCGCCGAGATAAATGACGTGACCGTGCTTGTCGCCCAAAACCTGAATTTCGACGTGGCGCGGATCGGTGATGAATTTTTCGATGAAGACGCGATCGTCGCCAAAGCTCGATTTGGCCTCCGATCGGGCGCGGGCGAAATTCTCCGCCACCTCCGCCTTGGACAACGCGATGCGCATGCCCTTGCCGCCGCCGCCGGCGGACGCCTTGATCATGACCGGGTAACCGATCTCGTCGGCGATAGCGACCGCCTGATCGTCGTCCTCGATGACGCCGAGGTGGCCCGGCACGGTCGAGACCTTGGCGCGCGCGGCCGCCTTTTTCGATCTCGATCTTGTCGCCCATGGCGGCGATCGCCTTGGGATTCGGCCCGATAAAGACGATGCCGGCTTGCTCAAGCGCGGCGGCGAAACCGGCGCGCTCGGAGAGAAAGCCGTAGCCCGGATGCACCGCCTCGGCGCCGCTTTTCTTACACGCCGCGACGATGTTCTCGATCACGAGATAGCTCTGCGCCGCCGGCGGCGGACCGATGGCGACCGCATCGTCGGCCATTTCGACATGCAGCGCGTCGCGGTCGGCTTCGGAATAGACCGCGACGGTCGCAATGCCCATCCGGCACGCGGTCTTGATGATCCGGCAGGCGATTTCGCCGCGATTGGCAATCAGGATTCGCTTGAACATAACGATGATGAATCCCGCGGGCCGGCCGGTTCGCTTTGCGGCGACGGCGGTGAAATGTCAATGATCGCAAGCCGTTTCCGTGGCAGCGCCATCCCTCAATGCCGCCATAGCGACCAGGCCAGCGCCAGCGCCAACAGCGCGGCAAGGCCCTGCCAGACCCGGACCGGATATTGTTCATAGAACGTGCGCGGCCCCTGCAGCGTGACCGGCGCGCGCGCCGGTCCCGCCTCCATCTCGACGGCGAATTCCATGACGTCGCGAAACCGCTCGGCGGGATCGACGGCGACCGCCCGGCCCAGCGCGGCCTGGAGCCAAGCGGGCAGATCCGGGCGCAATTCGCCGAGCGGCCGCGGCCGTTTGCGGCGCGGCTGGCTGGTGGCATCGAGATTGCCGTATGGGAACTCGCCGGTAAACGCGCGGAACATGGTGACGCCGAGCGCATAAATGTCGGTCGCCTCGTTGCCCGGCTCGCCGGCAAACATTTCCGGAGCCATATAGGCCGGCGTGCCCGGAATATCGCCGGGCGGAAAATCCTCCATTCCCGGCACGCGCACCACGCCGAGATCGATCAGCTTGAGCGATCCCTCGGCTTCGAGAATGATGTTATCCGGCTTGATGTCGCGATGGATGATGCCGGCCCGGTGCAGCGCCGCCACGCCGCGGGCGAGCTTGATGGTGATGTTGCGGCCTTCCTCCAACCCGACCAGCGGGCGACGGGCAAGCCGCGTCGCCAACAGCTCCCCCTGGTACAGCGGCATGACGGTATACAGACAGGTCTGCCGGCCCGGCGGCAGCTCGATGGTGCGGCCGACCCATGGGCTGTTGACGCGCGCGCCCACCCATGCCTCGCGGACGAATGCGGCGTGGTAGGTCGACACCGCCGCGACCTGCGGCTTGGGAAATTTCAGCGCCACCTCGCCGCCTTCCACTTCATCGATCGCGCCGAACAGGCGGGTATAGCGGCCGTCGGAGATCAGCACTTTGAGCACAAAGCCATCGATCGTCTCGCCGTCGATCGGCACCCGAATGAGCGGCAAATGCACGACGTTGGCGCCGATGTCGGCCGATTCTACGTTCGGCAAATCGACCACGTCGATCACCAAGGCCGTGCAATTATCAGTGCTGCCGGCGTCGAGGGCTGCCGCCACCAAGGCGCGCGCCGAATCCTCGGAAGCGGACCGCTCCCGCAGGATCGCGATGATCGCGTCGGGCGCGAGCGAGCCGTGCACGCCGTCGCTGCAGAGCAGGAAACGGTCGTGCAGCGCCACCGGCTGCGCAGCGTAGTCCAACCGCACTTCGGTCTCGACGCCGAGCGCGCGCGTCAGGACGTTCGATCGGCCGGGGCCGGCCGCCTCGCGCACATGATCGGTAGTCAGGCAGGCGAGCCGATCGCCGCGCAGCCGATAGGCGCGGCTGTCGCCGACATGCAGCACATGAGCGATCCGCCCGCGCAGCACCAACGCGGTGAAGGTACACCCCATCCCCGCCGCTTCGGCATTGCGGTGCCCTTCGGAGAAAATCCAGCGATTGAGCGCATTGAGCACGCCGGCCGCCGCGCGCCGCACCTCCATGGTCTCGGGCTGATCGCAAAATCCATCGAGAAAGCCGCGCACGGCGGTTTCCGCGGCGATGCGGCCGCCCTTGGTGCCGCCGATTCCATCGGCGAGCGCCGCCACAACGTCCCGACGCGGTTGCGGCAATTCCCAGCCGAAAACGGCGCCACCGAAATCTTCGTTGCTTTTGCGCGGTCCAGTCTCCGAGGCGAACCCCGCGGTCGCCTTAACTCCGGAAACCCGTTCAGCCATCTCCCCTCCAATCTGCGCGGCGCGGGGAGTAGCCCGGATCGCGACGCGGCGATGACGCAGATCAATTCCGCGATCGCGACTTCAATTCTCTAGATTGCAGTGATCATAGAGGAAGCTGCCGCCGGTCGACGATGCGAGCACGATGGTAAGGCCCCCCGATTTGCGATCAAGCGTGTAGTTCCAGCCATTCAATGTGTCGTGCCAGGAAATCGTGGCGTTGCTGATCTGGGCCGGATTGGAATCCACGGTGCCGCGGTCGTAATCGATCTTAATCCGCCAGCTCGTACCGCTGTACGGATTGGTGCAGGTGATTGCAGTCTCGCCATGCGCCGCATCAGCGCCGATGCAGGGGACGGCAGCGGCAATCGCAATCGTCCCGATTGCCACGGCCAGTGGCTTAGGTAGAGCAAACCGACGCATCATATCCTGCCTATTTTCTGATCAAAGCGCTAGTTTTTAAGCATCGTTGGTTAGGCTCGGCCATAACCTTCATGGGAAAACAGGTTCAGTCAATATTCGATTAACTGGCATGAGTTTTGCGACATCCGGCATCGCTCGCCTGGTCAATATTGGCGCGCAGGGCGGCATTTATTGGGGGAAGGACATGGCAATCGTACCATCACCACAGTGGTTAGATACCGGCGATAACGCCTGGCAGCTGGCAGCGGCAACATTCGTTGGCCTGCAAAGCATCCCGGGGTTGACGGTTCTCTATGGCGGCATCGTCAAGAAGAAATGGGCGATCAACTCCGCCTTCATGTCGATGTACGCGTTTGCGTCGGTCTTGGTGGTCTGGGTTTTGTTCGACTATAACATGGCCTTCGGGCCGCAATGGTTTCCCTTCCTCGGCGAGCCACTGTTAGGCACATCGGCAGTGTTCACGACCGGCCAAGCCACAATTCCGGCTGCGGCGGCGGGCATGCCGCCTATGGCCTTTCCGATGGCGACGCTGATGTTCTTCCAGTTCGTGTTTGCCGCCATTACCGTCATCATTCTGGGCGGTTCGCTTCTGGGCCGCATGAACTTTACGGCCTGGATGATCTTCTGCCCGGTGTGGATGACGCTGGTCTACACCGTGGGGGCGTTCAGCCTGTGGGGTGGCGGCTGGCTCGCCAGCATGGGTGCGGCGGACTTCTCGGGCGGCTACGTCATTCATCTTGCCGCCGGCGTGTCCGGCTTCACCGCTGCCTGGGTGATCGGTCCGCGGTTGCAAGCCGATCGCGACAACTTCCCACCGAATAGCCTGTTGGTGACCCTGGTCGGCGCCGGCATCCTGTGGATCGGCTGGGACGGCTTCAACGGCGGCGACCCGTACTTTGCCAACGCCGATGCCGGCGCGGCGGTGCTCAACACCAATACGGCCACCGCAGTGGCGCTGCTGGTATGGACGCTGATGGACAAGATGGCCTACGGCAAGCCATCGGTGCTCGGCGCCGTCAACGGCATGATCGCGGGCTTGGTCGCCATCACGCCTTCCGCCGGTTATATCGACGGCATGGGCGCGATCATCGTCGGCATCGTTGCCGGCATCATCCCGTGGCTCAGCATGAACAAGCTGCAAAAGACCAAGTTCATGATGAAAGTGGACGATACGCTGAGCGTATTCTCCACCCATGGCGTGGCCGGTCTGTGCGGCGGCCTGTTGGTCGGCATTCTCGCCAACCCAGCCATGCTGGTCTATATCGGCACCGACAAGGATGCACCCGGCGTGAACGTCACCGGTTGGCTTTATGGCAACCCCAGTCAGCTTCTGCTTCAGGTGGAAGCCGCAGCGTTCATTATCGTGTTCAACGCGATAATGACCTACATCATCCTCAAAGTGATCTCCATCTTCTGCAAGCTGCGGATGGATGAGGCGACGTTGAAAGTGGGTGACGACGCGGTTCACGGCGAAACGGCCTACGCGATCGGAGTGGAGGGCGAATAGTCGCTCCCGCGATACTTCACTTGCGGGCATGATGGCCGCTCGCAAGTCAGGGTCGGCGCTTCTCCTCTTGTCGCGCCGACCCATGGCGGCCCCGTCCGGGGCCGCCCTTTTTTCAGCGCCGGCGGCGGCAACGTCAGCCGCTGCCGCGGTGCGGCCAAAGCCGATAATGCCTATGTTTTCTGCATCGAATGAATTCCGACTGGCATTTTCATTGCCCGCTCAAACTTCCGCCGCCATCGCCGATCACCGAGTACGGCGCCCAGAACAAAGGATGCGCATAAGTGAACAGCGTGTGCCCCGCGCTATCGACCGCGCCGGGCCCGTTGAGGAGCGCCATCATGGCTTGCCGCAAGGCTTCGCCGCGAGACAATGTCGGGTCGGCGCTTTGCCGGCGGAACAAGTCGGTGATGAGCTGGCGCGCCGAGGTCGATTGCACCGACCAGTTGGTGACCAGAAGCGCCCGGGTGCCGGCATAGAAAAATGCGCTGCCGAGGCCGGACGCCGCCTCCGCGCCGGCGCCGGCTCCGGCCGCCGTATTGCAGGCCGACAGCACCACCCAATCGGCGTCGAGTTTGAGCGCGAGAATCTTTTCCATCGTCAAAAGGCCGTCGCCTTTGACGCCGGCGATGTCGGGCGCGGTGAGCGCCAAGGCCGGCTGGGTCAGCCCGTCAACATCCCCGGGAACAAGACCGTGCGTTGAAAAAGCGACGATGCGGTAGTGCGACAGGTCCAGCGTCTCGACGTTCTGCTCGTTGGCGTCCTTGCCGAGATAGAGCGCCTTGGCGGGGTCGACATTGAGCGCCTTGGCCATCGATATCAATTCCTGGCGGGTATCCGGCAGCCGCGGCAGATGCGTAAGCTCCGCCTTGTCGACATCCTCGGTATGGGGCGCCGCGCGCAGCTTGAGCGGAATGCCGCGCGTCGTCACCGCGCCACTATCGCCGACCGCAGCCGAGGCTACTTGTGCCGATGCGGCTTGTTCGGCTTCCCCTTCGGCGGCTTCCTGGGCGTTGAAATAAGGATCGCCGAAGCCGATCAGCGTGTCGCGGTTGGGCGCGCCGGGCGGCAGCCGCCGCAACGTCACCAGCGCGGAGGCCGAGGGCACCACGGTTACCGCATGGCTGCGCGCCAGCCACGGCACGTTGCGATAGCCGGCAAACAGCGGCTGCGCCTGGGGATCGACTTGCGACGGCGCGGTCGGCAACAGACTGAACGGCAATTCGCCCAACGCGCCGTTGGTCACCACGATCAGGCTCTTGGCCGGCTGCCAGGCGGCTTCGACCGGCTTTAACAGCAACGCGTAGAGCTGATAGGCCAGCGTCAGGTCGAACGGCGGGATTTCCGACACCAGCTCGACCTGCGGTTCGAGCGCCTGGCGCAGTCGGCGCACCATGGGTTCGAGTTCGAGCGCGGTCGCCGGCACCGCCGCGAAGGCGACCGCGCCGTCCTTGGGCACCGCCCAGACAAAGCTCTTGTCCTGACCAAAATAAAACGACAGCAACGCCTCGCCGGGATGCAAGCTCGCCCTGATCTCGTCGACCGTCGGCGGTTTCGGATCGATCAGATTGGCATAGGCCGGGAACTTCTGTTTGATCTGCTGCTGCGCCGTTTTGCGCTCGGTGCGCAGCTTCTCGATTTCGGCATTCATGGCGCGCACGGTGGTGTCGTCGCGCTGGTCCGAGGGCAAAGTGAGCATATTGTTGAGCGCGCCCAATTCGGCGCTGATTTCCTTGGCGTGATCCTGATCGGTGCGCACCAGCTCGGCGAGCGCCGGGTCTTTGGCCACCAGGCGCGCGCTTGAATCCGCGAGCGCCTGCTCGACCGCATGGCCGCGCACCGCGTCGGCCAGACCGAAGGTCTCGACCGCAACGTCGTTCGACACGTTCGGCGAGCGCGCCAGAACGGCAATATAACTCTCGACGATTCGTTGCAGCCGCGCGTTGCGCGCCGCCAGCAGCGTCGGATCGTCCTCATCGGTTTCGCGCGAGGCCACCATCAGGATCGGGATCGCTGCCTTGAACTCGGCGATCGCGTCGGTGTCGCGCCCGGCGCGGGCATAGCCGAGGGCAAGGACGCCATGGGCCTGTGCCGTATCGTAGCTCTTCTCGCCGGTGCGGGCGGTTTGGCGCTTGACCAGCGCTTCGGCGGCCTTGATCCCCTCATCGACCTGACCGGTTGCGTAAAGGGCGGCAATGCGCGAGCCGTTGAGCTCGAACGCTTCGCGCTGCTGCGGCGTCCATTGCGCGATCGCCTTGTCGAGTTGCGCATAGACGGTGGCGGCTTCTTTGCCATGGCGCTGCGCGATCAGGATGTTGCCGAGCTGCGAGAGGATATGGACGGTTTCGGGCGCATCGTCGGCGACGCCGAGCGTGTGCTGCACGTCAAGCGCGGTGCGCGCCAGCTTCTCGGCGTCCCGGTAGCGGCCCTGTTCGACCATGATGCCCGCCAACCCGACGATGAATTCAGGCGTCGCCGGGCTGTATTTGCCCTGTGCCTTGAGTATTTCAAGCAAGGCGCTGCGCGCGTCGGCCTCGGCTTCGGCGAGCTTGCCCTGCCTGGATTCATTACGCGCGACCGCCAGCAGCGCTCCATCCGCGATCTGCAAGAACTGCTCCGGCGGTGGCGGAAAGTCATAGCGCGGCAGGTCCTTGATCGCGGCGCGCTCGAACGATTCGCAGCGCCGGAAAGCGGCCTCGGCTTCCGGGTACTGCCCGCGCGCCTCGAGCACCATGCCGTGCATGGCGTCGGCCGTGGCCTCCCAGGCATGACCGTAAACGGCGTAAGACGCGCGCAAACTTCGGCATCGCGCTGCCTCGCGCCTCCTCGATGCGCTGCTGCAGACGGCCTTGGTAAGTGCCGGCTTGGCTCACGTCACCCATGGAAATCAGCGTCCGCACGGTATTGCCCAGGGCGCCGATCAGACTGCCCCGCTGACCTGGTATGTCGCCGTCACGCACGATCAGTCCGAACATCGCGAGCGCGTTCTTCGGGTCGCCGAGGGCTCTGTATTGCTGCCCGACGAATTCCCGAATGCGGGTCATCAGGCGCGTATTCGACTCCTCGCTTTGCAATATCGAACGCTTGCAGCCCGTCGGCGAGCGCGTCCTTGTTGCGGGCCAGCAATGCACGTGCGGCGCCGCGCTGGTAGTAGAAATCGGCGAGCTTAGCGTTAGATGCATTGCTTGGCGGCGACGCGTCAGCCTCAGCCTTGCGCGCAGCAATTTTCGCCGGGTCCGGTTTTTCGCTGTCGAGAATCGCGGTGATGTCGGCAATGGTGCGCGGCGGCGCGACGAAGGCCGGCTGGACCGGCGCCGCCCCTGCCGGCATGACCGCGGTATCTTCCTTCGGCGCCGCAGGCGCCGGCGCGCCGGCCGCCTGCCTGGCCGCTTCCCGGATCGCGCATGCGCGCACGAGGGGCATGCCGCATTTTTCCCGAACCGCCTCCGGATTGCCCTTCAACCCCTTGGCGATGGCGCAGGCCATGATTTGTTCGTGGAACTGTTGCCTGCACTTTTCCCGAATCTCGTCGGCGGAGGCGGCGGATGCCGGCGTCGCAAGAGCGACCGCAGCGAACGTCGCAGCACATAGCGAGGCGGCCACGCCACGCACGGCCGTGAGGCGCTCGGTCATGTCAGATCCTCCTGGAAGCCGCTTAGCTACCGCCGGCTGCGCATTGTAGAAGCGACGGATTTTGCCAGCAAGACCGGCCAAAGTGGCGGTCGGCGCCGCCGGATATTGTTGGTCGTTGCACGGCGCTGTCACGTTGAGGTCATACAAGGCGGACTAGCCTTGGCGGACTAGCCTTGCGGCATCGTCATTGCAATCTTTGGGGGACCCGATGAGCAATTGCATTCCCGCAACCGCCGCGGCTTTCGTGCTCGCGGTTATTGCTGCTTGCGGCGCCGCCGCCGCGGATTCGACAGCGCCCGACAGCGCGTCGAGCCCGGCCAGCCAAAACGCCGCGCCCACCGCGACGCCGATCAAGCACCTTGTCATCATCTTCAACGAGAACGTGTCCTTCGACCATTATTTCGCGACCTATCCCAAGGCCGCCAATCCGCCGGGCGAGCCGGCGTTCGCTGCCAAGCCCAGCACGCCCAAAGTCAACAATCTGGCCAACGCACATCTTCTGACCGACAATCCCAATTTCACCAACAAAGCGAACGGCAGCGACGCCGCCGAGCCGTTTCGCCTCGATCGCAGCCAGGCCTTCACCGCCGATCAGAATCACGCTTATACCGCCGAGCAACAGGCCTATGACGGCGGCAAGGCTGACCTGTTTCCCAAATACACCGGCAAAGGCACCAGCGGCGGCGTCGGCGCATTCGGCACCAAGGGTCAGGTGATGGGCTATTACGACGGCAATACCGTCGCCGCGATGTGGAATTATGCGCAGCATTTCGCGATGAGCGACAACGCCTATACCGACACCTACGGCCCATCGACGCCCGGAATGCTCAACATTTCGTCGGGCCAAACCAACGGCATGACCATCGTCGCCACGACCAAGAAGCCGTCCACCGTCACCGCCGTCTCGTATTACATCGACGACGGTCAGGGCGGCCTGACCATGATCAACGACGTCGATCCCGGCTACGATATCTGCTCCAATCCCAAAGATCAGGCGATGATGACGGGCAAAACCATCGGCGATCTGCTCAATGCCGGCGGCGTCACCTGGGGCTGGTTCATGGGCGGCTTCCGCCTCGACACCAGCAACGCCAATGGCTCGACCGGCTGCAAGCGCTCGACCCATTCGACCGTGGTCGGCGCCGACGTGGTGGATTACATCCCGCACCACGCTTGGTTCCAATACTACGCCTCGACCGCCAATCCGAAGCACGAGCGGCCGAGCTCGCCTGCCGCCATCGGCTACAGTTTTGAACATGACGGCACCACGCGCGATCCGGCCAATCACAATTACGACCTGGCGGATTTCTACGCGGCGGTGAAAGCCGGCAATTTCCCGTCGGTCTCCTATATCAAAATGCCGGCCTATCAGGACGGCCATGCCGGCTATTCCGATCCGTTGGACGAGCAGGACGGTACCGTGACGCTGATCAATTTCCTCGAGCAGCAGCCGGATTGGAAGAGCACCGCCGTACTCATCACCTGGGACGATTCCGACGGCTGGTACGACCACGCCTTCGCCAAGGTGAAAAATCCGTCGCTTGACGCCGCCGATCAGCTCGACGGGCCGGGCAAGTGCGGCGCCGGCGCCCCGCTTGCAGGCGTCGCCGGCAAACCGGTGAACGGTCGCTGCGGACCCGGCACCCGTTTGCCGTTCCTGGCGATCTCGCCCTGGGCCAAAGCCAATTATGTCGGCCACCGACAAATCTCGCTCGCCTCGGTGGTGCGCTTCATCGAGGATAATTGGCTGCACGGCGCACGTATCGGCGGCGGCTCTTTCGATGCGACCGCCGGATCGATCGGCGCAATGTTCGATTTCGCCGGCGCCGGCAACAATGCCGTGCTCTATCTCGATCCGGCAAACGGCACGCCGCTCGCCGGCCCGCCGGGGCCGGCCGTCACCCACTGAAGGCAGGATGCGCAGTTATCCCCGCTCGCTCAACGGCGCCGGCCTCGGCATTGCGGCCGGCGCGGCGTGTGTTGCGGGTATCGTGGCAAGCCACGGCGCATCGCTCGCGGCATCGGCCGCAGCGCCGGCGGCGAGCCTCGCGTCGGGGGAGAACCCGCATCCGGTCAAGCTCTTACGTCCACCCGCCGGCCCGCTATCGGCCATGGCACGGCTCGGCCGGCTGATCTTTTTCGATGCCAGCCTGTCGTCGTCCGGCCGGCTGTCTTGCGCCTTTTGCCATAGCCCGCAGCACGCCTACGGTCCGCCGGGCGATTTGCCGGTCATGCTTGGCGGTCCGCAATTGACGCGGCCGGGCAGTCGCACGGTGCCGTCGTTGGCCTATCTGGAGCGCCAGCCGAGCTTCGCGATCGGTCCCGACAACGAGGAAAATGAAAACGTCGATCTGGCGCAACTCGTCGCGCTCGGCCGCGACGCGGTCCGGGTCGAGAAAACCGCAGCCCAACCGAGCGAGGCCGCGACCAATATGGTGCCGCAGGGCGGTCTGTTCTGGGACGGCCGCGCCGATACATTGCAAGATCAGGCGCTCTCGCCGCTACTTGACCGGCGCGAGATGGATGGCGGTACCATCGCTATCGCTGCGGATAAATTGCGGCGCGCGCCTTATGCCGCGCGCTTTGCCGAGCTGATCGGCAATTCGCTGTGGTCCGATCCGCGGCTTACAGTCAGCGAGGCATTGTTCGCGGTCGCGCGCTATCAGATCGAGGATCCGGGTTTTCATCCCTATTCGAGCAAGTTCGACGATTGGCTGGAAGGCAAAGCGCGGTTTAACGCGAGCGAGCTGCGCGGCTATGCCTTGTTCAACGATCCGGCCAAAGCCAACTGCGCCGGCTGCCACCTCGATCGGCCGACCCGCGACGGCCTGCCGCCGTTGTTCACCGATCACCAGTTCGAAGCTTTGGGCGCGCCGCGCAATCCCACGCTTGCCGTCGATGCCGACGCGAGCTTTTTCGATCTCGGCATCTGCGGGCCCTATCGCACCGACCTGTCCGGCGACAGCCAATATTGCGGGCTGTTCATGACGCCGACCCTGCGCAATGCCGCAACGCGGCGCGTGTTCTTTCACAACGGGGTGTTTACAACGCTCAAGCAAGTGCTGGATTTTTACGACTTCCGCGATACTGCGCCGCAGAAAATCTATCCGCGCGGAGCGGACGGCATCGTGCAAAAATTCAACGATCTGCCGCCACGCTATTGGGCCAATGTCGACGTTGTCGATCCGCCGTTTAACCGCAAGGCCGGCGATGCACCGGCGATGACGGAGCGCGACGAAGACGACATCATCGCCTTCCTCAATACGCTCATCGACGGCTATAGGGGTGACTAAAGCGGCCGGCGCGGCGCTACATGCGGACAAAGCTGCGGCCGGCGCGTCGGCCTTCCGCGGCGATCCAGTCGAGGATTGCCACGTCCACGGCGTCGAAGCCCGCGGGCAGGCGCCGGCGGACCGCCGGCGGCGGGACAACGATCTGCGAGTGCGCGATCACCGCGGCGATCGTCGCAAGCTCGACCTGTTGCTCGCCGATTGGCATTGCCACCGCCCGTCTCCGTTTCACGCCTTCAACCGTGCAAACTCGCGCGAAGCGCGATCGTTCCCGTTGGTCGGCCCGGTCGCGCCACGGGTTCAGAGTCCAATGCCAGGGTGGCCCGCGAAGGGCCGCAGTGCGGCAAAGTCGCGGCACCAAAGCGGATGTTTTCCCACTCCGCTCCGCCGGCGCCGCCTGCCAACGCCGCCCACACGCCTTGGAAAGGAAGTTCCCGATTTCGCGCAGCGGCCAGACGGTTTTTCGCGCCCCGGCTGCCGTCGCGAACGAATAATACTTTCAGATCAAGGGAATATTACCCAACTAAAGGCTGGCATTGGCGGCGGCCGAGCCGTAAATAAGACGGTGAAATAGTTTCAACGAACATCGGATCACGACGGAGGATTTCCATGGCTCTTGCGATTGGCGACATTGCCCCGGATTTCGAAGCCGAAACCACGGAAGGCAAAATCCGCTTCCACGACTGGATCGGCAATAACTGGGTCGTGCTGTTCTCGCACCCCAAGGATTTCACGCCGGTCTGTACCACCGAGCTCGGCACCATGGCGCGGCTGAAGCCCGAATTCGACAAGCGCGGCGTCAAGATTGTCGGGCTGTCGGTCGATCCGGTCGACAACCACAAAAAGTGGGCGGGCGACATCAAGGACGTGGTCGGCTTCGCGCCCAATTATCCGATGATCGGCGACACCGACCTGAAAATCTCCAAGCTCTACGGCATGCTGCCGGCATCGACGGCCGGGACCTCGGAAGGCCGCACGCCCGCGGACAATCAGACGGTGCGCAACGTCTTCATCATCGGCCCGGACAAGAAGATCAAGCTCATCCTGGTCTACCCGATGACCACCGGCCGCAATTTCGACGAGGTGCTCCGCGTGGTCGATTCATTGCAGCTCACCGCCAAGCATCGCGTAGCGACGCCGGCGAACTGGAAGCAGGGCGAGGACGTCATCCTCACCGGCGCGGTGAGCGACGACGAGGCCAAGAAGCTCTATCCGCAGGGCTGGAAAACGCCGAAGCCGTATATGCGGGTGGTGCCGCAGCCGCGGCAGTGACGGCATCGCGTGAAGGCTTAATTATCGGGGCGCGGCCACGGCCGCGCCCTTGTCATGGGGGCTACCATGAATCCCGAAGCCGAAATGCAGCCGCCGTTCGCCGATTTGATGGGCATGAAGATCACGCACGTTTCGAAAGACAAAGTGACCGCCGAGATGCCGGTGCGCGACGAGCTCAATAACCGCAACGGCACGCTGCATGGCGGCGCGGTGATGGCGCTCGCCGACAATCTCGGCGGCACCGCGACGATCGCGAATTTGCCGCCGGGCGCGCGCACCGCGACGATCGAGAGCAAGACGAATTTTTTCACCGCCATTCCGGTCGGCGACACCGCTCATGCCGAATGCACGCCCTTGCATCGCGGGCGCAGCACCATGGTGTGGCAGACCCGGATCACGCGCAACGACGGCCGGCTGTGCGCGCTGGTGATTCAGACGCAGATCGTCATTCCCCCGCAGAAGCCCTAAGTCCCGAAAGCGTCACGCCGCCTGTGGAACCGCGCTTCGCGGCTCGCCGTTGGCATGGCGGCACGCATTGCCGTTTTGCCGTTTAAGTCCGATGGCCGCGAAAGCCCGCAAAAAATCGCGCTTGCACCATGTCGTCCGGCGCTATCGCGACGCCAGGAAGACGCTGCATACGCCGGCCTCGCCACGCAGCCGCTACGGCCTCGACTGGATGAATTTTTTCCTTGCCGACGTGCAGACCGGCTTCGGCACCTTCGTCGCGTTTTATCTCGCGCATCTCGGCTGGTCGGAGCGCAGCGTCGGCGTGGCGCTGACGCTCGGCGGCGTCGCCGGCGTTGTCAGCCAGCTCCCCGGCGGCGCGCTCGCCGATGCGGTGCCGTGGAAACGCGCGTTGATCGCCACCGGCATCGTGATGATCGGCGCGGCCGCGCTGATCCTCGCATTCGCCCCATCCTATTGGCTGGTGATGTTCGCTGCGCTCTTGCAGGGCTCAACCGCCGGCATCATCACGCCGGCGATCGGCGCCATCAGCCTCGGTTTGGTCGGCCAGCGCGCCATGTCGTTGCGCACCGGCCGCAACTATCGTTACGCCGCCGGCGGACATGCCGCGACTGCGGCGCTGATGGGCCTGGTCGGCGCTTACTTTGCCATGGGTACGATCTTCGTCGCCGCCGCGAGCTTGTGCATTCCCGCGCTGGTCGCGCTCGGCCAAATCCGGCCGGACGAGATCGACTATGCCCGCGCCCGCAATGCGGCGGCCGGTGCGCGGCGCCACGAAGTCGGACGCGTCGTCGATCTGCTGAAGAACCATAGGCTCGTCCTGTTCACCGCGGCTTTGATGCTGTTTCAGCTGGCGGACGCCTCGATGCTGCCGTTGATCGGCGAGAATCTTGCAACGACAATGCCGACGAAGTCGTCGTTGTGGATGTCGGGTCTGATTATCGTACCGCAAATCGTGGTGGCGATATTGGCGCCCTGGGTCGGATATCATTCCGAGAAGCGCGGACGTATGCCGCTGTTGCTGATCGGCTTCGCGGCGGAGCCCGTCCGCGCCGCCTTGCTCGCCTTCACCAACGCCTATGCGTTCCTCGTCGTCGCGCAGTTGCTGTCCGGCATCACCGGCGCGATCATCGGCGTGCTGACCGTCCTCGTGATCACCGATCTCACGGTGGGCACCGGCCGGTTCAATCTGGCGCAAGGCGCCGTCGGCGCAGCAATCGGCATCGCCGCGTCGCTCAGCACGTTAGCGACCGGATTTTTGTTTCAGGGCGTCGGCCGCGGCGGCGGCTTCATTGCCATTGCCGTCGTCGCTACCGCGGCGACCGTCCTGATCGGGATCTTCGTGTCCGAAACCAAGCCGGCCGATTATCCGGATTGAACGCGCAGGCCCCACCGCGAGCCCATTCACTCGACCTTGATATTGGCGGCCTTGATGATCGGCCACCATTTCTCGGCTTCCGCCTTTTGAAAGGCGCCAAACGCCTCCGGCGATTGCAGGTCGCGCGAGGCGATCTGCTGCCCGAGCTTGTTGAGCTTTTCTTTCACATTCGCATCGGCCAATGCGGCGACGGTCGCGGCATTGAGCTTGGCGAGGATGTCCTTCGGCGTGGATTTCGGCGCCCACAGCCCAAACCAGATCGACGCATAGAAACCCGGCAGGCCGGCCTCGTCCGTGGTCGGCACGTCGGGCAGAGTGGCAAGGCGCGTCTTCGATAGTACCGCGATCGCCCTGATCGTGCCGGCCTGGACTTGAGCGGTGAAATTGGACGACGGCTCGATCATCATATCGATCTGCCCGGCCATCAAGATCCTGCACCGCCGGAGCGTCGCCGCGATACGGCACAAACTGGAACGATGTCCCGGTCGCTTTCTCGAACGAAATGCCGGCGAGATTTCCGGTCGAGCCGACGCCGGGAATGCCGACGCTCGCCTTGCCGGGATTGTCCTTGAGCCAGGCGATCAGCTGTTGCAGGTTTTTGACCGGCAAGGCGTTCTTGACGCAGATCGACAACGGCTCATAGGCGAGCTCGGAAATCGGCGTCAGGTCGTTCAGCAGATCGAAATCGAGTTTGTAAAGGCCGCCAATCAGCACATTCGTCGTCAAGGTGCCGATGCCCAGCGTGTAGCCGTCGGCCGCCGAATGCACGACCTTGGCGACGCCGATTCCACCGGCGGCGCCGGCAAGATCGGTGACGATGATGGTCTGACCGAGCGACCTGCCCATCGGATCGGCGAGTACCCTTGCCAGCACGTCGGTCGCCCCGCCGGCGGCGAACGGACAGACCATGGTGATCGGCCGGGTCGGATAATCGGCCGCGACGGCAAAGTTCGGATAGCTGCCGGTGGCGGCCATTCCAGCGGCAAGATCAAGAAGAGTCCTGCGTGTCAGCATCATGTTACGTTTCCCCTTTGTGTCTATTGGCTTGCCGATTTTGGTCATTCCGCCTTGATGCCGGCAAACTTGACCACCTTGGCCCACTTTTCCGTTTCGTCGCGGACCAGCCTGCCGAAATCCGCGGGCGCGCCGCCGAAGATGATGCCGCCAAGGTCGACAAGCTTGGCGCGCAACGCGGCGTTGCCCCTCGTTTGCGTTCAAGGCAAACCAAATTCGCCGAGGTCCATGCAGCCCTGCCGAACCGGCCCAGATTACCACTTTTTCCGGGGTTCGACATTTGTTAGCAAAGACCGCCAACGGAACTGGGTGGATCGCGATGAGCAAGCGTTTCCGGCGCGTCCTATTGTCGCTAGGCTCGTTGTTCGCGCTTGCCGTGTGTTTCGCCGTTGCCGCCGCGACGGCGCAGGCGCCCGACGCGACGTTTGCCGGCAGGACAGTGACCATGCTCATCGGCTTCGGACCCGGCGGCGGCTACGACCTGTGGGCGCGCGTCATTGCCCGCCACCTCGGCAAGCATCTGCCGGGCAACCCGACGGTCGTACCACAGAACCTGCCGGGCGCCGGCAGCTACCGCGCCGCCAATTTCATCTACAACGTCGCGCCTAGGGACGGCACGACCATAGCCGCGATATCGCGCGACGCCGTGCTCGGGCCGCTCACCGGAGCGGTAGGCGCGCAATTCGATGCGACTAAATTCTCCTGGCTTGGCACGCCGGCAATCGAGACCAATGTCTGCATCGCCTACCACACCGCGCCGGTGAAGAATGTGCACGACCTCCTGACCAAGGAGCTCGTCGTTGCCGATACCGGCGTCGGCACCGGCACGCATTCCTATCCCAAAGCGCTCGACGACATCCTCGGCTTCAAATTTCGCATCGTTGGCGGCTACCCATCCTCGGCCGACGTGCTGCTCGCCATGGAGCGCGGCGAGGTGCAGGGGTTTTGCGAAAGCTATGACAGCATCAAGATACACCGGCCCGGTTGGATTTCGAGCGGCACGGTTGCGGTGCTGTTTCAGGGCGGCAGCAAGCCCAATCCCGAATTGAAGGGCGTGCCGTTCGTCGTCGATCTCGCGCAAAATCCCGAAGACAAACAGGCGATTGAATTTCTCTACGCCGGCCAGGGTATTGGGCGCCCCTATATCGCGCCGCCCAATCTGCCGCCGGCTTTGCTTGAAACGCTGCGCGACGCGTTCAATGCGACGATGACCGATCCGGAATTCATCGCCGAAGCGAATTTGCGCAAACTCACCATCGACGCCGAAGATGGAAAACAGCTCGAAGCCTTGGTCAGAAAAACCTACGCCACGCCGCAGTCTACCATCGACCGGATCGCCAAGCTCATTCAATGAGCCTTAAGTCGCCTCACGGCGCCGCGGTTGGGAGGATATCGCGCGCTGCAGCCGGCCTTCGCGCAGGAACAGGAACAGCCCGGTCGCCACCACGATGGCCGAGCCGACGAGCAGGCTGGCCGACGGCACCTCGCCCCACACCGCAAATCCGATGACCATCGCCCAGACCAGCATCAGGTAATAGAACGGCGTGACCGCGGGCGCCGGCGCCAGATGCAGGGACTTGGTCCAGAACCATTGCCCGACCGCGTTGGTGAATCCGGTGCCGAACAGCATCGCGGCATCGAGCGGGGTCGGCCAGCGCCAGCCGAACACCAAGAGAAAGCTGTGAAAGAAGGCCAGCACCGCGAGCTGCCAGATCACCAGCGTATTGGCCGACTCGGTTCGCGTCATGCCGCGCACCGCAACGGTCACGGTGCCGTACATGACGGCATTGATCAGCGCGAACAGCGCGCCGAGCGTCAGCGAATTGGCGCCGGGATTGGTGACGATCAGCACGCCGAGAAATCCGACCAAGAGCGCACCGCCGCGGGCAAAACCGGCGCGCTCCTTCAGCCACAGGATCGATACCAGCGCGGCAAACAGCGGCGCCGAGAAATTGATGGCGACCGCGCCGGCAAGCGGCATCAGGCTGAAGGCCAAGAGCAGGCAGGCCTGCGAGATCGATTGCGACAGCCCGCGCGCGAGGTGAGCGCCGACCCGGCGCGTTGCGAACACCGACAGGCCGGTGACCGGCAGCATCACCGCGGCGCACGCGACCAGCGACGACAGCGAGCGCAGGAACAGCACCTCGCCGACCGGATAAATCGCGACCAGCCATTTGCTGGCCGCCGATGCGCCGGCGAACAGCACGGTCGCAACGATCATCAGGAGGATGGCGCGCGGCACGTCTTCGGTGCGGCCGGTGATCTGCGCCAGATTGGCGTGGCCGGCCAGCGCTGCGCCGGAAACCTCCGCATGCTCGTTGCCGGTTCGATCGTCCATTCCCGCCCGCGTTCTCAGCTCAAGCCTTCATAGCCGATGCCTAAGCGCCGACCTAGCGACACACGCGGCGTGGCGCGCTCGGAGAGATTCGAACTCCCGACCCTCAGATTCGAAGTCTGATGCTCTATCCAGCTGAGCTACGAGCGCGGCGAAGTCACCATAATAGTTTCGCCGCAAATGTCACTGCGCCGTCGCCGCCGGGCTTAAGCACGCTGCCGACGCGGCAATGAGTGAATTTGCGGCCGGTGATGACGCAACGCAAAAATCGAATTGGAAGCAAAGCCGGTGCGCCGGACGCGCGGAACTCGTCCCGGTTCCCCCGACATGCCTGCATTGCGGAGGCGGTATTCCATGGCTGCGGGGGAACGGCACCCTGCGGCATCCGGTTATCGGTTAACACCAACGGATGGAGGAGACCCATCATGTCGGACTATCGCAATTACGATTATCGGAACCCGAACGATCCGTTCGGTAACGATGTCAGGTTCGACCCGAATGTGCGCGCCCCAAACGCGGCGTGGGGTTGGATTGCCGCGGCAGTATTCCTGGTGGTTGTTCTGGCGGTCGCCTTTGGCGCCGGCCATAAGCCGGGGCAAACCGGAACGACTACGGCGTTCAATGACATGACCCCGCCGGCGGCGAGCCACATGACCGCGCCGGCGCCAAGCCAGGCGCCAAGTCACATGGCGCCGATGACCGTGCAGCCGCCGGCCGCAACGCCGTCGCCGAGGGCAACGCCAACGCCGCCGCTCGCTCCGGCGCCGGGTACGCCGGCACAGCAGCCCGCCGCGCATTAGTTCAACGGTACTGCAACTTGCGTAAGGCAGCCCCGGTTTGCGCCGGGGCTGTTTTATTGCGCTAATCGCGCGCGGGTGCGCCGGCGCGCCGCACCAAGCCGACGAAGCGGGCGCCGATTTCGTGGCCGAGCCGCCACACCACCCGATAATTGCACTCCTTGGCCAGATCGTCGCCCGAGAGCAGAAGCACGAAATTGTCGGGAACTTCGAACCCTTCGACATGAAGCCGCACGCCGCCCGTCGAAATATCGGTAATCAGGCAATCGCGCGGCAGGCTGCCGCTGCCGAACTGAATTTTCGCCAAGCGATTGATCAGCCTGCGGCGCGTTTGGCGCCGGTCTATAACTTTTTCTGAAGACATCAGCCACGACCCTCGGGTGCGGCCTTGGTTTACAACAGGCCGTCACGACACCTAAGTGATTGTACTAATGGCCGGCCGTTGCGACCCGGCTAAGGCGCGCGCGCGCATTTTTATCGCATTTAACTGAAATGCTCAGGTTTCAACCGCCGACGGCGCCAAGGATATAGCGCCAAGTGTGAGGCGTTATTCGAACGCCGGATCGACCGGTACGCGATAGCCGTTGGCGAGGCGGTTGGTTTCGTTTGCCATGCCGACCACCGCGATGAGCTCGCCGAACATTGCTTCCGCCTACGCGCTCCGCGCTTCGGCGGACTTATACCCACCGAAGCTCGCCCAGCGAGCGTAGGTGGGTCGCTCATGCCGGCCTTGCGCGCCGCCGCGCTATGGCTGGCGATGCAATAGTCGCAGCCGTTGCTGGCGGTGACTGCGACATAGATCATTTCCTTGGTCAGCGCATCCAGCGCGCAACGCAAGTCGGCTCTATCCGACTTGCACCCTTATAGACTTGCACCCTTATAATAGACTTGCACCCTTATAATTGTCGATCTCGGCTAATGCCGAGATCGATTGCGCCATGATCTCCTTGATGCTCGCCCAGGTGCGCTCGAGCGTCGCCGGATCGTGCGCCAGATATTTCCAGAAATTGTTGACATCCTCGACCCGCCGCGTGCGCTTGATATCCTCAAACACGGCGCGGACTTTTGGCGAGGCATCACGATACTCGATCGGCGGGCGTGACGGCATGGCGCGGCTTCCTTTGGTTATCTTCCAGGACAACTTTACTGTTTTTATTGAAGGCGCGGGAGGGATCACGGGCGGCGCTCGCAAACGATAAATTTGAGTCGATTCCATCGCGACTTATTGGCGAGGCGGCAATCAGCTTTCGTTATCCTGACGAACGAGATCGTCCGGCATGAATTAATGCTGCGCCGGGGGCCGGCGGTGGGAGGAGATAACCGGAGTGGTACACCATGTCGCGAAATATCACCATGCTCATCGCCGACGACTCGAGCATCGCGCAGCAAATCCTCGGCGAGGCGGTGCATTTGTCGAAGCTGCCGGTGCGGCTGAGTACGACCGATAACGGACGCGACTGCCTGACCTTGCTCAACGGCGGCAATGTCGATCTCGCCTTCGTCGACGTGCACATGCCGGAACTGTCCGGCACCGAGGCGTTCTGGTCGGCGCGCAAGCAGGGTATCCAGAGTTTCGTGACGCTGATGTCGAGCCCGCCCGCGACCGAAGCGGTGGAGCTGGCGATTCGACTGCGCGCCTATGAATTCCTGTTCAAGCCGTTCACCGTCGCCGAGGCGCTCGCTATCATCAAAACTTATAGCCGCATCTCGTCGCCGACCAAGGTGCTGATCGTCGACGACTCCTCGGCGGTGCGGCAGATCATGCAGAAAATCGTCCACGGCAGCGTGTTCAATTGCGAGATCGCCGAGGCGGCGGACGGCGAAACCGCGCTGGCACTCTGCCGGTCCACGCAGTTCGACGCAGTGTTCCTCGACTGCAATATGCCGGGCCTGAGCGGGCTTGCAACGATGAAGCGGCTTTTCCTCATTCAGCCGTCGCTCAAGATCGTGATGATTTCCGCCGAGCATAATCTGAGCAACGAGAACGAGGCGTTTGACACCGGCGCTTGCGCGTTCCTGCACAAGCCGTTCACCTCCGAGGACGTCGATGCCGTGCTGCACGTTGCCTTCGGTCTGCGGTCGCCGAACTTGAAGGTGAAAGGGAGCGAACCGGGCTTCGACATCGCGATCGAGGGCAGCACGATACGTCTGGCGCACAAATCGAGCGGCCACATTTTCGAATATCTGTGGTGCGAACGGCCGCCTTACCTGCGGAACGCCGTGGTCCGCCCCGCCGCCGCCTGCGCGGTGGCGCCGACCGAGGTCGCCCCGGTCGCGGCGAAGGCGGCATTGCTGCAATTGCGGTCGGCGCGGCTCCTCGCCGCCGCTTAAGCACAGCCCGGATCGAGCGCGGCGACATCCGGGCTGCGCTATTGCGATTGTGGCCGCCGCCGCGGCAAGGCACACTGACCCCGAGTAAACGGGGAAACGCGCCATGCCGAAGACACCGGATTATTTCGCCGGCAAGACCATCGTCATCACCGGCGCCGCAAGCGGCATTGGCCGCGCCACGGCGCTGATTTTCGCCCGCGAGGGCGCCAACGTCGTCTGCGCCGACCTCAACGAGGCCGGCGCACGCGACACCGCCGCCGCGGTCAACGCCAAGGGCAGCCAGGCGTTGGCGCTCAAGGTCAACGTCACTTCGCGCGCGCAAGTGGACGACATGGCGGCGCGCGCCATCGCCGCCTTCGGCAGCGTGCAGTTTCTGTTCAACTCCGCCGGCGCCGCGATCCGCCGCGCCAAATTCTTGGAGATCGACGACGCGCTGATCGAGAAGACGTTCGCGCTCAACGTCAACGGCACGCTCTACGCCATGCAGGCGGTGCTGCCGCATATGCTGAAAAACAAGCTCGGCGTCATCGTCAATATGGCGAGCATGGCGCATCGCCGCGGCGGTCCCGGCTCGTCGGTGCATTACGCCGCCGCCAAGGGCGCGGTGGTGTCGATGACCATGGGGGTGGCGCGCGAATTCGCAACGCAAGGCATCCGCGCTTTGTCGATCTCGCCCGGGCCGGTCAAGACGCCGTTCCAGGACGCGGCGGGATCGTCGCCCGAACTGGTGCAACGCTTCCTCGATGACGTGCCGATGAAGCGGTTCGGCGAGCCCGAGGAAATCGGCGAACTCGTGCTGTTTCTGTGCTCGGACGGCTGCCCGTTCATGACCGCCGACACGGTCTATGTGAACGGCGGCGGCGGCTGGCGGTGAGTGGTCTTTTCCACTCATTCCCGCGACCCGTGTTCGCTCGCTCCGCGAGCTACGGCGGGCCACGGGGACGAGCGAGCTACCCCAACCGCTCCTCGGCCAAATTCAACACATCGCGGCTGCGCGTGACGCCACTCGGCCAGTTGTTGTCGAAGTCGGCGATCAGCGGCTTGAGGACTTCGTCCTTCATCGCGGCTTCGAGCCTTGCCTGGTCGGCGAACCGATAGACGGCGTAATGCACGGCCGGATCCACCGTGCTCCAGAACCGCCAGGCCTTCTCGGCCTTGAAATCCTTGAGCGCGCGCGGCAGGTGATCGGTCGAATACCAATGGTCGAATTTCGCCCGCAGCGACTCGGCGACCACCGCGCGCACCATGAAATAGGCCTTGGGCATGATGTGTCCTCTATCCTCCTCTTTCCGCATCGGCGGATGTCCTTCATCCTACCCCGCGGTCGTGGGCCGGATAAGCACGATCGTTCTCGCGGCGCGCACCGTAGGGGCGCCCCTCGTGGTCGCCCGCGGTGAGCCGGCGCCTAATTCCGCTTGCGAGTGGCGAAAGCCGACAGCAGCCGCCGCGGTTCGTCGGTTTCGTAGGCGCGCACGAAGGCGTCGATGCCGGCGGCGATGGCCGCGTCAAGCGGCAGGTTTTCCCAATCGCGCATCAGCGCCTTCTGACGGCGCACCGCCTGCGGCCCGGCGGCGAGCAGCGCGGCCGCGATTGCCTCGACTTCGCGATCGAGCGCTTCCGGCGCCGCCACCCGCTCGACGAGACCCCAGCGCAGCGCGGTCTCGGCATCGATAGTTTCGCCGAGCAACAACAGCGCCCGCGCGCGGCCGAACCCGATCAGGCGCGGAATGAGGGCTGCCTCCACCACCGAAGGAATGCCGACCTTGACTTCGGGCATGCCGAATTTGGCGCGGCTAGACGCCACCCGCAAATCGCAGGACACCGCCACTTCGAGCCCGGCGCCCAACGCATAGCCGTCGATGCGCGCGATCGCCGGCACCGGCAGGCGGCGCAGGCAATCGCAGGTCCGGTGCACCAGCGCGATAAAGTCGCTCGCGCTATCGCGGTCGAGCGCGGCCATTTCCGGAATGCTGGCGCCGCCGATAAAGGCCTTGTCGCCGGCGCCGGTCACGACCAACGTGCGCAACTCCTCGCGCGCGGAAAGCGCCTCGACCGCCGCGATGAATTCGGTCATCAGCGCGCGGTCGAGAATGTTGAGCTTCGTGCGGTTGTCGACGGTCAGATAAGCGATTGTCCCGCCGGGTCGCGTATCGAAACGCAGATCGACGCGGCGGACGGCGCTCATGGCTTGCCGTAAGCGGCCTTCGGATCGAACACGCGCTCGTCGCGGAATTCGAGCGTGACCGCGCCCGGCGCGGTTGCCGGCTTGCCAAGCGGCACAGCGCGGTAAAAGCAGGAGCGGCGTCCGGTGTGGCAGGCAGCGACCGTTTGCTCGACCTTGATCCACACCGCGTCCTGGTCGCAGTCGATGCGCATTTCGACGACGCGCTGGATGTGGCCGGAGGTTTCGCCCTTCTTCCACAGCGCGCGGCGCGAGCGGCTATAGTACCAAGCCTCGCCGCTGGTGATAGTTTTTGCCAAGGCTTCGGCATTCATATGCGCGACCATCAGCACGTCGCCAGAGGCGGCATCGGTGGCGACGGCCGTGACCAGCCCCTCGGCGTCGAATTTCGGCGTCAGCGCGGCGCCTTCTTCGAGAGCGGCGGCGGCGCCAGGAGCTGCAAAGGGTGATGTGTTCGCCAACAAAGCCCCCACGGCCAAAAAATCAGCGCGCGTCCGCAGTGCCGCGGGCGAGCGTCACGAACCGCAGCTGGTCCTCGGGACTATCGCGGAACGTTCCCAAAAAGCGCGTCGTCACGGTCACGGCGCCCGGCTTGGCAACGCCGCGGATCGACATGCAGGTGTGCTCGGCTTCGATCAGCACCGCAACGCCGCGCGGCTTGAGCACCTCGTCGAGCGCGGTTGCGATTTGCGACGTCAGGTGCTCCTGCGTCTGCAGCCGGCACGCATAGACGTCGACGAGGCGCGCGAGCTTCGACAATCCGACCACGCGCTCGACCGGCCGGTAGGCGACATGCGCCTTGCCGTAAAACGGCATCAGATGATGCTCGCAATGCGAGGTGAAGCCGATGTCGCGAACCAGCACAAAATCGTCGTAGGGCTCGGTCTCGCCGAACGTGCGGGCGAGCGCATCGGCGGGGATTTCGCGGTAGCCGCGATAAAGCTCGTCCATCGCCGCGATCACGCGCTTGGGGGTGCCGGCAAGACCTTCGCGGGATGGATCGTCGCCGAGATAGGCGATCAGCGCCCGCACCGCCGCTTCGGCATCCTCTCGCGACGGCCGGTCCGCGACCGGGGCGGGCGCGCTGCGGACATGCTCAGAAACCGGCCCGCGCGGCCGTAGTTTGTCAATCGGCTTGTTAATGGGCTTGATTACGGCGTCCATCGTCACTCCCATTGCCGGCGTATCTCTGCCGGAACTTCAAATCCAGCGCAGCAGCGCCTATATAGTGGATTGTGCGATGGACTCAATAAACCCCTGTCGAGCCGGGTAAATCTCCGATTACGCGATGCTGAACGAGGTCTACAATCGCCGCATTATCGAGCTTGCGGGCACCATTCCGCGGATCGGCCGGCTCGCCGACCCCGACGCCAGCGCCACCGCGCTGTCGCGGCTGTGCGGCTCGACCGTCACCATCGACCTGAAAATGGACGGCGACACCGTGACCGACTTCGCCCATGAGGTGAAGGCCTGCGCGCTCGGCCAAGCCTCGTCCTCGATCATGGCGAGCCATATCGTCGGCTCCAAGGCCGACGAATTGCGCGACTTGCGCGAAACGGTGCGCAAAATGCTCAAAGAGAACGGCGCGCCGCCTGCCGAGGGCAAATGGGCCGAGATCGCGGTGCTCGAGCCGGTGCGCGACTACAAAGCCCGCCACGCTTCGACGCTGCTCACCTTCGACGCCGTGGTCGACGCCATCGGCCAGATCGAAAAGAAACGCGGCGCCAAGTGATTTCCTCCGTTCGTCATTGCCGGGCTCGACCCGGCAATCCATAGAGCGGAGAGGCTGCATGGATGCGCGGGTGATAGGCGAGTGAAGCGACGCCGTTCTTCGAACGGCTATGCCCGCGCATGACGGAAAATATGGCCCTGTTCGACGCCCTGTTCGACGCCGCTCGCGACGCCCCTCGCCTTATCGGGCGTGGCCTGGTCCAAATCTACCGCCACACGCTCTCCCCGCTGGTCGGCTTTAATTGCCGGCACCTGCCGACCTGCTCGGATTATGCCGACGAGGCGCTCGACCGCTTCGGGCTGTGGGCCGGCTCATGGATGACGCTGGCGCGGCTCCTGCGCTGCCAGCCCTGGGGCACGTCCGGGCTCGATTTCGTGCCCAAAACGTTGCCGGAAAAATCGCACTGGTATATGCCGTGGCGCTATGCCCGATGGCGCGGCACCAACCAGAAAGCGACGCCAGAGGCATTTTAATGCAGCCAAGATGTTGCCGCCACAATTCATTTTAAGCGTTTTTTATCAGTCTGTTAATTGTCACGTCTTGATTTTATCCGGCAATATGCCAGATATGATAGTGGCAACTGCCGCAAACATATTGCCGCAAACACGGAGTGTTCTCATGCAAGCCGCGCAGCCTGTCATCGCGACGGTCGTTCATAAATTAGGCGGCCGCGAAGCGTTGGGCACGGACGTGTTTTCGGAGGCCGATCTGGCCCGCGCTGTGCATAACCGATTTCGTTTGAAGGTTCTCCGGCACGTGGTCCGTGCCGGTTTCTCGCCGCAGGAGATCGAGCGCTTCGTCATTCCAGCCCGGACCTTGAGTTCATCGAAGAACCAGGAAGGAGCCGTTGACCATCGAGGAATCCGACCGCGTCGTGAGGCTCACTCGCATTCAGGCCTTGGCGGAGGATGTATTCGGCGACGTGCAGAAGGCCAACCGGTGGCTTCGCGAAAGCTTGGGAGTTCTCGATGGAAAGTCGCCGCTCGAACTTGTTCGGACCGAACTCCGGTGCGCGATTGATCGAGCAGATTCTTGCGAAGATCGATTGGGGTGCGGCGGCTTAGATGCGCCTTTGGCGTCTCTCCAGCGCACGGCGCGCCGCCGATTTCGATGGAGGCTACGGAATTTCCAACGATGGTCGCTGGAACACGCGAGGTCGCCCGGTTACCTATTGCTCGACCGTGCCATCCCTTGCCGCCTTGGAAAAGCGGGTCCATGTCACCGACCCGGCATTGTTGCCGCCCCAACTCATGGTCGGGTATGACGTACCGGACGACATCGGCATGGGGCGAATCGAAATCATCGATCTGCCGGCGGATTGGACGATGCGACAGATGACCACGCAGGCGATCGGCAATGAATGGCTCGATCGGGTGGAACAGGCGCTGCTCTTCGTACCCTCCGCGATCGTACCGATAGCGAGCGCTTCCGACCGCAACGTTCTCATCAATCATCGGGCGGCCAAGGTTGCTTCGATCAAAATTGCGGAGACTGCGAGTTTTACCCTCGACCCGCGTTTATTTAGGCCATAACAATCCGTTGCGACGGACCAGTGCGACTCCGGCGCGCTTCTTGGCTTGGAAATACACCGGGACCAAGTAGATTTCACGATCCGCTTACCTGCGTTGGTACGCAGCGAGTGAGCAACAGGAGCTTTTTAAAATGGTCGCGCTGACCTTTCCCGACGGCGCACGTCGGGACTATGCCCCCGGCACAACCGGCCTCGCCATCGCCAAGGGCATTTCGCCCTCGCTCGCCAAACGTACGGTGGCGATGGCGCTCGACGGCAAGCTTGCCGATCTCGCCGATCCGATCGAGCATGACGCGAAAATCGAATTTTTCACCCGCGACGATCCGCGCGCGCTCGAATTGATCCGCCACGACGCGGCGCACGTGCTCGCCGAAGCGGTGCAGACGCTGTGGCCGGGCACCCAAGTCACCATCGGGCCGGTGATCGACAACGGCTTCTATTACGATTTTTTCCGCAACGCGCCGTTCACGCCGGAAGATTTCGCGGCGATCGAGAAGAAAATGCGCGAGATCGTCGCGCGCGACAAACCGTTCACCAAGGAAATCTGGTCGCGCGAAGAGGCCAAGCAGGTGTTTTCCGACATGGGCGAGCAGTTCAAGGTCGAACTGGTCGACGCCATCCCGCAAGACCAACAGATCAAGATCTACAAGCAGGGCGACTGGTTCGACCTGTGCCGCGGCCCGCATATGACCTCGACCGGCAAGGTCGGCAACGCGTTCAAGCTGATGAAGGTCGCCGGCGCCTATTGGCGCGGCGATTCCAACCGCGAAATGCTGTCGCGCATCTACGGCACCGCTTTCGCCAAGCAGGAGGAGCTCGACGCCTATCTCAAGCAGATCGAGGAGGCGGAGAAGCGCGATCACCGCAAGCTCGGCCGCGAAATGGATTTGTTTCATTTCCAGGACGAGGCGCCCGGCTCGGTGTTCTGGCATCCCAAGGGCTGGACGCTGTTCCAGACGCTCGAAGGCTACATCCGCCGCCGCCAGGCCGACGCCGGCTATGCCGAGGTCAACGCGCCGCAGCTGATCGATTCCTCGCTGTGGGTCGCGTCCGGCCATATGGCGACGTTTCGCGATGCGATGTTTCTCGTGCAGCCGCGCGAGGAAGACGAGCGCACTTTCGTGGTCAAGCCGATGAACTGCCCCGGCCATATCCAGATTTTCAAGAACGGGCTGAAATCCTATCGCGATCTGCCGTTCAAGATCGGCGAATTCGGCAAGGTTCACCGCTTCGAGCCGTCCGGCGCATTGCATGGGCTGTTACGCGTACGCGCCTTCACCCAGGACGACGCGCATATTTTCATCACCGAGGACCAGATCGCCGACGAAGTGCTCAAGGTCAACGATCTGATCCTGTCGATCTACCGGGATTTCGGCTTCGACGACGTGAGCATCAAATTCTCCGACCGGCCGGCAAAGCGCATCGGCGAGGACGCGGTATGGGACAAGGCCGAAGCCGCGCTGATGCAGGCGCTGGAAGCGTCCGAGCGGCCGTGGACGCTCAACAAGGGCGAAGGCGCCTTCTACGGCCCGAAACTCGAATACGTGCTGCGCGACGCCATCGGCCGCGATTGGCAGTGCGGCACCGTGCAGGTCGATCTCAACATGCCCGGCCGGCTCGGCGCGTTCTATATCGACGAGCATTCCGACAAAGTGACGCCGGTGATGCTGCACCGCGCGATGTTCGGCTCGCTGGAACGCTTCACCGGAATCATGATCGAGCATTATGCCGGCCATCTGCCGCTGTGGCTGGCGCCGCTGCAGGCGGTGATCGCGACCATCACGTCGGACGCCGACGATTACGCGCGCGAGGCGATCGCGGCGGCGCAGCGCGCGGGTCTGCGCGTCGAAGCCGACCTGCGCAACGAGAAGATCAATTATAAGGTCCGCGAACACTCGCTGGCGAAAGTTCCGGTGCTGCTGGTCGTCGGCAGAAAGGAAGCCGCCGAGCGCAGCGTGTCGATCCGCCGCCTCGGCAGCGAAGCTCAGCAGGTGATGCCGCTCGATGCCGCGCTGTCCGCGCTCGGGCAGGAAGCGGTGCCGCCGGACGTGGCGCGGATCAAGCAGGCGGCGTGACGCTGGTCAGGCGGCCCGCAGCAAGCTAGCGACCGAAATGTCTTCGTCGACGTCCGGCCAATGAATGCCGTGCCCGCCGCCGATCAGACGCCAATTTTGCCTCTGGTCGTCGGTCGCGTCCAGCAGGCGCGGAAACCAGGTCAACGGCGCCGCCAGTTCGCGCCCGTCCGCAAGGACAACGACAAGCCGGTCGTCCATCACCTTCGCATCGATCGCCGTCGCGTCGTACTTAACGGCCGAAGTGGCCATGCCATGCCTCCAGGAAATTCAAGCGGTGCTCGATCACGAGGAGCCGTAGACGGTTCAACTCACGAATACGGAAACCGTGAGATTCCGCAAGACTAATCGGTTGCAGCCAGAACTTGGCGACATTGTCGCCATGCTCGACGTGAATGTGGGGCGGCTCCGATCCTTCCAGACTGTAGAAGAAGAAGCGAAAGCCAGGAATCCGCAGGACGGTCGGCATGCGGATATTTTAGGGGCTTTGCCGACTGAAGCCAGCGCGAACTTTAGTAAGCCAAGGGCCGTGCCCGACCCCAGTTTGCTAAGCGGCCACCTTGAGCTTGAGACCGAGCGCGCGTAGGACTTTGAGAACGGTCGCAAGCTCGGGATTGCCGCCGCGCGACAGCGCCTTGTAAAGGCTTTCGCGGCCGAGGCCCGCCGATCGGGCGATTTTCGCCATGCCTTTGGAGCGCGCGACATCGCCCAGCGCGGCCGCCACCAAGGCCGGGTCGCCATCCTCGAACACAGCTTCGAGATAACCGGCAACGTCGGCGGGCGTCTTCAAATAGGAGGCGGAATCCCAAGGTAAGGTCTTGATTTTTGTCTTGCGCCTTTTCGTTCTCGGCTTCTTCGCGTTTGCGGTCATGAGAGCCTCCTAAAAGTCGCGTGCCAGCCTAAGCGCCGTCGCGATGTCCTGTTGTTGCGTTCGCTTGTCGCCACCGGCGAGCAAGATGATGAGCGCAGCGCCGCGTTGAATGAAATAAACGCGATAGCCTGGCCCGTGGTCGATTCGCATCTCAGATACGCCCTCTCCTATTGGCCTTACGTCGCCGGGGATTGCCGAGTGTAAGTTGGCGAATGCGGGCTTGGATCCGCGTCCGCGCCGTGTTGTCGCGCAAGCGTACAAACCAACGAGCAAAACGCTCGGTTTGGCGAATTTCGATCACAATCTAATGTATTCCATAGGATACGAAAATTCAAGCCGGCCGCGGGACGGGTTAGCGCGCCAGCACCTCGACCTCGCGGTCGACGCCGGTGACGACCTTGAAATCGCGCTGAAAGGTCTGCCCCTCGTTGCGGGCGATGACGTGGTAGTCGCCTTCGGCCAGCACGATGCGAGGGAAGGCGCCGATCAATTCCTTGATCACGTCGCCGCCCGGGGTGAGCACCGTCCATTGCGTGTTGGCGAGCGCCTCGCCGCCGGGATTGTTGACGAGCTTGAGAGTGATCACCGCGGCGCGATGGGTAACCACGATATCGGTGAGCTTGGCGGGCTCGATCTGCACGTCGGAGCGCACCACCGAATTGCCGTCGCCGTAATTCGACACGATGTTGTAGGTGCCCTCGGGCAACAGCACGACGTCGCCCGACATCACGTTCTGCGCGATCGGTCGCCGCTGCGCGGCGTCGAACTGGCTGCCGGTATAGATCTCGAACGAAATCTGTCCGGTCGGAATGCGCACGTCGCCGACGCGGCCTTCGAGCCGCATGCCGCCGGCGGGAATGTCGAACATTTCGTGCACCGTCTCGGAGCGCAGCTGCACCGCCTTGGCGGCGCTGGCGAGGCCGAGACTGGCATGCACGACATAATTGCCCGGCGGCAGCACGAAAGTCGGCGCCGCCGCGCGGTCCTCCTTGATCAGGTGAAATATGCCGGTCGCATCGGGCTTGGCCGCGTAGACGCGCCAGATCAGCCCGCCGGCGATGGCGGCGCATCGCGGCCGTAGCGCGCGGCGACCGCCAGCGCGACGCGCCCGGCCGGAACCGGCACGGTTTGCGCGGCCGGCGGGGTGGGCGGCGGCGAGAGCGGTGTCGGCGCGGCAATGGTGGCGCCGGGCGGTGCGACGCCCGGCGCGGCCGGCATGGAGGGCGCAAAGGGCGCAAACGGCGCGGGTGCCGGCGGTTGCGGCGGCAGCAGGTTTTGAGTTTGCAACGCGCCTTGCGCCGCTGCGCGCGCCGGCGCCATCACGCACCGCCGCCACCGCCAAGGCGGTCGAAACGGCCAAGACGGCAGCAACTCGCAGCGCCGAATGTTGCTCAAACCCCAGCCCCGACATCGCGTTTTTCTCGATCCTAATCGCGGCAAATTCAAGCCGGCGCGGCCGGCTCGGCCGGCCTTCCGTCGCGGCCAGCGGAAATGCCGTATGTGGCTGACCGCGCGTCACTTTCACCATATCGTGATTTTCGCGATTGTTGCCGGTGAGCGCCGGACCCGATGATGGATTGGCGCGGCGAAACGTTCTCGTTGCTTGAGCCGCTGTTTTGTGGCAGGTCGCGAGGATCGGGTGAGTACCATCGACGTTGCAGCCAAAACCGTCGACGCCGGTCAGGTCGCCGTCAAGCGCGGCGGGCCCGCCATCGGCCTCGTTCTCGGCAGCGGCGCGGCGCGCGGCTTCGCCCATATCGGCGTGCTGCGCGCGCTGCAAGCGCACGGCATCGCCCCCGACATCATCGTCGGCACCTCGATGGGCGCGCTGGTCGGCGGTTGCTATGCCACCGATCAGCTCGACACGCTGGAGGACTGGGTGCGTTCGCTGACGCGGCGGCGCATCATCGGCTATCTCGACGTGCGGATCGGCGGCTCGGGCCTTATCGGCGGCGCGCGGCTGGCGCAACCGAGCTGGAGGAATCGATCGGCGATATCGCCATCGAGGATTTGCCGATCCGTTTTGCCGCGATCGCCACCGAGATCGGCACCGGCCACGAAGTCTGGCTGACCCGCGGCTCGCTGGCGCTGGCGATGCGCGCCTCCTATGCGCTGCCCGGAATTTTTCCGCCGGTCCATCTCGGCGGCCGCTGGCTGGTCGACGGCGCGCTGGTCAATCCGGTGCCGGTCTCGGCGGCGCGCGCGTTCGGCGCCCGCGTCGTCATCGCCGTCAATATGGAGGCCGACCGGTTCGGCCGCGGCGCCACCATCGCCAGCCACGGCGCCGACCCCGGCGACCGTGCGACGCGCCGCCCAGCCGGATCAAGCGCGCAACGGCTTCGCCCGCTTGCGCGGCATGTTCGGCGCCGAACGCGCGCTCAAGCGCCAGATCCTTGCCGGCGATTCGCGGCCGAGTTTCTCCACCGTCATGATCGAATCGTTCAACATCATGCAGGACCGCCTCACCCGCATGCGGCTCGCCGGCGATCCGCCGGACGTCCACATCACCCCGCGGATCGGCAGTATCGGCTGGCTCGATTTCCACCGCGCCGCGGAGGCGATCGACGATCGGTCAGGCCGCCACCGAAAAGGCGCATCGAGTTCGATCACCGAATCGATCGCCGAGCTGCGGCTGAGCGGAAATTCACTGCGACGGCGACTTTTGCGCGCAGGTGGTCTGGCAGGCGATCTGCTGCGTCGAGCAATTGAGCTGACAGTTGGTGCTCACGATTGGCATTGCCGGTCGCGGTCGCGGCGTTGGTCGGCGGCGTGCCGGGCACCAGGCACGTGGTCTGGCAGGTCGCGGCCTGCGCATTGCACGTCATCATGCAATTGGTGACCGTCGAAGTTTGCGCCAGCCGGATTTTTGCGGCGGCATTCGCGGCGGCGACCGTCGCGCCCATCGGCAACGCCGACCGCCAAGGCGACTAACAGTACAACGCGGCACATGACGGCCTCCCGCTCCGGTCGCGAGGCGGCATCATAACGCCGCGACTTGCAACGGGGGAATGCGTTCTGCCGCATTCCCGTGCCGAGTTCGCTCCACGGTCCGCGGCAGTCGCTATGCGGTGAGGATGTAATCGCGCATCGCCGCGAAATCGCGCTCCATTTCCTGCAGGCGATGCTTGACCACGTCGCCGATCGATACGATGCCGACGAGGCGGCCCTGATCGACGACCGGGAGGTGGCGGAATTTGCCCTCGGTCATGCGCTCCATGATGCTGGAGACAGTGTCGCCTTCGGTGCAGGTCGAGACTTTGCGCGTCATGATCCGGCTCACCGGCTCGTCGAGCGCGCCGGCGCCGCGCTCGGCAAGCGCGCGCACAATATCGCGCTCGGACAGGATGCCGACGATGCGGCGGTCGACGCCGAGGATGAGCACCGCGCCGATCCGCTTTTCGGCAAGCAGCGCAACCGCCGACGGCAAGCGTGGCGTTCGGTTCGACGCTGACGACTTCGCGGCCTTTGCCGGCGAGAATGATACTGACGGTCATCGTAGCCTCCCTGGTTCGGCCGCGATCGGGCGCCGAACCAGTCCCGTTTGCGGCGGACCGCGCCGGGCCTTCACGCGCCCCGCCGCTAGAACCGCGCGGCGCGGCTGAGGGTAATGGCTTTAATGTTTTGGCCTGGGGCGGTTCCGCCGCCGTAAGCGGCAGGCGCGCTGCAATGCAGCATCGCTGCCAACTTCGGATTAACCGCTCGGTTCCGTATCGGATTCGCCGCGCCGGACCACCGGATCGAAGACATTGAACAGGAGCAGGCCGGCGAAAAAGCCGCCGACATGCGCCTGCCAGGCGATTTCCTGTCCGGCCTCCAGCCGAACGAGACGGTGCCAAGGCCGAACAGCGCGATTCAGTCCGAGCCAGACCCCGAGGAACAGCAAAAACCGCGGATCGCGCAGCGTCGCGGCAAGCGAGGCGGCCGGAACCCGATAGGCCGCGCCGGACCGATCTCGCCAGCGGCGCCAACGGGCCGTCGCTGCTGGAACACAAAGCGCATCGCCGCCGCCATGGCGCCGGAAATTGCGGCCGACGCGCCGATCATCGGCTCCATCGCGCCGAGATGGCTGACCAGATGCGCCAGCGCGCCGATCGCCGCCATCACCAGCATGAACACGATATAGCGCCACGGCCCGAACCGCCGCGCCAGCGCGGTGCCGAACGGTATGAGCCAAGCGAGATTGAGCCCGAGATGCATGAGATCGGCGTGGATGAAAGCGTAGGTGAAGAAGGTCCACAGATCGGCGCCGAAGCCGCCCGGAAACGCGCCCCGGCGGCAAGATCGGCGCCATAACGCGCCGGGATGAATGCGAAAGTGAGAAGAAACTCCACGTCCTGCTCGTCGGTCAGCACGAACATGCGAAACGCATGGACGAGCACGAGCACGCCAACCGTCGCGATGACGACCGGCGGCACATTGAAGATCGGCTCTGAGGAACTGGGCTCGGATTGCTGCGTCACCGCTCGCACCTCGATGTCGTGCCGAAATAGGCCCTGCCGCGGCGAGGACAAGCGGCGCGACGACAGGTTGCAGGCGCGGCAGGCCAAAAAGCAAGCTGAAAACAAAAGGGAGGACGTTGAAGTCCTCCCTTTTGCACGCTGCGCGGGTATTCCGCGGTCGACACCGTCAGCCAGCGGGCGATCGCGGCCTCGCGTCGCGGCGTCGGTCACATCCCCTCGCCTCCCTGAATTGCAGAACGCCGCCGCGAATGAGCGCCGCGCTCGGAAAACCGTGACGTCACCCTAGGCGGCCGACCGCGCGCCGGCCAACGTCAACGTTTCGTTAAGTTTAATTCCGCGTCGAGCGCCGCAGCCGCGCGCGCTGACGCGCGACGCGGCACGCCACCTGCTCGCGCACCCGCCACGCAGCCGTCGGCCGCGATCCCTGTCCCGATCAGGGACAGGTGTGCGGCAACGGCGCGATGGCAGGGAGCGGTTCATGAAACACGCAGCGAGCCGGGAACTCTATGCGTATTGGGAGGAGCGGCGCGGCAACGCGCGCGGCGCCCGAGCGCGCCGAGATCGAGCCTGGCGCCATTCGCCAGGTGCTCAGCGACGCCTTCATCCTGGCGCTCGATGGCGGCGCCGGTCATCCGTTTCGGCTTGCCGGCACGCGGGTCTGCGCCCTGTTCGGCCGCGAGCTTAAAGGCGAGCCATTCATCGGGCTTTGGGCCGCGGCAAGCCAGCCGGTCGTCGCCGATCTGCTCGCCATCCTCGACCACGAGCGCGTCGGCACCGTTGCCGGCGTGACGGCGCACAACGCCGATGGCGAACCGATCGAGCTCGAGCTTTTGCTGCTGCCGCTATTGCGCCACCCGGCCGAGCCTCGCCCGCACCATCGGCATCCTGGCGCCGCTCAAAATACCGCAATGGCTCGGCGCCAGCCCGATCGGCGCGCTGACGCTGGGCGGCCGCCGCCATATCGGGGCATCGATCGAAACCCGTATGCTGCCGCGCTTTATGGCGCCGCGCCGCGCGTCAACTCGTCGTCCACGAGGGCGGCCGCAGAGCCTTAACACGGCACGGATCAGCCCGCGTGGTGCATGCCGGCTAACGGGCCATTAACATCGCCCGCCTAGGCTTGCATGCGCTTGCCGGACAGGCGAAATGAGCATGGCTGTCGCCGAACGAAGAGCGAGTTTGCGGGCGCTGAGCGAGGACCGCCGCCGCCACCAGCGGGTGAAGGTCAATTTGCTCGGCCGCTATATGCTGGCGGATCGCCGCGAGTTTCCCTGCCAGGTCGTCAACATGTCGCCGGGCGGCATGGCGCTGATCGCGCCGGTCGGCGGCGCCGCCGGCGAGCGCGTCATCGCCTATGTCGATCATCTCGGCCGGCTCGAAGGCAAAATCGCGCGGCTGTTTCAGAACGGCTTTGCCATGACCATTTCGGCCACCGCGCGCAAGCGCGACAAGCTCGCGGCGCAACTCACCTGGCTCGCCAACCGCAAATCCTCGGCCTGCCGGAAGACCGCCGCCACGGCCGTATCGTGCCGCGCAATCCGGTCGGCCGCCTGATCCTGCCGAACGGCGTCAATCTCACCTGCCGCATCATCGACGTGTCGGAATCCGGCGCCGGTATCGCCACCAACGAGCGGCCGCCGATCGGCGCGCTGGTCACGCTGGGCAAGGTGCAGGGCCGCGTGGTGCGCCATCTCGAAGACGGCTTCGCCATCGAATTCACCCGCCTGCAGCACCCGGACTTTCTCGAAGAGAGCGTCACCGGCGGGTAAACGCCACCACCGACAATTTGCCGGCTTGCCGAGACGGCGCGCCGACCGCGCGCCGGCGCGTATTTTGCGCCCGTCGCGCGGCCGACAAGCCGATAGCGCCGCCGCCGCCGCGGCGGCGCGAAGCGCGGAAAACCCGCTGCCGGCGCGGCGGCCGCCGCGTGATGACAATTTGAATCAAGATAGAATAGATCGAATTTTATACAATATTTATGCAGAAGATCGTGCGACTTTTGCTGTGTCTTGATCTGTTTTTACTTCAAATTGAACAACTCAACTTAGCGGCGGCGCAAAAGCTTTGTGCGAATGGTGACCCCGACGAGACGGGAAGGGGTCACAATGAGTCCGGTTGCAAAAGCAATCCTCAAGCGCGGCGCGGCCGCGGGCGTCATCGCGCTCGCGCTGTTGGCGGCGCCGGCCGGCGGGCGCGGCACAGGAGCGCCCGCTGTTCATCGCGCTCGGCGAGGTTACCCACCCGCCGATCGGCTGGGTCGAGTTCTGCGTCGAATACGATCCGGAATGCAAGACCAGGCCCTCGACGCCGCGCGACGTGGTGCTCTCGACCGACGCCTGGAAAGCATCTCGAGCGCATCAATCTGTGGGTCAACAGCCACGTCAAGCCGATGACCGATCTGGATCATTGGGGCGTCGTCGAACGCTGGAATTATCCGGACGACGGCTATGGCGACTGCGAGGATTACGTGCTGCAGAAGCGCAAAATGCTGATGCAGCAAGGCTGGCCGCGCGAGGCGCTCTTGATCACCGTGGTGCGCGACCAGCACGGCGACGGCCACGCCATCCTCACCGTCAAAACCGACAAGGGCGAGTTCATCCTCGACAACGAGACCAACGACATCCGGTTGTGGTCGGACACCGGCTACCGCTTCGTCAAGCGCCAGTCGCAATCCGATCCGAACGTTTGGGTTTCGCTCGGCGACACCGCGCCGGCGCCGGCCACCGCGTCCTCGCGCTAGGCGAAACAGACAAGGAGTTACGCGACCCCGGTCACGTCCCCACCCCTCCCCGTCCCCAGACCGGGTTCGCGCGCGGCCGGCTCTCCCCCAGGAGCCGGCCGCACCTTTTTCGGAGGACGGACGACGGAGGACGGATAGGAGCATCCTCTTATCTGTCGTCTGTCGTCTGTCGTCTGTCGTCTGTCCTCCGTCATCCGATCGGCTTCAGCCCCTTCGCATATTGCTTGAACCGCCGCACGTAGATATCGGCGCCGGCGGCGATCATTTCGATCGCAGCCTCGTCAAGCGTGCGGATGGCGCGCGCCGGCGCGCCGACGATCAGCGATCGGTCGGGAAAGGCTTTGCCTTCGGTGATCAGCGCGCCGGCGCCGACCAGGCAATTGGCGCCGATCCGCGCGCCGTTGAGCATGATCGCGCCCATGCCGACGAGACTGTTGGCGCCGATGGTGCAGCCGTGCAGGATGACATTGTGGCCGATCACGCAATCCCGCCCGATGACGAGCGGAAAGCCGGGATCGGTGTGCAGCGTCGCGTTGTCCTGGATCTGCGAGCGCTCGCCGAGCTCGATCCATTCATTGTCGCCGCGCAGCACCGCGCCGAACCAGACGCTCGAGTCGAGCTTGAGCCGCACCTTGCCGATGACGGACGCGGACGGCGCGATCCAATAGCGGCCGTCTTCCGGCAAATCCGGCCGGTGGCCGTCGAGTTCGTAGATCATGCAAGAAAGAATATCAGGCGCTGAGCAACGCTTGAAGCGCCAGCACCACGACGGTTCCCGACATCAGGCTCCACAGGCCGGCGATCACGGTCGCCACCATGACGATCTCGGTGCGGCGGCCCTCGATGCGGCGGCCGCGGATGGTGTTGCGCATGATGATAAACGGCGCGGAAAACATCAGCAGCGGAATGGCGGCAAAGCGCGCCGGCACCGGCCCGACTTCAAGCAGCCGGAAGCTCGGGAAATGCCGGCTGAACAGCCGGTAGCCGCTGGCGCACAGTCCGGCGACGGCAAATCCGATGGCAAGCGCGAACAAACGATTCGATGGATTCTGGCGAAATCGCCGGCAGCATGGATGTCCGGGCGCCCCCTTTTCCCCAAGCCATTGCAGAGGACGCCGCGCCCCGCTACGAAATGATTAAAGAAAGGTTAATGGCGGCCGATTAAGGTTTTCGCGCCAAGGGGTTAACCGATGGTCTATTGCCTGCGCGCCGGCGTCCTGGCGTTCGTCCTCGCCTTTGCCGCGCCGCTGCAAGCAGCGACGCTTAACATCGTGGCGATCGGCGCCAGCAACACCACCGGCTTCGGCGTCGGCGAAGCCAATGCCTATCCGGCGGTGTTGCAGGCGCTGCTGCGCAAAAAGGGCATCCATGCCAACGTCACCAATGCCGGCGTCAATGGCGACGTTACTGCCGGCATGCTGCAGCCGCCTCAATGCCGCGGTGCCCAAGGGCACCGACATCGTCATTTTGCAGCCCGGCGCCAACGATCTGCGCTTTTTCGGCACCAAAGCGGCGCGCACCGCCAATATCGCGGCGATGGTGCGCGACCTGCACGCGCGCGGCATCCGCGTCATCGTCTATGACCCGGACAAAATCCCGGCGGATTTCTACCAATGGGACCACATCCATTTTAACGCCGCGGCCCATGCCAAAATCGCGGCAATCCTTGCCGCGCAGATCGAAGCGCCGGTCAAGCCGCCGGCGCCGGCCAAGCCGTAGAGTGGGCAAAATCGTCCGCTCGTGCGGACCGCTGGGCATAGCGCGACTACGATTTTGCCCACGCGGAGATGCGGTGCCGGCGCGATGCCCACCCTACGGCCCCTTTGCCCTCATTGCCCAATCGCCATGCGATACTGAGCCGCTGATTTGCGCAAAGCGGCGCACCATCATGACGGCGCACGCGATATCCCGGACGCAAAACGCGCGGACCGGCGCGCGCGCCGTGTTGACGCTGCCGTTTGCTTGTCTGGTCCTCGTGGTGGCGGCCGCGGCGGTCTTCGTTTCCGATGTGCTGTGGCCGACCTGGCCGAGCCGACCGACGCCGCTCGATGCGCCGGCAATTCCGATCACGGTCGCCGGCGTGCTGTTCGACGTGCCGCCGGCGGCGATCCGCGAAGCGGTGCAACGTCATGCCGGCCAGCAAGAGCGCATCGATCTCGCCTTCGAGTGGCCCTCGCTCGCGCCGCCGCGGCCGGACGACAAAGCGCGCGGCAAGACCGCGCTCGAACGCCGACGAACGCCGCAGCGGCCGCCGCGGCACCCGAGAACGAGCGGCTGTTCGTCACCATTGCCGGGCTCGCGGCGCCGAGCTGCCGCCGCTCGAGCGGCTGCGCACCATCTATCCGCGCTATGTCGAATCCCAGGCCAGCGCCGGCCCGGACGGGCTTGCCATCCTGCCGTTCCGCGCCGGCACGCCCTATGCGGGCGAGGATCTGGTCTATATCGGCAGCAATCCCGAACAATTTTTCGCGCCGCTGCACGCGGGCGCCGGGCCGTAGCGTGCCCGGCACCTGCATCCAGGAACGCGTGCTCGACGCCGCCCAGATCACGTTGCGTTTTCCGCGCGATTGGTTCGGCGATTGGCGCACGATCGCCGCCGGCTTCGACCGGCTCGTCGCGCAATTGCATCCGCAGCGAAATTGACGGTTCGGCGGGGCGACGGAGCAAGGCGCGCACGGCGGCGCGGCTTAGGCCAAATCCATATCCAGAATCGGCATTTCAAGAATATAGGACCCGCGCTGCTTCTCATCGTCGACAAATAATACGCCGATGAATTCTTCGCCCAGGTAGATTTCGAGCGAGTCCCGTTTCTTGGCGCGGGGCACGACACGGATGGCCGCGTTATCGAATTTTCGCTTCAGATACGCATCCAGGCGCTTGATCCGATCGATGTCGGCGACTTCTCCCAGATTTATTTCCATCCGAAAATTATAGGACAGGTCGTCGTCTTCGTCGTCGAGGTTAAGATCGCCCAACCGCTCTTCGCCGATATAGACCTCGGCCGAGTCATCCTTTTCGGCCGCGGCACCACGCGGATGCGGGCGTTGCCGAACAGCTTCTTCAGATAGGCGTCGAGCTTCCTGACTTCCTGAACGTCCACCGCGCGTCTCCTCGACCGGGATTGCCAATAAGCCGATAACTCAAATTTCGTCTTGAAACATCTGATCCATGGTGCGCGCGGGCTCCGGGCAGCCGGCAACGCCGATCACCTTGGCCGGCACGCCGGCGACCGTGACATTGTTCGGCACCGGCTTGACCACCACGGAACCCGCGGCGATGCGCGCGCAATGGCCGACCTCGATATTGCCGAGAATTTTGGCGCCGGCGCCGATCATGACGCCGTAGCGGATTTTGGGATGGCGGTCTTCGTGTTCCTTGCCGGTGCCGCCGAGCGTCACGTCGTGCAGCATCGACACGTCGTCCTCGATCACCGCGGTTTCGCCGACCACAAGGCCGGTGGCGTGATCGAGGAAAATGCCGCGGCCGATCTGCGCCGCGGGATGGATGTCGCACTGGAACACCGCCGAGGAGCGGCTTTGCAGGTAAAGCGCGAAATCGCGGCGGCCCTTGTCCCACAGCCAATGCGCCAGCCGATGGGTCTGGATGGCGTGGAATCCCTTGTAGTAGAGCACCGGCTCGATCAGCGCGATGGGTCGCCGGATCGCGGTCGACGGTCGCCATCAGGTCGGCGCGGAAGCTTTCGCCGATCGATGGGGATTGTCCTTGAGCGCATCGGCATAGGCCTGCCGGATCAGGTCGCCCGACAGCGCGGCATGGTCGAGCCGCTCCGCCAGCCGGTGGACGACGGCCGCCTTCGAGCGTGTCGTGATGCAGGACGGTCGAATAGATGAAGGTGGCGAGTTCGGGCTCGCGCCGCACGATGTCTTCGGCCTCGCGGCGCACGCGCGCCCAGACCGGATCGACCGTATCGAGTGCCGGCTTTGCCTGATACTGCGCCATCGCCTGTCTCCCGGGAAAATGGCGTGAAGCTTCTACCATATTGGGCCGCGGGTAGGCCAAAACCAAGGGGCAGGGTTTATCGGCCAAAGGCCTGCAGTAAATCAGGCCAATGACCTAGTTCAGGGGCGTTCCGACAGGAACTCCAGTACCCCGGATTTGAAGACCTTATCGCCGACCGCCAACATGTGGTCGCGGTCGGGAATGGCAAGGGCCTGCGCGCCGGGGATGAGCGCGGCAAGCTCCTCCGGCGAGCCCGCGATCGGATCGTCGCTGCCGACCGCGACCAACACCGGCACCGCGATCCGGGAGACCTCGGCGCGGCTGAGCGTCTGGCGCGAGCCGCGCAGGCAGGCGGCAAGCGCGCGCAAATCGGATTGGGTCTGCTCGGCAAAGGCGCGGAACAGATGGGCCGTCGGATCGGTCACCTCGGCAAGCGACGGCGCTTCGAAGCGCGTCGGCGATGGTGTCCGGCAAGCCCCACCCCCTCGACAAGGCGGATGCCGAGGCCGCCGAGCACGGCCGAGCGCACCCGGCCGGGATGCGCCAGCGCCAGAAACGCCGCGATCCGCGCGCCCATCGAATAGCCCATGACGTCGGCGCGCGGCAGGCCGAGATGGTCGAGCAGCGCCCGCACATCCTCGGCCATGATCGCGCTGTGATAGGCGGCGGGATCGTAGAGCTTTGGCGGAGGCGCCGTGGCCGCGATTGTCGAGCGCGATGACGCGGCGGCCGGCGCGCGTGAGCGTCGTCACCCAGCCCGGAGCGACCCAGTTCACCTCCTTATTGGAGGCAAAGCCATGCACGAGCACGATCGGCTCGCCCTCGCCCTCGTCGAGAAAGGCGATCTCCACGCCATCGTGAGAAAAATCGCGGCATGCCGCGATACGTAATCACGCCGGCGCCGAAACCGCTAGAGCCGTATCGGCTTTGATGCGAATCGAAACCGGGCTCTAGGATTTTGATTGAGCATGATCTTTTCCGAAGATCGGTATCCGCTTTTCGGGACATCGCTCTGGTATCCGCCGCTCGGCTGGAAATTGGCTGCTTGGACCGCTATGGCGCGCCCGAGCGGAGCCAGAGGTCGCATGACCGACGAGATCGTTCCGCATTTCCACAACGATCCGGGCGTTGCGGTCATCGAGATCGGCGCCAAGGAATTCATGTGCGTCGGCGCCAAGCCGCCGTTCGACCATCCGCACGTGTATCTGCGACATGGGCGAGGATGCCGAATACGTCTGCCCCTATTGCTCGACGCTTTACCGCCACGATCCCGACGCTGGCGCCCAATGCCGCGCGGCCGGCGGAATGCGCCTTGACATGACGCCGCCGTCTGAGCTCTGCGGAGCGTGCCGTGACGTCCTCGCGCATCGTCATTGTCGCAGGCGCCGGCATCGGCGGGCTGACCGCCGCGCTGGCGCTGGCGCGCAACGGCTTTCGCGTCGTCGTCCTGGAGCAGGCCGAGCGGCTCGAGGAAACCGGCGCCGGCATCCAGCTCTCGCCCAATGCCACGCGCATGCTGATCGATCTCGGGCTCGGCGACCGGCTGCGGCCGCACGTCGTCGCGCCGCCGGCGTTGCGCGTGCTCGACGGCCGAGAGCGGCCGCGAAATCGTGCGCATGCCGCTCGGCGACGCCGCCGCGCAGCGCTACGGCGCGCCCTATTGGGTCGATCCATCGCGGCGATCTGCAGGCGGCGCTCGCCGCCGCGGTCGCGCAGAAGCTCGACATCACGCTCAAGCTCGGCATGCGCATGGAGGATTTCGCCACCCATCCCAACGGCGTCACCGTGTCGGCGCAGCGGCCGCCGCCGGCCTGTGGAACGAGCACGGCCATGCGCTGATCGCCGCCGACGGGCTGTGGTCGGTCGGCGCGCGCGCGTATGGGCTTTAGCGAACCGCCGCGCTTTGCCGGCCGCACCGCCTGGCGCGCGCTGATTCCGGCGAAGGACGTCGCGCCCGAATTCCGCGAGCCGCTGATCCATCTCTGGCTCGGCCGCGACGCGCATCTCGTGCACTATCCGGTCAAGGGCGGCAGCGTCATCAACGTCGTCGTCATCATCGCGGACGACTGGAACGCGCCGGGCTGGAGCGAGCCGGCGAGCCGGATCGAGCTGTTGCCGCGGCTTTCCCGCCGCGCACTGGGCGCCGCAGGCGCGCGCGCTTATTCGCCAGCCCGAAGCCTGGCTGAAATGGGCGCTCTACGACCGCCGGCCGCTGCTGCAGCTGGTCGCAGGGACCGGTGGCGCTGCTCGGGGACGCCGCCCATCCGATGCTGCCGTATCTGGCGCAGGGCGCCGCCATGGCGATCGAGGATGCGGCCGTGGCGGCGCAATGCCTGGCGCGCATGCCCGACGATGCCGACCGCGGCGCTGCGAACCTATTCGGCGGTGCGGCGCGCGCGCACCCGCAAGGTGCAGCGGCTGGCCGCGCGCAACGGCGAGCGCTATCACCTCGCCGGCGTGCGCGGCTATGCTGCGCAACACGGCAATGCGCGTCGATCGGCGGCGCGCGGCTGCTGCACCATTACGATTGGCTTTATGATTGGCGGCCGCCCGCCGCGTTGTCGCTCACCTGACCGGTGCGAACCCGATGCCAGCGGCACCGAACCCCTGTTTCCCGACCACGATCGCCGGCAGCCTGCCGAAACCGGCCTGGCTCGCCGAGCCGAACAAGCTGTGGGCGCCGTGGCGGCTCGAAGGCGAAGAGCTCGCCGCCGCCAAGGACGACGCCACGCTGCTCGCGCATCAAGCTGCAGGAGGACGCCGGCATCGACATCGTCGGCGACGGCGAGCAGTCGCGCCAGCATTTCGTGCACGGCTTTCTCGAAGCGGTCGACGGCATCGACTTCGACAAGCGCGTCGAAATGGGCATCCGCAACGACCGCTACAAGGCGATGTGCCCGACCGTCGTCGGCGCCGTTGCGGCTGCGCTCGCGCGTCCATGCCCGCGAGGCGCGGCTGGCCCGCGCCCACACGACGCAGGAAGCTCAAATTCACCCTGCCCGGCCCGATGACCATCGTCGACACCATCGCCGACGCCCATTACGGCGACCGGGTGAAGATGGCGATCGCCTTTGCCGCGCTGCTCAACGAGGAGGCGCGCGGGCTCGCCGCCGACGGCGTCGACGTGATCCAGTTCGACGAGCCGGCCTTCAACGTCTACATGGACGACGCCGCCGGCTGGGGCATCGAGGCGCTGCACCGCGCCATCGACGGCGTCGCCTGCACCAGCGCCGTGCATATCTGCTACGGCTACGGCATCCCCGCCAATATCGAGTGGAAGGCGACGCTCGGCGCCGAATGGCGGCAATACGAGAAATTCTTTCCGGCGCTGGCGCAAGAGCCGGATCGATCAGGTCTCGATCGAATGCATCAATTCGCACGTGCCGATGAGCGTGCTCAAGCTGCTCGACGGCAAGGACGTGCTGATCGGCGTCATCGACGTCGCCACCGACAAGATCGAGACGCCCGAGGAAGTCGCCGCCGTGATCGGCGAAGGCGGCGAAATACGTGCCCGAGGAAAAAATCGTCGCCTGCACCAATTGCGGCATGGCGCCGATGCGCCGCGACATCGCCGCAAAGAAACTCGAAGCGCTCGGCGCGCGGCGCGGCGCTGGCGCGCAAGAAATTCGGCTGATCTTCCGCAAGCGCCAAATCTCGCGTATGCACGTTCAGCCGATGCCGTCGCATCGCGGTGCGGTAGCATTTTGTTAAAGTTTGGCCGATTGGATGCGGCCAATCGCAAAAAGGCGATAGGCGATGCAATGCACAGTGCCGTTCGTCACCACCGTTTCGTTTGCCGACCGCGACGGCATGACCGTGCGCCTGCAATACGGCGTCGTCGCCGACAGCGAGCACGCGAGGCACGCAGCGAGCTTGAGCGGCGCCTGATCAATCAGGACAGCTTTACAATTATTCGATTGCGGAAATCCGCACGGCGCGCCACCGTCGAGCTGAAGCGCCGTCGCTCGCATCTGCCGGCCAGAGCACGACATCAAATTGCGTGCCATCTGCGACGTGAGCTTGCGTCAGCGCGCGTGATCGTGCGTCATCGGTCGCTGCGCGAGAGCACGTCGATCAATTCGCTGACTTTGCGCCGCTGCTCGGCCTTGTTGCCGGACGCGATCGCGTGCTCGACGCAATGCGCCGCGTGATCGGCGAGGATTTCCTCCTCGGCGCGGCGCAGCGCCGCGCGCACCGCCGAGAGCTGGGTCACGATATCGATGCAATAGCGGTCGTCCTCGACCATGCGCGCGAGGCCGCGCACCTGGCCCTCGATCCGTTTCAGGCGCTTGAGCACCGATGTCTTGGCAAGCGGTCTGCATGCCGGCTATATACCCCTACCGGGTACCCGTTTCAAGCGGGATTGCGATCATGGACGCACGTCGACACCATGTCGCACGCCGCCGGCTGGCGCCATCGATCCGGTGTGCGGCATGAAGGTCGATCCGGCGACGAGCCCGCATCGCCACGCCTATCGGCACGAACCTATCATTTCTGCTCGCCGGCTGCCGCGGCAAATTTGCCGCCGATCCGGAGAAATATCTGGACGAAGCCGCCGTGCCGCCGACGCAGCGCCGGCCGACGCGATCTACACCTGCCCGATGCATCCGGAAGTCCGCCAAGCCGGGCCGGGCGCCTGCCCGATCTGCGGCATGGCGCTCGAGCCGGAGGCCGGCGGCGCCGGCGACGGCGGCGAACTCGCCGACATGACGCGCCGGTTCTGGATTTCGCTCGCGCTTGGCGCTGCCGGTCGTCGCGCATCGAGATGGGCGGCCATTTCGGCCTGCCGCATTGGTCCGGCCGCCATCTCAAATTTGGCGCAGTTCGTGCTCGCGACGCCCGGTCGTGCTGTGGGGCGGCTGGCCGTTCTTCGTGCGCGGCGCGCAATCGCTGCGCACGCCGCAACCTCAACATGTTCACGCTGATCGCCATGGGCACCGGCGTCGCCTATCTCTACAGCGTCGTCGCCGCGCTCGCGCCGGGACTGTTTCCCGCGGCGTTCCGCGACGCCCATGGCGGCATCGCGCTTTATTTCGAGGCCGCCGCCGTCATCACCGTGCTGGTGCTGCTCGGCCAGGTGCTGGAACTGCGCGCGCGCGCCTCGACCTCGCGACGCGATCCGCGCGCTGATCGAGCTCGCGCCGAAGACCGCGCGGCGGGTCGACGACGACGGCAGCGACGAGGACGTGCCGCTCGACGCCGTCGCCGTGGGCGACCGGCTGCGCGTGCGCCCCGGCGAAAAAGTGCCGGTCGACGGCGTCGTGATCGAAGGCAGATCCGCGGTCGATGAATCGATGATCACCGGCGAATCGATGCCGGTCGACGAAGGAGCCGGCGCCAAGGTCATCGGCGGCACGCTCAACGGCAGCGGCGGCTTCGTCATGCGCGCGGAAAAAGTCGGCCGCGACACCATGCTGGCGCACATCGTCGCGATGGTCGCCGCCGCGCAGCGCTCGCGCGCGCCGATTCCGCGGCTCGCCGATCGGGTCGCGGCCTGGTTCGTGCCGGCGGTCATCGCCGCGGCGCTCGTTGCGTTCGCGGCCTGGGCGGCGTTCGGACCGCAGCCGCGCCTTGCCTATGCGCTCGTCGCCGCGGTCACCGTGCTGATCATCGCCTGCCCCTGCGCGCTCGGGCTGGCGACGCCGATGTCGATCATGGTCGGCGTCGGCCGCGCCGCGCGTTACGGCATCCTGATCAAGAACGCCGAAGCGCTGGAGCGCATGGAGAAGGTCGACACGCTCGTCGTCGACAAGACCGGCACGCTGACCGAAGGCAAGCCGAAGGTCGTCGCCGTCGTCGCCGCGCCGGGTTTCGACGAGAACACGCTCGTTGCGGCTCGCCGCCAGCCTCGAGCGCGGCAGCGAGCATCCGCTCGCCGCGGCGATCGTCGCCGCCGCGGCCGCGCGCAAACTCGAGCTTGCGCCGGTCGTCGGATTTTGCGGCGCCGTCCGGCAAGGGCGTGTCCGGCACGGTCGAGCGCCGGCGCGTCGCGCTCGGCAACGCGAAATTTTTCGCCGAACGCGGCATTGCCGACCGATCCGCTGCAACGGCGAGGCCGAGCGGCTGCGCGGCGACGGCGCGACCGTCGTCTTTGTCGCGCATCGACGGCAAGCTTGCCGGGCTGATCGCCGTCGCCGATCCGGTCAAGCCGACGACCGCCGCGGCGCTCGAAGCGCTGAAGGCGCAGAACATCGCCATCGTGATGCTGACCGGCGACAGCGCACCACCGCGCAGCGCGGTCGCGAACACAGCTCGGCATCGCCGACGTCGAGGCCGAGGTGCTGCCCGAGCGCAAGAGCGCCGTCGATCGAGGAGCTGCGCCGCGCCGGCCGCGATCGTCGCCATGGCGGGCGACGGCATCAACGATGCGCCCGCGCTCGCCGCAGCCGACGTCGGCATCGCCATGGGCAGCGGCACCGACGTCGCCATGGCCAGCGCCGGCATGACGCTGGTCAAAGGCGATCTCACCGGCATCGTGCGCGCGCGCAAGCTGTCCGCCGCGACCATGCGCAATATCCGGCAAAACCTGTTGTTCGCTTTTCTCTATAACGCGCTCGGCGTGCCGATCGCGGCCGGCGCGCTCTATCCGCTGTTCGGGCATCTTGCTGTCGCCCGCGATCGGCGCCGCCGCCATGGCGCTGTCGTCCGTCAGCGTCGTCGCCAACGCGCTGCGGCTGCGGCGCGTCGTGCTTTAAGCTCGGGAAATTCGCCGAACTGGCGAACCGCCGCAAAAGCCGCAAAAAAGAATGTGGCTTTTGCGGCAGCAGCGGAAGCGGCCGGCGCACGCGTTGAAGCTGTGCGATTGACCTATATCTGCCATTCACAGCGAAACTTCAGTACAACGCAGCATGTGAGCAACCATCGTTGGCAGGGCACGAGCACGGCGGATCAAAAGCAGACATCGGGACCGGACTGCCATATGCTTGGCGAATGGCAGAATCCTGTGCCCCGTCTCCGCTTATTTTTCCGCCGCGATCGGATCGGCTGCCCCTCATCCGTGAGGCTTTTCGACTTGAATGGGTGACCATCGGGTGGATGACCGTCGAGGCCTTCGTCGCCATTGCCGCTGGTGTGACGGCGGGAAGTCTTGTGCTGTTGGCCTTCGGCCTCGATAGCGTGATCGAGTTGGCGTCGGCCGGCATACTCATATGGCGGTTGTCCGTCGAGCTGCGCCACGGGCAGGTGTTTTCCGAACGCGCCGAGCGCGTCGCCAGCCGCAGCGGCGGCGCGTTGCTGTTCCTGTTGGCGGCCTGCGTCACGGCTGCGGCCATGTGGCATTTCTGGACGGGGACCGGCGAAGAATTTTCGCGGTCGGGCTTCATCGTCGCATTGCTCGCAATTCCGGCCATGCGCTATTTGGCGCATCGCAAGATCGCTATCGCTGAAAAGATCGGCAGTCGTGCGCTCCGCGCCGACGCGGTGGAAGCCGTGACCTGCGGCTGGTTATCGCTCGTAGTCGTCGTCAGCCTCGCCGCTCAATGGCTTTTCGGAGCGTGGTGGATTGACGGCGTCGGTTCTCTGGCAATCGTGTGGTTTTTGGTCAGGGAAGGTCGCGAGGCGTGGTCGGGCGACAAATGCGGTTGCTGTTGACGACGAATGCCGGGCCGAATTGATCTGGTTAAATCTTAAAAGGCGAATGCAAAAATGCCTCCTGCTTGCACGAACGGGGTCGATACAGGTTTTGCCGCGCTGGGTTATTACAAGGTCGCAATACTGGGAATTGTGCAGGGGATCACCGAATTAATGCCAATTTCTTCAACCGCGCACATGCGCCTGGTGCCGGCGGTGCTCGGCTGGCAGGACCCAGGTTCGGCATTTTCGGCGGCGATGCAACTTGCCGCATTGGCGGCGGTAGTAAGCTATTTCTGGATCGACATTCGGGATTTGGCCGTGAATGCGATAACCGCCGCGGCGCGCGGACATTTTCGCGATCGATATTTTCGGTTTTCGCTGTGGATCATTCTCGCAACCATCCCGATCGGACTTGCCGGGCTGGCCCTGGCGAAATTGCTCAATACCTGCAATTCGCCAATTCGTAGCGTTGCTGTGATTGGCTGGGCCTGCATCGTCATGGCATTACTGCTCGCGATCGCGGAGATTACGGCGCATCACCTGCGCAAGATCGAGAATGTGTCCTTCCGCGATGCAATGCTGGTGGGGCTCGCTCAGGTCGGCGCACTTATCCCTGGGGTCTCCCGTTCGGGCTCGACATTGACCGCGGCGCTCATGCTCGGTTTCGAGCGAGACGAGGCGGCGCGTTTCTCATTTCTGCTCGGGCTACCGGCAATCGCCTTGGCGGGCTTGAAAGAGCTGTGGGAGCTTCATCATATCCATCTCGATCCGCACGCATGGTCCGTTCTGATCGTCGGTATTGGCGTCGCGTCTGTCTCGGCCTTTCTCGCGATCTGGGGATTGATGCGGATATTGGAGCGGTTCACGAGTTGGCCGTTCGTGATCTATCGGTTGGTACTTGGCGTCGTAATCCTTGTCGGTGTTACGACCGGTTGGCTATAGGCCGCATGTCTGGATGAGCAGACCGCGATGTTTGTTTTGAAGTCGAAAATCATTTCACATTTTATCTAAAATTATTCGGCATTCGCCCTTTCTTTGAGCCATGGTCTCTTCAAATTTATGTTTGCGACTTAGCGGCGAAACAAACCGTTTGTGCAAAGAATGACCTCAATAAAAACGTGGGTAGGGGTCATTCATGTTGGGGTCGCGTCGCTCGGCGCTTGCCAAACGCCGTGCCGCAGTTTCGGCAATCTTCGTATCGCTCTACCTGTGTGTCGGTGCCGGCTCGGCAAGCGCTCAAGCCCTTTATGCTTCGCTCGGCGAGCGCACGCAGGCGCCCCCAATCGGCTGGGTCCAATTCTGCCAGACCTATCGAGGGGAATGTGACACCAAGCCATTACCTCCTCGCGACGTTGTTCTCGATGAGAACGCGTGGAATAACCTCAAGCGCGTGAACGATTGGGTCAATCACAACATCAAACCGGAGACCGACATGGATCATTACGGGATGATCCAATGGTGGCGGTATCCTGACGATGGCGCCGGGGCGTGCCATAGCTACGCTCTGTTAAAGCGTCGCTTGCTCATGCAAGCGGGCTGGCCGCGTCAAGCATTGCTGATGACTATTGTGCATGAGGCGGACGGCGACGGGCACGCGGTACTTACGGTCAAAACCAACCAAGGCGAGTTCATTCTCGACAACTTGACCGACGATATTTTGCTATGGTCGCGAACACCTTACCGGTACTACAAGCGTCAATCGCAAAGCGATCCGAATGTGTGGGTCTGGCTCGATGGCACTCACACCGATATTGCGACGTTATCCGTCCGCGCCCACGAGTAACTCGCGAAGGCCGAGGGTCGCCGGATTACAAAGGACCGTCGAGGCCCGTCGGGACGCCCATCCAACCTGCTTCGTGAGAAGCTTGTTCCCACACCCGATTGCCGCGGCGGAAATGCGTAGTATTTTACGTTTCTATCCATCTATTTTTCAATGCATTGCGGATAGTAAAGGAAACCCAGCGCCGGCCGTTTGCGCGCGTTTCATAATGAGCGATACGATGAATCAACGCGACCGGGAACTTTTGAACAAGCAGTTTCGGTGGCTTCGTCCATCTCCGCGAAACGCCGGTGTAATGGCGTTGACGCTAGTCGTGGTATTTCTTGCCGGCATCACTCTTGGCGGCACCCTCTCCGCGCACGAAACGGATGCAACGCAAATCGCGTCCTACGGTGCGACGGCGTCAATTTCCCATCCGAATGGAGCGCCGCCACGCGTGTTTCAAACTGCACAATCCGAGTGAGGGAGCCGGCCGCCACTGTCCCTGTTCTGAGGTTCGCCGCATTACGAACCGAACACAGGTTGAGTCATTGCAACGGGTTACGGGCGGGTCGGCGCTCAAATTGATGCGGCAAACTTCAGATTCGGGACACTAGCGCCAAGGTCCTAACCCCAGCTGTTGCGCACCCGTTGCCGCAGATCGACCGGCGCGCGGCTTTGCTGCGGCGGCGCCGCCGCGGTCGCAGCCGGCGACCAGCCGCCGCAGTCGAAATGTTCGAGCAGGCTTGCCGGGATAAAGCGCGTTCGCGCCGCATACAAATGCCGGTCGCCGTTTGAGCGCTGGGCATGCACGAAGAACCGCTGCGGCACGATGACGTGGAGATGGTCCTTGGCCCGCGTCATCGCGACATAGAGGAGCCGCCGTTCCTCTTCGATCTCCGCGCTCGTTCCGGTCGCGAGATCGGACGGCAGACAGCCGTCGACGGCATTGAGAATAAATACCGCATTCCACTCCTGGCCCTTGGCCGAATGAATGGTCGAGAGGATGAGATAGTCGTCGTCGAGGAGCGGGGTGCCGGCGCGATCGCTGGTGGCCTCGGGCGGATCGAGCGTGAGTTCGGTGAGAAACCGCTCGCGGTTCGGATAGGTCGCGGCGATCTGGACGAGCTGCAACAGGTCGGCCTGACGCAAGCTCGCATCGTCGTGGATGCGATTAAGATGCGGCTCGTACCAGCGGCGGACGAGATCGAGCTCGGCGGGCCAGCCGGCGGCGCCCGAGCGCACCAGGCGAACCGTCTCGACCAATGCCGGCCAATGCGCGGCGGCCGCGGCCGGCGGCGTCACGGCATCGAGCCCATCGACCGGATCGGCAAGCACGCGGTCGAGCGCCTTGGCCGCGGTCGCCGGCCCGATGCCGGGCAACAGCTGAATGACGCGGAAGCCCGCGACGCGGTCGCGCGGATTTTCCGCCCAGCGCAACATCGCCAGCATATCCTTGATGTGCGCGGCTTCGAGAAACTTCAACCCGCCGAATTTCACGAACGGAATGTTGCGGCGCGTCAATTCCACTTCGAGCGGGCCGCTGTGATGGGAAGCGCGAAATAGCACGGCCTGCGCTTTCAGCGCCAGCCCGGTCTCGCGGTTATCGAGCACCCGGTCGACCACATAGAGCGCCTGATCGGCCTCGTCGCGCACCCCGACCAGCCGGGGCCGCTCGGCAGATTTTCGCTCCGACCACAGGTTCTTGGTGAACCGCTCTTCGGCAAGCCCAATGACGGCATTGGCCGCCGCCAGGATCGGCTGCGTCGAACGATAATTCTGTTCCAGCGTCACGACCTCGGCCGGCGGGGTGAACTGACCTGGAAAGTCGAGGATGTTGCGCACGGTCGCGGCGCGGAAGGAATAAATCGCCTGCGCGTCGTCGCCGACCACGGTAATGCCCTTGCCGTCGGGCTTGAGCGCCAACAGGACTGCGGCTTGCAGCCGGTTGGTGTCCTGATATTCGTCGACCAGCACGTGATCGAAGCGTTGCGCCACATCTTGCGCAATCGACGGCTCTTGCATCATATGCGCCCAATACAGCAGCAGATCGTCGTAATCGAGCACGTTATGCGCCTGCTTCGACTCGACATAATGCGCAAAAAGCCGGCGCAGCTCGCCCTGCCACGCTGCGCACCACGGAAAATACGCGGCGAGCACGTCATCGAGCGCACACTCGCCGTTCACCGCGCGCGAATAGATCGCGAGGCAGGTGCCCTTGGCGGGAAATCGCTCTTTGGTTTTGGAAAAGCCGAGCTCGTGACGGACCAGATTCATCAGGTCGGCGGAATCGGCGCGATCGTGGATGGTGAAAGCCCGGCCAAGCCCGATATCGTCGGCGTATTCGCGCAACAGCCGCGCGCCGATGGCATGGAACGTGCCGGCCCAGGAAATCGATGGCGCGATGCCGGCGCCGGCGGCGGCGGGTAGCGCGCCGCCGAGGATGCGCTCGACCCGGCGCGTCATCTCGACGGCGGCGCGGCGCGAGAAGGTCAACAGCATGATCCGGCGCGGATCGGCGCCGCGGTCGATGAGATGAACGACGCGATGCGCCAGCGTGCTGGTTTTCCCCGAGCCGGCGCCGGCAATGATCAAAAGCGGGCCGCAATCGGCCGGCTGCACGCCGCCGTGCTCGACAGCGCGGCGCTGTTGCGGATTGAGCTTGTCGAGGCGCGCCGCCGACATCGGTCACGAATCAATGAGGCACCGGAAAGGGACTGCATCACAATTGCGGTTTCGTCCGCAACCGCCGCAGCCGATCTGCCGCGCCGGGCGCCGTTATTTCGCCGCCGAAGAAGGCGCCCGACCGACGCGGCCTCGACCATGTAAAGCAAGGCGTGGTCAGGCAAAACAAGGCAAGGCTCGCAAAGACACCCGGATCAGCGGATCGCCTGATCGCTCTGAAATTGCGTGGGAAAGCTGCATTTCTTTTCCGCCGCCGAGCGCTGGATCAGCCGTTCTTCGCCCACCACGGCATCGTAATCGGTCCGGTAGGCAAGCGATGCAATCACCGCGCCGCCGTTGGCCTGTTCGGCCCTGTCGATGAGACCGTGCAATTCCTTCTCGCGGGCGACCAGGACCTTCCAGCGCGCCGCGAGCTCGTTGCAATGATAAAGTTCATAGCGGCCCGGATCGACCAATAGCGCGCCGGTCCCGCTGCTCATGCTGCAACCGGCTAGCGCAACGGCGGCGCAACCGAGCAGCGCGCCGGACCGCAGCGTCAAACGTCGACGGGCGCGCAGAATAAGCCGTGCAACGCCAAGCGGAACGGCCGCTTGCGGCTGCGCGATCGAGAAAATGCTGCGAAATCCCATCGCCAAGGCCCGCTCGCGCCGATTGCCTGCGCGAATTCCCCGCGCTTAATTTGCAGCTTCCTGCGCCGCAAATGTGGCATAGCCCCGATCAGCGCTTCGGGCACCCGGCAACGCCGGCACACAGCGGCAGACAATAGGCTAGGCGTGGCCGTGCGGAAATTCGACTCCGATCGCCAATCCGGTACGCCACACCATCCGGCAATGGCGCAGCGCGCCGCCGTTTGCGGTCAACAACAGGATGAACTTGTCCGGCAAGGTGGTGTCTTTTTCGAGCACGAGCCGCGCGCCGGTCTCCGAAATATCGGAGATCGAACATGACACCGGCGGCGCGCTATTGTCCGCCAGGATACTCGCGGTGTAACGAAATTGCCGCCGTGTCTTTCTGCGCAATTCGGCACGGTTGTTATTATTGCCGGCGGCGGCCATCGAAATTCTCCATTGCCCGCCGCATCGGCAGCGCAGCGGCGCAATTGCCATAACCTATGAAAATGACATTAAGGCCGTGTAAATTGTGTGCGCGGCAGCGCTTTCGGCCTGCTGCGGCAAGACGTTACCGGCCCGTATCCGACATAGGCATTCGGCCGCGAATCCGTTATCATTTTCGTGCTGATTCGCGTCCGCCGCGTTTATTCGGACCGCCGTGGAGGTGGTGGGCATGATCATCACGGTAGCAACCATGAAGGGCGGCAGCGGCAAGAGCACGCTGGCAAGTTGCCTCGCCGTCTACTGGCATTTGCGCGGCCGCCGCCCCAGCCTGATCGACGCCGATCCGCAGCGTTCCATTATACGGCTTGCCGCGCGCGAACGCGCGCTGGGTGGGGTGAGCGTGGTCGAGGACGCGACCGAGGAGGCCTCGAAGACGGCGCGGCGGCTTGCCGCCGGCGACGGCTTGGTGATCATCGACACGCCGGGATTCCGCTCCAAGACGACGCTCGATTGCCTCGCGGCTGCGGATTTTCTGCTGGTGCCGGTCAAGCCGTCGCCGTTCGACGTCGACCGCATGCTCGACACGCTGTCCATTCTGACCGACCGCGCCGACGGCCGGCGGCCGCTGTTCCGCTGCCTGTTGACGCAGACCACGCGCGACTCCGTCATCGCCAGGCACATCCGGTCCGAACTCGCCGAAGCCGGCCTGCCGGTGCTGCAAAGCGAGATGACGAACCGGGTCGCCTATCCCGAGGCATCGCTGTGGGGGGCGACGCCAAGTCTCATCAAGTGGAAAGGACCCGCCGCACGCGAGATCGCCGCGATCGCCGACGAGGTCGATGCGGTGCTCGGCGCGCAGCGGGCCGCAGCATGACCCGCAAACCGCTGCCCAAAGCCATCCGGCACCCGCTCGACGAGCTGGGCGCCTTCGCCCCCGGCGCCGCGGCGACGGGACAGACGCCGGCGCGGACTGCCGCACCGTCCTACGACAAAGTCGAGGCCGAGCCGGCGCTCGCGGTGTCCTCGGCGCCGATCGCCAACGATGCCAATCCTCCGGCGCCGGCGCTGACCCAGAAGCTCGCTGAGCGCCGCCGCGCGCTGGCGCGAAAAATCGTCGACCGGCACAGAAACCTCGCCGCTTTGGGCGGGCTCATGCCGCTGCCGGTCGTCAATATCGCCGGGGTCACCGCGATCAATTTGCGCATGGTGAAACAGCTCTGCGAGCTCTATCAGGTACCGTTCCAGCGCGATCGCACGCGCTCGCTGATCGTCGGGCTGATCGGCGGCGCCGTGCCCACCGGCGTCGGGGTCGCAACCTCATCGACGCTGATGTGGATCGTCCCAGGCGGCCTGTTGTGGGGCCTCGGCGCCTCGGCGGTCACCGCCGGCGCGCTCACCCGCGGCATCGGGCTTGTCTTCATCGAGAGTTTCGAGAGCGGGCCGGGAGCGTAAGCAGCTGAGGGAGAGTCCGAATTACTTATCCTGATCTAGCCGGGACAGCTATGAGGGTGTAGCGAAATTCGCCATCGTGTCGCGCACCGACTTGCGAGTAATCGAACCAACAGATTTGATAACTCCCGGTCAGCTGGAGCGGTTTCTCTCTACCGCGCATGGTGCTTTTACCCGCATTGGCGCTCCATTCTAAATTGCCGCTGATTATTCGGTCTTGATAAATCCGGAACTGGGCGTCGGCAGTGTTCGAGCTGCCCGGCGGTCGCCAATAACTACCGTCATTGGTTAGCAATACAACGTATCCCGCTGCCTTTGGGTACGCGGTGACCAGCTCTTCAAGGCGGACAATGTCCTTTATGAAGTCATACCTCCCAATATCCTGCGCTCCGTGGTTTAATAATCGAAATTGTTCATCTTTGAACTGCGCATCGAGTTTTCCCGTCTTGTATTTCAGCTCAATGGCACAAAGCGCATCGTTATCTTTCACCAAGATATCGAGGTGCGCTCGTTTGCCGCCAACAACATTGGGGTTAATTTCCAAACGGACGGTTGCGAGGGGATGCGATAAATGAATCTCCCACGCAAGCGCATGTTGAAAATCGGCCTCTGAGTGAAAAATGGGGCGTTTCTCTCTGAGATTCTTGATCGCATCCGCGATGCCGCTCGTTGATTCAGAGCTTAAGATTTTTGCCAAATGCTTAGCCCTCGCATTTCAACATAATGGTGCGGACGGCCGGACTTGAACCGGCGCGGGGTTAGTCACCTTGCCGTCCGCGTCTCCAGGGCATCAACTTTTCGACTACGGCTTCCTTACGTTTGCGCCACATCTCTTGTCGTTCGACCTTGGCTTGTTCTCGGCGGCGCTGCGCCTCAAGTTTCCGCTGCTTCTTCTCCGCTTCGCGCCGTTCTGCCTGCGCTCCGATCCCAAGCGCGAAGAAAGCAGTCACGCCAAGCAAGACCACCAACATGCCAACCGTAATATGCAACATGACTATTTCCCCCGCGGGTATAAGACGTGTCTAACACCTCCGTTTATCTTCAGTCCTTCTCATGACCCATTGATCTTATTGGTGCGGACGGCCGGACTTGAACCGGCATGGGATGTTACTCCCGAGGGATTTTAAGTCCCTTGCGTCTACCATTTCGCCACGTCCGCGGAGCGGACAGCTATAGCACCTCCGCGGAGCGGACAGATATAACACGTCCGCGGAGGTGGACAGCTATAGCATGTCCGCAGCAGGGGCTTAAAACCAGTCCGCGCAGCACCCGCCGCGCCGGCGCCGGAAGCGGCGCGTCTTTATTGTTGCTTCTTGTTCTGCGCCGCCGTCGTCGGCCCGGGCCGGATATCGGCCCACGGATCGTTGACGACGCTCTGATCGGGAATTTTCTTGGTCGCCGACCGATAGGCGCTATCGATCTCCTTGTCCTTTTCGATCTGCTCGGCGCTGCGATGCTTTTGCTGTTCGAGCGATATGCTCGGCGCTGGAAATTGCGCGAGCGCAGCGCCCGTCAGCAGCGCGACGATGGCGAGCGCCACGATGAGTTTTTGCAGCATGGTTTGGCCCTTCTGCATGACGCCTCGCGGCGCAGCCCGTGCCGCCGACGCCGCCGCGCGACGGTCCGCGATCAGTCCTTGAACACATGCCCCCATAATTCGTCCCAGTCGCCGCCGGAAACGTCGGTCACGCGGCCGTCCGCCTCGAAGAATTTATTGGGTATCTGGAACATGGCGAGCATGAGCCCGCCTTCGGGCGTCCAGGCGACGTGACGGCTGCCGGCTTCGCGCCAGACGAATTCGCCGGGACCGACCGTCAGCCCCTTCGCCGGGCCTTCTTTGTCGACCAGCTGGCCTTCGAGCACATAGGTCTGCTCGATCCGCACGTGCTCGTGGTCGGGGAGCGTGGCGCCGGGCGCAAACCGCATCAGTCCGGTGACGACGCCGGTTGCCTTATCGAACAACAGGCCCTTGACCTCGCAGCCGGGAAATCGTGTCTTTTTCCATTCCATCTGCGCCGGGCGCACCACGTGGGAATGGGTTTCGGCGGTGTCGTGGTTGGATTTGGGCGTGACGGCATCCATGGCGTCCTCCTCGAATATCGGGGTTACGCCCATCATAGCCGATTGCGGCCGCCAGGACCATAAAAGAACTATAAGCCGGCGTCGCGGATCGGCGGCTGGAAGGCGAGCCCGGTATCCCAGGGAAAATAGATCCAGGTGTCCTGCGACACTTCGGTGATGAAAGTGTCGACCATGGGCCGCCCCATCGGCTTGGCATAGACGGCGGCGAAATGGGCGCGCGGCAGAAGCGCCCGCACCACTTTTGCGGTCTGGCCGGTATCGACCAGATCGTCGACGATGAGCACGCCGGAGCCCGCCCCGCCGCCGCACGACACGACCGCGGCCGCGATGTCCTTGAGCACTTTCAATTCGCCCTGCGTGGTGTGGTTGTAGCTCGTCACGCACACCGTCTCGATGAGCCTGATGCCGAGTTCGCGCGCCACGATTGCCGCCGGAACCAACCCGCCGCGGGTGATGCAGACGATCGCCGCAAACGGCCCGGCCCCGCTCAAGCGCCAGGCCAGCGCCCGGGAATCGCGATGAAACTGATCCCAGGACACCGGAAAGATCTTTTCCGGATCCGGCGGTTTGTCCGGTTTGGGCTGCGGCATCGGCGCAGTATATCAGGGAATCTCGTACACCGTCGTCTGGTCGGCGATGCCGCGCAATGCGGCGAGCTGCATGCTCGGCTGCAGGCCCGCGGTTTCAAGCAGCTTTGCCGCTTTGGCATCCTCGACCACCGGCTTGGTGACGAAGATCGCCCGCGACGACGCCAGGCCCTGCACGCGCGCGGCCATGTTCACCGTCTGGCCGAAATAATCCTGGCTGTTGTTGAGCGTCACCGCCAGGCACGGCCCTTCGTGAATGCCGATCTTGAGCAATAAATCCTCGCTGTGGCGCTCGGCGTTGATGCGCGTCATGGCCTCGCGCATGCGCAGCGCCGCGGCGAGCGCGCGGTCGGGCGTCGAGAATGTCGCCATCACCGCGTCGCCGATGGTCTTGACCACCGCGCCGGTCTCTCCCGCCACGATATCGTACAGGATGCGAAAATGCTGGCGTACCAGATCGTAGGCAACCAGATCGCCGACCCGCTCGTACAGCGCCGTCGAGCCCTTCAGATCGGTGAACAAAAACGTCAGACTAGTGATCTTGAGCCGCTGGTCGGGATCGAGTGTGTCGGTCTGATAGATGTCGCGGAAGGTCTGATTGGTGAGAAGCCGCTTCGCGGTCAAGAACGGCCTGCGCCGGCCGAGCAGGTGATGCAATGCGTCGCCGGCGATCCACAGCGCCGGCAGGACACGGCGGTCGGTGCGGTTGTCGAGCGACAGCCGCAGCGGCCCGGGCCGCAGTTCGACCGCCTCGCCGCGCGGCGCCCTCACCTTGTTGAAAACCATCGACAGCGTCTGCCGCTCGCGTGTCGGTTCGCCTTTCACCGCGATGATCTGCCGGCCGTGCGTGACCGGATCGAACACGATGACGTAGCCCTCGGGCAGCTGCACCGACAGCACCGCCTTTTCGCCCGGCGGCATTGCGATGGAATCGATGGTGAACTCGGCGAGGCTTGCTTCCAGATCCTCCGGCAGATCGGCGCCCGAACTCCAGAAAATCTGCCGGTAATATTCGACCTCGGGCAGCGCGTCCGGATTGTGCCCGGCGATGCGGCGCACCCGCGTGCTCACGGTGAAAGTGACCTCGACCATTTCGTCGAGCGTCGGATTATAGTCCGCGGCGCACAGCGTGCAGGCATATTCGTCATGATTGACCGTCTTGAGCGTCGCGCCCGCCTCAAGCACGCCGCCGCAGCCGGGACAAATCACGTTCCAGGACAATTCGAATATTCCAAGCCGCGCGGCGTGCAGAAACGCGGCGACGGTGCGTTCCTCGTCGAGGCCATGCTTGGCGGCGAAAGTGAGCACGTTGATTCGGCACAAATCGCGATCGGGCGCGTCGCGGATCGCGCGTTCGATGGCGGCGACGCAGTCGGCGTCGGCCGATTGCCGCAATACGCTAAAGAGAGCTTCGGCTTCGCTCACCGGCGCAGGCCCCGCGTGCACCAAATCCGTGCGCAGGGAAGGTAAGCATCAGTCCGCGCCGCGACAAGGCGCATCGCCGTGAACAAAACGCAGGCTGGCCCTCACAGCGAATTGATCCAGGCGACCACTTGATTGCGCGCGACCAACGGCGTCGTCAGATGGCCGGCAATGACTTCGATATATTTGCTCTTGGGGTTTCGGGCGGCGGCGTTGAACGCATAGCCGGGGCCGCGACTGTCGATCGGATCGAACTTGCCGACCACCCATAAGAGCGGCACCGGATGCGGCGCGGCGCCGATCGCCGCGGCGTTTTTCGGGATTACCGCCGGGCCGTCGGGATCGAACATGCTGAGATAGACGACGGGAGTAGACGTGGCGACGAGCGGGATGCCCTGCGCCATGTCGGGAAAGCTTTGCGGCACGCCGCCTTTGCCCTCGGCGATCAGGGTTTTGGCGCGCGCCACGGCAGCGGCGACGAAGCCGCGCATGCCGCCGACTTCGGGCAAATGGCCGGGCGAAAGCGCCACCACGCCGGCAAGATCGGCATGCCGCGCGGCATAACCGATCGCCGCATTGGCGCCGAGCGAGTGGCCGATGACGACGATCCGTCTCGCGCCCTTGGCTTTCAGCCCGGCAACGACCGCGTCGATCTCGGCCATGGCCTGGCCGTATGTGGCATCGTAACGGCGATGGAACGACCACGGCATTTCCGGCTTCGCGATGCGCGCGCCTTGCTCTCGCAGCGAACTCAAGATTCCGCCGTTGAACGCGCCCGGCCAGGCGCCTTTGCCGTGCAGATAGACGATGCCGAAATCGCTCAGCCTCCCGGCGGGCGCGGCGAAGCACACGCCCAGCGGCAAAAGCGCCGCGGCAAGCGCCACAAGCGCGCGCGCAAATAACAGGGCGACGATGCGGCGGCGGTTCATGATTGCGACTGTCGCGCGCCAAGATGAAGAAATGAGGGACGAATCACGGCCGCGATTGCGCCGCGGCGATCAGGCTTTGGCAAGCTCCGCCTTGACGCTGCGGAGCATGGCCTCGACGGCGGCCGTCGCGGCGGCGAGTTTTTGCGGGTCGCGCGAGCGCAGCACGACATTGGTATTGGGTCCGCCGTCGTCGTCCTGGAACGGGTAGGAGCCGATCACGACGTCGGAATATTTTCTCGCGATCTCGCCAAGCTCGGTGCCGATATCGCCTTCGCGGCAGTCGGCGCGTATCAATTCCGAAAGCATCCGCGCGCCGGTCTTCAGCTGCGGCGCGACGTATTCGAGCATCGCCTGCATGACGCTCGGGATACCCGCCATGACGATCACATTGCCGAGCCAAAAGCCCGGCGCCGCCGACACTTTATTGAGCACGAGCTCGGCGCCGGCGGGAATGCGCGTCATGCGCATGCGCGCCTCGTTCATCACGCCGCCGCTCACGGCGACGCGCGCGCGCATGATTTCGACCGCACGCGGATGGTAGTCGATGGCGACGCCGAACGCCTTGGCCACGCATTCGGCGGTGATGTCGTCGTGGGTCGGGCCAATTCCGCCGGTGGTAAAGACGTAGCTGTAGCGCGCGCGCAGCGCATTCACGGCGGCAACGATCTCCGGCTCCTCGTCGGGGACGACGCGCACCTCCTTGAGATCGATGCCGATGCCGGTCAGGTATTCGGCGATAAAGCCGATATTCTTGTCCTTGGTACGGCCCGACAGGATCTCGTCGCCGATGACAAGGACGGCGGCGGTGACGATGGCTGCTTCACTGTCGGCCGCATGCTCGGCCAAGCTCGTGGCCATGAGGCTAAATCTCCCTGCTTGGGTTCCTCTAGCGCGGCAGCGATGGCGGCTCAAGCATGTCCCCGAACGCCGTTGGCCGCGACCGTAGCGTGCGCCCGGTTATCGAAAAGACTTGATTGACAAGGTTCGGACGATTTCTTACTCCTACTGGTAATAGTCGGAAACGTTCATGCGCATTACTTCCAAAGGCCAAGTGACGATCCCGATCGCGATGCGCGAGAAGGCCGGGTTGATGCCGAACACCGAGGTCGATTTTGACTTCGACGGTCAGCACGTCCGCATTCGTCGAGCGCGGCGAAAGAAAAAGCTCACGCGCGGCGAGGAAATGATCCGGCACATGCGCGGACACGGTGGCGACGTGCCGATGACGACCGACGAGATCATGGCGCTCACACGCGGTGAGTAGGGTCCTCGTCGACAGCTCTGTTCTCCTCGACCTGTTGGGCGGGGACGGCGTCTGGTCGTCATGGTCTGCGCAGGCACTCGCGAATGCGGCAGAAACCGCGCGCATCATCATCAATCCCATCATCTATGCCGAGGTGTCCGTGCGCTACTCGCGCATCGAGGACCTCGATGCGGCGCTGCCGCCGCACCTATTTGCTCGCGAACCCATTCCCTATCAAGCGGCCTTCCTGGCTGCGAAGGCGTTTGTCATCTATCGGCGGCGCGGCGGGGTGCGATCTTCGCCGCTTCCCGACTTCTTCATCGGCGCGCACGCCGCCGTTGCAAAATTTCGGCTGTTGACGCGCGATCCCAGTCGATACCGAACCTACTTTCCCGATCTCGTCCTCATCGCGCCGTGAGCGAGCGCACCGGTAGCTCGCTATCAAGCCGCTTCATCCCGGGGAACGGATCTCGGCGCCGCCCCGTGGAGAATAAGTGACTGCATTGCGAGGCGACCCGATCGCGGAGGATGTCGCCCCGCTTCTGTAGATATCCGTCTCGATCTATCTCGTCAGACGCGTAGCGCTTTTCCCCCGCTACCGCCGCCGCGGTGGTCAAACCGCCTAAAACATGAGCAATAATGGACCTATGCCCGGCAGCCAGCCCCTGCCGTTGTGGGTTCGACTTGGCGCAAAACTTGGCGCAAAACTTGGCGGGAGGATTTTGGCGCGAAGATTGCACCGAGTACAGCAAGTATCGGTGTTGCAGGCGTTTGTGGCTCGAACGGGCCGGGGTCGACATGTTTGACGAGATGCGAGGCAGCGGGGACGCCGTGCGGCCGGCCTATGCCGAGCTGTCGCACTGGCTCGACGAGGTCAAACCCGACGTGCTCGATTTCCGCCGCCGCGAGGCGGAGCTGCTGTTCCGGCGCATCGGCATCACCTTTGCGGTCTACGGCGATCCGGAGGCACAAGAACGGCTCATCCCGTTCAACGTCATTCCCCGCATCATCTCAGGCCAAGAATGGGAGCTGCTCAAGCGCGGTCTCGAGCAGCGCGTCAAAGCCATCAATGCCTACATCAAGGACGTGTACGGCCGCCGTGAGATTTTGCGGGCCGGTGTCATTCCCGACGACCTGGTGTTTCAGAACCCGGTGTTTCGCCCGGAGATGAACGGCCAGAAGGTGCCGCACGACATCTATGTGCACATCGCCGGGATCGACATCGTGCGGCTCGATGCCGACAATTTTTACGTGCTCGAGGACAATGCGCGCACGCCGTCGGGGGTCTCCTACATGCTGGAGAACCGCGAGATCATGTTGCGGCTGTTTCCCGAACTGTTCTCGCGTTACCGCGTCGCCCCGGTCGAGAATTATCCCGACGAGCTTCTCGACACGTTGAAATCGATCGCGCCGCCGTCCGCATCCGCCGAACCGACCGTCGTGCTGTTGACCCCGGGGGTCCACAATTCCGCCTATTACGAGCACTCGTTCCTGGCCGACAAGCTCGGCATCGAGCTGGTCGAAGGCCGCGACCTCGTCGTCAAAAGCGACATCGTCTACATGCGCACGACCGAAGGATTAAAGCGCGTCAACGTCATCTATCGCCGCATCGACGACGATTTTCTCGATCCGCTGGTATTCCGGCCCGACAGCGCGCTCGGCGTGCCGGGCCTGATGTCGGCTTATCAGGCCGGCAACGTCACGCTCGCCAATGCGGTCGGCACCGGGATCGCCGACGACAAGGCGGTTTACAGTTACATGCCGGAAATCGTGAAATTCTATCTCGGCGAACAGCCGCTGTTAAAGAACGTGCCGACCTGGCGCTGCCGCGAGGCCGAGCATCTCGGTCACGTCCTCGATAACATCGAGGACCTCGTGGTCAAGGAAGTGCACGGCTCGGGCGGTTACGGCATGTTGATCGGGCCCAAGGCCGACAAGGCGACGATCGCCGCGTTCCGCGCCAAGCTCAAATCCGACCCGAAGAATTTCATCGCCCAGCCGACACTGGCGCTGTCGACCTGCCCGACTTGCGTGGAGGAAGGCATTGCCCCGCGCCATGTCGATTTGCGGCCGTTCGTGCTGTGCGGGCGCAACCACATCCGCATCGTGCCCGGCGGGCTTACCCGCGTCGCGCTCAAGAAGGGCTCGCTCGTCGTCAATTCCAGCCAAGGCGGCGGCACCAAGGATACCTGGGTATTGGACGGATGACGCCATAAATGCTCTCGCGCACCGCCGACAACCTCTATTGGCTCGCCCGCTACGTCGAGCGCGCCGAATATATCGCGCGCATTCTCGACACCACGCTGCGGCTCACCGCGCTGCCGCTCGCTTATGTCGGCACCACCAACGAATGGGAATCCGCGGTGGCGACCGCCGGTTGCGCCGGCGCCTTCTTCGAGACCTACAAGGACGCCAACGAGGACACCGTGACCGAATTCCTCGCGTTTTCGACCGCGAATCCGTCCTCGATCCGTAACTGCTTCGAAAGCGCCCGGCTCAATGCGCGCGCGGTGCGCACCGCGCTGACCATCGAAATGTGGGACGCCATCAACAGCGCATGGCTCGAGCTCAAGCGCTGGGGCAACGGCCCGAGTTCGCGAGAGGAATTTGCGCGCTTCCTGCGCTGGGTCTTGGGATCGTCGCTGCGCTTCGACGGTTCGGCCTACCGCACCATGCTGCGCAACGACGCCTATTGGTTCTCCCGGCTCGGCGTCTATATCGAGCGCGCCGATAACACCGCGCGCATTCTCGACGTGAAGTATCACCTGCTGTTGCCCGCCATCGAAAAGGTCGGCGGCCCACTCGATTATTTCCAATGGTCGGCAATCTTGCGCACGGTTTCGGCGCTGACCTCTTATCACTGGGTGTACCGGCAGAACGTCCAGCCCTGGCTCGTGGCCGACCTCCTCATCCTGAAAGACGAGATGCCGCGCTCGCTGGCAAACTGCTATGAAAACCTGGTGCAAAACCTCGACCGCATCGCCAACGCCTATGGCCGCCAGGGGCCGGCGCAACGGCACGCCCGCAGCGTGCGCGCGCGGCTGGAGAACTCCAAAATCGCCGAGATTTTCCAGAGCGGATTGCACGAATTCATCGGCGAATTCGTCGAGGACAATAACCGGCTGGGTACCGCGGTCGCGCAGCAGTACCTGCTGTGAGGGACGACGGACGACAGACGACGGAGGACAGAAGGTCGTCAGCCGGTCTATTGTCGGGAACTGCATCCGTCGTCTGTCATCTGTAGTCCGTCGTCCGACATGCGCCTTCGTATCGCCCATCGCAACGTGTTTCACTACGATCCGCCCGCCGCGAGCGTCATTCAGGTGCTCCGCGTCACGCCGCGCAACCATGAGGGCCAACACGTCGTGCGCTGGCGCATCGACGTTTCGGCCGACGCGCGGCTCAATGCGCATGAGGACTCCTTCGGCAATATCACCCACGTCTTTTCCGCCGACGGACCGTTCGCCGAGCTTTCCGTCGAGGTCGACGGCGAGGTCGAGACGCAGAACAACAACGGCGTGGTGCGCGGCACCGTCGAGCGCTTCGGGCCGAGCCTGTTTCTGCGCGACACCGCCGCGACGCGGGCGGACCCGGCGATCCGCGATTTTGCGCAAGGCATCCGCGGCGCCAAAGGCGGCGAGATTCTCGTCGAGCTGCACGCGCTGCTCGATTGGCTTTACGCCGAAATGAGCCATGACGGAGACGACAGCGATGGTGCTGCGAATGCCGCCGAGGCGTTCGCGCGCAAACGCGGCCCATCGCGCGACTTGAGCCACATTTTCATCGCGGCTGCGCACAGCCTCGGCATCCCGGCGCGCTATGTCGCCGGCTATTATTGCGCTAACGAGGGTACGGTCGCGCAGGCCGGTCACGCCTGGGCGGAGGCGTCGGTGCCCGGTCTCGGCTGGGTCGCCTTCGATCCGGCGAACGGCGACTGCCCGACCGATGCGCATGTGCGCGTCGCCGTCGGCTTGGATGCGCTCGGCGCCGCGCCGGTGCGCGGCATGCGCTACGGCCCGGGAACCGAAACGCTGGCGGTTGCCATCACGGTCGGCCAGTAGGCGTTGGCCTCCCCCGCCGCGCCGACGCGCGGCGGGGCGGGATGCTATATTGGCGGTACGGGGGAGCTTGAGTCGATGACTTATTGCGGTGGAATTCTGGTGCGCGAGGGCTTGGTGATGTTCGCGGACACGCGGACCAATGCCGGCGTCGACAACATCTCGACCTTCCGCAAGCTGCACGTGTTCAAGGACCCGAAGAAGCGCGTCATGGCGATCGCGTCGTCGGGTAATCTGTCGATCAGCCAGACCGCGATCAGCATATTGACCGAGGGCTACGACAATCCGGAAACCGGCGAGCATGAAACGCTGATGAACTCGCCGACCATGTTCCAGGCGGCCCAGCGCGTCGGACATGTCATCCGCACCATCTACGCCAACGAGGGTAGAGCGCTTCAGGCCTCCGATGTGACGTTCGATGTCTCGATTTTGTTCGGCGGCCAGATCATGGGCGAGCGCATGCGGCTGTTCATGGTCTACTCGGCCGGCAATTTCATCGAATGCACCACCGACACGCCCTATTTCCAGATCGGCGAGCACAAATACGGCAAGCCGGTGCTGGACCGCGCCATAACCTACGAGATGGACCTCTACGACGCGCTCAAGGTGGGCCTGGTCTCGATCAACTCGACGCTGCGCTCCAACCTCTCGGTCGGCCTGCCGATCGACCTTCTGGTGCTCCGCCGCGACACCTGCGACCCCGAATTGATCTACCGGATCGAGCCGGGGGAACCGTATTTCACCGACCTGCGCGAGCGCTGGTCGGCCGCGTTGCGCGCCGCCCATATCGGAATTCCACGTCCGCCGTATGCGAATAGGCGTGCGTGAGCCGTCCGGAACGGCCGAAAAGCCAAGCAAAGCGCCGCAGACCCGATCGATCCGACGCGATGAATTTACCCGGCGTTAAACAATGCCGGGGGAACCGCGCGCGGCACTCCCCAGACCTGGCTGCGCGGGCAAATTGCAAGCCCTTGGAAAGCTTTGCGCCCTATGGTCACGACTAGCCGGTCTATCCAAAGGTGCAAGCGTGTTGCCTTCGGCGCAGTCGCAAATCGCCGGGGAACGGCAGGGGTCGCGCTGGGACCGCATGCGAGCGAGCCTGATCGTGCCGATCGGCGCGATCGTTGCGGTGGCGATCGCGTGCGTCGTCGTCGCGGTTGTGATTGCCGCGCGCCGCGCCGATGCGGTGTCGGTCGATCGCGAACGGCAACTCATCCGCCAGGCGATCGTCGATCACGGTGCGCGCGCACTGCGCCAGGTCGAGAGCGCCGCCGCCACGCCGGGCGCGACGGCGAATATTCGCGACCAATTCGACCGGCAATGGGTCGACCAGCACATCGGCAAGTGGCTGGAAAACTATTTCGATAACGACGTTGTCGTGGTCCTCGGCGACGACGACGAAATCGAGTACCGGGACTTTCGCGCTCCCGCCGCTCAAACCCCGGCCGATTTGGGTCCGGAGCTGGCGCCGGCTCTCGCGCTGCTGCGTGGGCGGCTCACGGCCATGCCGGCTCACACCATTGCCGTGATTGCGGCACAGCAGGCCTCGCATCCGGGTCGCAGCACCGCGCTCGTTCAGAGCTTCCTCGGCCGGCCGGCGATCGTCAGTGCGGTCGCGGTCGGCTCCGACGCCGATCTTGCCGCCGGCAACGCCGGCGCGCCGATCGTGTTCGCGGCAAAATATATCGGCGAGCGCCTGCTCAAGAAGATCGGCGGCCATTTGCAGCTCGACGATCTGCGCGGTATCGCCGGCCCGGCGCCGGCCGGCCAGGACCTCCTTCGCGTCACCGCGCTGACCGATCCGCAAGGCGACAGCATCGCGCGCTTCGCCTGGCGGCCGAAGCAACCGGGCGGCGCGATCGCGGCGAGCGTATTGCCGTTCATGGCGGTGGCGGTCGTCGGTTTCGCGCTGCTCGTCGTCTTCGGCCTGCGCTACATGCGCCGCAGCGCCGCGGCGATTAGCGCCGGCGAGCGGCAACTGCGCCACCTGGCGCTGCACGATCCGGTCTGCGGCCTGCCCAACCGCATCTATTTCGGCGAGCGCCTCGAACGCGCCATCGCCGAGGTGCGCGGCGGCGGCCTGTCGGCGGCGGTGTTCTACATCGACCTCGATCATTTCAAGGACGTCAACGATACGCTCGGCCACCACATCGGCGACGAGCTCATTCTCAACGTTACCCAGCGGCTGTCCCGCGTCATGCGCGACGACGATCTGGTGGCCCGCCTCGGCGGCGACGAATTCGCCATCATCACCACCTGCGCCTCGGATTCCTATTCGCTGCAAGCCATCGCCGGCCGCATCATCGCCGCGGTCTGCGCGCCCTATGCCATCAGCGGCCACAACATCATCATCGGGGCCTCGATCGGCATCGCCGTGATCGACCGCCGCGTCAGCGACGCCGCCGACATCCTGCGCTATGCCGACATGGCGCTGTACCGCGCCAAGAACGAAGGCCGCAATCGCGCCTGCATCTACGATGCGGCGATGGACGCCGACCTGTCGAACCGCAAATTGCTGGAAGGCGATCTGTTGCAGGCGATCAAGAGCAACGAGCTGCGCGCCGCCTATCAGCCGATCGTCAACGCCAGCGGCGATACCGTGGTTGCCGTCGAGGCGCTGGCGCGCTGGACCCATCCGAAGCACGGCGAAATTCCGCCGTCGCGCTTTATTCCGATCGCCGAGCATTCCGGCCTGATCGTCGAGCTCGGCGAGTGGATGCTCCGCCGCGGCTGCCTCGACGGCCGCGACTGGCCGGGTCTCACCGTTGCGGTCAACGTCTCGCCGCTGCAATTCCGCCGTTCCGATTTTGTCGAAATGGTCGAGCGCATTCTCACCGAGACCGATTTCGACGCCAACCGGCTCGAACTGGAACTGACCGAGAGCACGCTGTTGGGCAATCTCGAAACCGCGGAACTGTCGATGCTGCGGCTCAAGGCGATCGGCGTGCGCTTCGCGCTCGACGATTTCGGCACCGGCTATTCGAGCCTGCTCTATCTGCGGCGCTTCCCGTTCGACAAGCTCAAGATCAATTCGAGCTTCGTGCGCTCGATCGAAAAAGCGCCCGACGCCGCCGCCATCGTGCATGCCGTCGTCAGCCTCGGCCGCGGGCTGGGCATGAAGGTCACCGCCGAAGGCGTCGAGACCGCCGAGCAGCATCTGTTCCTGCGCGCCGCCGGCGTGCATTCGATGCAGGGCTACCGGTTCGGCAAGCCGGGCTTGGCCTCCGCTATCACGGCACGGCTTGCCTCGCCCGATGATTACCGCGTCGGCAATCCCGACCAGGAAATCGCGCTGGCGAGCTGACGGCGCCGCCATCTCCGCGGTGTCATGCCCGCGCAAGCGGGCATCCAGTAATCGCCGGCCGTGGTGTACAATCCCAAGCACTGAGGATACTGGATCGTCCGCTTTCGCGGACGATGACACGCGCTCAAGCACGGGGAGGCACTCATGGCCGGACGTAAAGTTGCATTGGTGACCGGCGCCGGGACGGGCGTGGGACGCGCGGTGACGCTCGCGTTGCTGCGCGAAGGCTATGCCGTCGTGCTCGCCGGCCGGCGCAAGGACATGCTGGAAGCGGTCGCCAAGGAAGGCGCCCAAACGCCGGGTGAGGCGCTGACCGTGCCGGCCGACGTGGCCGACCCGGCCTCGATCAAATCGCTGTTCGCCAGAACCAAGGAAACCTACGGCCGGCTCGACGTGCTGTTCAACAATGCCGGCATCGGCACCCCGGCGGTGCCGATCGAGGAACTGGCATTCGACAAATGGCAGGCCGTGGTCGCCACCAATCTCACCGGCGTGTTCCTGTGCACCCAGGAAGCGATCAGGCTCATGAAAGCGCAAAACCCGCGCGGCGGCCGCATCATCAATAACGGCTCGATCTCGGCGCATACCCCGCGGCCGGGCTCCGCCGCCTATACCGCGACCAAGCACGCCGTCACCGGGCTCACCAAACAGACCGCGCTCGATTGCCGCGGCCACGACATCTGCTGCGGCCAGATCGACATCGGCAATGCGGCAACCCCGCTGACCGACCGCATGGTCCAAGGCGACGGCGTGCCGCAACCGGACGGCCGCAAGATGATCGAAGCCCGCATGGCGGCCGAAGACATCGGCCGCGCCGTGGTCTACATGGCGAGCCTGCCGCTCGACACCAATGTGCTGTTCATGACCGTGATGGCGAACATGATGCCGTTTGTCGGGCGGGGGTAAGCACGATCCGTCATTGCGAGGAGCGAAGCGACGAAGCAATCCAGAATCGTGAGGCAGAACTGGATTGCTTCGCTTCGCTCGCAATGACGAACTGACGAGAAGCCCGTGATGCTCGACTCCTGGCATGATTTCTACGTGCTGCTCGGCACCGCGTCGGCGGCGCTGGTCGCGCTGTTGTTTGTCGCGGTCTCGATCGGCACCAGGGCGCTGACGGCGGAACCGGAGAGCCGGAGAAATACCGGCACCTATATGAGCCCGGTCGTGTTCCACTATGCCAATGTCCTGTTTCTCAGCCTGGTCGCGCTCATCCCGACGCAAACCTGGCAATCCTTCGGCCTGGCGATCGGCGTCGCGGCGGCCGGCAGCGCGGTCTATTCGATCGTCATTGCGGTCCGCGTTCATCGCAATCCCATCTCCGACCTTCCCGACCGGCTGTGCTACGGCCTCATTCCGATGTTCTGCTACGCCGCGGGCGTGGTCGCGGCGCTGCTTGTCTTCGAACAAAAGACCGCGGGCCTCAATCTATTGGCCGGTGCGGCGCTGCTCGTCTTGGTCATCAATATCCGCAACGCCTGGGATCTGATGATTTCGCTGGCGCGGCGGGTCAATCGGCCCAACAGTTAGAGCATGATCCGGAAAAGTGGGAACCGGTTTTCCGAAAAGATCATGCTCAAACAAAATGCTAGAGCCCGGTTCTGATTCAATCAGAACGGACATGGCTCTAGTCGCGTAACGTGACCTTGATCTTGGTGCCGGCGCGCACTTTGGCGAGCGCCTTCACGTCGCCGAGCACCTTCGCCCAGATGTTGCAGGGGCTGGCGAGCCGCGTCTCGTCGCCCCTGGAGATCGGCGTGCGGCCAAAGCCGATGGCGATGGCGTGGCCGTCCGGCCAATAGGCGATCTCGCCCGGCGTGACCACCGCACGCGCGTCCTTCTCGCGCGCGACCTTGACCGGAATCTCGAAATAAACCTCCTCGCCCCAGGTCAACGCCGAAGCGGCAATCGGCAGCGCCTTGACGATCGCGTTTGCCGTCGGGGTGTCGAGCGTTTCAGCGTCCAGCGTCAACGAGCCGAAGTCGAAGCGTATGCGCGGCATAGGCCAATCTCCACGATCGTCAGTGCCGGCTCGATCCGCATTGCTTGCGCAGCCGGAGCAAAGTGAAACGCCGCATGGATGCGCGGGTCAAGACCGCGCATGACAGCTGGCACAGACGCCCCCTCCACCATGCTTCGTACGATCCCCTCCCCCGCCGCGCGGGTGTTGACGGGAGGCGGCACAACCGCAAGTATTGGCAGAAGGCCAAGGGGGTGAAAATGTCCGATGTAGCTGCGCGAAATCCCCGCGCGAGATGTCAGAGGCGATCGATATTTCCATCGAGCGCCAAATCGACAAGTCGATCGAACCGATCATCGATCGCATCGTATCGGAGCGAACTTCGAAAAATCTCTGTTGCCGGAGGTTGATCAAGCGGTAACGGAGAAGATCGACGCGGCGATAGATGCGCGCGTCAAGCACAAGCATCCGAACCGGGAAAGTAAATATGAGAAGGTATTTGAAGATCAAATCATCTTCGGTTCGCGCTGGCTTCTCGCCCCCGCTTACCTCTTTCTGGTCTGCGCTCTGTTAATCCTTCTGTATCAAGCCTTGGTGGAGACCGCGCAACTAGTCAAAACTCTAGTAACGAGCGGCTTCAACGAAGTACCGATCTTGATTCAAGCGCTTACCCTTATCGATGTCGTGTTGGTGATGAATTTCTTCTCATGGTCATCTTAGTCGGGTACACCAATTTTGTATCGACGATTTCATCCGTCACGGAGCGACGATTGGCCTGGCTGGAACTCGCGACCTGGATTATAGCGGGTTAAAGTTGCAAGTGCTCGGCTCGATCATTGCAATTTCGGCAATCGGCCTTCTTCGCGAGTTCTTCGACATCGCCGCAAACACGAACAGTTACACCGCGTGGCAGATTGAGGCCACAGTCGGATTGCACCTTACGTTCGTTACGTCAGCCATTGTCATTGCGCTTGTGAACAGGTTGCATGAGCGCAATAAAAAAGACCGCGCGGTAATACAGACGTAATTCAGGAACGTAGCCGGATGAGCGCAGCGATACCCGGGCAAACCTTGTGGCCGGGCAGTCCACTCCCCGATGTCGCTCCGCTCAGCCGAGCTGTGGGCTAGCGCGGTGGAAGGGGCGCGGGCCGCAACGATTTTTCTGCCATGGAAACGAAGCGTCGACTTAAACGCCCCTTCCACCGTGCTTTGCTTCGCTCGCATGATCCCCCTCCCCGTTTTCACGGGGGAGGACCAAGCGATTGCATTGACTCACCCGGCACGAAGGAGGACGCTGTTCTCTGCGAATAACGCTTCGTAGTCCGGGATGGCTGCCTTTGGCCGATTACGCGAAAATCTTCTCCCGGGCCTTCTGCTCTGCATCGCCATCACCGTCGCCGCGATGCTGCTCGAAGCGGTCGAAGTCCATTTCGCCGGCCAGCCCTATCTCGAAGCGCTGGTGCTCGCGATTTTGCTCGGCGTCGCGATTCGTACCGTATGGATGCCGTCGCCGCGCTTTCAACCCGGCATCTATGTCAGCGCCAAATTTGTGCTGGAATGCGCCATCGTGATGCTCGGCGCAGCGGTGAGCCTTGCCACCATCACCGGCCTTGGGGCGATACTGATCGTCGGCATCGCCTCGATCGTCTCGCTCGCCATCGGCACAAGCTACCTCATTTGCCGGGCGTTGCGTCTGCCGCAGCGGCTCGCCATCCTGATCGCCTGCGGCAATTCGATCTGCGGCAACTCCGCCATTGCAGCCGTGGCGCCGGTGATCGGCGCCGATGGCGATGACATCGCATCGTCGATCTCGTTCACGGCCGTGCTCGGCGTCATCGTCGTGCTGACCCTGCCGCTGCTCGTACCGATCCTGCAATTGTCGCTGACGCAATATGGCGTGCTGGCCGGCTTGACGGTCTATGCGGTGCCGCAGGTGCTCGCCGCGACATTACCGATCGGCGCGCTGAGCAATCAGGTCGGCACCGTGATCAAGCTCGTGCGCGTCTTGATGCTGGGACCCGTCGTGCTTGGATTTTCGTTGCTCGGCGACCGCTTGCGGGCCTCATCCAGCCAGGGCCTGCCCAATCGCCGCCGGCCCCATCTGCACGAGCTGGTGCCATGGTTCATCCTCGGCTTTCTGGTCGTGCTGGCGGCGCGCTCGCTCGGCCTCATTCCGGCAGCCGTGCTGCCGGGGGTCACCAAAACCGCGGCCTTGCTGACGACCGTCGCCATGGCGGCGCTGGGGCTCGGCGTCGACGTGCGCGTGGTGGCCCGGACCGGCATCCGCGTCACGCTTGCGGTCACCGCCTCGCTCGTCGTGCTCGGCCTGATGAGCTACGGGCTCATCCAGGCGTCAGGTATCAGGTAATCAGGGATCAAGTTCCTGATTCCTGACTATCTGATGCCTGATCCCTGAAATCAGTGCAGCCGAAATTCCCCATCCACCGCGCGGATTTCCGCGGGCTTGATCAGCCGCGCATGTGCGACCGTGACCGAGTGCAGCGGGCCTTCGAGCGTCTCCAGCCAGAAATTGAGGAATTTGTTCAGCACCGGAAACATCGGGCACAGGTCGTAGTCCTGCCAGACATAGGTTTGCAGGAGCCAGGGGTGATCGGGCCGGCGGTAGAGGATATTGGCCGTGGTCAGTCCATAGCCTTCGACCTGTTTGCGAAACTCTTGCGACACCCAGCCTTGCTTCGCGATCATAGTGCCCCTCCAATCCCCGCTCGGGAATGTTTCGAGACTCGCTGCGCCATTACAAGCCTCAAATTTGAATAAGTTGTTTATTGTCAAGGCACTAGCAGCATCGTTGCGGACCTGCTAACAGCGCCCGGGAAATTCCGCAGGGGCGCCCCTGGTGGGCGGCCATCGCCGAGGTGGGCGGCCACAAGGGCCGCCCCTACGGTTGTGGCGATTAACCAATTGCAAAAGTGCCGGGCGCGCTTGTTGGCAATCCGCTTCCACGAGTGCTAATAAATTTCCCGGCCCCTCTTGCGGGCCAAAATTCAAGCCCCATGTCGACACCAAGCGGTCAAGAGGGGACCCCCGCACGGGCCGCTCGACACCAACACGTAAGCCACTTCAATAACTTAGGAGGACACCATGAAGTTTCGCCCGCTTCACGACCGCGTCGTCGTCAAGCGCATCGATGCCGAGGACAAATCCACCGGCGGCATCATCATCCCGGACACCGCCAAGGAGAAACCCTCCCAAGGTGAAGTTATAGCCGTCGGGCCTGGCGGCCGCGACGAGTCGGGCAAGCTCATCCCGATCGATGTGAAGGTCGGCGACCGCGTGTTGTTCGGCAAATGGTCCGGCACCGAGGTCAAGATCGACGGCCAGGAACTCCTGATCATGAAGGAGTCCGACATCATGGGCGTGCTCGACGAGACCGTAGCCCGCAGGAAGGCCGCGTAACGAGCGCCGATCCTCATCCTGAGGAGCCGCGCGACGCGCGGCGTCTCGAAGGACGAGGGCAAGGAATCACGGACTGCATCCTTCGAGACGCGGGCTTCGCCCGCTCCTCAGGATGAGGACCAAACGCAACAGGAGTGAAATTCAATGGCTGCCAAAGAAGTCAGATTTTCCGTCGACGCGCGCGACAAGATGTTGCGCGGCGTCGACATTCTCAACAACGCGGTGCGCGTGACGCTCGGCCCCAAAGGCCGCAATGTCGTGCTGGACAAATCGTTCGGCGCGCCCCGCATCACCAAGGACGGCGTCACCGTCGCCAAGGAGATCGAGCTTGAGGACAAGTTCGAGAACATGGGCGCGCAGATGGTCCGCGAGGTCGCTTCAAAGACCTCCGACATCGCCGGCGACGGCACCACGACCGCGACCGTGCTCGCCGCCGCGATCGTCAAGGAAGGCGCCAAGGCGGTTGCCGCCGGCATGAACCCGATGGACCTCAAGCGCGGCATCGACCTCGCGGTCGAGACCGTGGTCGAGGAGCTCAAGAAGAACTCCAAGAAGGTCACCTCGAACGCCGAAATCGCCCAGGTCGGCACCATCTCCGCCAACGGCGACAAGGAAATCGGCGACTACCTCGCCAAGGCGATGGAAAAGGTCGGCAACGAAGGCGTGATCACGGTGGAAGAGGCGAAAAGCCTCGAGACCGAGCTCGACGTGGTCGAAGGCATGCAGTTCGACCGCGGCTATATCTCGCCCTACTTCATCACCAACGCCGACAAGATGCGCGTTGAGATGGAGGACCCCTACATCCTCATCAACGAGAAGAAGCTCTCGGCGCTGAACGAGCTGTTGCCGCTGCTCGAAGCGGTCGTGCAGACCGGCAAGCCGCTTCTGATCGTCGCCGAAGACGTCGAGGGCGAGGCGCTGGCCACGCTCGTGGTCAACAAGCTGCGCGGCGGCCTGAAAGTCGCCGCCGTCAAGGCGCCCGGCTTCGGCGACCGCCGCAAGGCCATGCTGCAGGACATCGCCGTGCTCACCGGCGGCCAGGCGATCAGCGAGGATCTCGGCATCAAGCTCGAGAACGTCACGGTCGCCATGCTCGGCAAGGCCAAGAAGGTGATGATCGACAAGGAGAACACCACGATCGTCAACGGCGCCGGCAAGAAGAAGGACATCGAGGACCGTATTACTCAAATCAAGGCGCAGATCGAGGAGACCACCTCCGACTACGACCGCGAGAAGCTGCAGGAGCGGCTTGCCAAGCTCGCCGGCGGGGTCGCGGTGATCCGCGTCGGCGGCGCCACCGAGGTCGAGGTCAAGGAGCGCAAGGATCGCGTCGACGACGCGATGCATGCGACCCGCGCCGCGGTCGAGGAAGGCATGCTGCCCGGCGGCGGCGTGGCGCTGTTGCGCGCCTCCGAAGCGCTCAAGAAAGTGCGCACCGCCAACGACGACCAGAAGCACGGCGTCGAGATCGTGCGCAAGGCGCTGTCCGCGCCGGCGCGCCAGATCGCCATCAATTCCGGCGAGGACGGCTCGGTCATCGTCGGCAAGATCCTGGAGAACTCGACCTACGGCTTCGGCTTCGACGCCCAAGGCGGCGAATACGTCGACATGGTCAAGAAGGGCATCATCGACCCGACCAAGGTCGTGCGCCAGGCGCTGCAAGGCGCCTCTTCGGTCGCGGGCCTCCTCATCACCACCGAGGCGATGGTTGCCGAACTGCCGAAGAAGAAGGACGCAATGCCCCCGATGCCGGGTGGCGGCGGCGGCATGGATTTCTAAGGCAATCCAGCGACACGAAAGCGAAGGCCCGGGACAAGATCCCGGGCCTTTTGCTTTAGCGTCATTGCGAGGAGCAACGCGACGAAGCAATCCAGACCTCGGCGCTGCACTGGATTGCTTCGCTTCGCTCGCAATGACGAGATAAATGCGATCGACCGTGAGCGACGGCGTCTAAGCTTTCGCGCGCGCATAGGCCTGGTCGATCAACCGCACCGCGCGCAAACAATCGTGCACGCCGATCGGCGGCGGCGCGCCGCGTTGCCAGTGGTCGAGCGCGTCGCGCACCGCGGTGAAATAAGGCGCGGTCATATCGGTGCCGGTGAGGATTTTATCGCCCTCGGCACCGGCGAGCTTTAAGACCCCGTCTTTCATCGTGAGGATGGCGTCGCGGCCGGCGATCTTCCACTCGCCGTCGGTGCCGTCGCGCGGAAACACATTGCCGACCTCGACGGTGCCGAGAATCCCGCTCGCCGAGCGCAACATCACCGAGGCATAGTCCTCGACCGGGCAATCATGCGCGCGGCGGCTTAACTGCGCCCCCGTCACCTGCGCGTCTTCGCCGGTGAGATAAAGAAACATATCCAATCCGTGTGGGCCGAGATTGCGCAGAGCGCCGCCGCCCGCTTGCGCCGGATCGAGCATCCAGGCGCAGTCCCACGCCGGATAGCGCGGCGGCGCCGGGCGGTTGATCCGCACATAGAAATGCGACAGCGGGCCGAAGCGCTTTTCGGCGAGAAGTTCGCGGGCGCGCTTAGCGAAGGCGCCGTAGCGTTGCGCCAAAGGGACGGCGACATAGGCTTTTCGTTGCGCCGCCTTGGCGGCGACCGACTCCACTTCCGCAGCGCTAATCCCCATCGGCTTTTCCATCAGGAACGGATAGCCCGCGTCGATGAGATCGTGGGCGATCGCGGCCATCCCGCTATGCCGCCCGAGCGCCACCACAAAGTCGGGGCGGGTTGTCTTGAGCATGGCATGGTAGTCGGTGAAGCTCGGCGGGTTGCCCACCGCGGCCGCGCGCTGTGCGACCAGAGCAGCGTCGCAATCCGAGACGGCGACCAGCTCCACATCCGGCATGGCGATCAGATGACGCAGATAGGCGGCATCGTTGAGCGCGTGCCAATGGCTGACCTCTATGGCGGCGACGCGAATGGTCATGGCGCTGTCCTTGGCTGTCCGCTCTGCTCAATTGCGCGTCCGCATCGATTGCCGTCACGGGCGATCTAAGGCCAATCCTGCAAGGTGCGCGTGGCGCAGTCAATTTTACGCAAGCACCTTGGGATGACGGGCAACCGGCGGCGCGCTATGATCCGGCATGCCGACAACCAAGGCCTGCCCGAGCTGCAAGGCTGAAATTCCGGCTGAGGCCCGTTTCTGCCCGCAATGCGGCGCGGCGCAGGCGCTCAACTGCGCGGCGTGCGGACATGCCAATGCGGCGGGCTCGCGGTTTTGCGCGCAATGCGGCGCCAAGCTCGGCGACGCGGCCGCTGCGCCCTCTCCGGCGCCGCCCGCCGCGGCACCGGCGCCAGCGCCGCCGGTCGCGCGTGCGACCACTGCGGCCGAACGCCGGCAACTGACGGTGGTGTTCTGCGATCTGGTCGGATCGACGGCGCTATCGACCCGGCTCGATCCGGAAGATCTGCGCGAGGTCATCGCCGCCTATCACAAATGCGTAGCCGAGGCGGTCGGCCGGTTCGCCGGCTATGTCGCCAAATATATGGGCGACGGCGTGCTGGTTTATTTCGGCTATCCGGAAGCGCACGAGGCCGACGCCGAAAATGCCGTGCGCGCGGCGCTGGCGCTGATCGAGGAGATCGCGAAACTGTTCGATGCGACCAAGCATCAAGTGCGCGTCGGCATCGCCACCGGCCTCGTTGTGGTCGGCGAACTGGTCGGCGCCGGCGAGGTGCAGGAGCGCAACGTCGTCGGCGAGACGCCTAACCTGGCGGCGCGGCTGCAAGCGCATGCCGCGCCCAACACCGCGGTGATCGACGCCACCACGCACCAGCTCGCCAGCGATCTGTTCGAATACGAGGCCATCGCGCCCGCCGCGCTGAAGGGCTTTGACGCGCCGGTCAGCGCCTGGCGGGTGGTGCGCGAGCGCACCATCGCCAGCCGGTTCGAAACCTTGCGGGCGTCGAGCCGCACCCCGCTGATCGGCCGCGAGGAGGAAATGGAGCTATTGCTGCGGCGCTGGCAACAGATCAGAACCGGCGAAGGCCGCGTCGTGCTGGTCGCCGGCGAGCCCGGCATCGGCAAATCGCGGCTCACGGCGGCGCTGGAGGATGAGCTCAAAGGGCAAGCGCATGTCTGCCTGCGCTATTTCTGCCAGCCGCATCACCAGGGCAGCGCGTTGCAGCCGATCCTCGGCCAGTTGCAGCACGCCGCGCGCTTTGGTCCGCACGACAGCCATGCGGAGCGGCGCGCCAAGCTCGGCGCCATCCTGACGCCGGAAACCGGCATCGCCGCGGCCGATGTCGGCCTGTTCGTCGAATTACTGGGCCTCGCCGAAGCCGCCGCCGCGGAACCGGCCGACATGGATCCGCAGCGCAAGCGCCGCCGCATTCTCAACGCGCTGCTTGACCAGCTTGCGGGGCTGGCGCAACGCGGCCCGGTGCTGATCCTGTTCGAGGACGTGCATTGGGCCGATCCGACCTCGCTCGAACTGTTGACGCTCACCGTCGAGCGCCTGCAATCGCTGCCGATCCTGCTCGTCATCACCTTTCGCCACGACTTTCAGCCGCCGTGGGCCGGGCAGTCGCACGTCACCATGGTCACGCTAAACCGGCTGTCGGCGCGCGAGCGGGCGACGCTGGTCGGCCACATCACCGGCGGCAAGGCGCTGCCGGCCGAACTGCTCGATCAGATCGTCGATCGCACCGACGGCGTGCCGCTGTTCGTCGAAGAACTGACCAAGGCGGTGCTGGAAAGCGAGCAATTGCAGGTAGCCGGCGACCGTTACGTGCTCGATCAGCCGGCGCAGGCGCTCGCCATCCCGACCACGCTGCAAGGCTCGTTGATGGCGCGGGTCGACCGTCTCGGCTCGGCGCGCGAGGTGTTGCAGATCGGCGCCGCGATCGCCCGGGACTTCGCCTATGAGGTGCTGGCCGCGGTCGCAGGCCTGCCCGATACGGTGCTGCAAGACGCGCTGGTGCGGCTGACCGAGGCCGAATTATTGTCGCTGCGCGGCACCCCGCCCAACGCGGTCTATTCCTTCAAGCACGTGCTGGTGCAGGACGCCGCCTATTCGGCGATGCTGCGGGCGCGGCGCCAGCAACTGCATTCCGCCATCGCGCTGGTGCTGGAAAAGCGCTTTGCCGACGTCGTCAAGACGACGCCGGAATTGCTCGCGCATCAATTCGAGCGTGCGGGACAGATCGAGAAAGCCGCCGAGTATTTGCGGCAAGCTGGCGACCGCGATCTGCGCCGTTTCGCCATGAAGGAATCGATAGCGCATTATTCAAATGCGCTGCGTCTGGTCATGACCATGCCGGAAGGTCCGGCGCGCGACGAACTGGAACTTACCGTCAGTCTTGGGCTCGGCCTCGCCCAACTGATCGCGATAGGCCCGACTTCCGAGGTGGCGGCCGTGCAGTATCGCCGCGCGATGGCGCTCAGCCATGCATTGCCGCAACGCGGCCGCGAGCGCTTCCTCGCCACGTGGGGGATTTGGTTTGGCATCACGGTGGGGGGACATGCCGAGGAGGCAGCGAAGCTCGCCGACCAGCTGGTGACGATCGCCCGCGAACTCGACGATCCCGACCTCCTGCTCGAGGCCTACCACGCCAAGGTTCCGATGGAGCTGCGGACGCCAGATTTCGCGGCCCTATGCGCGGCGGCCCAGGAGGTCATCCGCCTCTATGACCGCGAGCGACATCGCGACCACGCGTACTATTTCGGCGGACACGATTCCCGAATGTGCGCGCGATCGTTTTATGCACTGGGCCTGTGGGGTCAGGGCTTTTTCGACCAGGCCCAAAGCACGGCATTGCAGTCCGTCGAGGATGCCCGCGCGCTGGGTCACGTCTTTTCGGTTGCGCATGCGCTGCAGCGGGCCGGGATGACGATGGTTTTGCTCCGGGAGGTGGAATCATGCCGGACCATAGCGGAGGAGTTATACCTGCTCGCCGAGCGCAATAAATTTCCCTGGCAACTGGCCGATGCGTTGTTCCTGCGCGGCTGGGTCGCCGCGCAAGACGGTAATTTTGACGCCGGCCTCGAGCCGATGATGCACACCATCAATCAGCCGTTCTCCGCGACCTTCCGTCCGATCCTCCTCATGCAGGCCGCCGAGCAAGAGCTGCGCGCGGGACTTACCGCGCGAGCCATGGCGAGTGTCGATCGCGCGATCGGCGAGGCGCAGGAAAAGCGCAATCATTTTTGCGAGCCGGAGCTTTTCCGTTTACGCGGCGAAGTCTTGCTGGCGCAATCGCCGGATAATAACGGCGACGCGGAGGCGGCGTTTCGAACCGCAATAGCCGTTGCCGCCGGGCAGCCCTGCCGCGCCCTCGAATTGCGCGCCGCCACCAGCCTGGCGCGGCTGCTGGGCCGGACCGGCCGCCGCGACGACGGGCGCAATCTGCTTGCGCCAATCTACGGCGCCTTCACCGAAGGTTTCGACCGGCCAGATTTGCAGGAAGCCAGGTCGGTGCTGGCCGAGCTGGCGTGAGTTATCCCAAAACGGAAACGACCACGAGCGAGGGCGCGCGTTCATCCGGCGTCGCCTGATCTCACCGTGGCCGTTGCGGCGAAGCAAAAAAGCAACACGCCTCGCCGCCAGCCGAACTCCTAGCATCGGTCGATGACAAGGCCGTGACGGAGCGAAAATGCCAACGGCCAAAAAGCTAACGGCCACATGTTGCGATAAGGTGCGCGTACATCCGGCGTCACCCATCGTAACTGTGGCCGTCCCGCGACGGAGCCGCAAAGCTCAACGCCGCTTGACCTAGATAGGCGCTTCCAAGCGACTATGCAAGGCCGGCATTTATGTAACACTATGGGACGGAACTCGTGCCAAAGCGTTAACAAAAGCCAAAGCGTTAACAAAAGCGGTGCCGATGGGTCGTTAACGACCGGCGACCGCATTGAGGGAGCAGAGATTATGGCGATCGATCATTCCGGCCGCGATCAGGACATCGGCCGCGCGGTGGCAAGCGCAATCCACGCCCATTGGCGGCTGTTCTTGATCGAGGGCATTATCCTTATCCTACTCGGCGCCGCCGCGATCATCCTGCCGGTGGTCGCCACGCTCGCATTGACGCTGGTGATCGGCTGGCTGTTTCTGATTTCGGGCGGCGTCGGTCTCGTCACCACATTCTGGATGCGCACCGCGCCTGGCTTCTGGTGGGCGCTATTGTCCGCGGTCGTCGGCATCGTGGCCGGCGTCCTGTTGATCCGCTGGCCGATCACCGGCACGGTGTCGCTGACCATCGTGCTGATCGCCTTTTTCGTGGTCGAGGGCATCGCCACGCTGATGTACGCCGTCGAGCACCGCGCGCAATTGTCCGGCCGCTGGGCCTGGATGCTGGCAAGCGGCATCGTCGACCTCATTCTCGCCGGCATCATTTTCGCCGGACTGCCGGGAACGGCGGCATGGGCGCTCGGGCTCCTGGTCGGCATCAACATGCTGTTCGGCGGGGTCGCCATGATCGGCATGGCGCTCGCGGCAAGGCAGGCGGCCGCCTGATTGGAATTCGGCTGTAGGGGCGGGTTTGAAACCCGCCCTTACGAACACACGGAAATTCACTCCGCCGGCTGCGGCAGGCGGGCGTTCTCGACGCCGTTGGCGATCACCGCGATCATGAGCACGGCGACCAGGAAGCCGAGCGCGATGAGCGCGGTCGCGCCGAGCACCAGGGCGAAGCCGCCGCGGCCATAGAGCAGCGCGATCATCGATACCGCCACGCCGGCGACCATGAAGGTCAGGAAATAGCGCACCGCATAGACCCGGCCGCGCCAGGCATCGGCGGTGTAGCGGGCGATGACGAGGTCATTGAGCGTGATCTGGCCGTAGATCGCGGCCATGGTGAAGGCGAGCGCAAACAACAGCGACACGCCGGTGGCATAGGCCGCCCACACCACGCCGGCAAATTGCATGACCGCGGCGATGGCGAACAGGATGTGCAGCGGAAAGCGCTCGACGAGGCGCCCGACCGTGATTTGCGCAATCGCGCCGCACAGAAACACCGCCGTCGTCAGGCCGCCGACTTCGATGAGCGAAATGCCGGCGACGCGCTCGTCGACGATCTTGGGCAGCGACACCGAGATGGTGTTGAACACCAGCCCGGCGCTGAGCGCGACCACGACAAACAGTGCGAAAACGACGGCGGCGACCGTGGGCGACAGGGCAACCTCGGGCGCGGTCGAGCGCGCCGCGGCATGGCGCGCTTCGCCGGGAACGAACCGGAGATAGACCGCCCCGGTCGCGATACAGACCAGGCCGGGGATGAGGAAGGCCCCGCGCCAGGACAAGGCCGCGGTCAGCGCGGCGGTGACGCCTGCCGCGAGCGAGACGCCGAGATTGCCGCACACCCCGTTGAACGCCAGCGTGCGGCCGCGCTGCGCCGCATTTTCGACGATCATGGCGGTGCCGACCGGGTGATAGATCGCGGCGAATACGCCGAGCGCGAACAGCGCCAAGGCCAGCATTGCGAGCGAAGGCGCGAACGCCGCGCCGACGAGCGAGGCCCCGCAGCCGACATAGAACCCGACCATCATATTGCGGCGGCTCCAGCGGTCGGCGAGCCAGCCCGCCGGCAGCGAAAACAGGCCGAAAGCGACGAAAGACGCGGTGGAAAGCCAGATCAGCGCCGAATAGGGCCGGCCATAGACCACCTCAAGCTCGATGACTGCGGTCGGGTAGATCAGGATGACAAAGTGATCGAGCCCATGCGCCCAGTTGAGAAAACCGATCGCCAGCCGCCGGCGCGACAGTTCGGCGCGCCCCTCGGCGGTACCGGCAGTCCTCGGCGACGATGTTGCAACGGCCATGATGCGATCCCGGTTCGGCCGCGACCTATAGCGCCCGGCCCATCAACGACATACCCGATTTCTGCAAGGCAGACCGGCGGCGAGCAGGATTATCCAGGGTCCTCGCGTCCCAAAAGAGCGAGAGCCTCGGCAACGTTGTCGAGATCGATGAGCGGCTTGCCGAGATCGAAGACGCTTGTCCTGAACGGCTTAGTTTTCTTCGGACGCGCGGCCATGTCCCGCAAGCCGCGACGAAGCGCCTCGTTGATGAGGTGCTTCAGAACTCCCGTCGTCCCGCCGTCTTAACCGCTCCAGTTGCACCGCGACATCGTCGTCAATGGTCAAGGTCGTTCTCATCGCTCGATCCATGGTGTTCTAGGCGCTTTCATTACCGCAAAATGCCTGACATTTGCAGCCTACGGAGCTCGGCGTTTCCAGTTCGTCGGACCATGCAGGCAAGATGAATAAGGGGGATAGCCATGCGCCGCACCGGTAAACCTGTCCGCGTTCGCTGGCGTCTCCGCCGCCATTCGGTCGTGGGCTTGGTTACGGATTTCGTAGGGGACAGTCAGCCAGCCACGCTGCAAACACGGGCCCTGGTCGCCGCTGCATCGTCTCGCGCTGCGGCAGGGCTTGTAGCGGCAGGTGCGCCACAGCCCCAGCATGTCGCAATACTTGCGGGCGACGATCGCGCAGGCAGCGTCGTGACGCGCCTGCCACTCCGACGTCGTAAGCTTTTCCTCGGACTTCTTGCTCACGGCAGCAGTTCTCCTTCTCGCGGCGCGTCGCGCCCGAGCTTTGCCTTCACGCTTCAAGAAGGCCCTTCCCAAATCCTCCCTCCAAAAAGGAGGGAGGTGGAGCGCCGATAGGCGCATCCTGCACTGGCCGTGCTCGACGGAGCACGGCGCGGGCTCATCGGAGCCCGCTCGCCTTTCGGCGCTCCACCGCGGCTCTCGCCAGAGGCTTCCGCCCGGCTGGCTCAACTCCAGGCCATGCTTCCTGGGAGGCGAATATCCGCCTCTTGACATAAGGGGTAAATCCTCCTTATGGAGACAGCGGCGTGACAGGCTGGCGGCGAATGATGACGGGCTAATCAGTCGTGGGCGTGCAAACCAATAGATTTTCTGATCGGCCAATTTGCGGGTGACAAAGCGAAAAGTGGTTTCGCGGTTGAAGGGCAGAAACCAAGGTCGATATGCCACAGTCATAAGAACATCGGCGTAATCAATCTCGCCGGGCGTCTGATTATGAAGCGCATCGTCCCAGGTGACGGTTACTTTTTCACCCGCATCCAATTGAGTGAGCTGCCAATTCGGCGGCGAAAGAAAACCAGTGCTGTTCGCATTGCATTTAGGGAAAAATGGCGGCGGTTTTGGTTCGCCAGTGTCGCCGAAATTAAAACTGATCGCGCAAAAGCCCAGCTCGAGGCTTAACATTTTCAAGTGGGATTACGCTCTCATTAGAAATAACGAAGATCACTACTGGGGCAGCAGAGGGCTGAAATGGGCCTGACGCCTCTACGGTTACCTTCGGCAAGAAAAAGATCATGGCGGCAGCGAGGGACAAAAGCGCCGATGCACCAACGACCCATGCCCACACATGCCGCGAGAGAGCGTGGATTCTTTCCATCAACCGATGAGATAGTTCGGGCGGCGGCTGTAGGTGCTGTCCTCGGATTTTTTTTTGGCGTCGCGATTTGGATTTGGGCATGAAATCAACAGCCCCCAATCGCCGCTCCGAAAATATCTGGATTGAAGCGGTTGTTATACCGGAACTGAAACTCCGCGACGTACAGCGGCATGTATTTGGCGCTCATTTTGTGGAACGTGCCGACGACGCCGCGCTTGAAGATCGACCAGAAGCCTTCAATCGTGTTGGTGTGAACCGCGCCATAGACGCCTTGCTTCACATATTCTTCGTGCTTGTGGTCAACGGTGTCATGCGGATATTCGTTCAGCACGTTGTAGCCCTGCCATTTGTCGGTCGCCAGCAGGCTGACTTTGTTGGATACGGCCTCGCGAACAAATTCGGCCACGTCCTTTGCGGTCACCCGTTCCAGAACGCGCGTCACGACATTGCCCTTGCGACTGACAGCGCCGACGATTGGCGTCTTGCCGGTCCCAGCGCCGCCGCCCATGCCGTGATGGCGCTTGTTCCAATGGCGATTGTGGTCTTTTCCGCCAACCCAAGTTTCGTCAACCTCGACAATGCCGCCAAGTTTCTCTTGCGGCTGAATCATCGCCGCGCGGATTTTGTGGGTCATATTCAGCGCAGTTTCGTAAGAGCCGAAGCCCATCTGCCGCTTGATTTGCAGACTGGAAATTCCCTTTTTGCTGGTCGTCATCAAATGCACGACCTTGAACCACTGGCGAAGCGGCTTGTTGGTATTTTCAAAGATCGTGCCCGCGATGATCGAAAACCGATAGCCCGTAGAACCGCCGGGGGCGCATTTGGTGCATTGCCAGTGCCACTTGCGGGACGGGAGGTCATAGACGGCGAGATTGCCGCAGCGCGGGCAGCGCACGCCATCGGGCCAGCGGCGAGCTTTCAAATAGGCTTTGCAGGTATCTTCGTCCCCCAATGGGAACATATTCTCAAATTGAGCCTCGGTCATCTGATGGACCGGCTTAGGACGTTTTGCCATGGCGGCTACCCCGTTTCCCTGTCTAGGGAAGGATATTGCCATGGCTGACGGTTTATGTCAAGAGGCAGATATTCGCCTCCTGGGAGGCGGATCCGGCGGGCGTTACCCGCCCTCGCCTATCCCAGTCCAGGGAAAGCACCTCCCGCACCGGCCGTAGTACCGGCATGAATGATGCCCGGAGCCGCCCGGGCGCGGGGTTACGAATCCCGCGCGCGGGGACCGCTCTCGCTCCGTTTCAGGATCGTCTCTAGAAACGTCCCTCCATGAGCAGAGATTCGCTCAATGTAACTCCGACAGTGACGGGTGTCAAGTGGTATCTCAAAAACCGTGACCAGGGATGCGTAAGCGTAGCCCAGGCGGACCAGCCCTTAATCCACAGGGCGTTGTCGGCCCCTCCTGGGACTGCCTGACCGGCTATCTTCCGATATGAGTTGCACCTCCAGCCGAGCCATACGAAGCAGATAAATGACGGTTCTTAGCCTTAATTTTACTGAACGGGCAGTTGCGCGCTCGATTTGCGCTACCAGGAGTTTGATTTCATTCGGTTTAGGTGTCATTGGAAGCGCCCCAATGGATTAGGAGGAATTCGCCGTGGCCGATGAACGCGATAGCCGGGAGACTTCCCGGACCGATTTCGCCTCCGAGCGGGAGGGCCTCCGGCTGGTGAAGGCATTCATGGAAATCAAGGACCCTGCGGTTCGTGGGGCTGTCATCGAATTTGTTGAGCGCATGTCGAAGGAAGCTTCGAAGAATTCGGCCAGGGCGCGTGAACTCATCACTCACGCGCTCAGAGTCTTCGTTTGAACTCCGCAGCCAGAACCGTGGCTTGATCACCGCGCATTTCGCGAAGCCGGGTTAGAGTTCGCTCGTCGAAGGCCGCGACCACAGCGACGATATCGTTCCCGCCGATTTTTTTGGGCAGTCCGAGCGGGGCGACGCGAAAGTGCAGTTGCACTAGGCGGAGCAACCAAATTGGATCCATTTCAATGATGATTTTATTCACGCCCGACCGGAGGCCCCACTCAACGATTCCGGACAATAGGGAATTCGCGATCGGGCTTAATGCGCGACCGCGCTCACGGTGCGGTCGGGCTACGCAGTACCTCGTCCATTCCCAGATATCGAGCCCGGACGGACGATCACCATCGCAGAGTTCCGGCATAACATCTGATAGAAGGTGAGGACGGATTGTGGGCAGCATTCTCTGATAGCCCAGCACCACCCCATCCCGAACATACAGCATGTGGAGCGCGCGCCCATCATCAAACTGGTCGACTTCCCTGCCATCCGCCTTTCGAAGGTCCTCCCACTTCATCTCATCCACAAATACTGCGTGTCGCAGCCGATAGGCCTGCTCCAGCAGTTCGGTGAATAGATGCCGATTTTCAGCGGTCACAATGTGAATCATGGCAATGTCCCCTCAGAAGTGAATTGGGGACATGCTGGCACACGCGCTGAATTTGGATAGTACGGTTTCCCGTACTTGACAATTTAGTCGATGATGCCGAACCGAATTGCTTTTGCGATAGCATGCGTGCGGTTGCTCGCAATGAGCTTTGTCCGGACTGACCGAAGCATTTTGTCAGCGGTATGTTTCGATATGTTGAGGATCATCCCAATTTCCCAATCCGTCTTGCCTTCCGCAGCCCAACGGAGGACGTCCCGTTCGCGAACAGAGAGTGGAACCTGAGGCGGTTCCTCAATGATCAGAGTGCGCCCGAGCGTATAGGTAGCGAGTAGCTGCAATATCCCGTGGTGCTCAGCCGGAAGATCGAGTTTCTCTCCAGCAAAGGAAAAGCCGGCGCTGATACCGTCCAGAGTCATGAGCGAAACCGTAAATCCGTTCTTCAACCGAAACTCCGACGCTTCCCTCATCACTCGGGTTGCAGCAGGGTTGTCACGGCACAAAGGGTCGAGATCGGACCAAAGGAATGGGCGCGTGTCGTTTAGCACGTGCGTAATTGCGGGATCGACGAACAGGTAACCCTTAGAGAAGTAGCGATCCCACCATTCCCGGGGCCAGTCCTGCAGAAGCACGTTGGCTTCCTGCTGTTTGCGCGTTGACCTTGGCGTTGGGATGGTGCCTGCCAGGATGTGCTGCATCCCGTAGCGGGAAACAGTTTTGAGCAGGCTGGCGCAAACATCACTCGCGGTTTTCCCGCGCTCCAGAGAGCGTATAAATTCCAGGGTGCTTTCCAAATCCCGCCGCGACACTGAAGCTGCTCACGCTGCCAACTGGCACAGGGCCCCAACGCGATAGCGATAAATGTTGAACACACACCTTTAGTTGTCAATCGGGCAAGTTGTCACTTTGGCACATGGCCAGCGTGAGGAGCAGGAGGCTCCGAAGGTGGCCCTAGGGAACGCTGTGCTGACGCGACTATTGCCCATTCCTCGTGGGTCGATAGCCCGCCTCATCAGCCTCTTTTTCACAGACATATGCGCCGTTCTTTGTGTTCCCGTACCACCGCATTCCTTTGAAGTGGTAGACGCCCGTTGCGGTATTCACCCACACGACCAGATCAGCCGGGCAGTGATGCTGTGCTTCCGTTTCGGCCGGAAAGAGTTGTACGCTTTCAGTTTGAGCCGACCCCAGGCCCGGGCTCAGTAGCAGCAGTGCGACCAACAACCAGCCCGACAACTTACGCATAGTTTCATCCCTTCGAACGGTGCCTCAACATACAACTCTTCCGCAAGGCCGCGCACGAGCTAGGCGCCGACACTTCCAATGAGGAATTTCAATCCGCGTTGCGGGGGATCGCGAAGGAAGCCATCATCCAAAAAGGGCAAGCACAAAGGCTCCGCAGACCGTCGCGATTAGCATGATCAGGAATATCGTTCCTTTGACGGTGGGTTCAGGGCCGCCGTAGTCAGGCTCGTTTTCATAGCCGGTCATTGCTCAGCACGCTCAATTCCTCACACCCTCGTAGGGACGTGCGGCGGCATTCGCGCCAGCGGCCAAGTTTGCACCAGTCCCCATGCCGGTTTGACTTGAGGTGGTGCCAGCCAGTACGCCGCGCTGGTCAAAGTTGAATGTGACCGAGCTTGACTGGTTGTCATATCCAGCGACTAGCGGACCGAGATATGGAATGAAATTTTGTGGTTGCGAGCGGATTGAGGTGTAATTGTAAGAAATAGTCCTGATACCATTGGAGGTAACAGTATTAGTAGTCGGTTCGCCAAGAGCGGCAACCACATCCGAATAAGTAGAGCTTCCGACCTTGAAGGACTCGGCTTGTTGCTCGCTGACCTTTACCCCAGACGATGCACAACCAATCAGAAGGCCGAAAAAACTCAGTGCAATAATGCTACGCATGATAATCCCCAAACGCCGCGAAGCCATCATCCGTCGACCATCTCGGGAGGACAAGGGGATTTGCTACCGAAAGAAAGCCGGTCATTAGCTTTTCACGTGGTCCTACTGAATTGGCAACCGAAGATTTAATCCGACGCGAACGAGATTATCCTGGACGCGGCCGGTCACCGTCAGTGCTCCGATCGTTTCAACATTGATGTTGCCGGTATCAAGATAGAGATATTCCAGCCGGGCGCTGAGATTTTGCGTGATGCCAACCTCGACACCAGCACCCGCCGTCCACGCGCTTTGGGTCCGCGATGCGCTCGCCGAGCCAATTCCGGCTGCCGTGACGTTGGCGGTGAACTTGCCCTCGCCGCCGCCAGCGGTGCCGTACACAAGCACTCGGTCGAAGGCGTAACCGACGATGCCGCGGAGGGTTCCGATCCAAGGAATCGTATCGGTTTCGCTGACGATGCCACCGGTGGTCGTGTTGCTCTGATCGGAATAATCTAGATCGGCTTCGAGGCCAAAAACCCAAGAGCCAATCTGATAATCGCCGCCGACTTGGCCGCCGCCGACAAAGCCGGATAGATTCTCGCTTGCGGTTGCGGTAGCGCCGGGAATCGTGGCTGTGGCAGACGCTGTGGCAAATCCCCATCCGGCATTTGCACCGATATAGACGCCGGTCCAGTTATAGACGGGAGGCGGCGCCGGCGCGTAAACGGCAGGTGCTTGAGCCGGTGCGGCGGGCGCCATCGGAATATCTGCACCCCACGCCAAACTAGTGGCGGCCAAAAGACCGCCCAACGCAACGAGCACGCGCATATCACAACCCCTAACCCTTATCGCCGCAGCCATGGCGACCTTAGCGCGAAAAATCAGCGGAAGCTACCTGTAAATTCAGGTTTGCAAGCTAGATAAGCGCCCGGCCAATTCGCCGGCAACGTCTGGTACCAGCCGACCTCAGCGACCATGGCCGCCGTCAACGGCTCGATCGCCTCGATCGGTCCGACCGGATATCTGCGGGGCGCGCTCGGCTACCGTGTTTTCGATGCCATGTTCGCCGGCCCGGAAGCGGCGATGTTCTGGTGCGCCAACTTCCAAGAGCTGGAAGTCGGCGGCCATGTGACGGCGCTGCACTTCGGCGCGACGGAATGGTCGGCGGGCGGCGGCTGGGCGATGGATACCGACCACCGCAGCGGGCCTTATTTGCGGGTCGGCGTCAGCGCAAAATTCTGAAAACGCGGGCTCAGCCCTTCTCGTCGCAGGCCCAGGCGCGCACCACGCAGTCGCGGCCGCCGAACTGCGCGCAGCGCCGCATCGACATGTTCTCGGCCTTGCCGAGATGCGAATTGAGCGCCCAGCCGAACGAGCCGCAGGGATTCTTGGCGTCGACCGCCATCGCCGCGCAGCCTTTGCGGATGACACCGACGACCGTACAGTGCCTGCCGCTACATTGCCGCATCGCCGCGGTGCGGGCATCGGTGGCCTTGGCATAGTCGAAACCGTAGCCATAGGCGCCGCAGGCGCCGACCGCGAGCGCGCCGGCGGCTTCGGCGCCGCCCACCGCGCCGATCACGAAGCCAAGGCTCGCCGCCGCGAGCAGGAAATTCCGCACAAGACGCAACATGGGGCCCCTCCCCGGAGGAACGCGCAAAACTAGCCGGGAAGGGTTTCCAGACGGTGAATCCGACCGTCATTCCGGGGCGCGCGCAAGCGCGAGCCGGGAATGACGGTGAGTTATGTCTTCTCCAGCTCCTTCTTCACCGCCGCCAAGGCTTCCGGCGTATCAACGTCGGTCAGCACCGCGGTGCCGGCGAGCGGCACTTCGGTCACCGCCTCGGCATAGCGGCCGATCAGATGGCGGGCGCCAACGTCGCCCTCGACCGCCATCAGATCGGGGAAGAAGCGGCGCGACCACGCCACCGGATTGCCGCGCTTGCCGTCGATGGTCGGCACCGCAATGAGCGCGCCCTGGTCGGGATCGAGCGCGCCGATCAGCCGGTCGATCAGGGCCGAGTCGACCTGGGGCATGTCGCCCAAGCAGACGATGACGCCGTCGACCTCCGCCGGCAGCGCGGCGATGCCGGCTTTCAGCGAGGTGCCGAGCCCATCGGCAAAATCCGGATTATGCACCAATTTGACCGGCAGGCCGGATAACGCCGCCTCGACGCGCTCGCGCTGGTGGCCGGTGACGACGATGACCGGCCGCGCGCGCGAGCCGAGCGCCTGTTCGACCGCGATGCGAATAAGCGGCCGGCCGGCGATCTCCGCCAAAAGTTTGTTGGGGCCGCCCATGCGGCTCGACCGGCCGGCGCCGAGCACGATGGCGGCGATGTTGTGGTCCTTTTCCGGTGTCGGTTCGGTGCGCGGCTGCGGCCGGGTAACGATTTCCATCAGCAGGCCGCCAACGCCGAGCCCGGTGATGTCCCGGGGCGGCACCGGCAGACCAGCCAGCAGCCGCATGAGCACCCAATCGAAGCCGTTTTCCTTGGGGCTGCGCGCACAGCCTGGCGCGCCGAGCACCGGGCGGCCGGCGGCAGTGCCGATCATCAACAGGTTGCCGGGATCGACCGGCATGCCGAAATGCTCGACGCGGCCGCCGATCGCTTCCAATGCCGCCGGGATGACATCCCGGCGATCGGCAATGGCCGAGGCGCCGAAGACGATGGCGAGTTCCGCGCCGTCCTTGAGCACCTCGTCGAGCGCGTGGGCGAGCGCTGCCCGTTCGTGCGGCACGCGGCGCTCGGCGACGATGCCGGCGCCGGCCGGGGCGAGGCGGTCGGCGGTGATTTTGAGCGTTTTCTCGATCACCTTGCCCGCCAAGCCGGGCAGCACCGTCGACACCACGCCGACTTTGCGGATGCGGTAAGGCGCAACGCGAAGGAGCGGCTGGGTGACGCCTGCCAGCGCGGCATCGCGCGCGGGCCCGGCCACCGCGAACGGAATGATTTTCACCGTCGCGATCATTTCGCCGGCGACCACCGGCTTGAACGCCGGCAGCGTCGCAAAGGTGATCGCCTCGTCGACGCGGTTCAATCGGTCGACCGCGTCCTTGTCGACGACGAGCACGCCCGAGCTTTGCGCAAACAGGTTGGCGCGCCCGGTAAAGGCGCGGTCGACATGCACGCCTTCGCCGGCAACCGCCTTGGCGATCTCGGCGGCGGCGACATCTTCGCCGACGTCGCCCGGTTCGAGCCGCGCCACGACGAGATCCTTAATCCCGGCGGCATCCAGCGCCGCGACCTCGGCGGCGCCGATCAGCGTGCCTTTCTTGAGGACGAGCGTGCCCTGCCGGATGCTGTGCACCGCGGTCGCGCCGAGTGCGTCCTTGGGCGCGACCGCGCCGAATTTCATGACGCGGCCTTTGCCCCCACCCTGCCCTCCCCCGCTTGCGGGGGAGGGTAAAGGGAGGGGGTCTCGGTTTCCTCGCGCAGCCGCTCGGTGATTTGCGCCATGATCGCGACCGCGATCTCGGCCGGCGACACCGCGCCGATATCGAGCCCGATCGGCGCGTGGATGCGGGCGAGATCGGCATCGGCCACGCCCTGCGCCTTGAGCCGCTCGATGCGGCGGCCGTGCGTTTTCCGCGACCCCAGCGCGCCGATATAAAAACACTCGCGCGCCAGCGCGTGGATCAGCGCCGGATCGTCGATTTTCGGATCGTGGGTGAGCGCGACAAAGGCGGTGTAGCGGTCGACATTGAGCGGCGGCAACGCCTTGTCCGGCCACTCGGCGATCACTTTCACGTCCGGGAAACGCTCGATCGAGGCAAACGCCGTGCGCGGGTCGACGATGGTCACGTCGTAGCCGAGAAGGTTTCCGATCGGCGCCAAGGCCTGGCTGATATGCACGGCGCCGGTGATCACGAGCTGCGGCGCCGGCACATAGACGGTGAGAAAGACGCGGCCCTCGGCGGTCTCCGCCATGCCGCTTTTGCCGCTGCGCAGATGCTCGGCGAGTACCGGGCGGAGCGGATCTCTGGCGATATCGGCGGCCTTGACCAGCCGCTGCCGGCCGCTCTCGACATTGGTGACGACGATCGCGGCGCGGCGCGCGGCGCGTTCGGTGTTAAGGGCGGTGAGGATGTCGAGTTTCATGTGCTTCAATGCGAGTGGCGAATGGCGAATGGCGAATAGGGACGCAATCTTACTCCTATTCGCCATTCGCCACTCGCTATTCGCACCCTTCCCTACTCCACCTTCTCCACATACACCCGGATGGTGCCGCCGCAGGACAAGCCGACCTTCCAGGCGGTCTCGTCGGCGACGCCGAATTCCAGCATTTTCGGCTTGCCGCTCTCGATCACGTCGAGCGCTTCGGTGACGACGGCGCCTTCGACGCAGCCGCCGGACACCGAGCCGAGGAAATTGCCGTCGGCGTCGATGACGAGGTTCGAGCCGACCGGGCGCGGCGCCGAGCCCCAGGTCTCCACCACGGTGGCGAGCGCGACCGCGCGGCCGCTTTTACGCCAGTCCTCGGCGGCTTTGAGAATGTCGTTGTCGGTTGCGAGCATGGGGGGTCTCCGTTTCTTTAGGCGCGAATAGCGAGTGGCGAATGGCGAATGGCGAATAGCGTTAAGATATTCAGCCGTTTCCCTATTCGCTACTCGCTATTTCGCTATTCGCCACTCGTTCATTCGCTATATCTCTTCATATATAACGTCTCACGCCACCTTTTGCATCCACGCCTTCGGATCGCCGGCGCGGTCGCCGCCGCGCGACAGCGCCGACACCAGCCCCGCCATCAATTCCAGATTATGGATCGGCCGGAATTCGTCGACATGCGGCAGCATGGTTTTGATGCCGCGGGCGCGCGCCTCAAAACCCTCGAAGCGCAACAGCGGATTGAGCCAGACGAGCCGCCGGCAGGAACGGTGCAGCCGGTCGATCTCGAAAGCGAGCGTATCGTCGGCGTCGCGCTCGAGCCCGTCGGTGATCAGAAGCACGATCGCGCCTTGGGTCAGAACCCGCCGCGCCCATAACTTGTTGAACGCGCGCAATGACGACGCAATCCGCGTGCCGCCGGACCAGTCCGGCACCGCCGCCGAGCAGGCGGCGAGCGCCTCGTCGGGATCGCGCGCGCGCAGGCCGCGCGTAACATTGGTCAGCCGCGTGCCGAACATAAACGTCGAGACGCGCTTGCGCGCGTCGGTCAGCGCATGCAGAAAATGCAGGAAGATGCGGCTGTACTGGCTCATCGAGCCGGATATGTCGAGCAGCGCGACCAGCGGCGGCGGTCTCGACTTCGGCCCGATGAAGCGCAGATCGATGAAATCGCCGCCGCCCTTCATGCTGGCGCGCAGCGTGCGGCGGATATCGATCAGATGGCCGCGCGGATGCGGCGCCAAGCGGCGGGTGCGCACTTCGGCGAGCGGCAGAACGAGCCGCTGCATCGCCGCTTTGGCCGCGGCGATCTCGGCGGTCGTCATTTGCGCGAAATCTTTCTTTTGCAGCACTTCGCGGTCGGACACCGTCATGCGGGCGTCAAGCTCGATCTCGCGCTCTTTTCTGAGCTTGTCGTCCAGCCCAGAGAACAGCGCCTCGTGCACGCGCGTGGCGCCGGCCTGGGGCGCTTGCGGCGGCACCGGGGCTTGCGGCAGCATCATTGCGAGTAACTGATCGACATAGCCGCGGCGGCGGAAAAAGATGCGGAACGCCTGATCGAACAGGATCGAATGCTCGTGGCGTTTGACGAACACCGCATGCAGCGTCCAGTAAAAATCATCGCGCGTGCCGACGCCCGCAGTCTGCAAGGCTTGGAGCGCATCGAGCACTGCGCCGGGCCCGACCGGAATGCCGGCCGCCCGCAGCGCGCGGGCGAAGTAGAGAATATTTTCGGCGAGGCGGCCGGTGTTGCTCTCTGCCACGTTGATCACTCCGCTGCCCGCAGCTCCGACTTCACCTCGTCGAGTAGTTCCTTGACCTTTGAGCCCTCGAGCCGCGCGATGTCGTCCTGATATTTCAAGAGCACGCCGAGCGTGTCGGACACGGTTGCGGATCGAGCGCGACCACGTCGAGCTCGGATAAAGCCGCGGCCCAGTCGAGCGTTTCGGCGACGCCGGGCGATTTGAACAAATCCTGCTTGCGCAGTGCCTGCACGAAACCCACCACCTGCTCGGATAATTTCTTGCCGACGCCGGGCACCTTGGCATGGACGATGGCGAGTTCCCGCTCGGCGGTCGGATAACCGATCCAGTGATAGAGGCAGCGGCGCTTGAGCGCGTCGTGGACTTCGCGGGTGCGGTTCGAGGTGATGACCACGACGGGAGGATGCCCGGCCTTCACCGTGCCCATTTCCGGGATGGTGACCTGAAAGTCGGCCAGCACTTCCAGCAAAAACGCCTCGAACGCCTCGTCGGTGCGGTCGATCTCGTCGATCAAGAGCACCGGGGAGCCTGCGGTGTCGGGTTCGAGCGCCTGCAACAGCGGCCGCTTGATCAAGAACCGCTCGGAGAACACGTCGTGTTCGAGCCGCGTGCGGTCGTGCTCGCCCTCGGCCTCGGCGACGCGAATGGCGATCATCTGCGCCGCGTAATTCCATTCATAGACCGCGGCGGCGATGTCGAGGCCCTCATAGCATTGCAGCCGAATGAGGCGCCGGCCGAGCGTCGACGACAGCACCTTGGCGATCTCGGTCTTGCCGACGCCGGCCTCGCCTTCCAGGAAAATCGGCCGGCCCATTTTGAGCGCGAGATAAAGCACGGTGCCGAGCGAGCGGTCGGCGAGATAGTCGGCCTCGGCAAGGAGATCGACGGTTAAGTCGATCGAAGCCGGAAGCGGGCGCGGCGAAGGCTTGTTCATAGGTGCAATGTAGTCATCGGCGCGGGATTTGTCCCGCCGCCCGGATACATCTCTCGCGCATAGCAAACAGGCAAAAGACGTGGCCGGGAATAGACCAATGCGCCCCGCGAGCGGCCCGCGACCCCCACCTTAATCCTCCCCCTTTCAGGGGGAGGAAAGCGCCAGCGGCCAGTCCCTGTCTCTGCGGTGGCGCTGCGAACTCGCGGCTTGCGCTTCTCTCCCCCTAAAAGGGGGAGAGATAGAGTGGGGGTCTGCTGACTCACAGAACGGGCAAAGCGCGGAGGGTAATCAGCCCGCCGCCTTCCCGATCGCCTCGGCCACCGCGCGGCGGGCGAGCACGCCGACGAGGTGGGCGCGGTATTCGGCGCTGCCGTGGATGTCCGCGTTCATGCCGTCTGACGGAATGGTCATGCCTTCCAGCGATTTCGGCGAAAACCGCTTCTTCAGCGCCTCCTCAAACGATTTGACGCGGAACACGCCATTCGAGCCGGCGCCGGTGACCGCGACGCGGATTTCGCCGCCGCGCTTACTGACAAACACGCCGACCAGCGCGAAGCGCGAGGCCTGATTGCGGAATTTCTGATAGGCCGCCTTTTTCGGGATCGGGAAGATTACCTTGGTGATGATTTCCGTAGGCTCAAGCGCGGTCGAGAACATGCCGGTGAAGAAATCGTCGGCCTTGATGCGGCGCTTGTTGGTGACGATGGTGGCGCCGAGCCCAAGGCAAGCGGCCGGATAATCGGCATTGGGATCGTTGTTGGCGACGGAGCCGCCGATGGTGCCCATGTGGCGCACCGCCGGATCGCCGATCATGCCGGCGAGCTTGGCAAGCACCGGGATCGCCTGCTGCGCCACCGGCGAAGTGTTGACGTCGTTGTGGCGCGTCATGGCGCCGATCGAAAGCGAGCGCCCGCTCTGCTCGATGCCAGAGAGCCCCTCGATCAGCGACATGTCGACGATCTGCGGCGGGCCCGCGAGCCGCAGCTTCATGGTCGGTAACAACGTCTGGCCGCCGGCGAGCAATTTGGCGTCCGCGTTCTTGGCGAGAAGGCCGGCGGCCTGGCGCACCGTCTGCGGGCGATGAAAAGTAAAGGCGTACATCGAGAGTCCTCCGTTTATTTCTTTCGATCCCCTCTCCCGTTCCGGGAGAGGCGGATCGCGAAGCGATCCGGTGAGGGCCGACTCCGCTTCGCCGAGCGAGCGTAAGCCCCCCTCACCCTACCCTCTCCCCCCAATGGGGGCAGAGGGAAATTCTCTCCTTATGCCGCTTTCGGCATTTTGTTCACTTTCTGCAGCGCCGCCCACACTGTCGCCGGCGTGGCAGGCATCGCCAGATTTTCGGTGCCGATCGCATCGGTGATGGCGTTGATGACGGCTGCCGGCGCGGCGATGGCGCCGGCTTCGCCGCAACCCTTGATGCCGAGCGGATTCGACGGGCATTTGGTCATCGTGGTGTCGACTTTCAGCACCGGCAGGTGATCGGCGCGCGGCATGCAATAGTCCATGAACGAGCCGGTCACGAGCTGACCCGATTTGTCGTACACCGCGCCCTCGCACAGCGCCTGGCCGACGCCCTGGGCGATGCCGCCGTGGACCTGGCCCTCGACGATCATCGGATTGACCAACACGCCGAAATCGTCGACCGCGGTCCAGGCCACGATCTCGGTATTGCCGGTTTCGGTGTCGACCTCGACCTCGCAGATATGGCAGCCGGCCGGGAAGGTGAAATTGGTCGGATCGTAGAACGCGCCTTCCTTCAGGCCCGGCTCGAGTTCGGCCCCGGAGAATTTGTGCGCGATATAGGCGTTGAGCGAAACGTCGCCCCAGGCCGCCGATTTATCGGTGCCGGCGACGGAAAATTTGCCGTCCTTGAACTCGATGTCGCCCTCGGCGGCTTCGAGCAGATGCGCGGCGACCTTTTTGGCCTTGGCCTCCACCTTGTCGAGCGCTTTGACCAGCGCCGACATGCCGACCGCGCCGGAGCGCGAGCCGTAGGTGCCCATGCCGAACTGCACCTTGTCGGTGTCGCCATGCACCACCGAGACGTTATCGATCGGAATGCCGAGCCGCTCCGAGACGACTTGCGCGAAGGTCGTTTCGTGGCCCTGGCCGTGCGCGTGAGTGCCGGTGAGAATTTCGACCGAGCCGGTCGGATTGACCCGCACCTCGGCGGATTCCCACAAGCCGACGCCGCAGCCGAGCGAGCCGACGGCCTGCGATGGCGCGATGCCGCAGGCTTCGATGTAAGTCGACAAGCCGATGCCGCGCAGTTTGCCGGTCTTCGCCGAGTCGCGCTTGCGCTTGCCGAAGCCCTTGTAGTCGGCGAGTTCGAGCGCTTTCTTCAGCGAGGCATTATAGTCGCCGGCGTCGTAGGTCATGATCACCGGCGTCTGGTGCGGGAACGATTTGATGAAGTTCTTGCGCCGCAGCTCGGCGGGATCCTGGCCCATTTCACGTGCGCCGACTTCAACGAGCCGCTCGACCACGAAGGTCGCTTCGGGACGGCCGGCGCCGCGATAGGCATCGACCGGCACGGTATTGGTGTAGACGGCGTCGACCTCGCAATAGATTTGCGGAATGTCGTATTGGCCCGACATCAAGGTGGCATAGAGATAGGTCGGCACCGACGACGAGAAGGTCGACATATAGGCGCCGAGATTGGCCACGGTCTTGGCGCGCAGGGCTAAAATCTTGCCCTCGGCGTCGAACGCCATCTCGGCATGGGTGACGTGATCGCGGCCGTGCGCGTCGGCAAGGAACGCCTCGGAGCGGTCGCACACCCATTTCACCGGCCGGCCGACGCGCTTTGCCGCCCACAGCGCCACGACTTCCTCGGGGTAGATGAAAATCTTCGAGCCGAAGCCGCCGCCAACGTCGGGCGCGATCACGCGCAATTTATGCTCCGGCGCCATGCCGACGAAGGCGGCAATGACGAGCCGCGCCACATGCGGATTTTGCGTCGTGTTCCACAGCGTGAACGCGCCGGTCCCGAAATCGTAATCGCCGATCGCCGCGCGCGGCTCGATGGCGTTCGGCACCAGCCGGTTATTGACGATGTCGAGCTTGGTGACGTGCTTGGCCGCCTTGAACGCGGCATCGACCGCCTTGGCGTCGCCGAGGTGCCACTGATAAATCGTATTATTCGGCGCCACGTCGTGAATTTGCGGCGCGCCCGGCTTTTGCGCCGCCGCCGGATCGGCAACGGCGGGCAACACCGCATAGTCGATTTTGACTTTTTCCGCAGCGTCGCGCGCGGCCGCCAGCGTCTCGGCAACCACGACCGCAATCGGGTCGCCGACATGACATGCCTTGCCGCTGGCGAGCGCCGGATGCGCCGCCATTTTCATCGGCGAGCCGTCCTTGGAATGGATCATCCAGCCGCAGATGAGATTACCGATTTTGTCGTTGGCAAGCTCGGCGCCGGTAAGCACCGCGAGCACGCCGGGCATGGCGGCGGCGGGTTTGGCATCGATCGATTTGATGGTGGCGTGGGCGTGCGGCGAGCGAACGAAATAGGCAAACACCTGGCCGGGCCGGTTGATGTCGTCGGTGTAATGGCCCTTGCCGGTGATGAAGCGCTGATCTTCCTTGCGGCGCACCGCGGCGCCGATACCGGTTCCGCTCATGGTATTGCCCTCCGGCAACTCACTCCTTGAATACGGAATTGCCCGCCGGCAATTCCGTCCGCAGCTCTCCCTATTCCGCGGCCCGGCTCGCGGCGCCGCCGCCGCGCATGGCGCGCGCGCCGGCCGCAATCGCCTTCACGATATTATGATAGCCGGTGCAGCGGCAGATATTGCCTTCAAGCTCTTCGCGGATGGTGCGGTCGTCGAGTTCGTTGCCCTTGCGCCGCACTATGTCGACCGCGGTCATGATCATGCCCGGCGTGCAATAGCCGCACTGCAAACCGTGGTTTTCGCGGAACGCCTCCTGCATCGGATGCAGCGGCCCGTCCGGCGCCGCCAGCCCCTCGATGGTGAGTACGTCGGCGCCTTCAAGCTGCAGCGCCAAGACGGTGCAGGATTTGATCGCCTTGCCGTTGACGTGCACGACGCAGGCGCCGCATTGCGAGGTATCGCAGCCGACATGCGTGCCGGTCAGCCGCAGGTTCTCGCGCAACAATTGGACAAGCAGCGTGCGCACGTCAACGTCGGCGCTGACAGGTTTGCCGTTCACCGTCATTGCAACGGCTGCCATGGGCTACCTCCTCCAAAATATCGCGAAACTTCGGCCCGACTAGGCCTGCGGCCGAGTTCCGGGGCCAATTCGAGGCGATTTTGCCGGTTTTTGCACCCTGGAACAAGAATAGTCTGAACCCCGGCCTAGGGAGCGGTCAAGGGAGTTCCGCATGGGGGAAAGGCCGGTCTGAGCCGTCGATAAGGGCGAATGGCGAGTAGCGAATGGCGAATAGAGGCGAATGGCGAATAGAGGCGAGTGGCGAATAGAGGCGAGTGGCGAATAGCGAATGGCGAATGGCGAATAGAAAGGATGTTCCCTACTCGCTACTCACTACTCACTACTCACTACTCACTATTCACTACTCGCTACTCGCTACTCGCTACTCGCTACTCGCTACTCGCTACTTCGCCATTTCGCTCACGCAGCCGGCGGATTGACCGCGCTGGCGAAGCCGGCAAAGAAATCGTCGGCGACTTTTTTGGCAGCGCCGTTGACCAGCCGCTGGCCGAGCTGGGCGAGCTTACCGCCGATCTGGGCGTCAACGTCGTAGGACAACAGCGTGCCGCCATCCTTGGGCGTGAGCTTGACGGTGGCGCCGCCTTTAGCGAAGCCGGCCACCCCGCCATCGCCCTGTCCGGAAATCTTGTAACCGTGCGGCGGGTCGAGATCGGACAGCGTGACCTTGCCTTTGAACTTGGCTTTGACCGGCCCGATCTTGACGGTGGCGATCGCCTGCATTTCGGTGTCGGAGAGCTTATCAAGCTGCTCGCAACCGGGAATGCAGGCCTTCAGCGTCGCCGGATCGTTGAGCTTCTCCCAGACCGTTTGCGGTGGGGCGGCAAGCTGAACCTCGCCCTTCATCGTCATCGCCATTGGCGTTACTCCCTGGCTCTCAATGCCTATTGTTTCTTAAGACGCAGCAGCACGTATCCGTATTTGACGCGACGGTATGGATCGCCGACGGCCTGCAGTTTGAATACCCCGGCAGTTTGAAACGTCTGCAAGCCTTTTCCGGGTATCACGGTCGTGCGCGGCGCGTCGCCGTCCAGCGACTTCCAATACACCTTTGTTTCGGCATCGGCTTCCCAGATCGTAAGAATGACGGTATGCCGTTCGTCATCGTCGACGATCGTCTTCGGCGGCGATCCGACGTGCAGCGTGCCGGTCCCCAACAATTCAAATTTGTCGATTTGGCCGAAGTCGATATCTTGAGCGGAGACTTTCACCGGCAGGAGCGCAAAACCGGCACACAGCAGCGAAAGCGCCGTCATGTTTCGCATTCGAAGCGTCACGTCGGTCATGGCGTACCTCACTCACCCGCCCCGTTGATCGCGGAACTCGTGCGGCGTGGTGCCGGTCTGCTTGCGGAAAAAGCGCGCGAAGTGCGACGGATCGGCGAACGCGAGCTCTTCGGCAATATCGTGGATCGGCTGCGCGGTGAAGACGAGCTGGCGCTTGGCTTCGGTCAATACGCGCTGGCGGATGAGATGGCCGGCGGTGACGCCGGTCGAGCGCTTGACGTGGTCGTTGAGCCGGTCGACCGTCATGCCGAGCTTTTCGGCATAAAAGCCGAGCAAGCGTTCGCTGCGGAAATATTCGTCGACCAGCGCCCGCAATTGCGCGACCGTGGCGTCGGCCGGGTGCAAGGTGACGCTTCCGGTGCGCGCGCGGCTCGCCGCAAGCCGCGCCACGCCGACGGCGAGCAGCACCAGGAGCCCGCGCATCGCCAGCCGATAGCCCTCGCGCGCCAGGCTGTGTTCCTCGAACAATTCCGTACACAGCCCCGACAGGCGATTGCGTTCGGTTTCGTCTTCGATGGGCACGATCGGCTGCGAGGAGAGCGTGCGCAGCCGGGCCAGCGCCTCGCCGGCGCGGTCGGTCAGCGCACCCGCGGCATCCTCGGTGAAGCTCAGCACCCAGCCGTCGGTGACAGTTCGGGCTCGAAGCGAAAGCCATGCGCGATCGCCGCCGGAACCAGGATCGCGGCCGGCGCGGCGAATGCAAGCTTTGCCGCCTCGAACGTCATCTCGCCGCCGCCGCGCTCGATCAGCAGGATCTGAAACAGATTGCGGTGGCGGTGCGCGCGGATGGTCCAGTCGTGGATCGACGACCGCGACGCGATGGTTTCGATGTGAATGAAGTCGAACGCCTGATCGTCGGGCGGATCGCCGTACAGATGGAACAAGGGCAGCACGTTGGCCATGGCGTCAGCATAAGCCGATCGCGCCGCAGGAGAAGCGGGCGCAGTGAAGCAATGCGCGCTTTACACAAAAAAGGCGGCAGCCCGATTTGCAACGGGCCGCCGCCTTCCGAGACGCAAGCGTTAGCGGTTGAAACCGCCCTGTTGACCGCCGCCCTGCTGTCCGCCTTGGCCGGGCCTGTTCTGGCCGCCCTGCTGCTGTTGGCCGGGCTTATTCTGTCCGCCCTGCTGCTGCTGGCCGGGCTTGTTCTGCCCGCCCTGCTGCGGGTTCTGCGGATTGTTCTGTTCGTTCGGCATCGGGACGCTCTCCATGCTGTTGAGGGGTTTGAACTGCGCGTGAGCCCCCGCCTGATGCGACAATCGCCGAACTGGGCGGGGGTTCCCCGCTTGTGCTGCTCCAATTATGAGCAACGAATTGAAATCACGGCAAAAATTGTCGGAATCCCCGGCAAAATAGCGGCTCTTACCTACGCTGGGGCGGTTCCGCGCAGCCTTCACACCGGCTTATAGGCGCGCTCGTGATAAACCAGCGCCGGACCGGGCGGTCCGAGCCGGACCGCTTCGACCGCGCCGAACACGACATTGTGCGAGGCGACCGCCTTGATCTCGATGGTGCGGCAATCGAACGCGACCACCGCGGAGGCGAGTACCGGCGCGCCGGTCTTCAGCGCGGTCCACTCGCCTTGCGAAAATCGCTCGTGCAGATGCACGCCGCTTTTCCCGGCGAACAGATCGGCCAGCTTCGCTTCGCTGGCGGGAAGCGTGTTGACGCAGAACACGCCGTTTTGCGCCAGAACCGGCGCCGAATTGGCGCGGCGATTGAGACACACCAGTAGCGTTGCTGGCTCGTCCGACACCGAGCACACCGCGGTGGCGGTGAAGCCGGACTTGCCGGCCGCGCCCGCGGTGGTGACGACGTGTACCGCGGCGCCGAGCCGGCTCATGGCCTCGCGGAACGCGAGCGACTCGACGCTCACGATCGGACCCGGCGCGACCGCCGTAAACGCGCCGTCCATCGCATCGTCGGGACGTTGGTCGATCCAGCTCATCGGTAATTCCTCAATATCAAAATAAACATCACGACCGTAAGTGCGAGGTTGCACGCTGCCATGCATTTAATGATGAAGAGATCAACAAAAAGCTTGGTATGCCTGTCCCGCATTTTTTACTCCGCGGCGCGGCGCGTTTCCGGCAAGCCCGGATAGGCGACATCGTCGGGATTAAGCCACGCTGGATCGGTCCAGCCGTTCTCGTCGTATTCGGACATGCATTGCTCGGCGAGCGCGGTCATCTCGTCGAACGTGCCCGAACTGCGCGCGTTCCACAGCGCCTGGATACGGATATCCTCGTGATTGCCGGCGTAATTGCGCTCGTAAAGCTCGTGGCGGCCGCCGAACTCGGTACCGATCGCGTCCCATAGAAGCTTCATGATCTTGATGCGCTCCTTGTAATCGATGCCGTAGGAGCCGCGCAGATAGCGGGCGAGATAGCGGTCGATCGCCGGATTTTTGAAATCCTTGGCCGAGGACGGCAGATAGATCAGCGACGAGGCGACGATCTTGTCGACGATCTCCTTGACGCGGCCGTAGGCGTCGCCGGCGAACACCCGATAGCTGGAGCCCGATTGCAGATTGGGCAGTACCGCGCCGTTGACCCACGGCGTCGGGTTGAGCGCCATGGCGTCGGTCAGCGCCCAGAACAGATGCCGCCAGGCGATGACCTCGCCGAGCATCGCCTGATTGCCGCGGAATTCGTCGGAGCCGGCCACGCGCAGGGCCTTGGCGAGGATGCCGGCGAGAAAGTCGAGCTTGACCGCGAGCCGGGTGCAGCCCTGGAACTGATAGCCGGCGAGAAAGCCCGACTGCGGGAAGAAGATTTTCAGCTTTTCCAGGTCGCGGTACAACAGCACGTCTTCCCAGGGAATGAGCACGTTGTCGAACACGAAGATGGCGTCGTTCTCGTCGAAGCGCGAGGACAACGGATAATCGAACGGCGTGCCCATCACGCTCGCCGTCATTTCATAGGACGCGCGGCAGAACAATTTCACGCCCGGCGCGTTCATCGGCGCGATGAACATGATCGCGAGATCGGTGTCGTGCAGCGGCACCGCGGCGTTCTGGCCGAGAAAATTGTAATGCGTCAGCGCCGACGAGGTCGCCACCACCTTGGCGCCGGAGACATAGACGCCGGCATCGGTATCCTTCTGGATGGTGATGAATACGTCCTTGACCTGATCCACCGGCTTCGACCGGTCGACCGGCGGATTGACGATGGCGTGATTCATGAACAGCACGTTTTCTTGCGCGCGGCGGTACCACGCCTTGGCGTTGCCGGCGAACTTGCCGTAAAAATCGTAATTGGCGCCGAGCGTGTTCATCAGCGACGCCTTGTAGTCCGGCGAGCGGCCCATCCAGCCATAGGACAGCCGCGCCCAGTGCGCGATGGCGTCGCGCTGCGCGAGGAGTTCCTCGCGCGACCGCGCGACGCGGAAGAATTTGTGGGTGAAGCCGCCGGACCCGGTATCGGTCGGGCAGGTCAGCAGGTCCTTGGTCTTTTCGCCATGCAGCGCGTCGTAAAGCCGCGCGATGGTGCGCGCGGCGTTGCGGAACGCCGGATGGGTGGTAACGTCGCGGACCCGCTCGCCGTAGACATAGACCTCGCGGCCGTCGCGCAGGCTCTCAAGATATTCCGCCCCGGTGAACGGCCGCCCTTTGGTCTTGATCGCGTCTTCGGATTTCATGCGGCTCCCTAACGAGCGCAGCCTGTGCGGCTTAGTCCGCAAGCGTTGGGCAGCAAAGGCACTGCCGTACGGCCTCTGTCAACGTGGGCCAGAACGATGCTTCCGCCCAACCGGCAATCGGCCGAACGGCATCGCCGGCTTATGCAGCAATATGGAAATTATTTCCAATATTGCGAGGCTATAACCACGCCAATAGTAGAATATTCTCGAAATTCGTCCAATGCTTGGTGCAGCCGAACAGTCCGAACCCGTCCAGCCTGCCGCTGCGGCGCCGCTGCCGCCGCGGCGGCCGCAGCCGCAGCACGATGCGGCGGCATTGGCCGCGCGGCTCGCCGATGCGAGCCCGCACCAGATCGTCGAAGCGGCGGTACGGGCGCTGCCCGGGCGCCTGGCGGTCGTCTCCTCGTTTGGAACCGAATCCGCGGTGCTCCTGAAAATCGTCGCCGATGTCGAGCCGGCGCTGCCGGTGCTGTTCTTGGATACCTTGTGGCTGTTCAAGGAGACGCTCGTCTATCGCGACGCGCTGGTCGCCCAGCTGCGGCTGACCGACGTGCGCACCATTACGCCGTCGCCGAGCGCGCTCGCTTTGCGCGATCCCAAGCGGCAGTTGTGCTTCCACGATCGCGACGCCTGCTGCGGCATCCGCAAGGTCGAGCCCCTTGCCAAGGAGCTTGCGGGGTTCGACGGCTGGCTGAGCGGCCGCAAGCGTTATCACGGCGGCGAACGCGCCGGGCTTGCCGCGGTCGAGACCGACGGACCGCGGCTTAAATTCAATCCGCTGGCGCGGCTGACCCGCGCCGAGCTTGACGTCGCCTTTGCCGCCGCCAGATTGCCGCGCCATCCGCTGCAGGCTTTGGGGTTCAGCTCGATCGGCTGCGTGCCCTGCACCCACCGCCCGGCTCCCGGCGCCGCGCCCCGCGAAGGCCGCTGGAGCGGCCTTCCCAGGAGCGAATGCGGCATCCACGCCCGGCCGTTGCCGGCGCCGGCCGCTCGATAGGCGCCGGCTGCGACAAGACTGGCCTGCGCGCGGCGTTGCCGCTCCGCTGGCCCCCTGTTAAGCCTTAAGCTTGACGGTTGTCGGCCGGGCAGCCATGCGAAAGGCGCGCAGGACGCATGGAAGTCTTTCTCCAGCAGCTCATCAACGGCCTCACGCTCGGCTCGATCTACGGGCTGATCGCCATCGGCTATACCATGGTGTTCGGCATCATCGGCATGGTGAACTTCGCCCACGGCGACGTGTTCATGGTGTCCGCCTTCATCGCGCTGATCGCGTTTCTGATCCTGACCACCTGGCTCGGCATTTCCTCGATCGTGCTGGCATTGCTGATCGTGCTCGTCGTGGCGATGCTGTTCACCTCGCTCATCAACTGGGCGATCGAGCGCGTCGCCTACCGGCCGCTGCGCGGCTCGTTCCGGCTGGCGCCGCTGATCTCGGCGATCGGCATGTCGATCTTCCTGTCGAATTTCGTCCAGGTCACCCAGGGCCCGCGCAATAAATCCATTCCGCCGATGATCAACGGCGAATTCGTGCTGTTCACCCGCAACAACTATCCGGTGACGCTGTCTTACAAGCAGCTCATCATCTGGGGCGTCACAGCGGTCTTGCTGCTGGCGTTCTGGTATCTGGTCGCCAGGACCAAGCTCGGCCGCGCGCAACGCGCCTGCGAGCAGGACCGCAAGATGGCGGCGCTGGTCGGCGTCAATGTCGACCGCACCATCGCCACGACGTTCGTGATCGCAGCCGCGCTCGCCGCCGTCGCCGGTACGATGTACCTGATGTATTACGGCGTGGTCACCTTCTCCGACGGTTTCGTTCCGGGCGTGAAGGCTTTTACCGCCGCGGTGCTCGGCGGCATCGGCTCGCTGCCGGGGGCGGTGATCGGCGGGCTGCTGATCGGGCTGATCGAAACCATGTGGTCGGCCTATTTTTCCATCGACTACAAGGACGTCGCCGCGTTTTCGGTCCTGGCGATCGCGCTGATCTTCCTGCCGCAGGGCCTGTTCGGCCGCCCCAACGTCGAGAAGGTGTGAGGTGTCGATCCCGGCCAATTCAGCAGGCGAGGACCGGCGCGGCGACGCGATTGCGGCGCTGCGCAACTCCGGCCTCACTGCGCTGATCGCGTTCGGGCTATTCCTGCCGCTGATCGGCTTCGAGACCGCCGTCAACGGCCAGAATGAGCTGATGCTGACGACGCGATGGCCGCTGTTATTCGCCATCGTCGCCATCGTCGGGATCGGCCGCCTCCTCTATTCGCTGGCGATCGAACCGCGGCTCCGGCGGCGCCGGCTGCGGCCGATCGCGACCGCCGTTCCGGCGTGGCGAACCGTGCTCGGCAAATGGTTCGTGCCGTTCGCCATCGGCTTCGTGGTCGTCTATCCCGCAATCGTGCTCGCGACCGCCGGATTTTCCGGCGGGGTGAAATGGATCGACAATTTCGGCATTCAGATTTTGATCTATGTGATGCTCGGCTGGGGACTGAATATCGTGGTCGGGCTCGCCGGGCTCCTCGACCTCGGCTATGTCGCATTCTACGCGGTCGGCGCTTATTCCTTCGCCTTGCTCGCCAAGACCTTCGGCCTGCCGTTCTGGATTCTGGTGCCGATCGCCGGCATCCTCGCCTCATTCTGGGGAATTTTGCTCGGTTTTCCGGTGTTGCGGCTGCGCGGCGATTATCTCGCCATCGTCACGCTCGCTTTCGGCGAGATCATCCGAATGGTGATCATCAATTGGACGGCGCTGACCAACGGTTATGCCGGCATCGGCGGCATCCCGCGGCCGTCGTTCTTCGGCATTCCGTTCAATGCCGATGATAACGGCTTTGCCGCCGTTTTCGGATTGCCGTTCAGCCCGCTCTACCGCGTCATCTTCCTCTATTACGTGATCCTGGCGCTGGCGCTGGTGACCGCCTTCGTTACGGTGCGGCTGCGGCGGCTGCCGGTCGGCCGCGCCTGGGAGGCGCTGCGCGAGGACGAAATCGCCTGCCGCTCGCTCGGCATAAACACCACCAATACCAAGCTGACCGCGTTCGCCATGGGGGCGATGTTTGCCGGTTTTGCCGGCTCGTTTTTCGCCGCCCGCCAGGGCTTCATCTCGCCGGAATCCTTCACCTTCCTGGAATCGGCGACGATTCTGTCGATCGTGGTGCTTGGCGGCATGGGCAGCCAGATCGGCGTCGCCATTGCGGCGATCGCCATGATCGGCGGCACCGAAATCAGCCGCGAACTCGATTTCCTCAAAGAGATATTCGGCTCGACCTTCGACCCGACGCAGTACCGCATGCTGATTTTCGGCTTCGCCATGGTGCTGATCATGGTGTGGCGGCCGCGCGGGCTCATTGCCACGCGCCAGCCGTCGCTGTTCCTCAAGGAGCGCAAGGCCATTTCCGCCGACATGGTGCAAGAAGGTCATGGTTGATGGCTGCGGCGGCCGACACTTTGCTCCGCGTCGAGCATCTGACCATGCAGTTCGGCGGCCTGGTCGCGATCGACGATCTCAGCTTTGACGTTCGCCGCGGCACCATCACCGCGCTGATCGGGCCGAACGGCGCCGGCAAGACCACGGTGTTCAACTGCATCACCGGCTTCTACAAGCCGAGCATGGGACGGCTGGCGCTGCGCCACGGCGAGGACGCGGTCTGGGACGGCATCGAAGCGCTCACCGACAGCGGCGCCCGCAGCGTCAGGAGCGGCGACGGCGCGCTTTATTTGCTCGAGCGGATGCCGGATTATTTGGTCGCCCAGCAGGCGCGCGTCGCCCGCACTTTCCAGAACATCCGGCTGTTTTCGGGCATGACGGTCTTGGAAAACCTGCTGGTCGCCCAGCACAACCGCTTGATGCTCGCCTCCGGCTATACGCTCTTTGGCATCTTCGGCTTGCCCTCCTACGCCCGGGCCGAGCGCGCGGCGATCGATCAAGCGCGCGCCTGGCTCGACCGCGTCGGTCTCATCGACCGCGCCGACGATCCGGCCGGCGACCTGCCCTATGGCGCGCAACGGCGGCTCGAAATCGCGCGCGCGATGTGCACCGACCCGGTCTTGCTCTGCCTCGACGAGCCGGCCGCCGGGCTTAATCCGCGCGAAAGCGCCGAGCTCAACGAATTGCTGCTCGCCATCCGCGACGCGTTCGCCATTTCCGTGCTGTTGATCGAGCACGACATGACCGTGGTGATGGAGATTTCCGACGAGGTCGTGGTCCTCGATTACGGCATCAAGATCGCGGCGGGCAAGCCGGAGGCGATGCGCAACGACCCCAAGGTGATCGCCGCTTATCTCGGCGTCGCCGAAGAGCACGTCGAGGATGCCAAAGCGGAGGCCGGGCTATGACCGCCCCGCTTTTGTCGGTGCGCGGCGTTAAGACGTTTTACGGCCGGGTCATGGCGCTCAAAGGCGTCGATCTCAACGTCCACGACGGCGAGATCGTCACGCTTATTGGCGCCAACGGCGCGGGCAAGTCGACCCTGATGATGACGATCTGCGGCGACCCGCGCGCTCGCGAGGGCGCGATCCGGTTCGACGGCCGCGACATCACGGCGATGCCGACCCACCAGATCGCCGCGCTCAAGCTGGCGCAGGCGCCGGAAGGCCGCCGCATCTTTCCGCGTATGACGGTGTTGGAGAATTTGCAGATGGGAGCGACCACCGCCGATCCCGCCGGTTTCGCCCGCGATCTCGATCGCGTGGTGGCGCTGTTTCCCCGTCTCCAGCAGCGCCTGGGCCAGCGCGGCGGCACGCTGTCCGGCGGCGAGCAGCAGATGCTGGCGATCGGACGCGCGCTGATGAGCCGGCCGCGGCTGTTGCTGCTCGACGAGCCGTCGCTCGGGCTGGCGCCGCTTCTGGTGCGGCAGATTTTCGACGCCATCAAGACGCTCAACAGCGAGGAAGGCCTGAGCGTATTCCTGGTCGAGCAGAATGCGTTTCACGCGCTCCGGCTGGCGCATCGCGGCTATGTCATGGTCAACGGTCTGATCACGCTGTCCGGCTCCGGGCGCGAGCTCCTGGAACGGCCGGAGATCAAATCCGCCTATCTCGAGGGCGGGCGCTAACCCCGGGAACCCAGTGATGGACCACGCGGCTTCCACGATCGGCGGGCTGTTCTACGAGGAAGGCTCATTCGGCGTGTTCGTCTTGGTCACCGTGGTTCTCGGCGGCGGCGCAGCGACGCTGGCCGGCCGGGCGGTCGCCGCGACCTGGCGGCCGTGGTGGCAAATGGTCGCCTATGCGCTGATCCTGGGTTTTGCCGTCCGTTTCATCCATTTCAGCCTGTTCGGCGGCACCTTATTGTCGCTGCATTATTATTTGATCGACAGCGCCTTCTGCATGGGGTTCGGATTCCTCGGTTTCCGCGCCGCCCGCGCCGCGCAGATGGTCAGGAATTATCATTGGATCAACGAGCCGAACGGCGCGTTGCGCTGGCGCCGCAAGGCGCGCTGACATAGTATCGCGGTCACGGTACGAATGCCGGCTCCGAAGGAGAACGAGCAATGAAAAAGATCACTACGCTCAGCCTGGCGCTGGGCTTTGCGATTGCGATGGCGGGAACCGCAGCCGCCCAGGTCAAGATCGGGGTCGCAGGTCCGATCACCGGGCCGAATGCCGCGACCGGCGCGCAGATGAAGAACGGCGTCGATCAGGCCGCCGCCGATATCAACAAGGCCGGCGGCATTCTCGGCCAGAAGATCGCGGTCGAATACGGCGACGATGTTTCCGATCCCAAGCAGGGCGTCTCGGTCGCCAATGATTTTGCCGCCGACGGGGTCAAGTTCGTGATCGGCCACTACAATTCCGGCGTCACCATCCCGGCCTCGGAAGTCTATCAGGAGAACGGCATTTTGGAGATCACGCCGGCCTCGACCAATCCGACGGTGACCGAGCGCGGCATGTGGAACATTTTCCGCGTCTGCGGCCGCGACGACCAGCAGGGCAAAGTCGCCGGCGAGTACATTCTCAAGCATTTCAAAGGCAAGCGCATCGCCTTCGTCAACGACAAGACCACCTACGGCAAGGGCCTCGCCGACGAGACGCTCAAGACCATCCAGGCCGGCGGGATGCAGGACGTGCTCTACGAAGGCATCAATACCGGCGAGAAGGACTATTCGGCGCTGGTCTCCAAGATCAAGCAATCGCGCGCCGATCTGGTTTATTTCGGCGGGCTATATACCGAGGGCGGCCTGATCGTGCGGCAGATGCGCGACCAGGGCGTCACCGCGCCGCTGATGGGCGGCGACGGCATTACCTCCGACGAGTTCGCATCGGTCGGCGGGCCGGGCGTGATCGGCACGCTGATGACCTATGGGCCCGATCCGCGCAACCGGCCGCAGGCCAAAGCCGTGGTGGCCGAATTCCGCGCCAAGAAATTCGAGCCGGAGGCGTATACGCTTTACAGCTACGCCGCCGTGCAAATCATCGCGGAGGCGGCGACGGCGGCCAAATCGCTCGATCCCAAGAAGGTCGCCGAGGTCATGCATTCCGGCAAGACGTTCAAGACCGTGATCGGCAACATCTCCTACGACAAGAAAGGCGACATCACCCGGCTCGATTATGTGGTGTACAAATGGGAGAAGATGCCCGACGGCAAAATCAGCTACGTCGAGCTGCCCGGAACGCCGACGAATTGATCGCGAATTGATCAATCGGATTGTTCAGAAGCCCGCCATCGCGGCGGGCTTCTTCGTTTGCGCCCCGGCCGGCCGATTAAAGCATGATCCCGAAAAGTGGATACCGGTTTTCGGAAAAGATCATGCTCAATCAAAATGCTAGAGCCTACGGTTTTGATTCCATCAAAACCGATAAGGCTCTAGCAGTCTGCGGAAAAACGCTCGCCACGGCGAGAGTTTGCTGATTCAGTTTTGTATCACGAATCAGCGGAGGCATGTATGCGCGGGGCATTTGAGGATCAAGGCGGGCTGTTTTCGTACATCTCGGCCGAGGCGCGGGTGCCGAAGAACCATCCACTGCGAAGGATTCGGGAGCTTGTGCGCGCTGTGCTGAGCGAGCTGACCGGTAGCCTTGGGAGGCTCTACGCAAGCGAAGGCCGTCCTTCGATACCTCCTGAGCAATTGCTGAGCGCCCTGCTGCTGCAAGTGTTCTACGGCATCCGGTCGGAACGGCAGTTGATGGAGCAATTGGACTACAATCTGTTGTACCGCTGGTTTGTGGGGCTTTCGCCCGACGACCCGGTCTGGGACCCAACCGTGTTTACCAAGAACCGCGCCCGGCTTCAGAACGGCGAGGTGTTTGCCAAGTTCATGAGCAAGCTTCTGAACCATCCGCAGGTCAGGCCGCTGTTGTCGGACGAGCATTTTTCGGTCGACGGCACGCTAATTGAGGCCTGGGCCTCGCAGAAGAGCTTTCGCCCCAAGGACGGCAGCGGTGACGAAGACGGCGGCGCGAACTTCCATGGCCAGAAGCGCAAGAACGACACGCACGCGAGCACCACCGATCCTGACAGCCGGCTTTACCGCAAGGCCGCCGGGCGGGAGGCGAAGCTCTGCTATATGGGCCATGCCACCATGGAGAACAGGCATGGCCTGGCGGTGGCCGGCTTGGTCACGCACGCCACCGGCACCGCCGAGCGCCGGGCTTCGGAGATCATGCTCAAGGCCAGGAGCAAGGCCGCCTGTGGCCGCATCACGGCCGGTGAAGATAAGGCCTATGACACGGCCGAGCATGTCGCCAATCTTCGCGCCATCGACGTCACTCCGCATCTGACGCAGTACAACATCGCCAGCACCAAGGGACGCCAGAGCGCCATCGACGCACGCACCACCCGGCACGACGGCTATGCCATGTCGCAATCGCGCCGCGCCATGATCGAATGCATCTTTGGCTGGGGCAAGCAGCACGGCACCATGCGCAAGACCAAGCATCGCGGCATCGCTCGCGTCGCCGCCGACTTCATGCTCAACCTGATCGCCTACAATCTGATCCGCATCCCCAAACTGATCGCGGCTTAGCCAAGCGCCCGGCGAGATCAATCGCTCTCAAAGAAATCGAACCCATCAAAGACCAACCGAGCAAAAGCCCGATGCCTCGATTTCCCAGTTTTTCCGCAGACTGCTAGATCGCCATGTTGTTGAGGCTCGGGAAGGCTTGCAGCAGCCAATTTCCGAAATCGCCGATCCAGCCTGCGAAAAAAGCAACGCCGGCAAGGACGAGCAGGCCACCCATCGCCTTCTCGACCAGGCCGAGATAAGCGCGGAAGCGCGTGAGAAAGGCGGCGAAGGATTCCGCCGCCAGCGCCGCCAGCATGAACGGAACGCCGAGACCCAGCGAATAGACCGCAAGCAGGCCGGCGCCACGGGCTACCGTCTGTTCGGATTCCGCGACCGCCAATATCGTACCGAGTATAGGGCCGATGCACGGCGTCCAGCCGAACGCAAAGGCAAAGCCCATCAAATATGCGCCCCATAGTCCCACGGGCTTCGGCATCGGCAACCTTCGTTCCCGCATCAGGAACGCAATCCGCGTGAGCCCGAGGAAATGCAGCCCCATGAGAATGATGACCAAGCCGGCAATTTTTCCGAGCACATAGGAATAAGCGTGCAGCACCGCGCCGATCGCGCTGGCACTGGCGCCAAGCGCGACGAACACCGTGGAGAAGCCGAGCACGAAAAGGAATGCGGCAGCGATGGTCTGGCGGCCCGCCCGCGGTTGGGTGTCCGCGTCGGCAAACCGTTCGAGTGAGGCGCCGGTAAGATAGACAAGATAGGGCGGCACCAGCGGCAATACGCAGGGCGATAGAAAACTCAGCATCCCGGCGAGGAGCGCGGCAACGACGGTGACGTTCATGGCGCATGGAATGCACCGAGCGCCGTGGCGAATGCAAGGCGGGCTCCCTCTCCCCCCGCAGTCGGGAGAGGTTATGATGCAACATGCGCAACCTGATCACCGACGTGCCCGGGCTGAAAGTGGGCCATGGCGAAGACGCCCGGCTCGGCTCCGGCGCGACCGTCGTCATCTTCGACGAGCCCGCGGTTGCTTCGATCGACCTGCGCGGCGGCGGGCCGGGCACGCGCGAAACCGCGCTGCTCGATCCCGCGCAGACCATCCAGGGCATCGACGCCATCGCGTTGTCGGGCGGCTCGGCGTTCGGGCTCGATGCCGCCTCCGGCGTCCAGGCGTGGTTGCGCGAGCAGGGACGCGGCTTCGCGGTGCGCTCCGCGCGCGTTCCGATCGTGCCGGCGGCGATCCTGTTCGATCTCCTCAGCGGCGGCGACAAGGACTGGGGCCGGTTTCCGCCCTATCGCGAGCTGGGCTACGCCGCCGCTGCCGGGGCGGCGGCCGAATTTGCGCTGGGCAGCGTCGGCGCCGGCACCGGCGCCACCACGGTTAATTGCAAGGGCGGCATCGGCTCGGCATCGGCGCAAAGCCCGGAAGGCTTGGTGGTCGGGGCGCTGGCGGCGGTGAACGCCGCCGGCAGCGTCCTGGTCGGAAGCGGTCCGTGGTTTTGGGCGGCGCCGTTCGAACAAAACGGCGAATATGGCGGCCGCGGCCTGCCGGATGGCTTTTCGGCGGAGGCGCTCGACCCGCGCGTCAAAGGCGGTGCGCGCGAAAGCACCACGCTCGTCGTCGTGGCGACCGATGCGATATTAACCAAGGCGCAGGCCAAGCGGCTTGCCGTAATGGCGCAATCGGGCCTGTCGCGCGCGATTTACCCGGTGCATAGCCCGCTCGACGGCGACGTGATGTTTGCGGCCTCGACCGGGCGGCGGCCGCTCGCCGATCCGACGCTAGGGCTCGCCGGGCTCGGCGCGCTCGCGGCCAATGTCGTCGCCCGCGCCGTGGCGCGGGGCGTGTACGTAGCAACCGCGCTGGCATGGCCTGGCGCGCTGCCCAGTTGGCGGGATCAATTCGACCGTTAAGACAATGGCTTCACGGAAAGTTCCAACCCCAATTCATGTCTTAACGTATCGCAGAAACCACAATCTCCATCTTTGCGGCAGAGCCGCCGCGTTGTCGTTGACTCCCCCGCCGATTACGCCTTCACTTCGCCACAGGCTGGCGTGGTAAATTTGTGGCGGAGGGTAGGATGCGCATCGTCGTCGGTGTGTTTGCGGCGTTGATGACCTTGGGTCTCGCGGTGTTCGGAGTTGTCGCCGCGCAGAAACTGAGCGGATCGGGCTCGATCACCGCTCTGGCCGAACATGTCATGGCGCCGGCGCAAACCGCCAGCACAGCGCCCGCGGCGCCGGCGGCCGCGAGCCAAGTTGCCGAGACCCACCTCGCACAGGCGTCGGTCATCAAGGTATCGGATAAGGCGGCCGCGACGCCATCGGCTGCGGCTGCGCCTGCACCGCTTATTGTTGCGCAGAACTCGACTGCCTCGGCAGCGGCCGCGCCGGCTGCCACGCCCGCCCCGAACGGATCTCCGCCGCCGATCAACAGCATCCCGGCCTGCAATAAACCCGGCGGCATGGGCCTGTCGCGCATCGTGCAGATCGACACCACCGGCGGTCCCGCCTTCGGCTTCGAGCATTTCAGGCAGTATGACTTCCTCGCCGATGGCGAAGTCGTGCTGACTTTCGATGACGGCCCGTGGCCGGAGAACACCCCGATGGTGCTCAAGGCGCTGGCCGACAATTGCCTGAAAGCGACCTTCTTCGAGATCGGCGAGCACGCGAGTTGGCATCCCGAACTCAGCAGGGAAGTCGCCGCCGCCGGCATGACGATCGGGTCCCATACCTGGTCGCACAAGGATTTGGCGATGAACCCCTACGCGAGCGACATCGATCTCGCCAAGCAGGAGATCGAGATGGGGATTAGCGCCGTGCATATGGCGGTCGATGGACCGATCGCGCCGTTCTTCCGCTTTCCCGACCTGCAGCAGCCGCCGGCGCTGTTGGCCTATCTCGGAGAGCGCAACGTCGCCACCTTCTCGACCGACATCGATTCCTTCGATTTCAAGATGCACCGCCCGGAGCAGGTGATCGAGTCGGTGATGACCAAGTTGAAAAAGCGCGGCAAAGGCATTTTGCTGATGCACGACTTCCAGCGCGCGACGGCAGAGGCACTGCCGGAACTACTGCACCAGCTCAAGGCGGCCGGCTTCAAGGTCGTGCACATGGTGCCGAAAGCGCCGGTGACGACGCTGGCGAAGTACGACGACATGGTCAGGCAGCAAGACAAATATTCGGTGAGCAACAACGCGCGACCGGGAAACAGCGTCTTCCATACCATCGGCGAGTATGTGGGATCGCCGGCACCCGGTGTGAAGAGCGGCGACTTTATCGGAACGCCGGCACAGGGCACGGCGACGGGCGCGGCTCCGGGCACGGCGACGGGCGATTAACGGATAGGCGGCGTCCGCAATAATACCTAACCGCCGAACCGGTCCGCTCCATAAGGCGCTGGATCGCAGAACGGCGTCGCGCCCGTCATCATCTCCGCGATCAACCGGCCGGTTGCCGGGCCGAGCGTCAAGCCCCAATGGGCGTGGCCGCAGGCGAGCCATAATCCGTTGCGGCCCGGCACCCGGCCGATTGCCGGACGGAAATCGGCAAAGCACGGCCGCGCGCCGAGCCATGGCTCGCTCTCGATCGGCTCGCCGAGCGCGAACAATTGGCGCGCCGCCGGCATCAGCCGCTTGAGCTGCAGCGGCGTCGGCGGCGCATCGCGCGGCGCAAACTCGACGCCGGTGGTGAGCCGGATGCCCTGCTCCATCGGCACGAGGCAATAGCCGTTCTCGGCGTCGAGCACCGGACGGCCGAGCCCGGCATTGCCCTGCGGCCGGAAATGGCGGTGATAGCCGCGCTTGACCGCAAACGGCAGCTTTAGACCGAGCGGTCCGAGCACGTCCGGCAGCCACGGGCCGAGCGCGATCACAACGTCGCCGGCATCGAGTGGCCCGGACGCGGTGTCGACGCGCCAATACGACTGGGCGCGATGCAGCGTGCGCGCGTCGCCGCGGAACGCGAGCCCGCCGAGCGCGGCAAAGCGCGCGGCATAGGCCCGCGTCAAAGCCAGCGGATTGGACACGCTTACCGCGCCGGTCCAATGCACCGCGTGGCGGAACACAGGCGCGAGCGACGGTTCGAGCGCCCGCGCCGCGTCCGGCTCGAGCGGCACATTGACGATGCCAAGTTTCGCGGCGAGGTCGAGCTCGCGCGCCAGGCCGGCGAAGGCGGTATCGCTGCGGTAAAGTTTCAGCCAGCCGGTGCGGCGCAGATATTTTGCCGTGCCGGCCTCCGCCACCAGCGCATCATGCTCGGCGACCGCGCGGGCGAACAGCGGTCGCATCGCTTGCGAGGTTTCGAGAAGCTTTGCCGGCTGCGAGGCGGTGCGGAACGCGGCCAGCCAGGGCGCGATCTGCGGCAGAAACCTCAGATGATAATTGGCGAGCGGGGACTGCTTGAGCACAATGCGCAACAGCGTCGCCCAATCCGACGGGAACGCCGGCGGAAAGATGGTATTGCCCTCGATGATGCCGGCATTGCCGTAAGACGTGCCCTCGCCCGCCCCGGCGCGGTCGACCAGCGCCACCGCAAGCCCGCGCTTGACCAGATGCAGCGCGACCGAGGTGCCGACAATTCCGGCTCCGAGCACAATGACATCGCTGCGCGCCACGGTTCCTCCGCTGGGTCGATCCAACTCCCAATCTGGCGAGGCTTGCGGCAACCGGCAAGCGTGGCGGGGCCGCGGTCCCTGCCGGCCCACCGCCGCGCGTTGCCCGGCCGCAACCGCCGTGTTACGCGAAGGCGCAATTCAAGGAGTATCCGGTGCCGCGCCCGCTCATTATCGCGCCGTCGATCCTCGCCGCCGACTTCGCCAAGCTCGGCGAAGAGGTCCGCACGGTCGATGCGGCCGGTGCCGATTGGATTCATGTCAACGTCATGGACGGCCATTTCGTGCCGAATATCTCGATCGGGCCCGATATCGTCAAAGCAATCCGGCCGCACACCAAAAAGCCGCTCGACGTGCATCTGATGATCACGCCCTGCGATCCTTACCTCGAAGCCTTCGCCAGGGCCGGCGCCGACCACATCACCGTGCATGTCGAGGCCGGCCCGCATATCCACCGCTCGCTGCAGGCGATCCGCGCGCTCGGCAAGAAAGCCGGCGTCACCATGAACCCGGGCACGCCGGAAGCCGCCGTCGAGCACGTCGTCGATATGGTCGATCTCATTCTTGTCATGTCGGTCAATCCCGGCTTCGGCGGCCAGAAATTCATCCCCGATGCGCTCGACAAGGTGCGCAATTTGCGCGCCATGGCGGGGGCGCGGCCGATCGACATCGAGATCGACGGCGGCATCACGCCGGAAGTGGCCCCGCTTGCCGCGCGCGCCGGCGCCAATGCCTTCGTCGCCGGCTCCGCGGTGTTCAAGGACAAGACGCCGGAGAGCTATCGCCTCGCCATCGCCGCCATCCGCAACGCCGCAGCGCTGGCGCGCGGCGAAGCGGCCTAACGCGGCGGTGTTGCCGCCGAATGCCGGCTTAGCGATATTCGATGTTCACCGACGCAATGTGCTTGCCGAAGTGGCGGTCGAGCCAGCCGAGGAACGAAGACAATAGCCGCGCCTCGTCGCCGCGATCGGACGATTTGATGCGCACCGTCACCGCGTCGGCCTCGCCGGGCCGCAGCTCGAGCGATCCCTTGTAGCGCAGATGCTTCCACCGCGCGCCGCCGCGCGGTTTTGCTCCGGCGCGAACGAAGGTGCCGCGGCCGTTCTTGCGGATTTCGGCCTGCTTTTTGACGATCGCGCTCAACAGAGCAATGCCGTGGCGCGGCACGACGTTCAGCAATTTCATGGCGGTCTCCCGTGATTCGCGCTATTTGCTTGAGCATCGCACAGCCCGGCGCAATTGTTGAGCATCGGCCGCTTGGCTACGGCGCAGGCTTGCCCGCGAGGTGGCAATGATACCGCGTTATTCCAGGCCCGAAATGGCGGCGATCTGGTCGCCCGAGACGCGCTTTCGCATCTGGTTCGAGATCGAGGCGCATGCTGCGAGCGCCATGGCCGAACTCGGCATGATCCCGCAAGCCGCGGCGAACACCATCTGGGCGAAAGGCAAGACGGCGCAATTCGACGCCGCGCGCATCGAGGCGATCGAGCGCGAGGTCAAGCACGATGTCGTCGCCTTTCTCACCCACCTTTCCGAAATCGTCGGACCCGACGCCCGCTTCCTGCATCTCGGCATGACCTCGTCCGACGTGCTCGACACCTGCTTCAACGTCCAGCTCATTCGCGCGGCCGATCTGCTGATTGCGGATATCGACGCGCTCAATGCCGCGCTCGAGCGGCGCGCCCGCGAATACAAATTCACCCCGACGATCGGCCGCTCGCACGGCATCCATGCCGAGCCGACCACGTTCGGGCTGAAACTCGCCGTCGCCTATGCCGAATTTTCCCGCGCCCGGGCGCGCATGGAACTGGCGCGCCAGGAGGTTGCGACCTGCGCGATCTCGGGCGCGGTCGGCACTTTCGCCCAGGTCGATCCGCGCGTCGAAGCCTATGTGGCGGGCAAGATGGGCCTCGCGGTCGAGCCGATCTCGACCCAGATCATTCCGCGCGACCGCCACGCCATGTATTTTGCCACGCTCGGCGTGGTCGCCGCCTCGATGGAGCGGCTGGCGACCGAAATCCGCCACTTGCAGCGCACCGAGGTCCTGGAAGCCGAGGAGTTCTTCTCCGCAGGCCAGAAAGGCTCCTCCGCCATGCCGCATAAGCGCAATCCGGTGCTGTCGGAGAACATTGTCGGTCTCGCCCGCCTGGTGCGGGCCTATGTCGTGCCGGCACTGGAAAACGTCGCGCTGTGGCACGAACGTGATATTTCGCATTCCTCGGTCGAGCGCATGATCGGCCCCGACGCGACGGTGACGCTCGATTTCGCGCTCGATCGCCTCGCCGGCATCGTCGACAAGCTCGATCGTCTATCCCGGCAATATGCAAAAAAACCTCGACCGCGCTCGGCGGCCTTATCCATTCGCAGCGCGTGCTCCTTGCGCTGGCGCAAAAGGGGGTCGCGCGCGAGGACGCCTATCGCCTGGTTCAGCGCAACGCCATGAAAGCGTGGGCCGGCGACGGCGATTTCCTCGCGCTGCTCAAGGCCGACAAGGACGTGCACAAGCATTTGAGCGACGCCGAGCTTGCCGCCGATTTCGATCTCGACTTTCACTTTGCCCAGGTCGACACGATCTTTGCCCGGGTCTTCGGCGAAGCCTGATCGCCGTTAACCATATTTCGCGCATTCTCCTGCAATCACAGGGCCTTCCTCTCCTTGCCCGACTCGGCCGCCTGACGTAGTTTCGCCTCACCAACCGGGGAGAAAATCATGGGCCGCTTGGTGCGCAAGCCGAAAGTGCTGGAAGCCGAGCCGCAGAGCAGCGACTTCGGCGGCATGTTTGTCTTCGCGTGCGAGGCCGGCGGCCCGCGGATGCCGCCGGCGACGATTATCTGATGCGGATGGTGAAATACGTTCCGGCCGAAATCATCGGCTGCTCGATGCTGGTGAATTCGATCCTCGACCAGGCGATGGCGGCCGGCGGCGGCACCGCCACCATGGCCGGGTTTTCCGTCACCAGCATCGCGGTCGGCGCCTTGCTCGTCGGCCTGATCCTGACGCCGCTGTTCTGCTGGTATGTGCGCGAGGACGGCGACGCCTGGGTTGATCAATGCCGTCGTCTCCACGGTCGCCTTCCCGTTCTGGTGCCTATCTGATGGGCGCGGTGGCCTTCGCCAAATTCCACGACGGCAATCTGGCGGCGATCCTGATCCTGACCTTCACCGCGGTGAGCGGCCTCGTCGCGCCGATCGCGCAGCAGGCCCAAAGCAAGCAAGAGCAGAAAGAACGCCAATCCGAAGGACGGGCCGCGTCTGGTCGAGAACCTGACGGCCTAGGCGCGCAGCAGCTCGGCGCGGTCAAGCGCCGGCGGATTTGCCGGCGCCTCATCCCTGTGTCATCTGTCGCGCGATGGCGGCACGCAAAACCATTCTGGTGTTCGATTCCGGCCTCGGCGGACTGACCGTCTATCGCGAGGTCGCCGCAGCGCGGCCGGATGCCGATTTCGTCTATGTCGCCGACGATGCGGCATTTCCCTATGGCGGCGCTCGCGGAACCCGCGCTGGTCGCCCGCGTCGTCGATCTGATCGGCGAACTGATCGCGGCGCACCGGCCCGATCTCGTCGTCATCGCCTGCAACACCGCCTCGACTATCGTGCTGCCGGAGTTGCGCAAGAAATTCGCGCTGCCGTTTGTCGGCACCGTGCCGGCGATCAAGCCGGCTTGCGCCGCCTCGGGACCCGGCGGGTGTCGGTGCTCGGCACCGAGGCGACGGTGCAGCGCGAATATACCCGCGCGCTCATTCGCGATTATGCGCTGGATTGCGAGGTGACGCTGGTCGGCTCGCAGACAGCTTGCCGGCTATGCCGAGGCGGAGCTTGGCGGCGCGCCGGCGAGCGACGCCGCGATTCGCGCCGAGATCGCGCCCTGTTTCCGCGACGACGGCAAGCGCACCGACACGATTGTGCTGGCCTGCACGCATTATCCGTTGCTGATCGACCGCCTGCGGCGGCTGGCGCCGTGGCCGGTGAATTTTCTCGATCCGGCGCCCGCGATCGCGCGGCGCGTCAGCCGATCTTCTCGGCACCAAGCCGGAATCGGCGAGCCGGGCACGACGCGCGCCATTTTCACCTCGGGTCGCGCGCCGCACGCGGCCCTGGCCCGCTTCGGCATCCGTGCCGGCGAACCGGCGGCGTCGGCGAGCCGCTGAGGTCTGCTCAATTGCGTGTCAGCTGCTGCAGCCAAATGTCGGCTCAGCTTGACTTGTTCCCGAGGGCCACCGCGGCTACGCTTCCACGCGCCGGTGCCGGGAAACGACCTTTAGGGGACACGGGCATGAGCACCGCCGTCATAGCAGAACCGAAGGCTTGGTATCTGAATCGCTGGAACCAGCTCATCTTCGGCCTGATCGCCATGATGGCGATCTCCAGCCCGCAATATGTCTGGACGCTGTTTACCGGACCGCTCAATCAGAAGCTCGGTACCACGCTCGCCGAATTGCAGTGGACGTTCTCGCTCTTGATCATCTTGCAGACCTGGTGCTCGCCGCTGCAGGCCTATCTGGTCGACCGTTTCGGGCCGCGGCTCTTGATCTCGATCGGCGCCCTGATGTCCGGCGGCGGCTGGGTGTTGTCGAGCTACGTCGACAATATCTGGGCGCTCTATTTCACCTATGGCGTGATCTGCGGCTTCGGCACCGGCATCATCTATGTCGGCATCATCGGCTTGATGGTGCGCTGGTTTCCCGGATCGACGCGGACTCGCCACCGGCCTCGCCGCCGCCGGTTACGGTTTCGGCGCAATCTTCACCAGCTTTCCGATCGACAGTATGATCAAGAGCTTCGGGCTATGCCCACACGCTCGTCGTGTGGGGCATCATCCAAGGCGCGATCGGCATTCTCGCGGCCCAATGGCTGCGCCTGCCGCCGGAGATTTCTCAGACGCCTGGCGCGGCGCCGGCGGCGATGGTCGCCGCTCAGCAGAGCCACCGCAGCTATACGCCCCGCGAGATGCTGCAAAATCCGATTTTCTGGCTGTTGTTCGCCATGATGAGCATGATGTCGACCATCTGGCCTCATGGTCGTCTCGAATGTCGGCCCGTTCGCGAAGGAATATGGCGTCGCCAATGTGCTCGTGTTTGGCATGGCGGCGCTGCCGCTCTCGCTGACGCTGTCGCGCTTCACCAACGGTCTGACGCGGCCATTCTTCGGCTGGGTTTCCGACCAGATCGGGCGCGAGGCGACGATGGCGCTGGCTTTCTCGCTGGAATGTGTCGCGATCCTCGTCCTGTTCGCTTATATCAACCAACCGGCGCTGTTTGTCGTGCTTACCGGCCTCGTCTTCTTCGGCTGGGGCGAGATCTTCTCACTATTTCCCTCGACGCTGACCGATACGTTCGGGGCGAAATTCGCGGCGACGAATTATGGTTTTCTTTATATCGCGCAGGGTGTGGGCTCGATCCTCGGCGGGCCTGCGGCGGCCTTTCTCAAACAATCGACGGGAAGCTGGACCGCGGTGTTCATCGTCGTCGCGGTCCTCGACGCGGTAACGGCGTTCCTCGCGATCACGGCGCTGCGGTCGATGCGGCGGCGACACTTCGCGCAAGCTTAGACTTGGCGCAAGCTTAGACTTGGCGCAAGCTTAGGACGCTTGGCGCGACCGGTTTGACACTGCGCGGGTTTCCCCCTAGAAACCGCGCACTTCGCGGGCCCTGATCGGGCCCGCGCGGTGTTTCGCGACCCGCGGTCTTGAGCCGGCGCTTCGGCGAAGACCTGTCGGTTCCGCCCCTCCCTACCCTCCCCGTATGCGGGGAAAATAAGGAGGCGGCAGGACAGAGGAGGGCGCGATCCTCAGATCAAAACCAAACACGAGGACGCGAATGACCAAGCGCCATCAGGCGAAGTACAAGATCGACCGCCGCATGGGCCAGAATATCTGGGGCCGGCCGAAGTCGCCGATCAACAAACGCGAATACGGGCCCGGCCAGCACGGCCAGCGCCGCAAAGGCAAGCTCTCCGACTACGGCGTGCAGTTGCGCGCCAAGCAGAAGCTCAAGGGCTATTACGCCAACATGTCGGAACGCCACTTCCACGGCATCTACGACGAGGCGCGGCGATTGAAGGGCGATACCGGCGCGCACATGATCGGGCTTTTGGAACGCCGGCTCGACACCGTGATCTACCGCGCCAAATTCGTGCCCACGGTGTTCGCCGCGCGCCAATTCGTCAGCCACGGCCATATCAAGGTCAACGGCAAGCGCGTCACCATCGCGAGCTACCGGGTCAAGGTCGGCGACGAGGTCGAGGTCAAGGACAAATCGAAGCAACTTGCGCTGGTGCTGGAAGCCAATGCGCTCGCCGAGCGCGACGTGCCGGACTATATCGAAGTCGACCACACGAAGAATGACGGCGAAGCTCATCCGCGTGCCGACGTTCAGCGATGTGCCCTATCCGGTGCAGATGGAGCCGCACCTGGTGGTCGAGTATTACTCGCGCTAGGTTCGCAACGCTCGAAGCCGGATTTCCGAGACACCCTGCGCCGCCAAAACGACTTACCGCCCCGGACTTATCCCCAGGGTCGCGCCGGAATTTGCCAGTAAAAGCGGCGAATCAGGCCGATTTTGCCGCGTTTTTCAGCACACCACTTGAAAAGTTGCCTACTTCCAGTACGCTAATGCGACAAACTGCAGCACTTCGTGCTGTCGGCGTGTGTGCGTAACCGGCTGGGCTTCTCAGGCAATCTGAAAAGGGAGAACGCACATGGATGCGTTAGGAAGAATTAAGATCGTGGATTAACGGCGTCACGGACATCGGGCTGGCGTTGCTCGCGTTGGCAATCGTCGCCGCGATTCTTGTCGGCAGCAGTTGCCGTTCTTCGGCGGCGTAACCACAAACCTCATGACCGCGGTCAAAGCGCTTGGTGATGGCGGCCTCGTCGGGTTGATCGCCGTCGGCATCATCCTCTGGCTGTTCTCCGGACGTAATGGCGTAAGCGGCACACGGCCACAACCCACACGTGTGATCGCAACGACGTTGGGTGGCGAGCGAGCTCCCACCCAACGCTTCAGGCATGATCGCCAGGGGCCGTGCGATGCTGGACTATTTGCATAAGGCCAAGCAGTATCTTTGGGCCTTCGTCGAAGTCGGCTTTCTGACCGTCCTCGCCGTCGTGCTGATTTATCGTGATCCTCGGGCCGGAGTTGTCGGGCGTTTTCATCTCCGGCGTCGCCAACAATGTGCTGAATTTCGCCGTCGCCATTCCGAGCCAAAGCCTGGTCGGCCTGGCGATCGTGCTGGCGTTGATCATTTTCATCGCCAAGCGGATGCGATAGCGGCGCACCGCAGGGACCTGCCGGCCGGCGCGCGCGACAGTGTGTCCGCTGCCTCGCGCCGTCAGGGCTGCACGTCAGACCTGCGTGTCAGACCTGCGTGTCAGACCTGCGCGGTTTCCTTCACCGCGACGCCCTTGTCCTTGAGCAAGGATTGCAGTTCGCCGGCCTGGAACATTTCGCGCACGATATCGCAGCCGCCGACGAATTCGCCTTTGACGTAGAGCTGCGGGATGGTCGGCCAGTTGGAATAGGACTTGATGCCGCCGCGCAGATCGTCGTTCTCGAGCACATTGAGTCCCTTATAGCTGACGCCCAGGTAATCGAGGATCTGCACGACCTGGCCGGAAAAGCCGCACATCGGGAATTGCGGCGTGCCTTTCATGAACAGCACGACGTCGTTGGCCTTAACTTCATTGTCGATGAATTGCTCGATGGACATTGCGTCGGTCATCCTCGTTGGCGCGGCGGCCATCGCCGTCTCCCGCGCCGAATCTTGCGCCGTTGCCTTGCAATATATGTACCGCAAAACGCCCGGCAAAGCCCATCCGGCCTGGTCTTGCCCGGATGAAGAGAATTTCATCGACGCCAGGGGCTTTGCATGAGGCTTTTCGGTCCTGCCGGAGAAGGAAGTTTCCGATTTCGGCGGCGCAAGAGAACGGGTCGCGGCAGCGGCCGCTCACCGCTCCGGCGTGCCGGTCTGCAACGCCAGCGCATGCAGCTTGCCGCCCATTTCGCGCTTTGAGCGCCTCGTAGACGATCTGGTGCTGCTGGACGCGGGATTTGCCGCGAAACGACTCGGCGATGACGGTCGCGGCGTAATGGTCGCCGTCGCCGGCGAGATCGCGGATCGTCACTTCGGCATCCGGAATGCGCGCCCGGATCAACCGCTCGATGTCGCTCGCAGCCATGGCCATGACGCGGCTTCACATCCGTCAATTGCGCTCTGTGGCGGCTTATCAGGTCGCCTGACGGCGGGAAAGTCCGTCGATCGGCGGCGCGATTACGGCTCGACGCCTGAGCTTCCGGGCCGTAATCTGACGACGATACATGGGCGACAGACGGGCGATACAGAGGCGAGACAGGAGAGATGGGATGGTTTGACGCAAAAGACGATATTACTGGCGGCGCCGGCTTGGCTGCTCCTGGTCCTGGCGACCGGGCTGGCGCAAGCGCAGCAGCCTTCGGCGGCGCAGACCAGCGCGATCCGCGCAAATTGCCGCTCCGACTTCATGGCGGATTGCTCGGGCGTCCAGCCGGGCGGCGAGGCGGCCCTGGAATGCCTCAAGCAAAACCTCGCCAAGCTGTCGGCCCCGTGCAAAACCGCCGTGAGCGCGATCATGCCCGCGCCGCCCGCTGCCGCCGAGCCGGCGGCCGCTGCACCTGCGGCACCGCCCCCGTCCGCAGCATCGCCAGCCGCCCCGGCGCCGGTCGCCAAGCCCAAGCCGGCCGCGAAGCTCAACCCCGTACCACCGCCCCCGGTGGCAGCTGCGCCGGCGATCGCACCGCTCAAGGTGCGGCCGTTCATTATGCCGGAAAGACGCATCGCGATATCGGCGATCTGCCATGCCGACGCGGAGCGATTATGCAGCGGCATACCGGCAATCGGCCCCGGCCTGCTCGACTGCCTGGCGGCAAAAGCGGCGAGCCTGTCGCCGAACTGTTACGACGCGATCGCCCGCGTCAGCGAGCGATAGACTTGAGGGCCGCGACCGGAATTACGTGGCTGCCGGCCATATAGGCCGGCAGCCAGGCTTCGAAGCGCCGCTTGAGATCGTGCGACCGGCAGCGGCCGTTCGCCGGCGAGTGCCAGGACGGCGCCGCCGGTGCGCCGAGCCGCAAGAGCGGCACCGCCGCCGCCTTCGCGCGCTGCGTGACGGCATCGGCGTCGCCTGCCGTTACGACATAGCGCGCCTGATCTTCGCCGAACCAGAAAGCGTGGGCGGGAATATCTGACGGCGCCGCCACGACGGCGCCGATGCCGGACGCCATCGCCATTTCGGCGAGCGCAACCGCAAGCCCGCCGTCGGAAATATCGTGCACCGCGCTTACGAGCCCGTCGCCGATCAGCCGGCGCACGAAATCGCCGTGTCGGCGCTCGGCGGCAAGATCGACCGGCGGCGGGGCGCCCTCCTCGCGGCCGCAAATATCGCGCAGATACAGCGATTGACCGAGCCAGCCCTTGGTCTCGCCGATCAGCAACATCGCCTCGCCTTCGGCCTTGAACTCAAGCGTCATCGATTTGGTGAAATCGTCGAGCAAGCCGACCCCGCCGATCGTCGGCGTCGGCAGAATCGCGCGGCCGTTGGTCTCGTTGTAAAGCGAGACATTGCCCGACACGACCGGGAAGTCGAGCGCACGGGCGGCTTCGCCGATGCCGCGCACGGCGCCGACGAATTGGCCCATGATTTCCGGCCGCTCCGGACTGCCGAAATTGAGATTGTCGGTGAGCGCCAGCGGCCGCGCGCCGACCGCGGTCAGGTTGCGCCAGGCTTCGGCCACCGCCTGCTTGCCGCCTTCGAACGGATCGGCCTCGCAATACCGCGGCGTGACGTCGGCGGTCAAAGCCAGCGCCTTCGGGCCGTCATTGACGCGCACCACGGCGGCATCGCCGCCGGGCCGCTGCACCGTGTTGCCGAGAATGATGTGGTCGTACTGCTCCCAGACCCAGCGTTTCGAGCACAAATCCGGCGAACCGATGAGCTTTTCCAGCGCGTCGGCAATTGGTCACCGGCGGCTCGACCGAAGCCGCATCGATCGATCGGGCAGTTTCGCCTTCGACGAAGTGGCGGTCGTAGACCGGCGCCTCGTCGCCGAGCTCCTTGATCGGCAGATCGGCCATCACCGCGCCGCCATGGCGCACGATGAAGCGCTTGGTCGGGGTGGTTTCGCCGACAATCGCGAAATCGAGCCCCCATTTGCGGAAAATCGCCTCGGCCTCCTTCTCCTTCTCGGGCTTGAGCACCATGAGCATGCGCTCCTGGCTCTCCGACAGCATCATCTCGTAGGCGCTCATGCCGGTCTCGCGGCACGGCACCGGTCGAGATCGAGCGTGACGCCGAGATCGCCCTTGGCGCCCATCTCGACGGCCGAACAGGTCAGTCCCGCCGCGCCCATGTCCTGGATGGCGATGACGCAGCCCTTGGCCATGATTTCGAGGCAGGCTTCGAGCAGCAGCTTTTCCGAGAACGGATCGCCGACCTGCACCGTCGGGCGCTTTTCCTCGGCATCGGCGCCGAATTCGGCCGACGCCATGGTGGCGCCGTGGATGCCGTCGCGGCCGGTCTTGGAGCCGAGATAGACGATCGGCATGCCGACGCCGGAGGCCGCCGCATAGAAAATCTTGTCTGTCTCGGCGAGACCGACCGCCATGGCGTTGACCAGGCAATTGCCGTCATAGCGGCGATCGAAACGGACCTCGCCGCCGACCGTGGGCACGCCGAAGGAATTGCCGTAACCGCCGATGCCGGCGACGACGCCGGCAACGAGCGCGCGCGTCTTCGGATTTTTAGGGTCGCCGAACGACAGCGCGTTGAGGCAGGCGATCGGCCGCGCGCCCATGGTGAACACGTCGCGCAGAATGCCGCCGACGCCGGTCGCCGCGCCCTGATAGGGCTCGATATAGCTCGGGTGGTTGTGGCTCTCCATCTTGAACACGACCGCAAGCCCGTCGCCGATGTCGATGACGCCGGCATTCTCGCCCGGGCCCTGGATCACCCAAGGCGCCTTGGTCGGCAGCGTGCGCAAATGGATTTTCGAGGATTTGTACGAGCAGTGCTCGTTCCACATCGCCGAAAAAATGCCGAGCTCGGTGAAGGTCGGCGCGCGGCCGATGAGCTTGACGATGCGCGCATATTCGTCCGGCGTGAGGCCGTGTTGGGCGATGAGTTCAGGCGTGATGGCGGGTTCGTTGGGGATCACGCGCTATCTAGTTCAGCCCTGCGCTACGCCGCGGCTTGTCCCGGATCCCGTCTTAATAAGCATCGAAAGGCGCCGATACCCGGCACAAGTTTACGCTCGATCCGGCAATTGACGGCGTCGGACGTGACGAAACGGTCACGCCGCCAGCTTGAAGTGATCCACAAGCCCCGCGAACAGCCCGCGGCCGTCGGTCCGGCCCATGGAGGCTTCGACGTGGTCTTCCGGATGCGGCATCATGCCGAGCACGTTGCCGGCCTCGTTGACGATGCCGGCGATCGCGTTCATGGCGCCGTTGTGGTTCCAGTTCGGGTCGATCATGCCGTCGGGCGAGCAATAGCGGAACAGCGACCCTGCCCTCGCCTTCCAGCCGCGCGATGGTTTCGCCGTCGGCGATATAATTACCCTCGCCGTGCGCCACCGGAATGCGGATCACCTGGCCGGCATTATAGCCGCGCGTGAACGGCGTATCGGAACGCTCGACGCGCAGATAGACGTCGCGGCAGACAAAGCGCAGCTGCGCATTGCGCATCAGCACGCCCGGCAACAACCCGGCCTCGCAGGCGATCTGAAATCCGTTGCACACCGCCAGCACGAGACCGCCTTTGGCGGCAAAGGCGCGCACCGCATCCATGATCGGGCGCGCGCCGCAATGGCGCCGCAGCGCAGATAATCGCCATAGGAAAAGCCGCCCGGGATGACGACGAGATCGGTGCCGGCCGGCAATTCGGTGTCGGCGTGCCAGACCATCGCCGGCTCGCGCCCAGAGATGAGCCGCAGCGCGCGCGCCATGTCGCGCTCGCGATTGATGCCGGGGAAGATAACAGACGCGCCGATTTCATCCCGTCACCTCGATCCGGTAGTTCTCGATCACCGTATTGGCGAGGAGTTTCTCCGCCGCCGTCTTCAGCGCCGCCTCGGCGCCGGCGCGGTCTGCGCCCTCGATCTCGATGTCGAACACCTTGCCCTGGCGCACGCTCGCTACCCCGCCGACGCCGAGCGATCTGAGCGCGCCCTCGATGGCCTTGCCCTGCGGGTCGAGGATGCCGGATTTCAGCGTGACGGTGACGCGAGCTTTCATGCCTCTTCAATATGTAGGAATCGCACGCGCCGCAACCAACCCCGAGCGTCAGTGCACCGACTCACGCGATCTTTCAAACAATCGTCCGTATCCGGCGACATACCCACCGTCGCCGACGAGCCGCATCGCCGCCCAGAATGCCGCGGTCGCGGACGAAACGACGGGAATGCCGTGGCTTAATTCGAGCGGCGCGGCGACGCCAAGCGTGCGCAAGCCGCCGCACGAGATCAGGATCGCCTCGGCTCCTTCCGCCTTGGCCACTGCGTTGTCAGTCAAGGCGATGATATCCGCTTCGCTCTTCGTGCCGGGGCCGCCGAATTCGAGAAGATCGAAGCATTCGAGCGAGACAACTTCGATTTTGGCCGCCGCCAACAGCTCTTTGAGGCGTCGATTGACGACTTCGGTATAGGCGGTCGCGACGGCAATGCGCCTGGCACCGACCTCGCGCAACCCGTCGATGATGGCCTGGCTCATGGTACTCACCGGCAGCCCGGTCCGCGCACGCAACTCTTCAATGAGCCGGGCATGCGCCTGCGGCCCGCGATAGAAGGTCAGCGAGGTGCCGATGACCATGATGGCGTCGACGGCTTTGGCGGCAAGCTCCTCGGCGGCGGGCACGATGGCGTTGAAGGCGGATTCGTAGCCCTCGGGCGAGAGCGCGCGCACGCCGACCCCGCGCGGGACGAAGCGCACCCCCCGGATACATGATCGGGCCTTCGAACGGCACCGTGTCGGTGGCGAAAGGGACGACGAGACCGATGGTAATGTCGCGACGCGTCTTCAACCTTTGACCAGGATCGGGCCGGTGCCCTGCGGCCGCTCGCCTTCGCTCATGATGCCGAGCCGCTTGGCGACCTCGGTATAGGCCTCAAGCAACCCGCCGAGATCGCGGCGGAAGCGGTCCTTGTCGAGCTTCTCGTTCGACTTGATGTCCCACAAGCGGCAGGAGTCCGGAGAAATCTCGTCGGCGACGACGATGCGCATCAGATCGTTTTCCCACAACCGGCCGGTTTCCATCTTGAAATCGACCAGGCGGATGCCGACGCCGAGGAACAGGCCGGAGAGAAAGTCGTTGACGCGGATCGCCAGCGACATGATGTCGTCGATCTCCTGCGGCGTCGCCCAGCCGAACGCGGTGATATGCTCCTCCGACACCATCGGGTCGTTGAGCTGGTCGTTCTTGTAATAGAACTCGATGATCGAGCGCGGCAGTTGCGTGCCCTCTTCGATGCCGAGCCGCTGCGACAGCGATCCGGCGGCGATGTTGCGCACCACCACTTCGAGCGGGATGATCTCAACCTCGCGGATCAACTGCTCGCGCATATTGAGCCGGCGGATGAAATGGGTCGGAACGCCGATATCGTTCAGATGTTGAAAGACGTATTCGGAGATCCGGTTGTTGAGGACCCCCTTGCCTTCGATCACTTGATGTTTTTTCGCATTGAAGGCGGTCGCGTCGTCCTTGAAATGCTGGATCAGCGTTCCGGGCTCGGGTCCCTCATAGAGGACCTTCGCCTTGCCTTCGTAAATGCGGCGACGGCGGTTCATCGGAGTGTACCGGGTTTTTGTAAAATCCATGGGGATGCCGTGGCTCCATATCGGGTGTCGAGATCCGCGGCGGCGGTGGGCTGCTGCAGGGCTTGCGCGCAACTCAACTCAGCAGCCCCTCCGCAACACGAAAGCTAGCCGAAGGTGAAGCGGAGTACAATCGACATAGACCCGCGGGGGGCTCACCGCAACGCCGATCTTCGCGGGCCTTGGCGGTTGCCTTGACGCGGCACCCCCGATATGCAAGGCGGCGGGTGATTTGCGGTGTTCCACGCGCCGACGCAAAGACCAAGGCAAGTTCAAGGCCGGTTTCATGACCACGTTCGACAAGCGCGAAGAAGCCTTCGAAAATCGGTTCGCGCACGATGAGGAACTCAAATTCAAGGCGACGGCGCGGCGCAACAAGCTGCTCGGCCTGTGGGCGGCGGAAAAACTCGGGCTTAACGGCGCCGAAGCCGACAGCTACGCGCTTTCGGTGGTGACGGCCGACGTCGAGGCGCGGGGCGAGCACAATATCGCGCGCAAGATCCGCAAGGATTTCGACGCCAAGGGCGTCGACCAGTCCGATCACCAGATCGAGCGCACCATGACCGAGCTCATGGCGAAGGCCGTCGCCGACATCAAGGCCGGCCGCTGAAGCGATCACAATCGAGCGATCAACCCATAGCGATCAACCCATAGCGATCATCATGGCCATTCCCGCATTTACTCTGGCGCAGCGGCTGCGCTCCGGCGAGACGGTGTTCTCCGGCTGGTGCGGCCTGCCCTACCCGCTGGTCGCCGAAACTCTGGCGCGCGACGGTTTCTCCGCGGTGACGATCGAAAGCCAGCACGGGCTTTGGGACGTCGGCGGCATACTTAACGGCATCGCCGCGGTCCGTCAGGGCGGCGCCGCCCCGATCGTGCGCGTGCCGCTCAACGATTTCGCCCTGGTGAGCCGGGCGCTGGATTTCGGCGCCGAAGGCATCATCGCGCCGATGATCAATACGCCGGCCGATGCGCGGGCCTTTGCCGCAGCGGCCAAGTTTCCCCCGGTCGGCGAACGCAGCTGGGGTCCGCACCGGGCGATGACGCTCGGCGGCGTGCCCGATATGGCGACTTATCTGCGCGAGGCCAACGATCACGTGATCGCGCTCGCCATGATCGAGACCCGCACCGCGCTGCAAAACTTCGACGCGATTATCGGCACGCCCGGCATCGACGGCTTCTTTCTCGGCCCGTCCGACCTTTCGATCGCGCTGTCGGAGGGCAAGACCGTCGATCCGCTGTCGAAGGAGGTCGACGCTCACCTCGACGCCATGATCGCCGGCGCCCAACGCGCCAAGAAAATTCCCGGCGCCTATTGCCATTCGGCCGAGCGCGCCGCGGCGCTCGCCAAGCGCGGGGTCAAGTTCATCGCCGTGATGAGCGATCTCGCCATGCTGCGCGCCGGCGCGGCCGCGGCGATGAAAGTGCTCAAGAGCTGATCCGCCGTTCCAGCCGATCGAGGACGCCGGCGAGATCGATCTCGATCTCGGTGGCCTGCACCTCCGCGACGGCGTAATCGTGCTCGGCAAGCCAGGCGCGCTTTTGCGCGCGCGACTTGGCGGCGGCCGCGTTTTCGTCCGCCGGCTTGAGATCGATGACAAGCCGCAACGCAAACGACACAAAATCGCAGATGTGCTGGCCGACCGGCGTCTGCCGCTTAAAGCCGCGGCCGGCGAAACGGCGGTCGTTGACGAGCGCCTGCCACAGCGTCCGCTCGGCCTCGGTCGGATTGCGGCGCAACAACCGCGCCAAGCCGCGCACCGGCCCGCGCTCTTTTGCGACGCGGCCGGAGCCGTGCTCGGCCAAAAGCGCGCGCAGCATTTCGGCCTCCTCGCCGTCGAGCACGCCGCCGCGCGCCGGGCCTTTGCGGCCCTCCGCAATCGCCATGATCACGCCGTGCAGGGTCTGGATATCCTGTTGCGTGGGAGCCATGCGGCTGAAAATGTTGCGCAGATTGATCTGCATGGTTTCGCGCTTGTCGGGCGGCCGGAAGAATTCGACCTTTTCCAGCTCGTGCTCAAGCGAGGCGAAAAAGGCGAGCAATTGCTGTTTCGGCGCGGCGGCGGATTTACCCGGCATGGCGAACGGCAAACCGCCGCCGCTGGCAAGCTTGAACCATTCGTAGGCCACGATCACCACCGCCTGCGCCAGATTGAGCGAGGCGAACGCCGGATTGACCGGCAAGGTGACGATACGGTCGGCGAGCGCGACTTCGTCGTTTTCGAGCCCATTGCGCTCGCGGCCGAACAAAATCGCAACCGTCTCGCCGGCGGCGATGCGCGGGCCCATTTCGGCTGCGGCCTCAGCCGGCCCGATCACGGCTTTGGCCTGGTCGTGGGCGCGGGCGGTGGTGGCGAGCACGAAGCTGCAGTCGGCGATGGCGCCTTCGAGCCTGTCATAGAGCTCGGCGCCGTCGAGGATGCGCACCGCCCCGGTCGCCATCATGCGCGCCTTGTCGTTCGGCCACCCCTGGCGCGGGCGCACCAGGCGGAGACGGGCGAGGCCGAAATTCGCCATGGCGCGGGCCGCCGCGCCGATATTCTCACCGAGCTGCGGCTCGACCAGCACGACGATCGGCCCCGGCGGCGCGTTCCATTCCTTGGTCTTGTCGGTCCCTGCCCCGGGCATCGGTCCTCCGCGCGAATGGGTATAGCGAACGCTGCCGCGCGAATGCTATAGCGACGCCGCCGGTGCGGCGGGACGCCTTTCTCAACGCGCGCCTTTCCGCCGCTTCCATCCGCGCCGCGTTGAAAAAATCTCAATCTAGAGGACTTCATTCATATGGCGAAAATCAAAGTGGCCAACCCGGTGGTCGAGATGGACGGCGACGAGATGACCCGGATCATCTGGCAGTACATCAAGGACAAGCTGATCCATCCCTATCTCGACATCAACTTGATGTATTTCGATCTCGGCATCGGCAAGCGCGACGAAACGCGCGACCAGATCACCATCGACGCCGCCGAAGCGACCAAGAAGGTCGGCGTCGCGGTCAAATGCGCGACCATCACGCCGGACGAGGCGCGGGTGAAGGAATTCAACCTGCACGACATGTACCGCTCGCCGAACGGCACCATCCGCAACATTCTCGGCGGCGTCATCTTCCGCGAGCCGATCCTCTGCAAGAACGTGCCGCGGCTGGTTCCCGGCTGGACCAAGCCGATCATCATCGGGCGCCATGCCTATGGCGACCAGTACCGCTGTACCGATTTCCTGGTGCCGGGCAAGGGCAAGCTTTATCTGTCCTTCGTCGGCGACGACGGGGCGGAGATCAAACGCGAAGTGTTCGCCTTCCCCGGCTCCGGCGTCGCCATGTCGATGTACAATCTCGACCAGTCGATCAGCGATTTCGCCCGCGCCTCGATGAATTACGCGCTCAATCGCGGCTACCCGCTTTATCTGTCGACCAAGAACACCATCGTCAAAGTCTATGACGGGCGCTTCAAGGACATTTTCCAGGATATTTTCGACAAGGAGTTCAAGGCCAAGTTCGCCGAGAAAAAGCTCACCTACGAACATCGCCTCATCGACGACATGGTGGCGGCCGCGCTCAAATGGTCCGGCGGTTACGTCTGGGCCTGCAAGAACTACGACGGCGACGTGCAGTCGGACACCGTGGCGCAAGGCTACGGTTCGCTCGGCCTGATGACCTCGGTATTGACCACGCCGGACGGCAAAATCGTCGAGGCCGAGGCCGCCCACGGCACGGTGACCCGGCACTTCCGGGAGCACCAGAAGGGCCGCGAGACTTCGACCAATTCCATCGCCTCGATCTTCGCCTGGACGCGCGGGCTCGCCCACCGCGCCAAGCTCGACAACAACGCCGAACTTGCGAAATTCGCTTCGACGCTGGAAAAGGTCACGGTCGGCACGGTCGAATCGGGTTTCATGACCAAGGACCTCGCTTTGCTGATCGGTCCCGATCAGAAATGGCTCACCACGACCGGCTACCTCGACAAGGTCGACGCCAATCTCAAGGCCGCGATGGCGTAGGCTGCCGCTACGCAAAAGCCAAACGCCGCCGGGCTATCGGTCCGGCGGCGTGCGTTACGTTTGGTCTTAGAATTCCTTGCCGATCATGCGGTCGATCGAGCAGCGTCCCGAGCCGCGGAAGAAGATCGCAGCGTAAACGATCAGCAGCAGCAGCGGATATTCGTAGCCGCCTTTTGAGAAAAAGTAGCCGTTGGGCCAAGACCAGCAGGTGATGACGACGAACTCGACCGTCAGCATGAGCGCGATCGGCCGGGTCAGGAAGCCTATGGCCAGCGCAATGCCGCCGAAGAATTCCAGAATGCCGAGAAAATAGGCCCAGGCCAGCGGCAGCGGCAGGCCAAGCACCGCCACCACGTGGTCCGCGACCGGCTGCACGCCGGTGACGAACAGCTTGCCATAGCCGTGATAAATGAGAATGGCGCCGGCAATGGATAAGTGGAACCTCTGCCAGGGTTAGGCTGCCAAGCGGAGGGGCAGCGGTGGGAAGTAGGCTTGATCGGGTGTCATGCCGTCAAGGCTCGAATGTGGTCTCCGGCCATTGTAGAAGTCAAAATAGCGGCCGAGGGAAGCGCGGGCGTCGCTGACGCTGTCGTAGGCTCGCAGATACACCTCCTCGTATTTGACGCTGCGCCACAGCCGCTCGACGAACACGTTATCGCGCCAGGCGCCTTTGCCGTCCATGCTGATCGCAATGCCGTTGCTGGCGAGCACACCGGTGAAGGCCGCGCCGGTGAACTGCGAGCCCTGGTCGGTGTTGAAGATCTCCGGCTTGCCGTAACGCGCCAATGCATCTTCCAGGGTTTCGACGCAGAACGTCGCCTCCATCGTGATCGATAGCCGCCACGACAGCACGCGGCGGCTGAACCAGTCGAGCACCACGGCCAGATAGACGAAGCCGCGCGCCATCGGGATGTAGGTGATGTCCATCGCCCACACCTGGTTCGGCCGCGTGATCGCAAGCCCGCGCAGCAGATACGGGTAGATCTTGTGGCCCGGGCTCCGGCTTGGTCGTGCGCGGACGGCGATAAAGCGCCTCTATCCCCATCCGCTGCATCAGCGTCTTCACATGCCGGCGTCCGATCTTGCACCCCTCGGCCACCAAAAGGCCGCGCAACATCCGCGAGCCGGCGAAGGGAAACTCCAGATGCAGCCGGTCGAGCCGCCGCATGATCGCAAGGTCGGCCTCCGGCACCGGCCGCGGCAAGTAGTAGACGCTGCCGCGGCTGATACGCAGAACCTCGGCCTGCTTGGTGATCGGCAGATCGTGCGCGCGGTCGATCATCGCTTTGCGCTCAGCAACCCCGCCTTGGTGAGCGCGCCCTCTAAAAAATCGTTCTCCAGCGTCAGCTCGCCGATCTTGGCGTGCAGCGACTTCACGTCGACGGCCGGCGGCGCCGCCTGGCGCGCCTGCCAGGACCGAATACATCGGCAGCTCCACTCTCAAGCTGTGCCTTCCACGCCGTAATCTGGTTGGGGTGAACGTCAAACTGCTCGGCAAGCTGCGCCAATGTCCGATCGCCCTTGATGGCGGCAAGAGCAACCTTCGCCTTAAAGACCGGTGTGTGGTTCCGGCGCGCTCGTCTCTGCATAATCTCTCCTGATTCGCAGGCACATAGCGTGCCTGCCGTCAGGCAGAAATTCCACTTATCGACTTGTGCAGATTTCCGGAGCCGGCTCTAAGCGGATGATGGCGTAGCTATAGGGCGAAACGCTCTGATAGAAGCCCGCCAGCCCCGGAAATATCAGCCTCGTCGAATCGATTTGTCCTTCCCTGTTCCCAGCCATTGACATCGGTTCCTCCGTGATCGGCCCATTCGGGCGATTGCCAGCGCTTTCGCGCACTTTGTCCTGAGAGCGTTGCCATAAAACACCGCGCAAGGCACGAAATTCCGCTTCGCTTGGTGTCTGGCAATCGTAACCCGAAAGGGCTATTTGGCACAGCATGGCTAAACTCGGTACAACCGCGCTCGTTGCGGCGCTGTTGGTAATCCTGGCCGCAGCCGGATGGCTCGCGGCGCGGACCTGGCTAATGTCCTCCGGGTCGCCGATGTCGAGGGCCGGCTATGTCGCCATGGCGCTTGGCATCGTCTTTTCGACGGTGCTGGGATGCGGACTGATGGCTCTGCTATTCTATTCGAGTCGCCACGGCTACGACGACATCGGCTACGAGGAACCGCATCGGCCCAATAACGATCCCGACTGAACGCAAGCCAATGAGGGGCATCACATGACCCGCACCATCCGTATGCAGAGCGACAGCAACGCGCACGACCGCCCCTGGCGGGTTGCCGTCGAACAGGGCTTCTTCGCCGCCGAGGGACTTGACGTCGAATACCACGAGGACAATCCGAAGGGCGCGGCGGGGCGCGTCGCCGACTTTGCCAAGCGCTGGAAGGAGACGCAGCTGCAGCAGGGCGCGCTCGAAGTCTATCCGGTGTGCGAATGGGGCGCGATCGAACGGGTCCACGCGCTCGGCGGCGGCAAGATCATCGGGCTCGACACCACGGTGCGCACCGGCGCGCTGATGGTGCGCAAGGACTCTCAAATCCAGTCGCTGCGCGAATTGCGCAACGTGCCGATCGCGGTCACCTGGCATGCCGGCACGTTCTACGCCGCGATCGAGGCGCTCGAATCAGCCGGCGTGCCGTTTGCCGAGATCACGCTAGTTCATGCCAACGACCGGCTCGAAGCGCTCCTCGGCGGAACCACCGAAGCCGCGGCGCTGATGGAACCGCTGGTCAGCCGCGCGCGCACGGCCGGCGCACGCACGATCGCCGAGCTGCGCTGGCGCGGCGGCATCGTCGCCGGCGACGGCGTCGACGACGACACGGCCGCAAAGCTGCGTCGCGCGCTCAACCGCGCCATCGACTGGCTGCGCGACAACGAACCCCGTTCGCGCGACGAGATTCTCCGCGATCTCGCGCCGGACGAGCGAGCGCAAGGCCTGATGCCCGAACTCGTTGGCGTCACCGCCTACCGGCCCGACGAATTCAAGCAAAAAGCCGACTGGATGGTGGAGCGCGGCTTCCTCAAAGACGCGCCCAACTACGCCGACGTGGTGCGCGGCAGCGAATAGCGAAATGGCGAATGGCGAATGGCGAATGGCGAAATAGCCGGTAGCGAATGGCGAATAGGGGCGCGACGGCTTGAGTGCCCCGACATTTGCGCTATTCGCCAATCGCCATTCGCCCATAAAACGCCATTCGCCATAAAAAATAATCGCCCCCGGCGGGGAAATCGCCGGGGGCTAAAACCCGCGGGGGAAGCTGAAGATGGCGGAAGCCTTCCCGCCGCCGGTTTATGCCCATCAACCAGATCATTGCGGCAGGAAGTTGTAGCGCCGGCGGTCGGCGCCACGTCAACATGACCGTAACTCGCTGATGAACGCGGCATGGTTAATGACCAAACTGTGTTCGGCGCAACGCCGCGCCGCGCAATCGCGGCTGCAGAAAAGACGATCTCCACCATCGCCGTGCGCCGATGGCGAAAAGCCGGCCGCAATGGCGCCGCCGGCGAGCATTCCGGCGGCCGACGCAAGCTGAAAATCGGCGCCGGAACTCCGCGCTAACCTTCTCGTTTAATTAGGTAATTTACCGCACTCGACGGCGATCGCGACGAATTTGCGGCAATTTCTTGACACAAATCAACGCGATTTGAACCTTTCGCCTTTAGAACGCTTTCCCAATTAGACGCGACTAATCGGAGAGAGCGGACGCGGTGTCCGCCGCCTCCGGGCGCAACCGAACGCGCGGGACTTTCAACCCGCCACATATCAGGGACGGCAGCCATGATCGACTTGACCAACCGGGCCGGCCGGGTTGCGGCTTGCGCGCTCATCGCCGCAGCCGCCGTTTTGACCACGACGCCAAGCTTCGCGCTCCCCGACTATGACGGAACCTGGAGCGTCTTGGTCGTCACCAAGAGCGGCACCTGCGATCCCGCCTATCGCTATCCGGTCCGCATCGCCAACGGCACTCTCATCAATGCCGGCGACAACCCCTTCACCATCACCGGCAAGATCGCGCAGACCGGAGCCATTACGGTCACGATCAGCGCCGGCGGCAAGAGCGCCACCGGAACCGGCCATCTCACCGGCACGATGGGCGGCGGCTCCTGGATCGGCGGCTCCTGCTCGGGCTCCTGGACCGCCGAGCGCCGCGGCGCATAGGAATTGTCATTCCGGATTGGCGGCAACGGGCCCGCGCCAAGTCGCGCGGCCCAATGACAGGCTTCGCGACAAGTCAGGCTCCGCGACAAGTCCGCAATCCATAGCCGCGGAGCGCACAAAACGTGCACCGACTGCGGTCATGGATTGCGGGCTCCTCGCTTCCGCTCGGCCCCGGAATGACGGTTAATTCGCCTCACCCCTCCGCGGCGTCGTCGTCTTCGGCGGCGTCGCCCTGCTCGCCGGCGAGAATTTTCTCGGCGATCAGGCCGGCGTTCTGCCGGATCGCCGCTTCGATCTTGCCGGCGATATCGGGATTGGATTTGAGGAAGGCTTTGGCGTTTTCGCGGCCCTGGCCGATGCGCTGGCTGTCGTAGGAGAACCAGGCGCCGGACTTTTCCACCACGCCGGCCTTGACCCCGAGATCGACCAGTTCGCCGTTCTTGGACACGCCTTCGCCGTACATGATGTCGAACTCGACCTGCTTGAACGGCGGCGCCAGCTTGTTTTTGACGACTTTCACCCGCGTTTGATTGCCGACCACCTCGTCGCGCTCCTTGATCGCGCCGATGCGGCGGATATCGAGTTGGACGGAGGCGTAGAATTTCAGCGCATGGCCGCCGGTGGTGGTTTCCGGCGAGCCGTACATGACGCCGATCTTCATGCGGATCTGGTTGATGAAGATTACCATCGTGTTGGAACGGTTGATCGAAGCGGTGAGCTTGCGCAGCGCCTGGCTGATCAGGCGGGCCTGCAGGCCCGGCATACTGTCGCCCATCTCGCCTTCGAGCTCGGCGCGCGGCACGAGCGCCGCGACCGAATCGATGACCAGCACGTCGACCGCGCCGGAGCGCACCAGCGTGTCGGCGATTTCCAGCGCCTGCTCGCCGGCGTCGGGCTGCGAGATCAGAAGATCGTCGATATTGACGCCGAGTTTCCGCGCATAGATCGGATCGAGCGCATGCTCGGCGTCGATGAAGGCGCAGATGCCGCCGTTCTTCTGCGCTTCGGCAAGAACATGCAGCGCGAGCGTGGTTTTTCCTGAGGATTCCGGCCCGTAGATTTCGACCACCCGGCCGCGCGGCAGCCCGCCGATGCCGAGCGCAATATCGAGCCCGAGCGAGCCGGTGGAGACGGTGTCGATGTCCATCGCCGCCATGTTCTTGCCGAGCCGCATGATCGAGCCCTTGCCGAAATTGCGCTCGATCTGGGAGAGCGCCGCATCAAGGGCTTTCGATTTGTCCATGGACGATCCTTCGACGAGACGAAGCGCTACACTCATGTCCGTGCTCCTTATGGCCGGGATTCGAAGGACACGGAAGCGCCGCGCCCGTCACCACCTGCACCTCTTGGCCCGCTGGCAAATGGCGATAGAGCTACTGTACACGATCTGTTCTTTGTTCGCAATATGTTCTTATCGCGCGCGGGGAGAATAACCGGGCGTTGGCCCGTTTCCTCCGGTTTTTCAATGAGCTGGCCAATTGTGACATTGCGGACGGCACGGTGCCGGTTCCGCGGCCGGAGACCCCGGTGCTGTCCTAATTCCGCGCCTTTTGTCCTAATTTACCGAACGAACTACCCCAATTAGGAAATTAGTAACCATATCTACCCAATCTACCGAGACGCTATATCGGGAAAGAAAAGCCGCTTCGGAGACACAGCCGTGGCAGATATGATCGTCGGGCTTGCTTTTATTGTCGTTGTTTTTTCGGTGGGATTTGTCGCCGGATACGCTGTTCGCGAACACAAGTCACGCGCGCGGCAGCGTCGCCGCTTTGCGCATTGAGGTCGCCAGAGGCCGCCTCAGTTGCCGGCCGCTTCCATTTTCAAGGCGGCTCACTTCCTCGACAGGTCCATCTCCGACGTCACGAAGTCGCGCGGCGCAAAAATAATTCGAATGCGACCTCCAATTCCTGCTGCACGCATGAAGCACTCCGCAGCACGCCTGCGATGGCGCTCGGCATTGTAGAGCGCGTTCGGTCGATTGGCGAGTTGATCGACGCCGCGCTCCGTACTTAGCCGATCGCACCAACTATGACCGCGCCGGATCGTCGGCGGAAGATACGAGTTATCGAAGGGGCAAGGCCTGAAAATCGGCCACTGAGCCTCATCCGTTGCCGCGCACGCCGCAACTGCTGTGCACCCATTTATCTCCCGAACGCGCGCAGGTATTATAGCAAGCGCCATCAGGCTTACACTTTGCGCACCATGCGGAGCATTTGATGCTGCCCTTAAATGGTTGATCGGCCCCCGCCATGACCGGCTGCGCCAGAACCAAAAAGCCAAGGACGATAAGCGCTGCCTTAATTCGCATGAGCCCCACCCTCGATTAACAAGAAAAATGCAGCCATCGCACATTATGCGCTGGCGGCCTGTTTTCAATTATCGAGTGGCCGGTTTCAGCCACTCCCCCGCACGCTGGGAATAGTCGGGTGCCGGCCTATTTCTTTTGTTTTTCAATGAGCTGGCCAATCGTGACATCGACGACGGCGCTCTGCCGGTTCCGCCGTCGGTTTGCGCGGCGCAGCGACGCTCGGCCATCGCCGCCCGACCGGCGCAAGCGCAAAAGGCAGTAGCCCGATCGCGCCTTGCCGATTATCAAGCTCGGTCATGGCGCCAGCCTTGTTAAGCCATGACGACTTGCGCAGCGTGGTCCGCCTGGCGCCGCTCGTCGCCATCGATCTCGTGATCCGCAATGCGCGGAACGAAGTCCTGCTCGGCTTGCGCAACAACGCGCCGGCCAAGGGATTTTATTTCGTGCCCGGCGGCATGATCCTGAAAAACGAGCGCTTGCGCGATGCGTTCGCGCGGCTTCTGAAAAACGAGACGAATTATACTGCAAGCCTCGACGATGCCCGGCTGCTCGGCGCCTTCGAGCATTTTTATGCCGAGAACCGCTTCGGCGACGCCGGCTACGGCACCCATTACGTGGTGCTGGGCTATGCGCTGAAGAGTCGAGGCGACCGCGGCGCCGAAACCCGACAACCAGCACCGCGAATTGCGCTGGTGGAGCGAAGCCGACCTGTCGGCCTCGGACCAGGTCCACCCAAACGCCAAGGCCTATTTCACGCCTCGATGACGATTTTCGGCGCCGAGCGGCCGGCCGCCTGCAAGCCGTCGCGCACGCGCGCGGCGATGTCGCGATAGCATTGCGCGAGCGGACTATCCGGCGCGGTCGCGACCACCGGCTTGCCGGCATCGGAGTTTTCGCGAATGGCAATATCCAGCGGCACTTCGCCCAGAAACGGCACACCAAGCCGCTCGGCTTCGGCCCGCGCGCCGCCATGGCCGAAAATATCGCTGCGCCCCCCGCAATGCGGGCAGATGAAGGTCGACATGTTCTCGACGATGCCGAGCACCGGCACATCGACGCGGCGGAACATGGCGATGCCGCGCCGCGCATCGATCAAAGCGAGATCCTGCGGCGTCGACACGATGACCGCGCCTTTGAGCGGCACCTGCTGCGCCATGGTGAGTTGCGCGTCGCCGGTGCCCGGCGGCATGTCGACCACCATCACATCGAGGCTGCCCCATTCGACCTCGCGCAGCATCTGAGTGAGCGCCGACATCACCATCGGCCCGCGCCAGATCATCGGTGTCTCCTCCTCGATGAGAAAGCCGATCGACATCACCGGCATGCCGTGGCGCTCGATCGGCCTTAATCGGGTGCCGCCCACGGTCTGCGGCCGCTCGCGGATGGCGAGCAGTTTCGGCATCGAGGGGCCGTAAATGTCGGCATCGAGAATGCCGACTTTGAGCCCGAGATCGCGCAAGCCGAGCGCGAGATTGACCGCGGTCGTCGATTTGCCGACGCCGCCTTTGCCCGAGGCGACCGCGATGATCGCGCCGACGCCGGGAATGCCGGCCGGCGACGGTGCGGCATGTCCGCCCGGGGCGGCGCCCTGGCGGGCACGGGGGATTGGCCGTTGTGGCTGCGGGTGCGGCGGCGCGCCGGCGCCGCCCCTGCGCTCTCCGGTGAGCGCCACCATCGCCGAGGTGACACCCGGCACGCCGCGGACCGCGGCCTCGGCGCGCTCGCGCACTGCTTCCCACTCTTTGACCGCAGCGGCGTCGACGGTGATGGAGAAAAATACCTTGCCGTCGGTCGCGACGATCTCGGAGAGTTTTCCGGTCGCCGGCAGCGGCGCCCCGTCGGGGCTCAAAACCTTGCCGAGTGCGGTAACAACGTCGTCTTTCAGGGCAGCCATGCCGCCCTACATAGGCCCGTTGCCGGGGCGGTCAACCGCCATCCGGGTTGACGCCCCGCGTCCGGGCAGGCCATGAGCAGGGCCAAACCATGGAGGACACAATGGCGAAGGTGGCATTCGTCGGGCTTGGCGTCATGGGCTACCCGATGGCGGGGCATCTTGCGGCCAAGGGCGGCCACGATGTGACGGTTTACAACCGCACCGCCGCCAAGGCGGAAAAATGGGTGGGCCAGCATGGCGGCAAGCGCGCGCCGACGCCCAAGCAAGCGGCCGAGGGCCAGGATATCGTGTTCGCCTGCGTCGGCAACGACAACGATTTACGCGAGGTGATGCTTGGCAACGACGGTGTGTTTTCCGGCGTGCGCAAGGGCGCCATCGTGGTCGACCACACCACCGCCTCGGCCGAAATCGCGCGCGAACTTTATGCCGAGGCCAAACAGCGCGGCTTCGACTTCATCGACGCGCCGGTCTCCGGCGGCCAGGCCGGCGCCGAGAACGGCGTGCTCACGGTGATGTGCGGCGGCGACGAGGCGCCGTTCGCCAAGGCTGAAAAGGCGATCGCGGCCTATGCGCGCGCCTGCAATCTGTTAGGTCCGCCCGGCTCCGGCCAGCTCGCCAAAATGGTCAATCAGATTTGCATCGCAGGCGCCGTACAGGGTCTCGCCGAGGGGCTGCATTTTGCGCAAAAGGCGGGCCTCGATATCGAAAAGCTGATCGCGACCATTTCCAAGGGCGCCGCGCAAAGCTGGCAGATGGAGAACCGCTACAAAACCATGGTCGCCGGAAAATTCGATTTCGGTTTCGCGGTGGACTGGATGCGTAAGGACCTCGGCATCTGTCTTTCGGAAGCGCGACGCAATGGCGCGCATCTGCCGGTGTCGGCTCTCGTCGACCAGTTCTACTCGGAAGTGCAGAAGATGGGCGGCAAGCGCTGGGACACGTCGAGCCTCATCGCGCTATTGCAGCGATAGGGGGCATAACTTGCTCTCGTCATGTATGGACGGCCCCCTGTCGGCAAGAGCTTTTTGGCGGTTCGGCAGACTGATCGGGAGCGGTCATGTATGCGGCCTTTGGATGCGGTCGCTGACCGCTGGCCCTGATGGGATTCGCGGATCGAGTTCCAATCATTGCGACGCGCTGTGATGCGCGATGACGGGTCGGAGTGTCTCGATCCCGGTTCCTGACCGTTTGCCGTCACGCCATAGTTGCCCTTTCCGACGGTTGAGCGCGAGCGATCAGTTGCTGTCTGCGCTAGGCAGCGGCTGGCACACTCGCGCGATCGCGATAGTCTTCTCCTTTGGCCAACACGGCCCAAATGATACGCGCGGTCTTGGCGGCAAGCGCCACAGTGGCGACCTTCTTGGGGCGGCGCGCCAGAAGATCGCGCAGCCACGGATCGCTGACCCCGCGTGCCACCTCCTGGCGCAGCTTGGCGCTGGCGCCGACGATTAACAAGGTGCGCAATGTCCGATCGCCTTGCCGAGAGATCGAGCCCGAACGTTGCTTGCCGCCCGTTCCTCTCTGCCGTGGTGTCAGACCGAGCCAAGCCGCAAAGCCGCGGGCGCTGCGGAACGCTCGCGCGTCGCCGACGCTGGCCACCATGGCACTGGCGATGATCGGCCCCACGCAAGGCACCGCCACCAGCCGGCGCGCCGCCGCGCTCTCGCGCACGCTTTGCACTATCTTAAGTTCGAGCGCGCGGATCTGCACATCGAGCGCTTGCCATTGTCCGGCGAGCGCCAGCAAGCCATCCCGCGCCAGAGCTGGTACTCCGGCATCACAGGCTGTCTGCATCCGTTCGATCAAGCCGCGCAGCCCCTTCACACCCTGCGCCGCTACGATCCCGAACTCCGCAAGATGACCGCGCAACGCATTGGCCAGCATCGTGCGCTGGCGCACCAGCAGCGTCCGCGTCCGGTGCAGGACCAGCATCGCCTGCTGGTGCTCGCTCTTTACCGCCACAAACCGCATCGTCGGCCGCTGCATCGCCTCGCAGCTCGCCTCCGCATCGCGGCCGTCTGTCTTGTTGCGCTTCACATAAGGCTTCACGTAGCTCGGCGGCATCAGCCGCACCTCATGGCCATGCCGTTGCGCCAGCCGCGCCCAGTAATGCGCCCCGCCGCACGCCTCCATGCCGATCACCGCCGGGCGCAGTCCGGTAAAAAACTTCTCCATCTGCGCCCGTCGAATTTGTCGGCGGATCACCACCTGGCCGGCTTCATCGACACCGTGAACCTGGAAAACGTTCTTCGCCAAATCCAACCCAATCATGATAGTCTCTGCCATGGACGGCTCCCTTGTCTGGCCGATTCACATCACCAGTCTGGCACAACTGATGCCGTCGGGAGCCGTCCACACCATCATTGCGAGCGGAGCGAAGCAATCCAGTCGGGCGAAACGAGTCTGGATTGCTTCGTCGCGTTGCTCCTCGCAATGACGATCGTTAATCCACCGCCTGGATATCCGCGTCCTTGGCGAGCTGCACGGTCGAGTCGAGGTCGTCTTTGAAGAACTTGCCGAAGGCCGCGACGCTCATCAGCTCCGGCTCGACGCCGAGCTTGGCCAGTTTGTCCTTCACCGCCGGGTCTTGCAGCGTTTTCTCGGTGGCGTCGTGCAACTTGTCGACGATGTCGCTCGGCGTTTTGGCCGGCGCCGACAATCCGACCCAGAAATCGGATTCGGCGGCCGGATAGCCGGCTTCCACCACCGTCGGCACATCCGGCAATAACGCCGCCCGTTTCGCGGTGCTCACCGCGAGCACCGTGAGCTTGCCGCTGGCGAGCGCGGCCGCCGCCGCCGCCAGCGGCAGGAAATAGTAGTCGATGCGTCCGGCCATCACTTCGGTCAGGCCGTTTTCGCGAAACGGCACATGCCGGACGTCAATCTTGGCGGCAAGGCGGAACTTCTCGCCGGCCATGTGCGAAGTGGAGCCGATGCCGGCGGAGGCGAAGGTCAGCGTTCCGGGCTTGGCCTTGGCCGCGGCGACGAGATCGGCGACCGTCTTAAAGCCGCTCTGCTTGGAGGCGACCAGCACGTTGGGTTGGGTACCGAATATCGCGACCGGAACGAAATCGCGCAGCGGATCGTAGGGCAGGTGCTTATGCAGCACCAAGCCGTTCGCCATCGACGACGAGCTGGTGACGAGCGTGTAGCCGTCCGGGTCCGCCTTGGCCACGTCGGCAAAGCCGAGCACCCCTCCGGCGCCGGCCCGGTTCTCGACCACCATGGCCTGACCGAGCCGTTGCGATAACGGGTCGAGCACGACGCGAGCGGTGGTATCGGAAGCGCTGCCCGGAGGGAACGGACTGACCACCCTGATAGGTCTGGTCGGCCAAGCCTCGGCCAATGCCGAGCTTGCCGCCATGACCGCCGTGCCGACGATGCCGCCGATGCCGGCGGCGAATGCGCGCCGTGATAACACGCCAACCTCCCTGGATTGTGCTCCCTGGATTGTGCCCGCCGCCGTGGCCGCTGCGATGCGATCGGCAGCGGCCCAACGTCGTTGTTTGCGTCGGTGATAGCAGCTTTCGCCGGGTCATAGACAGGGCGACCAATCGGCGCAGTCGGCGATGTCGCCCGTCGCTATCCTTATGCCTTGTTAGGCCTTGGCGCTCGGGCGCGCCGACACCGTTTCGTGCCAGCGTTTGAGGCCGGCGAGATTGTCCGGCACGGCAAGCTTGGATACGCGCATGAAATCGACCGCCACCAGCGCGGTAATGTCCGCGACCGTAAAATCGGCGCCGGCGACAAACGGCCTGTCATTGAGCTCGCCGTCGAGAAATTGCAAAAACGCCAGCACGCGCGGCTTGTTGGCCTCGCCCCAATCCGGAACTTGCGGGCTGACCATGCGCTGCATCGCCGGGTGCAAATGCTGAAACACGCTGGCAACGGGAAACAACAGATGCAGCTCGGCGCGCCGGTTCCACATTTCGACCAGCGCGGCATCGAGCGCGCCGCGGCCGAACAGCGGCGGGTCGGGATTGAGCGCCTCGAAATAGCGGCAAATCGCGATCGATTTCGCGATCACGGTGCCATCGTCGAGGACGAGCGCCGGCACCCGCTGCATCGGATTGATCGCGGTATAAGCCTCCGACCGCTGCTGCAAGGCGCCGAGGTCGATCTGCTCGGTCGGCAGCTCGATCCCCTTCTCGGCCAGGAAAATCCGTACCCGCCGCGGATTGGGGGCGCGGCCGCCGTCATAGAGTTTCATCGCGATCGCCTCACTATCCCTTTGTGCCGCCACGAACTTATCGCGCCCGGCAGGGGGCCGCCACTATGCCGTTTGGGACCCCGCTCGGCCCCCGGATAAATGACGGCCGCCGCAAGCGTAAACGAATGCTTGCCGGAAGCCTCCCGCCGCAGCCCCGCTTAAGCCTGGTCTTAAGGAATTTGGGCCACTTTTGTCGCCAATTGTCCAAGCCTCGGACGGCAATGCCCAATACCATCAGCGAAGCGCACGAGCTTGCCTCGCCGGCCGCCGCACCGTCGGTCAAGCGGCGGCTCGCATCCCAACACGTGCGCGAGGCGCGCGACCGGCTCACCTCGACCAGCGGCACCCGGCCGGTGTTCGATTACGAATTGCTGCGCCAGTTCACGCAGAACCGCATTTCGGCCTCCCCGGTCATCCTCTTGTTGATCGTCACCATCGGGGCGCTATCGGGGCTGTGGACCGGCGCGATGACGTTGGGAGTGTGGACCGGCGGCGCGCTCATCATCCACCTCATCGTCATTCGCACCTGCCGGCAGTTCCTCGATGAGCCGCCGTCGACCATGCAGCTCCGCTCCTGGCGGATGCGCTTCATCATGCTCGACTTGTTCTTCGGCATGGCGTGGACCTTCATCCTGATCAATCCGATCGGCATCGACGACCAGGCGGCCACTTTCATGCTGTTCGTCATGCTGCTGGTGGTGGCTATATCGAGCATGTTGGCGTCGAGCCTGCCGATCGCGGTGTTTGCGCTGACGCTGCCGGTCACCATCGCGATCGCGCTCGATTTTGCGATCAAAGGCACGCTGCACGACTACATCCTCGCGGTGATGGCGCTGGCCGCGGAAGGCTATTTCTCGCTGCTCGCCTACCGGCTTTATTCGACGACGCTGGCGACGCTCGAGGCGCGCGCGGAAAAGGACGCGCTGATCGGCGAGCTCGAGCAATCGAAATCGGTCTCCGACGAGGCGCGCCGGCGCGCCGAGACCGCCAATATCGCCAAATCGCGGTTCCTCGCCCAGATGAGCCACGAGCTGCGCACGCCGCTCAACGCCATTCTCGGCTTTTCCGAGGTGATGAAGGGCGAAATCTTCGGCCCCCACGGCGTGCCGATGTACAAGGACTACTCCGCCGACATCCATAATTCCGGCGTGCACCTGTTGAACCTGATCAACGAGATTCTCGATCTGTCGCGCATCGAGGCCGGCCGTTACGAGCTGAACGAGGAAGCGGTTTCGCTCAATCGCGTGGTCGAGGACTGCCATCATCTGCTCAAATTGCGCGCCACCAACCGCGGCATCACCATCCATGAAATGTTCGAGCCCGATCTGCCGCGGTTCTGGGGCGACGAGCGCGCGGTACGGCAGATTTGCCTCAACCTTCTGTCCAACGCCATCAAGTTCACCCCGCAGGGCGGCGAAATCTGGCTCAAGGTCGGATGGACCGCGTCGGGCGGCCAATACATGAGCGTGAAGGACACCGGGCCGGGCATCCCCGAGGAGGAAATCCCGATCGTGCTCGCTTCCTTCGGCCAGGGCTCGAATTCGATCAAATCGGCCGAACAGGGCGCCGGTCTCGGCCTGCCGATCGCCAAGAATTTGATCGACCTGCACGGCGGCACGTTCACGCTGAAATCGAAGCTGCGCATCGGCACCGAGGTGATCGTCACCTTCCCGCCCGAGCGCGTGATGTCGGCGCTGGCGCCGATTGCCGAGAACTCCCCGCCGATCGCCCCGCAAACCGAGATGTCGTCATCGTCATCGTCATCGTCGCCGGACGAGTTGTCGAGCCGCGCCAAGCGGGCGCTGTTCGGCGCCGGCGGTTAAGGCGCATTGCCACTCCGATTTGCGAGCCTTGCCTTCGCCCGTCTCGCGGTTATGGTGCCTCGCGATGCGGGACGTTTTTGCCACCAAGGACGACTGACGTGCGCCGGCGCCTGCTGTGGCTCCTGCTTATCGGGCTGTCGATCGCAATCCTCGTCGTCATCGCCCAGCATGGCGCCGGCACGGTCGGGCCGCTGTCGATCGACGACTTCGGCGCGCTCGCCTATAAGATCGCGATCCTGGTCTTCGTCGCCGCGGTGGTACTCACGTTGTTCCGCGAGCGCTTCACCCAGGCCGTCACCGCGGCGCTATTGTGGGTCGTGGTCGGGCTCGTTCTGGTGATCGGCTATACCTATCGATTCGAATTGAGCGACGTTGCCAACCGCGTGCTCGCCGAGCTCATTCCCGGCCACGTCATCTCGCATGGACGTACCGTCGAGGTCGCGCGAACGAGCGGCGGCGATTTTGACATGACCGCGCAGATCAACGGCGCCCGGGTCAACATGGTGCTCGACACCGGAGCAAGTTCGGTCGTGCTCACGCCGGACGACGCCAAGGCGGCCGGCCTGCCGCTCGATCTGCTCAACTATACGGTCAGCATCGATACCGCCAATGGCCGCGCCCGCGCCGCGCCGGTCACGCTCGACCGCATCGCCGTCGGCGGGCTTGAAGAGCGTTCGGTCGATGCGCTCGTGGTGCAGCCCGGCGAGCTGCAGACGAGCCTGCTCGGCATGAGCTTCCTCAATCGGCTGCAAAGCTGGCAAGTCAACGGCGACCGGTTGATCCTGCGCGGGTATCCGTGAATCAGAACAGGCTGACCAGAAACCGCGCCGAGACCAGCAAGAGAAACATGCCGAACGCGATTTCGAGCGTGCGCCGCGACAACCGGTGGGCAAGGCGCGCGCCGTAGGGCGCCGCGAGGCTCGACACCGGCGCCATCACCGCCAGGCCGACCAGCGAGACGAAGCCGAGCGAGGCCGGCGGCAGCAACGCCTGGTGCGGCAGCCCGGCCAAAATATAGCCGAGCGTGCCAACGATGGTGATCGGCACGCCGAGCCCCGCCGAGGTGGCGACCGCATTGTGGATTGGCTTGCCGTAAAGAGTGAGCACAATGTTGGACAATGAGCCGCCGCTCACTCCCATCAGCGAGCCGGCGAGGCCGATGCCGAAGCCGTAAGCCGTCATCGGCAGCGGGCCGGGCAGATCGGTGCCGAGATTCCAGCGGTCGCCGGCGAACAGAAACTTCGTCGCGATGAAACTCGCGATGATGACGAAGGCGATCTTGAACACCGCCGAAGGCGCAAACGCGGCGATCAAGGCGCCACAGGCGACGCCGACCACAGCGGGCGGCGCCCACAATCTGATCACCCGCGGAATGACGTAGCCCCCCGCGCGATGGGTCAGGAACGAGCGCACCGTAGTCGGCACGATGATGGCGATCGAGGTGCCGACGCACAGCTGCATGTGCACCTGTTCGGGCACGCCGAGGAGTTGAAAGACCTCGTAGAGCACCGGCACGATGACGGCGCCGCCGCCGATGCCGAAGGTACCGGCGAGAAGTCCGGTGATTACGCCGGCGATGACGATGGCCACCACGAGCCAGGCAATCTCGCTCAACGGAACGCCGAAGATCATCCTGTGCCGCTGCTTTGCGTGGAATTACGCGGCGATGTGCGCCAATTCGCGCTTGCTGTCCACAACACCGTCTGAAATGTCCGTGTCCACGACCAAGGCGAGCGCGGCGGCGAGAAGCTCGGCGCCGGCCTGCGGCGACGTTGCGGCGCCGGCAAGCGCGCGGCGGAAGGCGCGCGCGCCGGGCACGGCGCGGAACAGCCCGTGCAGATGCCGCGTGATCGCGTGCAACCGCGCACCATGCGCCAGCTCGCGCTCGATATAGGGGACGAGCGCGAACGCCGCCTGTTTCGGCGACGTAAAGCGGGCGGCCTCGCCGAACATGAGCGGGTCGACGGCGATAAGCCGCCACGGCTCCTGATAGGCGGCGCGGCCCATCATGACGCCGTCGAGGTGACGAAGATGCGCCGGCGCCGCTGCGACATCGCCGATGCCGCCATTGAGGACGACAATGAGCCGCGGATGCGCCGCTTTGAGGCGATAGACGCGATCGTAATCGAGCGGCGGGATTTCGCGGTTCTCCTTCGGCGACAGGCCTTTGAGCCAGGCTTTGCGCGCGTGCACGATGAGCGCGTCGGTTCCCGCCTGTTCGACCGCCTGCGCGAAAATTTCAAGCGCGGCCTCCGGGTCCTGCTCATCGATGCCGATGCGGCATTTGACCGTGACCGGGATCGCGACCGCGGCTTTCATCGCGGCAATGCAGTCGCCGACGAGCCGCGGCTCCGCCATCAGGCAGGCGCCGAAGCGGCCGTCCTGGACGCGGTCGGACGGGCAGCCGGCATTGAGATTGATCTCGTCAAAGCCGAGGTCGGCGCCGATCCGCGCGCAAGCGGCGAGCGCGCGCGGATCGGAACCGCCGAGCTGGAGCGCCAGCGGGTGCTCCGTCGGATCGTAGCGCAACAGCCGCGCCCGATCGCCGTGCAGCACCGCGCCGGTAGTCAGCATTTCGGTGTAGAGCAGCGCCCGGCGCGTCAACAGGCGATGGAAGAACCGGCAATGCCGGTCGGTCCATTCCATCATCGGGGCGACGGCGAATTTGCGATTTGAGCCATCCATTCCGTATCGAGATATCAGAACAATCCTGTTACCCAAAATCTCTCCGCAGTAGCCTCGCTTGACCTTTTGTTCTCTTTTTGTTCTAGTCGACTGACCTCGGGCGGAGGCAGGTGCATCATGTGGTTCAAGGTCGAGAAAAGGCGTTCCTCGACGGGGCAAAAATTCGTCGTCCGTTGTAATTCTGAGATTGCCGGAAAACGCATCGTCGAGGAGCGGCCCGCGAAAGGCGCTGCAGCAGCACGAAAAACGGCTGAGATTTTAGCTTCAACGCTAAGCGTAACCGCCACCGTTTACGGCGCGGATTCCCAGGGCGAGTTTATATATGGAGTTTTTGACGTCGCGGGTGGGGCAGCTGCCGCCAACAGCCCGATCATCAAGCGGCTCTTTGCTGAATCCGCGGCGGCGTCTCTGGCATTCAAGGATCAGTTACTCGCCGACATCCCCGAGGATACGATTAAAGGCTTCGCGTCGATGTCTGCCGCGCTGGGATACATCGTTGCCCAGCACAAGCAGATCAAGCGAGCAGCTTCGCCTCAGATCAACTATTCGACTCTATTTCGTATTTTCTGTGGTGCGGATGATCCGACCACGCTTTCACTACCGGCTGACGACGCCACCATCGCGATCCTTACCCGAAAACTTGCGGACTTGCCCGATTGGATGTGGCTAAGCGAACTGCCGGGCGTCGGTGATGCAGATCGAGGCGTTGTCATTCCGAACATGCGTCCGCACAAAGTGATGCTCAATATTGACGGCGAATTGCAAGTAATCAGACCACGCACGGTTTTCCGCGGTACAATAGCTGGCAACCGGGCTCAGTTCATGCTGATTGTCCAAAGAGACAACCGGCCCGGAGTCAGCTCCCGGGACAGTATTGGGCTTGTCTATCATGAGACGGACGAGGCAGAGGTCATCGCACTTGTGCGCCGTCTTTTACAAGAATCGAATCCTTTCAAAAATCGCGTCGTTCTGATCAACCGCGATCTCCGCACCGTGCGTTCACGGATGTCGGACCGATCGTGGAGCGATATCATTCCGCATGATCCGGTGCGGGGTGAGCTCGACTTCATCGCCGCGTCAATCCGCAACCGCGAAATGCTGAAAGCGGAGGGATTGAGCATAAGGCGTGGCGTGCTGCTATCCGGTCCGCCTGGCGATGGAAAATCCACGGCGATTGAGTGCTTCGTCAATGACATTGCCGGCGAAGCCACGGTCATAATCGTCGAGGCCGTTGAGCACATCCGAGCCGTTTATCACCTTGCTCAAACACTCGCCCCGGCGGTGGTGATTCTCGAAGATCTCGATCTCATGACCAAGAGCCGCCAAAAACCATATGCTTATGCAGTTAAGGACGACGTTACCGGCGAATTACTGCAAGTATTGTCAGGCGGCTCCGCCTACGCCGATATCGTCACGATCGCCACCACGAACCACCCTGAGGCCATCGACGAAGCATTAGCAAAGAGAGCCGGACGTTTCGATGCGCATATCCGGATGGGCTATCCAAGTGACGCCGACAAGCTGCGCATCTTAGAGCTGTATCTCGACCGCTTCAACGTCAGCGACGATTTCACGAGGCGCCGCCTTCAGCAGACCCTGAATCGCGATCTCGGCCGCCTCCACCTCGTGCCGGCGCATATAGAAGAGTTCGTGAAAGCTGGGATAAAACGCGCTCGATTGGCCCGTAGAGCACCTGAGTATCTGGACTTCGAGCCAGGCATTGAGGCGACAAAGTCAATCGCTACTGCGAAGCCCTCGGCTTAGGACGCGGCACTGGACCGGCGAACCTGAAGACGCCATAAGCGCGGCTACATTTCGATATGCGCCGCCATCGAGGGCCGCCCGATGAACGCCAAGGAACAGGCCGCGCTCGGATCGATTGCCGCGTCGGCCGCGCTCACGCTGGCGAAGGCGGTGGTCGGGCTCGCCACCGGCTCGCTCGCCATTCTCTCGGAGGCCGGCCATTCGCTGCTTGATCTCTCGGCGACGCTTTTGACCTATTTTGCCGTGCGCGTGTCCGGCAAGCCGGCTGACGCCGAGCATCAATACGGTCACGGCAAGGTGGAAAGCGTCACCGCGCTGGCGGAGACCGCGCTGCTTTTTCTCCTCACCGCGGTCGTGATCTTCGAGGCGGTGCAGCGGCTGATCGGCGCGCAGGTCCACGCGGTCGAGGCCACGGCCGCGGCCTTCGCCGTCATTTGCGGCTCGATCGCGGTCGACTTCTTCCGCGCGCGCACGCTCAAGCGCGTCGCTGCGGAAACCTCGAGCGAGGCGCTGGAAGCCGACGCCCTGCACTTCGGCTCGGACATGTGGTCGTCGGTCGCGGTGCTGATCGGGCTTTGCGGCGTGGCGGCGGGCTATCCATGGGCCGATGCCGCGGCGGCCCTCGTCGTCGCGGCGTTCATCTGCATCGCCGGCTATCGGCTCGGCCGGCGCACCATCGACACGCTCACCGACACCGCGCCGGCCGGGGTGAGCGAGCGCGTCGGGGCGATTGCCCGGCAAATTCCCGGCGTCGTCGCCGTCGAGCGGGTGCGGGCGCGGCCGGCCGGCGCGGTGTTGTTCGTCGAGCTTGGCGTCGGGGTGAGCCGCACCTTGCCGCTCGACCGCGTCGCCGTCATCAAGGAGCAGCTTACCCGCGCCATTCGCGCCGACATGCCGGCGGCCGAAGTCACCATCACGACCGAGCCGCGCGTACTCGACAGCGAAACGGTGCGCGAGCGCGTGATGGTGATTGCGCGCGACCTCGGCCTCGGCATTCATCGCGTCGCGGTGCAGGCCATCGCCGGCCGTTTGTCGGTCTCGTCGGATCTCGAGGTCGAGGGCACGCAGCCGCTCAATGCCGCCCACGAGGTGGCAAGCCGGCTCGAACAGGCGGTGCGCGACGAGCTCGGACCGGACGTCGAAGTCGAAACCCATATCGAGCCGCTGCCCGCCGACATCCTATCCGGGCACGACGCCGCGCCGGCGCGCATCGCCGAGATCAGCGAGCGGCTCGCCGCTCTCGCCGCCGAGATTGCCGACCTGGGCGAAGTCCATGACGTGCGCGTGCGCGAAACCGCCGACGGCGAGATTGTGAATTTTCATTGCCGCGTCGATCCGGCGCTCTCGGTGGCCGCGGTGCATGACATGGTCGACGCGCTGGAACGCCGGCTGCGCCGGCGCTTTCCCACCATTCGGCGCGTCATCGGCCACGCCGAGCCGGGGCGGTAAAAACGACGCTGCTGCTTCCAATTCGCGCCCAAAGCCTCTACATCAAAGCGCATCATGCGCACCGAAGAACCTCGCCAAATCCGCCTGCAAGATTATCGCCCGCCCGGTTGGCTCATCGAGACCGTCGATCTCGACGTGTCGCTGCACCCGACCGCGACGACGGTTCGGGCGAAACTCAAGATCAAGCCCAACTCCGCCGCTGCGCCCTCGCCGCTCGTCCTTGACGGCGACGAATTGAAGCTCCGCGCGCTCGCGCTCGACGGTAAGCCGCTGGCGGCGGAATCGTTCGTTGCCACGCCGGAGCGGCTGACCATCGCGCAGGTGCCAAACCGGCCGTTCGAGCTGACGATCGAAACCGTGGTCGATCCGACCGGCAACACCCAGCTGATGGGGCTTTACCGCGCCGGCGCGACTTATTGCACGCAGTGCGAGGCCGAGGGTTTCCGCCGCATTACTTATTTCCTCGACCGGCCCGACGTGATGGCGGTCTATACGACGCGCATCGAAGCCGACAACAACGAGGCCGCGGTTCTTTTGTCGAACGGCAATCTCGTCGCGCAGGGCGAGGTGCCGGGAACATCGCGGCATTTCGCCGTCTGGCACGATCCATATCCCAAACCGTCGTATCTGTTCGCGCTCGTTGGCGGCAATCTCGCCTGCGTCGAGGACAGCTTCACCACCATGTCCGGACGCGCGGTCAAGCTCGCCATCTATGTCGAGCCGGGCAAGCAAGAACGCGTCCCATACGCGATGGACAGCCTCAAGCGCGCCATGCGCTGGGACGAAACCGCGTTCGGGCGCGAATACGATCTCGATATTTTCATGATCGTCGCGGTCTCCGCCTTCAATATGGGCGCGATGGAGAACAAGGGGCTCAACGTCTTCAACGACAAATACGTGCTCGCCTCGCCGTCGACCGCGACCGACGCCGACTATGCCGGCATCGAGGCGGTGATCGCGCACGAATATTTCCACAATTGGACCGGCGACCGCATCACCTGCCGCGATTGGTTCCAGCTCTGCCTCAAGGAAGGGCTCACCGTGTTCCGCGACCAGGAATTCACCGCTTCGCAGCGCTCGCGCGCGGTCGAGCGCATCGGCGACGTGCGGGGCTTGCGCTCGCATCAGTTCGTCGAGGATGCCGGGCCGCTGGCTCACCCTGTGCGGCCCGAAGTCTATCGCGAGATCAACAACTTCTACACCTCGACCGTCTACGAGAAGGGCGCCGAAGTGGTGCGCATGATCAGGACGCTGCTCGGCCCCGAGGGCTTCCGCAAAGGCATGGACCTTTATTTCACGCGCCACGACGGACAGGCGGCCACTGTCGAGCAATTCGTGCAATGCTTCGCCGACGCGAGCCGGCGCGATTTTTTCCCGCAATTCATGCGCTGGTACTCGCAAGCCGGCACGCCCGAGCTCAAGGTCGCGCCGCATTACGACACCCGCGGCAAAACCTACCGCCTCGATATCGCGCAGACCATCCCGCCGACGCCCGGCCAGCCGACCAAGGAGCCGATGGTGATTCCGCTCGCGCTCGGACTGGTCGGAAAAGACGGCAACGATCTGCCGCTTGCGATCGACGGCGCGCCGCTGCCGCGCGGCGTGCTCGAACTGCGGCAGCCGAGCCAGAGCTTCGTTTTCACCGGCGTCGCCGAACGGCCGGTGCCGTCGCTCAACCGCGGCTTTTCCGCGCCGGTAAAAGTGGCGCTGCCGCTCGAAGCGGACGATTTGCGCTTTCTTGCCGCGCACGACGACGATCCATTCAACCGCTGGCAGGCGGTGCAGACTTTGGCGATGACTTTGCTCAAGGCCAATGTCACAGCGCTACGCGCCGGCGCGCCGACCCGCCAAGACGACGGCCTGATGGCGGCGCTCGGCGCCATTCTCAACGATGCGACGCTCGAACCGGCTTTCATCGCATTGACGCTGTCGCCGCCGAGCGATGCCGATATCGCCCGCGAAATCGGCAGCGACGTCGATCCCGACGCGGTCTACACCGCGCGTCGAAAGCTCCGCGCGGCGACCGGTACGCGGCACGGCACGGCGCTCGCGGACACCTATCTGCGGATGGTCACGCCCGGACCGTATCGTCCCGACGCCCAGAGCGCGGGCCGCCGCGCGCTCAAGAACGTCTGCCTCGATCTTCTGGCGATGACCGAGACCGACGAGGCGATCGCGCGCGCCTTCGCGCAATACCAGAGCGCCGACAACATGACCGACCGCATGGCGGCGCTGGAAACGCTTGCGCAACATGACCGGCCGGAACGCCGTGCCGCGCTCGACGATTTTTACCGCCGCTATGCCGACGATCCCTTGGTCATCGACAAATGGCTCGCGCTGCAAGCGGCAATCCCTGAGCCGGCGACGCTCGACCGCGTGCGCGCACTGACCAAGCATCCGGCATTTTCGGCCGCCAATCCCAACCGCATCCGGGCGCTAATCGGCTCGTTCGCGCAGGTCAACCATACCCAGTTCAACCGCAGCGACGGCAAAGGCTTCGACTTCGTCGCCGACTTCGTGCTCGCGCTCGACCCGAAGAACCCGCAGGTCGCGGCGCGGCTGATGGGCGCGTTCCGCTCCTGGCGCGCGCTCGAAGCCAAGCGCCGCACCCACGCGCAAGCCGCATTACGCCGCGTCGCGGCGGCGTCCTCGCTGTCGCGCGACACCCACGACATCGTCGCCCGCACGCTGGCGGAAAGCTAAGACGCTGCTCACGTCTTTGATTTGACTCAGCATTTGAGTCGACGCATCGCGCGCAGCCGCGGCCGGCAATGAATCCCGCACTGCAAAAAAACCTTGGGATAATTATTAAAAAATTGTTGACTCGGACTCTCGACAAATCACCACGCATCAATTCTATCGGGAACGATTCGGTGAGCGATGCGGCACATTCTTCCGGTCGCGGGTACAGGGCGGGATAATCCGAACGGAGGCAGGCGATGGCGCGCGCCGATGCGGCGAGTGCGTCTCTACGTTCCGATTCGATCAAGGGGTTGGCGCAATCGATTGCCAACCCCGCCTATCGGCGGCTTCTGACCGCCGAGCCGCTGTTGCGCCGCCTCGTTCCGGTTCTCATCGTCGCCTTCATGCTCACGATCTGCATCGGCGCCGCCGTGCAGGTGCTCGAACACCGCCGCCAGGTCGTTTGCGACGCGACGGCGACCATTGCGGCGATTGCCGATCATTTCTCCGTGCTGCTCGATCTTCCGGCGCGCGACGGCGCATCGCATCTGCCGCGCACGTCGGCGGCGCTGGAGCGGGCGCTGCCGGATTGGGCGGCGGGCGCGGGCCGGCGCATCCTGATCGCCGACGGCGACGGCACCATCGTCGCCGGCGTGCCGGGCGAAACGCAGCTCGTGGGACGGCAAATTCTCGACGTGCTCGGTCGGTCGCAACCGCTGACCACGTTCGGCGCCGCGGCCGGCACCATGGAGATCGTGCTGGCGGACGGCGAACCCGCCTTCGCCACGGTGCGGGCATTGAGGAATCCCGTCGGCCTAATCGCCGTCATCCAGGGTCGCGACGAGGCGCTCGCCAACTGGCGCTCGACCACCGCGCTTACCGTCACGCTGGCGGCCACTACCGGCTTTGTGGTGCTGATCCTCGGTTTCGCCTTCCATTGGCAGGCGACACGGGCGCGCGAAGCCGACCTCATCCACGATACCGTCAGGAGCCGCGTCGACACCGCGCTCGATCGCGGACGTTGCGGGCTTTGGGATTGGGACTTGGCGCGCGGCCGCGTGTTCTGGTCGCATTCGATGTACGACATTCTCGGCCTGCCGCAGAAGGACGATCTGCTCACTTTCGGCGAGGTCAACGCGCTCGTCCACACCGACGATATCGATTTGTACGCGCTGGCGAGCCAGCTTGCCGACGCCAAGGTGGCCGCGATCGATCACGCCTTCCGCATGCGTCACGCCGACGGCCGCTGGCTGTGGCTGCGGGTGCGCTGCGAATTGGCGCGCCAGGACGGCGAAGCCGGCCTGCATGTCATCGGCATTGCCGTCGACATCACCGAGCAGAAGAGCCTGGTCGAGCGCACCACGGCGGCCGATCTGCGGCTGCGCGACGCCATCGAAACCATACCGGAAGCGTTCGTGCTGTGGGACGCCGACAATCGCCTGGTGCTGTGCAACTCCAACTTTCAGGAGCTGCATCACCTGCCCGACGCTACGGTCGCGGCCGGCACCTCCTATGAGACGATCGTGGCCACCGGGAGGAAGCCGGTCATCCGCACCGCCGTCGCCAATGACGGCATTGAGCCGCGCGGCGCGCGCACTTTCGAGGCGCGGCTCGACGACGGACGCTGGATGCATATCAGCGAACGCCGCACCAAGGACGGCGGCTACGTCTCGGTCGGAACCGATATCACGAAAATCAAGCAACACGAGCAGAAGCTGGTCGAAGGCGAGAAGCGTCAGATCGCCACCATTGCCGATTTGCGCAAATCGCAGCAGGCGCTGGAACTGCAAACCGCGGAGCTTGCCGATCTCGCGGAGAAATACGCCGAGGAGAAAACCCGCGCCGAGGAGGCCAATGCCGCCAAGTCGAAATTTCTGGCCAATATGAGCCACGAATTGCGCACGCCGCTCAACGCCATTATCGGCTTCTCGGAAATCATGGAATCGGGAATGTTCGGGCCGCTCGGCGCCGAGAAATACACCGAATATTCCCGCGACATCCGCGAGAGCGGCGAATACCTGCTCGACGTCATCAACGATATTCTAGATATGTCGAAGATCGAAGCCGGCGGCATCCGGCTCACCCGCGAAGTCGTGGCGCTCGAGCCGGTGCTTGCCGACTGCCTGCGCGTGGTGTCGACGCGGGCGGGCGAAAAGCAATTAAAGCTGAACGCGCGGTTCGATCCGGACATCGAGCTTAATGCCGACCGCCGTGCGCTCAAGCAGATCGCGCTCAACCTTCTCTCCAACGCCGTGAAGTTCACCCCCGACGGCGGCGCGGTGACGGTGCGCGGGCGCCGGCGCGGCGGCATGGTCACCATCGCCATTGCCGATAACGGCATCGGCATTCCGAAAGACGCGCTGCGCAAGCTCGGCCGGCCGTTCGAGCAGGTCGAGAGCCAGCTCACCAAGCGCCACCAGGGTTCGGGGCTCGGGCTTGCCATCGCCAAATCGCTTGTCGAAATGCACGGCGGTTTAATGCGCATCCGCTCGAAACTCGGCAGAGGCACCATGGTCGTCGTCCGCTTGCCGGTCGAAGCCAAACAGCCGGTTCGGGCCGACAAGAAAGAAATTACCGTTGTCGGTCAGCTTGAGCCGTTGAGCGCGTAGCTTTAAACCCCCTTCCCCAAAATCCGTACAAAACATTCGCGCACCTTACGCTGGGTGTCCTCGACATGGGCGGCCAACGCGGGGAAATCCGGCAAATCGGCGGCGCGGGCCAATAGTGCAAGCACTCCGGCATTCGCGGTTTTCGGATCGAAGGCCGCCGGCAGGCAAAGCCGCAAGATTTGCGTCAAATCGTGGAACAACCGCACCGCTGGCCGTAAGACTTCGGCGTCCTCCGGCTTGAGCACGCCGAGACGCGCGGCTTTTTCCAGGGTCCGCGCCGTCGAAGTGCCGAGAATGTCCGGCGCCGCCGCAGCGTGAGTGAGTTGCAGATATTGCGCGATGAACTCGATATCGACCAGCGCGCCGGCGGCATTTTTGAGGTCCCACGGATCGGCATCGCCCTTGTCCTTGGCAATGGCGGCGCGCATTTCGACGACATCGGCGGCGATGGCTTGCACATCGCGCTTGCGGACGAGCACGTCGTGGATCGCGGCCTCGATTTTTGCCGAAAACTCGACAGAACCCGACACCACCCGCGCGCGGGTGAGCGCCATGTGCTCCCAGGTCCAGGCATCGCTGTCCTGATAGCTTTTAAATCCGTCGATTTGGGTCGCCAGCGGCCCGGACCGGCCGGACGGCCGCAGCCGCATGTCGACCGCATAGAGGCGGCCGTAATTGGTCTGCACCGTCAGTGCGCTGATCAGCCGTTGCGTGAAGCGGGCGAAATATTGCGCGCCGTAAAGCGGGCGCTTACCATCGGAATTCGGGTGCGGCTGGTCGAAATCGTAGATCACGATCAGATCGAGATCGGAGGTCGCGGTCATTTCGCGCGCGCCGAGCCGGCCGAGCGCGACGATCGCGCTTTCGGCCCCACGCAGCCGGCCGTGGGTGGCGGCAAAATCGGCATCCACTTGGCTGTGCACGGCGCGGAGCAGCACGTCGCCAAGCCGCGCAAAGGCTTCGCCGGCCTGTTCCGCCGAAACCGAACCCGAGAGAATTCGCGCGCCAATCAGGAACATGTGTTCCTGGCCGAACAGCCGGATGGCGTCGAGCACCGCCTCGTAGCCGGCCGTGTCCGCCAGCGTGGCGGCAAGCTCGGCTTCGAGCCGGGCCTCATCCGGCAGTGCGCCGAAAAAGCGCGGATCGATCAGCGGATCGATGAAGTGCGGATGCTGCGCCAGAATATCGGCAAGCCGCGGCGCGGTGCCGAGAATGAGCGCGACAAAGCGGATCAATTCCGGGTTTTGCCGCAATAGCGACAGAAACCGCCCGCCGGCCCGCAAGCCGGCGAGAAAACGGTCGAATGTGAAAAAGGCCGCGTCGGGATGTTCGGCGCGCGACAACTGATCGACGATCGTGGGGATGAGTTCGATGAGATTGCCGCGCGCCTGCTCGCCGCGCAGCGCGCGGTAACGCCCGGCGCGCCAATGGCCCATGGCGTCGGCGACCTGTTGCGGCTGACGAAAGCCCATCTGCGCCAGCCGATCGAGCGTATCACTGCCGTCCGCGACGGCTGAGAACGGGTACTGCTGCCGGGCCGAGAGTTCCGGCGCGCGCTCGAACAACCGCACATAATGCCGCTCGACGTTGCGCAGATGGGCGAGGAGTTCGCCGGCAAAATCGTCGCGGCCGGAAAAGCCGAGAAAGCGGACGAAAACGTCGAGGGCAGCGGCGTCCACCGGCAGCGTGTGGGTCTGCTCGTCGGCCATCATTTGCAGCCGGTGCTCGACGCGGCGCAGAAAATCGTAAGCCGAAGTGAGCTCATCGCGCGCCGCGGCGTCGATCCAGCCCTCGGCGGCGAGCACGGCGAGCGTGGCGATGGTGCCGCGGCCGCGCAATTCGCCGTGGCGGCCGCCGGCGATGAGTTGCTGGGTCTGTGCGAAGAACTCGATCTCGCGGATGCCGCCGCGGCCGAGTTTGATATTGTGACCCTCGACCGCGATCTCGCCGTGACCGCGATAGGCGTGGATCTGCCGTTTCATTTCGTGAACGTCGGCGACAGTCGCGAAGTCGAGATATTTCCGCCAAACAAACGGCACGAGATCGCGTAGCAACCGTTCGCCGGCTGCGAGATCGCCGGCGCAAGGGCGCGCCTTGATCAGCGCCGCGCGCTCCCAGTTCTGGCCGCGGTTTTCGTAATAATCGACCGCCGCCTCGGTCGAGATCGCAATCTGCGTCGACGACGGATCGGGGCGCAGCCTTAAATCGACGCGGTACACGTAGCCGTCCGCAGTGCGCTCTTGCAACAGCTTGACGAGTTCGCGCGTCATGGCGACGTAGAACGGCGCGGGTTCAAGCTTCCGCGACAGGCTCGCGGCGCCGGCATCGAAGAACACCATCAGATCGACATCGCTCGAAAAGTTAAGCTCGCGTCCGCCGAGTTTGCCCATGGCGAGCACGATATAGCCGGAGCCGCGTTGCGGATTGTTGCAATCCGGCGGCGTGAGCTTTTCGCCTCCGGCCGCCTCGCCCAGCAGACAGCGCACGGCGGCGCCAAGCGCGGTATCGGCAACATCGGTCAGCGCGCCGACGATGCGCGCGACCGGCCAGACGCCCCCGATATCGGCAAGCGCGATCAAAAGCGCGGCTTCCGTTTTCATGCGGCGGAGAATGCGCATGAGGTCCGCTGGCGATGGCGCCGCGGCGGCGGCATTTTGCGTCGCGCTGAGGAGCGCGGCGAGCGTCGCGTCGGGATCGCCGTCGAGCAGGCGCAGGAAACGGGCGGCATCCGCTTGAATGAGTTCCCGGAGATAGGGCGAGGCTTCGGCAATGCCGCCGAGAAGTTTGGCCAATGGCGGATGGGCGCGCAGCCGCGCTTTGAGCGCCCTGCCGGCGGCTGCAGTCTTCCCGCCTGCAAAGAGGCCTGCGACGCGCGCAGCCGAATGCCGTGCCGGCACCGGCAGCGCGCCGCCGAGCCGTCCGATCAATGCCGCATCATCGCGCTTTTGATGCCTTCGGCGTTTTTGCTCCGGCCGCTTTACACGCGCCGGCCGTTTCATCCCGCCCCCGCCGGTCCGGCGCGCGGCAGCGCGATCGTGCTGCGCAAGCCGGGATGATTATCCTCGAGCTTCAACTCGCCGCCATGCAGCTGCGCCACCGCGGAAGCGAGACTCAAACCCAATCCAGAGCCCGGCTCCGACCGGCTCTGCTCCAGACGCACGAAGCGTTCCACCACCCGGCTGCGATCGGCGGCTGGGATACCCGGCCCGCGGTCCGCGACGCTGAGCGTGATGCGCTCGCCGTCGTCGTCGGCCTTGACGACGACCTCGGATGGCGCGCCGTTCATCATACCGTCTGGCCGCGCATATTTGATGGCATTGTCGACCAGGTTGGCGAGCGCCTGACTCACCAGTTCGCGGTTTCCCCGTACCCGCGCCGTAAGCGGCGCCTCGACCTTGAGCGCCATCCCCTTCTCGTCGGCCAGCGGCTCGTAGAGTTCGCCGACGTCGCGGGCGATCTCGGCGGCGTCGAATTCGGTCATGTTGTCGCGCGCCTGGCCGGATTCGGCGCGCGCAATCATCAACAGTGCGTCGAAGGTGCGGATAAGGTCGTCGGATTCCGCGATGGTCGATTCCAGCGCGGCGCGATAGTCGGCGTCGCCCGTGGGATGGCGCAGCGTCTGCTCGCAGCGATTTCGGAGCCTGGTCAGCGGCGTCTTGAGGTCATGGGCGATGTTGTCGGAAACCTCCTTCAAGCCCCGCATCAGCGCCTCAATGCGCTCGAGCATGGCGTTGAGGTGATCGGCGAGGCGGTCAAGCTCGTCGCCGGTGCCGGCGACCGGCAGCCGGCCGGCGAGATCGCCGCGCATGATGGTCTGCGCCGTATCGGTCATGGCGTCGATGCGCTTGAGCACGCGGCGGCTGACGAAGAAGCCGCCGATCAGGCCCAGCACAATGACCAGCGCCATCGACCATTTACCGGCATTGGCGATGATGCTGAACAGGCGCTCGCGTTCCTCCAGATCGCGTCCAACCAGAAGGTGAAAACCGCCGGGCAGCACCACTACCCGGACCAGGGCGCGGTGGTTGCTGCCCTCGGGCGCTTCGAGCCGCCGATAGTCCGTTTCCAACCAGCCCGGATGGTCGAGAACGCCGGGCTCGAGCGAGCCGACATTGCCGGCAAGCCCCTCCCCGGTCGGCGTCGTCACCAAATAGAGGCTCGACCCCGGACGCCGCGAGCGCAAATCGACCACGATCACCAGGCGCCTGATACCGCCTTGCTCATATTGCTCGGACAGTCCGTTGATTTCGCCGTCGACGATCGAAGTGATCTGCTCGGTGATAAGGCGTCGCGTATTGAGCGCGAAATAGCCGAGCAGCGAGGCTGCGAACAAAACGAAGATCGCCAGATAAACCAGCGTCAGCTTGAACGCCGTCGTGCGCAGAAGTTTGCCGAGCGCAGTCACGTCGATTTCTCAGCTTGTAAGCCCAATTCGCCGTCGGTGAAGTCATCTTCCCAGAATTCCTGCGCCGCGCGTTTGCCGCCGGCGAGATTTGCCGCCTCGGCCCGCCGCAGCTCGACGCGGCGGATTTTGCCGGAAATCGTCTTCGGCAGTTCGGCGAATTCGAGCCGGCGCACCCGCTTGAACGGCGCCAGCGCCGTCCGGCAGTGGCGGAAGATCGACAACGCCGTATCGCGGTCCGGCTTTTGGCCGGCCACCAGCGCCAGGAAGGCCTTGGGCACGGCAAGCCGCAGCGGATCGGGCGACGGCACGACGGCGGCCTCGGCCACCGCCGGATGCTCGATCAAAACGCTCTCGAGCTCGAACGGGCTGATCCGGTAGGCGGAGGATTTGAACACGTCGTCGGCGCGCCCGACATAGGTCAGGTAACCGTCGTCGTCGATTGCCGCGACATCGCCGGTGCGATAGACGGCATCGTGGTTCGCCCGCACGCCGCCGTCGTCGCCTTGGTAGCCTTGCATCAGTCCGGTGGGCCGCGGCTCCAGCAGGAGGCATATTTCGCCCTCCCGCGCCGCCGCGCCGTCGGCATCGAGGAGCGCGACGCGGTAACCGGGCAGCGGCCGGCCCATCGAGCCGGCCTTTAGCTTTTGGCCCGGGGTATTGCCGACGAGCGCCGTGGTCTCGGTCTGGCCGTAGCCGTCGCGAATGGTAATGCCCCAAGCCGCTTTGACGCGCTCGATGACTTCGGGATTGAGCGGCTCGCCGGCGCTGATCAGCTCCTTGATGCGGACCCGCCAGGCGGCCAGATCCTCCTGAATCAGCATCCGCCATACCGTCGGCGGGGCGCAGAAGGTGGTGACGCCGCAGCGCGCGATGGTGTCGAGGAGCCCGCGCGCATTGAAGCGGCGCTGGTTGACGATGAAAATCGCCGCTTGCGCATTCCACGGCGCAAAGAGGCAGCTCCAGGCATGTTTGGCCCAGCCCGGCGAGGAGATATTGAGATGCACGTCGCCGGGTCGCAGCCCGAGCCAATACATGGTCGAAAGGTGGCCGACCGGATAGCTCTGGTGGCTGTGCAGCACGAGCTTTGGCGTCGCCGTGGTCCCGGACGTGAAATAAAGCAGCACCGGATCGTCCGGCCGGGTTTCGCCGTCCGGCGCGAATGTCGCGGCGGCCCGGTAGGCATCCTGGTAGGCGACCCAGCCCGGCACCTCCTTGCCGACGGCAATGCGGGTGTAATCGCCGGGCAGGTCGGCGAATTTCGCCGCCGCATCGGCCCCGGCGATGACGTGGCGGACCCGTCCGCGGGCGAAGCGGTCGGCGAGATCGTTGCGCGTGAGCAGCGTCGTCGCCGGCACGATCACGGCGCCGAGCTTCATCGCCGCCAGCATGCATTCCCACAGCGGGACGACATTGCCGAGCATGACCAGGATGCGATCACCGCGGCGCACTCCCAACGCGCGCAGCGCATTGGCGACCTGGTTCGAGCGCTCGCTCAAAGCGGCGAAGGACAGCTTGGTCTCGCCCGCGTCCTCGTCGACCAGCCACAGCGCCGGATCGGCATTGTCGCGCGCCATGACGTCGAAATAATCCAGCGCCCAGTTGAAACGCTCCAGCTTCGGCCATCGAAAATCGCGATAGGCGGCGGCGTAGTCCTCCCGATGACGTAACAGGAAATCACGAGCCGCGAGGAACGGCGCGGCATTGCCCGAAGTCATGGCGATCTCCCGTCCGGCCCTGCCATGTCCCTGATGCGGCGCGGCATGAAACGGTGCACCGCCGATCGGGAACTTTTGCAAACTCGGCGATTGTAGCAATTCCGGGCCCGCAGCGCACCACTTCGTGCCGCGCCACGCCCGGGAAACTTATCGCGCGCCATCACGGATCATATAGCCGGCCCCGCGCACCGTATGCAGCAGCGGCTGCGCGAAGCCTTTGTCGATTTTAGATCGCAAACGCGAAATGTGCACGTCGATCACATTGGTCTGCGGATCGAAATGATAGTCCCAGACGTTTTCCAAAAGCATGGTGCGCGTGACCACCTGACCGGCATGCCGCATCAGATATTCAAGCAGGCGGAATTCCCGCGGCTGGAGCTGCACCTCCTGGCCGGCGCGGCTGACTTCGTGCGACAACCGGTTGAGTTCGAGATCGCCGACGCGATACACGGTCTCCTCGCCGCGGCTGCCGCGCCGGCGCGCCAGCGCCTCGACGCGCGCCAGCAGTTCGGAAAACGCGTAGGGCTTGGAGAGATAATCGTCGCCGCCGGTGCGCAAGCCCTTGACGCGATCGTCGACCTGGCCGAGCGCGGAAAGAATCAAGACCGGGGTCTCCACCGACTTGCCGCGCAAGGCGCCGATCACCGACAGCCCATCGCGCTTCGGCAGCATGCGATCGACGATCAATACGTCGTATTCGCCGTCGAGCGCGAGCTGAAGCCCGTCCTCGCCGTCGCCGGCCTGATCGGCGATGTGGCCGACCTCGCGAAACGCCTTGACCAGATAATCGGCCGCGTCGCGGTCGTCCTCAATGATGAGAAGACGCATGGTTTATCGCCGCACTCATGGGCCCGCTGCCGGATGAATCAATGTCGCTCGTCAATCCCGGGGCGGCCTAAGCCATACCATCCGCGCCAAAAAGTCGCCACGCATGGACCGCTGCCGGACAATAAAAGCCGGGCCGGATAAAGCGAGGGGGTGGCGAGCGGCTGCCCGCCACCCCCTCTTACCTACTCCGCCCCGGCGGGGGCGACGGATGCCGGGAGGCAGAGTTGGTATCGGCGGGGACGGGTCTTGCGACCCGTCCCCAGGGTACGCCCGCCAGCGGGGGCGACGGATGCCGGCGGATCGCCCCTTTTCCTCGGTGCCCGGCAGCAAATGAGAGCCGGACCCCATCACTTTAGTTTGCGCATGAACTTCTCCGAAAACCGGCGACGGTTTTTCGGCGTCATGCGCTAAGCATTGCCGAGCGGCAGCGCGACGAATTTGGTGCCGTCGCTCGACTTCACCCGGAACAGGACCGTGTGCTTGCCCGCCGATTTCGCGTCGGCAAGGCTTCTGTTGACGTCCGCCGGCGTCGTCACCGGCTTGCCGCCAACGTCGAGAATAACGTCGCCGACCTGGAAACCGTGGTCGGCGGCGATGCCGCCTTCCTCGACCGCAGTGACCACGACGCCATTGCCGCCGGCGCCCGAAACCCGGTCGCTCGGCGCAAGCGTCAAACCGAGCTTCGGCACGTCGGTGCCGGAATCGGTGCGATTGGGCTCGTTCGATGCCTGCTTCTCGTTCGGCATGGTGCCGAGCGTGAGCGTCAAGGTCTTGTCGGCGCCCTGATGAATGACGCCGAGTTTGACCGTCGTGCCCGGCGACATGGTGCCGATCTTGCGCGCCAGATCGCGGGCATCCTTGACCGGCTCGTCATTGACCGTGGTGATGACGTCGCCGCTGGCGATACCGGCCTTGGCCGCGGGGCTGTCTTTTTGCGGCTCGGACACCAGCGCGCCGGCCGCCTGCTTTAATCCCATGCTGTCGGCAATGTCGGGCGTGACCGACTGGATCTGCACACCGATCCAACCGCGGGTGACGCTGCCCTTCTCGCGAAGCTGCGCGATCACGCTTTTCACGGTGTCGGCGGGAATGGCAAATGCGATGCCGACCGAGCCGCCGGATGGCGAGAAGATCGCGGTGTTGACGCCGATCACGTTGCCGTCAACGTCGAATGTCGGACCGCCGGAATTGCCTTTATTGACCGGTGCGTCGATCTGGATGAAATCGTCATAGGGGCCGGCGCCGATATCGCGGCCGCGGGCCGAAACGATGCCGGCGGTGACAGTGCCGCCGAGCCCGAACGGATTGCCGACCGCGAGCACCCAATCGCCGACCCGCGGCGTGGTATCGGACAGCTTCACATAGGGGAAGTTTTTGCCGTCGATCTTGATCAAAGCGAGATCGGTGCGCGGATCGGCGCCGATCACTTTGGCGGTGTAGGATTTGCCGTCGTCGGTGGTAACCTGAACGTTCTCGGCGTTTTGCACCACGTGATTGTTGGTCACCGCATAGCCGTCGCTGGAAATGAAGAAACCGGAGCCTTGGCCGGTGATGATCTCATGACCGTTGGGCATGCTGGGCATGCCGAACTGCCGGAAAAACTTTTCAAACGGCGAACCCGGCGGGAACGGAAGATCGTCGTCGCTGCCGTTAGCCGAACTGGCCGGGCGATCGATCTTGACGCGCACCGAAATCACCGCCGGTTTCACCTTCTCGACGATGTCGGCGAAACCCACCGGCCGTTGCGGCAGTTGCTGCACTTTTTCGGTCAAGTTTTGCGCTTGCGCCACGGTGCCGAAAGGACCAGCCAGGTTCGGCGCCAGGAAGAATATCGCCGCACCGATCCCGGCGACTGCCGCAGCCAGGAGTGCAAAGCGGCGCGCCGACAAAATGCGGCGCGATTGCAGGGAACTGCCGTTCATCGCCGTCTCCAGAAAGTCGATTGTTCCGTCGCCCGACGGAAGTGGATTCTTCGCAACAAGATGGGGCCGCAAGCCTTACCGCGCTCTGTCGGCCACATTAAAAGTTTGTAATGTTCGGAGGGAGGAAATTAGTCTATCTAAACAATAACTTATCATAACTCGATGAGCCGGCTCAGGCTTTCGCGGGGCGGAAAAACGCCGCGCCGCTCATGGCCCGCTGCCGCCGCGCAAAAGTTCCGCAACGCGCGCTTCCTCTGCCGCGGTCAGCTTCGCCGTCGCCGTCGGCGCGATATTGCCGCGTCGCGCCGCGACAATCAGCACCACAATCCCGATGAGCAAGAGACCGGGCGGCAGGCCCCAGAGCGCCGCAGTGTGCCAGGACAGGCGTGGTTTGAGCAGTATGAATTCGCCGTAGCGGGAAACCAGAAAGTCGATGACCTGGGAGTCGCTGTCGCCGGCTTTAATCCTTTGCCGTACCAAAATGCGCAGATCGTGCGCCAACGGCGCCTCCAAATCGTCGATCGATTCGTTCTGACACACCAAGCAGCGCAATTCCTTGGAGATCGCGCGGGCGCGGGCTTCCAGCTTCGGGTTCGACAGCATCTCGTCGGGCTGGACGGCGCCGACCGGCAAAGTCCAAAACACCGTCAGCAGCAGCATGAGCGCGTAGAGATATCTCACCGGCTTCACTCCGCCGCCTGCGGCACCGCTCTGGCTTTCGCCGGCCGCGGCGCACCGACACGCAGCCGCCGATCGGACAGCGACAGGCCGCCGCCGACGAACATGATTCCGGCGCCGAGCCAGATCAAGAGCACGAATGGCTTGAAATACAGCCGCACCGGCACGCTGCCGTTGAGATTCGGATCGCCGATCGAGACATAGATTTGGCTGAAGCCGCGCGCCATCAGCGCAGCCTCGGTCGTCGCCATGTTGCGGTCCGGGAAGGCGCGCCGGGTCGGCTCCATAGTGCCGATCATTTCGCCGTTCAGGCGGTGCACGGTGAAGCGGCCGACAACGTCGCGATAGTTCGGCCCGGTGCGGTCGAATGTGCCGTCCAACGTCAGCCGGTAATGCGCGATGTCGAGACTGCCGCCCGGTTTTATCTCGGCGATCCGCTCGCTGCCCCAGGCGGTCACGCCGACGATGCCAAGGAGCGTGACGCCGATGCCAAAATGCGCAAATGCGCTGCCCCAGGCCGCGCGCGGCAAGCCTGCGGCACGTAGCAACGCCACCCGGAACGGCACGCGCAAGACCAGCGTGCGCTCGGCGATATCGGTCACGGCACCCACCATGACGAAGATGGCGACGCCGACGCCGAATGGCGCCAGCACCGGCCCGCGATGCTCAAGCGCAAACGCAGCAGCGATCGCGATGGCCGCGAGCATGCCGGCCGCGAGCAGGCGTTGTGCCGCGCCGAGGAGATCGCCGCGCTTCCAGCCCAACAGCGGCCCGAATGGCATGGCCAACATCAGCGGAATGAACAGCGGGCCGAACGTCAGGTCGAAGAACGGCGGGCCGACGGAAATCTTCTCTCCGGTCAGCGCTTCGAGCCCGAGCGGATAGAGCGTGCCAACGAACACCGTGGCACATGCAGTGGTCAGGAACAGATTGTTGAATACCAGCGCGCCCTCGCGCGAGATTGGCGCAAACAGGCCGCCTTGCTTAAGCAGCGGCGCACGCCAGGCGTAGAGCGACAGCGCCCCGCCGATGAACACGATGAGAATGCCGAGAATGAAAACGCCGCGCCTCGGATCGACCGCAAAGGCGTGGACCGAAGTGAGCACGCCCGAGCGCACCAGGAACGTGCCGATGAGCGACAGAGAGAACGTCAGGATCGCGAGCAGGATGGTCCATACTTTCAGCGCGCCGCGCTTTTCCATCACCACGGCGGAATGCAGGAGCGCGGTGCCGGCAAGCCACGGCATCAGGGAGGCGTTCTCGACCGGGTCCCAAAACCAGAAGCCGCCCCAGCCAAGCTCGTAATAAGACCAATACGAGCCGCCCGCGATGCCAAGCGTCAGGCACATCCAGGCGCCGAGCACCCAGGGCCGCACCCAGCGCGCCCAGGCGGCGTCGATGCGGCCTTCCAGCAACGCGGCGATGGCGAAGGAGAAGGCGATCGAGAAGCCGACGTAGCCGAGATAAAGCATCGGCGGGTGGAAGGCGAGGCCGGGGTCTTGCAGGATCGGATTGAGGTCCTGGCCTTCAAACGGCGCGTTCGGGACGCGCACGAACGGATTCGACGTCATAAGGATGAACAATTCGAACGCGGCAGCGATCCACGCCTGAACCGCGAGCGCGTTGGCCTTGAGCACTACCGGCAGGTTGGTGCCGAACGCCGCCACCGAGGCGCCGAATAACGTCAGGATCGAAACCCACAGCATCATGGAGCCTTCGTGATTGCCCCAGACGCTGGTGAGCCGGTAGATCAGCGGCATTTGCGAATTCGAATTCTCGTAAACATTGAGCACCGAGAAATCCGAAGTGACGTAGCAGTAAGCCAGCGCGGCAAATGCCATCGCGACGAAGGCGAATTGCGCGAGAGCGGCCGGCGCGGCCACGCTCATGAGCACCGGATCGTTGGTCCTTGTGCCGACGATCGGCATGATGCCCTGGATCAGCGCGAGGCCGAGCGCGAGCATCAAGGCGTAATGGCCGAGTTCCGCAATCATTTGCCCGCTCCGCCGACCGGCAGCGCCGCCCGTTGCGCGTAATCGTCTTTCCAATGTCCCGATTTCTTCAAGGCATCGGCGACCTCTTTCGGCATATAGGTCTCGTCATGTTTGGCGAGAATGGTATCGGCGTCGAACACGCCGGCGCCGCTGAGCGCTCCTTCGGCGACCACGCCTTGGCCTTCGCGGAACAGATCGGGCAAGACGCCGCGGTAGCTCACCGGAATCTCGGTCTTGCCGTCGGTGACTTCGAAGCGGACGAGGAGGTTGGCGCCGCGCACTATGCTGCCGTCTTTCACCAAGCCGCCGAGCCGGATGCGCGTGCCGGGTCCAACGTGTTTATCGACCACGTCGCTCGGCGAATTGAAGAACACGATGGAATCGCGGAACGCATTGAGCATAAGCCCCACCGCGACGGCCAGCACGGAGAGCCCGCCGCCGATCAGAACCAGGCGTCGCTGCTTGCGGGTCATTATGATCGTCTCCGCGCCATGGCGCTTTCGCCCTCGAGCCCCAGACCTTTGACAAGATCGTCGATGCGCTTGATCTCGTCGGGATGGTCCGCCAGCGCGCGTCTGGCGTCGGCGGCGGCGATTTTCGCTTTATCGCGATCGCCGAGCACAACATAGGCGCGCACCAGCCGCAGCCAGCCGTCGACGTCGCTGCCGTCGCTGTGCAGCCGGTCGGCAAGCCGCTGTACCATACCTTCAATCATTGCGCCGCGCTGCACCGGGTTCATCGTGTCGGCCGCCGCCGCGTCGGCGGCGGTGGGACCGCTCGTTGCCGCCGGTCCACCACTGACGCGGGCCAGCGCCGTGCGCACGAAATTCGCCCATGGCGCGTCGGCCGGCGCCGAGTCCAGGAGCGCGCGCCATTTGGCGGCGGCGCCATCGCGGTTGCCGTCCTGCTCATCGGCAAGGCCGAGAAAATATTGCGCCTTGGCGTCGTGCGCGTCGCCGGCGAGCGCCTTTTGGAATGCCGCTTTGGCTTCGTCCGTCACCACGCCGTTGGCGGCGCCGACCAGCGCCTCACCGAGACCGGTCTCGCGCGCCGGACTGTCGCCGTTGAGCGCAATCGCCTTGCGCCGCGCGACCACCGCGTCATCGAAGCGGCCCATCCGCAAATAGACCGGCGCGATCACTTCCCACCCCGCGCCGTCATTGGGATCGCGGGCAAGATGGGCCTCGACCTGGCTGACCAGGCTGGCAATCGATTGGTCGCTCGGCGGAGTATTGGCGCGCGCGAAGGCGAACTGGTCCGCAACGTCCGGCGAGCCGAGCTTGAGATAAAGGCCGAGCGCGACGGCCGGCACGATAACGATCGCGGCCACCGCTGCGGCGCGGCGGTGCCAGATGGGCGCCGCCGCCGCGGGCGCGGCCGAAGCGGGTGGCTCGGCGGCGGCGGCGGCCAACAGCCGCCGCGAGATTTCGATCCGAGCGGATTCCGCTTCCGCCTCGCCGATCAGGCCCGCCGCGCGATCGCGATCGATCTCCTGCAATTGATCCTGATAGACCAGCCGGTCGCTGCCGCCGCGCGCGGCGGAGGGCTTGCCTGCCAACGGCCACAGCACGGCGAAAACCGCCGCGGCGGTCATCACCGCGAAAATGATCCAGAGCGTCATTATTCAATGCGCCATATTCAAGCTGTCGTCGGCGTCGTTGACCGACCGGAGCAAACTCTCGCGGCGCTGCCGCGGCCGGTGAACCGCCGGCGCGCCGCGCGGTTACAACACGGCGCGAATGCGGCGGCAATGGGAACCGCGGCGCGGCACTTGCGCACTGCACCCGCGCTTTGTCCGCGTATTGGCCGGAGCGCGGCGGCTCACGCCCGGGCCGATTTGCGTTCGGCGGCTGAGGTCTGCATCGCTACCTCGGCGGCCTTGCCAAGGAGCCCGGCATATTCGGCGCCGAAAACGGTCCGGCACAAACGGATCGCCGCCTCGACCTGGGATTGCCGAAACGGCAGGTCGGCATCGCCGGCATGGCGGAGTGAATCGAGCAGGACTTTGGTGCCGGTCTCTAGATACAGCGTCAGATCGGAATAGGCGCGCGTCGTCACCTCGTTGACGGCGAGTTCGTTGGCGTAATGCCGACACGCGCCGACGAATTCGACCCGGGTATCGGCCTCGTTGACATCGATGGCGTCAAGCAGCGAGCCGGGGGCGATTTCCTTGGCCGGGCGCGGCCGCAGCAGGCGCCGGACATAACCCGGCGTCGTCTCGATTTCCGCTTTCAGCAGACCCGAAACGTCGGCGCGGATTGCCGCCAATTGCCGGCTCCAGGTCGAAGTCGACGGACAAATCCATCTCCGAGCGCACTCCGCGCCCGGCGTCGTGAATGCCTTTGAGCAGCGAGGTGGTCGGCCGTCGGGCTCTCAGCTCGGTGCGCAGTTCGCCGACCATCCACTCGACCTCGCTCAGTACAATGGCAACCGCCGCCGCGTAGGGCGTGCCGGCAATGCGGGCGGTATCGTCGCTCTCGACGGCGCGCACGGCGATGCGGACAAGCTGCCATGGCGCGGCTAGCCAATTCATCACCACGATCAGACCGTAGACGAACGCGTCCGATTTTTTGACCGGCTCGCCATCCTCGGGAACTTGCCGAACGAGGCCATCGAGAAACACCTTGGCTTGGTCGATAAATTCGCGTTCGAAGGAACGAATATGCGTGGGCAGTCGGCGCGACAATTCGGCAAGCCCGTCACGCAGCGCGAGAATGCGAAGAATAGTGCTCAAGTCGTCGAGCGCGCGCGGCGTGCCGACCTGAACTGCAAGGCGCCGGCGGGCTTTGTCGTCGGCGACCCCCTCGGCGACGACATCCTTCATGCGCTGGACCGTACGATCGTGGAGCGCGCGGACCAATTGCTCGGCCTTGGTCGAGTCGTTATTGAGCAAAGCGCGATTGATGTCCTCGCTCAACGCCTTGGCTTCGGCGGGAATGAGATCGCGGCAGAGCCATGACCAGATCGGCTCGAGCGAGACCCGCGCGACGCGTCCGATGCGCTTGTGGTCGGCGCGGCCGTCGATCAGAAACGGCTCGAGCGGCGCGAAGAACATGCGCGCCGCATCGCCGATGCGCGGCACCGGCTGGACGTCGGCGCGAATCGCGTCGCGCAGCTCCCGCAATATGAGGTCGTTGCCGGAGTTGTCATCGCCGCGCAGCAGGTTGCGCTCGAGCTCCTGGACCAGCATCCCGCGCGCCTCCGGCTTGAGCGTCCGGAGATAGTCCCGCAGTTGCTCGATGGATTGACCAATATTGGCCATGGGCGAAAGACCGTCATGCCGACACTTGCCGTTAACGTTTTAATAGGCCGGCACTTAAGAAGGAGTTACGCAAAACGTCGGGAATTCAAGGCGATAAACCTCGTCGGCGGCGCCTGCGGGCGCGTCGCAAGACGACCGGTGGGAGACCGGGCTTAAAGAACCGAGACCGGCGGCTAGTCACGCCGCCGGGGTCGAATTGGCCCTGTTTATTGCGGCGAGCCGACGCAAACCGCAACCAGCGGGGCGTTTGCTGCCGTCGCCGCGGGACCGCAGGATGCGCCTCTTTCGCCCAGGAATTGGGCCGGATTGCGGGTCGGTCCGCAATAGGCGGTCACCAGGACTTCGTTGTCCTGGCACTGCACCGTGCAGCCCGATACGCAATCGGATTTGATGACCCGCACGCTCGGGCTGGGCGGACCGGCCTGGCCTTGCGGCCCTGCCGGGCCCGCCGGGCCGGGCGGGCCGGCTGGACCTGTGGGACCGGGGTCCCCCTTGGGGCCCTGCGGCCCGGCCGGACCTGGATCGCCTTGCGGACCCTTGCCGCAACCGGCCAGAGAACCGGACAAACCTATCAGCAACGCCGTCGCAACTGCCAGATGCGCTGCACGCATTTCAGAACCTCCCAAGTTTCCGCGAAAAGCCGCTCCCCGACCCCGGCAATACAAGATCAAACTCGCCCGCTTGGCGCAAGCACGATGCGCGAGCGCGAACCGCCGTGAGGTAAAGCGCCGTCGACAAGGCGCCGCCAAAAGCATCTGTTCCAATCGCCCCGATCCGCACTGGCGGTGCGACCATGCGCTGGCTAAGCTCCGTGCCGTTCGACTGAGCGATCATGAAACACAGCACCGAGCGAATTCTCACCACCCATGCCGGCAGCCTGCCGCGGCCGCCCGAGCTCCTCGCACTCATGCAGACCGGCGGCGCCAAGGCGTTCGACCAAGCCGACGATGCCGCACGGCTGCGTCAGGCGGTGAGCGAGATCGTGCACAAGCAGTGCGAACTCGGCGTCGACATCATCGACGACGGCGAATACGGCAAGCCGAGTTTCGTCAGCTACATCAATGAACGGCTCGGCGGCTACGAGGTCGACACGGTGGCCGGCCCGCGCAATCAATGGATGACGTCGCGGGAGGGCTTATCGTTTCCGGAATTTTACGCGCAGACCCATCCTGCTTCGAGCCACACGCACATGGTCTGCACCGGCCCGATCGCCTACAAGGGCCACGCGTCGCTCCGGCGCGACATCGACAATCTCAAAGCCGCGCTCAACGGGGCAAATCCGGAAGAAGTCTTCATGCCGGCGATTTCGCCATCCAACGTCGAGGACTGGCAGAAAAACGCATATTACAAGTCGCAGGAGGACTACGTCTTTGCCATCGCCGAGGCGATGCGCGAGGAATATATGGCGATCGTCGATGCCGGCTTTCTCCTTCAGATCGACGATCCGCGGCTTGTCACTTATTACATCATCCACCCCGAGGCCAGCATCGCCGACTGCCGCAAATGGGCGGAAATCCGGGTCGCTGCGCTCAACCACGCGCTGCGCGACATCGCGCCGGAGAAAATCCGCTTCCACACCTGCTACGGCATCAATATGGGCCCGCGCATCCATGACATGGAGCTGAAAGACATCGTCGATATTATTTTGAAGATCCGTGCCGGTGCCTATTCGTTCGAGGCGGCAAATCCGCGCCACGAACACGAATGGAAAGTGTGGAAGAACGTCAAGCTGCCGGACGGCAAGATTCTGATCCCGGGCGTCATCTCGCACTCCACCGTGCTCGTCGAACATCCCGAGCTCGTCGCCGAGCGCATCGTGCGTTATGCCGGCGTGGTCGGCCGCGACAACGTCATCGCCGGTTCCGATTGCGGCTTCGCCACCTTTGCCGGCTCGAAGGAAGTGCATCCCTCGATCGTCTGGGCGAAATTCAAGGCGCTCAGCGATGGCGCGCGGATCGCGTCGAAGGAGCTTTGGCGGCGCGTTTAATCGCCGGTCGATATCGAATGCCGCTGCCGTTCGCTGCGCGCTTTGCGAGTCTTAATGATCCGGCTCAGCGTCGCCCGCTGCCGCCGGCCGGCCGTTTTCCGAGCCAGGCAGTCGTGAGATTGTGCAACGACATCAGTCGATTATTCCCCCGGGCAGGGCGAGTTCGGCGCGCAAGCCGCCGATCGGCGCGGTACCGAGCGTGAGTACGCCGCCATAGAGTCCGGCAAGCTCGACAACGATGGAGAGGCCCAGCCCCGAGCCCGGCTTGGTTTCGTCGAGCCTTTGCCCGCGCAGCGCCACTTGTTCACGCTCGGTGGGAGAAAGTCCCGGCCCGTCGTCGTCGACGATGATGCGCACCCGCGGCTTGGCGCCATCGGCGTCGGCCGGGGCCGGTTCGGCCATGACTTCGATCGCCACGCGCGATAGCGCCCATTTGCAGCCGTTGTCGACGAGATTGCCGATCATTTCCTCGAGGTCCTGCTGCTCGCCGCGAAAGCGCGCATGTTCGGGCACGTCGATGTCGATGGCGATGTCGCGCGCGCGATAGAGTTTCTCCATGGTGCGGGCGAGCGCGGTGACCACGGGGGGAACCTCGATCAGCGCGCCGACCACGGTGGAGCGCGCGGCAAGCCGGGCGCGCTCGAGCTGACGCGCCACCTGGTCGCGCATGATGTCGGTCTGCTCCAAGACCTTATGCGCGAGCGGATCGTTGCCGCGCGCCGCCGCCTCGTTGACGAGGACCGACAGCGGCGTCTTCAACGCATGCGCCAGATTGCCGACATGGGTGCGGGCGCGCTCGACGATCTCGCGGTTGGCGTCGATCAAGGCGTTGGTCTCGCGCGCGAGCGGCGCGATTTCGACCGGAAATTCGCCCTGCAGCCGCTCGGCGCGGCCGGAGCGGATCGCGGCGAGACTCTCGGATATGCGCGCCAACGGCGCCAAGCCGAAGCGAACCTGCAATGCCGTGGTCAACAAGAGCGCCAGCGTCAGCGCGGTAAAGGTGATGATGATCGCGCGGTCGAAACTGCGCGTTTCATCGTCGATTTCCGACGCGTCGCCGGCCACTGCGATCCGATAACGGCCGTCGGTGCCGAGGTCGATATCGCGCTCGACCAGGCGCAGCTCCTGGTCCTCGGGGCCTTGCGCATAGCCTTGCCGGTATTCGGCGTCGGCATCCGACTTGGCGTCGGGCAGGCGCGGCAGGCTGGAGTCCCAGAGCGACCGCGACGAATGCACTTCCGGCGTCCTGGTGTCGAGGCGGGTGACCTGCCAATACCAGCCCGACAGCGGCAGTTCGAACAGCGGCTCGCCGATCGATTGCGGATATTTGTCGGTGCCCTCTTCGGGTGACGCCACGTCGGCGACCAGCGTGCGCAGATAGACGTTGAGACGGCGGTCGAAGGCGCGCTCGACGGCGTGGCGATAAAGCGTCGACAGCGCAACGCCGGTGATGATGAGAATGACCACCGTGCAGGCGGTCGCCCACAGGAACAGGCGAAGCGCGAGCGAGTTAGCGCGCATCGGACGGCGTGAGCAGATAGCCGAGGCCGCGCACGGTCTGGATCACATCGACGCCGAGCTTTTTGCGGATGCGGCCGACGAACACCTCGATGGTGTTGGAGTCGCGGTCAAAATCCTGATCGTAGAGATGCTCGACAAGCTCGGTGCGCGACACCACGCGTCCGGTATGGTGCATGAGATACGACAACAGCCGATATTCGTGCGAAGTCAGCTTGACCGGGTTGCCGTCGACGGCAACGCGCCCGGTTCGGGTGTCGAGCCGGACCGGACCGCAGGTGAATTCGCTCTTGGCGTGACCGGCCGAGCGTCGCAACAGCGCCCGCACGCGCGCGAGCACCTCTTCGAGGTGGAACGGCTTGGCGACATAGTCGTCGGCGCCGGCATCGAATCCCTGCACCTTGTCGCTCCAGCGGTCGCGCGCGGTGAGGATGAGCACGGGTATGGCGCGGCCGGCGCGGCGCCATGCTTCGAGCACCGAAATGCCGTCCATTTTCGGCAGCCCGATGTCGAGGATGATGGCGTCGTAGGGCTCGCTCTCGCCGAGGTAATGGCCTTCCTCGCCATCGAAGGCGCGATCGACGACATAACCGGCGTCCGTCAGCGCGGTCGCCAGCTGCCGATTGAGATCGGGGTCGTCCTCGACAACGAGAAGGCGCAAATAGGGCTCCGCTCAAAGGCCGCCGAGCAACGTGCCTTTCACGGCATCGACGGCGATCCGCGCCACTTTGCCATCGTGGGCGAGAACTGTCAGCACATAGACGAGCCCCTCATGGCCGTGACACAACCGCGCCCGCACCACCGTGCCCGGCATCCGGCTCCTCGCCGTGTGCATGGCGGCTGAGAGCCGAATGAGCTTGCCGCTTTCGGTTTCGGCCCGGCGTTCCCTTTGGTCGAGGCAAGCGTGTTCGGCTCGCGCGGGGTGAGCGGCCTCCTCGGCGCGCACCGGCGCGCCCGCCAGGATAAGCGCGAACACGGCAGCAAGAACGAATCTTTCCGCGGCAGCCATGGTTGGTGTTGTAAAGGCCGCGCAGTGAACCCCGGCTGAACGGCCGATTTATGGCTACCGCAGCGCAAAAAGCCGGAAAACATCGTTATTCTAGTCGGCAAAGGCGCATGAGGCGACCATGGCGATGAGGCGGATACCACTGCGGATACTCGGCTTAGCCGCGCTGGCCGCATTTTCGACGGCCGGGCTGATCGGCCCGGCGATGCTGCCGGGCGGGACGCCGGTTTTGGCAATGGTCGGCGGCGCGGCGCCGGCGGCGAACGGCGTCGGGCGCTCCGTCGTCATGATTCTCGGCTCCTACGGCACCGCCTGCACCGCCACCGCCATCGCGCGCGACCTGTTGCTGACCGCGGCGCATTGCGTGCAGCCCGGCGCCGACTACAAGCTCGTGGACAGCGAGCCGGGCCGGGATCCGATCATCTGCCGGCGCTCAAAGACATCGCGCGTATCGAGCGCGATCCGCAGTTCGATATGAAGCGGCTGTTTGCCCATCTGGCCACCGCCGACGTGGCGCTGGCCAAACTTCCCGAAGCCCTGCCGCCGCGAATCCCGCCGGTGCCGATCGGCAGCGCAACCGAAACGGTCGCCGTCGGCGATCCGCTGGTGGTCGCCGGCTATGGCGTCGCCGTGCGCGGCGACGGCCGCACCGGCGGCACCGTTCGTGCGGCGACGCTGGTCGCCACCGGAATACCGGGCACCCTGCAAATCCGGCTGTTCGATCCGAGGACCAAAGGCGAAAGCCCCGGTCTCGGCGCTTGCGCCGGCGATTCCGGCGCACCGGCATTTCGCGATGCCAATGGCAGCCTGACGATCGTCGGCGTGGTGAGCTGGTCGACCGGCCCGAAGTTAAGCGGCGGTTGCGGTGGCCTGACCGGCATCACGCCGCTCGCCAAATACCGCGCCTGGATCGTCGATACGGCGCGTAAGCTCGGCTCGCCGCTTACGCCGTAAGCGACCTTCGGGCTTCCTTTCGCCGTGGCTCAATCGTAATTTCATTCAGAAGCAAGCGGCGGGAGCAGGATGTTGCGCAGCGTGGGATTTTTGATCCTCGGTTGCCTGACGCTGGTTGGCGGCTCGGCGCGCGCCCAGGCCCCGAGCGCTCCGGTGCAAATCAACCCAGGCGCGGTCCCGCCGCCCAATAGTTCCGGCGCCGCCCACGCCGCAGTGCCCAGCAATTGGAAGATCGTCGACGCCGGCCGCGACCCAGTCACCGAAAGACCCATGCGGATGGCGATAACGCTACCGAAATCGGACTCCGCCAAGAATGGCCAATCCGGCGCAACCGGCCTGGCTATCATTTGCTTTTCCGCTAATCCAAACTTCCCGACGCAGCCCGAATTGGCCCTTGTTTTCAGGGCTGTGACGGGCGTCGGCCGTTACAAGAAGTTTGCCGCTCGATATAGGTTTGATGAGGGGCCAATCTATAACCCGACTTTGACCAGCGATGTCGGCAAGAACGGCACCCGACGATTTATTCTACCGACATTGTCTGACCCAAGCCCGGCCACCGAAATCGCCGGCGCAAGCCAGTTTCGCGCGGAGGTCAATCTGCACAGCGCAGGCATTGCATTTCTCGATTTCAACGTGGCCGGCGCGGCCGCGGCGATAAAGGCCATTGCCTGCCGATAGGGCCATCAAGAAACTTTACTCGGCCGCTTCCTCGGCCAGGCGAGCCGGCCCGTGCAGCGGCCGCTCCTCGACCGCGAGCAGGCAGAAAAACGCAATCGCGAGGCAGACCGCGGCGGCGATAAAGACCCGGTGGAACGTCGGCGCCAGATCGCCGTGCGTCGCGGCGAGCCGTTCCATCGTCATGACGCCTGAATTATCGGCGATGCCGGTGAGCACGATGGCGCCGAATACCGCGACGATGATTGCGCCGCCGAGCGTGCGAAAGAAGTTCAGCGTGCCGGTCGCGGTGCCGAGCTGATGCGGCTTGACCACGTTCTGCATGACGATCGTTGAGACCGGATACATCGGCCCGACGCCGCAACCGAGCACGAACAGCAGCACGACGACTTCGCCGAGCGTGTACCCCGCCGGCACGGCGGCAAGAACGGCGAGCGCCGCCACCGCGAGAGCAAGCCCGGCCAGTGGCACGCGCATATAGTGCGTCACCCGCACGATCAGCCTCGTCGAGATCAGCGATCCGACCGTGGCGCCGCCCATATAGGCGATCAGCGCCAGCCCGGACAGGCTGGCGGAGACGCCGAGCACCGTCTGGCAATAAAGCGGCGTGTAGATGGTGATGCCGATGATCGTGCCGACGGCGAAAAAGGCGGCGCCGGTAATCATGCTGGTGACCCTGCCATGCAGGATCGCCAGCGGGATGAACGGCTCGCGGGCAACGAGAAGTCGCATCGCAAACAGCGCCCACAGCACCGCCGAGACGGCCAGCAATACGACGATCCGCCACGAGCTCCACGGATAATGCGTACCGCCCCAGGCCAGCGCCAGCATCAGAGCCAGCGCGGCGCCGACCATGAGCGCGGCGCCGATCATGTCGAGCTGGTGCGGCCGCTCGTTGCGCGGCAGGTGGCGCAGCGCGCGCTCGGTCATGATCAGGGCGACGGCGCCGAGCGGCAGGTTGATCCAGAAAATCAGCGACCAGTGCAGATGGTCGGTGAGCAAACCGCCGAGAACCGGCCCGAGAATGCTGGCGCTCATGAACATGATCGAGGTACGGCCCTGCACCACCGGCCGCTCGCGCGGGGACAAGAGATCGGCGATGATCGTTTGCGCGATCGGCAACAGCCCGCCGCCGCCGATGCCTTGCAAGCCGCGCGAGACGACCAGCATCCAGATATTTTGCGCCAGCGCGCAGGCGACCGAACCAAGAATGAAAATTCCGATCGCCCACAGCAGAACGACACGCCGGCCGTAAATGTCGGACAGCTTGCCGAACAACGGCGTGGCCACGGTCACCGCGAGCAGATAGGCGGTGACCACCCACGACAGATCGTCGATCCCGCCCAGGCTCTTGCCGATCGCCGGCAGCGCCGGCGCCACGATGGTCTGTTCCAGCGCGGAGAGGAACATTGCCAGCATGATGCCGGCGACGATGGCGCGGACGGCGGCATGGTCGAGCGGTGCCGGCCGATGCGGCGCGTGCGAAGAGACCAGCGCATCGCCGGCAGAGTTCCGGGCGATGCTGCGATCGGCTTCCGGGGCGAGTTCGCTCGTGATTTCGCTCGTCATGTCCTGCATCGGTTCGGCCGCCATCACTTGGCCGGCGCCGCGCCGGTTTGCAACCGCCCTATCCGCAGACCAGGGGTGCGCAGCCTTCGTCACTCTCATGGCGGCGTCGCCGAGCGGCCTCAACGCTGACGCGCCCGTTTCGGCAGCCGCAACGGCCAACTGACAATGTAGTCTTCGAGCTCGTCGTCGGGGACATCGACCTCCGAGGCGCGCACGCGCCCGCGCACCGAGACCCCGGCGGCGTGAACCGTTTCCGGGTCGCCGGAGACCAACGGGTGCCACCAATAGAGGTCCTTGCCTTCGGCGAGCAGCACGTAGGCGCAGGACGGCGGCAGCCAGTCAATGGTCTTGAGGCTCTCCGGGGTCAGCCGCACGCAGTCGTCGACCAGATCGAGCCGGTGCGCATAATCGCGGCAACGGCAGCTTTCGCCGTCCAGGAGCCGGCAGCCGACATCGGTGTAGAAGGTCCGGGCAGCCCCCTCCTCCTCTTCAAGCTTGTTAAGGCAGCATTTGCCGCAGCCATCGCAGAGGCTTTCCCATTCCGAATTTGTCATTTCTGTCAATGACTTGCGCTGCCAGAATGGAACGTCTTCGCGGCCGGCGTCCTGCGTTGCCATAGTGTTCTCCAGGACCGCGAGCTTATGCCAAATTTACCCCCAATTGCCATTCACCCTGTCACCGCAGCCGCATTGGCCGCCGCCTCGATGTCAACTAAAGCAGGGGTCACTAATCGTTAGCCGGCTAAATCGCGGTCGGCTAAAAAGGCCGCTGGTTGGGGTGCCGTTGTGGGTTCAGTTCTCGTCGTTGCAGTCAATTCCCGGAGCGCGCAGCCGTGACCGATATGTTCCCCGATCCGGGCGATGACTGGCGGCCGAAGCTCAAGCGGCTGCTGCTCGATCTCGACGCGCGGATCGATTCCGCGGTGTTCCAGAGCGGCAAGTGGACGCGCGAAATCTACGAGCGTTTTACGGCATTCATGGACCGCGCCCATGTCGCCGGCTGGCGCCGCTGGCTGCTGATCGAACCGCTGTCGGAAATGGCCACGCTCGGTACCGGCGGCCTGTTTCTCATGCTGGCGCTTGCCATTCCCGCCTTCCGCCAGACCTCCGACGACGATTGGCTGAAGAAGTCGGACCTCGCCGTGACCTTTCTCGACCGTTACGGCAACGAGATCGGCAGCCGCGGCATCAAGCATACCGAATCGGTGCCGCTCGACGAAATGCCCGACAACCTGATCAAGGCGGTGCTGGCGACCGAGGACCGCCGCTTCTACGATCATTACGGCATCGACGTCCAAGGCGTTTTCCGCGCCTTCGTCACCAATACCGAGGCCGGCGGCGTGGTCCAGGGTGGCTCAACCATCACCCAGCAGCTTGCCAAGAACCTGTTTTTGTCGAACGAGCGGACCTATCAGCGCAAGATCAACGAGGCGTTTCTCGCGCTGTGGCTCGAGGCGCATCTCACCAAGAACGAGATTCTGAAGCTTTATCTCGACCGCGCCTATCTCGGCGGTGGCGCCTTCGGCGTCGACGCCGCGACGCGTTACTATTTCGGCAAATCGGTCCGCGACGTGACGCTGGCCGAGGCGGCGATGATCGCAGGCCTGTTCAAGGCGCCGACCAAATTCTCCCCGCTCGTCAATCTGCCGGCGGCCCGCGCGCGCGCCAATGTCGTGCTCGACAACCTGGTCGACAACGAATTCATGACCGAGGGGCAAGTCTACGGCGCACGGCGCAATCCGGCGACGCCGATCGATCGCGACGCCGAGGACGCGCCGAATTATTATTTGGACTGGGCGTTCGATGAGATGCGCAGGCTCGTCGATACGTTCCCGAAATCGGTCACCTCGCGCTCGTTCGTGGTGCGCACCGCGCTGGACAGCAACTTGCAGCACTATGCCGAGCATGAGGTCGAATCCCAATTGCGCCAATACGGGCGCGATTACGGTGCAAGCCAGGTCGCGGCGGTGATCGCCGATCTCGACGGCGGAGTGCGCGCCATGGTCGGCGGCCGCGATTACGGCGCGAGCCAATTCAACCGTGCGACCGACGCGCTGCGCCAACCCGGTTCCTCGTTCAAGCCGTACGTCTATGCGACGGCTTTGATGCATGGCTTCACGCCGCAATCGGTCGTGGTCGATTCGCCGGTCTGCATCGGCAACTGGTGCCCGCACAATTACTCCGGCGGCTATTCCGGACCGGTGACGCTGCTCGAAGCCATCACGCACTCGATAAACGTCATTCCGGTCAAGCTGTCGATCATGCTCGGTAATGGCAATCCCAAACTTGGCCGCGCCATGATCGTGCAGACCGCACGCAATTTCGGCATAACTACGCCGCTGCCGGATACCCCGTCGCTGCCGATCGGGGCCGACGGAGTTACCGTTGTCGAGCACGCCGTCGCCGATGCCACGTTCCCCAATCTCGGCCGCGCGGTGGTGCCGCATGCCGCGCTGGAGGTCCGCACCGATTCCGGCCAACTGGTGTGGCGCTTCGATCGCGACGGTCCGAAACCGCGACAGGTCATCACGCCGCAAGTGGCCATGGAAATGATCAAGATGCAGAATTCGGTGGTCGAAAACGGCACCGGGCGGCGCGCGCAGCTCGATGGCATCCCGACTTGCGGCAAGACCGGCACTACCAACGATTGGCGCGACGGCTGGTTCGTCGGTTACACGGGAAATTTCGTCGGCGCGGTGTGGATGGGCAATGACGACTATTCGCCGACCAAACGCATGACCGGGGGCACGCTCCCGGCGATGACCTGGCATAACATCATGGCTTATGCGCACCAAGGGGTCGAACTGCGGCAACTGCCCGGCTTGGCGCCGCCGACGCACGCGCCGGCCGTAGTCGATGCATCGTTCAAGGGCAGCGAGGAAGCGCACCCGGTTCTGCTGACGCGCAAAGGAACCGATGCGCTCATTCAGGTCGAACATATGCTGGACGACGCCGACCGCGCGCTCACGGCCGAGCGCGCGCCCGCCGGATCGCTCGGCGCGCTCGATAGCGGTAAGCAAGGCGCCGGCAATCGCGCCGATACCCTCGCGACGGCCGCCGACCGCAACACGCCCGCGTCGCCGCGCGGCGACTAGATCAAGCCGTAACCGACTTCGCCAGACAGGGATCGATCCGGATTTCTCATGCGCCTCTTGTTCGGTTCGTGTTTCACCTTATTGATCGCCGCCGCGCTCGGCCTCGGCGCGACCTGGTTTACCTTGACGCGCGGCGTCGCGTTCGGCGCGCTGACGATCGGCGCCTGGACGGCTTGGCCGAAGAGCGGTTCGGTCGATATCGATCCTTATGCGCGCGCCATTATCGCGCGCAGCGGCGAATTGCCGACTGGAATGGGCGACGGCATCGCGTTTTACGCCCGTACCGACGATGCCGGAAATAACTTCGATGGACGCTGCACGTTTGTCATCAGCGGCATGACGCCGCCGGCGCGCTATTGGACGGTCACTTTGTACGATCCGGAAGGCCACCTCGTCGCCAACACGATCGATCGCCACGGTTTCACCAGCGAGGAGATCGTCCGCGACAGCGACGGCCGTTTCGCGATCACCGTGGCGCCGCTGGCGCGGTCCGGTAATTGGCTGCCGACCGGCGGCATCGAACAGTTCGTGCTGGTGTGGCGGCTCTATGACACGCCGATCGGCGTCGCCACGCGCACGACCAAGGAAGGGCCGATGCCGGCGATCGTGCGAAAGGGCTGCTCATGATCCGCGTGCTGTTGTGGATTCTCGGCGCCATCCTGCTCGGCGGGATCGTGCATCTGTCGACGGTCCTGGCAATGCCGCAGACCGCGAAACAGGATGCTTATGAGCGGCTGCTGCCGTTAACGCCGGTCAACGCCGTGGTGCCGCTCGCCGCGCCGACGGCCGAATCCGCCGTCATGCCGTTCATGGATCCGGCCTTTGCCGCGGCCGTGTGCCGCTACGATCTCACTAGCGGCTCGCTCAAGTTCATCGCGCCGGTCAGCCAGGCCTATACGTCGGTGACGTTCTATACGCGCAAGAGCATCGCCTATTACGCGATCAACGACCGCGCCGCCGGCCGGCACAGCATCGAACTCGATCTGATGACTCCCGCGCAGCATGCGCAAATGCCCGAAGAGGAAGACGTGACCGCCGCCGACCGGTTGATCATCGAGTTGCCGGGCACGATGGGGCTTATCGTCTTGCGGGCGCTCGCGCCCGAACCGGGGCTCATGCCCATGGCGCGCCAGGCGCTGGCCGGCGCGAAATGCGCCATTCAACCGGTGCAGTAGTTCACTCGGAAACCGCCAGCGCAACCGGCGCGGCGGCGAAGTTCGGCGCCGTCACCACCACCTGATTGGCGTCGATCTCTTGCTGCAATTCGGTGAGCGCACGATCCGCGTCGGCCGCCGCCGGCTCCGGTTCGGCGACCGCGAGGCGTTCCAGCGCGAAGCGATAGCTGGCGCAACGTTCCTTGAGCGAATCGCCGACCCAGGCGATGGTCAAGCTGTTCTCGTCGATCCGGGCCAGGGCGTTGGCCCGTTCGGCCGGCGCGAGATCGGCGATCTGCGCCATGCTCGCTGCGCGTCGCCGATCGAGATCGACGACGTGGCGCGCCACCGCGAAGAACGGCTCGATGCGCACGATGTCGTTGCGGACGTCATCGATCAACTGATTGTAACGCGCCGCGGTCGAACGGTGATAGGTTTCCTGCAAGCGTGCATAATAGTTGGCCGGGTTGTCGATCCAAAGGCCGCTATGGAATTTGCGATTGATGCCATATTCGTAAACCACGGCATCCCAGCGTTGCCGATCGTACGGCGGCTCGATCAGCGGAAAAGCGAGATCGCGCAGCGTGCGCTCGTCTTCGGTCAGGTTGTAAGTCGAGACCGGCGCGCCGGCACTGCGCGCGGCATCCCGGCCGACCCAGTCATGGATGCCGTCGGTGACGAGGTCCGGTCGCAACCGGCCGAGGTCGCCGGTGCTGGAACAGCCGGATAACAGAAGAATCGCGAGGACGGAAAAAGCCGGCGCCCTTGGATCGCGTCGGCTGTGGGCGCGCGGCGACATCGCGGCGGTCCGTTCAGCGGCGCCGCACCCGTCGGCGGCCGCCGTTGTCCGCCGGCGGGTGCGTCTGGGGCTCGGCCGCCTCGGCATTCGGATCGGCGTAGCGTTCGATTCGGATCACCGGCAGAATGATGATGGTGGCGGATTCGTCCGCCCCATCGCGGCCGAACCGCACGATGCGCCCCTCGTCCGGGAACTTGATAACGTTGCTCACCAGCCGCTTTCCTTTGTCGCCGGCACCGAGGCGCTCTGCCCCGCTGCACGGAAACCGGCATCGCCATGATTAAGCGGCATGCAAGGTTAACGCTCCGCTAACGCGCACGACTTAGGCTGCCGCTCGAAACCGCGTGGCGGGCCATCCGCCACGATCCAGTCGCGTGCTATGGAAAGCGAACCCCGTTGAGCCTCGACAGCCTGACCCATCTTGGACTGCGCGCCGGGGTCGATATGCGCCCCACGCTGTTGCGCGTCCTCACCGATCTCTACGTGCAGAAGTTGACGCATACCCCGGACGAAGAACGTCATTACACCGAGCTGGCATTGCGGCTCCTCGATGCGGTGGATGTGGCGACGCGCTCGGCCGTGGCCGGGCGGCTGGCGCACCATCTGTCGCCGCCGGTGCGGGTTATCGAACGCCTTGCGGCGGACCTGCCCGAGATCGCGGCGTCCGTGCGCGCGCATCCCGTGCTGCAGCGGACCAATCAAGCGAGCGCGCCGACGGCCCCGCCGGAACCGGTCGTTGCAGTCCAGGAAACGAAAGTCGACGAGCCTGAAGAGCCGGAGGAAGAATCCGGCCCGGTCGCGGAACCGCCCGGCTTGATCGGCGCCGCCGTGGCGAGCGAGCTCAATGAACTGTTCTTTGCCGCGGACGCCGACGAGCGGCGGCTCATTCTGCTCAATCTCGAAATCGCCGTTCCTCTTCCGGCCGGCGGCGTCCACATCGTGCGCGACGCCGCGGCCGGCCAGCGGTTGGAACGTGCGGCGCTCGCCCGCGATCGCGAAGACTTCGCCCAGCAGCTGTCGCAGTCGCTGCAAATTCCGCGCGCGCAAGCGCGCCGCATCGCCGCTGACGACCTCGGCGAGCCCATCGTAGTAGCCGCCAAGTCGCTCGCCATCCCGCGCGACGTGGTCTATCGGATGCTGTTATTCGTCAATACCGCCGTCGGCCATTCGGTCGAGCGCGTCCACACGCTCGCGGCATTGTATGACGACATGACCGTGCAAGCCGCCGAACACATGGTTGCGATCTGGCAGGCGTTGCGCCGGCACGAACGCACCGTGGCGCAGCATCGGCCGCTGCACTGGAACGACGAGGCCCGCGCTCGGGCGCGGACTGCAACCGCGGCCGTTCGGCGCGCGCCGTCCGCACCGCGATCCAGCGAGCGTCGCGACGCCTCGTGACGATAAATCATCCGGCGACCACGTCGAGAAAATTTCGGCCGGCGGGATCCTCGACTTCGACGATCCAGACGTCGGGATCGAATTTCATCTCGCGCGCAAGATAGGCTTCGACCGCGGTGTCCGGTGCCGGCCGGGCGGCAAGGCTTGGCGTGAATGAGCGGTCGGCGCCGAGCCCGGTATCGAGCACGCTTTGCGGCGCCGGCCCGAACAGGTCGGAGGTGCCGTCGAGCCGGCTGATGCGCACGAAAACCGCCCCGGCCTCCTCCGCTCCGCGCCGGCGCACGACCGCGAAGGCGCCTTCGACCTGACAGCGGCGCAAATAAGCGGCGACCCATAGTGCGGATTTCAGACGCATGATTGTCCGTCATTCCGGATCGCGGATGGAAGGCCGCGGGCCGGGAATCCATAATCGCTCAATAGGAGGTTTTCCGAAGCTTCGCGCCGGATTGCAAGGCGCGTGAGTTTGGATTCCGGACCTATCGGTGGGCTCCGAGTTCCGGAACGGCCATCTAGTCCAGCGGGTGCCCGACCATGGCGGCAAGTTCGTCGACCAGGCGGGCGGAGACTTCTCCGGTTACCGGCAGCTTATGCTCGCGCTCGAATTTCTCGATCGCGTCGCTGGTCGGCTCGTCCAGGATGCCGGAGGGCTTGATCTGACCATAGCCGTAATCGGACAAAGCCCGTTGCACGGCGGCGATCCGCGGCGAAGGACCGATCAGGTCGGCGATCGGATCGTCGCGCCGCGCGCTTTCAGCTTGCGGCGCATGGCCCAAAGCCTGCATCGGCTTCGGAGCCGCGACGAAGGGCGCCGGGTGCGAACCCGTTTGCAGGAATACCGCATTGACGATAATGATCAGGCTTGCCGCGACGGCAGCAAGAACTGCAACGGTATCGACGGGACGCCGCGTCGCTTTGGCCCACAAGCGCAGCGCCAATGCTCCGCCGGCGCCAGCCGCGCGCCCATGAAATCCAGGGTCGGCATAGCGGCGGTTACGCACTTTTCTTCACCGGAATTTCGACGATCGACGACTTTTCGCACGCGGTCGGGGCGCTCACCGGCGCAACGGCCGCCCTGCCCGGCAAATAGCTCATCACGCCGAGCGACGGCGAAGCGGCCGGCTTCTTCGCGGCGCGGACCCGTTCGCAATCGAGCGGCAGCTGCACGGTCACGCGCGTGCCTTCGCCGACGCGGCTGCGGATGGAGATTTCTCCGCCATGCAGCCGCACCAGGCCTTTGACGATGGAGAGCCCGAGCCCGGTGCCGCCCTGACGGCGATCGTACGAGCTGCCCGCCTGAAAGTACGGCTCGCCGACTCGCGCCAAATCCTCCTCGCCGATACCGACGCCGTTGTCTTCGACGGCAAAGGTGATATGTGCCGCCTCGGCGCGGGCGCCGACCGTGACCGTGCCGCCGCGACCGGTGAAGCGGATCGCATTGGACAAAAGATTGAGCAGAATCTGGTTGAGCGCGCGCTTGTCGGCGATCATTTCCGGCAGGTCGTCGGCCGCTACTCTTTCGAGATGAACGCCGGCCTCGCGGGCGCGCAGCGCGAGCAGGCCGCAACAACCGGCGACGACTTGCCCCGGCGCAAAGGGCTCCGGCGTAATCTCGAAATTGCCGGTCTCGATCTTCGACATATCGAGTATGCCGTTGACGACCGACAGCAAGTGGTGACCGGACCCGTTGATGAGGCCGGCATATTCGTTGCGGCGGTTAACGTCGAGCCGCAGCGTCTCTTCCTTCATCAGCATTTCCGAAAACCCGATGATGGCGTTGAGCGGCGTGCGCAATTCATGACTCATGGTGGCGAGGAACCGGCCTTTGGCGGCGTTGGCGCGCTCCGTTTCCGCGTGCGCGTCCAAGAGCGCTTGCTGGTGTCTCTTGCGCTCCGTCACATCGCGCAGCACGGCGACGACTTCGCGACGGTGCCGTGCGTCCGGATCGGCTGCCGTTTGCTCGAACGGCCGGCACCGCATCTCGATCCAGACGAATTCCGTCGCCGGGCGACCGTCGGCGTCGCTGCCGTTGCGCCGGACGCGAAACTCGACCGAACCCGTTTCTCCCAGGGCGGCGGCATCGCCCAACGCGGTCAGATAGGCCGGTCGGTCGGCGACATGGACCCGCTCGAACAGGCCATGCCCATGTAATTGGGCGACGCTCGAACCGAACAATGCCTCGGCGGCCGGCGAGACGAAGAGCACGGCGCCATCGCGACCGTGTCGGGTAATGACGTCGGTGATGTTGCGCGCGAGCAGGCGATAGCGATCCTCCTCGGCATAGAGCAGCCAGAAACTGGTGCGCGCCAGCGCTTCGGCGCCGAGCGCGAGCCCGGTGGCGTAAAGGCCCGCCGACACAATGCCGAGCGCGGCAAGCGCGTCCGGCGTGTTCGAGCCCGGCGGCGGCAAGACCTGCGCCGCGCCGAGCAGCACCAAGAGGCCGGCGGCGGCGAGTGCAAATGTCGAGGCGGTCGCGACCACGCGGCGCGATGCCGACAGCGCCGCCTCGAGCGGAACGACGACGAGCCAGATCGCGGCGAACGATGCGATGCCGCCGGTTGCCGCCGCGACCGCCGTGACCAAGCCGGTCAAGGCAAGCGAAGACAGCACATGCGCGCTCTCGTAGCGCCCGGTACGGGACAGAAAATAGGCCGTCAGAATCGGCGCGACGAGCCAGGCAAATATCAATATTTCGACCGCGCTCGGGGCGCCACGGTAGAGCAGATAGACCGGAAACGACGCCAGCGCGACGATGCTGCCGAGAAGGCGCGGCGCGATAAAGGCGCGATGCCGCGCCGCGGTCAGCACATCCTGCTGCACCGACGGATGAACGAGCGTCTCGACATAATTGCGTATCGGCGCCAAAAGGCCCACGTTCCCAGCGCACGCCCGGCTTTGCAGACGCGCTCCCCTTTGTTCTGTGGCACGATCGTGTCAGAGCCCGCTTAAGCGAACACTAAGGCATCTGGCGCGTCAGGGCGGCGCACTGCCGGACAAAGCTCCGCGGCTCCGGCAAAGCTCCGTGATGGTGAATCTCCCGTTGCCGCGAACGGTTGCCAAATGTTTGCCGCGTTCGGGCCGCGTCAACTCGCGCTGATCTAATTGCGGTTTTTAACGGCGGGAAACACAGCAAGCAGCCCGAGCGAGCGCGTTCGCTCAAATTTTAGGTAAATTATATTTTTTCCAATTGGGCGAAAATTTGCGGCGTATTCTGTTCGATTATGGACAAAAACGTAGCCGGCGAGCGAACGCCGCCTTCAATGCTGCCTGCTAGTTTCCCCGCACGTGCGGCAACGTCTGTCGCGGGGGATGCGGGTTTCATGTTCTTTCTGTTGCGCATGGCGTTCTGGCTCGGCCTGGTGCTGATCCTTTTGCCGAGCGGCTCTTCGCAACGAGCCGCCCCGGCAGGCGAGGTCAACACATCCGAGGCTATTTCGGCCGCATCCGCCACCGTGGGCGATCTTCGCCAGTTCTGCGCCCGACAGCCCGATGCCTGCACCGTGGGCTCACGCGTGGCGATCGAGCTCGGCTACCGGGCGCAGGCCGGCGCAAAGATGCTTTATGATGTCTTGACCGAGGCTCTCGCGCCCAAGCAAACCGGCTCGCTGGCAAGCGGTAACGGCTCGGCTGCCGGCAAATCGGCGATGGCCAAGGCATTTGCCGGCAAAACCTCGCAGAATACGCTGACCCCCGCCGATCTCGCTCCAGCCTGGCGTGGCCCGACCGCGCGCAAGACCATCAAGCATTCGGCGTAACCCGCCCCGACGCGGATCGAGCGTAAGGAGGCGCGAAGTCGCCGCGCCGCGCGCCGTTAGGCGCAACGCCGGGCACGTCGACCTCTTGCGCACGGCGCTCTATATAGAGGGGGATTCCATGATGGGGCTCCGTGCATGGGATTCGGGACGCCGGTGCGATGACAGATATTGACGATATCATCGGTAATTTCTCGGTCCTTGACGACTGGGACGACCGCTATCGTTATCTGATCGAGCTTGGGCGCGAGCTGCCGCAGCTTGCGGAGGCGGCGCACAGCGATGCCAACAAGGTCCAGGGTTGCGCCAGCCAAGTGTGGCTCGATACGACCGTGCGTCCGAACGGTGCGGGCGGGCCCGTCCTGACCTTCGAAGGCGACAGCGACGCCCACATCGTGCGCGGCCTGATTGCCATCCTGTTCGCGATGTATTCGGGCAAGCGTGCGCGCGATATCCTGGCCATCGACGCAATAAAGCGGTTCGAAAGCATGGGACTGCGCGAGCATCTGACGCCGCAGCGCTCAAACGGCTTCCGTTCCATGGTCGAGCGCATCCGCGCGGACGCGCGCGCGGCGCTGGCGACGGCAGCCTGACAAGCTCCACGCTGTTGCGGTTCGAACGATCAGGAGCGCTCGCGGCGGCGACGGCGCTGCTGGCCGAGCCCCATATCCTTCGCCAGCTTGGACCGGGCCGCGGCATAGTTCGGCGCAACCATCGGATAGTCCGGCGGCAGGCTGTATTTCTCGCGGTATTGATCGGGCGTCAAATTATAGCGCGTGCGCAGATGGCGCTTGAGCGACTTGAATTTCAGTCCGTCCTCGAGGCACACGATATATTCGGCCGTGACTGAGCGCTTGATCGGCACGGCCGGCTTGGGTTGCTCCGCGCCGGCTGTCACTTGGCCGCCCGATACACGCTTCAGCGCGGCATAGACTTGGCCGATTAAATTTGCGATTTCAGCACTCGGCACCGAATTGTTGCTGACGTAAGCGGAGACGATGTTCGCGGTCAGCTCGATATAGACGCCGTCGCCCGAATTCTCAGCCATGATGAATCTCTCGCCGGGGTCGCCTGAAAATGCTGCGCGTAAACTTAAGGTATATTACCTTGCAGGCATGAAATCAATAAAACGCCGAAATAGCGCGGCCATTCGTCAATAGTCGAAACTATAGATTGCCGGCTATTCAGAAATCGTCGATCGTCGGTGCCGGTCGACACGCCGAACGCCCGAACCCGGCCGCCGGGCCGCCGCTTACGCGGTCTGCTCGATGTGGTTGCGCAGTTCGGTGATCGAGCCGAAGCGCAGCGTACCCTGCGGCAGCTGCGCTTCGATGGAGCCGTCGGAATACAAGGTGTAGGCCATTCCGTCGACGACGCCCGATTTGAGGACCGATACCTGCGGCGGCGCTTCGTCCTGGGCAGCTGTCGTGTCTTCGGGTGCCGGTGCGTCGGTTGGCTCGGGAGCCGGCCCGGGCGCCGCTGCCGGTTGCACCGGCGCCGCTGGCGCGGCCCGCGTCGGTCGCGGCCCTTTCGGCCACAGCGAATCGAACGTGGGACCGGGCGCCCGCTCGGCTGCGATTGGCGAACGGGGACTCAAATCAAGCCGCGGGTTCATTCGTGTCGGCGCGCCGCCGTTTCGCCGCCTAGCGCGCGCTCTGTCGGCCTCGGCGACGGCCTCGTCCACACGCGATGGCACGAACGACGACAGCGATCTTGGCGACAGCAGCGCTTCGGATTCTTCGTTTCCCCGCATGGTTTCGAACGGGGCCCCGGCCAGGCTCTTTTCCGGCAATTCTTCGGCTCGCTTTTCGCCGCCGGCCGCCTCCGGCGCAAGCGCGGCAACGGCCGCGGCGTGCGGACGAATGGTATTCTTCGAGGGGAAGGGAATTCGCGGCGGCTGGCTCGGCCGTTCGGCGGTTGCGACCGGCTCGGCTGGCGCGCCGGGTTGCGCGGCGCGCGACATCGGTCGCAGCGCAAGCGCCTGTTCGATGCGCTGCAACACGCGCAGCGCCAAGCCCAGCCCGATCAGCAGCACGCCGCCCACGGCGGCAACGACGCCGGGCGTGACGATCGTGGCGTCAAAAATGCGTTCGTGGATCGACACGCCGGATGCCGCGAGCGCTATACCAGCGGCGGTCAATGCGCCGCCAAACACTAACAAAAGCAAATACATACGCGTGTCCCCGGCTCCGCACCGATACCCAGGAGCCGCCTCCAACGAGCATTTTGGCGGCGCTTCCACCGCCGCGCAAGGATTATTATCCGGACCTGCGCCGCCGACCAAGCCAACGCGAAAATATGGTGAACGCCGCGGGCGTTGCCCAACCCCCCACGAAGGTCCTATTTAGAGGAACCTTTCACTTTCCCAAGCGGTTGCACCCGCACACTCACCCGCCGTTTTCGGCTTCACATTGAGGAGTAGACCAATGCCATTCAGCCTGCCCGAGCTGCCCTACCCGTACGATGCGCTCGCCCCGCACATGTCGCGGGAAACTCTCGAATTCCATCACGACAAGCACCATCAAGCCTACGTCAACACCGGCAATAACCTGGCCAAGGGCACGGAATGGGAAAACAAGTCCGTCGAGGAGGTCGTTAAAGGCACCTTCGGCAAGAATGCGGGCCTGTTCAACAATGCCGCCCAGCATTTCAATCACACCCACTTCTGGAAGTGGATGAAGAAGGGCGGCGGCAGCGACAAGATTCCGGGCAAGCTCGAAAAGCAACTGACCTCCGATATCGGACCCATCGCCAAGATCAAGGAGGACCTGACCCAGGCCGGCGTCACCCAATTCGGCTCCGGTTGGTGCTGGCTGGCGGTCAAGGACGGCAAGATCGTCATCATGAAAACGCCGAATGGCGAGAACCCGCTGGTACACGGCGCCAAGCCTATCCTGGGCTGCGATGTTTGGGAGCATTCCTATTACATCGATTACCGCAATCGCCGCCCGGATTACCTCAAGGCGTTTCTCGACCACCTGGTGAATTGGGACTACGTGGCCGAGATGTACGAAGCCGCGATGAAATAACCGCGCGGCGCCGCGCGCGAGGAGTGCAAGCGGGGACTAACCGTAATCCGATCAAATCGGACCACGGTTGGGCTCCGCTTTTTGCGCCGGGTCCGCCGCAGTGCCGGGCGGATGTCCGCCGGCGGCCGTGTCAGCTCTGCCCATTTGACGCATTGTCGCCTTGACGAATGGACTGCATGAGTTGGCGCGCTGGAAATGCGCGAATCCGAGACCGGGCTGATCGTGCACCAAGTTGCAGTGAACTCTCTCCCCTCGCGGTCGAAAGCGATCGCTGCTGGACGCCGGCTCGACGTGCTCGCGATCGGCGTCCTCGTGCTGACTGCGGCGGTCGCCGTCGCGACGTTTCGCGACTATGGGCTCGGTTGGGACGACTACACCCAATCCCAATATGGCAACCTCCTGGTGTCGCTTTACGCGTCCGGTTTTGCCGACAAACGCGCGCTGTCCTTCGTCAATGTCTACATGTACGGCGGCGGCTTCGATCTCCTCGCCGCGCTGGCGGCAAAGTTCCTGCCATTTGGCCTGTTCGCAACGCGCCGGTTGATCGGCGCGGCCATCGGCCTCGTTGGGCTGTTCGCCGCTTGGCGGCTGGGGCGGCGGCTGGGCGGTCCGCTCGCCGGCCTCATCGCTGTCCTCCTCCTTGCCAGCTGCCCGCTCTACTACGGCCATATGTTCATCAATTCCAAGGATGGACCGTTTGCAGCGGTCATGGCGATTGCGCTCCTTGGCATCGTGCGCGCATTTGACGAATATCCGCGGGCGAGCCCGGCAACAATTGCGCTTTGCGGTATTGGCATGGGTCTCGCGATCGGCTCACGCGTGCTGGGCGGCTTTGCCGTCCTCGACGCGTTTCTGTCGCTGCCGTTGCTGCTTACCATCCGGGCCCGCGCGGTCGGACTTAAACCGGCGCTCGCCGAGTGGGGATCGTTCCTCGTTCCGTTCATTCCAGCGGCGATCCTCGCCTATCTCGTCATGGGGCTGGTTTGGCCGTGGAGCGTCGTATCGCCGCTCAACCCGTTTCGGGCGGTCGAGTATTTCTCCCATGACTTTGAAAGGCCGTGGCGCGAGCTGTTTGACGGTCGCTTGATCCCGATCACCGAAATGCCGCGGAGCTACGTGCCGACGCTACTCGCGCTCAAGCTGCCGGAATTGATGCTTGCGCTCGGCATCTGCGGAATTGTCGGCGCGATCGTCGCAGCGGCGCGAAAGAACCGCGGCATCGCCGGCCGCCGCGCTGCGCTTGTCGCAGTGATACTCGCCGCGACACTCCCGGTTCTGGTCACGATCGTCGTGCGGCCGTATCTCTATAACGGTATTCGCCACCTCGTATTCGTGCTGCCGCCGTTCGCCGCGCTCGGCGGTGTTGCCGCGGCATGGATTGCGCCGCGGCTGCGGCAATATGGCGCCGCCGGCGTTGCCGCAGGCGGCCTAGCGCTCGTTGCCGGTATTGCTTCTCCCGTCATCGACATGGCCCGGCTGCATCCGTACGAGTACACGGACTACAATCACATCGCCGGCGGCGTACGCGGCGCAAAGCACAATTTCATGCTCGACTATTGGGGATTGTCGCTCACCCAAGCGTCGCGCCGATTGCTCGCTTATATCGCGGATCGTCATCTGACATCGCCGAACGGAAAATGGACGGTTGCAGTATGCGGTCCGCACCCGCCGGTCGCGGTCGCGCTTGGACCGCAATTCTCGCTGACCTGGAATCCCAAAGGCGCAGACTTTGCGATGATGCTGGGCGTCTTCTACTGCGCCAAGCTCGACGCGCCGCTGGTGGTCGACGTGGTGCGCGACGGCGTCGACTATGCGCGCGTTTACGACATCCGCGGCCGTTCGATCTCGTCGCTGCTCACCGTGCCGGGGATCGACAAAACGCATTATTAGCGTTGGCTTAGGCCGCCGGCGCGTGGGCGAACTCCCAGTAAAGCTCGCGCGCTTTGCGATAGATCGGACCCGGCTGCATGATTCGGTCGTCGATCCGAATGACCGGTGAAACTTTGCTGTAATTGCCCGTGGCAAATATCTCGTCGGCGGATTCGAAATCGGCATAGCGCAGCGCCGCCTCGACCACCGTGGTCCCCGCCTCGCGCAGCAATGCGATCACGCGCCTGCGCGTGATTCCGGCGAGAAAAGTGCCGTTCGCCTTCGGCGTGAAGACGACGCCGTCCTTCACCATGAAAACGTTGGCGGTGGCAAGTTCGGCGACGTTGCCCGGCGTGTCGCACATCAGGCAATTGTCGAAGCCGCGCGAGCGCGCTTCGATGAGCGCCCGCGCGTTATTCGGATAAAGGCAGCCGGCCTTGGCCTCGACCGGAGCGGATTCGCGCGTCGGACGGCGATACGGCGACAGCGTGATGGCGTTGCCGACGGGCTTCGGCATCGGCGCGACGAACAGCGTCAGGCACCAGCGCGTCGATTCCGGATCGGGCTGCACCAGGCCTTTCGCGGAGCCCTGCTCCGCCCAATACATGGGCCGGATATAGAGTGCGGCGTCAGCCTCGAAGCGCTTAATCCCCTCGCGCACGAGACCACGCCAAGTCTCTACCGGCACGACCGGCTTGAGGCACATGGCGGTGGCGGATTGGTTGACGCGCGCACAATGCAGGTCGAGGTCCGGGGTGACGCCTTCGAAAGCGCGCGCGCCATCGAACACCGAGGTGCCGAGCCACGCCGCGTGGGTGCGCGCGCCCATGATCGGCACATTGCCCTCATGCCAGGCATCCTCGAAAAAAGTCAGCGTTTTGGACCAGGTCATGGGTGGCGCCATGAAATCATCCTCGCCTCGTCCGCTTTGGCCTATTGTCTCATCGGCACCGGTTTTATCACAATGATTGCCGCAATGGAGATCCGGCCATGAACGAGCTTACGCCACGCGCCTATGTCTTCGACGCCTACGGCACGCTGTTCAACGTCCATGCCGCGATCGCCCGGCATCGCGCCGCGGCCGGTCCGGATGCCGACCGGTTCTCGGAGATTTGGCGGCTAAAGCAGATCGAATACAGCTGGACATTGACGCTTGCCGGTCACTATGTCGACTTCTGGACGTTGACGGAGCGCGCGCTGGATCAGGCGTTTGCGCGCGTCCCCTCGGTTGACCGCGGCTTGCGACCGAAGCTTCTCGAAGCCTATTTCCAGCTCGACGCTTTTGCCGATGCGCGCGCCGCCGTCGCGGCGCTTAAGTCGCGTGGCCTTTCCACCGTGATTCTTTCCAATGGCTCGCCACACATGCTCAATGCCGCCGTCGAGGCCTCGGGCATGGCTGGCCTGTTCGACGCCGTGCTTTCGGTGGACGCTGTGCGGATGTATAAGCCGCGGCCGCAAGTCTATGCGCTGGTCACCGAGAGATTCGATATGCGGCCGCGGGAGGTCGTCTTCGTCTCGTCCAACCGCTGGGACGTGATGGGCGCGGCGGCGTTCGGCTTTTGCCCGGTCTGGGTCAACCGTACCGGCATGCCGGACGAATATGCCGATTACGCGCCGCTTCGCGTCGTCACCGATCTTGCGGTGCTGGCAATGGCCGGGCTCTGACCGAACGACTAGGCGTTGACGGCGACGCGTTCCGGCGCCACCGGCGGCAATAATTTCGGCGCGACGAAACGACCGGCTTCGAGGTCTTCGATCTGGCGATCGATCTGCTTCATGACATAGCGGGAATACGGCCCGACATGCAGATAAAACGCCATCAGCGTGACGATGGCCCGAACCGATTGCGGATTTTTCGACATGCAGGCGGTAAACGCCTTCCAGAAGCGCTCGCGGCCCTCGGGCAGCCGCGACAGCAGCTCATGCACCAAGTTGATGGTGGAAAGCCGGCGTCGCATATCGCCTTCGGGCAGTTCCTTGCGCCGGCCCGAGCAATCGAGCATCGAAGCAAGCCGTTCCAGCCGGCCGCAAAACGAATCGGGATTATAGATTTCGTCGAGGATCCGGCGGTAATCGCGCAAAATCTCCAGCCGCGAACGCTTGGTCTCATAATTGACGCCGGCGGTGCATTGGTCGCCCTTCCCGGCGGGCGCGGAATCGTGGTCGACATGCAGGCGGCCTTCGCGCGCCAGCCGGCGGGTGAGTTGCGTATTGGGCAGCGCATAGAGCAGGCCCACCATCGCGATCGGAATGGCGGCCTCTTCGATCAGTTCGACCATCGGCCCCGCCACCGAGCCCTTCTCGCTGTCGAAGCCGACGATAAAACCAGCGGTGACGAACATGCCGGCGCGATAAATCCTATGAACGCTGTCGCCGATGCTGCGGCGCGTATTCTGCTTCTTGCGCATGGCGATCAGCGTTTCGGTATCCGGGCTTTCGATGCCGACGAAAACGGCGAAGAAATTGGAGCGCTTGAGCATCGCCAACAGCTCGGCGTCGTCGGCCAGATTAAGCGAAGCCTCGGTGGTGAATTCGAACGGATAATCGTGCCGCTCGACCCACTTTTCGAGCACCGGCAAGAACGCCTTGATCGCCTTCTTGTTGCCAATCAGATTATCGTCGACGAAATCGACGTGGCCGCGATAGCCCAACTGATAGAGCGCATCGAGCTCGGCGAGCATCTGGTCGTGCGTCTTGGTGCGCGGCGACCGGCCGTACAGCTCGATGATGTCGCAAAACTCGCAAGTGAACGGGCAGCCACGCGAAAACTGGACGCCGATGTAAAGATATTGCTCGAATTTCAAGAGGTCGAAACGCGGAATCGGCGTCTTGGTGACGTCGACTTGGAATTTCGGCGCCTCGAACGTGCCCTCGCGATCGCCGTTCTCCCAGGCAGCGATGAAATCCCGAATAACGTCCTCGGCTTCGCCGAGCACGCGGAAATTCGCGCTCTCGTAGCGGTGCGGACTCGATGTCGCATCGGGGCCGCCGACGACCACCGGGAGCCCGCGCGCGCGGCACATTGCAATGAGTTCCAACGTATCGGCCTGCTGGAACAGCATGCCGCCGGTCATCGCCATATCGGCCCAGTCGAGATCGCTCTCCGCAAGCTCCTCGGTGTTGCAATTGACAAGCCGCACGTTCCAGGACTTTGGCAAGAGCGCCGCGACCGTGATGAGACCGAGCGGGATCGCGGGATAACGCGCGCCGACCAGTTCGCAGGCTTCGGAAAAGTTCCAAAAGGAATCCGCCATGAAACGCGGATAAATCATGAGCACGTTGCAGGGACTTGCCGCCAACGTGGTCGCGACGATGTTCTGCTGCTGTTCCAAGAAATCCCACCCCGTGCCGCACGGCACATTCGGCGCAGTATGGCCGGATTGCCCGATAATTCAAGGACAAAGCCGGCTCGGTCGAACCCTGTTTAGAGGCCGAAAATTAACGCGGGAACATGGCGTTATCGGGGCTTGCAGAGATGCCGCGGCGGAAATGAGCCGTCGCTGTGCCCGCCCTCTTGCACCTTTCCCGGGCGCGGAAGGAGGGAGAGTCTTCAACTCGCTGGCGATTACGCGGCGTCTTCCGCCCTTTCGGCTGCCCCGGGACTCTTCAAGGCGGTTACGATCTCTTGCTTGGTCAGCCTCGTGCCGTCGTCGCCTTCGATCAGCAGGGCGACGCGGCCGCCGTCGTTGATGTGTCGCGCCCAGCCGATCGCCTCGTCGAGCATGTGGAACTCTTTGTACAGCTGGCGATCCTTCTCCAACGCCGAGATCGATTGCGAGCCGCGCGGACCGGAATAGACACGATAGGTCATCGCTGCACCTCCTAAGTTCGAACCTTTTCTCGCTGCGGACGCAAAGGCGTCCCGATGCGGAAAGTTCCGGACGATTGCGATATAGGCGTCAAATGTGCCGGTGGTGTGTCGCCGCGATGCCACCGCAGCGCGCTGACGCGGCCGGCACTGCCTCATCGAATTGCCGGCCTCGGTGAGTGATTATTTTTGCGGCGTGAATACTTGATTGCTGTACGGCAGCGAAATCGGACGCTGAATTACAATGAAGCCGTGATCGAGCTCGTGATGGCAGGCATTGCAGCCGGCGGTAAGATTGTCAAAAGCGGCGGTGAATGCGGCGCTTGCTTTGCCGTCGATCGCTTTTTGCAGCGCGGCAAGCGGCGCGCCGACGTGTTGTGCAACGATATCGCCGCCGAGCAATTGGCCCACGTCGTCGAAGCCTTCGTTCAATTCGCCGATCTCATAATCGGCAAGCGGCCAGTTGCCGTCATGACCGGCAAACCAAAGCTTGATATGACGCATCTGCTGCAGCGCCATGATCTCGCCGAGGCCGGGCTGATAGGGCTGGTCCGGCGCCGGCGCCGCCGGCTGCGGGATTGCGGATTTTTCCTGCGCGCTCGCCGCCAACGTGCCGAACAGCACTGCCGCGCCGATCAGCGCAACGATCGGCTTCATGACGTTCCTCCTCGAATGCCGCACCTTCAGCCGATCGGAGTGAGCGCTTCGCCGCACGCCTTCGGATAGGCTTCCTCGCAAGCCTGATAGAGCGCGGGACACGTTTTTGCCGCCCGCAATGCTTCGTCGACGGTCTTGACCTGGTCGCCCGCCGCGCGCGACTGCGCATCGTAGGTCAGAACCGCATCGTCGCGCTCGAGCCCGCGGTCGATCATTAGAAAATGGTCCGCGCCGTCGAAAAAAACGGTCGCGGTCCGGATCGCTTCATTGAGCTTCTTTGTGTACTCGGAATTGATCGTCGGATCCGGCTTGACCACGCGGGCATGCACGGCAAGGTCGGTATAAAGCTCGTTGAGCTTGAAGTAGATTCCGCCGCACTGCGCCAGCGCCAGCCAATACGGCCGGCCGGCGAAAGCGCCCACCGCCGCCGCCCTCACCACGCTGTCGCGCTTGTCGGCCGGCACCGCCGGAGCCGGACGCTCGACCTGCTTGGGCTCACGCGGCTCGCGCCCGTACCTATGGCGCGTCTGCGCCAGCGCGCCGGTCGCGGCAACGAGCGCGAGTGCGAGCAGGATGGGTTTGGCGAGGTTTCCCGGCATGATGCGATTATAGCCGGCTCCGCGCTCCGGATTCAAAACCTGTCAAAATCTTTCGACCCATGGCCGCAACTCGATTTCCCAGGCCCAGGCGCTGCGCGGCTGGCGCAGGAGATCCAGGTAACTTTGCGCAATGGCGTCGGGATCGAGCATGCTGTCGGGCTTGTCCGGCGGATCGGGCCGGCGTTCGCTGCGGATGCCGCCGTCGACGACGACATGGCCGATATGAATGCCTTGCGGCGAAAGCTCACGGGCCATGCTCTGCGCCAGCCCGCGCAGCGCGAACTTGCCCATGGCGAACGGCGCCGACTGGGCATAGCCCTTCACGCTGGCGGACGCGCCGGTGAAAAGAATCGCACCGTGGCGGTGCGGCAGCATGCGTTTTGCCGCCTCCTGCGCCACCAGAAAGCCGCCGAATGCCGTGACTGTCAGCGACTTCGCCACTTCGTCCGGCACAAGCTCGACGAGCGGACCGCGGGTGCGGTAGCTCGCATTGTAGACCACGACGTCGGGGGAGCCCAAGGCGGCTTCAACGTCGGCGAACAGCTTTACCACTTGGTCGCGATCGGTCGAGTCGCAGGCGAAGCTTTTTGCACCGGTCTCCTGCGCCAGCGCCGCCAGATTTGCGGCCCGACGCGCCGCCAGCGCAACTTTCATCCCGGCCTTGGCAAAAGTCCGCGCCAGCGAGGCGGACAGGCCCGAGCCGACGCCGACAATCAGCGCTGTTCGATAGGCGATTTCAGTCATGGCTTCCTCCTCGCACCGGCCTTGATTGCCGGCGCCGCATTCCCCACCTGCGCACCGAGGTTACAATGGATATGCAGCGCCTGCTAATCGGACTCGGCCTATTGATCTTGCTCGCCGGCATCGCCTGGCCGGTCCTGGTGCGGATCGGAATCGGACGGCTGCCCGGCGACATCATGATCCAGCGCGGCGGCACGAGCTATTATTTTCCGATCGTGACCTGCATCATCCTCAGCGTTGTGCTCAGCGCGTTGCTGTGGCTGTTCAATCGTTGACAAGTAGGCGTCATTGCGAGGAGCAAAGCGACGAAGCAATCCAGACTCGGAGCAAGCGGCCCTGGATTGCTTCGCTGCCGCTCGCAATGACGATCTCAAGGGTCGCGCGCGATGTGACGGTACTGCTCCTTCTCAATCGATCACCGCAATCGCATTGATCTCGACCAGGCAGCGCGGATCGGTGGCAAGCCGCACCACCTGAACCGTGGTTGTGGTCGGCTTGGCGTCGCCAAAATATTCGCCCCAGACGCGGTTGAGCGCATCCTGGTCGGTCAAATCCGTCACGAAGCGACCGGCGGTGACGATATCGGCGAAACTCGCGCCGACCGCTTGTAGTCCGCGCTTGAGGTTTTCCAGCGCCGCCCTCGCCTGCCCGGCCATGTCGCGCGGCATGGCGTCGAACTCCTCCGGCCGATGCGGATGATGATGATAAACCGGCGCCGCGGTGACACCGGCGAGGTAAACGGTGGTGCCGCCCCTGACCTTGATCGCCGGTGCATAGGGCATCCATAAATCCGGCGCGTCCGGCCAGTGAACGTGCTCGATGGTTTTGGGCATTTTTGCTGGCTCCGCCTCACTTGTGTCGGACTGAGCCTATAATAGCCTCCTGAACTCGTCATGCCCGCACTCGTTGCGGGCATCCACGTCTTGCGGCGGTGTGGGCTTAAAGACGTGGATGGCCGGGACAAGCCCGGCCATGACGACCGAGAGCGAAGCGCCATGAGCGGTAAGAAAGCAAAACCGACCGGCAGCGACCTCAAAAAGGTCGACGCGTATGTACTTACTCCCAAGGACTATGACGAAATCCCGGAACTGACCGATGAGGATTTTGCCCGCGGCGTCTGGCACCGGGGCGGTAAGCCGATGCCGCACGGTCCGCGCGGGCGGCCGAAATCCAAGAATCCCAAGCGGCCAGTCAGCCTGCGCCTCGATCCCGATGTACTGACGCATTTCCGCCGCGGCGGCCGCGGCTGGCAAAGCCGCATCAACGCGGTGCTGCGCAAAGCGGCGAAGCTGCCGGAGAAGAGGCGGAAGAAAGCGTAGTATTACCTGCCGTTGTCCGGCATCTCATTGTCGATCCGTCGTCGGGTCCGGTCATGACGCGCCGAAAGAACTAACACGCTCTTGTCGGCTTTGCGTTGCCGCTTCCAGAATACACGCTTCCAGTCGCGCAGATGCTTCCACCACTGCGGCGCCGGAACCGAAAGACCCTTTTTGACGTGCGCCATGCACCCCACCCCTAGCCGCCTTATGCATTGCCTTCAACAACGATTTTTGGTTCGCAGACGATGGGAAAGTTCACCGAATTAGCGATGAAACACTTCTCGTGCGCGACGCGGTGAAGGGCCGCGGCGCTCTCCATATCCGAGCCGTTGGCCACGGTCACGGTTGGACGGAGCACGACTTGCGTGAAGCGGCCCGAGCCGTCAGCCCGTTCCTCCATTACGCCAATTGTGTTGTCACTGTACGCGGTCACGATGATGCCCGCTTCGGCCGCGAGATGCAGATACCAGAGCTTGTGGCAGGACGAGAGCGATGCCACGAGTAATTCCTCGGGGTTCCAGCGCGCGGCATCCCCATGGAATGCGGGATCGGACGAACCGCCAATATGTGGCTTGCCCTTCGCCTGGATCTCATAGTTGCGAGAATAAGCACGATAGCTTGACGTGCCGCTTCCCAGATTTCCGCTCCAGTCGATCGTGATCGAATAGCGATGCTCGCGGGTGCCCGACATGATGTTTGATCCCGATAGCGCTACATCCTAAACACCCCGAATCGCGTCTCCGGGATCGGCGCATTGAGCGCCACCGAAAAACACAGCGCCAGCACGCGGCGGGTCTCGGCGGGCGCGACGATGCCGTCGTCCCACAGCCGCGCGGTGGCGTGGCTCAGCGCGCTTTATTCTTCACCGGCTTAAAACTGATTTTAAGCTGTGTACCGGTGGCGTGGGCGAATCGCCTCAGAATTTTGAGCGACGGGTTGGCGGTGCCGCCTTCGAGGCGCGAGACGGCCTGCTGCGACGTGCGCATGCGCTCCGCGAGAGCCTGCTGCGACAGGCCGGCCTGCACGCGCGCGTCGATCAGTGCCGCCGCGAGCGCGAATTCGTCCGCCAGTGCATCGTAGGCACGCCAAAATGCCGGTCCCTTGTCCCAGCGCCGGAAGCTCTCCTCGACGGGGATATACCGCCTGCTCACACCACCTCCTTTGCCCTACGCGATATCACATCATACGTGATGTCGAGGGATCAAGCACACCCTCAAAGCATCCGCTACATCCTAAACACCCCGAACTTCGTCTCCGGGATCGGCGCATTGAGCGCCACGGAGAAACACAGCGCCAGCACGCGGCGGGTCTCGGCGGGCGTGATGATGCCGTCGTCCCACAGCCGCGCGGTGGCGTAATAGGGATTGCCTTCGGCTTCGTACTGCTCGCGGATCGGCTCTTTGAATTCCTCCTCCTCGGCTTCGGTCCAGTTTTTGCCCTCGGCCTCGAGATTCTCCCGCCGCACGGTGGCGAGCACGGAAGCGGCCTGCTCGCCGCCCATCACCGAAATGCGGGCATTCGGCCAGGTGAACAGAAAGCGCGGCCCGTAGGCGCGGCCGCACATGCCGTAATTGCCGGCGCCGTAGGAGCCGCCGATGACGACCGTGATCTTCGGCACCTGCGCGCAGGCGACCGCGGCGACCATCTTGGCGCCGTCCTTGGCGATGCCACCCGCTTCGTAATCGCGCCCGACGATAAAGCCGACAATGTTTTGCAGGAAGAGAAGCGGCACGCGGCGCTGGCAGCACAGCTCGACGAAATGGGCGGCCTTGAGCGCGCTCTCCGAGAACAGAATTCCGTTGTTGCCGAGTATGCCGACCGGAATGCCGTGAATGTGCGCGAAGCCGGTCACCAGCGTCGTGCCGTAGAGCGCCTTGAACTCGTCAAACTCGGACGCGTCGACCAACCGCGCGATCACCTCGCGCACGTCATATTGCTTTTTCAGATCGACCGGCACGATGCCGTCGAGCTCACCGGCGTCGTATTTCGGCTCGCTTGGCCTGGCGAGCGGGATGTCGATGGTCTTTTTGGTATTCAACGAAGCTACGATCTGGCGGCACAGCTCAAGCGCATGCCGATCGTCCTCGGCTAAGTAATCGGCGACGCCGGATTTTTTGGCGTGCACCTCGGCGCCGCCGAGTTCCTCGGCGGTCACGACCTCGCCGGTCGCGGCTTTGACCAGCGGTGGCCCGCCAAGGAAGATCGTGCCTTGGTTGCGCACGATGATGGTTTCGTCCGACATCGCCGGCACATAGGCACCCCCCGCGGTGCACGATCCCATCACCACCGCGATCTGGGCGATGCCCGCGGCCGACAGCGTCGCCTGATTGTAGAAGATGCGGCCGAAATGCTCGCGGTCCGGAAACACCTCGGTCTGATGCGGCAGATTGGCGCCGCCGGAATCGACCAGATAGATGCAGGGCAGCCGATTTTCCCGGGCAATTTCTTGTGCGCGCAAATGCTTTTTCACCGTCATCGGATAATAGGTGCCGCCTTTGATGGTGGAATCGTTGCAGACGATGACGCATTCGCGCCCGGCGACGCGGCCGATGCCGGTGATGATGCCGGCGGCGTGGATGGCATCGTCGTAGAGGCCGTCGGCGGCGAGCGGCGAGAGTTCGAGGAACGGCGCGCCGGGATCGATCAGCGTCGTGACGCGCTCGCGCGGCAACAGCTTGCCGCGCGCGAGGTGGCGCTCGCGGGCGCGCGGCGGCCCGCCTTCGGCGGCTGCGGCGCGGCGGCTTTCGAGCTCCGCGACCAGCGCGCGCATCGCCGCCCGGTTGGCGGAAAATTCCTTTGACGCGGTGTCGACGGCTGTGGCGATGACGGTCACGAATCCCCCTTCGAGGTGGAGGGGGATTTCACTATGGCCGGTCGGCTAAGGCAATGCGCTAGTGGTCCAACTCTGACGCTTGATACCCAAGCGTCAGCCCGGACCGCTGGCAAGCTCAATACTTTGTGGTTCGATGCCGACACAATCGCGGGTGCGAAGCGTCGGCATCGAACCACTAGGCGCGCACTTCCTGGCGCTGGAAGATCACGTAACCGATGACGAACAGCATGATCTCGGTCGCCACCATGCCGACGATCTCCGGCCAGGCGATCAGCACGCTTGAGCCGAGCGGCAGCGGCGCGCCGAGCACGGCGCCCTGGAGCTGGCTCAGATAGATCGGCCCGAGCGCGCGCGTTGTCGGGTCGAGCAGCGCCACCACGACCTCGGCATAAAGCGTCGACGGCGACAGCCGGGCAAGAATTTCCTCGAGTTCGATCGTCCCTGGCGTCTGCAGGCCGAGCGCCATATATCGCGGGTCCGGCGGCACGATGATTTGGGCGAAGGCACCTGCCAGCACCGGCCAGATGAAGGTGACGAGAAGCCACAGACCGAGCGTGACCAAAGCCGCAGTCGCGGCGGAGCGGAACACAATCGAGAACAACATCGCCAACGCCAGCCAGACGCCGGCATAGACGATGGTCACCAGAAGGAACACGAAACTACGGGCGATCTCGTCGCCGCCGGGCGGGATGCCGATCATCAACAGGCCGAGCCCGATGACGAGGAGCCACAGCGTGACCAGGCTGATCGACAGCGTCACCAGCCCGGCCAAAAATTTGCCGAACAGCAAAGCGTCACGGTAGATCGGCTGCGACAGGATGCGCGACAGCGTGCGCCGATTATGCTCGCTGTTGACCGCGTCAAAACCGAGCCCGATCGCCATCAGCGGCACGAGGAACGACAGGAACGAGACGAACGAGGGCAACGGATCGCGCAACGTCGTGAACAGGCGCAGGAACAGGAACGGATCTTCGGCGGTGGTGTCCTTGATCTCCTGGATCGCGCCGTAGAGCGCCGCCAGCGCCACCAGCACCACGAGCCATTCCAGTACGCGCATGCGCACGCTGGTGAGGTGGTCGGACAGCTCCTTGAGCATGACCACGCCGAGGCCGGAAAAGGCGGAGCCTTCACGCCGCATGGCGCGTTCCTTCCTTCATGGCCTCTGCGGGCTTGTCCTCGAAATACCGGGTATAGATCGCCTCCAGGCTCGGCTCCTGGACGCCGAGGAATTTGAGCCGGCCGTGCATCGCCACCACCTCGACGGCGGCCTCCGGGCGCACGTCGCGATCGGCGTGCAGGCGAAGCTTGCCGATCCCGGTTTTCTCGACGCCGCTGACGCCTGGTATGAGCGCGAGCCGTTCGCCAAGTCCGGCGCCGTCGGCTTCGATATCGACCACATAGCCGCCGCCGAGCACTTCGCGGCCGAGCTCCGGCACCGTGCCCATCAGCGCGATATGTCCCGCGCTGAACAGCGCGACGCGGTCGCAGATGCTTTGCACCCGCTCCAGCAGATGCGAGGACAGTAGAACCGATACGCCCTCGGTCTTGAAGCTGCGGATAATGCCGAGAAGTTCCGCGGTGGCATGCGGGTCGAGCCCCGTGGTCGGCTCGTCGAGGATCGCGATCTGCGCGCCTTTCATCAGGATTTCCGCCAGTCCCAGCCGTTGCCGCATGCCGCGCGAATAGGTGCCGACGCGTTTGTCGGCGAACTCGGCAAGCCCGACCCGGTCGAGCGCCTCGGCGATCCGTTTCTCGCGTTCCGCGAGCCGAAAGCCGATCAGCCGCGCGGTATAGCGAAGATTGTCGGCGGCGGTCAGATTGTCGTAGAAGCCGACCGTATCCGGCAGATAGCCGACGCGCCGCTTGACCGAGAGCGGCTCGCGCGCCGGATTGAAGCCGAGCACGCGCACCTCGCCTTCCGAAATGTCGGTAAGCCCGAGCATCATCAGGATGGTGGTCGTCTTGCCGGCGCCGTTGGGACCGAGCAGACCGAAGATTTCCCCGCGCCCGACGGTAAACGAGATGTGATCGACGGCCGGCGTCGATCCATAGGTCTTGGTGAGGCCTTTGGCCTCGATGACGACATCCGGGCTCATCGGCGGCCGAACCTTGCGACCGCGCCGACCATGACCAGAAGCGCGACGCCGATGATGCCGACGCCGGCGATCCCCCACATGGTCGAGGTCGTTACCGTGACGCGGAAGTTCGTCGACGCCGACTCGCCGCGCGCGGAGGCGCGGATCGTCGTGATGTAGTCGCCGGCGATCGCCTTATCGGTCGGCGTGATCAGCGCCTGAACTTCCTTGTTGTCATTCGGCGCGATGCGATCGACGGTCTTCGGATCGAAGCTGATCGTCCATCCGCTGGGCGCCGAGCCGGAGAGCTGAATGTCGTCGGCGGGCGCGGTGCCGGTATTGGTGATGACGACCGGCACCGAGGTCTCCTTGCCGGCCACAGCTCGCGTCGACACCAAACCTTCGCGGCCGCTGACATCGAGCCGCGGCTGGCCGGTAATATCGAGTCCGAGCGCGGTGGTGGCGGAAGCGTCCTCCGCCGCCACGCGCGCCGTGACCTTGTAGTCGCCGGACGCGGCGGTATTGGGCGGCGTCACTTTGAGCTTCACGTCCTTGGTCTGGCCGGCGTCGATCGGCACCGCGTTGAGCTCCTGGGTGCCGTATTGCTCGGTGAAGGAGGTATCGAAGTTTTGCGGCGCCTGGGCGGACAAGCTCACCGTCAGCTTCTTGCCGCTGTCGTTCTTGATGTGGAGCTGATATTCGAAGCTCGACTTGGAATTGCCGCGCAACTCGGGAAGCTCCGGCGTCACCGACAGCTTGGCCGGCAGATCCTTGGCCAGCGTCACCGCGATCGGCAGCTGAAAATTCGTCGCGTTTCCGTTGGCGGCGACGGTCAACGTTTGCGTGCCGATCGGCGCGTTTTTCGGCACGTCAAGCCGCAACGAGAGAGAAACGCTGGAATTGGTCGCCGGCATCGCCGCGGCGACCGGCTGGCCGCCGCCCAACAGCGTCGCCGTCCAACCCGTCGGCACTCCGGAAACCGACAGCGCCAGCCGCTCGGGCGCCATGTCGTAATTCTGCAAGCGCAGACTGATCGTGGACGTCTCGCCCGGGCGCACCGTCACCGCGGGATAATCGCTCATCAGATAGAGGCCCTTTACGTCCTTGGGCGCATCGTCGGCCTTCACGGCCGGCGCAACCGCGAAAGTGGCGAGGAAGGCGGCAAGAAAAGCGGCATGAGCGGCGATAAATCGACATCGCATTGGCGTTGGCTCCCGTGCAGGCAATTGGCTAGGCGTAACCCTTCCCACGACGCCCTCTAACGAGTTCGGGTGAGGAATGGCCATTGTCGGCGTAATCGTGACAAAATCATGCAGACAGGGGCATGTTTAGCAAGACCTGCGGTAGAGAGCCGCACCTTAATCGGGACCTGCGCCGATGCGCCGCAGCAAAGAGATCAGCGCCGGGCTCTTGGCGTTCCGGCGCAGAAACGCACCGGAAGTCCTGCTTGCGCATCCCGGCGGACCGTTCTGGGCCCGGAAAGACGATGCCGTCTGGACGGTGCCCAAAGGCCTTGTCGAGCCCGGCGACGAGCTTGTCGCCGCGGCGCGGCGGAATTCACCGAAGAGACGAATTTGACCGCCGCCGGCGAACTGATCGCGCTCGCCCCGGTTAACCAAAAGAGCGGAAAAGTCGTGTACGCCTTCGCGTTCGAGGGCGATTTCGATCTGGCGCGATTCGCCAGCAACGAGTTTGAAATCGAGTGGCCGCCGAAATCGGGCCGGCGGCAGAGCTTTCCCGAGATCGATCGTATCGGCTATTTCGCGCTGCCGATCGCCATGGTGAAAATCATCCCCTATCAACGGCCGTTCCTGCTTGAATTGCAGAACCGGATAATCTCGTCTGCCTGAGCGAGACACTCGCCAGAGCACGCGCCGTTATTCGGCGAATTGCCCGTCGCCTTCGATCCTGAAAACGTCCGTCATGGCGCAAAAACGACGCATCCTGATTTCCGGCATCGGCATCGCCGGCGCCACACTCGCCTATTGGCTTGCCAAATACGGCTTCGCGCCGACGCTGGTCGAGCGTGCACCGCAATTTCGCGACGGCGGTTACGTCATCGACTTCTGGGGCCGCGGCTACGACATCGCCGAGCGGATGGGACTCCTCCCCGGCCTACGCGCCGAAGGCTATGACGTCCGCGAACTGCGCATCGTCGATGGCGCAGGCCGGCGTGTCGGCGGTTTCGGCGTCGAGGTCTTTCGCGAGCTCACTGCCGGGCGGTATGTAACTATTGCACGCAGCGGCCTGGCACGGCTGATCTATCGTACGATCGAGGGCAAGCACGAAACGATTTTTGACGATGAAATTACGCAGATTGTCCAGGACCAGGACGGCGCGCTTGTCGAATTCGAGCACGCGCCGCCGCGGCGCTTTGACATCGTGATCGGCGCCGACGGATTGCATTCCGCGGTTCGCAATCTCGCATTCGGACCCCAGGCGCAATTCGAGAAATATCTCGGTTATTACGTCGCCGCTTTTGAGCTCGACCGTTATCCGCATCGGGACCAAAGCGTCTATGTCAGCTATTGCCTACCGGGTAAGCAAGTCGCGCGCTTTGCGTTGCGTGACGGGCGCACGTTGATCCTGATGGTATTCGCGCGCGATCGGCCTATTCGTCTCGATCCGCGCGATCTGTCCGGACAAAAAGCGCTGCTCCACGGCGAATTCGGCGGGGCCGGCTGGGAGTGTCCCGACATTCTCGCGGCAAGGGACGATTGCGACGATATCTATTTCGACTGCGTCAGCCAGATCAGGATGGGCGCCTGGTGGCGCGGCCGCGTCGCGCTGATCGGCGACGCCGCATTCTGCCCGTCGCTGTTAGCGGGCCAGGGCTCGGCACTGGCAATGATCGCGGCCTATGTGCTTGCCGGCGAACTCGGCCGTGCGGCGGCGTGGCCGGAGACGGCGTTTGCGCGCTATGAGGAATTATTGCGACCGTTCATCGCCGCCAAACAGAAGGCCGCAGAGCAGTTCGCCCGCTCGTTTGCGCCGAAAACCCGGTTCGGTCTGTTCCTGCGCAACCAGGTCACCAAGTTACTTGCGCTTCCGTACGTCGCCGATCTCACCCTGGGCCGCGTTACCCGTGACGAGTTCGATTTGCCGGATTATCCGGCCGCTGCCGGATAACTCGGAATGGCCGTCGCGAAATCGGGGCTGCATTCTCAATCGCGAAGGATTTCCGGCCAATCGACTTCATCGTGCGGCAGCACCCACGGCTCGCGCCGCGCCGCTTCGCGCCATTCGCTCCAGGCCGGCAGCGCCATGACCGCGTTCATGTAGGTCCGCGCCGCGGCACCGACCTCGACCGCATAAGTGTGAAAACGCCAAATCACCGGCGCGTACATGGCGTCCGCCGCGCCGAACCGGCCGAATAGAAATGGTCCGCCGGACTCTGCGAGGCACTTGGCCCAGATCGCATCGATGCGCGCCACATCGGCTGCCGCGCCGTCATCGAGCGCGCGCAGCTTGACCGGCCGCGCCACGTTCATCGGCAGATGCCGCCGCAGCGGCAAAAAACCGGCGTGCATCTCCGAAGCGATGGCGCGGGCATGGGCCCGCGCGCGGGCGTCTCGCGGCCATAAGCCGGCGGCAGGGAACTTCTCCGCCAGATATTCGAGGATCGCGAGCAACTCCCACACCCGCACATCGCCGTCGATAAGCACCGGAACCCGGCCGACGCCGCTTAACGCCATAATCCGCGCCTTGAAGTCGTTTGCTTCGAGCGAGATCACGGTTTCATCGAAAGCAATGCCGGCACCCTTCAGCGCAAGCCAGGGCCGGAACGACCACGACGAATAGTTCTTATTGCCGATGACCAGATGCAGCGCCATGGTCCCTTTTATCCCGAATTTCGCATTCGCGAAATTCGGGGCAACCCGCCGGGCGGCGCATCGCGCCTGACGCCACAACAGCTCAGACGAGCCCGGTCACGACCGCGAGAAACGAGACGAACAGGACGGCTGCGGCGGTAAACAGCACGGTCAATACCGTCTCGGCCCACTCGCTGCGGACCGACGCATCCTCGGCCGTGGCTTCCGCCCGCTGATCGGCCAGCGCGGCAGGCATATCGATCGACATGGCAATGTCCTTCCCCAAAAGGACGACGTGTGACGGCAAAGTATCCAGCCGCAGGAATGAAAGATCGGTAAATGCTACGGTGCCGGGAATAATTCCGCGGTCCTGCCGGTGAGCCTGTAGACCAGAAGCCCCAGCCATTCGTGCACGGCGTAATCGGTCATGGTCAGTCCCTCGGTGAATGACGCAAATGGCAGCGTCTCGTCGATCGGACCGCGGGTTCGCCAATCGACCGGACAGGCTTCGACCGGAAAACCGGCGGCCCGAAACGCCGCGATGGCGCGCGGCATGTGAAAGGCCGACGTGATCAGAAGCCAGCGCTCGACCGGCTTCGGTTGGGCGATGAGCCGCGAAAACACCGCATTCTCGATCGTGTTGCGCGACTGCTCCTCGGCCGTGATGCGATCACGCGCGACGCCGAGCGCCTCCAACTCCTTCACCGCGAACGGAGCCTCGACTGGCGCATTAAAACGCAGCGAAGACGTGCCGCCGGAGAAGATGATCCGCACGTTGGGATAACGACGGGCGAGCTCTGCGGTCACGGTGATGCGTTCGGCCGCATCGTTGAGCGCCACGGCGCCGCGCGCCAGCGATATTCCCGGCGAAATCGCGCCGCCAAGGACGACAATGCCGTCCGGCGCACCGTGCGAAGCATCCCACGGCGGGAAACGCTGCTCCAGCGGCAGGATCAGCATATTGCCGAGCGGCGAGTAACCGACAAAGGCAATCAGCACCAGACTGGTCACGACGAGCCAGCTGGCGAGCCGCCGAAACCGCGTGCACAACAGCACAAGCCCGATCAGCCCGATTGCCATCAGAAAATTCGATGGCAGCACGAAGAAGCCGAGCGTCTTGGAAACGATGAAGAACATGTTCGCGCAAGCCTATCCGCGTGACTTGCGCCACGCCGCGTAACGCGATTTGGCGTCGTCATTGGGCGGATAGAGACCCGGCAGCATCACGCCCTTCTCGACCTCGGTGAACACCCAGCTCTCGTAGAGTTCGTGCTCGGCGCCCTCGTGGGCAACGAACTCCACCAGCGCCTTTGGGATGACCACCGCACCGTCGTCATCGACCACGATTACGTCGCCGGGGAAGATGGCGCAGCCGCCGCAGCCGATCGGCTCCCCCCAGCCGACGAAGGTCAGGCCGTTGACGGAAGCGGGCGCGGCGACGCCGGCACACCAGACCGGCAGTTTGCTCGTCCGCACGCCGGCGAGGTCGCGCATCACGCCGTCGGTGACCAGCGCCGCGACGTTGCGCTTTTTCATGCGCGCGCAAAGGATGTCGCCGAAGATGCCGGCGCTCGGCACGCCCATGGCGTCGGCGACCGCGACCGCGCCCTCGGGCATAGCCTCGATTGCGGCGCGGGTAGAGATCGGACTGGCCCAGCTTTCCGGCGTCGCCAGATCCTCCCGCACCGGAACGAAGCGCAAGGTGAATGCCGGGCCGACGATGCGCTCGCCGGTTGGGGTCAAAGGTTTCGGACCGTTCATCCAGCAGCGCCGGATGCCTTTCTTCAACAGCATCGTGGTGACGGTCGCGGTCGTCACTTTGCGCAGAATATCGAACACTGCGTCGCTCATTGTTGCCTCACCTGAAAGTTGCCTCACCTGAAAAATCATGCCGGCTTGATGCCGAGCCGTGCGCGCCATTCCTCCGAGTGCGCCGCAAGTCCCGCGCGGATACGCGGGCGGACCTCAAGTTCCACGGCGTGGCGCTGCCCATAAGCGAACCCTATGGTCTCGACATGGGCGAAACGCCCGAGCGCCCAAGCAAGGTATACGGTCGAATCCTGTCCGCAGGAAAACAGGACCAGGGCGCAATGCGACAGAGTCACCGCTTTTATCCCTTGAGCCAGACGCCGATCCGTTCGACCGCCTCGCGCATCTCTTGCTGCGGGCCAGCGTAGCACAGGCGCAGAAATTTCCGGCCGTGCAGCGGATCGAAGTCGACGCCCGGCGTCGCGGCGACACCGGCATGCTCAAGCATGCGCGTGGCAAACTCGAAACTATCGGTCGAGGACCGCGATACGTCGGCATAGAGGTAAAACGCCCCGTCGACCGGCAGGAACGAACTGATGCCGGCGCGCGGCAATCCCTCAAGCAGAATGCGGCGATTTTCCTCGTAGCCTTGCTTTATTCGTTCCAGCTCGGCGCGGCCGTCGAACGCGGCTTCGGCCGCGATCTGGGAGAGCGTCGGCACCGAGATCGCAAGGTTCTGCTGCAACCGCTCGATCGCCCGCAACAGCGAAGGCGGCACCACCATCCAGCCGATGCGCCATCCGGTCATGCAGAAATATTTGGAAAACGAGTTGACGACGATCGTATCGGACGACAGGCGCGCGGCGCTTTCCGCCGCATATGCATAATCGAGGCCGTGATAGATTTCGTCCGATATGACGGCGATGCCGGCGGCCTCGGCGCAGCGAATCAATTCGGCGAGCGCCTGCCCGGTCATCATCGTGCCGGTCGGATTGGCGGGAGAGCCGACGATCACGCCCTTGAGCGGCTGCGCGCGATGCTTCGCCAGCAGGGCTTCGCCGGTTATCGACCATCGTGTATCGGCGCCGGTCTCGATCAGGACCGGCTCGCAGCCGAGTGCGGTCAGGATGTGACGGTACGGCGGATAACCGGGCACCGCCACCGCCACGCGGTCGCCCGGCTCGAACAGGGCGAGAAAGGCGAGCATGAAGCCGGCGGACGAGCCGGTGGTGACGACAATGCGCTCCGGATCGATATCGAGGCCATGCCAGTCGGAATAGGCTCGCGCAATACGCCGCCGCAGCGACGCGATGCCCAGTGTCTCCGTATAACCGTGAGGGCCGCTCGACAGCGCGGCGCGCACCGCGGCGATCGCGGTCGCCGGCGCTCCCGCCGCCGGCTGACCGACCTCCATGTGGACGACCCGGCGGCCTTGCGCCTCCAGGCGCGCCGCCGCCGCCATGACGTCCATGACCATAAATGGCGGCACGCCGCTGCGCGTCGACGGTTGCAACAGGCTTTTTGCCTTTTCGAGCATCGCAGCGCCCTTAAATCCAGCTTTTGATCGAGACCATTATGGCCCCGCCCCGCTGATGCCGCATTCGGCGGGTTTGGTGCCGGCGCATGCGTTGCAACTCGCCGGCGCCGTGTTGACCGTAACCCGTTCCAACCATAGTTTGCACCCGGGACCGCGGGACTTAATCTTTAACCTCACATGATTGTTGCTCGATGTCCTAGCAAGGCGGCGACGGTGAAGCCAGCTACATGGGCCATTGCGGTTTCTGCCGCGGTCGCGGTCGCGCTGGCGAGCGTTCCGGTGCGGGCCCAGACCGGGGTCGATGCCGGCATCCCGATGATCCGCGACGCCGAAATCGAGCAGCTGTTGCGCGACTACACCCGGCCGATTTTCAAGGCCGCAGGCCTCGAGACACAGAACGTCCAAGTCGTCATCATCAATGACAATTCGTTCAACGCCTTTGTGATGGATGCGCACCGCATCTTCATCAATACCGGCGCGCTGATGCAGGCGACGACGCCGAATGAGATCATCGGCGTGTTCTCCCATGAGTGCGGCCACATCATCGGCGGTCATCTTTCCAAGTTGCGCCAAGAACTGGCCAATGTGCAGACCGGGATGATCATCGCGATGCTGCTTGGCGCGGGTGCCTTGGCGGCAGGCGCACATTCCGGCAACGTCGACATGGGCAATATCGGCGCGGCGCTCATCAACGCTCCGCAGTCTCTTGGCATGCACACGCTGCTCGCCTACCAGCGCGCCCAGGAGGAATACGCCGACCGCGTCGGCGTTCGCCTGCTGACCGCGACCGGCCAATCGGCCAAGGGCATGTACGATCTGTTCAAGCACTTCCGCGACGAGATCATGTTCTCGTCGAGCTACATCGATCCCTACGCGCAAAACCACCCCATGCCCGCGGAGCGCATGGCCGAACTCGAAAATCTGGTGAAGACGCCATACTGGAACAAGAAAGATCCGCCCGAACTGCAATTCCGCCACGACATGATGCGGGCCAAGCTCTATGGCTTCACCGAACGTCCGGAGACGGTGCTGCGCCGCTACCCGGCGAGCGATACCGGCCTGCCGGCGCGCTACGCGCGGGCCATTTCGACTTATCGGTTTGGCGATCCGCACAGCGCGATCGCGCAAATCGACAGCTTAATTCAGTCGATGCCCAATAATCCCTATTTCTACGAACTAAAGGGTCAGGCGCTGCTTGATGGCGGTCACCCGGTGGAAGCGATCCCGCCGCTGCGCCGCGCCGTGGCGCTTGCCCCCGCTCCGGCGCTGATCCAGATTCTCCTTGGCCAGGCGCTCGTCGCCACCAACGATGCCAAGCTCTCGGACGAATCGATTCCGCTGCTTCGTGCCGCGCTCCTCAAGGAGCCGGAAGAGAGCAACGCCTATACGACGCTGGCAATGGCCTACGGCCGCAAGAACGACCTGGCCGATGCCGATCTCGCTTCGGCGCAAGCTGCCTTTGCGCGCGGCGATAACAAAACCGCGCGCGAACTCGCGGAGCGCGCCAAGCAGAGATTCCCCATCGGCTCTCCCGGCTGGGTGCGGGCCGACGATATCGTCGCTTTCAACAAGAACCAGAAAGACAACCCCCTTCGCATAGGTCAATGAACGCAAAAAGGATGACCGACATGATTTCGACTCTGCGCATAGCAATTCCGATCGCGGCCATGGTGCTGCTGTCGCCGCTCGCTTCGGCGCAGACGCCATCGATGCAAACCGCTCCGGCACAGGCCCCGGCGGCGGCGCCGCCGCCGTCGTCGTTCTCGGCGGATCAGCGCCGCGAAATCGAGAGCATCGTCAAAAGCTACCTCGTTGCGCACCCCGAGATTCTGCAGGATGCGATGGACGCGTTGGACAAGCAGCAAAAGCAGGCCGACGCCGACAAGGCGCGCGAGACGATCAAGAAGGATAACGCCACCATCTTCAATTCGCCGCATCAAGTGGTGCTCGGCAATCCGCACGGCAATGTGACGATGGTCGAGTTCTTCGACTACAACTGCGCCTTCTGCAAGCGCGCGCTGCCCGACATGCTCACGCTGTTGAAGACCGATCCCAATCTCAAATTCGTGCTCAAGGAGTTTCCGGTTCTCGGCACGGGCTCGGTCGAAGCCGCCCACGTCGCGGTCGCCGCTCGCATGCAGGACCCGACCGGAAAGAAGTATATCGAGTTTCATCAAAAGCTCCTCGGCGGCCGCGGACCGGCCGACAAGGAGCGCGCGCTCGCCGTCGCCAAAGAGGTCGGGTTCGACATGCCCCGGCTCGAGAAGGATATGAACAGCGAAGAGGTGAAGACCACGATCGACGAAGACATGAAGCTTGCCGACGCGCTCGGCGTCAGCGGAACGCCGACTTATGTGGTCGGCGACGAGGTGGTCGTGGGCGCCGTCGGGCTCGATCAACTGCGAGACAAAATCAAGGCCGAGCGGAATTAGGCGCGGGCGCCCTTCTTCCCCGGTATGCCGATCGCCGTTCGGCCATTAGCGGCGCGGACGGCGGCGGCTTTCGCGCTATCCCGGCTTCCCCTTTGCCGGAGCCTTCCCTATAAACGGGGCCGGCGCGGCGCGTCCGCCCGCGCCGATGAAGCCGGCTCGGCGCGCACCAATGGCGACTACCATCTACGTCCTTAACGGACCCAACCTCAACCTGCTCGGCACGCGCGAGCCGCAAATTTACGGCCGCGCCACGCTTGCCAACGTCGAGAAGCTTTGTCAGACGACCGCGCAGCGACACGGGCTCGCCGTCGTGTTTCGTCAATCCAACCATGAGGGCGAGATCATCGATTGGATCAACCAGGCTGGCGCCGAGAAGGCGGCGGGACTGGTCATCAACCCGGCAGGGTTTACGACGACGTCGATTGCGATTCTCGACGCGCTCATTGCCATGGAAGCGCCGGTCATCGAGGTGCATATCAGCAACATCCATGCGCGCGAGGAATTTCGCCGCCACTCCTACGTGTCGAAGACTGCCCGCGCCGTGATCTGCGGCTTCGGCATCGACGGCTACGCACTGGCCATCACTGGCCTCGCTGCGATGCTCGGTATCTAAGGAGTGATCGTGGCGCGCAAGCCCGGGAGCCCGCCGACCGCAAAGACGCCAGCCGTCGATCACGACGTGATCCGCGAGCTGGCAAAGCTGCTCGATGAAACCGGCCTCACCGAGATCGAATTCGAACGGGACGGCGTATCGATCCGCGTCGCCCGGCATGGCGGTACGCTCGCAGGACGGGCGCGGACCGCGGAAGCACCGCTTGGCGCGCCGTCCGTGATGGTTCCGGTCCCATTGCCCGCCGATCCGTCGCAGCATCCGGGCGTGGTCTTGTCGCCGATGGTCGGCATCGCCTATCTCGGCCCGGCGCCCGGAGCGCGACCCTTCGTAGAGATCGGCAGCCCGGTGAAAGCCGGCGAGACCCTCATCGTCATCGAGGCGATGAAGACGATGAATCAGATTCCGGCGCCGCGTTCCGGCATGGTCATTCAGATTCTTATCGAAGACGGCCAACCGGTGGAGTACGGCGAGCCGCTGATGATTATCGAGTAGCGAATGGCGAATAGCGAGTGGCGAGTAGGGAAAATAACGAGGCTTCGTGTTAGCCCCTATTCGCCATTCGCCATTCGCTATTCGCCGTTCGCCGTTCGCTACTCGCGATACTGAGCCATGTTCGACAAGATTCTCATCGCCAACCGCGGGGAGATTGCATTGCGGGTGCTGAGGGCCTGCAAGGAGCTCGGTATTCCTACGGTTGCCGTGCACTCGACGGCCGATGAAGACGCGATGCACGTGCGCCTGGCCGACGAGAGCGTCTGCATCGGCCCGCCCGCCGCCAAGGACAGCTATCTCAATATTCCGGCGCTGCTCGCCGCCTGCGAGATCACCGGCGCCGACGCCGTGCACCCCGGCTACGGTTTCCTCTCCGAGAGCGCGCGATTTGCCGAGATTCTGGCCGAGCACAATGTGCACTTCATCGGCCCCCGCCCCGAGCATATCCGCCTTATGGGCGACAAAATCGCTGCCAAGCGCACCGTCAAGGAACTCGGCATTCCGGTCGTTCCCGGCTCCGACGGCAACGTCGGCTCCGATGCGGAGGCGCATAGCTTGGCCCGCGACATCGGTTACCCGCTGATGCTCAAGGCGGCCGCCGGCGGCGGCGGCCGCGGCATGAGAGTTGTCCGCGAGGAAAGCGAGCTTGCCACGGCTCTTATGTCGGCGCGCGCCGAGGCCAAATCCGCATTCGGGGACGATACGCTCTACCTCGAGAAATATCTCGAGCGGCCGCGCCACATCGAAATCCAGGTGCTCGGCGACGGCAAGGGTCGCGCCATTCATCTCGGCGAGCGCGATTGCTCGTTACAGCGGCGGCATCAGAAAGTCTGGGAAGAAGGCCCCTCCCCCGCGCTCAACGTGACCACGCGCCACGAGATCGGCGAAATCGTCGCAAAAGCGATGCGCGAGATCGAATATCTCGGCGTCGGGACGGTGGAATTCCTCTATGAGGATGGCAAATTCTATTTCATCGAAATGAATACGCGCATTCAGGTGGAACACCCGGTGACGGAAATGATCACCGACATCGACTTGATCCTCGAGCAAATCCGCGTCGCGGCCGGCGGCGATCTGGAACTGACGCAGGACAACGTCAAATTTCACGGTCACGCCATCGAATGCCGCATCAATGCCGAGAATCCGGTATCGTTTCGCCCGTCGCCGGGCAAGATCGTGCATTACCACCCGCCCGGCGGGCTTGGCGTGCGGGTCGATTCCGCCGTCTATCACGGCTATACGATCCCGCCCTATTACGATTCTCTGGTCGGCAAGCTTATCGTCCACGGCAAGACGCGAAGCGAATGCCTGATGCGCCTTAAGCGCGCGCTCGACGAATTTGTCGTTGACGGCGTCGAAACGACGTTACCGCTGTTCCGCGCGCTGGCGCGCGACAAGGACATTATCGACGGGGTCTATCACATCCACTGGCTTGAGGAGTTCCTCGCCCGCGGCGAACTTGCGCAATAGCCGGCTTTCAGGCCGGGGCGGCCGCGCCCGCCGCGTTCGTCGCAGCGGTGAGCAATCGTCCGACAAGCGTCGGCTCATAAGGTTTCGGCACGACGATGGAGCCGGGCACGCGCGCCTCCTGTTTCAGCAGCGTGGCGCGCGCAGAGGCGTATATGACCGGGAGCTGGGGTTGCAGCTGGCGGGCGCGACGCGCAAGTTCCGCGCCGTCCATTTCGCCCGGCAGGTTGATGTCGGTGAATAGAACGTCCACCGCCACCGAAGCCAGATGCCGCAGGGCGTCGGCGGCATTGCTCACCGTCTGCACCTCGAATCCCTGCTCCAATAGGGATTGCGCAACCCACTCGCTGATAAGGAACTCGTCCTCAACGAACAGCACGTGAATCGCTGTGGTCTGTCCCGCGTTCCGCTCCATGGCTTCCACCCGCGCTCCCTTCACGCCCATGTCGCGTAACGCCCCATGGGCCGAAGCGTTCAAGCTGGCGAAAATCGTAGTGAATTTTGCTTTGCAGTCCGTTAATCGGGGGTTTTCTCCCCGAAATCACGGTGCGCGCGGCAATTCCACATTGTCCTCAAGCATGACTTTGTCGAAGTCACTGATGAGGATTTCGACCCGCATCCGCCACACGCCGGCGACCGGAATGCGCAAACCCTTGACGCTCCATAGCGAACCGCCTTCGAAAGTCGCGCTCCGCCGGATCGGCTCGATGCCCGCCGTCGGGTTCCAGATCACCAGATCCACCTCTTTGGCGGCGACCGGATTATAGTCGTCGTCGGTGACCTCTATGCTGACCGAGGCGCCGCGGTCGCGTACCGGCATGAGGTCCATCTGCGCCATGGCACGTTCGCCGTGGAAATGAATAAAGGTCGCTTCCGCGGCGGCAAGCGCACGCGGCGGCGGCGTGAAGCGCCACAACCCGACAATGCCGAGAATAACAACGGCGAGCGCGAATTCGGTTGCGATCGCCGTCGTAAGACGCCCCACGCCGGTCATCGCCAGACGCGGCACCAGCGCGTAGCGATTGATTGCCGCGAGCGCGAGCATCGCGACAACAAGAGTGAGCTTTGCCGCCAGAACCAGGCCGTAATTCGTCGTCCACAAGGCATCGAGCCGATCGAAGCCGACGGTCGTGAGCACGATGCCGGTAATGACGAGAACGAGAAGCGGCGCCGGAATGAGGCGCGAAAAGCGTTCCAAGGCGATACGATCGCCGGCGCGCACCATTAGCGCCAGCGGTAACAATGAGCCGACCCACAGCGTGACGCATACCGCGTGCAGAAACATCGCCGGGACCGTCAGCCATGGTTCGGCAGTGCTGGCGTGACCGCTGGCGACGAGCGCGAGCCCAATCCCGCCGATTGCCAACAGGCCGAACGATCTCGCGGCAACCCGATTGCCGAGCAACAGCGCGAGCAGTCCGGCGATCAACGTCGCCACTGCGATCGTAACGGTCGAGCCCCACGAGTTGTCGAATCCTTCGACCCAGACCGCCGGCTGCCACACGTCCCGCGGCGGCTCCGCCAAGGCGTCGAGGCCCTGGAACGGCAGCGAGAGGATGGCGGCGGCGATCCCGCCGATCATGGCGGCAACCAAGACGGCGCGTCCCGGCACCGGCGGCTTGGCCGCAAGCCAAGCCGCAAAAGCCGCGCCGCCGACACCGACGAACAACCCGATCGAGAGAATAAACTGCGTGAGCCATATCGCGACATGCACCGCGGCGGCCCCTGGCACGGGCGGCGCGCTCACGCCGGCGGTCGAATGCCCGAGCGAAAAGCTCACCACGCCGCCGACCGGATGGCCGTCCGCCGAGATCACGCGCCAGCTCAGCACATAGCTGCCTTGCTGCGGCAGCGGCGGCGCCGCGATCGTCACCGTATTATTCTTCGCGCGCGGATCGGCGAGCGGCGTGATTTTCCCGTCAGGCCGCACCAGGCGCATCACCAACGGCGAGACCGGCTCGTCGAATTCGAGCCGAAATGTCTTGGGCGCTTCGAAAATCGTCACGCCATCGGCCGGCAAAGCCGACAGCAACGTGGCGTGCGCCCAGGCGAGGCGCGGCGCGACCGGCACGGCGAACAGCACCGCCAGCACTGCGCAGACGCTTGGCAACCGCCGGCGCAGAGGGATTGTCACGGCTTCGGCAAGAGCTTCAGTCCCGGCGCCGGCTCGGGATAATCAGCGCCCGGGGCCGGAATCTCTATCCAACGGTGGACGCCCTTCTCGCATTCCTGCACGACCGGAAAATACAGCATTTGACCGGGTTGCAGATCGCCGGCCAGGAATGAATGGAACACGAACTCGTCATAATAGTCGTTGGGGAGCTTGCCGCCCGACCAGTCGATCTCGATTACGCCTTCGCTGACTTGGGCGCGATTGAGACTGTAGGCCTTGTCATATTTTCCCTTGACGAGATCGATCGTCCAGCCCGGCTTGGGCATCGGCTTCGCGTCGACCACGCCGCCGGGAATGCGTACGCGAATTGCGGTCGTTGCCGAACCGTCGCAGCCGTGTGGGACTTGCAGCACGGCCTTGTAAGGCATGCCGACCGGGGCTTGACGCTGCTCAAGCGTCACATGGGCAAGCGCGCGCGGCGCAAAGCCGCATGCGACGAGTACAAAGGTCACGGCGAAGGTGCCACGAGCGAAGCCGAGGGAAGATCGGAACATGCCGGCTCTCCGAGGATTGGACAATTCGCGCGCGCTTCACCGGCGTTAGCATAAGTGGCGCCTCTTGAACCAGCAGCCGTCAGCCGGTTAAACGAACCCCATGGCGAGCCGCGAATCCGCATTCATCGACATCACGCCCGAAGTGCTGCTCAAGGCCTATTCCTGCGGCATCTTCCCGATGGCGGAAAGCGCCGAGGATCCGGCGCTGTATTGGATAGAACCCGAACGGCGCGGCATCATTCCGCTCGATCGTTTTCACGTGCCGGACCGCCTGGCGCGCACCGTGCGCGCCAACCGTTACACCGTCGTCGTCGATCGCGACTTCGACGCGGTCATCGACGGCTGCTCGCAGCCGACGGCGGGACGGACCCGAACTTGGATCAACGCCCGTATTCGCAACCTGTACCGCAAGCTTTACGAGCGCGGCGATTGCCATACCGTCGAGGTCTATGACGGCGAGGAACTGGTCGGCGGCCTTTACGGCGTCAGCCTCGGCCGCGCCTTTTTCGGCGAGAGCATGTTTCACCGCGCACGCGACGCCTCCAAGATCGCGCTGGTGCATCTGGTGGCGCGGCTTCGGGCCGGTCACTACCGCCTGCTCGATACCCAGTTCGTCACCGAGCATCTGCGGATATTCGGCGCCGTTGAAGTGTCGCGGCCGGTCTATCACAAGCTGCTCGATGCCGCGCTGGTCGGCGAGGGCGATTTTGGCGCGCTGGCGCGCGACCGGCCGGTGTCCGGCGCCACAGTGCTGGCGCGGCTTGCGGCGGAATGACGTGATCAGTCGTTCGTTACCGGCGCCTCCTCACGGGCCGGAGGCGCGGCCGGGCGATGCGGCGTCAATGTCTGGTGCGGCGGCTTTGGCGCGGCCGGTACGCTGTTGTCAACCGGTCCGGGGGTGCCTGGCGGCGGCGGATATGGCGTTGATTCCGCAACCGGGCCGGTCAACGGCGTCTTACACCCCGTCAGCCAGACATCGTAGACCGGATGCTCGACGGCGTTGAGGCCTGGACTCGAGGCGAACATCCAGCCGGTGAAGATACGCTTGATCTCGCCTTGCAGCGTGACTTCGTCGACTTCGACAAAAGCATCGGTATTGGTCGGCTCGGTCGGCGGACGCGTGTAGCACGCCCGGGCGGTGACCTGCAGCGCACCGAATTGCACGGTCTCGCCGATCGCCGCATCGAAGCTGATGGTGCGCCCGGTGATTTTATCGAGGCCGGCAAACTCCGCGCGGCCATTCTCGATCTTCTCGGTCGGCGTTTCGACGACGACCGTATCGTCCTGCTGCGGCGGCGGCTGGTTAGCCAAGGCGGGCGCGTTGCCCGCGCCGGGCGGCGGTGGCGCAGCGGCCGGGTTTCCCCGATTGGACGGCGCAGGCGCAAGCGACGCACCGGGCGGCGGCGGCAAGGGCTGCGCCTGGATACTGGACGGCGCACGCGCCACCGGACTGGGCGCCGCAGGGTATTGTTGCTGAGCCGGGTATTGCTGCTGAGCCGGCGGTTGCTGCGGCGGCGGGGATTGCCCCGGATATTGCACGGGCGGCGGCTGCGGCGGAAACGGTCCGTTGGGAATGTCAGCCGGCGGCCGCGGCGGCGAATCGCTGAAAACGTTGCCCAACTGGGCTGCTGCCGGCCAAGCGGCAAGCGTCGCGCCGATTACGACCAAGAGTGCGGTGATTCGAGCCATCAAATCCGTGCGCGGTCAGCTTCGGGCGGCCGTGCGCCTTGCCCCGTTAACATGTCGAATACGGCGAAAACAGGGATCAGGATGTCAGGGAATCAGGAATCAGGAATTCAGAAGATTGCTGCCTGCTTCCTGATACCTGATACCTGATTACTGATCGCCGGGAGTCCACGCCTTGTAATCGCCGGTCGCCTTGGGACGTCGGCCCTGCGCCAGCGTCGAGCCGCTCGGCCGGTACGCGGCCGGTGTGCCGGTCAGATTTGGCCGGTGCGGCTTTTCCCAGCGATAGGTCTTCACGTCTTCCTGCGTCGGCGGCACATCGACGGTGTGATGCAGCCAACCGTGCCAGCTCGGCGGCACCATGGAAGCCTCGGCCACGCCGCGGTAAATGACCCAGCGGCGATTGAGGCCGAGCGTAGAATCGATTTTGCCGCCTTTGGTCCGGTAATAACGATTGCCGAATTCGTCCTCACCGACGAGTTCGCCATATAGCCACGTCCACCACTGCGTGCCGAAGGTTTGGCTGTTCCACCAGGTAAATAACCGCAGCAGGAAAGTCTTCATTGCTGGCGCCCGTCTGCCGACCGCTCGGCGCCTTGATGCCACCGTGCGGCACTGCTGTCCAGCGCGGGAGCGATGAAACCTGCCGGTTTCTCAGGCGTTTTCAGTTATATTTGCGTCACTTTGCGAGATTTATGGGGCAAGATTTATGTGGCAAGACATATCGCAAAACATTCAATCGAAGTTGAATGAACTGGGCGGCGCGCTGTCGTTCGCGCCGCCTTGGGCGGTATCGGTCGTCCTGTTGCTCGGCGCGTTTATCGTGGCCTGGATCGTCCATGGCGTCGTTCTTGCGCTCCTGCGACGGGCATTGCACGGCCAGCGGCCTTATTTGCGGACAATTCTCCAAGCGACCAAAAATCCGACCCGGCTGGCGCTGTTGCTCGTTGCGCTCGCCATCGCGCTGCCGACGGCGCCGCTTGGACCGGAGACGAAAAGCGCGCTCGTGCGGGTCTTGGCATTGGCGACAATTTGCATGTTCGGCTGGTTCGCGCTCACGGTTCTTCATCTCGCTTCCAACCTCTACCTGCTCAATTTCAGGATCGACGTCGAGGACAATCTGTTGGCGCGCAAGCACGTCACCCAGATACGCGTGCTGGTGCGCGTGCTCGATACCGTCATTGTCATCATCACCGCCGGCTTTGCCTTGATGACTTTCGCGGCGGTGCGCCAATATGGCGTGAGCCTGTTTGCCTCCGCCGGTGTCGCCGGACTAGTCGCCGGCCTCGCGGCGAGGCCGGTGCTGAGCAATCTCTTTGCCGGCGTCCAGCTCGCGGTGACCCAGCCGATCCGGCTCGAAGACGCCGTCACCGTCGAGAACGAATACGGCCGGGTCGAGGAAATCACCTCGACCTATGTGGTGATCCGTTTGTGGGATTTGCGGCGGCTGATCGTGCCGCTTAGCTATTTCATCGAAAAGCCGTTCTACAATTGGACGCGGCAGGCCGCGACGACGATCGGCAGCGTCGTGCTCTATCTCGATTACACGGCGCCCGTCGACCTTATCCGCAAGAAGGCCGCCGAACTTGTCGACCAGGCAAACCAAGACGACGCCAAGGTCACCAGCGTCCAGGTCACCAATGCGAGTGCCGAGGCAATTGAGCTTCGAATTCTTGTGAATTCCAAATCCTCCGCCACCACCGGCAATGTCTGCGCCGATCTGCGCGAAAAGCTGATCGCGTTCCTGCAGCGGGAGCATCCACTGGCCCTGCCGCGGCGGCGCACTGAAATCGTCGAGCCGTCGGCGCGGACGGCTGGCGCGCCGCGGCAAGAGATACCGCCCGCGGTCCGCGCATGAGCGCTACGCGCGATTCGGCTCTCTCAGTTTTGTCTAGAAGCGTGGCGGCGATTGCCGCCCATTCGCCGGCAAGCTCGCCCGTCGCCGGTTTGCGGCGCGCCTGCCGATACCAATAGCCGGCATTATCGAGGTCGCCTTCGACCCGATGCAAATAGGCATGAACCCAGGCACAATCCGCGCCGTCTTGGCTCATGACGATCCGATGCGCCTTATTCCAATCGTCCTTGCCCGCCCACCACAGCGCCGCGAGAGCCGGCGACAGGGCGGCCGGAGGCTGTTTGCTCGCAAGACTGCGCTTGAAGGCTGTGGGGCTCATGATCGGCGTTTGTCGCGATAACAAATCAGCCCCACCACGGTTGCGGCTGAAATTTTCCGGCGGCTTTTTCGATGACGGAGCCGAGCGCAAACAACGTCTCCTCCTCGAACGGCCGGCCGATGAGTTGTAGGCCGAGCGGCAGGCCTTGCGCGTCGAGCCCGCTCGGCACCGAAATTCCCGGCAGCCCCGCCATGTTCACCGTCACCGTGAACACGTCGTTGAGATACATCTCGATCGGATCGGCGCGGCCTTTTTCGTCGATGGCGAAGGCGGCCGACGGCGTCGTCGGCGTCAGGATGGCGTCAATGCCTTCAGCAAAGCAGTTTTCGAAATCGCGTTTGATCAGCGTGCGCACCTTCTGCGCGCGCAGGTAATAGGCGTCGTAATATCCGGCGGACAGCACATAGGTGCCGATCATGATACGGCGGCGCACTTCCTTGCCGAAACCCGCCGCGCGGGTCTCTTCGTACATATCGATGACGTCGCGGCCGGGAACGCGCAGCCCGTAACGCACCCCGTCGTAGCGCGCGAGATTTGAAGACGCTTCCGCGGGCGCCACGATGTAGTAGGCCGGCAGCGCGTATCTGGTCATCGGCAGGGAAATATCGACCAGCTCAGCTCCGGCATCTTTGAGCCATTGCCCGCCTTGCCGCCACAGCGCCTCGATTTCTCCAGCCATTCCCGGCATCCGGTATTCCTTCGGAATGCCGATGCGCATGCCTCTGACCGAGCCGCCGGCGGCTTTTTCGTAGTCGGGCACCGCCAGATCGACGCAGGTCGTGTCCTTCGGGTCGGGGCCGGCCATCGCGCGCAGCAGAATTGCGCAGTCGCGCACGGTGCGCGCGAATGGGCCGGCCTGATCGAGCGAGGAGGCGAATGCCACGATGCCCCAGCGCGAGCAGCGGCCATAGGTCGGCTTTAATCCCACGATACCGCAAAACGCGGCCGGCTGGCGGATCGAGCCGCCGGTGTCGGTTCCGGTCGCGCCGAGGCACAGACCCGCCGCGACCGCCGTTGCCGAGCCGCCGGACGAACCGCCGGGCACCAGCTTGACGTTGGCGCCGCGCCGGCGCCATGGCGAGACGACCGGGCCGAAACAGGACGTCTCGTTCGACGACCCCATGGCGAATTCGTCGTTGTTGAGTTTGCCGAGCAGCACCGCGCCGTCGCGCCACAAATTGGCGGTCACAGTCGACTCGTAGGTGGGCGTAAAATCATCGAGGATGCGCGAGCATGCCGTGGTGCGCACGCCCGCGGTGCAGAACAAATCCTTGATGCCGAGCGGCACGCCTTCGAGCGGCCCGCCCTCGCCTTTCTTAAGCCGCGTGTCGCTGGCGCGCGCCATCTCGCGGGCACGCTCCGGCGTTTCCCGCACGAAGGCATTCAACGCGCGCGCTTTCTCCATCGCCGCGAGATGCGCATCGGCGAGTTCCAGTGCGGAAAACTCTTTGTTGCGCAGCGCCTCGCGCGCCTGCGCCAACGTAAGCGCAGTAAGATCGCTCATCTAGTGTCCTGATTTCGAAGTTCGCAAGTGCCCCCGGAATTGTATGATGCGAACTTCGAAATCAAAAAGGACACTAGCGAATTATCGATCTAGTGCGGCTTTTGGATTTGAAGTTCCTATTCGGGTTTGCGGCTGATCTGAAGGAACTTCAAATCCGCCGCACTAGCGGTCGGATCGTCGCAGGAAAATGGATTCTTGGCGGCGGGCGTTGCCGCGGTATCGTTTGCAGCGGCTTCGGCGGGCGCCTCGGGCGTCGGCTTATCCCAATCGGTCTGCATTGGGACCGGCTGCACCGGGAACGCGCCGAACAGCGCCTCGACCGCCGCCGGATCGTCGGGCTTCAGCAGGCCCCGACTGTCAAGGTAGGCGAGCCAGATCGCGTCCTGTTCGCAAGCCCAGCACATCGGTAAGCCCTTCGTTTCAACCGCGCGAGATCCTCGGGTCTCGCTATGCTCGCCCGCGGATGGTGGAATGATGTGACGGGCACATCATTCCACCACTTTGGGCACGAGGAAAAAGTGATGCTCGTGCGCCGGCGCATTGGCGACGATGGCATCGGCAATGCCGCCGTCGTTGACCTTATCCTCGCGCATTTTCATCGTCATCGGCGTCACCGAGGTCATCGGCTCGACGCCCTCGACATTCACCTCCGCGAGCTGCTCGACAAAGGCCAGGATGGCGTTGAGCTCGCCGCGAAGATTCTCTACCTCGTCGTCGGCCACCGCGATGCGCGCGAGACGCGCCACCCGGCGGACAGTATCGGCGTCGACGGACATTGGGATACCTCGGGGATACCTCGAACGAACCCGATATACGCGCCCGGCAATATCCCGCCTATAGCAGAGCGGCCATTTCGAGCCAACAGTCGCGGACCGGGGCCGCATTGTCCATCCGCCGCAATGCGCCTAATTTTGCGACGCGATGCATTCATTGCGCCCCATTCATGTCGTCGGCGGCGGGCTTTCGGGTTCCGAGGCCGCCTGGCAGATCGCGCGCCGCGGCGTGCCGGCGGTGCTGCACGAAATGCGCCCCGCCCGCGCCACCGCCGCGCATAAGACCGGACAATTCGCGGAACTCGTCTGCTCCAACTCGTTCCGCTCCGATGACGCCGAAGGCAGCGCCATCGGCCTTTTGCACGCCGAAATGCGCCGGCTTGGCTCGCTGGTCATGGACGCCGCCGACCGCAACAAATTGCCGGCCGGCAGCGCGCTTGCCGTCGACCGCGACGGTTTTGCCGCCGCGATCACAACGGCGCTCGAAGCCGAACCGCTGATCGCGATCGACCGCGCCGAGATCGCCGAGCCGCCGGCGGACTGGGACAGCGTCATCCTCGCCACCGGTCCCCTCACCTCCCCCGCGCTGGCCGAGACGATCCGACAACTGACCAGCGAAGCCGCGCTGTGGTTTTTCGACGCCATCGCGCCGATCGTTCATCGCGATTCGATTGACTTCGATATTGCATGGTTCCAGTCGCGCTACGACAAAGCCGGGCCGGCCGGTTCCGGCGCCGACTACATCAATTGTCCGCTGACGCGTGAGCAATACGATGGATTCGTCGCTGCGCTGCTCGCCGGCGATAAAACAACTTTCCACGAATTCGAGACGGCGACGCCTTATTTCGACGGCTGCCTGCCGATCGAAGTGATGGCCGAGCGCGGCCGCGAGACGCTGCGTCATGGGCCGATGAAGCCGTTCGGGCTGACCAATCCGCACCAGCCGGAGGTCAAACCCTATGCCGTGGTGCAACTGCGTCAGGACAACAAGCTCGGCACGCTGTTCAACATGGTGGGCTTCCAGACCAAGCTCAAGCACGGCGACCAGGTTCGGATTTTCCGGACCATCCCGGGCCTCGCGAAGGCCGAGTTCGCCCGGCTCGGCGGCCTGCACCGCAACACTTTCCTCAATTCGCCAAAACTGCTCGACCCGACATTGCGATTGAAGGCGGCGCCGCGGTTGCGCTTTGCCGGACAGATTACCGGCTGCGAAGGTTACGTCGAGTCCGCGGCGATCGGCCTTCTCGCCGGGCGCTTTGCCGCCGCAGAGCGGCATGGCGAACCCGTATCGCTGCCGCCGCCGACCACCGCCCATGGATCGCTGATTGGCCACATCACCGGCGGCCATATCGAGACGATCGATAGCGGACCAAGCTCATTTCAGCCGATGAATATCAATTTCGGCTTGTTTCCGCCGCTGCCGCGGATACCGACCAGGGACGCCGACGGCAATCGGCTACGCGGCACGGCCAAGGCGATCGCCAAAAAGCGCGCACTCTGTGCCCGCGCACTCAACGATCTGGAAGGCTGGATCGCCGCCGCGCTGCCGGCTGCGGCGGAATAACTGACCTCGTGATAGAAGCGCGCATGAGCGACGTTCCCGACGAACTCGGCGGCCGCTGGCAATCCGGCGTCGTGCTCAAACGCGACGTGTTCTCGACCATCGAGCGCGGCCGCTTTCGCACCGATCGTGGCGAGGTCGACGCGGTGCTGCGCCGGCTCGACGGCGTGCCGTGGTGGAGCCGGCCGCTCGCCCACGAGCTGTTCCGGCGCGAACGCCGCGCGCTCGCGGTTGCCGGTCCGCTCGGCATTGCGCCACCGCTGCTTTACGGCGGACGGCACGTGCTGGTGCGCGGCTGGATCGATGGCGTGCCGCTGCATATCGCCAAGCCGCACGGCGATGCCGGCTATTTTCGCGCGGCCAAGGCGGCATTGCGGGCGCTGCATCGCGCCGGCGTCGCCCACAACGATCTCGCCAAAGAGCAGAACTGGCTCTACGCCCAGGATGGCGGGCACGGACGCCCTTATCTCACCGATTTTCAGCTCGCCGCCTGCTTCCGCCGGCGCGGCCGGCTGTTTCGCATCGCCCGCTACGAGGATTTGCGGCATCTCCTCAAGCACAAGCGCCGCTATGCGCCTGACGCGCTGACCACCGCCGAACGTCGGGTCCTCGCGCGCAAGAGCTTCATCACCCGCACCTGGATGGCGACTGGCAAGAAGCTCTATTACGCGATCACGCGCGGCTTGAACGTCACCGACCGCGAGGGCCGCGGCATGCGCTTTATCCGCGAGGCGCCCAGCATTGCCGCCAAGCTGCGCAGCCATCCGCAGGTGCGCGACGTTGCCGTCGTTGCCTTCCCCGACCGCCGCGCCGGGACCGGGCTCTATGCCTTCGTCGAGGGCAGCGCCGACGACCGCGAACTGTTCGATTTCCTCGGTGCGACACGACCCGAGCACCTGCAAATTGTCGATGCCTTGCCGCGCAATGGGCAGGGCGAGATACGCAGCGAAATTCTCGAACTGGTGGCGCTCAATCAGCTCGACCTCATTGCACCGCTGCTCAAGAGCGACGCCGAGCGCGCGATTGTCGGCCGGATCGTCGCCGGCCGGCGCAATCTGCGCGACCGCTTTGCGTTTTAGTCCTCGCCGCTCCAGAGCGCGCGGAATTGCGAAGCGGCGAGCTCATCATACGCGACCGGCGCGGAGATCAGGCCGCTCGCCATGGCGAACCTGTTCAGGCCGTCGATGGCTTCCGGTGCGATCCGAGCATCGTAGAACGGCGCATCGCGCGCGATCAGTTCGGCGATCAACGACGCCTCCTCCGCTGGGAACAGACGTTGGCCGATCGGCGTGGCGAGCGACGGATCGGCTTGCAGCGCCTTTTGCGCCTTGACGATGGCGCGCACCGCACCGGCGGCGACGTCCGGCCGCTCGCCGATCAATCGCTCGGTCGTCGTCAGCGCGGCGAAATTATAATAGCGCGCGCCGGGTGGACCGTCGCCGCGGCGCAAGTCGAGATAGAGTTTGCCGACACCGAGTTTCTCGGCGATGGCGACGCGCATGCCGTTGCCCCAGAACGCGTCGGCAATGCCCTGCGTGATGGCATCGGCGCCGCTGCGACCGCGCCACTGTTCCGCATTCGCCCGCGATGGCGCCGGTACGATTTGAGTGTTGTCGCGTTCCAGCGCGACGCCGGACTGCGCCAGTAAATAGCGCAAGCCCAGGATCGGTCCTTCCATCGATGACGAAATTCTCAATCCCTTCAATGCGTTAAGATCGCCGCGCCGGGCCTTGCTGTCGGCGCGAATGCCCATGAACCAGTAGGAATAGTGCGACAATGCGCACAGCAGCTTGGCGCCCTTCCAGCCGGGAAAAGCGCGGGTGGCGGCATAAGCGGGACCGCCGAAGAAATGCAGCGATCCGTCGCGCAACCGTTCTGGTCCATTCCTCGCGCCGAACACGGGTTCGAGCTCGATGTCGATGCCTTCGGCCTCGAAGAATCCGAGCTCGACCGCCGCAGTCGCGACGAAGTACGAAGGCGAATCCAGGTCAGCGACCGCCAGCTGGAACATTCGCAACACTCCCCGCCAGGCTGCGCCTTTCTAGCACGGCGACTCCGGATGAGGAGTCACCCCGCAATCCGCGCCGGATTGCGCGCCGCGCGCCAGATCAGCCACTGCCGTCGCCACGGCGAAAGCTCGGCCGGCGCGAACGCATCGCCGCGCTCCAGACGGTCGAGCGACGGCCGCACCAGGGCGACGGGAAGAAATGCCGGCAGCGCCGCACGCGGCAACGCTGCCAAGGGCGCCTGTGCCGCGGCGAGATGGCGGCGGGCGAGGCGGCGCAATTCGGCGAGCGCCGCGTAAACACCCGCCGACGGCTGGCCGGCGAAGATATCGTGCGGTTCAACGCCGTGGCGCGCAAGGATTTCGCGCGGCAGATAAAGCTGACGCCGCGCGCTATGCCGCGGCAGCGCATGAAGTAAGCCATTGATTCCATAAGCCATTCCGGCGTGTTCCGCGGCGGCCCAGGCGGCGACACCGAGGCTTTGCGCGGCAAGATCGATGAGCGCGGACGATGTTCTCCTCGCGTAGTCCTCAAGATCGGCAATCGTCGCCATCGGTTCGTCATAGAGATCGAAACGGCGCGCTTCGATCAGGTCGGCCAATTTGCCCGTTGCAAACTCTTGGCGCTCAATCGCGCCGAGCAGCGCCGCCGCGACCGGATTGGCGGCCGCCTCCCCGCGCCGCTCGCCGCTTAAAACCTCGCTCCACCATTTCAGGCGGATTTCGCCGGGCAGCGGCTGGTGCGCCACGTCGCGAACGCGCCCGACCTCGACGTTGAAGGCATAGAGCGCAAACAGCGCGTCGCGACGCTCACGCGGCGCGAACAGCGTGGCGAGATAGCGATCGCGATCGGCGCGCCGAACCAGCCCGGCGCAATAGGCGAACGCATCCTGCATGAGGCGAGTGTAGCATCACTCGATCGCGATCAGCCCGGCGCCGACGCGGCGGTTTTCCATCAGCATCACGTTATAGGTGCGCACCGCCGGTCCGGTCGTCATGGCGTCGACCGAGATATGGGCCTCGTGAAACCGCATCCGCAATGCGTCCGGCATGATCCACGACGCAGTGCCGGTGCCGAGAATGAAAAAGTCCAATGCATCGGCGCGGGCCAAGACAAGAGCCAGCATCTCGTCCGTCAGTGCGGACGGCGCGGCAACCGGCCAGGCCCAGATGCCGTCCGGCAGGCAAAGCAGCGAGCCGCGGTGCGATAGGCCGGCAAAGCGAAAGCCACCGCCGCCATGCGCCTCGATCGGCGCCTGACGCGGCAGGTGCGGCGCATCCTCCACTATCGCCGCACCCGGACGCGGTGCGGCGGCGGAACCGCTCGCGACGGCGCCGGCGCCGCAGCCGGCGGTTCCGGCTCTTCTCCCCCGCCCATGCGTCCCGCGCCGACGCCGAGATAGATCAGGATCGGCGAGGCGATGAACACCGAGGTATAGGTGCCGACCAGCACCACGCCGAACATCATGGTCGCGGTAAAGCTGTGGATCGCCTCGCCGCCGAACAACAATAGCGCCAGAAGCGACATCGCCACCGTCACGTGGGTGACGATCGAGCGCGACAGCGTCGCGTTCACCGAGGCATTGAGCAGATCGGGCATCGGCAGGCGCTTATAGCGGCGCAGCATTTCGCGGATGCGGTCGTAGATCACCACGGTATCGTTGAGCGAATAGCCGAGAATCGTCAGGAGCGCGGCGATGCTGGTCAGATCGAAATCGATATGGGTAAGCGACATGAAGCCGACGGTGAGCACGAGATCGTGCACGTTGGCGATCATGGCGCCGAGCGCGAATTGCCATTCGAATCGGAACCAGAGGTAAATAAGGATCGCCACGATGGCCAGCACCAGGCCGATGGTGCCGTAGGACAAGAGTTCGGTCGACACGCTCGGCCCCACCACTTCGACGCGGCGGTAGGTCACGCTGTCGCCCAGCGCATCGCGGACTTTCTGCACCGCCACTTGCTGCGCCTGATCGCCGCCCGGCTGCTCGGAAATGCGAATCAGCACGTCGTTAGGCGCGCCGAACGTCTGCAACTGGAAATCGCCGAGATGCAGCGAGCCGATGGTCGAGCGCATCTTGGCGAGGTCGGCCGGGCTGGCCTTGGTCTGCACTTCCACCAGCGTGCCGCCGACGAAATCGATGCCGAAATTCAGCCCGTGAAAAAAGTACAGCGAAATCGCCACGATCGACAGCATGGCCGACATCGGAAAGCTGATGCGCCGAAAGCGCATGAAATCGAATTTGGTGTTGTCGGGAACGATGCGAAGCAGGCGCACGGGATTTCTTTCAAAATCTGTTCAGTTTGCACATGACCTTATCCGAAAACCGGCGTCCGCTTTTCGGAGCCATGCGCTAGATAGGCACGGTGCGCGGCCGCCACATCCGGACCCAATAGGCCACGATCAGCCGGGTCAAGGTGAACGCGGTGAACAGCGTGGTGATGATGCCGACGCCGAGCGTCACCGCGAAACCGCGCACCGGCCCGGTGCCGATATAGAACAGCACCGCCGCGGCGATGAACGTGGTGATGTTGGAGTCGAGGATGGTGGCGAGCGCGCGGGAGAAGCCGGCGTCGATGGCGTTGATCGCGGTGCGTCCCGATCGCGCCTCCTCGCGGATGCGCTCATAGATCAACACGTTGGAATCCACCGCGATGCCGACGGTGAGCACGATGCCGGCGATACCGGGCAGCGTCAGCGTCGCGTTCAAGAACGACAGCACGCCGAAAATCATGGCGACGTTGATCGCGACCGCGATATTGGCGAACAGCCCGAACAGGCCGTATGTCGCGAACATGAAGACGACGACCAGCGCCGCGCCGGCATAGGCGGCGTGCTCGCCGGCATTGATGGAATCCTGGCCGAGGCCCGGTCCCACCGTGCGCTCTTCGACGACGGTGAGCGGCGCCGGCAGCGCGCCGGCGCGCAACAGGATGGCGAGGTCGTTCGCCGACTGCACGGTGAAATTCCCCGAAATCTGCCCGGAACCGCCGAGAATCGCCTCGCGGATCACCGGCGCCGATATCACCTTGTTGTCGAGCACGATGGCGAACGGCTTGCCGACATTGCGCTCGGTCGCCTCGGCGAATTTCCGCGCGCCCGACGAATTGAAGCGGAAGTTGACGACCGGCTGGTTGGTCTGCTGGTCGAAGCCTGCCTGCGCGTCGACGAGGTCGGCGCCGGAGACCAGCACGCGCTTTTCGATGAGGTATTTCTGGCCCGGCTGCTGGCCGTCGAGAATTTCCGAATCCTCCGGCGGATGCGTGGCCAGCGCCTGCTCCGGCGACATCGACAGATCGACCATGCGGAAATCGAGCTTCGCGGTCTTGCCGAGAATTTCCTTGAGCCGGGTCGGATCCTGCAGGCCCGGCACCTGCACGAGAATGCGATCGCTGCCTTCGCGCTGGATGCTCGGCTCGACCAGGCCAAGCTCGTTGACGCGGCGCTGGATGATCTCGATCGATTGATCTACGGCCTGACGGATGCGCGCGGTGATGGCCGGCTCGGTCGGCGTAAGCGTGATCAGCCCGGCGTTTTCGCTGACGTTGAGGTTGCGCTGCCCCGTGCTGCCGAGCAGGCCGGACATCGGTTGGGACAATTCGCGCAGCTTGGCGAGCGCATTATCGACGTTGGTCGCGCGCGTGATGTGCACCTGCACGCTATCGCCGTGAACGGCGCGGCCGGTAAACGGGATGCGCGCCTCGCGCAGCACCCGCAGCACGTCCTCATCGACCGCCTGCAGCCGCTCCTTGCGCACGGAATTGGTATCGACTTCGAGGAGCAGGCTCGAACCGCCCTGCAGATCCAGGCCGAGCACGATGTGGCGCTGCGCCCAGCTCGGCCATTTGTTGACCACGCTCTCGGGGAAGAAATTCGGCACGGCGCACAGGCACACGGCGAGCGCCGTGAGCAGGATAGCCGCCGCCTTCCACCGCGTGAAAAACAACATGGACTTCGATTTTCCTCGTTACCATCGGGCCTTGCGAACCGAATAAGCCGGCGATCAGCTCGCGCTCTCGTCCTTGATCGGTTCGCCCTTGGCCCGTACTTCGCTCACCATGGAGCGCATCTGCCGCACCCGTACGCCGTCGGCGATCTCGACCTCGATCTGGTCGTCGTCCACCACCTTGGTGACCTTGGCGACCAGACCGCCATTGGTGACCACCGTATCGCCGCGCCGCAGCGCCTTGATCATCGTCTGGTGCTGTTTCACCTTTTGCTGCTGCGGCCGCAGGATCAGAAAGTACATAATCACGATAATCAGAATGAGCGGCATGAACGAGGTGATCATGCTGCTGGAGTCGCCGCCGAACAGGCTGCTTAACGGGTTCGCTTGCGCATATGCGGGCGTAATGAACATAGTTCCTCCGAGGCGGCATCAAGGCGCGTCGCCCCGGCAGGTGTGACCGATTTGGGGCCGTTTTTGCGCGCAAAATCGGCGCGGACTATAACCGCCGTTGGCCTAATTGCAACGTTGCGCTCGCCCGCTTGCGTGCTTGCGAGCATTGCCCGGTCCCGCTAAGGGGAAGGCCGCAACCCGGTGCAAACATGGCCAAATCCGCTCCGCCTCCGAGGAAAAAAGCGACCGGAAACGCCGCCAGAGGACGCCGTTCCGGGGACGGCGGCGGCGATCTCCTCGCGCGCATCGCCGGCGCGCTGGAACGGCTGGCGCCGCCCGCCCCGCCACTGGCCGAATTTTCCGCCGCCGAAGCCTTCGTCTGGCACCCCGAAGCGCGCCGGCTCGCGGCGGTTCGCCGCGTCAACCGTGTCGACATGTCACTGCTCAGGGGCATCGACCGGGTGCGCGATCTCTTGGTCGAAAATACCGAGCGCTTCGCCCGCGGCCTGCCGGCCAATAACGCGCTATTGTGGGGCGCGCGCGGCATGGGGAAATCCTCTCTGGTCAAGGCCGCTCATGCCGCGATCGGCGCCGCGCATCCGGCCGCCGGCTTGAAACTCATTGAAATTCACCGCGAGGACATCGAGTCGCTGCCGGAGCTGATGGGCGTTTTGCGCAACGCGCGCCAACGCTTCATCGTGTTCTGCGACGATCTCTCCTTCGACGCCGAGGACACCTCCTATAAATCGCTCAAGACCATGCTGGAAGGCGGCATCGAAGGCCGGCCGGAGAACGTCATCTTCTACGCCACGTCGAATCGCCGCCATCTGATGTCGCGCGACATGGTGGAGAATGAGCGGTCGACCGCGATCAATCCGGGCGATGCGATCGAGGAGAAGGTCTCGCTATCGGACCGGTTCGGCCTATGGCTCGGCTTTCATCGCTGCAGCCAGGACGAATACCTCGCCATGGTCGAGGGCTATATCGCCCATTACCGCGTGCCGTTCGACGGCGCCGCGTTGCGCCGCGAGGCGCTGGAATGGGCGACCACCCGCGGCGCGCGCTCCGGCCGCGTGGCTTGGCAATACGTTCAGGATTTGGCGGGCCGGTTGGGCGTGAAGACGACAGAGGACGGATAAGTAGGCAAACCGATCTGTCGTCCGTTCTCCGCCGTCAGGCTCCGCTCAGATACTGCGACGGATCGACCGGGGTCGCGCCCTTGCGGATTTCAAAGTGCAGTTGCGGCGAGTTGACGTTGCCGGTCTCGCCGGACTTGGCGATGACCTGGCCGCGTTTGACGGTTTCGCCGCGCCTGACCAGGATTTCGCTGGCATCGGCGTAAGCGGTGACGTAGCCGTTGGCGTGACGGATCAGCACCAGATTGCCGTAGCCTTTGAGTTCGTTGCCGGCATAGGCGACAACGCCGTCTTCGGCCGCCTTGATCGGCGTGCCCTCCGGCACCGCGAGATTGATGCCGTCGTTCTGCAAGCCGTTCGGCTTCGGTCCGAAGGTTGCGATGATCCGGCCGCGCACCGGCCAGCGGAAGCTCGGCATGGCGCTCGCGGCTTCGGCGGACTTGACCGGGTTGTCGGCAGCGGTCGGCGCGCTGGGCGTAGCGAGCCGCGCGCTGTGCGGCGAATCCACCGTTGCGACGCTCGGCTCGCTCGGCCGCGTGGCCGGCGCCTCGGCGCGCGGCGTCATTGGCGCCGGCTCGCGAACGTCCGGGATGGTGATGTGCTCGCCGACCCGCACCCGCGTGTCCAACGCAAGATTATTGGCTCGCGCAATCGTCATGACCGGCTTGCGATAGAGCCGCGCGATGCTGTTGAGCGTTTCACCGGGCGCCACGACATGCACGACCGGCGGAGCGACCAGCCCGCCTTGCGGCGGGGCCATGGGCGCGGTCACCGCCGGCCGGTTCGACGCGATGCGGGTCTCCGGCGCCATCGCGGCCGCCGTGGCGGGGCGATAACGCGGGATGACCAGATGCTCGCCCGGATAGACGGTGGCCGGGCTCGTCATGTGGTTCGTTTCGATGATGGCGGAAACCGGCACGCCGTGCCGCCGCGCAATGCTTTCGAGCGTCTCGCCCGGCCCGACCGTGACCGCCGCGCCGCCCTCCCAGGTCCAGGTCGGCTGCGGCGGTGCCGCAGGGATCGAGCCGGTGACTTCGCCGGACTGGTAGGAGCCCATGCCGTGGCCGCCGCCGGAGGTGCCGTCGTCGGCGGTGGCGAGATGCGGAAGCGGCTGGCTGACGATGTGGCCTGAGGGAGCGGTCTGCGGGATCGAGCCGGTCACGTCGCCACGTGAGGCTGCCGGAGCGCTGGAGCCGAAACCTTCGCCGAAGCGGCCTAAGTTCGCGCTACAACCCGCGGCGCCCAGCCCGATTAACGAAATGGCAACCAGTTGCGGCCAAATGGCCGATCGAGGCAATCCGCACATGGTTACTCACTCGCAGGCAACAAAAAGGACAAGCGAATAAACAACGGTGCGGTAAACAGGCGTTTAAGTGCCGGGCGAATTGTTGCTATAGTTTGTTATGTGTTTCCGCGGTCACAGTTCGCGCGCCTGACCCGGCAAAAGCGGCACAAAACGCACCGCAATGAGATTTTCGCGGGTTAATTTGCCCCCCGGCTCTTTGGTTAATTTGACGATGTATTGCGCATCGTGGCGGGGGCCGACCGGCAGAATGAGCTTGCCGCCCTCGGCAAGTTGGGCGGCGAGCGCCTCGGGCACCTGTTCGGCTGCGGCGGTCACCATGATGCGGTCGAACGGCGCATAATCCGGCGCGCCGGCCATGCCGTCGCCGGCGAGGATGGTCACGTTCGAGTAACCCAGCGTCTTGATCCGCTCGCGGGCCGCGTCGGCGAGCGTCCGATAACGCTCGACGCTGACGACCTCGCGAGCGAGCCGCGACAAAATGGCCGCCTGGTAGCCCGAGCCGGTGCCGACTTCGAGCACGCGATGCTGCGGTTTCACGTCAAGCTGCTCGGTCATATAGGCGACGACGAACGGCTGGCTGATCGTCTGCCCGCAGGCGATCGGCAGCGCCTGGTCGGCATAGGCGCTCTCGATGCAGCCGGGAGCGACGAAATATTCGCGCGGCACCTCGTCCATGGCGCGCAGCACGGCCTGGTCGCTGATGCCGTAGCGGCGCAGCGTGAGCTGAAACTCCATGCGCGCGACGTCGTCGGCTAAAGGGGCTGCGGCCACGATGACCTCGCGTTAGGACGGCCACTTACTGCGCCACTCTACAATGACTTTTACTGCTTTCGCAGTGGTTGCCGTCACGATTGGCCGGGACGGCGCGTCACCCGGTTCCGTCGACCTCGTTGCAAAAATCCGCGTCCTGCGAAGCCAATCGCCGGCATCGGCGTTGCAGTTCGCATTGGGGCCGGTCGGCAGCGGAACTATTCATTGACGCGGCCTAGCGATATGCCAAAGCTGTCCTCATCGTCGCGCAAACACGGGGTCCGAATGTCGTCCGAGCCGGGCATGGCTGCCAGCAAGCGCGTTCTCATCGTCGAGGACGATCCGATCATCCGCATGCTGATCGTGGACATGCTCACCGAGCTCGGCCATACCCTTGCCGGGGAGGCAGGCAACATCGAAGAGGCGGTAGCTCTGGCCAAGCAAGCCGAGTTCGATGTCGCGCTTCTTGACGTCATGCTCAACACTAATCCGATTACGCCGGTGGTCGAGGTGCTGATCACGCGCGGCCTGCCGTTCGTGTTCGCCAGCGGCTACGGTGAACGCGGCATGCCGGAAGCCTATCGCGCCCATCCGACATTGCTGAAGCCGTTCCAGGCCGACGCGCTCGGGCGAGCCATCGACGCCGCCGTGGCGAAGCCCGCCGGCTAAATTTGCTTGGCGAACAGCCGTGCCAGCCGCGTCATCATCGGCTCGTCGGTGATGTCGATCCGCAGCGGGGTGAGCGCGATGCAGTGGTCGTCGAGCGCCGCGATATCGGTGCCATGCTCGGCTTTGATCGCGTTTTGGCGCGTGTAAGCGATCCAATAATACGGGTTGCCGCGGCCATCCATGCGCTTGTCGATATGCAGCCGCTCCTGCCGCCGCCGCCCCAGTGCCGTTACCGTAACGCCCTTGACCTCCTCGGGGCGGCAATCGGGGAAATTGACGTTGATCAGCACGCCCTCGCGCACGCCTTCGGCGAGCACGCGGCGGACGATGTCCGGCGCAAAACGCAGGCTCGTCTCCCAGAACGGCGGCTGGGCGCTGCGCGATTTGTAGGCTTGCGACAGCGCCACGGAAGGAATGCCGAGCACGGCACCTTCCATCGCGCCGGCGACGGTGCCGGAATAGATCACGTCCTCGCCGACATTGCGGCCGCGATTGACGCCGGACAAAACCAGATCGATCTGTTTGCCGTCGAGCACGTGACGCGCGCCCATGATGACGCAATCGGTCGGCGTGCCCCGCACCGCAAAGCGGCGGTCGGCGACCTGGCGCAGCCGCAACGGATCGTTGAGCGACAATGAATGGGCGACGCCGGACTGGTCGTGCTCTGGCGCGACGATCCAGACGTCGTCCGACAGCGCGTGGGCGATCTCCTCGCACACGTTGAGCCCTTCGGAGTGAACGCCGTCGTCGTTGGTGACGAGGATGCGCATGGCTCAGAACAATTCCCCTCCCCCTTGTGGGGAGGGGTTAGGGGTGGGGGTCGGGAGGGGACTCGCAAGCGTCGACGGGAGCGATTTTCCTTCCCGACCCCCCACCCCTCCCTCCCCCACAAGGGGGGAGGGAGCAGTTTGCGGCTTGGCGAGAAATTCACCCATCATTTATCGATCACTTTCATGCCGCCCATGTACCCCTGCAACGCCTCCGGCACGGCGATCGATCCGTCGGCCTGCTGATACGTCTCCATCACCGCAATCAGTGCTCGGCCGACCGCGACGCCGGAACCGTTCAGCGTGTGGACATGGCGGACAGTGCGGCCCTCCTTGGTGCGATAGCGCGCATTCATGCGCCGCGCCTGGAACTCGCCGCACAGCGAGCATGACGAAATCTCGCGATACATGTTCTGGCCGGGCAGCCAGACTTCGATGTCGTAAGTTTTCTGCGCGGCAAAGCCCATGTCGCCCGTGCACAGCGTCACCACGCGGTAATGCAGGTCGAGCCGGCGCAATACTTCTTCGGCGCAGGCGAGCATGCGCTCGTGCTCGTCCCTGGATTGCTCCGGCGTGGTGATGGAAACAAGCTCGACCTTGGTGAACTGGTGCTGCCGGATCATGCCGCGGGTGTCCTTGCCGGCGGCGCCCGCTTCGGCGCGGAAGCACGGCGTGCAGGCCGTGAGCCGCATCGGCAATTGCGCTTCGTCGAGAATGGATTCGCGAACGAGGTTCGTCAGCGGGACTTCGGCAGTGGGGATGAGCCAATAGTGTGATGCGAGTCCTGTTTCGCTCTCATAGAGTGCGCGGTATTCCGGCATCCCGTTTTCAATCGCATCAAGCAAGCCTTGGATTGCTTCCTGAGTTGTCATTTCTCTACCGACACGCATCTTATGCTCTTCTTGAACAGCGTACGTTCGTTCGGCGATATGAGTTTTCACACGTCTAAAAACTTTCTCGAAGGCAGCCAAAGGGATCTGGAATTGATCCTCGGCAAATTTAGGCAACTGCGCGGTACCGAACATAGTAGCATCACGCACGATTAGCGGTGGATCAATCTCCGTATATCCGTGCTCCTGCGTGTGCACATCGAGCATGAACTGGCCGAGCGCGCGTTCGAGCCGCGCCAAACCTTTTTTTAGAACGACAAAGCGCGCGCCGGATAATTTGGCCGCGGTTTCGAAATCCATCTGGCCCAGTGCTTCGCCGAGATCGAAATGCTGTTTGGGCGCAAACGCGTAATCGCGCTTGGCGCCGAAGCGATGATGCTCGACATTGTCCTCGGCGCTCTTGCCGTCAGGCACTTCGGGAGCGTCGAGCGGCATATTGGGAATTTGCGCCAGCGCATCGTCGAGCGCCTTGGAGGCGGCTTTTTCGTCCACCTCCTTTTGCGGCATTGATTCCTTGAGCGCGGCAACCTCGGCCATCAATTCCTTGGCTTTAGCTTCGTTTTTATTTTTCTTCGCTTCGCCGATCTCCTTGGACGCCGCATTGCGGCGCGCCTGCGCCGTTTCAAGTTCGAGGATTTTCTTGCGCCGATCTTCGTCGAGCGCGATCAGCCGCTTCGCCTCGCCCGGCAAGCCGCGACGCGCAAGCGCGCGGTCGAAAGCGTCGGGATTCTCTCGGATGAAACGGATGTCGTGCATGCAGCGGACTCAAGGAATCGGAACGACGTTATAGCATCCCCAAGTCGTCATGCCCGGACTTGACCCGCCTGCGTGGCCGTAGCCACTACGGCGTGGCGAAGGCCCGGGCATCCATGCTGCCCCACCGCTGCATGGATTGCCGGACGATTTGGCGCAAAGACGGCGCTGCGCGCCTTTTGTCCGGCAATGACGGATGAAAATTTACTCCGCCGGCTTGGCCGCCGCCGCCTCCGCAGCAGCCGCGGCGGCGCGCTCGCGCGCCAGGCGCTTTTCGACCATCCGCACCGACCACACCGAGCCCTCAAAGAGCGCCAATAGCGGCAGTGCAAGCGACATCTGACTGAACACGTCGGGCGGGGTGAGGATTGCCGCGATGACGAAGGCGCCGACGATGAAATAGCGGCGCTTGGCCTTGAGCTGGTCAGAGGTGATGATGCCGACGCGGCCGAGCAGCGTCAGGATCACCGGAAGCTGGAAGGCGACGCCGAAGGCGAGCATCAGCTTCATCATCAGCGACAGATAATCCTCGACCTTGGGCAACAACTCGATTGTCGCCTCGCCGGGGCCGCCCATTTGCTGCATGCTGAGCGAGAACCGCGTCACCAACGGCCAAACGACGAAATAGACGACCAGCGTGCCGAGCACGAAGAACACCGGAGTGGCGATCAGGTAGGGCCGGAATGCCTGCCGCTCCTTGCGATAGAGCCCCGGCGCGACGAACATGTAGATTTGCGTGGCGATCACCGGAAACGAGATGAACGCCCCGCCGAATGCCGCGATCTTGAGCTGCACGACGAAATATTCGAGCAGGCCGGTATAGATGAATTTCGAATTCTCCGGCCCGGCGATCCAGACATAGGGCCAAGTGAGAATGTTGTAGATCTGCTTGGCGAAGAAGAAGCACACCACCATCGACACAACGAACGCCGCGGCCGCCTTGATCAGCCGCGACCGCAGCTCGATCAGATGGTCCATCAAGGGCGCCTTGGTGGCCTCGATCTCCTGCTCTTCCTCTTCGCGGCTGGTCCCGCTCATCCGGTGCGCTCGGTGCTAGCCGGCTCGGCGGCGACGCCGGCCGGCTCCGGCGCCGGAACCGCGACCGGCGGCGCCATGGCGCCGGGTTCCGGCAAGGCCGGCGTTACGATGCCCGGCTCCGGCAAGGCCGGCGCGGCGACATCGGCGGGCGCCGCGGCGGTTTCCGGCTTCAGCTCCACCGGCTCTTGCGCCACCTCTTGCGGCACGGCCTTCGGCTCGGCGGCGGGATCGGGCGATTGTTCGATATCCTTGCCGATCGATTGGATATCCTCGCGCACGTCCTTGAGCGGATCGTAGTTCTTGATGTCCGCCGCCACGTCGTCGACCTGCTTTTTCAGGTCGGCCATCTCGGCTTCGCGCATCGCTTCCTGGAACTGGTTCTGGAAATCGGCAGCCATGCTGCGGATTTTGCGCGTGTACTGACCGAGTGTGCGCATTACTCCGGGCAGCTCTTTCGGCCCGATCACGATCAGCGCGATCACGCCGATGAGCAGGAATTCGGTCCAACTGATGTCGAACATGGAAAAATCTCCGGCGGTTGCCGGGGCGGCCGCAACCGGCGCCAGAGCAGGCGGGCTCCGTTAGACCTTGCTCTCGGATTCGGCGCGCTGCTTGATATCGGCCGGCGCCTGATGGTCGATGGTCTTGATCGGCGCATCGGTCTTGGCAGCGGTCTCGGCGCTGTCATCTTCGGCCATGCCCTTCTTGAAGGCTTTGATGCCCTTGGCGACATCGCCCATCATGTCCGAAATCTTGCCGCGCCCGCCGAAAACCAACAGAAGTACGGCGCCGACGATCAACCAGTGCCAGATGCTCAAAGAACCCATGAAATCCTCCGTCCGCCCCACGCGCACAACGGCGCGTGCGTCCGCGGCAACATGCCGATTTTAACCGGAAACTATGCGTCGGGGCCGGTAAAAACAAGCGCGACGGCAACGGCGCTACGCCGCAGGGACGCGGCCACGCCCGTTAACCCTACGGCGACCCGTTTTTGGGCCAAATGATCGCACCTGAGGCGATTTATTCCTCGCTGCGCTCGAGCGGCGGCGCAAGCCCGAGGTCCAGATCTTCCGGTCCGAGCGGCTCCTCGTCGTCCCGCAGCTGCGGATCGTCGGAGGGAACCGGCACCGCAAAGTCGGCGGGCAGCGTCGTGTCGATGAGGCCCGAACCCTTGAGCTCGTCGAGGCCGGGAAGATCGGTGAGCGCATCGAGGCCGAAATGCGACAGGAACGCCTCGCTGGTTCCGTAGGTCACCGGCCGGCCGGGCGCCTTGCGGCGGCCGCGCAGCCTGATCCAGCCGGTTTCGAGCAGCACGTCGAGCGTGCCTTTGGACGTACTGACCCCGCGGATTTCCTCGACCTCGGCACGCGTCACCGGCTGATGATAGGCGACAATGGCGAGCGTCTCGATGGCGGCGCGCGAGAGTTTGCGCGTGACCACCGCCTCATGCGTCAACAGCCAGGCGAGATCGTTGGCGGTGCGCAGCGACCACTTGCCGCCAATGCGCACCAGGTTGACCCCGCGCGGCGCATACTCCTTCTGCAATTGCACAAGCAGCGCATGCACGTCGATGCCGGCGGGCAACCGCGTCGCCAAGGCTTTTTCGTCGAGCGGCGCCTCGGCGGCAAACAGCAAAGCTTCGAGGATACGCAGCTCTTCGGCGCGATCCCGATCCGTCTTGTCGCCGACGATCACCCGCATTTGTGCGACATTCGCCATTGGTTTGGCCTCCCTCTTACCCATTCCCCAATTCGGCGGCTATGCCGCCGCCCGTATCGCGCCGCGTGCGCACATATAACGGCGTGAAAGCCCCTTGCTGGTGCAGTTCGAGGCGGCCCTCGCGCACCAATTCCAGCACCGCCGCGAAACTCGACGCCAAGACCGTCGCGCGCAGCGACGGATCGACCAGATAGGCCATGAGATATTGATCGAGCGGGCTCCAGTCCAAGGATAGGCCGAGCAACCGTTGCAGCGCCTCGCGCGCCTCGGCGAGCGACCACACCGTGCGCTTGGGCACGCGCACGACCGACCTCGCCTGGGTCTGCCGCCGCCCGGCATAGGCCGACAGCAGGTCGTACAGCGTCGCCGACCATTCCGGATGCTTGATCTCGGCGATCGGCTCGGGCTGGCCGCGCTGGAACACGTCGCGACCGAGCTGCGGCCTATTGAGCAATTGCTCGGCAACCTGCCGGATCGCCTCGAGCCGGCGTAGCCGCTGTGCCAGCGCATTCGCCATGTCTTCGGCGCTCATGCCTTCGGCGGCATGCGTCTCGGGCAGCAACAGCCGCGATTTCAGGTAGGCAAGCCAAGCCGCCATCACCAGATAGTCGGCGGCGAGTTCCAGCCGCATTTGGCGCGCCGTCTCGATAAAGGCGAGGTACTGGTCGGCGAGCGCCAGGATGGAGATTTTGGCAAGGTCGACCTTTTGCTGCCGCGCCAGCGTCAGCAAGAGGTCGAGCGGACCCTCGAAACCTTCGACATCGACCACCAGCGCCGGCTCGTCGGTGGCGCGCTCGGGAAGTTCGGCTTCGAACGGCAAATCGTCGGTATTTTCGGGATTCATGGGCCGCCCGGCGCGGGCTGGACGCCCGCCATGAGTTGGAAGAATTCGGCACGGCGCGCGGCAACGTCGATCGGCGCCGCCGGTTTTCGCATCGCCAATGCCGCCGCCGCCCGGCGGGCCGCCTGCCCGGCCAGCCGCGGCGCCGCCGCGGCAACCGCGCGCATTTCCGGCATTTTACCGTTGCAATGCAGCACCATGTCGCAACCCGCCGCAATCGCCGCGCCGGTCCGCTCGCCGAGCGAGCCGGACAGCGCGCCCATGGAGATATCGTCGCTCATCAATAGACCCGCAAAGCCAATCGAATCACGAATCACGTCCCGCACTATAGTGGCCGAAGCGGTGGCCGGCGCGACCGGGTCGTAGGCGGTAAACACAACATGTGCGGTCATGCCGAGCGGCAGCGCCGCCAGTGGCCGAAAGGCCGCGAAATCGCTGGCTTCGAGCGTTGCGCGGTCGGCAGTCACCACCGGCAGCCGCTGGTGGCTGTCGGCACTGGCCCGGCCATGGCCGGGAATGTGCTTGAGCACCGGCAATACCCCGCCCTCGCTCAGCCCGGCCGCGACGGCGGCGGCAATGGCGGCCACCTTATCTGCACTGCTGCCATAGGCGCGGTCGCCGATGATCGGATCGGCGCCCGCTACCGGCAGGTCGGCGATCGGCAGGCAATCGATGTCGATGCCCAAAGCCGCCAGATCGGCCGCCATCAGGCGTGCGCCCAGCGTCGCTGCGGCAAGCCCCGCATCGCGGTCGCGGTCGTAAAGCGCGCCATAGGCCGCGCCCGGCGGATAGCTCGGCCAATGCGGCGGCCCCAGCCGCTGCACCCGGCCCCCCTCCTGGTCGACCAAGACCGGCGCCTGGCGCCCGACCGCGGCGCGAAAATCGTCGATCAGGCGGCGGAGCGAGCCGGGGTCCGCGACGTTGCGCGAAAATACGATTAGTCCCCATGGCTCGGCTTCCTTGAGGAATTGCCGCTCCTCGCCCGTCAGCGCGGGTCCCGCCACACCGGTGATAAAGGCGCGCATTTTGGCCGCTTAGCCCGCGCCGAGCGAAAGGGTCAAGCGTCAAACCCTTAGAGTTCCGGCATCAGTCCCTTTGGACGATGCAATTGCCGCCGGCGGCCTTCAGGCTCGAGCACATTGCGGCGGCCTGTTCCATGGAGGCAAAAGGACCGACCAGCGCGCGGTAATACACGCCCTTGGCGCCAAGATCGGCGCGGCGGACCATCGGTTCGCGGCCGCCGAGCTGGTTGGGAAACTTGGCCCGCAGCATACGGAACTCTGCCTGGGCTTCGGCCTCGCTGCGCTGCGAGGTGACTTGAACCGCATAGCCGCCAGCGGCGGCGGATGGCGCGGCTTCGGTTTCGGCCTTCGCATTCAGCGGCATGGGCTGCGCCAGGGCGGTGCGGGTGGGAACCGGCGCAGGCATAGCCACGGCGCCGCCCTGGTCGGGAACGATCGAAAGCGGCGCGTTTGCTTCAGTTCGCGGCGCGGGTACCGGTCGCGGTGCCGGTCGCGTCGCCGTGCGCGGTTGTGCCGTTCGCGCCGGAGCAGGAACCGGAGCGGGAGCCGTAGCCGGCGGCGCAGCCGGCGCCGCATTGCCGCCAGCCAAATCTTCGGGCCGGATGGCGACGGTGTGAATCTTCCTCGGTTCGGTCGAGACCATCGGCGGCTGCGATGGTGCGGTGGCCGCAGCAGCGAACGCCGGGTTTTGGACCGGTGCCGGGATTGCCGGCGCCGGCGGCACTGGAGCTGGCGTAACGGGTGTCGATGCGACAGGCCTGGGATTATTGGGACCGCCGGAGGCGAACATCCCGGCTTGCGCGGAATTCGGGTCGGGGAAGATCGGGATGGTCGAAACCACCCGTGGAGCGGGATTTACCGGCGCCGGCATGTCGACCGGCTGCTCCTCGCGCGACACCAGCTTTTCACCCGAATTCGCGCTGTTCGCATCCGCCTGGTCCGACGCATTGGCTTTGGCATTATTGGGGACGATTTTGTTCGGACCGTCATCCGCCTTGATGATCGGCGGCAATGACGGCAGCATCGAGCCTCCGAACATCGAGCGGTAGGCAAAGGCGCCGGCGGTTCCGAGCACCGCGAGACCCAGCACCGCGGCCACGACAATCAAACCGCCGCGCCGGCGATCGTCGGGAGTGTCCTCCACGTAGTCTTCCAGGGCGTAAGCTTGATCGCCGGCACCGCCCTGGGCCTGGTCGTCGTAGCCGTATCGGTCCTCGCGCGCGCGAGGCAGAAACGCGGGCAGCTGACGGCCGAACGATTCGAGCTGATCTTGCGCATCCGGATAATGCGGTGGCTCGGGCGCCGCATAATCGCGCGCGCTGTCGCGCGCCAGGTTAAATCTCGGCTCCGGGCTGGGAAATTGGTTGGCGGTTTGCGCTTCATGACCGCGGTCATACGGCGCAGGGTCGGGACGATGCGACGGATACGGATCGGCATGCCGCGGCGCGTCATAGCGATCGTCGTAACGCGGTTCATGGTCGTCGGCGGCCGCATCCGGTTCGGCATAGCGGCCGTCGGCCGCCCAATCGAGGCCGCCGGTGGGCTCCGCGGCGGGCTGTCCATCGCGCTCGACATCGTTCATCGAGTCGTCTGGGGGTCGCTCTGGCCGATGAGCCGGGCGAGTTCGGCGAGCGGATCGTCGAGCGGCCCGCGCGCCGGCGTGCCGGCGCCGCGAGGCGCGATCGGATCGCGGCGGTACGAACGGAAAGTGTTGTCGGCCATAGAGTTCGCCCCAATTCAGGGTTACGCGATACCAAGCCTCGCGCCGCGACTATTTCCTCAATTCAAACGGCGCAGTTCGCAAGGCGGAAGCCGCAAGCCAACTAGCGCATTTCGTCGGCGCCCCGACCCCGAGCAAATTGAGCCCCGACGCCAGCACTGTGGCGACGCCTTGTACAAGCACAAGACGGGCCTCCGTTAGTTGTCGATCATTCTGGATAATGAAGCGTAAATGTGGCGATGCATTGCCGAGCGTGTAAAGCGCATGAAATTCGGACGCTAAATCGAACAGATAAAAGGCGATTCGATGCGGCTCGTGAGCGACCGACGCAGCTTCGACGATTCGTGGATAAAGGGCAATTCGCCGCATCAAAGCCAGTTCCGCCGGGTCTGTAAGCGGCGTCAGATTCGCGGATTGAGCCAAACTCGTCATGTCCGCCGGCAAGTCGGGAAAAGCCGCCCGCGCATTGCGGAATACGGACTGCGCGCGGGCGTGACCGTATTGCACGTAGAACACCGGATTGTCGCGCGACTGTTCGAGCACCTTGGCGAGGTCGAATTCGAGCACGGCGTCGTTCTTGCGGAACAGCATCATGAAGCGGACGGCGTCGCGCCCCACCTCGTCCACCACTTCGCGGAGCGTAACGAACTCCCCCGCCCGCTTCGACATTGTGACGGGTTGGCCGGCCCGCATAAGCTTCACGAGCTGAATAACCTTCACGTCGAGCTCGGCTTTGCCGTCGCTGAGCGCCTTAACCGCGGCCTGCATGCGCTTGATGTAGCCGGCATGATCGGCGCCCCACACATCGATCAGGGCGTGAAAGCCGCGCTCCAGCTTGGAGCGGTGATAGGCAATATCGGAGGCGAAGTAAGTATAGGAGCCGTCGGACTTCTTCAGCGGGCGATCAACGTCATCGCCAAACGCGGTCGAGCGAAATAATGTTTGTTCGCGGTCTTCCCAATCTTCGACCGGCGCGCCCTTTGGCGGCGGCAAGCGGCCTTCATAGACGAGCCCCTTCTCGCGTAGCCTGTCAGCGTAGCTGACAAAAATCCGGTGTCCAAGTCGCCCATCAACGAACCCTCGTAGTAGAACACGTGATGGCTGAGATTGCGCCTTTAGCCAAATCTTCTCGGATCGCCGCCATCATCATCTCGATCGCCTTTGCCTCACCAACGGCAGCCATTCGTTCCGGCTTGTTCCGTGAGGATTCGCCGTTCGCGCGGCGAGCGCCTCCCCCACAGGCTTGAGATAGTCGCCCGGATAAAGTCCCTCTGGAATGATGCCGATATCCTCGCCCAGCGCCTCGCGGTAGCGCAGATAGACCGAGCGCGCGAGCTGATCGACCTGCGCACCGGCGTCGTTGACGTAATATTCTCGCGTGACCTGAAAACCAGTAAGGCCAGCAGATTGGCCAGCGCATCGCCGAACACGGCCCCGCGGCCATGGCCGACATGCATCGGCCCGGTCGGATTGGCCGAGACGTATTCGACATTCACCGCCGCGCCGCCGCCGACGTCGCTGTTTCCGAGTTGTGCGCCGAGTTGAACCGCGCTGCGCAACGCCTCGATCCAGGCCGCCGGCTTGAGCGTGAGATTGATGAACCCGGGCCCGGCCACGTCGGCGCTGCCGATAAGGTCGTCGGCACGCAGCTTTGCCGCGATCGCCTCGGCAAGATCGCGCGGCTTTTTTCCGGCCTCCTTGGCGAGCACCATCGCCGCATTGGTGGAAATATCGCCATGCGCCGGATCGCGCGGCGGTTCGACCGGCAACTCGCGACTGATCGATGCCGGCCGGCAACAGCCCTGCTGCGATCAATTCGTCGTTCGCGCCGCGGACCCGTTCTCGCCCGGCAAAGGCATCGACTTGTTCGTGACCGCGAGGAGTCGGCTTGCGTCCCTAGGCCTGCGGGTTCCGGAGATCTACCTGCTCGATCGCGATCGCGCCTACTACCCCGCCGACATCGCGATCCTGGAAGATTTTCCCGGCGAGGATCTGCTGGCCTTCTGGGAACGCGACCCGGTCGCGGCGGAACCGACGCTGTCCCGGCTGCGTGCGGGACTGGCGGCGATGCGCGGCTGCCGGGGCCGCGCGCCCGGCAAGGTGAGCTTCGTCGACGCTGGCGGGACGCCTCGGTGGCCGACGAGCGAGGAAGCCGTGCTGGCCCTCGGCCGACGATGCGTCGCCGAGGCGACGGAGCGGGACCGCAGGATCGCTGACAACACCGAGCGGCTCAAGGACCGTCTGGGCGAACTGGCCGCGGCGGTACGGCCGCGGGCCGAGTACTCCGTTGTGCACGGCGAACTGGGCTTGGACCATGTGCTGGTCGATGCTGACGGCAACCCGGTCATCATCGACGTCGAGGACCTCATGTACTTCGACGTCGAATGGGAGCACGTGCACATGCAGGTCCGGCTGGGCCGCGACTGGGCCGGAACCGTCGGGGTCGACGACCTCGACGGGGACCGGCTCGCACTGTACATGCTGGCGCAGCGCCTGTTCCTCGTCGCCGGGCCGATGCGGCTGCTCGACGGCGACTTCCCGGACCGGGCGTTCATGCGCAGCATCATCGAGCACAACCTGAACGAGGCACTCGCGCTGTTGCCCTGAGCCGTTGGAAGGTCAGTTCCATCCTGATCGCGTCCATCGGGCTGCCCGGCCAGGGCCCGCATCGCGCCGGGTCATGAACTGGAGGTGCAGCGGCCGCAGGTAGCTGCGTGGACTTGCTCGGTCAGCGCCTTCAGCTGCTCGGAGATCGAGTGGATCTCCTCGGTAAGATCGGTGTTTCTCCGCAGCAAGTCAGCCTGATTCTGGGCGAGTTCCTCTCGGTGCTTCGCACCAGCTTCCTCGTTTGCCTGGTCGGTCCTGGTCTGCGCCTTCTGGGCGATGATGACGAGCGCGCCGGTGTAGAACGCCACGGCTGAGAAGACGAGGTTCAGCAGAATGAACGGCGCAGGGTCGAACCCCTTCCCGTTCAGCAGCCCGTCCCAGGAGCTTTGCAGGAACTGGATGACGTGGTTGACGAGCACCCAGCCGAGAATGACGCAGAGCTGATGACCAGGAACGCGACGGTCCCCATTCCGCTCGCTACAGCTTCAGAGACGCGCTCCATGAAACTGCTGCCGCCGGCGTACGGAGAATCCCCGCCTTCCTTGCCTTGCCGGTGGTGATAGTGCAGGTGAAATCGCAGCGGATCCTTCGCGGACCGCTGCTGCTCTTGCACGGGCGCCGTCGTTGCTGTCATTTGCTCTCCTGGTCTCAAAGGATCAATGCGGTGCGCGCGTCATCACCCCGGCCTGCGGCTCCCCGGGATTTCGCCACCTGGGCGGGCAACTGACCGACTTGTTGTCATCTGGGCATGAACAGCCCGGTAAACCATGTGATGATCGTGCCGCCCAGATTAGAGGAGATAGCCCGTTTTCCGCACGACACCAGGATCCTGCCGGTGACCTACGACCTTTTCCGCGCGCTTAGCGGCGGGCGTGTACTCGTCGACCAGGCCGTCCAGAACGGGTTTCCGGCGGATCCGCCGTGGTACGGGGTCGTACGCCCGGGAGCGTCGGCAGCCGAAATCGGGATGCTCCCCGGTGGGCCGCTGTGGCAGGCTCTCTGCTACTGAATGTGCAGATGTTTGCCGGAAAGGCGCGTTGCATGAGTGAAGACGCACCGGAGCTGACCGCGGAGCTGGTGGTGGACGGGGCCGTGCCGTCGCAGCCGGTGATCTCGCCGGACGGGCGCTGGGTCGCCTACGTCGTCGCTCCGGTCGGCCGCCGGGGAGAGCGGCGTCTCTGCGCGCTCTGGGTGGCCGCCGCTGACGGGAGCTCACCGCCGCGGAAGCTGACCGCGGGTACGGCGGCAGATTCCGGTCCGCGCTGGGCACCGGACTCGGCGTCGGTGTTCTTCTTGTCGGATCGCACCGGCTCCCGTCAGCTGCACCGGATCCGGCTCGGCGGCGGGGAGGCCGAGGCCCTGACGGACTGGCGCGGCGAGATCTCCGATGCCTGGCCGCTCGCGGACGCCCGGCTGGTCGCCGTGGTGGCCACGGACGAGCCGACCGAGGAGGACGAGCGCAGGCGCGCCGAGCGCGACGACGCGTTCGTCTGGGGAGAGCAGTGCGCCCGCGCCAGGCTGCGGCTGCTTGACCTCGCCACCGGCGAGCTGCGCACGGTGGACGGCCTCGGCGACCGCCACGTCGTCGAGCTGGCGCCGCGGCCGGACGGCGGCGCGCTGGCGGTGATCAGCTGGGCGAGCCCGGAGAACGATCCCGGCGCGACCACCAACGAGCTGCACGTGGTCGATCTGGAGACGGGCGACGGTCCGCGATCTCGGCCGGATCGGGACCGAGGCGCGGTCGCCGGTCTGGTGGCAGGCCGACGGCGGCTGGCACCTGGCCTACCTGGCCATGCCCGAGCCGTTCGGCGGCTACGCCGTCTTCGACGTCGCCGTCTCCGCGGCTGCCGCTGTGCATCGTGACCTGACCGAGGGCATGGCTGTCTGCCCGACCGAGCTGGCGCAGGTCGCGGACGGCCCGCCGCTGGCCCTGTTCGCCGACGGGCTCGACACCGCGATCTACCGGCTCGACCCCGGCCTGCTGCGGTTCGGGCGCGTGTCCGCCCGGGGCGGCCTGGTCGACTCGCTCACCGCCAGCCGCTCCGGCGAGGTGATCGCGGCGCTGGCGAGCACCTCCTACGAGCCGGCCGAACGTCCATGCCGGGCCGCCCGGCGGCCCGCTCGTCCGGCTCAGCGACACCCGGCCGGAGCTGCGCGCGATCAGCTGGGGGACTCAGGAACGCCTGTCCTACCGGGCATCCGACGGCCTCGGCCTCGACGGCCTGCTCATCCTGCCGCCCGGCCGCAGCCGCGCGGACGGCCCGTTCCCGCTGATCACGTTGGTGCACGGCGGCCCTGATTACCGGTGGGCCGACCGAGTTCATGCTCGCACCCGCACGCCCCGGGGCAGTGGCTGGCGGCCGCGGGATACGCCGTGTTCCTGCCCAACCCGCGGGGCGGGGCAGGGCCATGGCCGCGACTTCGCCGCGGCGGTCGCGCGGCTCGGTCGGCGGCGACGAGTGGACCGACATCGTCAGCGGGATCGACCTGCTGATCGCCGACGGGGTCGCGGACTCCGGACCGGCTCGGGATCGGCGGAGGCAGCCACGGCGGGTTCATGGCCGCGTGGGCGATCGGGCAGACCGACCGGTTCAGGGCCGCGCTGATGGGCGCCGGGATCAGCGACTGGGGGATGCTCGTCGCGACCGGCGAAGATGGAACCCTGGAGGCAGCACTCGGCGGCAGCTGCGGCTGGGAGGGCACCGGCCCGCACCCGCACGACCAGGTCAGCCCGATCTCGTTCGCCTCGAAGGTCCGTACCCCGGTGCTGATCGTGCACGGCGAGGACGACACGAACGTGCCGCTCGGCCAGGCGATCTACTTCCACCGCGCGCTCAGCTGGTTCGGGGCCGAGCACGAGCTCGTCATCTACCCGAGCGAGGGACACGGGTTCGCGGAACGCAATCATCAGCTCGACCTGCTCCGGCGCACCCGCGCGTGGTTCGACCGGTGGCTTCGCGATGAAGCATCCGATGGCCGGGGATCACCAGCTTGACCAGCGGGCGCACTGCCCTCCTCACCTAGGACTACGTTAATGGCACGACGCCCCATTAGGGCCGTCGAAACGCGGCGGGCCAGGTCCGGGACAAGCCCCGGACCTGGCCTTTTGTGTGACCGTAGGTCACCCTGGTGCACCGTCTGATGGGGCACGCGACGGGCCCGCAGGCCTGCCTGGGGCTCTCAGGAAACCGCCGGCTGCGGCGGACCGCGGTCTCAGGTGGCGTTGTTCCACCGATTCACATGCGCCACCATTTGCCGCTTATCGCCGCACTTGCCACTGTTGCAGTTTTTTCTTGTGCGGGCTGTCGCGGCGGCCTCCGCTGCGACGTCGGTGAATACCGGGCAGGCGGCGCACAGCGCCTCACCCACGACGAAGGGGGCCAAGCAGGCGGAGTCGGTCACAACGCCGGCGGCACCGGACGCAGGGCAGCGACTCTCCGGGGCCGTGGCCTCGGTCATCAAGTCGGACGACGGTCACGCGGCCGTCGCGGTGGACGATCTCGCGACCGGCCAGACGGCCTGGTATAACGGCGGCGACGACTTCGTCACCGCGAGCATCGTGAAGGTCGACATCCTCTCCGCCCTGCTCTACCAGTTGCAGCAGTCCGGGGAATCGCTCTCCGACGAGCAGCAGGAACTCGCGACCACGATGATCGAGAACAGCAACAACGACGCCGCGAGCGATCTGTACGACGACGACGGTGAGGCGACCGGGATCGACGCCGCCAACAAGGCGTTCGGCCTGACTGACACCGCGGTCGGCACCGACGGCTACTGGGGCCTGACGACCACGACGGTGACCGACCAGATAAAGGTCCTCCGCCAGGTGTTCACCAGCGACTCGTTGCTCACGTCGTCGTCTCGCGACTACATCCAGGACCTGATGAGCCAGGTCGAGGCCGACCAGCGGTGGGGGGTCTCGGCCGCGGCCTCCAGCGGCAGCTACCTGGTGAAGAACGGCTGGCTGCCCAACCCCGACCTGTGGGAGATCAACAGCATCGGCGAGGTAACCCACGATGGCCAGAAGCTGCTGATCGTTGTCCTCTCCGCGGACAACGAGACTGAAGACGGCGGCATCGGCCTTGTCCAGCAGATCGCCCAGGCCACCGCCAACGCCATCACGAGCTAGCGATCCACGGCAGGTCCAGGGACGTCGCAGCCCCCGGCGATACGGAAAGATGCAGAGCGGATGACGGAGCGGATGACGGGAATCGAACCCGCATGACCTGCTTGGGAGTTCGGTCGCGAGACCGTGGTACAGCGTGGTACGGGGCGCCATGATATGACCATGACTCTCCCAAGCGAACGGGCGACTGATGTTAGCGTTCGGCAGTTCGTGGCGGACTCCGGGGCGGTGACGCGTGGCCTCCGGCAAGGACGCGCGTACACGCTATGCAGGGACCGGCCTGTGACGGTCCACGGTGCCGCCGTCGTCGACACCAGCGTCATCACCGCGCTCAGGCTCTTTGACCTTCCGAACTGCCGGACACGATCTTGATCACGGCAGTGACGCTGGGGGAGTTGTCGTTCGGCCCGCACGCGACCGACGATCCGGCGAAGCGCGCGGGACGAGTGGCCGTGTTGCAGCATGTGGAGGCGACCTTCGACCCGCTGCCGTACGATCAGGGCGCGGCCAGGCTCTACGGCCAGATCTGCGCTGCAGTTCGCGCCGCCGGCCGGCAGCCGCGCAAGCGGTCTTCTGGCTTGCAGATCGCAGCGACGGCGGCTAGCAACCAGCTCCCGCTGTACACGGCCAACCCGGACGGCTTTCAAGGCATCGAGCGGCTTGTCGAGGTAGTCGGCATCCAGGGGCGGCCAAACAACTTCTGAGGGGTCCGCGCGGCACTGATCGCGGAAGACTACTCGGGGCATAGGCCGCCGCGTCGTGATCAGTGCGAGCCGGTCAGACGAACAGCGGCTCGGCCGCCGTCCGGTCGGCCAGCGCGCTCATCGCCGCGTCGTTCGGCGTCTCGGTGAACCGGCTGGCCGCGTCAAGCACTTTCGGGAGCAGGTCCACGTCCCCCGCGCTGCAGAGGAACACCCCGGGGCGGCTCAGCGCCCACCACACGGCGAGATCGATGTCGTCCTGCTGCTCGAGCGGCTCGTACCAGGTCGCCCGGGTGTGCGGTCGGCCCGCCCAGGGGCGCAGCGCGATCGACTTGATCGTCTGCACCGCGACGCGCCGCTCGCGGCAGGTCTCGTACAGGGCGTTGAAGTTCTCGGCGTAGTACGGGTTCTGCATGGTGACGAAGTTGTACGGGAGCAGCACCGAGTCGAAGTCGAACCGCTCGAGGCTGCGGCGGTGCGTCGCGGCGATCTGGCTGCCGTGGCCGGTCACCCCGATCCAGCGGATGAGGCCCTGCTCCCGGGCTTCAAGGGCGGCCTCGAGCGCCCCGCCAGGACTCAGGGCGATGTCCCACTCGATCGGATCGGCCAGGGCGTGCAGCTGCCAGAGGTCGACGTGGTCGACGCCCATCCGGTCCAGGGACCGGTGCAGTTCCTCGCGGGCCCCGGCTGCGGTGCGCTCGTCGCCCTTGGTGGCCAGGAAGAACCGGCCCGGTTCGCGCTGCAGCCACGGCCGGATGCGCACCTCCGCCTCGCCGTAGGCCGAGGCCACGTCCAGATGGTTCACCCCGTGGGCGAGCAGGAGGTCCAGGGTCTCGTCCGCGACCCGCTGGGAGACCTGCGCGAGAGCCGCCCCTCCGAAGATCACCCGGCTGCTCTGGTGGCCGGTGCGGCCGAACTCTGCCTGTTCGATGGGCACGAGACCTCCCGAAGTGCCGAAAGCTGAATCTGAGAGTACAGCGGATCGCGGCGGCAGGTCGGCGCGAGCGCGCCGAAGCGTATAGTCCGAATCATATGATCAGCTGCGGCAGAGGGCATAGAACCAGGCGGCCGACGCCGGAGCAGATCACCGCGGCGCGGGCCCGGGTGACATGAGAAGGGAACGGCGTGCCTGACGAGCTTGACGCGCTGGCCGGCCAGCTGACCGAGCGTCTGGCCGGATTGGGCAGCGCCCTGATCGCGTTCTCCGGCGGGGTGGACTCCTCTCTGGTCGCTGCGCTGGCCGCCCGGGCGCTCGGGGAACAAGCCCTCGCCGTCACCGCCGTCTCGCCGGCCCTCGCGTCCGGCGAGCTGGACGGCGCCCGGTCGGTGGCCCGGGCCGTAGGCGTCCGGCACGAGCTGATCAGCACGGCCGAGCTGGAGCGCGACGACTACCGGCGCAACGACCGCTTCCGCTGCTACTACTGCAAATCCGAGTTGTACGAGCGGCTGGCCGCGCTGGCCCGGCGCCGCGGATTCGCCGCCGTGCTGTCCGGCGCCAACGCCGACGACACGGGTGACTGGCGGCCCGGGCTGCGCGCGGCGGCCGAGCACGGTGTCCGGCATCCCCTGCTGGAGGCGTCCGTGGGGAAGGACCAGGTGCGGGCGCTGGCGCGGCACCTGGGGGTTCCGAGTGCGGACAAGCCCGCGTCGCCCTGCCTGGCATCGCGGCTGCCTTACGGCACCCCGGTCAGCGCCGATGTGCTGTCGCAGGTAGACCGGGCCGAGCTGAGCCTGAAGCAGCGCGGCTACCGCGAACTGCGGGTGCGGCATTTCGGTGATCTCGGCCGGGTGCAGCTCGGCGCGGCGGACCTGCCGCGGGCGGCGGACCCGGACGAGCATGCGGCGGTGCTGGCCTGCGTCCGGGCGGCTGGATATCAGCGCGCGGAGATCGACGAGCGGCCGTTGCGGTCCGGTTCGCTGAACCTCGACATCACGCCGGTCAGCCGTGCCGGCTGAGGGTCCCGGTATGCCTGGGGCACCCGGCATGCCGAACAAGCAGTCGGCATGCCGAATGGAGCGCCGAGGATGCCGAACGGGGGGCGCCCGGTGCCGCCCGGAACGGAGGCCGGGCGGCGGGCGTCCCGCTGGGCGAGTTCGCCCTGCTGGACGTAGATCGCCGGCGGCGGACCGGCGTCCCGGAAGTGGTTTTCGGCGAAGGCAAGACGTCCGAGCAGATCTTCGCGCTTCTGGCCGAGTTGCGGGCCCGCGATCCGGAGGCACCGGCCCTGGCGACGCGCTGCCCCGCCGGCGTCCTGGACGGGGCGGCCACCCGTTTCCCTGGCGATGCCGTACACGCCGATCACGTGGCCGGAACGGTCGCCGTCGGGACCCTGCCGCCCGCGCGCGGCAACGTGCTGGTCGTGACGGCCGGCACCACGGACCTGAAAGTGGCCCGGGAATGTGCGGCGACGCTGGCCGTGCTGGGCGTCCGCGCGGATGTCCTCGCCGACGTGGGCGTGGCCGGGCTCGGGCGGCTGCTGTCCCGGCTAGACGACCTGCGCGCCGCCGAGTGCGTGGTGGTCGTGGCCGGGATGGACGGTGCCCTGCCGAGTGTGGTCGCCGGACTGGTCAGCGCGCCGGTGATCGGCGTGCCGACCAGTGTCGGCTACGGCGTCGCGGCGGGCGGCCTGGCCGCAGCGGCCAGCATGCTCGCCTCGTGCAGCCCGGGTCTGGTCGTCGTCAACATCGACAACGGGTTCGGGGCGGCCGCGCACGCCGCCAAGATCATCCGCGCGGTTCACCGGTGACGGACCGGCCGGGTGCCGCCTACATCGACGCGACCGCGGGCGTGGCCGGCGACATGCTGCTTGCCGCCCTGCTCGATGCGGGCGCCGACGTGGAGCGGGTGCGCGGAGCCATTGCCTCACTCGGCGTGCCCGGTCTCGGGCTGCGGACCGAGGCCGCCCGCCGGGGCGGCCTCGCGTGCCTACGGGCCGTGATCACCACGCCGACGGCGACCGACCGCCAACGGCACCTCGCCGACGTGCTCGGGCACGTCGGCGCCAGTGACCTCCGCCCGGCCGGGAAGGATCTCGCGACACGGGTCTTCCGGCTGCTGGCCGAGGCGGAGGGGGCGGTGCACGGCGAGCCACCCGAAGACGTGCACTTCCACGAGGTGGGTGCGTTCGACTCACTGGCCGACGTGGTGGGATCGGCGGCCGCACTGGAGGATCTCGGACTGCTGCGGCCCGGCGCGGTGGTTTGCTGCTCGGCCCTGGCCGCCGGAAGCGGATTCGTCACCAGCCGGCACGGCCGCCTTCCGGTGCCGGCTCCCGCCGTCCTCCGTATCGCCGCCGCGGCCGGCCTGGACCTGGCCAGCGGCGACCTGACCGGTGAGCGCACCACCCCGACCGGTGCGGCCCTGCTCGCGGCGGCGGCCACACCGGGCGGCTTTCCAGCCATGACGGTACGCGCGGTGGGCACCGGCGGCGGTGGCCGGGACACCCCGGACCGGCCCAACATCACCCGGGTGGTCATCGGGGCGTCCGGCGCGGAGCGGGACCTGCGCGAGGGCGACGTGACCGTCGTCGAGAGCACAGTCGATGACCTCGACCCCCGGCTGTGGCCTTCGGTCCTTCAGGCGGTGCGGGCGGCCGGCGCCTGGGACTGCTGGTGTACCCCGATCGTCGGCCGGCACGGCCGCCCGGGGCAGGTCCTCACCGCCCTGTGCGCTGAACCGGTCCATCGCGCCGTGGCCGCCGCGATTTTCGCCCACACCGGGACGCTCGGCGTCCGCTGGTCCCGGATGAACCGGCTGACCGCCTCCCGGACGTCGGTGGAGGTGGAAGTGGGACCGCCGGGCAGCAGCCAGGTCGTTACGGTCAAGGTGGCCGACACCACAGATGGCCTCGCGGGCTTCGGAACGGCCACGGCAGAGTTGGCCGAGGCGGAAGCCGCCGCCCGGGCCCTGGGCTGGCCGGTGCGGGCCGTCTGCGAGGCCGCCGTCGCGCAGTACCGCGCCCAGGCAGCAGTCCCACGGTTACACCGCCGCTAAGGGCAACGGCTGATCAGCGGCCAGAATCCGCCGTGGTATCGGTGGTCAGCGGTCTGACCCTGGTGGTGAAATGCTCGGCGAGGTACCGGGCGGCCTCGGCGGGCGGCTGAGCCGGAACGACACCGGCCGGATCGGAGTCCAGCAGCAGGTTACAGGTAAACGTGACCCGGTACCCGGTCCTGACCGGTTTGACCTCGTGCCGGCAGTCGGCGTAGAAGGCGGCTACCGACACCTCGGTCGCGGACGCCTGGTACACGACGGTCTTGTCGTCGTGCTCGATGACGAGTTCCCCGCCGGTGTGCGACGACGGCAGCGACACCACCAACGTGCCGATCATCGTGTCGTCTTTCTCCGAGTCCTGGTGCGGCAGGAGAACTGCCCCTTCCCGTACACCAGCAGCGCGTGCGGCTCGGCGCCGCGCCCGCCACGGTGAGCCGGACGTTCCTCGTGGGCACGGACAGCTGCGCGCTGAACGCACCGGGCACCCGCGAGCCGTCGAGCACCCTAGCCAGCCGCTCCCTTGGCGTAATCGGCATCCCTGCACCTCCTGCCACCCGCGTGCGGTCAGTCAGTCAGGCTACCGGGGGAGAACGGCATTCATCCGAACGGCCAGGTGCTACGCCGCGCGCGAACTGACAGAACCCGGCGTGCCGGCCAGGGCGTGCGGCCGGTTCGGGCACGATATTCCTTATGCCAACGCAGCAGTTGCTTGACCGTGTTCGTGAGCTGCGGGACGCCGGGCGCACGCCGAAGGAGATCGCCCGGGCGCTGAAGATGCCGCCGAGCGCGGTCGCGCCGCTCATCAGATCGGTCGCCGCCGCCGAAGGGCGGACCCGGGAGGACGCGCTGATCGGGTGCTGGATCAGTCCGGGCTGGTCATCCAGCGTCCTGGCACCGGAGCGGCCGGACTGGCCGGGGTCGGCCCCGTCGGAACGAACCGGGCACTCGGGGCTGGTGACCGTGCTGGTCGCCCGGGACCGGGGCGGGTCCACGGCCGGGGTGTGCTTCTACCTGGTGGACACCTGGTGCCTGGGGCTGAAGGACGCGGCCGGGCCGCGGTCGATGGACCGGCGGCGGCTGGGCGGGTTCATCCAGCAGATCTTCAGCGCCTGGGACGAGCCGGCCGTGCAGGTGCCGCTGGAGCTGGGGCGGCAGATCGTCTACGGCGCGATCGGGTACGCGCGGCAGCTGGGGTTCGAGCCGCACGCGGACTTCGAGCGGGCCGCCGGGTATCTGGGGGCATGGGACGGGGAGTGCGAGCTGACCTTCGGCCGGGACGGGAAGCCGATGTACATCTCCGGCCCGCACGACGACGGCGAGAAGATCATCCGCAAGCTGCGCCGCGGCCTTGGCGACGGGAACTACGACTTCGTGCACATGATCTCAGGCTGACCGCAGGGGCAGGGATGCCGCTCGCCGTTCGCAGCTCACATCGGAGGGTGTTTTTGCACGCACCGGAGAAACATCCATCAGAACCTGCGCCAGGCCAGAGCAAATGCGCAGGTAACCGCGTCGCTCCGGACCCTGGCGGCACGGCCAGTCACGGCCGGTTAGGACCTAGGCACCCAGCGATGTCGATATCATCGAACGTACTGTCCTGCCACGGGGCGATACTAGAACTAGACGAGGCGAGCATACGGCCGACGCGCGATCCCCCGCCCGGGAGGGCAGACGACTGGGCGGAGGCGACTCTGCTCCTGATGCGGGACCGCGACCGCATCGCCGAGGGCATGAACGACCGCGTGGTGCACCGGCTGTTCGCCGCGGGGCTCGCTCTCGAAACGGCACTGGGGCTGATCGGCGGCTATCCGGGAGCCGCGAAGGTCCAGGAAGCTATCGGCGAGCTGGACCTGGCGATCCGGGATGTCAGGAACGCCGTGTTCGATCACCGGCAGCCTGATCCGCTCCCCGGAGGGCAGCCGGGCTAGGGCATTTCGGCCGCTGTCCGGCGCGCAGCGGCCCCGGTCCTGTCGGTTCCCTGCACGGTGCCGGCCGGGTCCCGGGGCGGGCCGAGAACGTCCGCGACGCGGGCACAAGACCATAACCCCCGCACCTGACCCAAGCAGACCAGGCAAGATGATCACCCTGCTAGGGACCAAAGTCCCCGCGGGCCGACATGCCAAGGGCCTCTTCGAGGCCTCTGTCCCTGGGGCTCCCGCCCCGGACCCCGGTCCCAGGGAGCAGCTGCGCCCCTGTGTTATCACCTCGCCGTGGCCTGGATAGCCGTGGTCGGGTTAACCCCTGTCGGCACGAAGGTGAACGGCCGGATCTGGCTTCTCCTGGCTGACCGCATCCTTTTTGGTTGCCGCCGTGGCATGAGCGTTCCATGGTTGTGCGGTGCTCTCCGTCTGCCGCTGAGGATCCGGTGAGTCCCGCGAAATCCGCAACGGCAGGCGTGCCAGTACGAGGACGACACCGCCGAGGGCGACGGCGGCGCCGACGGCCAGTGCTATCTGGTTGCCGCTCATGAACGCGGCGCGGGCAGCATGCGCGAGCAGGGCGCCGGCGGCGCCCCCGGCGCGAGCGGCCACGGCGAGGGCACCGCCGAGTGAGCCGAGGATGGCCTGCGTGGCAGCGGCCGGCAGGTGCCGCCGGCCAGCGCCGTGGTCATGTGATCCTGGTAACGAGTCGACAGCACGCTGCCGATCACGGCGACCCCGAGCGCGCCGCCGACCTGCAGCGCCACGGCGTTGGAGGCTGATCCGGTCCCGGAGTCGCCCTGCGGGACCGATCCCACGACGGAGTTCGTCGCGGTCGGCAGCAGCAGGCCGGCTCCCAGCCCGACCAGCAGCAGGCCGGGCACCACGTCCGGGTAGGTCGTGGTAACCGCGGACACCGCCGAGATCTGCCACAGACCACCGGCGATCGCCGCCAGGCCGGCGGCCACGGTGAACTTGAGCCCGATGACGCGGCCGAGCAGCGGGGACAACGCCGCGCTCACGCCCAGCACGGCGGCCAGCGGAAGGATGCGCAGCCCCGCCTGCAGCGGCGACAGCCCGAGGTCGAACTGCAGGAACTGGGTCAGCACGAACAGCGCGCCCAGCAGCCCGAAGACCCCGAGGACTTCAGCCGCTGCGGCCACCGAGAACCGCCGGTCAGAAAAGAACCCCAGCTTCAGCATCGGGTGGGGGCTGCGGGCCTCCCAGGCGACGAAGGCGCCGAGGACGGCCAGGCTGGCCAGCCCGGCTCCGACTACCTTCCCGGAGCCCCAGCCGCTCGCCGGAGCCTCGATGATCGCCCACAGCAGCAGGCCCAGGCCCGCGATCGACAGCACCGCCCCCCAGGGATCGGGCGGGCCGGCGGCCGGGTTCTTCGAGTCGGGCACCAGCAGCAGCGCACCGGCGAACGCGGCGGCCACGATCGGGACGTTGACGAGAAACACTGAGCCCCACCAGAACCGGGCGAGCAGCAGGCCGCCGGCGATCGGGCCGATCGCGATGCCGAGCCCGATGGTCGCGGCCCAGGCACCGATGGCGCGGGCCCGCTCTGCCGGGTCGCGGAACACGTCGTTGACGATCGACAGCGACGCGGGGATCGTCAGCGCCGCGCCGGCCCCCATCACCGCTCGCCACCCGATCAGCAGGTCCACCGACCCGGAGAACGCGGCGCCGACCGATCCCGCAGCGAAAACGCCCAGGCCGATGAGGAAGAACCGCTTGCGCCCGAACCGGTCGGCCAGGCTGCCGCCGACCAGCAGCAGGCCCGCGAAGACCATCGCGTAGGAGTCGACGATCCACTGCAGCTCGCTCGAGGTGGCGGCCAGCTTCCTGACCAGGGTGGGCAGGGCCACATTAAGGATCGTGTTGTCCACATTGACGATCAGCGCGGCGGCGCACAGCACCACCAAAGCGGCCCACCGGTGCCCGCGCGGCGCCGGAGAGAGCCCGAGCGCGGGGACCGCTGCGCCGGAGGATCGCACCACCGGAACTCCCATCGTGACGGTTGACGTTCTACCGCCGGGGTCCCGGGCAGCTGCCGGGTGCACAGGTCGCGCCACGAGTGCGCCCGCACCGGGCTTATTAGTGCCTCAACGGTACCCCAGATGTGCCTGCGGAGGTGCTGGTGCTCCGGCACGAGGTCGCAGTGCTGCGCCGTACCAACCCCAGACCTCGGCTCGGCTGGGCCGACCGAGCCGTCATGGCCGCGCTGATCCGGTACCTGCTTCCCCTGACAAGACCGCGGCGTAGCCGCGCATCTCGTCCGCGATCAGGTCGGCGGCCATCGACGCATGCCCGTCACCCAGCTCCCCGCAGGCGTGCCTGGCCAGCTCGGCGGGCTGCCAGCCATGCCGCCAGGCGGCGGTCACCGAGGAACGGAAGAAGCCGACGATCTCCCGGCTGACCCCCTGCCCCCCCCCCGGGGCCCGCTCTGTGCCCGCCCCTCCGGGTACATCCCGGCGCCCGCCCGCCCCCCCCGCCACCCGGGCGGCCCCCCCCCCCCCCCCCGCCCCCAACCCCCCCCCCCTGGAACGGACCCCCCCCCGGCCCGCCCACCCAGCCCCCCCCCTTCCCCCCCCCCTGGCCGACCACCGACCCGGCCCGCCCCCCCTGCGGGCCCCGGGCCCCGGCGACCGCGCGGCCCCCGCCCCTGGCACCCCCGGCGGCGATGCCCGTCAGGACAGGCGACACAATTTTCATTATCCCCTCCTTCAGGGGCTCCCTTCTCCGCAGCAGCCCCCTCAACCGCGCCGCCCCGAGTCTCCCCTCCATGGCAGAGCGCCCCACGCCACCAGAACACTCCCCACACCCCGCCTCCCGACCAGCTAGCACCACCCCCCGTCCCGAGCCCCCCCCCCACCACATCCCACCCCGCGCCACCCCGCCACCGAGCCCACCCCCCGCATCTCCCCCACACAATCTCCCCTCGCCGCGCCGAGACAAACGCCGCGAGCACGGCGCGGAACAAGACATCATCTCCCCGCTCCGGCCCCCCCCCCTCTCGTCCTCCCTCCCCTACCACTCTCCCCATCGCGGCGCCAGCGACGATGCTCGCATACCCCCGCCACCCCATCTAGAGCGGATACCCCCCCCCACGCACGCCTCTCACCCCCCCCCAGAGCGTCGCGCCCCCCCCCCCCCCCAACACACCCTCCACCGCCGCCCGCACCTCCACACACCGCCGCGCTCCCCTCCCCCCGCCCCCGCGCCCCCCCGTGGACTTTCCCATCGCCCGCCCCGCCGATTCCCCATGATTCCCCCACCCCCGCGCCCATGTGGGGTACGCTAACGCGAGTGCGTTCCCGCTTAGAGGGCCCCCGGCGGAGAGCGAGACACCCGCGCCCCCGCACGGGCGGCAGACGCAGGCCCCGCCCCCGGGCCAAGGCGAAGGCACCGTGAACTGTCCCTCGGGGCCGGGACCGGCAAGGCCCTCCGCTCCCCGCCGATCGGGCCCGGCCAGCCCAGCCCGGCCGGGCGGCCCGCCCGGTGCCGGTGGCGCCGCCGGCCGCGTCCCGCTCCCCCCCCGCCCCCGTGACCCCCGGCCCATGGAGACGGCCTTATGCCCTGGTCGGGCTGATCGGCGGACGCTGGACTCTGGTGGTGCTCGCTGAGCTGGATGCTGGGGGGCGCCGCTACCAGGACCTCCATGACGCCCTGGATGGCATCTCGCACAAGGTGCTCACCGACACGCTGCGCCGCGCCGAGTGCGACGGCTTCATCAGGCGGCATCTCGATTCTGAGCGGATGGGCACCGCCACCCTCTACGAGCTCATCGATCTCGGCAGATCGCTAGATGAGCCTCTCGCCGCGCTCGGGCGGTGGGTCGACGCCAACTGGGAATTGGTCGAAGCAGCTCAGCGCGATTGGGCGAGCCGGACCAGGAGTTGATCGAAGGCCCGTTGCTTTTCGCCGGAGTGCTATAGGCACTTGGAGGTGAGCCAGCTTTCGTTGAAGTGCACTATGGCCTGCTGTAGCGTGAGTGGTAGCACGGTGGGCAGTCCCTAGCCGGGCTGGACTCTGCTTAGCGACTTGGGCAGCTTCCGGGAGCGTTGCTCCGGACTCTGGTAGCGCAGGTTTAGCAGATTAGTCCATAAGACGCCTGGTTCGGGCAGGACGACCGCCTGCGGTTTGTCGCCCCGTACGGGCTCGACGCCTCCTCAGCTAAGAGGAGAAACGCCGTGACCATTGTCCTCGAGGGCGCGCCGGCGCCCATTACGGTGTCCGGAACACGAAGATGGTGGGCGCTGGGCGCTCTGGGCCTGGCCGCCCTGGTGGTGGGTATCGACGGCACGGTGCTCAGCGTGGCCCTGCCCACGCTGGCTAAGGCGCTGCACGCGTCGGAGTCCGACCTGCAGTGGTTCTCGTCGGGATACTTCCTGGTCCTGGCCGCCGCGATGCTCCCGGCCGGCCTGCTGGGCGACCGCTACGGTCGTAAGAAGGTCCTGCTTACCTCCCTGGCGCTGTTCGGGATCGGATCGGTGGCGTGCGCGTACTCGACGTCGGTGGCAGAGTTCCTGGCGGCCCGGGTGGTGGTCGGGTTCGGCGGCGCCGGGATAATCGTGATGGCGTTCTCCGTCCTGACGGTGCTGTTCAGCAAGGCGGAGCGGCCCAAGGCGGTGGGGGTGATGTCGGCGGTCACCTTCGTGGCCTTCCCGGTCGGTCCGATCCTGGGCGGCTGGCTGCTCACCAGTTACTGGTGGGGCTGGGTGTTCCTGATCAACGTGCCGGTCGTGGTGGTCGGCCTGGCGGCCGTGATCGCCTTGGTGCCGGAGTCCCGGGCCTCGCAGCGCCCGGGCCTGGACCTGGTGGGGGTGGGCGGCCTCGGGCGCCGGGCTGGTGGCGCTGACTTACGGCTGACCGCGATGGGCTCGGGCCTGCGGCTGTTGCCTCTGGTCGGCGGGATGGTGGCCGGAGCCGTTCCCGCTAACTGTACGTGGCGGCGTGGCTGGCGGTCGCCGGGCTGGGGACGACGTTCGGCAGCAGCTCCTCCGACCTTCCCCTGGCGGCACCGCGC
>CAVSNN010000004.1:0-6924 GCA_963729335.1 uncultured Alphaproteobacteria bacterium
CGGCGATCTCCTCGAACATCTCGTAGGCCGCGTCGGAGCCCGGGTAGATGGTGAAGCCGATCGCGGTGCAACCGAGCCGCAGCGCGTCGCGCACGCCCGCCGTCACCGCCTGGCTCGGCGCCTCCTTGCTGCGCGCGAGGCTGTTCGCGGAATTGAGCTTGAGGATCGTCGGGATCGCGCCCGCATAGGTCGCGGCGCCGCCCTCGATGAAACCCAAGGGCGCGGCATAGGCCGACAGCCCGGCATCGACCGCGAGCTGGAAATGATAATGCGGATCATAAGCCGGCGGGTTGGGCGCGAAGCTGCGCGCGGGCCCATGCTCGAACCCCTGATCGACCGGAAGGATCAAGAGCTTGCCCGTGCCGCCGAGCTTGCCGTGCATCAGGACGCGGGCGAGATTGGCCTTGGTGCCGGGATTGTCGCTCTCGTAGCAATCGAGGATTTTCTTGACCCGTTCCGTCACCATCGCAGGACTCCTTGGCGTAGGCGGGATCGTAAAGCCGATATAGCAGACGATACCTTAACGACCAAGATAAACACCGGCCGCGGCCACGGGATCGCGCGCGCCCAAAAGGTCGAGCGCGGCGCCTTCCGCATCACCCTCGATTTCGCCGCCGAGCGCCGCGGCCATCGCGGCAAGTTTCTGACGCGCCGCGTCGGACCCTACAAAACGCACGCGCTTGGCGCCGGCGCGCAGCGCCGCCAGCACCGCCCCCGCTTCGCCGGCGCAATCGACGACCGCGTCGCAGGAGGCGCCGGGATAGGCCCGCGCCGCCTCGGCAATGACCGCGAGGAACCAGCGCGGGCCGGCAAAGCCGCCGGCGCCGGGCGCGCTCATCAACGTCACGCGAACCTTGCGCTGGTCGGCCGCCTCGAGCGCGGCCAAGGCATGCTCAAGGCAATGGACGATGATGCGCGCGCTCACGCCATCTTGCCGACAAGCGCCGCCGCTTCGACCATGCGGTTCGAGAAGCCCCATTCGTTGTCGTACCACGACAGCACGCGGCAGAAGCGCTTGCCCAGCACGGACGTCTGCGTCAGGTCGAAGGTCGAGCTGTGCGCATCGTGGTTGAAGTCGCTCGACACGACCTCGTCCTTGACGACGCCCAGGATGCCCTTGAAGCGGTTCGACGCCGCCGCCTTTTCCATGAGCCCGTTCACCTCCTCGCGCGAGGTGTCGCGTTCGGCGCTGAACGCCAAGTCGATGAGCGAGACGTTGGCGGTCGGCACGCGGATCGCGGTGCCGTCGAGCTTCCCTTGCAAGGCCGGAATGACGAGGCCCAACGCTTTCGCAGCACCCGTCGAGGTCGGAATCATGTTGAGCGCGGCGGCGCGCGCGCGGCGCATGTCCTTGTGCAGCGTGTCGACCGTATTCTGATCGCCGGTATAGGAATGGATCGTTGTCATGTAGCCTTGCGCGATGCCGACGCCTTCGTTCAGAACATAGGCCACCGGCGCGAGGCAGTTGGTGGTGCACGACCCGTTCGAGAGCACCATGTGCTGCGGCTTCACGCCATCGCTGTTGACGCCCATCACGAGGGTGTAATCGACGCCGTCGGCCGGCGCCGAGACGATGCAGCGCCTAGCGCCCGCCTCGAGATGCTTCGCCGCGGCCTCGCGCTTCGTGAAGAGCCCGGTGCATTCGAGGGCGACATCGACATTGAGCTTCTTCCACGGCAGCTTCGCCGGATCGCGCTCGGCCAGCACCGCGATCCTGCCGCGGCCGATATCCATCCAATCGGCGCCGGTCGCGACCGTGCCGGAAAAGCGCCCGTGCACGCTGTCGTATTTCAAGAGGTAGGCGTTCGCCTCGACCGAGCCAAGATCGTTGATCGCCACGACCTGAAGATCGTCGCGCGCCTGTTCATGCAGCGCGCGCAGCACAAGCCGGCCGATGCGGCCGAACCCATTGATCGCAACGCGAACCGTCATTCCTTCCTCCGGCACCCCATTGGTCCAATGCTAACGGAGCCGCTCCGGCGGCCGTTGCGGCAGCTCCCGCCGCGAGCTCCCCTCGCCGACGATGTGCTCACCGCGGATCATCGCGTCGGCGATGTCGGCCACGCCCGCCGGCGTGAAGCCGAAATGATGGAAGAGCGCGTCCGCCGGGGCCGATGCGCCAAAGCGCATCATGCCGACCACGTGGTGGCGGTCGGCGACATAGCGCTCCCACCCGAACGGCGACGCCGCCTCGACCGCGAGCCGCGGCGCGTCGCCCAGCACCTCGGCGCGATAGGCCACGTCCGAGGCATCGAACAATTCCCAGCACGGCATCGACACGACCGCGGCGTTGACGCCGCGCGCGGCGAGACGATTCCGCGCCTCGATCGACATCGCGACTTCGGAGCCGGTCGCGAGCAGCGTGATGTCGCGCTTGCCCTCGCCGGCGATGACATAGGCACCGCGCGCCGAGCGATTCTCGCTGCCATCCTTGCGGAGCGCCGGCAGCGCCTGGCGGGTCAGCGCCAGCACCGAGGAAACCGACCGCTGCGCCAGCGCCAGTTCCCAGCATTCGGCCGTTTCGACCGCATCGGCCGGCCGGAACACGCGCAAGCCGGGAATGGCGCGCAGGCTCGCCAGTTGCTCGATCGGCTGATGCGTCGGCCCGTCCTCGCCGAGCCCGATCGAATCGTGCGTCATCACGTAGATGACGCGCAGCCGCATCAGCGCCGAGAGCCGGATCGCGGGCCGGCAGTAATCGGTGAAGACGAGAAAGGTGCCGCCATAGGGAATGATGCCGCCATGCGCGGCCATGCCGTTCATCGCCGCCGCCATCGCGTGCTCGCGCACGCCGTAATGGAGATAGTTGCCGGCGAGATTTCCGGGCGCGATGAGCTTCTGGCTCTTGGCCTTGGTGTTGTTGGAGCCGGTGAGGTCGGCCGAGCCCCCGACCAGTTCCGGCAACACCGGCGCCAGCGCGTCGAGCACCATGCCCGAGGCTTGCCGCGTCGCGAGCTTTGGCGCTTCGGCGGCGAATTTCCGCTTGATCGCGTCGATGGCGCGGCGCCATCCGTCCGGCAGGTGGCCGTCGATGCAGCGCGCGAATTCGCCGTGCGTCGCGCGGTCGGTCGCATCGAAGCGATGCTGCCACGCGCGCCGCACTGCGCCGCCGCGCCGGCCGACCTGATGCCATGCGACGATCACGTCCTCCGGCAGCTCGAACGGCGGGCTCGTCCAGCCGAGCCGCGCGCGGGCACCGGCGATCTCGGCCGCGCCCAATGGCGCGCCGTGCGCGGCAGCGCTGCCGGCCTTGGTCGGCGCGCCGAACGCGATCGTGGTGCGGCAGGCGATGAGCGAGGGACGGTCGCTTTCGAGCGCGCGGCCGAGCGCCGCCTCGATCGCATCCGTGTCGTGTCCGTCGATCGCATCCGTGCGCCAGCCGCATGCGGCAAAACGCGCGCGCTGATCGTCGGAGACGGCGAGATCGGTGGCGCCGTCGATCGACACACGGTTGTCGTCCCACAGCACGACGAGGCGGTTCAGGCGCAGATGGCCTGCAAGCGAAATCGCCTCGTGCGAGAGCCCTTCCATGAGACAGCCGTCGCCGGCGATCACGTAGGTGCGGTGATCGACGAGGCCCGCGCCGAAGCGCGCTGCGAGGAGCCGCTCGGCGAGCGCCATGCCGACCGCATTGGCGAGGCCTTGCGCCAACGGCCCGGTCGTCGTCTCGATGCCCGGCGCGTGGCCGCGCTCGGGATGGCCGGGCGTGCGGCTGCCGAGCTGGCGGAAATGCTCGAGCTCGGCCCGCGTCATGTCGTGGAAGCCGGTGAGGTGCAGGAGCGCGTAGAGCAGCATCGAGCCGTGCCCGGCCGACAGAACGAAGCGGTCGCGATCGGGCCATTCGGGATGCGCCGGATCGAATTTAAGGAATTTGCTCCACAGCACGGTCGCGACATCCGCCATGCCCATCGGCATGCCGGGATGGCCGCTCTGCGCCTTTTCCACCGCGTCCATGGCGAGCGCACGAATCGCGTCCGCCATGCGGCGCAGAGCGTGGTCGCGCGGCTGCGGCAGGGGCGGTGCGGAAGGACCGGCAGGCTCGGAGGGGCTCATCAACGAATCGGGGCGGGATTGATTGCCGTCGCACCTTGCCGGGGAGGCCTGGCCCCGTCAAGTTGCGAGGACGCCGCATGACGGGTTAATGTCGCGCCGATCCGCCGATGGGGCGTAGCCAAGTGGTAAGGCAGCGGATTTTGATTCCGCCATACGGAGGTTCGAATCCTCCCGCCCCAGCCAGCCAGTCCGCGGTTCAGGCGTTCTCCGCCCAATGCCGCGAAAAGCCCCGTAACAGGGCGTTTCTCACGACCTGAGCCCCACCGGAGAATACGGAATCGGGCAAAACAGAGGCCGACCGACCCGTTTCTCTCCGTCGGCCATTTCGGTGCTCCGGTTTGGGGAAGGATTGTGCGGTGAACCGCCCTGCCGATTTCGCGTTATTCGAAGCCGAGTTGACGCTTTTGGGCGTTCCAGTCGAGGGCAAGGTCGATGCGCCTGACCAGCTTCGTCGCGTTAAGCTCCGCCGGCTGAATCCCCTGGATGATCGCCTCGACGATCGCCGGCGCTAAGAAAGCCAAGGGCAGAACACAGCTGACATAGCGATCGTCGACTCCTTCGCGGGCGGCCAACTCGGCGATCGATGTATTACCGGTACGCAGTGCGTCGAAGCAGCGATGCGCGCGGATGATTTCCTTGAGCAGGGTCGGATCCGCTTTTGCGGGCGCGGGACGATCGCTCGCGATCACGAGCCGCATTTCGACGCCGCGCCGTTTGATCTTCAGCGGGATGTCGCGTGTCAGCTCTTCCTTCACGCCGGCAAGCGGTAGTAGTGCAATCGTCAGACGAAGGATGTTGGGCCTAAGTTCTACACGGCCGATAAGAGCGACGAGCGCTTCATCGCGCTCGGCTTCCGAGTGCAGCCGCTTCTGAAAACTGTCGGCAACGTTGAAGGTGGGTGACAGCTTATTGGGAGGGAGACCGGCCTTCTCTAACGCCGTGCCGATCGCAGCGTGATCAGCAAGCATGGCGGCGGCTTCGGCGGCGACGATCTTTTCGATCTGCGATGCGGGCAAGCGCCAGCCTGGCTTGTCGGAGGTTCCGGTCACAAGCCCGCGTGAGATGTAATAGCGATAGCGCCGTCCATCCTTCAGAGCATGGCTCGGCGTTAGCCCGTTCCCCGCATCATCGAAGAGCTTTCCCATAAGCGGACTGGGCGCGACCTTGCCGGTCCGCGCGCGGCGGATCGATCCTTGGTCGCAGAGCTGCTGTTGGACAGCGTCCCATAGATCGCGGTCGATGATCGGCTCGTGCAAGCCTGGATGTCGGAGATCTTTGTGGCGGATCTCGCCGATGTAGACGGGATTGGAGAGGAGTGCGTAGAGCGCGCCTCGCGCGAACGATAGCCCTCCCGCGCGCGTGCCGTCCTCGTAGACCCTAAGCTTCGAGCGAATACCTTCCCGATCGAGCTCCTCCTTGAGACTCCGGACGGAGCCCAGTTCGAGATAACGCTTGTATATAAGACGTACCGTCCTCGCCTCATCCGGTTGCACGATCAGCTTGTGGTTCTCGGCCTCGTAGCCGAGCGGAGTGACGCCGCCCATCCACATGCCCTTCTTCTTGGAGGCGGCAATCTTGTCCCGAATCCGCTCGCCCGTGACCTCGCGTTCGAACTGGGCGAAGGAGAGGAGTATGTTGAGGGTAAGGCGACCCATCGAGGTGGTGGTGTTGAAATGCTGGGTGACAGCGACAAAGGAGACTCCGTGCCGGTCGAATAGCTCCACGATCTTGGCAAAGTCCATCAGCGAGCGGGTCAGCCGGTCGACCTTATAGACGACGACGGTGTCGACACGGCTCTGCGCGATGTCCTCAAAGGGCGTTGTTGCAGAAATGGCGGCAGCGGATTGCTGATAACATGCGGAGATGGGGAAACGCGAATTCACGTTCCGATACAAGGTCCGGAACTGGCCGGCGTATAATCGGGCGCTGGTCCATCGCGGGCAGCTGACGCTCTGGTTCGACGAGCGTGCGATCACCGCGTGGCGAGACACGACATCCTGCAACGAACGTGGCCGGCCAAAGATATATGCGGACGTTGCCATCGAGTGCGCGCTCATTCTCAAATCAGTCTTTCATCTCAGCCTTCGAGCCACACAGGGATGCTTGGGATCAGTCGTGACGCTCATGAAGCTCGAACTCCCGGTTCCCGATTACAGCACGATGAGCCGCCGGCAGGCAGGGCTGGCGGTGAGCCTGCCACCGGCCTCTCGTTCGGGCGCTCGGCGCGTCGTCGTGGATTCGACAGGCTTGAAGGTCTATGGCGCCGGCGAATGGCATGCGGGGAAATACCAGCGAGCAGGCCGAAGGGTCTGGCGGAAGCTGCACTTGGGCGTTGACGAAACGACCAGGGAGATCCTGGCCGCCGATGTCACGGAAAGCCGCGTTCATGACAGCATGCGTCTGCCGGCCTTGCTCTCGCAGATCACCGGCACCATTGCCCAGGTCTCCGGCGACCGGGGCTACGACACGCGTGCCGCACACGAGGCAGTATTGGCCTGCGGAGCTGTCGCAACCATCGTGCCGAGGCGGAACGCGAGAATGAGTGAGGGAATTGATCCACCGACGTGGCGTGCTGCGCGCGATGCAACCCTTCGAGCGATTGCGGTACAGGGCCGATATAGTTGGCGAACGTCGAGCGGGTGCAGCCGGCAAAGTCTTGCCGAGAATGCGATGTTCCGATTCAAGGCGGTGTTTGGTGGGAAGCTATGGGCACGGACCTTTGATAATCAAAGGATCGAGGCTGCGATCAAATGCGCCGTGCTCAACCAGATGACCGGACTCGGCATGCCACACACCCTCAGAATGCTCTGACGTGCGTGGCGGAGCTGCGAGACCTTCGTCTCGAGCGGGAATTACGCAACAAAGCCGCGC
>CAVSNN010000005.1:0-348297 GCA_963729335.1 uncultured Alphaproteobacteria bacterium
CGGCGGCGATCGGTTTGATCGAGGCGTGGCGGCCCGATTTCGGCGATTGTCTGTTTGAACGCCATCGCCGGGATTTTCGCCCGCGGCCACCGCTCGGCGGTGGTGCTCAATTCCGACAGTCCGACCTTGCCGACCGCGCTGTTGGTCGAGACCGCGGCGGCGCTGGCGCGGCCCGGCGACCGCGCCGTGCTCGGGCCGTCGAGCGACGGCGGTTATTACCTGCTCGGGCTGAAAGCCGCGCACCGCCGCATGTTCGACGACATCGCCTGGAGCACCGCGCGCGTCGCCGAACAGACCCGCGAACGCGCCCGCGACATCGGTCTCGAAATTCATACCCTGCCGGTCTGGTACAACGTCGACGATGTCGACGGCTTGCGCCGGCTCAATGCCGAACTGTGCGGCGAGGATTTGCGCCGGCACAACGCCTATCCGCCGCATTTCGCGGCGCAGACGGCAAAACTGCTGAGCGGGCTCGTGCGCGACCGCGACTTCGGCCGCCGCATCGATCCGGTGTCGCAGGTCGAGGACGTGCGCGCGTAACGCCGCGCGCCGGCCGGCAAGAAACGTCGAGGGGCGAAACGGTCATGGCAATGACGGCGGCAAACCGGGCGGTCGATCCCAAACGCTATTTCGAGAGCGTGCCGACGGACGGCGAGGTTCCCGCGCACGAGCCGGTTTGCCTTTATCTGGAAACCACCAACCGCTGCAATCTGTTGTGCACCACCTGTCCGCGCACTTATGCCGAGCTCGAGCCGCCGGCCGACATGAGCTGGGAGCTGTTCACCTCGATCGTCGATCAGATCCCGCGCCTGCAACGCGCCGTGCTGCACGGCGTCGGCGAACCGATGCTGGTCAAGCACCTGCCGCGCATGGTGCGATATCTGAAAGACCGCGGCACCTATGTCTTGTTCAACACCAACGGCACCGTGCTCAACGAGAAAAACGGCCGTGCGCTGATCGCCGCCGAACTGGACGAATTGCGGGTTTCGTTCGACGCGGCCAACGCAAAATCCTATCTCGCCATTCGCGGCAAGAATTACTTCAATCGCATCCTGAAAAACGTGCGCGCCTTCCGCGAGCTGCAGGAGCGCGAGGGTCACGCCCGGCCGCTGGTTTCGGCCTGGCTCACCGGATTGCGCGAAACCATCGAGGAATTGCCCGACTTCGTCCGTGTCGCCGCGGCAACCGGCGTCAAGGAAGTCCATTTGCAGCGCCTGGTGTTCTTCAGCGACAACGCCATTGGCCTGGCGCGGCCGGACCAGGCGCTGTACGAGCGGCTGTCCGGCGCGGAAGCGATCCATATCGATCGCGCCACCGCGCTCGCCCGCACGCTCGGCATTACGTTTAGCGCCTCGGGCGGCGCGTCGGAGCCGGGCATCAGCCTCAAGCGCAGCGATAACGGCACTTCAGGTTCGGCTTCGCCGTGGTCGTTGTGCCGGCGGCCGTGGACGGTGATGTATTTCACCGCCAACGGCCGCGCGCTGCCGTGCTGCATCGCGCCGTTTTCGCAGCGCGGTTACGAGAACTATACGCTCGGCGACGCCACGCAGCAGAGCTTGCGGGAAATCTGGACCGGTCCCGCCTATGCGGGATTCCGCAAGGCGCTAAAATCGGACAAGCCGCTGCCGGCCTGCGCCAATTGCGGCTTGCGGTGGAGTTGGACTTTCTGTTCCCCTCCCCCTTGTGGGGAGGGGTAGGGGTGGGGGTCGGGAGGTCAATCACGGGCGCAGACAATCCTCCCGACCCCCCCCCCCTCCCCCACAAGGGGGAGGGATAAGGTTGCCGTCGTCATCCCGACCTATAACGAAGCGGAATCCATCGCGTCGGTCGTCGCCGAATTGCCGCGCGATGTCGTCGACCGGATCGTCGTTGCCGACGGCGGCTCGACGGACGCCACGGCGGAGGAGGCGCGGCGCGCGGGCGCCGAAGTCATCACCGTCGGCCGCGGCTATGGCCGGGCCTGCCTCGCCGGCGCGCAGGCGGCCGCCGGCGCCGGCATCGTCGTGTTCATGGACGGCGACGGCGCCGACGATCCCTCGGCGATCGCGGGGTTGGTCGCGCCGCTGCGCGCGGGCGAATTCGATTTCGTCATCGCCTCGCGCGCGCGGGGGGTGCGCGAGCCCGGCAGCATGTCCTCGCATCAGATTGTCGCCGGGCTTGCCGCCGGCTGGCTCATGAAACTGCTTTACGGCGTGCGCTATACCGACATGTGCGCGTTCCGCGCCATCCGCCGCGACGCCTTGCTCGATCTCGGCATGCGCGAGATGACCTATGGCTGGAATCTGGAAATGCAGATGCGGGCGGCGCGCTCGGGCATGCGCGTGCTCGAACTGCCGGTCGGCTATCGTCGCCGGATTGGCGGCGAATCGAAAGTCGCGGGCTCGTTGTCGGGGTCGCTCAAAGCCGGGCTGAAAATCGTCTCGACCTTCGCGCGCGTCGCGATGAGCCGAATCCGTAAGAGTGGCAAAATCGCCCGAGCGGGCGAACCGACCGATCGACGGCCGCGATCCCCGGTCGCAGCCGGGGACAGGTTTTGCCCACGCGGCGCGCTACACCGCGACCTTGCGCAAAAAGCCGTCGACGCTGCCGCGCAGACTGTCGGCGGCCTTGTCGACGGCGTTGGATGCCGTCAGCACCGTGTCCGCGGAGCTGCGCATTTCGGCGATGGCGGTGGCGACGCGGTCGAGCACGGCGACCACCGACTTGGTGCCGACGGCGGCCGCCGCGACATTGTTCGATATCTCGCCGGTCGCGGCATGTTGCTGTTCGACGGAAGTCGCAATCGCCGCGGTGAATTGCCGGATTTCGTCCATGCGGCCGGTAATGCTGCCGATGGCGCGCACCGCGCTGTGCGTCGCCGACTGCACCGCGGCGATCTGCGCGGCGATATCGTCGGTCGCTTTTCCGGTCTGCACCGCGAGCGCCTTGACCTCGGAGGCGACCACGGCAAAGCCCTTGCCGGCGGCGCCGGCGCGCGCCGCTTCGATGGTGGCGTTGAGCGCGAGCAGGTTGGTCTGTCCGGCCACGCTTTGGATGAGCTTGACAACGTCGTCGATTTTTTGCGCGGCCTGGGCGAGGCTGCCGATGATGTCGCGGGTGGATTGCGCCTCGCTGGTGGCGGCATTGACGACTTCGCCGGCGCTGACGACCTGGCGGTTGATCTCGGCGATCGACTTCGACAACTCGTCCGCCGCCGCCGCCGCGCTCTCGACGCCGCCGAACGCGTCGTTGGAGGTGCGAACCGCGCCGGCGGTGCGCGCCGTGGTTTCGTTCAACGTCGCCGACAGCGTGGTGGCCGTCGATTTCATCGCGGCCACGCTGTCGGTGACGGTCTCAAGCACGCCCTCGACGCTGCTGCGGAACCAGGCGATGGCGTCGTCGACGACGGCGCGGCGCGCTTCCTGCTCGCCGAGCAGCACGCTTTTTTGCTCCGCCGAACGGCGCTCGGTGATGTCGTCATGGGTTCCCACCCAATATTGCCCGCCGGGAATGGCGCGATTGACCACCGCGATGGCGCGTCCGTCTGGCGCCTCGGTGACGAAACTGACGACTTTACCGGCCGCCATGCTCGCCGTGAGCTCGGCGCAGTACTGCACCGGATCGCGTTGCAGGCTGCCGGTTTCAAAGCGATGCCGGACGATATCGACGACCCGGGCGCCGGGCCTCACGATCTCCGGCGACAGACCGTACATCAGCCGATATTGCTCGTTGCTGACGACCAGCCGCCCGGCGGCGTCGAACATCACCACGCCCTGGGTCATATTGTTGAGCGCCAGCCCCAGCAGGCGGCCGTTGTCGTCCAAGCGGCGATCGGCGAACGCGCAGATCAGGCTCACGCCCAGGATCGCCACCGCCACGCTGGCGACGGCGATGGCAAGCGACTCCGGCGACAGCGAAAGGGCGGTGAACGTTCGCGTCGGGTCGGGAACGATTTCGACCGCTCCCATGGCCGTGAAATGCAGGGACACGATGGCAAGCGTCAGGAACAGCGCCGACAGATAGACTGCGCGCCACCCCTGCCAGCCCACGGCGATCGCGAGTGCGACCACGCCCAGCGCCATCCCGAGCACGATGGACGCGGCGACCAGCGGAACGTCCCAGGTTACGCGGCCGGGAATCTCGACCGCCCACATGCCAAGATAGTGCATGCAAGCAACGCCTGCGCTGATGACGGCCCCGCCGATCGGTGCGCCCCATTTTGCCGGCAAGTAAACCGCAACCGCCACGCCCACCGTGGTGATCGCCACCGCGGCCACCAGCGACAGCGTCGTCAAGTTGATGTCGTAGGCGATCGGCACGCCGGGATGGTAGGCCAGCATCGCCAGAAAGTGCGTCGCCCAGATGCCGCATCCGGTCGCGGCACCGGCGGCCACAATCCAGATGGCGCGGGTCTGGCCCGACGTCGAACGGGCGCGATTAAACAGCGTGATTGCGGTGAGGCTCGCCAGGAAGCAGACGACGGCCGCGACCACGACCAGACGCCAGTCGTGCTGGGTCATCAAGCAGTTGAGGACCCGAAACATGCGGCCTCGCGTGGATTGTTACGCCGTGTTCTCCGCCGAGCTAGGTAGCCGACATCGATTTACGTTTCGTTAATGAAACCGCATCCCTTAAACGGCATGCCGGCGCGACACTCGCTCGCTTGCCATGGCGCGCCGGTCCTGCATTGATGGCCGCCGAGGGGCAAAGGCGGTCCGCAAGCCGGGCCGTTGCGCACGCCGAAATTCGATTGGGAGGACATCCATGACGCTCATCAAAGCGATATTGACGCTTGCCGCTGCGGCGATGATCGCGGCCACGCCCGCGCTGGCGCAGACCGAGATCAAATTCGGCCACGTCGGCGAGCCCGGCTCTTTGTTCGACCTGTCGGCCCAGGAATTCGCCAAGCGGGCCAACGAGAAGCTCGGCAGCAAGGCCAAAGTCGTGGTCTACGGTTCGAGCCAGCTCGGCGGCGATTCCGAGTTGCTCAAGAAACTCAAGCTCGGCACCATCGATCTGGCGCTGCCTTCGACGGTGATGTCGTCGCAGATCCCGGCATTCGGCCTGTTCGAGATGCCGTATCTGGTCAAGGATCGCGCCCAGATGGCGAAGATCCGCGATCAGGTCGTGAACCCCATACTGGTGCCGATGGCTGAAAAGGCCGGCTACCACATTATCGCGGTCTGGGAGAACGGTTTCCGCCAGATCACCAACAGCAAACGTCCGATCAACGTGCCGGCCGATCTGCAAGGCATCAAGTTGCGCGTTCCCGGCGGCACCTGGCGGGTGAAAATGTTCAAGGCCTACGGCGCCAATCCCAGCCCGCTGCCGTTCTCGGAAGTCTTCGTCGCGTTGCAGACCGGCGTGATGGACGGCGAGGAGAACCCGCTGGCGCAGATTTATCCGGCGCGATTTTACGAAGTGCAGAAATACCTGTCGATGACCGGGCACGTTTACACGCCGGCCTATGTCACCGCCGGCGCGAGCTGGTCGCAGCTGCCGGCCGATGTGCGGAAAATCCTCACCGACACGGCGGTGGAAATGCAGCCGGTGGTCTACCAGATCGCCGCCGGTCTCGACCAGAGCCTGTACCAGAAGCTCAAGGACGCGGGCATGCAGATCAACGCGGCGGACAAGCAGGCGTTTATCGACGCCAGCAAGCCGATCTACGACGAATTCGCCCAGGAGGTTCCCGGCGGCAAGGAGTTGATCGACAAGTCTCTTGCGTTGGGTAAATAGGTCCGCAATGGATATGACGAGGCCGCGCTAAGACGGCCGGCATCGGGGAGCCGCTCCGTGAAATTCGGTCGCGTGCGCGATGGCTTCGAGCGGCTGCTCGAAGCCATCGTCGTGATTCTGGTTTGCAGCCTCACTGTGCTGGTGATCGCCGGCTTCTGCTTCCGTTATCTCGGACACGCATTGTCCTGGTACGACGAGGTCGCCTCGGTCGGCCTGGTCTGGCTCACCTATTACGGCTCGGCTCTGGCTGCGCTGCGCGGCGCCCACATCGGGGTGCCCGGCTTCGTCAATGCCATGCCGCCGAACATCCGGCTGATCGCCACAGTGTTCGCGGAAGTCGTGGTATTCGTTTTCTTCATCATGTTGGCCTGGACCGGCACCGAAGTGCTGATCGTCCTCGGCAGCGAAAATCTGGTAACGCTGGTCTGGGTGCCGCAGCGCGTCACCGCCTCGGCCATCCCGATCGGCGCGGTTTTGTTCATCGTCGCCGAAGCCTTGCGCCTGCCCAAGCTCATTGGCGATGCCCGCGGCGCGGGCTTCATCGATGCCGAAGCCATCGAGGCGATATCGCACGGCGCGCCCGATACCGGCGCCGGCCCGGGAGCCTCGCGGTGAACGTCACGCTGATGCTGATCGGCATGATCGGCCTGGCGCTGCTCAACGTGCCGATCGCGATCGCGCTCGGCTTCGTCGCCACGACGGCGATCCTCTTGGTCCAGGGGCCGCACATGCTGCCGAACCTGGCGCTCGAAATGTACGACGGCGCTTCGAGCTTCCCGCTGCTCGCCATCCCGCTGTTCATCCTGGCCGGCGCGATCATGAACGCGTCGTCGATTTCACGCCGCCTGATTGCGTTTGCGTCCTCGCTGGTCGGTTTCGTGCGCGGCGGCTTGTCGATGGTCTCGATCGGGACTTCGGTGTTTTTCGCGGAAATCTCGGGTTCGGCCGTGGCCGATGTCGCCGCGCTCGGCACCATTCTCATTCCGGCGATGAAGAGCCGCGGCTATTCCAAGGAAGTTGCCGCGGCAACGATGTCCTCGGCGGCGAGCCTTGCCATCATCATCCCGCCGTCGATCCCGATGATTCTGTACGCGGTGATGGCGGAAACCTCGGTGGTCAAGCTGTTCGTCGCCGGCATCGTTCCCGGCCTGCTCGGCGCGCTGTGCATGGCGGGAGCGGCCTATTACCAGGCGCGCAAATACAATTTCCCGATCGAGGAACGCTTCCGCCTGGCCAACGTCTGGCGCACGTTCAAGGAGGCGCTGTGGGCCTTCATCCTGCCGATCGCCATTCTCGGCAGCATTTTCGGCGGCATCGTCACCGCGACCGAAGGCGCCGGCATGGCGGTGCTCGCGGCGACCGTGGTCGGCGGCCTGATCTACCGCGATCTCGACTACCGCGAGTTGAAAAAAGCCTGCGTCGACGGCGGCGTCCAGACCGCCGTCGTCATGCTCTTGGTGGCGAGCTCGGCGCTGATCGGCACGTTCCTGACCGAGGCCCAGCTGCCGCAGGCGCTCGGCCACGCCATCACTCAGCTCACGCACGACAAATACGTCGTGCTGCTGTTGCTCAACGTCGCCTTCCTCATTCTCGGCATGTTCCTGCATTCGGCGGCGGCGATCATTCTGGTGATCCCGATCGTGATGCCGATGGTGCACGCGGTCGGCATCGACCCCATTCACTTCGGCTTGGTGGTGACCCTTAATCTCGCCATCGGCCAGCAGACACCGCCGGTTGCGAGCGTGCTGATGACCGCCTGCGCCATCGCCAAAGCCGACATCTGGGAGACCACGAAGGTCAATATCCCCTACATTGCCGCGCTGCTGTTTGTGCTGGCGCTGTGCACCTACATACCCATCATCTCGCTCGGGCTGGTGCATCTGTTCTACGGGCCGTGATGACCCGCAACCTCACCGGGGTCGTGCCATGATCAAGCGCTACAGCGACCACGCCGCCAACGAGCGGACTTTTCTCGCCTGGGTCCGCACCGCCATTGCGGTGATGGCGTTCGGCTTTTTGATCGAAAAATTCGACCTGTTCCTGCAATACGTCGCGCCGCAACTGAGCCGGCAACAGCTCAGCCCCCACGGCCAGGCCTTCGCCAATTGGGCTGGACTTGCCTTTATCGCCATCGGGGTAGCGATGATCGCACTGGCCGGCCTGCGCTTTGCCAAAACCGCCAAGGACATCGAGACCGAGGAGACGGTGCCAAGCCCCGGCGAGCGCTTCGATCTGGCGCTCGCGGTGCTGCTCGGTCTGTTGGGCGTTTCGCTGTTCCTCTACCTGTCGCGCGCCGTTCTGCCGGCGATTTAGGCGTCCGCGTCTCGCTCATTATCTCTTGATCTTGCGGGACTCTTGCGGGACGGCGCGCGTCGCGCTAAGTGCAATGCCGCGTGCCAGCGCGCGCCGTAAGCGTTCACGTCAGCCAACGCGCCTGTTCGAGGGCCGACCGCATGATGCGCCGGCTCACGGCGGGCGTGGGGAATTTCGACGTGAACCGCTTTTTCAAAGCCCTGATCGCAGGCGTTACGACATTCGCGGCCGCGCCGCGCGCGGCCCGCGTCGGCATGTTTCTCTTCTTCGCCGCCTCGGCCGCCGACGGCATATTGATGCCGTTCTTTGCGCTGTGGGCGCACCGGGACGCGCATATTCCGATCGAATTCATCGGCCTGTTGCTTGCCTGCTATGCCGGCGGCGAGTTGCTGGCGACGCCGTTTTTGGGCGGCATCGCCGACCGGGTCGGCCGGCGTCCGGTGCTCTTGGTGTCGACCGCCGGCGTCGGCGGCGGTTTCGTCCTTTTGTTTTTCGTCCATGGCGCCATCGCCGTGGCGGCGGCGCTGCTCGCGATCGGCGGCTTCGAGAGCGTGCTGCATCCCACCGCCGCGACCGTGATCGCCGACGTGGTGCCGAGGCAAACGCGGCGCGAACATTTTGCGCTCAACCGCGTGATGTCGAACGCCGGCGGCATGGCCGGACCCGCGCTCGGCGCGCTGTTGGCGCTGCATTCGCTCGGCCTTGTTTTTCTCGGCGCGGCGGTCGCGCTGTTGACGGGCACCGTCGTTGTCGCCGTGTTCCTGCGCGAGACCCGCCCCGTGGCCGCGGACCGCGGCGAAGACGACGACGAAGAGTCGCTATTCGTGCTGACCGCGGCCTTGCGCGACCCGCGCCTCGCCGGCCTGATCGTTCCTGTCGCGGCGCTCGAAATCGCCGTGAGCTGGATTTTGGCGGTGCTGCCGCTCTATGCCGACGCCGCCGGCACGCTGACCGCGTCCGGCATCGGCTGGCTGTTCGCCTATGCAGGCGCGCTCGGCGTGGTGCTGCAATTTCCAGTCACGCAAGCGAGTTCGCGCATGACGGCGTCTACGATCGTGCTGTGGAGCGGTCTGGCGCAGGCCGCCGCCTTTGCCTGCCTGTTCGCTTCGCCGGCGCTCGCCGCGCTCGTTGCCGCGGTGACCGTGCTGGCGCTGGCGCAAATGCTGTCGCGACCGCTCATTCAGGCGATCGTCGCCGAGCTCGCGCCGCGCGGCGCGCAAGCGACTTATCAGGCGGCGTTCGGCATCGTCAACGATCTCAAGGACGCCGCCGGGCCGGCGATCGGCACCTGGCTGTTCTCCATCGCCGCGGCGCTGCCGTGGGGGAGCGGCATCGCCATCTCGCTCGCCGCCGCGCTCGGCCTTGCCGCCGCGACGCGGCGGGCTGAGCGGAAGTAAGCGGCGGCAAAAGATTCTCGGAATTTGCGAATGGTGCCCAGGGGCGGAATTGAACCACCGACACCTGCATTTTCAGTGCAGTGCTCTACCAACTGAGCTACCTGGGCTCACGCGGGCGGCTTATAGTGGCTCGATTTCGCTCTGTCCAGAATGGGCGCTTGAGCCGTCATTGCGAGCCAACGGGCCCGCGCGAAATCGCGCGGCCCGATGACAGGCTCCGCGAAGCAATCCAGTGCGGCGGCGCTATCTGGATTGCTTCCACCTACGCGCTCCGCGCTTCGGTGGACTCAAACCCACCGTAGCTCGCGAAGCGAGCGAAGGCGGGTCGTCGCGTTGCTCCTCGCAATGACGAGGCGAAAACTAATTCGTCTCGTCATTCTCCTCGCGCCGCTCGTCTTCCTCCTCGTCGTCCGTAACCGGGATTGCATAGCTCCCGGCGAGCCAGCGATGCAGATCGACGTCGGCGCAGCGCTTGCAGCAAAACGGCCGGAACACGGCGTCGGCTGGCTTGCCGCAGATCGGGCATTTGGCGCGGTTTCTGCTCGCGGGCATGGGCGGAACAGGCATGGGCGGAATATGGGGCGCGAAATCCCTCGCACCAGATTCTAGAGCATGATCCCGAAAAGTGGATACCGGTTTTCGGAAAAGATCATGCTCAATCTAGCAGTCTGCGGAAAAACTGGGAAATCGAGGCATCGGGCTTTTGCTCGGTCGGTCTTTGATGGGTTCGATTTCTTTGAGAGCGATTGATCTCGCCGGGCGCTTGGCTAAGCCGCGATCAGTTTGGGGATGCGGATCAGATTGTAGGCGATCAGGTTGAGCATGAAGTCGGCGGCGACGCGAGCGATGCCGCGATGCTTGGTCTTGCGCATGGTGCCGTGCTGCTTGCCCCAGCCAAAGATGCATTCGATCATGGCGCGGCGCGATTGCGACATGGCATAGCCGTCGTGCCGGGTGGTGCGTGCGTCGATGGCGCTCTGGCGTCCCTTGGTGCTGGCGATGTTGTACTGCGTCAGATGCGGAGTGACGTCGATGGCGCGAAGATTGGCGACATGCTCGGCCGTGTCATAGGCCTTATCTTCACCGGCCGTGATGCGGCCACAGGCGGCCTTGCTCCTGGCCTTGAGCATGATCTCCGAAGCCCGGCGCTCGGCGGTGCCGGTGGCGTGCGTGACCAAGCCGGCCACCGCCAGGCCATGCCTGTTCTCCATGGTGGCATGGCCCATATAGCAGAGCTTCGCCTCCCGCCCGGCGGCCTTGCGGTAAAGCCGGCTGTCAGGATCGGTGGTGCTCGCGTGCGTGTCGTTCTTGCGCTTCTGGCCATGGAAGTTCGCGCCGCCGTCTTCGTCACCGCTGCCGTCCTTGGGGCGAAAGCTCTTCTGCGAGGCCCAGGCCTCAATTAGCGTGCCGTCGACCGAAAAATGCTCGTCCGACAACAGCGGCCTGACCTGCGGATGGTTCAGAAGCTTGCTCATGAACTTGGCAAACACCTCGCCGTTCTGAAGCCGGGCGCGGTTCTTGGTAAACACGGTTGGGTCCCAGACCGGGTCGTCGGGCGAAAGCCCCACAAACCAGCGGTACAACAGATTGTAGTCCAATTGCTCCATCAACTGCCGTTCCGACCGGATGCCGTAGAACACTTGCAGCAGCAGGGCGCTCAGCAATTGCTCAGGAGGTATCGAAGGACGGCCTTCGCTTGCGTAGAGCCTCCCAAGGCTACCGGTCAGCTCGCTCAGCACAGCGCGCACAAGCTCCCGAATCCTTCGCAGTGGATGGTTCTTCGGCACCCGCGCCTCGGCCGAGATGTACGAAAACAGCCCGCCTTGATCCTCAAATGCCCCGCGCATACATGCCTCCGCTGATTCGTGATACAAACTGAATCAGCAAACTCTCGCCGTGGCGAGCGTTTTTCCGCAGACTGCTAGAGTTTATTGAGCCAGCCGAAATGGACGGGAAAGCCCTCGCCGCCGAGCAGCGTCAAGGCTTCGTAGAGCGGCAGGCCGACGATGTTCGAATAGGAGCCGACGATTTTGACAATGAAACCGCCGGCGATACCCTGCGCGGCGTAGCCGCCGGCCATGCCGCGCCATTCGCCCGAGGCGAGATAGGCCTCGATGTCCTGATCCGAGAGCCGCTTGAAGCGCACCCGGGTCTCGACATGGCGCTGCCGGAACGTTTCGTTCGGCGTCACCAGGGACACCGCGGTATGGACGCGATGATTGCGGCCGGACAATAGCCGCAAGCATTGCGCCGCCTCGTCGAGCATCTCCGCCTTGGGCAGGATGCGGCGGCCGACCGCGACCACGGTGTCGGCGGCGAGGATGTAGCTGCCTTTCAGCTCGTCGTCGATGCTCACCATGGCGAGCGCGGCGTCCGCCTTTGAGCGCGCCAGCCGCGTCGCGCAGGCGCGCGGCAGCTCGCCGCGCTTCGGCGTTTCGTCGACGTCGGTCGGGCGCAGCGCGTCCGGCTCGACACCGATCTGGTTGACGAGCGCGAGCCGGCGCGGCGAGCCGGAAGCGAGCACCAATTTCGGGCGGCCGATCATTTGAACCGGTAGGTAATCCGGCCCTTGGTCAGATCGTAAGGCGTCATTTCCACCAGCACCTTGTCGCCGGCGAGCACGCGAATGCGGTTCTTGCGCATGCGTCCCGCGGTGTGGGCGATAATTTCATGCTCGTTCTCGAGCTTGACGCGGAAAGTGGCGTTCGGAAGCAGTTCCGACACGACACCGGGAAATTCCAACAGCTCTTCCTTCGCCATTCGCATCCCGAAACATGGTTGCGTTTCGGCCGCGACATCGACGGACTCAAGGCCGAAATTGGCGCGGAACCTAGCGGATGACGGGCGGTTTAACAACCGCCGCCGACGTAGGGGCGGGTTTCAAACCCACCCCTACTCGTTGCCGGTGCCGCCGCCGACGAAGCGCTCACGGATGCGCGTCAACAGTTGATCGCGCACCGCGCGGTAGGCATCGAGCCGCTGCTCGCGGTTGCCTTCGACCGCGGTCGGGTCCGCCGTCGGCCAATATTCGACCTCGACGCCGCTACTGCGCGCGAGTTCGAGCGCGCGGTGGTGCGCCTCGGGCGCCAGCGTAACGATGAGGTCGAAATCGAGCCCCTGCCACTCCTCCAGCTCCTCCAGGCTGACCGGCTTATGCCGCGAAATATCGAGCCCGATCTCTGCCATGACGGCGACGGCGAACCCATCGAGCTCGCCCTTGCGCACGCCGGCCGAACCGACACGGATCGCGCGCCCGAATATTTGCATAAACAGCGCCGCCGCGATCGGCGAGCGCACGGCATTGCGGCCGCAGGCGAACAGAACGGCCAGTGGCGGCCTCGCTGCCGGCGGCATCGAGTTCTCAGCCTTTCCAGTGCAAGACCGCGATCAGCGTGAACAGCCGCCGCGCCGTGTCGAAGTCGAGATCAACCTTGCGCTTGAGCCGCTCCATGACCAGGCGCGAGCCTTCGTCGTGCAAGCCGCGCCGGCCCATATCGAGCGCCTCGATGCGATCGGGCGTCGCGGTGCGGATCGCCGCGTAATAGCTGTCGCAGACCGTGAAATAGTCCTTGACGATGCGGCGGAACGGCGCCAGCGACAGCATATGCGCGATCACCGGCGTGCCGTCGATAAGCCGGATGTCGAACACCAGCCGGTTGCCGCTGATGCCGAGTTGCAGCGCATAGGGTCCGCCGTCGTGACCGGCCGGACGGAATTTGTTGTTCTCGATGAGATCGTAGATCGCGACCCGGCGTTCGTGCTCGACGTCGTCGTTGACGGCCCCGAGCGAGGCCTCGTCGAGCGTCACCGCGGCGAGCCGCCCGGTATTGTCCTGCGCCGGGCTTTTGCGCGCCATCAGCGGTTGAGCCGGATGGCGACCGAGCGGGCATGCGCCTGCAAGCCCTCGGCGGTGCCGAGCGCGATCGCCGCGCCGCCGAGCGCGCGCAATTGCTCGGGTCCGCATTTGAGGATCGAGGTGCGCTTCATGAAATCGAGCACACCGAGGCCCGAGGAGAACCGCGCCGAGCGCGCGGTCGGCAGCACGTGGTTGGAGCCGGCCACGTAATCGCCGATCGCTTCGGGGGTATGCGCGCCGATAAAGATCGCCCCGGCATTGCGGATGCGGCCGGCGAGCGCCTCGGCACCGGCGGCGACGATTTCGAGATGTTCCGGCGCGATGGCGTCGATGAGCGGCACCGCCGCCTCAAGCGATGGCACGACGATCATGGCACCGAAATCCCGCCATGAGGCTGCGGCAACGTCGACTCGCGGCAATTGCTTGAGTTGGCCGTCGAGCGCAGCCGCGACGGCGCGGACAAGCTGCGGATCGTCGGTGATGAGAATGGCCTGCGCGCTGGCGTCGTGCTCGGCTTGCGCCAGAAGGTCGGCGGCGATCCAATCCGGATTGCCGCCGCCGTCGGCGAGGATCAGCACTTCCGACGGGCCGGCGATCATGTCGATGCCGACTTTGCCGAACACCACCCGCTTGGCGGCGGCGACGTAAGCGTTGCCCGGCCCGACGATTTTCGCGACCGGCGCGATGCTCGGCGTGCCATAGGCCAAAGCCGCGATCGCCTGCGCGCCGCCGACCCGGAAGATTTCGTCGACGCCGGCGAGCTTCGCCGCCACGAGCACCAGCGGATTGAGTTCGCCGCCGGGCGCCGGCACCGTCATCGCGATCCGCGGCACGCCGGCGACCTTGGCCGGTACCGCGTTCATCAGCACCGAAGACGGGTAAGCGGCGGTGCCGCCCGGCACGTAGATGCCGACCGCCTCGATCGCGGTCCAGCGCGTGCCGAGCTCGACGCCGAGCGCGTCGGTGAAACGATCGTCCTGCGGCAGCTGGCGCCGGTGATAGGTCTCGATGCGGGCGCGGGCGAATTCGAGCGCTTCGAGTGCCGCGCGCGGGCACCCCGCATGCGCCGCGGCGATCTCGCCCGCCGTCACTTGCAGCCCACCGCGGTCGAGATCGAACCCGTCGAACTCACGCGTGTATTTGGCGAGCGCGCGATCGCCGTGGGCGGCGACGTCGGCGACGATTGATCGCACCGCGGCTTCCACGTCGGCGGAGGCCTCGCGTTTGGTATCGAGAAAAGCGCGAAAGTTTTGTGCAAAATCGCCGGAGCGGCTGTCGAATAGTTTTGCCATGACGCGAGACCGGCGCTGATTTTGTCGAAGCTTGACGCGCTCAGTAGCAGTCCTCTGAAATTATAACAATTCTAATATTCGGCTTTGCGATTGACAAAAAGTGCGCCCTTGCCCAACTGCTTACGCGATGAGCGCAGGCGCGATAAACCGGTTCGGCCGGCGGCGGTTGCCGGCGTTGCTCGTTGCCGCGATGGTGGCGCTGGGTGGAAGCGGCGCCCGCGCCGGCGACACGGTGACGCTGTCGATCACCATCAAAGATCACAAGTTCGATCCCGCCGAGCTGCATGCGCCGCCCGGCCAGACGATCGCCATCCAGGTCAAGAATCTCAATCCGATCGTCTCCGAATTCGAAAGCGGCGACCTGCATTTCGAGAAGATCGTCCCGGTCGGCGCTTCGGCCACCGTCTATGTGCGGCCGCTGCAGCCGGGCCGCTACAATTTCTACGACGATTTTCATCATGCGACGCAGGGCTACCTGGTCGTGCCATGAACCGTGCCATGAACGTCGCGAAGTGAGGTCGCCGTGCTCGCCGCGCTGGTCATCGTATTCCGCGAAGTCTTCGAAGCCGGGTTGATCGTCGGCGTCGTCATGGCGGTGACCGTGGGCGTCGCCGGCCGCACCATGTGGATCGCCGGCGGAGTCGCCGCCGGCGTGCTCGGCGCTTGCGTGGTGGCGCTGTTCACCACCGCCTTGTCCGGCTTGTTCGGCGGCAGCGGCCAGGAAGTGTTCAACGCCGGCATTCTCGGCTTCGCGGTGCTGATGCTGACCTGGCACAATGTCTGGATGTCGCGGCACGGCCGCGAGCTGGTCGCCGAGCTGCGCGCGGCCGGCGCGGCGGTGGCGGCGGGATCGAAATCGCTCTTTGCGCTCGCCATCGTGGTGGCGATCGCGGTGCTGCGCGAGGGCTCCGAGGTCGTGCTGTTCCTCTATGGCGTCGCCGCGGCTCAAGGCGGCGCCTCGCTGGCGATGGCCGCCGGCGGCTGCGTCGGCCTGGTCCTGGGTTCGTCGGTCTGCCTGTTGACCTATCTCGGCCTCATCACCATCCCGACGCGTTACCTGTTCAGCGTGACCAGCGGTTTGATCGCGCTCTTGGCCGCGGGCATGGCGGCGCAGGCCATCGCGTTTCTCGAGCAGGCCGACATCGTCACCGCGCTCGACCAAACGGTGTGGAATACGTCCTGGATCCTGAGCGATTCAAGCTTTTTGGGCCGCGCGCTGCATACCTTGATCGGCTATGTCGACCAGCCGACCGCCATGCAACTTGTGGTCTATGTGGCGACGCTGGGCACGATCGTGCTGTTGATGAAGCTATTTGCCGCGCCGCCGAGGCAGCGCCCGCGCACGGCGTGATCCCGTCATTCCGCGCTCCTCGCTTAGCGCCAATCGGAATGACGGTTAGGCCGTCGCGCTCCCCGCGGCGAAGTGATCCGGGCATGCCGCCGCCACCGAAACCTCGCCAAGATCGGCGAGCTCGGCTTCCAGACATTCAACGTCAAGGCGAATGACGCCGCCGCCGGAGAAAATCAGCGACACGATGCCGGCGGGCGGGTCGTTAGCGTCGAATTCGACGGCCAACAGGTTGAGCCGGGCCTCCTTGTCGCTCTGGTCGAGATTGCGGCATTTGCAGGCATTGACGCGCTCGAAGCGCAGCGCGGTCCGGCAGCGCCGGTAATCCGGTCTCGCCTGCGGCCTTACACCCGGCTTGGCCTCCACCGCGCTCATCCAATCGAAGCGGTTGAGCGACATCACGAAGCGATGTTCGCGCGGCAGCCAGAAAATGTCGCCGAGCTTGACCACGGCGTCCTGCAGGTGCGCCGACACCACCTCGATATCGTCGTTGTCGAGGGCGACGAGTTTCAATTCGTCGGTGCACGCGCTCATCGGCGTCCCCGCCTGTCCGCTCTATTCTGCCGCTTCGACAAAGCTAGGAAAGACGCTGGCGGGCCGCAAGACCCCAGGCTTGATTTAGAACGAGACGCAGGCGGAGCGCACGATGACGCCGACCGAATGCTGGTGGAATTCGCGCTTGTAAGCCTGCACAATGGCATCGAGCCGGGCGTCGTCGTCGGCACGGCCGGGCAGCACGATTTCGACTAATTTCGCCGGTTCGCGCACCTCGCCGCCGCCCAGCGGGTCGCGCCATTGCCCGATCGCATCGACCACGGTCAGGCCGTCGGGAAAGCGCGGCGTCAATTCACGCGCGACAAACCGCGCCCAGGCGCGCTGGCTGACGCCGATGCGGCGGCCGATATCGCGGCCGAACAGAAGCTGGGCGACCTGTTTGACGCGCTGCGCGCCATGGCACGCCGGCGCCGCCGCCGGCGTCTGCGCGCGCAGCGGCAGCGGGACGGTCAACGGCAGGACGACCGCCAACGAGGCGAGTAACGCACGCGCAAGTTTGCCCACTGCGAAAGTCCGGTTTGCTTCGCGCCGCGCGGCGCGCTAAGAACGATCCAACAAAAGCATTTGTTAACTTGCCCTGCCATATCCGCGATCGGCGCTATTGCCATCTGGTTCCATGATCGCATATGTGGCAACGGTAAGGTTCCAGTAAAGGCGATCTTGATCCGATCAATCGACTTTTCTTTCACACCCGTTAGGGCTACAAGCTGGCTTGCTTGCAAGGGAGGTTTTATGGCCAAGAGGAAGAAAAGCGGCGCTCATGGACTTCAGGCGAGGTCCGTGAGCTCAAGACTATGGCGCGCAAGAAAACTCCGGCGTCGCGAATTGCCAAGAAGCTGAGAAGGACCGAAGGCGCCACGCGCCAGAAGGCCTTCAGCATCGGGCTGTCGCTCGATTCCCGTTCCTGATTTTTTCAAGAGCACACCTGCTTTGTAAAACTTGACCGGCGAGCCGGCCTCCAGCGCGGAGGCCGGCTCGCCGTCACGGCCGATTTTTGCCTCGCCATAGCGCGGCCGCGTAGGAAAGATGCCCGTTTTTGGGGTGGCTCGGCCGGCCGCTCCGGCGCGATCGGCCCGGCCGCCCTATTAACTAACGGCCGTGAACCTGCCCCAATGCGGAGGTAACTAAGGGTATAGTGACCCCGGCTTGGGTCGCGGGGAGGCCTTTCCGTCGCCTTGGACGGAGAGCCGCTGCCGGTCATCTGCAAGTCATCTGCAAGTTCGGGCGTGGTTTCCCGCCCGTTACGGTGGTACGCACACTTCATGAGCCAGACCCTCGGACCGCTGCGGCAGCAGCCCGCGAGTGCTGAACTTGCCGCCGCGCTCGGCGCGTGCCGGCGGGCCTTTGTCGCCATCGCCTTGTTCAGCGGCATGAGCAACGCCTTGATGCTCACCGGCGCGCTGTTCATGCTCGAAATCTACGACCGCGTGCTGCCGAGCCGGAGCATACCGACGCTGGTGGCGCTGTTGATCCTGGTCACCGGCCTGTACGGCGCGCAGGGCGTCATCGACATGATCAAGAGCCGCATCCTGGTGCGCGTCGGCCGTAGCCTCGACGAGGCGATGAGCATGCGGGTCTACGACGCGATCGTGCGGCTGCCGCTCAAAATCGGCGCCAAAGGCGACGGCACCCAGCCGATCCGCGATCTCGATTCGGTGCGCGGCTTTCTCTCCGGCATCGGGCCGGTCGCCTTTTTCGACCTGCCTTGGATGCCGATCTATCTCATCATCTGCTTTTTGTTCCACACCTATATCGGGTTGACCGCGCTGTTCGGCGCCCTCGTTCTGATCACGCTCGCCGTCGCGACCGAGATCAAGACCCGGCGTCCGATCCGCAGCGCCGCTCAATTCGCCGCGGCGCGCAACGCGCTTCTGGAAGCGAGCCGGCGCAACGCCGAAGCGATCACCGCGATGGGCATGGTCGGCCGCATCTCCCAACGCTGGTACGACCTCAACCGCAATTACGTGACATCGAGCGGCCGCGCCAGCGACGTCGGCGGCGGGCTCGGCTCGTTTTCCAAGGTTTTGCGGCTGTTGCTGCAATCCGCGATTCTGGCGGTCGGCGCCTGGCTGGTGATCAACCAGCAGTCGACGCCCGGCATCATCATCGCCGGCTCCATCCTCGGCGCGCGTGCGCTCGCCCCGGTGGATTTGGCGATCGCCAATTGGCGCGGCTTCGTCGGCGCGCGGCAAAGCTGGCAGCGCTTGTCGCGGCTGCTCGGCCACCTGCCGCCGGTGAACGAGCCGATGCCGCTCAAGCCGCCAGCGCGCTCGCTCATCGTGCAGAACGGCACCGTCGCCCCGCCCGGGCAGCAAAAGATCGTTTGCCAGGACATCAATTTCACGCTGGCCGCGGGCAAGGCGCTGGGCGTGATCGGACCGACGGCGTCCGGCAAATCCTCGCTGGCGCGCATGCTGGTCGGGGTCTGGACGCCGGTGCGCGGCACCGTCCGGCTCGACGGCGCGACGCTCGATCAATGGTCGCCGGAAGCGCTCGGCCGGCATGTCGGCTACGTGCCGCAGGACGTCGAATTGTTCAACGGCACGGTGGCGCAGAACATTGCGCGGTTCGAAGACCCGCCCGATCCCGACGCCGTGATTGCCGCCGCGCAGGCCGCCGGCGTCCACGATCTCGTCATCAACCTGCCCGAGGGTTACGAGACCGTCATCGGCGAGCATGGCGGCGCGCTCTCCGCCGGACAGGCGCAGCGCATCGCGCTCGCCCGCGCGCTCTATCGCGATCCGTTCCTGGTCGTGCTCGACGAGCCGAATTCGAATCTCGACGCGGAAGGCGACGAAGCGCTGACGCGGGCCATTCTCGGCCTTCGCGCACGCGGCGCCGTCACGGTGGTGGTTGCGCACCGGCCGAGCGCGATCGCCGGCGTCGACTATATTCTGATCATGGCCAAAGGCCGCCAGCAGCAGTTCGGGCCGAAAGAGGAGATCCTCACGCGGGTGACGCAGCCGAATGCGACGCCGCGCGCCTTGAAGGTGGCGGAACAGGGAGGCGCGGGATGATCGGCAAGCCGACCGGTCCGCTCGCCAAGGCCGCCGCCATGGTCGGGAACGGATTGCGCTGGGTATTCGGCGACGCCGGGCCGGCGAACAGCGCCGGCGAGTCGATCCGCCGGCACGTGATTGCGGGAAGTGTCCTGATCGGGTTCCTGGTCTTCGGCCTGGGCGGCTGGGCCTCGACCGCCGAAATCTCCGGCGCGCTGATCGCGCAAGGCTCGATGGTCGTCGATTCCAATATCAAGAAGGTGCAGCATCCCACCGGGGGCGTGGTCGGCAAACTGTTCGTGCACGACGGCGATCATGTGAAGGCCGGCCAAATTCTTATCCAGCTCGACGAGACGGTGACCCGCGCCAATCTGGCAATCGTCACCAAGGGCCTGACCGAGCTCTATGCGCGCAAGGCGCGGCTCGCCGCCGAGCGCGACGGCCTCGATACCGTCGCCGCGCCGCCGGAACTGGCGGACCATCTCGACGATCCGGGAGTGAAAGAGGCGCTCAACAGCGAGCGCAAGCTGTTCGATTTGCGGCGGCAGGACCGCGCCGGCCAGAAGCAGGAGCTCCGGGAGCGGATCACGCAACTGCAACAGGAGATCACCGGGCTCACCGCGCAAGAGGACGCCAAAGACAAGGAAGTCGCGCTGATCGACCAGGAGCTGATAGGCGTACGCGACCTTTATGCCAAGAACCTGGTCCAGCTTAGCCGGCTCACCTCGCTCGAACGCGACGAAGCGCAGCTGGAAGGCGCGCGCGGCCAGCTGGTCGCCCAGGCCGCCGAGGCCAAGGGCAAGATCGCCGAAACGCAGCTGCAGATCATCCAAGTCGACGCCGATCTCGCCAGCGACGTCGCCAAGGAATTGCGCGAGACCGACAGCAAGATCGGCGAATATGTCGAGCGCAAAATCACCGCGGAAGATCAGCTCAGACGCACCGACATCCGCGCGCCGCAGGACGGCGAGGTGTTCCAATCGACGGCGAATACGGTCGGCGGCGTCATCACCGCCGGCGATCCGATCATGATGATCGTGCCGGAAGACGACAAGCTGCAGGTCGAGGTCAAGGTCGATCCCAAGGACATCGACGAGGTGCAGTTCGATCAACCCGTCGCGCTGCGTTTCACCTCGTTCAACGTGCGCACCACGCCCGAAATCAACGGCAAGGTGGTGCGCATCGCGGCGGATACGACGACCGATCCGCGGACCGGTCAGAGCTATTATCTGGTCCGCATCGCCATGACCGGAGATGAGATCAAGCGGCTGGGCAACGTTAAGCTGACGCCGGGCATGCCGGTCGAAGCGTTCATCGAGACCGGCGAGCGCACGATGCTGTCCTATCTGATCAAGCCGCTGCACGACCAGCTGCTGCGGTCGTTCCGGGAAAAATAGAAAATTTTCGTCCCCCGCTTCGCTGCGCTACGCAGGGGAGGTTTAAGCCGACCATGACAAGAATAGCCCACTGGGCGCGGCAGTTCGGGGTGGCGCGCGCGGTATGCCTGGTGCTGCTGTTCGCGCTCATTCCGCTGCGGCTCGCCGATCCGCGACCGCTGCGCGAATCGCGGTTGCGTTCTTTCGATTTCTTTCAGGTGCTGCTTCCGCGCCAGCAGACGGCGCGTCCGGTCGTTATCGTCGACATCGACGAGGCTAGCCTGAAGGCCATCGGGCAATGGCCGTGGCCGCGCACGATCCTGGCCGACCTCGTCACCCGATTGACCCAGATGGGTGCCGTCGCGATCGGCTTCGACATCATCTTTGCCGAGCCCGACCGAATGTCGCCGGCGGTCGCCGCGCAGAGCTTCCGCGGCATCGACGCCGATACCCGCGCCAAGCTCGACAGCCTGCCGAGCAATGATCAAGTATTCGCCGACGCGATTCGGCGCTCCGGCGCCGTCGTCGTCGGCGAGGCCGGCACCGCGGTTGTATCGCCGAAAACGGCCGCCGAGGCTGCGCTGCAAACCGGCTTCGCCATCCGCGGGCCCGATCCGGCGCCCTATCTGGTGACGTTCCCCGGCATCCTGCGCAACGTGCCATTGATCCAGGAAGCCGCGGCCGGCCGCGGACTGCTCTCGATCGTCCCGGAAACCGACGGCATCGTCCGCCGCGTGCCGGTCGTCATGGTCGCGCAGGGCACGCTGGTGCCCGCGCTGACCACGGAAATGCTGCGCGTCGTCACCCATTCCGGCGCCATTCTCATTCGCAGCGACGATGCCGGCATGCAATCCGTGGCGGTGCCGGGCCTCGTCGTGCCGACCGACGGCAACGGTCAGTTCTGGGTCTATTTCAACAAGCACGACCCGGCGCGTTTCGTCTCCGCCGTGGACGTGCTGCAGGGCAAAGTGCCCCCGGATCGCCTGCGCGGCAGGCTCGTTCTCATCGGCACCTCGGCAATCGGGCTAAACGACCTCAAGACCACGCCGGTCGATCCAGCAATGCCGGGCGTCGAAGTGCATTCGCAGATTCTCGAAAACATCCTGACCAAGTCGATTCTCGCCCGGCCCGATTATGCGATCGGCGTCGAGCTGGTGATGGCGGTAGTGCTCGGTCTGGCCGTGATCTTCGTCGCGCCGATCCTACCCGCCTCGATCATGATCGTGCTCGGCGTGATGATGATCGTCGGCCTGGTGAGCCTTTCGCTGTACCTTTTCGTCGAGCATCATCTCCTCATCGGTTTCGTCTATCCTCTAGCCTCAAGCTGGCTCATCTATCTCGTGCTGACGTTCGTCAATTACTCCCGCGAGCAGAAGCAGCGCCAGCAGATCCGCTCCGCGTTCGGCTATTACCTGTCGCCGCACATGGTCGAGCAGCTCGCCCGTTCGCCGGAAAAACTGGTGCTCGGCGGCGAGGAGCGCCGCATGACCATCCTGTTTTCCGACGTGCGCGGCTTCACCGGCATCTCCGAGCAATACAAGGACGATCCGCAGGGCCTCACGCGCCTGATGAACCGTTTCCTCACCCCGCTGACCAACGCCATCATCGAGCGCAAGGGCACGATCGACAAATATATCGGCGACGCCATCATGGCGTTCTGGAACGCGCCGGTCGACGACGCCGAGCAGGAAGCCAATGCCTGCGATGCGGCGCTGGAAATGCAGGCGCGCGCCGCCGCGCTCAACGTCGAGCTCAAACGCGAGGCCGAAGCCAACGGCGGCAAATACCTGCCGCTGCGGATCGGTATCGGGCTCAATACCGGGCCGTGCGTCGTCGGCAATATGGGATCGGATTTCCGCTTCAACTATTCGGTGCTCGGCGACACGGTCAATGTCGCGTCGCGATTAGAGGCGCGCACCAAGGACTATCGCCTGCCGTTGGTGATCGGCTCGCGCACCGCGGAAATGGCGAAGGCGAAATTCGCGACCATGGAAATCGACCTGATCCAGGTCAAGGGCAAGCGCGAGCCGGAAGCGGTGTTCGCCGTGCTTGGACGCGCCGAGGCCGAGCAGGACCCGCGGTGCCGGGAATTGCGCGAGCTCAACGCGCAATTCCTGGCACGCTTCCGCAAGCAGGACTGGGACGAAGCCTTGGCGCTGATCGGCCGCTGCCGCAAGCTCACCGACGGTTTCGAAGTCGCCGGGCTCTACGACATGTACGAGGAGCGCATCGCGACTTACCGCGCCGATCCCCCCGGTGCGGATTGGGACGGCGTCTACGAGGCGGAATCGAAGTGATTGTTCCCAAGATCACGGGGCGCATTCGATAAGCCACGCTCATCGAACGACGCAGGCGCCGCCGTTTTTTGCGCGACGGCAACGGCCGGCGCCGTAAATCGGCGCACGCCGGTACCGTCGAGCACGAACAGCGGAATCGCCTTCGGCATATCGGCGTCCTTGACCAGCATCAGCCAGCGATTGTCGAGGATGGTCCATTCGTCGTCGTTGCGGACGGCGACGACCGCATGATCCTCGTTGGCGGCGGTATTGCGGACCACGACGAGCTTGATGTCCGGCGCCGGCACCCCGGCCGCCGTCAACGCCACGTATTTGGCGATCGCGTAATCCTCGCAATCGCCGCGGCCGGTGGTGAAGGTTTCCAGCGGCGCGCTCCAACGGTCGGGAACGCCCCATTGCGCCAGATCGCTCATCGGCTCGATCGCCATGTTGACCGCGCGATTGATGATGCCGATGCGGGCGCGGCCGGAGAGCGCGCGGCCTTGCGCGACGATGGCGAGGAAGTGTCGCGCCGCGCCGGGGCAGCGCGCCGTGTCATCGCGGCAACGCGCCAGGATTTGGTTGCCGGCGCGAATTTGGGTCTCGACGCCGTTCCATTTTGCGACCACGTCGCCCGAGGCGATGGGCACGGTGGCAAGACCGAATGGCTCGGCCACCGGCGGCAGCGGCGGCACCGGCGGCGGTTGCGCCGGATCGAGCGCCGCCGTTTGCGCCGGCGGCTTGGTGCGTTCGTCGCGTTGCGCCTTCACGACGGGCCGGTCGCCGGATTTGGATTCCGTCGCTGCGGCGTGCAAATCAACCAACGTGCCGTTGTCGATGCCGGACCGCACCGGCCAGACCATGATGAATGCGGCAAGGCCCCAACCAAGGCCCGACGCCGCGACGCGACGCAACATGTTGACGTCCCTGGACCGCCGGCTGTGGCGCGACTGCGCGCTGGCCCGGCTTTTTGTTCAGTGGGACGCATAACGCCGCCGCCGCTGCCGCCCGGTTAAAAACCCGGCGCGCAAGCGCGACGAAACCCAAACAGCGTGCAGCAATCGCCACGCCATCGCCGACAATTTTAGCGATCGAATTGGATTTGCTTTTACGGTCGGCGCTATCTGCGATTAAACGCGCGGCGCGCCGTTGGCGCGCAACTCGGGATGACGGTGCAGATTGTCGGGCTTAACTCCGCCCGCCGCCGGCCAGCACCGCGCGGGTGGCGCGGTCGGGGCCGAAATCGTCGACGCTGTCGATGGCGAGCAGGTCGGCGAGCCGGGTGCGGGCGCGGTTGACGCGGCTCTTGATGGTGCCGACCGCGCAGCCGCAGATCGCCGCGGCATCGTCATAAGAGAAGCCGGACGCGCCGACCAGGATCAGCGCCTCGCGCTGGTCCGCCGGCAATTTCGCCAGCGCGGTGCGGAATTCCTCGAACTCGACCCGTCCGGTCTGCTCCGGATGCGATTTCAGCGTCTCGGCGTAACGGCCGTCGGCATCCTCCACTTCGCGGCGCCGCTTGCGGTATTCGGAGCGGAACAGGTTGCGCAAAATGGTGAACAGCCAGGCCGGCATGTTGGTGCCGGGCTGGAACGAATTGATATGCGCAAGCGCGCGCAACAGCGTTTCCTGCACCAGGTCGTCGGCGCGGTCGATATTGCCGCACAACGAGATGGCGAACGCGCGCAGGCTCGGCACGGTGGCAAGCACTTGGTCGCGTATTGCAGGGTCGAGCTTCATGCATCAATCCTGGTCTTGATCGCTCAAACGGCGCACCAGATCGGCGAGGTGCTGCGGCACGCCTTGATTGACGACGTCGTTGTACATCGAGCGCAGCTGCTGGCCGATCCGTGCCTGCACTTCCCGGCCCAGACGCGCTTCGGGTTTATGGGGATTGGCGGCTGGCCTGGCCATCGGCGCTCGGTTCTCTGCGTTGTCCGCGACCGGCTCCGCCGGATCGAGGTTGGTGTTACGATGCTTCATAGCGTCGTCTTTTCCCCGTTCGCCCATTGCCGACCCACCTCTGGGAACCGCCTCAACAAGGGCTAACGCACTGAGCGGCCCCGGAGTTCCGCCACCCCCCCGGCGCCCGGAACTTTTTTTGCGCTACGGCGTTTTTGCCAGTAGGCTGAATACTATGGAAGGGGAGGGTCGCGTGGCCACGTCGCAAGCCGTACTCCAATACCTGCCGTCATTGCGCCGCTATGCCCGGGCGCTCACCGGCGGGCAGGCCTCCGGCGATGCCTATGTCGTCGCCACCGTGGAATCGCTGATTGCGAGCCCGCGGATGCTCGAATCCAGCTCGAATTCGCGGATCGGCCTGTACCGGCTTTTCACCAAAATCTGGAATTCGGTGGCGGTGAACGACAAAGCCGAGGTGGCGCAGATCGTGCTGCCGCCGGAGCAGCACCTCACCCAGATCACGCCGCGGCCGCGGCAGGCCTTTCTCTTGGTGGCGCTCGAAGGTTTCTCGGAAGAGGACGCGGCGGAAATTCTCGATTGCGATCTGGCGACGCTGCGCGGCCTGGTCGAAGAATCCGGCCGCGAGTTGGCGGCCGAAATCGCGACCGACGTGCTGATCATCGAGGACGAGACCTTCATCGCCATGGATATCGAGGCCCTGGTCGAAAGCCTCGGCCATCGCGTCACCGGCATCGCGCGCACTCACGGCGAGGCCTTGGCGCTGGCCAAGCAGAAACGCCCCGGGCTTATTCTCGCCGACATCCAACTCGCCGACGGCAGTTCCGGCCTCGATGCCGTCAACGAGCTGCTCGGTGCGTTCGAAGTGCCGGTGATTTTCATCACCGCTTATCCGGAACGGTTCCTCACCGGGCAGCGGCCGGAGCCGGCGTTCCTGATCGCCAAGCCGTTCCAGGTCGCGGTCGTCTCCGCGGTGATCAGCCAGGCCCTGTTCTTCGGCCGCAAGGCGCGGCAACGCGAGCGCCCGCCGGCCGAACGCCAGCCGACGGCGTAATCCTTCCTCCACGCGCCATTCCGGACTCGCCGCTTCCACCTCGCGCTCCGAGCTACGGCGGGACTGAGACCCGCCGTAGCTCGCTGAAGCAAGCGAAGGCGGGTCGCGGCGATCCGGAATGACCAAATAAAGAAATAAAAAATCAGGGCGCAGCCGATCGGCATATCGGCTGCGCCCAACATGGCCGGCCAAGCACGGGGGAGGGGGGAAAGAATGGCTGGCCGCCATGACAAGCCGCGACCGGCATGTTTGTTCCCGAACCACAACGCGGTGTCGCAGCCGCGCCGCATCCGGTTCCCGCCCGAACGCGGCGATGACTACCGGCGCGCGCCGCAAATCACGACTCGGTGACCGTCGGTCGCCGCCGGAACCGGCCGCCACGGCGCACGTTGAATGGCCGGTGCAGAGGTCGGCTCGGGGGCCTTTGACGTGCCCGGCCGGTCGTCATGGCGATCAAGCGATGGCGATTGATCCGGCGCCGCGGAGAAGTCCGATGACGAAGTCTCTGTTGGTGCGCCTGTTGGTGCGCTTCGCCAGTGCGTTGGCAACGATTGCGCTTGCGGCGGTGTTGGTCGGCCTCATTCCGTTTTTGAGCGCGGGCCCGAGCGCGCGCGAAGGCTTGATCGCGACGACGCCCGCCGTCACGGTGAACCGCGAATTCAAGGGCGATCTGCTGCCGCTTGCTGTACCGATCGATCGGGTCCTATCGCGCCAGCTCTCCCGACCGTCGCATCCGGCGTCCCACGAAATTCCGCTCGGCTGCGAGGCGTCCTTCTCGCCGGTTTCGGCGCCGCAACTGGCCTATGTCTACGGCCGTTGCATGACGTGAACCGTCGCACGGCGGCGTGGTGTGTTCGATCCGCGCTGCCACGACGCGAATGAATGGCGCGATTGAATATTGCCGCCGCGCGGCGTGTCGATAAATCGTTTCGCCGCATCGTCGATCGAATCGAAAAAACTCAACGGCAATTTGCTGCGCCGCGCGCAGCCGTTTGTTTGCCGTTATTTGTTTGTTCCGCACCGCGGAACTTTTCCGCCCGATCGAGGATTGTCGCTACCGAGGACGGCATCGTAGCGCGGGAGTATCCCATGTTGCTTGACATAGCGGCAATTCGCCGGTCGGGAATATTATGCGGCGTCGTTTTGCTGGCGGGCGTGTTCGCAACCGCCGGCGCGCCGGCCTCCGCGCAGACCATCGCGGCGCTGCCGCAATATGCGCCGCAGCCCGAGCAACCGGGCGCAGCCGATGCGGCGACCGACGAACTTCCGGAGGGGTTGCAGCGCCAGGTGGTGGCCTATCCGACCGCCGAGCCGCCCGGTACCATTATCATCGATACCGCGCACACGTTCCTCTATCTGACGCTCGGCGGCGGCGAGGCGCTGCGCTACGGCATCGGCGTCGGGCGCCAGGGATTCACCTGGTCCGGCGTCGAGACGATCTCGCGCAAATCCGAATGGCCGGACTGGATTCCGCCGGTCGAAATGGTCGCGCGGCAGCCCTATCTGCCGCGCTGGATGGGTGGCGGTCCCGGCAATCCGCTCGGCGCCCGCGCGATGTATCTCGGCAACACCGACTACCGCATTCACGGCACCAACGATCCGTCGTCGATCGGCAAGCACATGTCGAGCGGCTGCATCCGGATGCTGAATGCGGACGCGATCGATCTTTACAATCGCGTCGGCATCGGCACTAAAGTGGTGGTGTTGCCGAACGACCAAGGCCAAGCTGCGATCGACGACGGCGGGCGCGTCGCCGTCGACCAAGATCGCGACCAAGATCGCGGCGGGCCGATGACGGCCCGGATGTTGGCAAACCGGGCTGCCGACCGGCAAGACCCGCGCGGCGCCTCACCGAGCGGTGATGGAATATCGGGAATTTATTGACGCGCCTACCGGTATTGGCTCCGAAAAGAGAAGCTTATCGCGTGCAATTGCAGGGGCCGAAGTCCGACACGCGCGGACTGCGGTCTCTTTATTTTGGGAACCTCTTTTTTTTGCCGATGCCAATAACGATGTTTACGGGATAGCCGTAACGTCGAATAATGTCGAAGCGTGAGAGCATGGACCTGCCCGATACCAGCCAATTCGGGAAAATCGCGCCGGAACGGCGAGTGACGCAAGCAGCCGCGCAAAAAACCCCGCAAGAAACCCCGCAAGAACCCGCACAAGACGCCGCGGCCGAGCGGGTCAAGCTGGAAAACGAGCTGCGCAGCCGCGCCAGGCAGCAGGAAGCGCTGGCGCAGCTCGGCGAGCGGGCGCTGGCCGAGCCCGATCTCGAGCGGCTGCTCAATGACGCCGTCAGCACGGTGGCGCTTACGCTCGGGGTCGACTTCGTGAACATTCTGGAATTGCTGCCGGGCGGCGGCGAGCTTTTATTGCGCGCCGGCTTCGGCTGGAAGTCCGATCTGATCGGCACGGTTTTGACCGCGACCGAGCCGAACAGCTTCGCCCGTTTCACGCTGGATTCCTCGATACCGGTCATCGTCGCCGATTTTGCCACCGAGATCAGGTTCGAGGTCGCGCCCTATCTGCAGGATCACGATTGCAGGAGCGGCATGAACGTCACCATCGCCGGCCGCGACGGCCGCGCCTACGGCATTCTCGGCGTCTGCACCGCGACCAAGCGGCAGTTCAGCGCGCAGGAACTGTCGTTCCTCGCCGCAGCCGGCAATCTTCTCGCCGGCGCCATTCAGCGCCGCCAGCTCGAACAGCGCCACGAATTGATGATCCGCGACATGCGGCATCGCTCCGGCAATCTGTTTTCGCAATTGCTCGCCTTGTTCTCGCAGACCGCCAAGACGTCCAAGAGCATCGCCGACCTCAGCAGCAAATATCAGGCGCGCGTGCTCGCCATGGCCAATGCCCACCGGCTGATCACCGAGGGCGGCTGGCAATCGATCCCGATCATGGAGCTGCTGTATGCCGTGCTCGGGCCGTATATCGAGCGGGTGTCGTTCGACGGCCCCAATATCGATCTGGAGCCCGATCCGGTGTTCAATTTGAGCGCGGCGCTGCACGAGCTCGCCGCCAATGCGATCAAGCACGGCAGCCTGTCGCGGCCCAAGGGAGAGCTCGAGCTGCGCTGGTCGGTGCAGCGCACGCAGCGCGGCATGACCTTGACGCTGGATTGGCTGGAGAAGAACGGCCCGCCGGCGCGGCGGCCGCGCAAGACAGGCTTCGGCTCCCGGCTCATCGACCTCGTCATCGTGCGCCAGCTCAACGGCGAGGTGACGCGCTCGTTCTCGCGCAAGGGGCTGACGGTGAAAATGGTGGTGCCGCTCACCCACGAGCGCTGGCCGTCGCCGCCGGCCGCCGGGCAGTCGGAGAGCGCATAGCTGCAACGCCGTCCCCTTCCGTCACCGCCTTAAATCGCTAAAGTGCCGCTCGCCGGCGTGGCGGGAGGACGGGCGTGAACGAACAGGCGGTCGGTTTTCAATCGGCGGGGTTGCGCCTGCATGGCATGCTCGGCGTGCCCGACGGCTTGCGGCCGGGCGAGCGGCGCGCGGCGTTTTTGGTGCTGCACGGCTTCGGCTCCAACTGCGAGTCGCCGACCGTGTTGGCGCCGACCCGCCAACTCGGCGAATTCGGCTATGTCACGCTGCGCTTCGACATGCGCGGCTGCGGCAACAGCGAGGGCGAGTTCGGCCGCGTCATCTGCCTCGAACAGGTCGAGGACTTGGGCAACGCGCTCGACTTTCTCGCCGGCCATCCCGCGGTCGATCCCGACCGCATCGGCGCCATCGGTTCGAGCTTCGGCGGCGCGGTCGCGGTCTGTGCCGGCGGCACCAATCCGCGGCTTGCCGCGGTGGTCTCCAACGGCGGCTGGGGCCACGGCGAACGCAAGTTCCGCGGCCAGCACCCGACGCCGGCGGCCTGGGCGAAATTCACCGCAATGCTGGAAGCCGGTCGCGCGCACCGCGCCCGCACCGGAAAATCGCTGATGGTGCCGCGCTACGACATCGTGCCGATTCCCGATCGGGTGCGGCAAAACCTGGAAAAACAGGGGGTGGGAATGCTGGCGCCCAATTCGGTCGAAATGTTTCCGGCCGAGACCGCGCAGAGCATGTTCGACTTCCGCGCCGAGGAGGTGGTGGGCAACATCGCGCCGCGGCCGCTGTTGCTCATTCATGCCGCCAAGGATTCGGTGACGCCGACCGAGCAGTCGATCGAACTGTTCAAGCGCGCCGGCGAGCCCGCCGAGCTGCATCTTTTCAGCGGTCTAGATCACTTCCTGTTCGCGGAGAAATCAACGCGGGTGTGGTCGCTGTTGCGCAACTGGCTCGACCGATATTTCCCGGCGATGAAGTGAGCGCGAGAAATTCTCCGCTGTCATCGTCCGCGAAGGCGGACGATCCAGTATTCGCGGGAAACAGGCGTCGCGCCGAATCTGAATGCGATTATGCTGCGATTACTGGATTCCCCGCCTTCGCGGGGAATGACAAGTGAGGGAGATTCACATTGAGCGGTATTCGGGTCGGCCACGACGAGCTTGGCCGCTTCATCCGCGACGCGCTGGTTGCCGCCGGCGCGCGCGCGGCGGACGCGGGCGTCGTCGCCGACGGCCTGGTGTGGTCGAACCTGCGCGGCGGCGACGGCCATGGCGTGTCGCGGCTGCCGCGCTACCTGAACCTGATCGCCCGCGGCGAGATCGATCCCAAGGCGTCCCCGCGTCTTGTTCACGACCGCGCCGCGACTTTCGTGCTCGATTGCGGCCACGGCTTCGGTCCGGTCGCGGCGATGGCGGCCGCCGCGCTCGCGGTGGAGCGGGCCAAAGCGGCCGGCGTCTGTTTCGGGCTCATCCGCGAGACCACCCATACCGGCGCCATCGGCCGCTACGCGCAATGGATGGCCGAGCGCGGCTGCGCCGCCATCTTGATGGGCGCTGGGCAGACGCTGATGGCCTATCACGGCGCGCGGGTGGCGAGCTCGCGACGAGCCCGCTCGCCATCGCGGTGCCGAGCGGCACCGGGCCGATCGTGCTCGACATGGCGGCCTCGACCATTTCCAACGGCAAGATCTTGCAAGCGCGCGCCGCCGGCACGCCGTTGCCCGAAGGCACCGTGTTGACCGGTTCCGGCGAGCCGACCGTCGATCCGCACCGGGCCGAAATTCTCCTCCCGCTCGGCGGCCCGAAGGGCTCGGGCCTCGGGCTGATGTTCGAACTCTTGGCGAGCGTGCTCGCGGCGGCGCCGGTGCAGGCGCGCGTGCTCGGCGCCGAGAAGCGCACGCGGCATACTGCGAACACCGCGATGTTTGCGATCAACGTCGCCACTTTCCGGCCGCTTGGCGATTTCACCGCCGACGCCGACACGCTCGCCGCGCTTGTGAAGGCGCTGCCGCGGCAGTCAGGCTTCGACGAAATCCTGCTGCCCGGCGAGCGCTCCGCCCGCACCGAAGCGTTGCGCCGCAAGAACGGCATTCCGATTCCGGGCAAGCTCTGGGAAGAACTGGAAGCGATCGCCAAGGCGCACGCGATCAAAATGCCGGCGCTCTTCTCCGCCCCCGCGTAGGGCGGATTAGCCGAAGGCGTAATCCGCCGCCTCTGAGCGATCGAATGGCGGATTACGCTGCGCTAATCCGCCCTACGCCCTACAGTTCGGTGTAATGCACCGGCACATAGGCGTAGCCGGCGCCGGATTTGGTCGCGCGGCCGATGCCGGGAAACGGCAGATGGGCGCCGGCGAACAGCAATCGATCGGTCGCGACCATATTCATGACCTTCTTGCGGTTTGCGATCGCAAGCGCCGGGTCGTTGTCGAACCCGATCGAGCGGTCCGGCTCGGGAAATTGCAGGGCCGCGGTGTGCACGATGTCGCCCCAGAGCAGAAGCTCGTCGCCGGCCGACGATACGCGCACCATGGTGTGGCCCACGGTATGGCCGGGCGCGGCGGCCGCCCGCACCCCGGGCGCCAATTCGGTGCCGTCCTTGTGCATCTGCACCTTGCCGGCATCGGCGTAGGGCTTGATCGCCGCTCTGGCCATGTCGAAGAACGGCTTGAACTGGTCGGGCGCCTTGCCGCGAATCTCGTCCGAGGTCCAGAACGCGTATTCGTCGCCGTTGACGTGCACGACGGCGTTACGAAATTGCGCCTTGCCGTCGGCGCCGGTCAGGCCCGGAATGTGGTCCGGGTGCATGTGGGTGATGACGACGGCGTCGACCGCGGCCGGATCGACGCCGGCCGCCGCGGGATTCTTCGCCATCCGGCCGAGCGTCGGGGCAAACGAGGTGCCGCCGCCGGCATCGACCAGGATCAGTCTGTTGCCGGTATTGACCAGCCAGGCATTGACGTGGGTCGTGATGGCGTCCTTCTGCAAGTGCGCGTCTCTGAGCAGCTTCTCGCCTCCCGCCGGGTCGCCGCTGTAGAGTGCGAGGTCGAGCGCGAGACCGCCGTCGTTGAGCACCGTAACCTCGTACGCGCCCACCTTGTGCCGGTAGAATCCGGGTGCCTGTGTTCCTGCCATTGGCGTAGCCATGCGATCCTCGCTCGTTTCGGTCCAATGCGCCTCTGCGCCCTCGCTGGATGATATAGCAAGGTCGAGGCAGTGCGGCTACGCCTCGGCGAGTTTCAGCCCAATGAGGCGGCCGAGCACGGCGTGATCCGCCGCATCGCCGCTGAATGGCGAAATGCGATCTGATGAAAGTGAATTCACTTCACCTCTCCCCTGCGGGGAGAGGGAGTCGCAAGCGTCGCGGGAATGCGTCGCCGTATCGTAGGGGCGGCCCTTGTGGCCGCCCGCCGGTGTGCGTGCCGCTGCACCGCGGGAGCCCACGAGGGGCGCCCCTACGGCGCGCCGCGACAACGATTTCGCTTTTTCACCTCTGCGTACGGGAAGCCGGCAGCAGGCACAGGCGCAAAGATTGACAGAACGATGACTGGCGGCGCAAAACGGCCCGCTTATCTCACCGGGACAATCCATGACCACGGAACGAAAGCCGGTTGCGTTTGGCGATCTGCGCGGCTGGATCGCGGCGCTCGACGCCGCCGGCGAAGTGCAACGAGATCGACGCCGAGGTCGACTGGAATATCGAGCTCGGCACCATCATGCGGCTCGCTCAGGGCGCCGGCACCGGACCGGCGCTGCTGTTCAACAACATCAGCGATTACGGCGCGAATGCGCGCTGCCGGCGGGTTTTCACCGGCGGGCTGTCGAGCTCCCGGCGCGTCGCCATGATGCTCGGGCTGCCGCCCGATACCCATCCGCGCGAACTGGTCAAGATCGGCCGCAGCGTTCTCACCGGCAGCGTGCCGCCGAAGATCGTCAAGACCGGCCCGGTGAAGGAGAACATCGTCACCGGCGACGACATCGATCTCTACGAATTTCCGGCGCCGTAATGGAACCGGCTCGACGGCGGCCGCTATGTTCTCACCTATGGCGGCGTCGTCACCAAGGATCCCGACTACCGGCGTGATGAATGTCGGCATCTATCGCGGCATGATCGGCCGGCAAGAATCGATTCCGATCCTGATGTGGCGCGCCCAGCATATCGGCCATCATGTCACCGCCTGGCAGCAGACCGGCCACAAGGAAATGCCGATCGCGGTCGCGATCGGCTGGGAGCCTTCGCTCGGCTTCTTCGCCGGCTCGCCGGTGCCCAAGGGCATGTGCGAATACGACGTCATGGGCGCCGTCCGCGGCGCGCCGGTCGAACTGGTCAAATGCGAAACCGTCGACCTTCATGTGCCGGCCAGCGCCGAGATCGTGATCGAAGGCTATCTCGGGCTCGATCCCGAAAGCTACGTCATGGAAGGCCCGTTCGCGGAATTCACCGGCTATCTCGCCGGCGACCGTTCGCCGAAGCCGGCCATCCGCGTGACCTGCATCACCCACCGCAACGATCCGATCTTCCGCGGCACCATCGAGGGCTCGCTGCCCGGCTGCTATTCCGAGAACGGCATGTGCTCCTCGATCATGCGCGCGGCGACCGCCTGGAACGTGCTCGACCGCGCCGGCGTGCCGGGCATCACCGACGTGTGGTGTCCGCCGGTGCAGGCCGGCATCAACGTGCTGGTGCAGATCAAGCAAAGCTATCGCGGCCAGGCCAAGCAGGTCGCCAATGCGCTGTGGGGCGCGTCTGCCGCCCACGTGCGCTACAAGCACGTCACCGTGGTCGACGACGACATCGACATCCACGATTACGCCGCGGTCGATTGGGCGATCGCCTATCGGGTCAATGCCGGCGAGGACGACATCGTCATCATGCCGGCGACGTTCGGGCTGGGGCTCGATCCCTCGACGCGCAGGCGCGACCGCAACGTCGACGCTGTACGGCACCGGCAAATGGAACCGGATGCTGATCGACGCCACGATGAATCTCGATTACGATCCCGATCCCGAATTCGGCGGCGCGCGCTTTCCGCCGCTGGTCTGGCCGACGGCCGAGGACATGGCCGCGGCAAAGGCGAGGTGGACCGAGCTCGGGCTGGATAAGAAAAGACAATGATTGTCATCATCCGCGCAAGCGGATGATCCAGTAATCGCAATAACCGCGGAAACGACGAGAATACTGGATACCCCGCCTGCGCGGGGCATGACAAAGTGATCAAGGCACCGGCAACAGCGGTCGTCCTTCCGCAACCTGCATGTCGAAGGCGGCGAGCAGTATGGCGGTGCCGGCGTAATCGCCCATCAGCAAAACCAGATCGACGAGTTGCTCGGGCGCGAACAATGCTTTTAGCCGCGCAAACGCCGCCGACGTGACCTTGTGGCTGCGAAACAGCTCCCGGCCGAATTCGATGATCGCGGCGTCGGTTTCGCTCAAGCCTTGCGTGCCCTTGCGGTGCTTGATCGCGTCGACGACCGCGGGCGGCACGCCGACCTTCAACGCTTCCGGTTCGTGGGCGGCCCATTCGAATTGGCTGTCCATTTCGCGCGCCACGGTGAGGATGGCGACTTCCCGGACTGTCGGATCGAAGCCGGCCTCGTGGCGCAAATAGCCGTTGATGGTGGTATGCGCGTCCGCGGTCCTGCTGCTGTAAAGATGGATGCCAGCGGGACCGCGCAACCCGACGATGGTCTTGCCGGGCGTATTGGCGCGGTCGTAGGCGCGCTTGCCGGCGTCGTCCAAATCCTCGCGCTTTAACAACGGCAGGCGGAATCCGGAATTGGGATCGATGTCCGACGGCATGTCCTTTCCTCGTATGTTCTCGACGTTTGCTGTCATGCCCGCGAAGGCGGGCATCCAGTAATCGCAATTGATGCCATTCCCGCATCGATGTTGCGAGTCTGCTGAGTTTACTGGATCATCCGCCTTTGCGGATGATGACAGAACCGAGAGGGCAAATGTTCGAAAACTTCACCCACACCGAGATCAAAACCTCGGGCGCGCGCATCGTCACCGTCCATGGCGGCGAGGGACCACCGCTCCTTCTGCTGCACGGCAATCCGTTCAGCCATCTGTCGTGGCACAAATTCGCGCCGCGGCTCGCCGAAGACTTCACCGTGGTCGCCACCGATCTACGCGGTTACGGCGATTCCGAGAAGCCGCCCGGCGGCGAGGATCACGCGAACTATTCGTTCCGCGCCATGGCGGGCGACCAGATCGAGGTGATGGCGGCGCTCGGCCATCGACGTTTCTATGCCGCCGGCCACGATCGCGGCGCGCGCGTGTTGCACCGCATGTGCCTCGATTATCCGCAAGCGGTTGCCCGTGCGGCCATCCTCGACATCGTTCCGCAGCATCATCTTTTCAACAACGTCACCACAGCCTGGGCGACGTTTTCGTGGCACTGGTTCTTCATGATCCAGCCCTACGATTTTCCCGAGCACCTGATGAGCGCCGATCCGGACTTCTTCATCGAGAAGAAGCTCGCCAAGACCGCGCAAGGATTGAGCTTCTTCGATCCACAAGCGCTCGCCGAATACAAGCGCTATATGCGCAATCCGGCGACCGTGCACGCCATGTGCGAGGATTACCGCGCCACCGCCGGCATCGATCTCGACATGGATACCGCGGATTTCAAAGCCGGGCGCAAGATCGCCTGCCCGGTGCTGCTGTTGTGGGGCGCGACCGGCGGCGTCGGCCGCAATTCCATACCGAGCCCCGGCGAGATCTGGCAGCGTTACGCGGCCGACATCCGCGGCGCCAAGGCGCTGCCCTGCGGCCATTATCTTTCCGAAGAGGCGCCGCAGGAGACCTATAACGAGCTGCGGGAGTTTTTTGCGGCGGGGGAACTCGGAAAATAGCAAGTGGCGAATAGCGAATAGCGAGTGGGGGAAGTGGGCCGTGCGTGCCTATTCGCTACCTCGCTATTCGCCCCTTTGGGGTGAGACGCTGCCGCACTCGCATCGGCGCACCACATCTGCTAGTGGGGGCCGGTTCGCGGCGCCGGGTGACTGGGTGGCGGAACGGGATTCGCTATGGATGCGCAAGCAGCCGGTCCGGAGCGCGGCATGTTGAATCGTCTGCGCGGCGGCAAGCGCTTCTTCGACCGCAAGGTCGGCTTGAGCCGGATCGGCTTTGCGCTCAGCCTGACCATTTTCGCGGTCGCCGTGGTGGTGCTCTACCACATTCTGCGCGACATCGATCCCCGCGAACTTCTCGATACGCTCGAAGCGACCGACTGGCGCACGCTGATCGTCGCCGGCCTGTTCGTCGCCGCCGGCTACCTGACGCTGACCTTCTACGATCTGTTCGCGCTGCGTGCCATCGGCCGCGCCGAGGTGCCGTACCGCATCGCCGCGCTAGGCGGCTTCACCAGCTATGCGATCGGGCACAATGTCGGCGCCAGCGTGTTCTCCGGCGGCGCGGTGCGCTACCGCATCTATTCCGCTTGGGGCCTTTCGGTCGTCGAGGTCACCAAAATCTGCTTCATCGCCGGGCTGACCTTCTGGCTCGGCAATGTCACCGTGCTGGGCTTGGGCATCCTCGACGCGCCGCAAGCGGCGCGCGCGCTCGATCAATTGCCGCTGTGGTCGAACCGCGTGCTGGCGCTGGTGCTGCTGGCGCTACTCGGCGCCTATATCGCCTGGGTCTGGGTCAAGCCGCGGGTAATCGGCCGCGACGGCTGGCAGGTGACGCTGCCCGGCGGCCCGCTGACGCTGCTTCAGGTCGCGATCGGCATCGTCGATCTTTCCTGCTGCGCCGCCGCGATGTACATGCTGGTGCCCGATCAGCCCAATCTCGGCTTCGTCACTGTGGCGGTGATATTTGTCGCCGCGACGCTGCTCGGCTTCGCCAGCCACGCTCCCGGCGGGCTCGGCGTCTTCGACGCCGCCATGATGGTGGCGCTGTGGCAGTTCGACAAGGAGGACCTGCTGGCCGGCCTGCTGCTGTTCCGGCTCTTGTATTACATCATTCCGTTCGTGCTCTCGCTCGGCGTATTGGCGACGCGGGAAGCCTTGCTCGGCCGCGCCATGCGCCGCCGATGACGGATGCAAAACGCCGGAGGCCGGACTTTCGCCCGGCCTCCGTCAGATTCGCGAATTCCCGATAGATTCAAACTGTTACTTCTCCGCCATTTTCCAGGCGTCGGGAATTTCCTTGGACCAATGCTGCTCGATCTGCTTGACGACGTCGTCGGGCAGCGGGACGTAATCGAGCGCCTTGGCCTGGTCTTGGCCCTTCTTCAGCGCCCAGTCGAGGAACTTGAGCGCCAGGTGGTTCTGATCCGGCGGGCTGTCCTTGCGCAGCAGCATGTAGGTCGCCGCCGTGATCGGCCAGCTCTTGTCGCCGGGCTGGTCGGTGAGGATCAGATAGAAGTCCTGCACCTTGGTGAAATCGGCATTGCCGGCCGCGGCCTGGAATGCAGCCATGGTCGGCGTGATACGCTTGCCGGCCATATTGACCATGTCGGTGTAGGTCATCTTGTTCTCGATCACATAGGCGTATTCGACATAGCCGATGGCGCCGTCGACCTGCTGAACGTAGGAGGCAACGCCTGGATTGCCTTTGCCGCCAACGCCGTTCGGCCAGCTCACTGAAGTGCCTTCGCCGACCTTGCTCTTCCAATCGTCGCTGACCTTGGAGAGGTAGTCGGTGAAGTTGAAGGTGGTGCCGGAGCCGTCGGAACGATGCACCGTGGTGATCGCCTCATGCGGCAGCTTGACGTTCGGATTGAGCTTCTTGATCGCCGGATCGTCCCATTCCGTGATCTTGCCGAGATAGACGTCGGCAAGAGTAGGGCCGTCGAAGACGAGTTCGCCGGGCTTGATGCCGGCAATGTGCACAACCGGCGTGATCGAGATGATCACTTGGGGAAACTGCACGAGGCCGTTCTTGGCCACATCGTCCGGCTTCAACGGCATGTCGGTATTGGCAAACAGTACCGTCTTCGACTCGATCTGCTTGATGCCGCCGCCGGAGCCGATCGGCTGATAGTTGACGTTGTCGCCGGTCTCCTGAGCGTATGTGGCCGCCCACTTCGACAGCACCGGATAGATCGCAGTTCCGCCGGCGCCGGTCAGGCTCGCGGCATGAGCGCTCATGGTGAATGAAACGGTCGCAGCCGCAATGGCTGCAACGAAGTGTGTTCGCATCCTGTCCCTCCTGCTGTAGCGGGGCCAAATCGGGGTCATTCGTATGGCGTCGTCGCCCAAAATCCGATGCCGCGCCATTACTAGGGCGCTTATTATTTCAGTTTGATGACAGCCTGGCGGCATGTTGTTGCGCCGGGGCTGGAGTTGATGCCCGGCGACGGAAATTAGCGCGTAGAGTCAATGACATTTGTGCTTTGGCGTCGCGGCCGAAAGTTTCTCGAACCTGTGCGTGCCACAACGGAATCGAGCGCCGGCGCAGTTGTGTCCGGGCGGCAAGAATGTTGCGTTGTCGGCGGCATTTGTTTTATCGGACCGGGCTTTCCGCACGCGGCGGCGGCCGGCCAACGCGACCGTGCCCGTCGCCCGTTCGCCCCGGTCATCGACCTTGCCCGGCCGCGCCGCCCGCCGTATCGCTCGGGCGGCAGATGACCCGACGAGCCCGCTCGATGAGCCTGAATGAAGATCGAGAAGCACCGGCCGCGAAATCCCAACGTGGCATGCTGCTCGTCGTCGCGGCAGCCGCGATCGTATTCGCCGGGCTCGCTTTCGCGGGAGCGCTGGCCGGCTTGCATGCGATAGTCGGCTTCGCCGTCGTGGCGGCGGCCGCGCTGGTCGCCATGCGCGCAGGCAATAAGGTCACGGGCCTTGCCCAACAGCCGGTTGCGGCTGCCGAGCGCGCCGACGATGCGCTTCGGGCGTTGGTCGGCGGCCTGCCGGATCCGGTGGTCGCGCTCGACCGCGACGGCCGGGTGCTGGCGTTCAACGAGCGCGCCCGCGCGCTGGCCCCGGCGCTGCGGCAAGGCGAGCCTGTGGCATTCGCCCTGCGGACGCCGGAACTGATCGAGGCCATCGCCCGCGCGTCGGCACAAGGCGAGGAGCAGCGCGTGGTCTATTCCGAGCGCGTGCCGCTCGACCGCTGGTTCGAGACCATCGTGATGCCGGTCAAACGCGAACCGGGCGCGCCGCGACCCGATCTCGTGCTGATGACCTTTCACGACCTCACGCCGCTGCGCCGGGTCGAGGAAATGCGCGCCGACTTCGTCGCCAATGCCAGCCACGAATTGCGCACGCCGCTCGCCGCGCTGTTGGGCTTCATCGAGACGTTGCAGGGCTCGGCACGCGACGACGCCAAGGCGCGCCAACGCTTCCTCGCCATCATGCAGGAGCAGGCGCGGCGGATGGCGCGGCTGATCGACGACCTGTTGTCGCTGTCGCGCATCGAGCTCAACGCGCACCGCCGGCCCGACACGCCGGTCGATCTGGTGCCGATCGTCCGCCAGGTGGTCGACGGGCTGGAAATGCTGGCGCGCGACCGCGGCGTTACCGTCAACACCGACGCGGCAGCCGCGCTCACCGTGCTCGGCGACCGCGACGAACTGGTGCGCATTTTCGAGAACCTGGTCGAGAACGCGCTCAAATACGGCGCCGCCGGCAAGCGGGTCGACATCGGGATCGGGCTCGGCACCTCGGCGGACGGCGCGCCCGAGGCCCAAGTCAGCGTGCGCGATTACGGACCCGGCATCGCGCCGGAACATCTGCCGCGGCTGACCGAGCGGTTTTATCGCGTCGACGTCACCGAAAGCCGCGCCCAGGGCGGTACCGGACTCGGTCTGGCGCTGGTCAAGCACATCCTCAACCGCCACCGCGGGCATTTGACGATCGAAAGCGCAGCCGGCACGGGCGCCGCCTTCACCGTCCACCTGCCCACCGTGGAAAACCCGGCGGTCCGCTAACCTCCTCGTGTTTCCAATAACTTACGCTGTCATGCAATTGTCACCCAGCACTCATAGAAGCTTGATGTGCCGGACCTAAGCAACCCGCGCCGTGAGGGGTCAACCGAATAGTCCAATTCCGACCCCGCAGGACGCGTGCGGTAAACCTGTGACGGAACCATTCGTCGGATGGGCGGTGGAGGACGCGGATCGGCTCCTGGCGTCGCGCAATATCCAACTCGCGCGTGCGCCAACTAAAGACTTGTTTGGCGACCGATAGATCGTTTGACTGGGCGCTCCGACAGTGACTTGCAGGAGTGCCGCGATGGAGCCTACGCGGAGGCGTCCCGTGGTTGACATTGCGTTTCAGCATGGTTCGGTCGTTTCGGCCGAGGGGACCGCGCGCGCCAAGGCGCTCAACCGCTTGCGCCTCGGCGATGACGTTTTTCGCCATCTGACCCGGGCCGCGGCACTCGGCGTGTTGCTGCTGCTTAGTGGCGTCATCCTCTCGCTGTTTCTCGGCGCACTGCCGGCGATCAGAAAATTCGGCTTTGGCTTCCTGGTCACCCAGACGTGGAACCCGGTGACCGACGTATTCGGCGGGTTGACGCCGATCTACGGCACGGTCGTCACCTCGTTGATTGCCATGCTGATTGCGGTTCCCGTGGGGCTGATGATCGCCTTCTTCCTGACCGAGCTGTGCCCGCTATGGCTGCGGCGGCCGATCGGCATCGCCATCGAGTTGCTCGCCGGCATCCCGAGCATCATCTACGGCATCTGGGGACTTTTCATTTTTGCGCCGTTCCTGCAACAAACGCTGCAACCGTTCCTGATCGACACCCTCGGCAATGTGCCGTTCATTGCGCCGCTTTTCGCCGGCCCGCCCTTCGGCATCGGCCTGTTCACGGCGGGACTCATCCTCGCCATCATGGTGCTGCCCTTCGTCACCTCGATCACCCGCGATGTATTCGAGGCGGTTCCCCCGGTGCTCAAGGAGGCGGCCTATGGCGTCGGCTGCACCACCTGGGAAGTGGTGCGCTACGTCGTGCTGCCCTATGCCCGGGTCGGCGTTATCGGCGGCGTCATGCTCGCTCTCGGCCGTGCGCTCGGCGAAACCATGGCGGTGACCTTCGTCATCGGCAATGCGCACCGCATCTCGGCCTCGCTGCTCGCACCGGGCACCACCATCTCCGCCGTCATTGCCAACGAGTTCACCGAGGCTGTCAGCCCGCTTTACACCTCTTCTCTGATCGAACTCGGATTGATCCTGTTCGTCATCACCTTCATCGTGCTCGCCATAGCGCGTTACTTGCTGATGCGTATCGAGCGCCGGATCGGATGACGCCATGCCGGCCATGATCCTACCCTCGCGCTATTCCGGCCGCCGCCGCAGCAACGCCATTGCAACGATGCTGGCGTTCGCGGCGACGGCCTTCGGTCTGGGTTGGCTGGTGCTCATTCTGGGCTCGTTGCTTTGGCACGGCTTCAGCGGATTGTCGCTGTCGGTATTCACCGAGATGACGCCGCCGCCCGCGGCCGCCGGCGGTCTGCTCAATCCCATCGTCGGCAGCCTGATCATGACCGGGCTCGCCGTCGCGATCGGGACCCCGATCGGCATCTTCGCCGGCACCCATTTGGCTGAATACGGCCGTCACGACCGGCTGTCGAGCGTGGTGCGCTTCATCAACGATATTCTGCTGAGCGCGCCGTCCATCGTCATCGGACTGTTCGTCTACCAGGTCGTGGTCGCGCCGATGGGGCATTTCTCGGCGCTGGCCGGCGGCATCGCGCTCGCCGTCCTGGTCATACCGGTGGTCGTGCGCACCACCGAGGACATGCTCACTTTGGTACCGAACGCGCTGCGCGAGGCCGCGACCTCGATCGGCCTGCCGCGCTCCATGACGATCACGCGCATCTGCTATCGCGCCGCGCGCGCCGGGATGGTGACCGGCGTGCTGCTCGCCGTCGCCAGGATCAGCGGCGAGACCGCGCCACTGTTGTTCACTTCGCTCAACGACCAGTTCTGGAACGCAAGCCTCAACGCGCCGACCGCCAGTCTGCCGGTCGTCATCTTCCTGTTCGCGCTCAGTCCCTATAAGGAATGGCAGGCGCTGGCCTGGACCGGCGCCCTGATCATCACCCTTGCGGTGCTTGCCTTGAGCATCAGCGCGCGCGCCCTCGTCCCATCGGGAAAACAGTCATGAGCATGAGCGCTGCTTCCGTCTCCGTGCCTCCCGTCAGCCATGCGCCGATCGATCGAACGGGCCTGGCCGAGAAAGTCACGATCCGCGATCTCAACTTCTTCTATGGCGAGGCGAAGGCGCTCAAATCGATCAGCCTCTCGCTCTATGAGAAGAAGGTCACCGCCTTCATCGGCCCGTCGGGTTGCGGCAAGTCGACCTTGCTGCGCGTGCTCAACCGCATGTACGACCTGTACCCGAACCAGCATGCCACCGGCGAAGTCATGTTCGACGGCGGGAACATTCTTTCCCCGAAGCAGGATCTCAATCTGCTGCGCGCCCGCATCGGCATGGTATTTCAGAAGCCGACGCCGTTCCCGATGTCGATCTACGAGAACATCGCCTTCGGCATCCGCCTCTATGAACGCTTGCCGAAAGCCGAGCTCGACGGCCGCGTGGAGACCTCGCTGCGGCGCGCGGCATTGTGGGAAGAGGTCAAGGACAAGCTCAACGCCAACGGCCAGAGCCTGTCCGGCGGCCAGCAGCAGCGGTTGTGCATCGCCCGCACCGTCGCGGTGCGCCCCGAGGTGATCCTGTTCGACGAGCCCTGCTCGGCGCTCGATCCGATCTCGACCGCCAAGATCGAAGAGCTGATCGACGAGTTGACCGACGACTATACAATCGCGATCGTCACCCACAACATGCAGCAGGCCGCGCGGGTATCCGATTTCACCGCCTTCATGTATCTCGGCGAGATGATCGAGTTCGATTCGACCAGCAAAATGTTCACCGCGCCGCACGATCAGCGCTCGCAAGACTACATCACCGGCCGCTTCGGCTAATCGCCAGGTAGATCGCCATGACAGAAATCACCACCAGAATCGACCATACCGCGAAGGCGTTCGACACCGACCTGCAGGAAATCACCCGCAAGGTCGCCGAAATGGGCGGGCTTGCCGAGCGGCAGATCGCCGATGCCGTCCAAGCCCTGGTCGATCGCGACGTTGAATTGGGCGAGCGGGTCATCGGCATGGATCCGTCGATCGACGCCCTGCAGCGCGAAGTCGAGGAGAAAGCCATCCTCACCATCGCGCGGCGGCAGCCGATGGCGATCGACCTGCGCGAGGTGGTCGGCGCCATGCGCGTTTGCAACGACCTGGAGCGGATCGGCGACCATGCCAAGCATATTGGCAAGCGCGTCGTCGCGCTTGACGGCGACTTTTATCCGCAAAAGCTCATTCGCGGCGTCGAACACATGTCGGCACTGGTCCTCACCCAGCTCAAGCAGGTGCTCGACGCCTATGCCGGCCGCGACTTGCAGTCGGCGCTCGCGGTGTGGAACGGTGACGAGGAAGTCGATTCGATGTGCACCTCGCTGTTCCGCGAGCTGCTCACCTATATGATGGAGGACCCGCGCAACATCACCTTCTGCATGCACCTGATGTTCTGCGCCAAGGACATCGAGCGCATCGGCGACCATGCCACCAATATCGCCGAGACCGTCTATTACATGATCGAGGGCCGCCCGATCACCGATCGGCGTCCGAAGGGCGACACCACGAGTTTTCCACCAGGCGTTTTGAAGAAATAGGAGACCGGGATGGGGGCCAACATCCTGATCGTGGAAGACGAGGAACCGCTGACCACGCTGTTGCGCTACAATCTCGAAGCCGAGGGCTACGAGGTCGACGCCGTCGCCAGGGGCGACGACGCCGACACCCGGCTTAAGGAAACCGCGCCCGACCTCATCGTGCTCGACTGGATGCTGCCCGGGCTGTCCGGCATCGAACTGTGCCGGCGGCTGCGGGCGCGGCCGCAGACCCAGGCGCTGCCGATCATCATGCTGACCGCGCGCGGCGAGGAAAGCGAGCGCGTGCGCGGGCTCGCCACCGGCGCCGACGATTACATCGTCAAGCCGTTCTCGGTGCCGGAACTCTTGGCGCGGGTGCGCGCGCTGTTGCGCCGGGCGAGCCCCGAGCGCGTCGCCACGGTGCTCTCGATCGGCGACCTCGAACTCGACCGCGAGAAGAAGCGCGTATCGCGGGCAAGCCATCCGGTCGATCTCGGGCCGACCGAGTTCCGCCTGCTCGAATTCCTGATGGAACGCCCGGGCCGGGTGTTTTCGCGCGAGCAATTGCTCGACGGCGTGTGGGGCTCGGAAGTCTATATCGACGAGCGCACCGTCGACGTCCACGTCGGCCGGCTGCGCAAGGCGCTCAACCGCGGCGATGCGGCCGATCCGATCCGCACCGTGCGCGGCGCCGGCTATTCGCTCGACGACCGCTTCGGCAAGGCGAGTTGAATTCCGTCATTGCGAGGCACGCAGTGCCGAAGCAATCCAGACTGGATTGCTTCGCGGAGCCTGTCATCGGGCCGGCCACTTCGGGCCGGACCCGTTGGCTCGCAAAGGCACGCAGTGCCGAAGCAATCCAGACTGGATTGCTTCGCGGAGCCTGTCATCGGGCCGGCCACTTCGGGCCGGACCCGTTGGCTCGCAATGATGGTGTGGACGGCTCCCGACGGCATCAGTTGTGCCAGACTGGTGATGTGAATCGGCCAGACAAGGGAGCCGTCCATGGCAGAGACTATCATGATTGGGTTGGATTTGGCGAAGAACGTTTTCCAGGTTCACGGTGTCGATGAAGCCGGCCAGGTGGTGATCCGCCGACAAATTCGACGGGCGCAGATGGAGAAGTTTTTTACCGGACTGCGCCCGGCGGTGATCGGCATGGAGGCGTGCGGCGGGGCGCATTACTGGGCGCGGCTGGCGCAACGGCATGGCCATGAGGTGCGGCTGATGCCGCCGAGCTACGTGAAGCCTTATGTGAAGCGCAACAAGACAGACGGCCGCGATGCGGAGGCGAGCTGCGAGGCGATGCAGCGGCCGACGATGCGGTTTGTGGCGGTAAAGAGCGAGCACCAGCAGGCGATGCTGGTCCTGCACCGGACGCGGACGCTGCTGGTGCGCCAGCGCACGATGCTGGCCAATGCGTTGCGCGGTCATCTTGCGGAGTTCGGGATCGTAGCGGCGCAGGGTGTGAAGGGGCTGCGCGGCTTGATCGAACGGATGCAGACAGCCTGTGATGCCGGAGTACCAGCTCTGGCGCGGGATGGCTTGCTGGCGCTCGCCGGACAATGGCAAGCGCTCGATGTGCAGATCCGCGCGCTCGAACTTAAGATAGTGCAAAGCGTGCGCGAGAGCGCGGCGGCGCGCCGGCTGGTGGCGGTGCCTTGCGTGGGGCCGATCATCGCCAGTGCCATGGTGGCCAGCGTCGGCGACGCGCGAGCGTTCCGCAGCGCCCGCGGCTTTGCGGCTTGGCTCGGTCTGACACCACGGCAGAGAGGAACGGGCGGCAAGCAACGTTCGGGCTCGATCTCTCGGCAAGGCGATCGGACATTGCGCACCTTGTTAATCGTCGGCGCCAGCGCCAAGCTGCGCCAGGAGGTGGCACGCGGGGTCAGCGATCCGTGGCTGCGCGATCTTCTGGCGCGCCGCCCCAAGAAGGTCGCCACTGTGGCGCTTGCCGCCAAGACCGCGCGTATCATTTGGGCCGTGTTGGCCAAAGGAGAAGACTATCGCGATCGCGCGAGTGTGCCAGCCGCTGCCTAGCGCAGACAGCAACTGATCGCTCGCGCTCAACCGTCGGAAAGGGCAACTATGGCGTGACGGCAAACGGTCAGGAACCGGGATCGAGACACTCCGACCCGTCATCGCGCATCACAGCGCGTCGCAATGATTGGAACTCGATCCGCGAATCCCATCAGGGCCAGCGGTCAGCGACCGCATCCAAAGGCCGCATACATGACCGCTCCCGATCAGTCTGCCGAACCGCCAAAAAGCTCTTGCCGACAGGGGGCCGTCCATACATGACGGTAATTTACCTCAGCGGCCGCTTGTCGCGACGCCGGTCGTTGGCGGGCTGGTAAGCCACCCGCGAGTGATGGGCGCAATAGGGCAGGCCGGGCATCGTATTACCGCCGCAGAAGAAAAATTCGCTCGAGCCGGGATCGCCGACCGGCCAGCGGCAGGTCTGTTCGTTCAATTCCAGCAGCGTACGGCGCTGGCCGATCGGAATGATGTTGTCGATCAACTCCGGTTCGGCGTCCACCTCGATGTCATAGGCGTGCGCCAGCGCGGTATTGCCGCGGATCGAAGCGCGGCCGATGCGCAGCATGTGCGACGGCGAGCGCGTCTTGCGCGGACGCGGCGCGGCGCTCGAGTTGCTCTTGGCGCGGCCGGACAGCCCCAGCCGATGCACCTTGCCGATCACGGCGTTGCGCGTGATGCCGCCGAGCTCGGCCGCGATCTGGCTCGCCGAGAGGCCGTCCGCCCATAGTTTTTTGAGCAGCTCGACCCGCTCGTCGGTCCACGACATGCTCAATCCTCCTTGCGCGTCCGGAAGAGTCATTGGCAACGACCGGCCTTTCGCGAGAATCCCTCACCACGCCAGGCGGCGCGTAGCCGCCCGACACAAACGCAATCGCCGACGCTTGAGAAGACAGTCCGCCGCACGAGGTGTCGTACTGACGATGAAAAGGCTACAATATGGCTGGAGTTTGACGCAAGACTTCGTCCAAAATGAGTCACACATTCCTGCGCGCGTGTGGATGAACTGGGTACAAACCGGGTTCGCGGCGCGCAATTATCCTGTGTTGACAGTGCGGCGCGCCGAAATAGAATACTGTTCCGTGCCGCCTGGAGAGGCGGCACATTTCGTTTGCGTCGCGCCGATTGCCGCCGCGCCGCATCCGCGAGTCAAGCCGTGACATCGCACCTGATGCCCACTTTCGCACGCGTACCCCTCGCCTTCGAGCGGGGCGAAGGCGTATGGCTGATCGCGACCGACGGCAAGCGCTATCTCGATTTCACCTCCGGCGTCGCGGTGAACGCGCTGGGCCATGGCCACCCGCATCTGGTCGAGGAACTCGCCGCGCAGGCGCAAAAGCTCTGGCACGTCTCCAATCTCTACGAGATTCCGGAATCCGAGCGCGCCGCACGGCGCCTGTGCGCGGCAAGCTTCGCCGACGTGGCGTTCTTCTGCAATTCCGGCGCCGAGGCGGTGGAGGGCGCGATCAAGTGCGCGCGCAAATATCAGTCGGTCAACGGCCGGCCGGAGCGTTATCGCATCGTCACCTTCGAAGGCGCGTTCCATGGCCGCACCCTGGCGACGCTGGCCGCCGGCGGCCAGAAGAAATATCTCGACGGCTTCGGCCCCGTGGTCGAAGGCTTCGATCAGGTTCCGTTCGGCGATCTTGCGGCGGCCAAGCGCGCGATCGGCGGCGAAACCGCGGCCGTCATGATCGAGCCGATGATGGGCGAGGGCGGCGTGCGCGTCGTCGAGCCGGTATTGCTGCGGGCGCTGCGCGACATATGCGACGAGCAGGACCTCATGCTGGTGTTCGACGAGGTCCAGAGCGGCATGGGGCGGAGCGGCGAATTGTTCGCCTATCAGCGCACCGGCATCGTGCCCGATATCATGGCGCTGGCCAAGGCGCTGGGCGGCGGCTTCCCGGTCGGCGCGGTGCTCGCCACCAACGAGGCGGCCGAGGGTATGACCGCCGGCACGCACGGCTCGACCTTCGGCGGCAATCCGCTGGCCATGAGCGCGGTGAACGCGACGCTCGACGTTATGCTGGCGCCCGGCTTCTTCGATCACGTCAAGCGGATCGAGATTGTGTTCAAGCAGCGGCTGGCGGAGATCAAGGACCGCTATCCCGGATTGATCGCCGAGGTGCGCGGCGAAGGTCTTTTGGTAGGTTTGCGGATGCTGGTTCCGGCCGGCGAACTGGTCGATGCGACCCGCGCCGAGCACATGCTCACGGTCGGCGCCGGCGACAATGTCGTGCGCCTTTTGCCGCCGCTCATCGTCAGCGAAGAGGAAATCGCCGAAGGGGTCGCGCGGCTCGACCGCGCTTTAATGCGGCTCGACCGCGCGCGGACGCAAAAACCCAAGGAAGCACCCAAGGAAGCGCCCAAGGAGGGGGCGGCGCGATGAGCGGCGTCCGCCACTTCCTCGATCTCATCGACGTTCCGGCCGCCGAGCTGCGCGGAATGATCGAGGCCGCGCGCGCCATGAAGGCCAAGCGCGACAAATCGAGCCGTCCGCTTGCCGGCAAGACGCTGGCGATGATTTTCGAGCGGCCGTCGACGCGCACCCGGGTGTCGTTCGAAGTGGCGATGCGCCAGCTCGGTGGCGACGCCATTTTGCTGACCGCCGAGGAGATGCAGCTCGGCCGCGGCGAGACGCTCGCCGACACCGCGCGGGTCTTATCGCGTTATATCGACGCCATCATGATCCGCATGCTCGATCCCAATGCCGTTGCCGAGCTGGCGCGTTACGCCACGGTGCCGGTGATCAACGGCCTGACCCGGCGCTCGCATCCCTGCCAGGTGCTCGCCGACGTGATGACCTTCGAGGAGCATCGCGGCCCGATCCGCGGCCGCACCGTCGCCTGGAGCGGCGACGCCACCAACGTGCTCGCCTCGTGGATGCATGCCGCCGGGCGCTTTGAATTCCGTCTGCGCGTGGCCACCCCGCCCGAACTGGCGCCGAAGAAGCCGCTGCGCGAATGGATCAAATCCTCCGGCGCCGCAATCGACATCGGCACCGACCCGGACGAGGCGGTCAAGGGCGCCGATTGCGTGGTCACCGATACCTGGGTCTCGATGGGCGACCGCAACGGCGCGCGCCGCCACAACCTGCTCAAACGCTATCAGGTCAATGCGCGACTCTTGGCCCGCGCCGAGCCGGACGCCATTTTCATGCACTGCCTGCCGGCGCATCGCGGCGAAGAGGTCACCGACGAGGTGATGGACGGGCCGCATTCGGTGGTGTTCGACGAGGCGGAAAACCGGCTCTACGCGCAGCAGGGCATTCTGGCCTGGTGCCTGCAGGCGAACGGCCATTGAGCCGGCATTGAGCCGGATAGCCTCACAATCGCGCCGCTATCACCTATATTCTGGCGCGATGACCGATTCCGATTTCGCCATTCCGGTGCGTGAGCCGGCGCAAACCGGGCGCGACGACACCATCTTGCCGTTCGCGGTCAAGGCGCTCGATTTGCGCGGCCGCATCGTGCGGCTGGGGCCCGCGGTCGATACCATCCTCGGCAGCCACGACTATCCGCCGCCGGTGGCAAAATTGCTCGGCGAGGCGATCGTGCTCACGGTCATGCTCGGCTCGGCGCTCAAATTCGAGGGCCGCTTCATCCTGCAGACCCAGAGCGACGGGCCGGTGCGCATGCTGGTGGTCGATTTCACCTCGCCCGGCAGGGTGCGGGCCTGCGCCCGCTTCGCCGCCGAACGCGTCGCCCAGGCGATCGCCGACGGCGCGGCCGCGCCCGGCCAACTGCTCGGCCACGGCCATCTCGCCATGACCATCGATCAGGGTCCGGAAATGAGCCGGTATCAGGGGCTGGTGCCGCTGGAAGGCGGCGACCTCGAACAAGCCGCGCACGAATATTTTGCCCGCTCGGAGCAGATTCCGACCCGCGTGCGGCTTGCGGTCGCCGAAGAGTTTCGCGCCGGCGAGAACGGCGCGCGGCGGCATTGGCGCGCCGGCGGCATTTTGCTGCAATTCCTGCCGGCCTCGGCCGAGCGGGCGCGGCAGGCCGATCTGCATCCCGGCGACGCGCCGCCCGGCACCGCGGCGCATGTGCTGCCGGAGGACGAGGCCTGGGTCGAGGGCCGGTCGCTCGTCGCCACCGTCGACGATATCGAGCTGATCGACCCGGCGCTGTCGAGCGAGCGGCTGGCTTACCGGCTGTTCCATGAGCGCGGCGTGCGCGTGTTCCGCGCCGCGCCGGTCGACGCGCAGTGCTCGTGCTCGCGCGACAATGTCGAGAACATGCTCAAAAGCTTCTCGCAGCAAGACCGCGACGACATGGTCGAGAACGGCCGCATCACCGTGACCTGCGAATTTTGCAGCTCGACCTATGTGTTTTCGCCGCAGGACGTCGCGACGCCAAATTCGGCGCCAAATTCGGCGCCAAGTTCGGCACCAAATTCGGCGCCAAGTTCGGCACCAAATTCGGCGCCAAATTCGGCGCCGTCGTAACGCGCGCGCAAAATTTCGCCGCGTCCCGGGCGAGAACAGGCCGCGGCGCCGGCTCGCCCGGTCAATGTAACCATTTGATTCTACATATTTTTTTATGTCCGCGCCCGAGCCGGCGGAGTGCCCGCGGCGGCCGCTTCTCGCCACCGCAAAGCCAGGAACCAAACCGGTGCCGCGAAATTAACATAGCGGGTCCGCGGGGGGCTACGCAGCGGAGGCCGGCGATGAGCAAATTCCTGATTGGCATGGCGACCGCCGCCTTGTGGTTCGCGCTCTCGCACGCCGCCAATGCCGAGCGGATCTGCCACCGGGTCTGCGACAGCGGCACATGCGATATCGCGCGCTGATCGAGCCGTCGACCGCCCACTCAAGCGCCGCTCGATCGTCAGCGCGCGATTGCCTCGGACCAAAGCGACCGGCGCCGGTCTGTTGCGCCGGAGCGTTATCTCAATTGATGGTGCGCGTGGCTTCGCCGCTGTCGAGCGAGAAGGCCGGCACGTCGATGTCGAAATGCTCGCCGGCCGCGCTCACCATGCCATAGCTGCCGACCATGAAGCCGGACGGCGTTTGCAGCGGCACGCCGCTGGTGTATTCGAACGCCTCGCCGGCCTTGAGCACCGGTTCCTCGCCGACCACGCCGGCGCCGCGGACTTCCTGGCGGCGGCCGTTGGCGTCGGTGATGCGCCAATGCCGGGTCTTCAGCTGCACCGTCTCGGTGCCGTTATTGGTGATCGAGATGGCATAGGCCCAGAAGAAATAATTGTTCTCCGGCGACGACCGGTCGGCGACGAAGCGCGGGGTCACCACGACCTCGATATTGCGGGTCACCGCGCGATACATGGCGCTGTTGCTACCCTCATTGTCGACGTTGCAAAGCCGATAACGCGGCTCGATTTGTTGCAATAACCGTGCGGAGGAGCTTTCTCAAGCCACAGTTGACCCGTATCGTAACCGTCGAATCGGCGCCGGGTCTGGTGTTCGATCGTGAAACCCCTGTTTGCGAGGATCATGCTGGGCAAGCCGCCGGCGATGGCGCAACCTTTTGCGGCGGGGTCGACCGCACGCGACCTGCGGCTCGATCTGTTCCGCGGCGTGGCGCTGTGGCTTATTTTTCTCGACCACATCCCGCAAAACATCGTCAACTGGTTCACCATCCGCAATTACGGCTTTTCCGACGCCACCGAAATCTTCATCTTCATTTCCGGCTACACCGCGGCGTTCGTCTACGGCCGCGCCATGCGCGAGCGCGGCATGATCATCGCCAGCGCGCGGGTGCTGCGGCGCGCCTGGCAAATCTACGTCGCGCACATTTTCCTGTTCACGATCTTCATGGCGGAAATCGCCTATGTCGCGGCGACATTCGACAACCCGCTCTACGCCGAGGAAATGAAAATCCTCGATTTCCTCAAGCAGCCCGACGTCACGATCTTCCAGGCGCTGTTGTTGAAGTTCAAGCCGGTCAACATGGACGTGTTGCCGCTCTACATCGTGCTGCTGCTGTTTTTTCCGCCGATGCTGTGGCTCTTGCTGCGGCAGCCGGCATTCGCGCTGGCGGGTTCCGCCCTGGTTTATGTGCTGGCCTGGAATTTCGATCTGAACCTGCCGGCCTATCCGAACGGCGTCTGGTTCTTCAATCCGTTCGCCTGGCAACTGTTGTTCGTGTTCGGCGCCTGGTGCGCGCTCGGCGGCGCGCAGCGGCTGGCCTGGCTGTTGCGCTCGCGCATCGTGCTCGGCATCGCGGTCGCCTATCTGGTGTTCGCCTTCGCCATCACGCTGACCTGGCATATCGAGCCGCTGCAGCGCTTTGTGCCGATCTGGCTTTCCAATTGGATGTATCCGATCGACAAGACCAATCTCGACGTGCTGCGCTTTGCGCATTTTTTGGCGCTGGCTGCGATCGTCGTCCGGTTCGTGCCGTACGATTGGCCGGCGTTGCAATCGCCGTGGTTTCGGCCGGCGATCCGCTGCGGCCAGCATTCGCTGGAGATTTTCTGCCTCGGCGTGTTTCTGGCCTTCGCGGGGCAATTCGTCATCAGCGAATGGTCGGGCGGACCGCTGGTGCAGTTTCTCATCAGCCTCTGCGGCATCCTGATCATGGTTGCGACGGCCAATCTGATATCGTGGTACAAGGACATGGAGGGACGAGGTCCGACAACGCGGAGCAAACCGCCGGACGCCGACCTCGCGGGGGGCGACGCATGAGGCGATTCATCGCCGCTATCGGCATGATCGTGCTGGTCGCCGGCGGGCCGGCCGGCGCCGCGCGCGCCGCGGCGCCGCCCGAGCAGTGCGAGGCCCCGCAATCGTTGCTCGAGGGCGATACCGATCTCGGCCGCGTCACCCGCGAATTCAAGGACAAGCATCGCATCGATATCAGCGTGATCGGCACCGGATCGTCGGCGCTGCCCGGTCCCGACGGCGCGCGCTTTGCCTATCCGGCGCGGCTCGAAGATGCGCTCAAGCAGGAGGTGCCGGGCGGCAACGTCAAAGTCACCGCACATGTCGAGTCGCGCGCGACCGCCGCGACCATGGTGCTCGGCCTGGCGAAAATTCTCGCCGGCGACAAGCCGTCGCTGGTGGTCTGGCAGACCGGAACGGCCGACGCGATCAACGGCATCGAGCCGGAGGATTTCCGCGGCAGCCTCGATGACGGGATCGAGAAAATGCAGACCGCCGGCGCCAACGTCATCCTGATGAACATGCAATACAGCCCGCGCACCGAATCGATGCTCGATGTCTCGACCTATGCCAACGTCATGCGGGTGGTCGCCGAACAGCGCGGCGCGTTGTTGTTCGATCGCCTGGCGATCATGCATTCCTGGAACGATGCCGGCATCTTCGACCTCTATACCGCTACCAAGAACTATGATATGGCGCGTCGCGTTCACGACTGCATTGGCTGGGCCTTGGCGTCGCAAATCATCACTGCCGCACATCTCGACGCCGTGAGAATGCAAACGACGCATTGATGCCATCAAACAAACAAACGATAATCGCCTGCTTGCGGCGGGCCGCGGCCGCCACCGCGTTTTTTGCAGTGCACATTATTGCAGTGCACAACGCGGCGCAGGCGCAAGTGGTGAGTGCGGTACCTTTTGTCGCACCCGGCATGACTCCGGCCGCGGCGCCGTCGACCGCTTGCAGCGCACCGACTGAATTCGCGCGCTTCGATCGTCCGCTGCTGCACACCATGCGGCGGCTTGCCAGTGGCGAGCCGCTGACCGTCGTCGCCATCGGATCGTCGTCGACCGCCGGCGCCGGCGCAACCTCGCCCGCCGCGAGCTATCCGAGCCGGCTTGTCGTCGAGCTTAAAGCGCGCTTCCCCGGCCACGACATTACGGTGCTCAACCGCGGCATCAACGGCGAGGAAACCGATCAGATGATGGCGCGGTTTTCCGCCGACGTGATCGCCGCGCATCCGCAGCTCGTGCTCTGGCAGGTCGGCACCAATTCGGTGCTGCGCGATCGCTCGCTGCAGCGGCATTGGGCCGAGTTGCAGCTGGGCATCGAGGAGCTGAAAGCGGCCGACGCCGACGTGGTGCTGATCGATCCGCAATTCGCGCCGGCGGTCAATGCCAAGCCGGAAACTCCGGACATGGTCGCGCAGATCGCGCTCGCCGCCAAGGAAGACAACGTCGATCTGTTCCACCGCTTTGCGGTGATGCGCAACTGGTACGAGGTCGACCACCTCGGCTTTGCCGTGTTCGTGTCGCCGGACCGGTTGCACATGAACGACTGGGGCTACGCCTGCTGGGCGAAACTCCTCGGCGCGGCGATTGCCGAAGCCGCCACGCGCCCGATCGCCTCGGCCGCCGCGCATCCGCTGCAAGCGGCGAAGCTGCCGTAAGTCATTCCGGAAGCGGCCAATGGATTCCAGGCTCGGCCCTGCGGGCCGCCCCGGAATGACGATCAAACCGCTTCCAGCGCCGCAAGCACGTCTTCGACGATATCGTCGGGATGTTCGAGTCCGACCGACACCCGCACCAGCCCATCGCCGATGCCGAGCTCGGCGCGTTGCTCAGGCTTAAGCCGCTGGTGCGTGGTCGTCGCCGGATGGGTGATCAGGCTCTTGGCGTCGCCGAGATTATTGCTGATGCGGATCAGCTTGAGCGCGTCCTGGAAACGGAACGCGGCGCGCTTGCCGCCCTTGATGTCGAAGGCGACCAGCGTCGAGCCGCCGCGCATCTGCTTTTGCGCGATCGCCGCCTGCGGGTGGTCGGGCCGGCCGGGATAGATCAGGCGGGAAACTTTCGGATGTTCGGCGAGCGCGACCGCGAGCGTCGCGGCGCTGTCGGTCTGCCGCCGCACCCGCACCGCCAGCGTCTCCAGGCCTTTCAGCAGCACCCAGGCGTTGAACGGCGACATCGACGGGCCGGTCTGGCGCAACAGCACATGAATCTTCTCCATGATGAATTTCTGCGCGCCGAGGATAACGCCGCCGAGGCAGCGGCCCTGGCCGTCGATGTGCTTGGTTGCCGAATAGACGACGCAATCGGCGCCGAGCGCCAGCGGGCTCTGGAACAGCGGCGTGGCGAACACATTGTCGACCACCAGCGTGGCGCCGGCCTCGTGCGCGATCTTGGCCACCGCGGCGATGTCGATCACGTCGAGCGCCGGATTGGTCGGAGTTTCGAGGAAGAACGTCTTGGTGTTGTCGCGCACCGCGTTGCGCCAGGAGTCGAGGTTGCAACCGTCGACCAGCGTCGATGCGACGCCAAAGCGCGGCAGATACTCCTCGACGACGTAGCGGCAGGAGCCGAACATCGCCTTGGCCGCGACCACGTGATCGCCGGCCTTGACCTGGCCCATGAGCGACAGCGTGACCGCGGCCATGCCGGTCGCGGTGGCGCGCGCGGCTTCGGCACCTTCGAACGCCGCCATGCGCCGCTCGAACATGTCGACGGTCGGATTGGCGAAGCGCGAATATTGATAGCCGGGATCCTCGCCTTTAAAGCGCGCTTCGGCCTGGGCGGCGTTGTCGTAGACATAGCCCTGGGTCAGAAAGAGCGCTTCCGAAGTCTCGCCGAACGGCGAGCGCAACGTGCCGGATTGCACCAGACGGGTCTCGGGGCGATAGCCCTTTTTCGCGGACGCGGACATGTAACCCTCCTTGCGGCCCTCCTATGGCCAAACAAAAACCGGCCGTGAGGACAATCCTCAGGCCGGGCTCACGCGTCCCCGGCCTTTTAGCGATTTATTTTACGTGGCTGCAAGCCGGCCGGCTCAAATGACCACGGGATAGCGGGGTTATACGCCGCATGCGCCTTGGCGTCAAACCGGGCCTCGGGTTAGATCGCCACCGACACTTCTTGAATACTTGGTGGGCATGTGACGCTGTCGCTCAACCCCTCCGATCGGGGAATATTGCCCGACCGCATGATCGCGGCGCTGGCGGAACAAGGCGCAATCCGTGCGAACTATCCCTTCGCGCCCGGACAAATTCAGCCGGCGAGCCTCGATCTGCGCCTCGGCGCCATCGCTTACCGGGTGCGCGCGAGCTTCCTGCCCGGACCCGGCGCCACGGTGGCGCGGCGCATCGCCGAGCTCAAATTGCACGAGTTTTCGTTGAGCCAGGGCGCGGTGCTGGAGACGGCTTGCGTCTATATCGTGCCGCTGATCGAGAGCCTGGCTTTGCCGGCCGATATCGCGGCGGCCAGCAATCCGAAAAGCTCGACCGGCCGGCTCGATGTCTTCACCCGCGTGATCGCCGACGAGACACGCGGCTTCGATCGCGTCGCGCCCGGCTATTGCGGCCCGCTCTATGCCGAGATCAGCCCAAAGACTTTTCCGGTTCTGGTCCGCGAAGGTTCGCGGCTGTCGCAACTGCGGCTGCGCCGCGGCGATGCCGGGCTGTCGGCCGAGGACTTACGCGCGCTGCATGCGCGTGAGCGTCTGGTCGACCGCGCCGAGGCGGTCATGGGCGACGCGGTCGCGGTCAGCATCGATCTTTCAGGTACGGGCCCTCACTCCAACCCGCCTCAGCAAGCGGGGGAGGGGAAGGCAGGGGGCATCGTCGGCTACCGCGCCAAACGGCACACCGCGGTCATCGAGGTCGAGCGCCGCGCCGCTTACGAGATCGCCGATTTCTGGGAGCCGATCGCGGCGCGGCCCGACCAGAGCCTGATTCTCGATCCCGACGAGTTTTACATCCTGGCGTCGACCGAGGCGGTGCAGGTGCCGCCCGATTTTGCCGCGGAAATGGTGCCGTTCGATCCGCTGGTCGGCGAATTCCGCGTGCACTATGCCGGCTTCTTCGATCCCGGCTTCGGCTATGCCGGCGCCGGCGGGCTCGGCTCGCGCGCGGTCTTGGAAGTGCGCTCGCGCGAAGTGCCGTTCATCCTCGAACACGGCCAAATCGTCGGTCGGCTGGTTTACGAAAAGATGCTGGCGCGGCCCGACCGGCTTTACGGCAGCGGCATCGGTTCGAACTACCAGGCGCAGGGCCTTAAACTGTCGAAGCACTTTCGCGGCTGAACGTTGGCTTGCGGCAAGAGCTGAACGGTCAGGCAATCCCCCCAGGTCGTTGGCGCTTGAGTCGGGAATGCGGCCCGCAGCCACGGATTCATGGCACGACCATTCGGAAAGATCGTTGTGCATTTCGCCGGGAACGGCGATCATCTATGCGGGGGCGGCGCGTGGCGGCACAGCCGCGACACACGAAGGCGGCGCGATGACGCGGGCACGCATTGTGGGCTTCGCCGTGCTGGTTGTCGCCGCGACCGGCGGCATGGCGCCCGCGCTCGCGCAATCCGGATACGACCGGCCGGGCGGCGATTACGCCAGCGCGCCGGTCCCGGGCGGCGATCCGGCGCTGTGTGCCAGCCGCTGCGAGCGCGACAAGAACTGCCGGTCCTGGAGTTTCTCCTATCCGTCGCCGTCCGGGGCGCCGGCCATATGCTTTCTCAAGCGCGAAGTGGTGCCGCGGACGCCGTCGGCCTGTTGCGTCTCCGGGGTGCGCGGCGCCGGCGTGATCGAGCCGCGCGCCGGCGCCATCGAATATTCGATCGATCGCTACGGCGGCGATTACCGCTCGTTCGAAACGCCGCCGAATCCCAAGGGTCAAGCCTGCGCCGACGCCTGTCAGGCCGAGCCGCGCTGCCGGGCCTGGACCTATCGCCGGCCGGGTTACGGCACGCCTGCCGCGCATTGCTATCTGAAGGAGACGATCAAGCCGCCGCACCACCGGCCGTGCTGCATTTCCGGGGTGGTGCGGTGAATGGCTGCCGTTCTCAGGAAATGCTCAGATACCGGTGAATAGGAAATCAAGCGCCGCGACGATGTCATATCGGCTGGCTTCCGCTGAGCCGATCACTTTTCCGAGCGAGCCAGGTTCAACGGCCGCCAATTGCTCCACGACTATTACATACTGGCGTCCCGCTATCACGACGGATGGATGCAGCCGCGATTTGGGCAGGCCGGGGATTGCCGCGACGAGCGGCGCGGCAACAACACTTCTCAGCTCAGCAATGCGGTCATGCTGCAAAACAACAACGAACGGGTATTGGCCGCGTCTGGTCAAATTAAGATTTTCAACGATGTCAAATTGCCGAGGCAATCAAAACGTCCGCGCGCCGTCGGAAAAGAAGCCGTACTTTTCGATCATCTCGTTGTACGCGTCGACCGCTTCCTTATTTTCTGCGTACCACTCGCGTGCCGCCTGCTCGCGCTCCGAGGAGTTTAGCTGCGGCAGGTGCCGCCGCAAAGCTCGGGTCAGCAACTCCGACAGATCGAGGCCGGCCTCGCGCGCCGCCGCGAGGGTCGCGGCATCCAATTCGACGGTCACCCGCTCGTTCATGCTAAAATCCCGCTGCGGTATAACGGTTAGTATAACAGAATCAGCCTTCCACCACCACTTTTGCGTTAATCACCCCGTCCCGCCGACGGTGATGCGGTCGATGCGGAGCGTCGGCTGGCCGACGCCGACCGGCACGCCCTGGCCGTTCTTGCCGCAGGTGCCGATGCCGTGGTCGAGTTGCAGGTCGTTGCCGACCATGGCGATGCGGTGCAGGTCGGTTGGGCCGTTGCCGATCAACATGGCGCCCTTGATCGGGGCGCCGACCTTGCCGTTCTCGATGCGGTAGGCCTCGGTGCACTGGAACACGTATTTGCCCGAAGTGATGTCGACCTGGCCGCCGCCGAAATAGGTGGCATAGATGCCGTGCTTGACCGAAGCGACGATCTCGCCGGGCTCGCTTGTGCCGGCCAGCATGTAGGTGTTGGTCATGCGCGGCATCGGCACATGGGCGAAGCTCTCGCGCCGGCCGTTGCCGGTCGGCGTCATGCCCATCAGCCGGGCGTTCTGGCGGTCCTGCATATAGCCGACCAGGATGCCGTCCTCGATCAGCACGGTGCGGTTGGTCGGCGTACCTTCGTCGTCGATCGACAGCGAGCCGCGGCGGGCCGACATGGTGCCGTCGTCGACCACGGTGACGCCCTTGCCCGCCACCTGTTGCCCCATCAGCCCGGCAAACGCGGACGTTTCTTGCGGTTGAAGTCGCCTTCCAGCCCATGCCCGACGGCTTCGTGCAGCATGACGCCCGGCCAGCCCGGGCCGAGCACCACGTCCATTTCGCCCGCGGGCGCCGGCACCGCTTCGAGATTGACCAAGGCCTGGCGGATCGCGTTGTCGACCGCGCCCTGCCACGCGGCGGTGGCGATGAAGCGCTCATAGCCCTCGCGGCCGCCATAGCCGTCGCTGCCGGTTTCCTGGCGGTTGCCGTCGCCGACCACGACCGAGACATGCACGCGAACGAGCGGCCGCACGTCGCGATAGGTCTCGCCGTCGCCGCGCAAAATCTCCACCGCCTGCCAGGTGGCGGCGAGGCTCGCCGTGACCTGCCGCACCCGCGGATCCTTGGCGCGCGCATAGGCGTCGATGGTTTGCAGAAGCCGCGCCTTGACTTCGAAGCTCGGCGCCGCGAGCGGGCTGTCGTCGCCATAAAGCTTGGCGTTGGTTCGCGCCGGCGGCTCGGCGTAATGGCCGGCATAACCGCCCTTGACTGCGCGCACGGCGTCGGCGGCGCGCTCGATCGCGGCTTCCGAAACGTCGGAGGCATGCGCATAGCCGACCGCCTCATCTTTCACCGCGCGCAGGCCGAAGCCCTGCGAGGTGTCGTAGGTCGCCTGCTTGAGCCTGCCGTTGTCGAACGCCAGCGCCTCGGACTGGCGGTATTCGAGAAAAAGTTCCCCGTCATCGGCGCCGTCGAGGCCGCGGGAGACGATTTTGGCGAGCCGCGACCGGTCGAGCCCGGCGCGGTCGACGAGGGAGATGGTTTCACTCATGAGAAAACTCCGGCTGTGTCCTTGGGCAGCGGCTATTGTCCCTTACATAGGCCATGCCTGCGCCCTTTGCAGCAGGCGCCCGCTCCGGGACTCGCCGTTATGAAAGAGCTTCGATGCCCTTGCGTTTGATGACGTTGAGAAGGGCGAGCGCCGCACCGTTCGGTCGTTTTGTCCCGCGCTCCAGTTGCGATACATATCCGACCGTCAAGTTCAAATAGCGGGCGAACACCGCTTGGCTCATATTTTCGCGCGCCCGCATCGCGCGAATCTGCCCTGCCGTGATGGGCGTAACCGTGGGCAGTCCCTTCGGGCCGAAATGTCGCATCGTAATCTTGTCGTAAGTCGCCTGGTCGAGAACATCTGCTTTGCGCATGTCCGCTGCGGTTTCGAGCAACGCTTTCGCCAGCCGGCTAGGCCTGTTCTTCTTCGCCATACAGGATCTCCTCTATCAGTCCGTCCGCCGTGGCGCGCGCGATCGCATTGGTGTCCGCCTGAAGCCATCCCTTCGCGATATCGCGCAGCGTCGCCAGCTCGGCACCGTCCACATTGTCTCGCTCGCTCTTCGCAAAACCATACAAAAACACCGATAGCGCCTTTACCCGGTAAGCAATGAGCACGCGATAGCCGCCTGAACGGCCTTGTCCGGTACGTGCCACCCTCTGCTTGATAACGCCTCCGCCCAATTGCGCGTCTATTAATCCCCGTTCGGCACGCTGGATTGCCTCGCGGAGTCTCGCATCCGAAATTCGCTCGCGCTGCGCAAAGCGCAAAAACCCTCTTGTCTTGAATACGCGCAAGCCCGGGTTCTCTCGTTCCACATACTATAGCACTATGAACTATAGATTACAAGTTCCCGCTAAGCGCTTTGGCAATGCGCGCGAGGGGCGCGCTCAGTCGCGCTTCGGGATGCCCGCCTTCGCAATGACCGCGCCCCATTTGGCGATATCGGCCTTCATGCGCGCGGCCATCTCGTCGGGCGTGCTGGCGCGCATCTCCATGCCCATTGCCTTGGCCTTATTCTGGACCTCGGTGTCGGGAATGACGTTTTTGATGGCCTGGTTGAGGGTGGCGATGACGCTTGCCGGCGTGCCCGCGGGAACGGAAATCCCGTTCCAGCTGGCGACGTTGTAGCCCGCGATGCCGCTCTCGATCACGGTCGGGACATCCGGCAGATACGCCGTGCGCTTGGCGCCGGTCGACGCCAACGCCGTCATCTTGTCGCTGGCAAGCAGGCCGTTGACCGCCGCATAGAATTCGAACGCGACATCGATATCGCCGCGCATCACCGCATTGGCCATGTCGGGCGAGGTGCGGAACGTGACGATGGTCGCCTTGATCCCGGTCGTGCCGGTGAACAATTCGGCGGCGAGGTTCTGCGTGCTGCCCGGCGTGATGGTGCCGATATTGAGCTTGCCGGGATTGGCGCGCGCCGCCGCCACCACGTCTTGGAGCGAGTGCAGCGGCGATCCGCTCCGCGTCACGATCAACAGATCGAAGAACGCCGCGGTCGACACCGAAGCGAGGTCGGTCAGGATGTTGTAGGGCAGCGATTTGAACAATGCGGCGGCGATGGCGTTATTGTTGCCGGTCATCAACAGCGTATAGCCGTCGGGCGCGGCGGCGGCCGCGGCCTGGGCGGCGACGATGCCGCCGGCGCCGGGCCGGTTTTCGATGACGAATTGCTGCTTGAGCCGGCTCGACAGCTTGCCGCCGAGAATGCGCATGCCGACGTCGGCGACGCCGCCGGGACCGTAAGGCACCAGTAGCACGACCGGATGGTTGGGATATTGGCTTTGCGCGCGGCCCGGTGCGGCGGCCGACAGCGCAATCGCGGCGGCCAGCACGGTGACGCCGATAGCTGTCGTGTTGCGACATCCGCCCATGAGCTTCCCCTCCGGTTTATTGCCGGTGAGGGTACGCTTTGAACGCAAGCCGTCAATTGGCGGCGGCGGCGCTTTCTATCCACACGATCCTGTCCGAAAAAATGGGGGCCGTTTTCGGGACCGTGCGCTACGGCAGCGCGTCGTAGCCCTCGCCGAACCCCTTCAGGCTCATCGGGAAGCCGATGCCTTCCTCGGGCGTCTGAAAGATGATGAAGGTCGAGGTTTTGCCGTTGCGCAATTTATTGATCAGGTTGTCGTCCATCACCACTTCGGCGACGCAGCCGTTGGGCAGGCAGCGCACGAAGCCGGCGCGGCCGACGTCTTCGTTGTCGATCTTCAAGCCCAATCCCGACGGCAGCAGCACGCCGAGCGGCGCCACAACGCGCATCAGTCGGCTCTTCTGGTCCGACGTCTTGAGCACGATGACGGTCAGTCCGACATTGGGCCGGTCCTCCGCCGTCACGCTCTGCATCAGCGCGCATTGCTTAGTCTGTGCGCCGGGCGGTGTGTCGCAGCGGATCTGCCAATCGCCGTGCACCGACTGGACCGCGCCCTGGGCGAAGGCCTGGCCGCCGAGCGCCGCCATAGCCATGAATACAGTGGCGGCGGCGAACGCACAGGCCAATGGCCGCATCCGCCGGCGCCAACCGGATATCGCCATGGTCATAGCCCCTCGACCAGCCGTAACAGCCGCCCCGCAATAGCTTGCAAAATGCGCCACCAAAATGCGCCACCCTTGCGCGAATCACACCCCGCGGCCGGTCGCCGCGCGAGGCTTGCGTACATGGTGAGCCCACCGTGTCAAGACTGATCCAAATCAAGGCATTGTGGCCATGCGAAGGTGGACGAGGCGCGCTGTTTTGTCTCCGGTACGGCGCTCCCGGCGGCGGGCGGCCGCGGTATGCCGCCGCTGCCGACGAGTGCATTGCAGCAGGCCGCGATTTGTGGTTTGGAGGAACCGGGGTTCCTCGATCCCGCCGACGCCTGCCAAGGACTTAAGTGCCGTGTCGCGAGAGTGTCGTGTCGCGGGTCCTGGCTAAGTCCTGCCGGAAGCAGGCGGCGTCATGCCGTTGCGGCCCACGCTGAACCAAGCTCAGCGCTCGCCGTCGACGGTCATGGCCAAGATCAGACACAGGGAGCTGAGCGAGACATGAAGGTGTTCGCACGCTTGAGCGCTATTGCGGCAACTGCCGCCGCCCTCGTCGCCGGTGCCGGCACGGCGTGGGCCGGCCTCGGGCAGCCGACGCCCTGGGAAATGGATTTGCAGGGTTCCGCCTCGCCGGTGATGCAGCAGATCGCCGAATTCCATTATTTCCTGCTCTGGATCATTTCCGCGATTACACTGTTCATCCTGGTCCTGCTTCTGATCATCATCGTGCGCTTCAATTCGCGCGCCAATCCGACCCCGTCGCGCACCACCCACAACACGCCCATCGAAATCCTCTGGACCATCGTCCCGGTCATCATCCTGGCGGCGATCGCCGTGCCGTCGTTTCGGCTCTTGTTCGTCGAGCTCGACGTGCCGCATCCCGACCTCACGGTGAAGGCGACCGGCAAGCAATGGTACTGGACCTACAGCTATCCCGATAACGGCAATTTCGAATTCAATTCGATCATGGTCCCCACCGCGGATCTGAAGCCCGGTCAGCCGCGGCTCCTCACGGTCGACAATGAGATGGTGGTGCCGGTGAATAAGATCGTGCACGTTCTGGTGACCGGCGCCGACGTCATCCATTCGTTCGATGTTCTGTCGTTCGGCATTCGCATCGATGCGGTTCCGGGCCGCATGAACGAGACCTGGTTCAAGGCGACCACGACGGGAAAATTCTACGGTCAGTGCACGGAATTGTGCGGCAAGGATCACGCCTTCATGCCGATCGTGGTGGATGTCGTGAGCGAGAGCGACTTCACGGCATGGGTCGCGCAAGCCAAGCAGAAATTCTCCGCTGAAAATGGCGTTCCGGCGAATATTTTCGCGGCGGCTGGCGTGCCGTCGGCGCAGTGACGATCGGGGCGCGCGTTCGAACCGGATGACGAGCGGTCGCTAACAAGGGACCTGGCAATGGACACGATGGTACACGCGGCACACGGCGAGCACGGCGGCCACGAAATTCCCCACGGCTGGCGCCGTTATGTCTATTCGACCAACCACAAGGACATCGGCACGATGTACCTGGTGTTCGCGCTCGTTGCCGGCCTGATCGGTGGCGCCTTGTCGATCGCGATCCGCGCCGAGTTGATGTATCCCGGCATCCAGATCTTCCACGAGACGCATTATTACGACGTGGCCGTCACCGATCACGGCCTGATCATGATCTTCTTCATGATCATGCCGGCAATGATCGGCGGCTTCGGCAATTGGATGATCCCGCTCATGATCGGCGCGCCGGACATGGCGTTCCCGCGCATGAACAATATTTCGTTCTGGCTGTTGCCGGCGTCTTTCACTCTGCTGCTGGCGTCGACATTCTTCGGCGGCGAGCCGGGCACGCTCGGCGCCGGAACCGGATGGACGCTGTACGCGCCGCTGTCGACCTACGGCCATCCCGGCGCGGCGATGGATTTCGTCATCCTGTCGATCCATCTCGCCGGCGCTTCGTCGATCCTGGGCGCCATCAACTTCATCACCACGATCTTCAACATGCGCGCGCCCGGCATGACCATGCACAAAATGCCGCTGTTCGTGTGGTCGGAGCTGGTGACGGTGTTCCTCTTGCTGTTGGCGCTGCCGGTCTTGGCCGGCGCCATCACCATGTTGCTCACCGACCGGAATTTCGGCACCACCTTCTTCAATCCGGAAGGCGGCGGCGATCCGCTGTTGTTCCAGCACCTGTTCTGGTTCTTCGGCCATCCGGAGGTCTACATCTTGATTTTGCCGGGCTTCGGCATGGTCAGCCAGATCGTGGCGACGTTCTCGAAGAAGCCGGTGTTCGGCTATCTCGGCATGGCTTATGCGATGGTGGCGATCGGCGGTATCGGCTTCGTGGTGTGGGCGCACCACATGTACAATGTCGGCATGTCGGCCAGCGTCCAGGCCTATTTCATCGCCGCCACCATGGTGATCGCGGTGCCGACCGGCGTGAAAATATTCTCCTGGATCGCCACGATGTGGGGCGGCTCGATCGAGTTCAAGACGCCGATGCTGTGGGCGGTCGGGTTCATCTTCCTGTTCACCATCGGCGGCGTCACCGGCGTGGTGCTGGCCAATGCCGGCGTCGATCGCGAGCTGCACGGCACCTATTACGTCGTCGCGCACTTCCATTACGTGCTGTCGCTCGGCGCCGTGTTCGCCATATTCGGCGGCTGGTACTATTGGTTCCCGAAGATGACCGGCTACATGTACAACGAAACCCTCGGAAAATTGCACTTCTGGCTGACCTTCATCGGCGTCAACGTTGCGTTCTTCCCGCAGCACTTCCTCGGCCTTGCCGGCATGCCGCGCCGCATTGTCGATTATCCCGATGCCTTTGCCGGGTGGAATTTCGTGTCGTCGATCGGCGCGTACATTTCCGGCATCGGCACGCTGGTGTTCTTCTTCGGTCTGATCTACGCCTTCGTCCGCAAGGAGCATGCGGCCGCCAATCCATGGGGGGCCGGCGCGACCACGCTGGAATGGACGCTGCCGTCGCCGCCGCCGTTCCACCAATATGACACGCTGCCGCTGATCCGATGAGCGTTACCCTTGCCCGCGTCGAGCCCAGCATCGCGGGCGTCGGCGATTACATCGAACTGATGAAACCGCGGGTGATGTCGCTCGTGGTGTTCACCGCACTGGTCGGTCTATTGGTCGCGCCCGGCCACGTGCATCCGGTGATCGGGCTTGCCGCTCTCGTTTGCATCGCGGTCGGCGCCGGCGCCGCCGGCGCGCTCAACATGTGGTACGACGCCGACATCGACGCGCGCATGACGCGTACCGCCGGCCGGCCGATCCCGCGCGGCCGCATTACGCCCGGCGAGGCGGCCGGCTTCGGCATGACGCTCGCCGCATTTTCGGTCGTCACGCTCGGGCTCATGGTGAACTGTGTCGCCGCCGCGTTGCTCGGCTTCACTATCGCCTTCTATGTCGTGATCTATACGATGTGGCTCAAGCGCACGACGCCGCAGAACATCGTGATCGGCGGCGCCGCGGGCGCATTGCCGCCGATCATCGGCTGGGCGGCGGCGACCGGCGGCATCGCCGCCGAGCCGGTCCTGTTGTTCCTCATCATCTTCTTCTGGACGCCGCCGCATTTCTGGGCGCTGTCGCTCTACCGCACCGAGGATTATGCGCGCGCCGGCATTCCGATGTTGCCGGTCGTCGCCGGCGACCGCGAGACGCGGCGCCAGATCCTGATCTACACGCTGATCCTGGCGCCGCTTGGCGTCGCGCCATGGCTCTTCGGCTATGCCGGGCCGCTCTATGGCCTCGCGGCGCTGGCGGCCGGCGGCGTCATGATTGCGCTGGCGCTGCGGGTGCGCGTCGAGCGGCGCGGTCACGCCGCCAGCAAGCAGATGTTCGCCTTCTCGATCCTCTATCTGTTCCTGTTGTTTGCGATGCTGCTGGCCGATCGCATGTCGGGTGTGGCGTTCGGCCATTTTGCGGTATGAGGACAGCGAGCAAGCTCATGGACGACATTACCAGGCCAGCCGGGAACGAACCGCCGCAGCCGGACGGCATCAGGCTCACCGCGCAACAGCTGCGCGCGCGCCGCGCCCGCTCGATCGCCATCGCGCTGGCGCTTGGCGCGTTCGTGGTGCTGGTGTTTCTGGTGACGATCGTCCGGCTCGGCTCCAACGTGCTGACCCGGCCGATGTAGATGCGCAGGGAACGCCCCATGCCGGATCGACGGATAGAAGCGCCGATGTCCACCCTGACTCATCAGAACAATCCGCGGCACGCCGGCCGCCGCGATATCGGCGTCGCCTTCGCCTGCGGCGGCTTCGTCGCGCTGATGGTCGGGGTGTCGTTTGCCGCGGTGCCGCTTTATTCGCTGTTCTGCCGCACCACCGGATTTGGCGGCACCACGCAGGTGGCGAAAGCGGCTCCGGCGGACCAGATCGCCGGCCGCATCGTCACGGTGCGCTTCGATTCCAACGTCGCCCCCGGATTGCCGTGGCTGTTCACGCCCGAGCGCCGGACCGTTGACGTGCGTCTTGGCGAAGTGGCGACCGTCTATTATTCGGTCATCAACCAGGCCGCCCGCGTCACCGCCGGTCAGGCCGGCTACAACGTGACGCCGCCGACGGTCGGCCGCTACTTTAATAAGATCAACTGCTTCTGCTTCACCCAGCAGACCATGGGGCCGGGCGAGAAGCGCGACATGGCGGTCGTCTTCTATGTCGACCCCAAGCTCGCCAAGGATTCCGAGCAGGACACGCTGACCAACATCACGCTGTCCTACACCTTCTATCCGATGCGCGAGCCGGAACCTCCGGTGGCGCAAAACGTGAGTTCGGATCGATCCGGGCACACGTCCGATTGAGGCAACGAAAACGGCGCGGCCGGCGGGACCGGCCGCGTCAAGGTGGAGAACACAACGATGGCCGATGCCGCACACGCCGAACCGCACCACGATTATCACCTGGTCAATCCCAGTCCGTGGCCGGCGGTCGGCGCGACCTCGGCATTCGTCACCGCCGTCGGCCTCATCCTGTGGATGCATCACCTGGTCGCCTATGCGCCGATGATTCTCGGCGCCGGCGCGATCGGCATCGCCTACACCATGATCGGTTGGTGGCGCAACGTCATCCACGAGGCCGAGGTGGAAGGCGACCACACCCGCGTGGTGCAGATTTCGCACCGCTACGGCATGATCCTGTTCATCGCCTCCGAGGTGATGTTCTTCGTCGCCTGGTTCTGGGCCTATTTCAACACCGCCTTGTTCCCGGACGAGTTCCGCGACGTGGCGCGGATCGCCTATACCAGCGGGGTCTGGCCGCCCAAGGGCGTCGAAACCTTCGATCCCTGGCACTTTCCCCTGCTCAACACGCTCATCCTGCTCACGTCGGGCACGACAGTAACCTGGGCGCATCACGCGCTGCTCGAGAACGATCGCAAGGGCCTGGTTTGGGGCCTGATCTGCACGATCGCGCTCGGCATCAGCTTCACCTGCTGCCAAGCCTGGGAATACGCCCACGCCGCGTTCCATTATTCGGGCAACATCTACGGCGCCACGTTCTTCATGGCGACGGGATTCCATGGCGCGCACGTCATTATCGGATCGACCTTCCTAATCGTGTGCCTGTTCCGTGCGCTTGCCGGTCAGTTCAAGCCGACCCAGCATCTCGGCTTCGAGTTCTGCGCCTGGTATTGGCACTTCGTCGACGTGGTGTGGCTGTTCCTGTTCTCCTGCATCTATGTATGGGGCGGATCGCCTGCGGGCTGACGGCAGCGTCAGGCGAGTATTTACCGCTCAATCCCACCCCGGATCACGTCGCGGGTAAACTCCAGCGGCAATCCAGGTGCTGGGTTCCCGCTTGCGCGGGGACGAGCGGAGACTGACATCATTGGCATGACCGAATATAAAATCGACACGCTTTCGGGCTCGGTTCTTGCCGGATTATCGTGCGCCTGCCCGCGCTGCGGCCGCGGCAAGCTGTTCGACGGATTTTTGACGCTACGGCCGCGTTGCGAACGCTGCGGGCTCGATTACAGCTTTGCCGACTCCGGCGACGGGCCGGCCGTGTTCATCATGTTTTTGGGCGGCGCCATCGTTGTCGGCGCCGCGCTGATTACCGAAGCCTTGTATCATCCGCCCTATTGGGTGCACGCGGCGCTGTGGCTGCCGCTCATTCTGATCGTCACGCTTGGCCCGTTGCGGCCGATGAAGGGCTTGATGATCGCCCTGCAATACCATCACAAGGCGGCCGAGAGCCGTTTCGGCGGCGGTAAGCCATGAAAGTGCACGCCATGACGGCGCACGATGAAAGCTGACACCCCGCGTCCGCCGCGGCGCCGCTCGTGGCTCGGGCTGGCGGCGCCGGCATTGCTGGTTTTTGCCGTGCTGATCGGGCTTGGCGTCTGGCAGCTCGAGCGCAAGGCCTGGAAGGAAGCGCTGATCGCCTCGCTGACGGCAGAGCTTGCCGCGCCGCCGATCGCCTTGCCCGCGGCCGCGACTTGGCCGAGCCTCGATCCGTCGCGGCTCGCCTACCATCGCGTGCGCTTCGCGGCGGTGTTCGATTACGCCAAGGAAGCGCTGGTGTTTGCCTCGGCGGCCGCGTTCCGCCCCGACGTCACCGGCGTCGGCTATTGGGCGTTCACGCCCGCGCGCCTTGCCGATGGCTCTGTCGTCATCGTCAATCGCGGTTTTGTGCCCGACGGCCGGCAAGACCCGAAATCGCGCGCGGAGGGTCAAATCCCCGGTCCGGTCGAGATCGTCGGCGCGATGCGCTGGCCGGACCGCCGGCACTGGTTCACGCCCAACGACGATCCCGCGCATAATCTCTGGTTCTCGCGCGACCCGGCCGCGATCGCCGCCGCCAAGGGGCTCGGTGCGGTGGCGCCGTTTTATGTCGAACAGCAGAGCCCGGTGCCGCCGGGCGGCCTGCCGCGGCCGGGCAAGCTCGTCGTCAGCCTGCCCGACAATCACCTGCAATATGCGTTGACCTGGTTCGGCTTGGCGGCGGTTTTGGCCGGAGTTTTCTTCTCCTGGGCGTTCACCTCGACGGCCGGGGCTGCGGGCGCCGCGGAGGGGAAACAGCGCCGGCGGGCCTAGCGGCTTTCCTTGTGAAGCCAGCCGCTTTTCTATAACTGTGACTTCGGTTCCGGCGGGGGGGAAGACCATGCCCCCGCAGGAAAGTCGTTTTACAACAACGGTTTATGATCAGAGGGCCGCGTCCTTGCACTACCGCTCGACCAGGGGGGAGGCCCCCTCGCCCGGCTTTGCCGAGGTGATGCTCGCGGGCCTCGCCCGCGACGGCGGCCTCTATGTGCCGGACAGCTGGCCGCGGCTCGAGCCGGCGAGGATTGCCGGCTTCGCCGGGCGTTCCTATGCCGAAGTCGCGGTCGAGGTGATGCGGCCGTTCACCGACGATTGCGTGAGCGATGCCGATCTCGCACGCATGGCGCGCGAGGCCTATGGTAATTTCCGCCATCCCGCGGTGGCGCCGATCACGCAGCTCGGCGTCAACACCTTCGCGCTCGAACTGTTTCACGGCCCGACGCTGGCGTTCAAAGACCTGGCGATGCAGCTTGTGGCGCGGCTGATGGATCACGTCTTGGCCGCGCGCGGCGAGCGGCGGACCGTCGTCGTCGCCACCTCGGGCGACACCGGCGGCGCCGCCGTCGAAGCGTTCCGCGACCGCGGCCAGGTCGACCTGATCGTGCTGTTTCCGCACGGCCGCATTTCCGACGTGCAGCGGCGCATGATGACGACGGTGGACGCCGCCAATGTCAGCGTCATCGCCATCGACGGCACGTTCGACGACTGCCAGGCCATCGTGAAGGCGCTGTTCAATCACCACGACTTCCGCGACCAGGTCCGCTTGTCCGGCGTCAATTCGATCAACTGGGCGCGCATCGTGGCGCAGGCGGTGTATTATTTCACCGCCGCGGTTGCGCTCGGCGCGCCGGCGCGCAAGGTCGCCTTCACCGTTCCGACCGGCAATTTCGGCGACATCTATGCCGGCTACGTGGCGCACCGGCTGGGGCTGCCGATCGACCGGCTGGTTATCGCCACCAACGTCAACGACATTTTGACCCGCACGCTGGCGACCGGCACTTACGAATTGCGCGACGTCATACCGACGACCTCGCCGTCGATGGACATCCAGGTATCGTCGAATTTCGAGCGGCTGTTGTTCGACGCCTATGGCCGCGAGGCGAGCGCGATCCGGGCGGTGATGGGATCGCTGCAACAATCGCGGCGGTTCACGCTGTCGGCGCGCGCGTTGTCCTACATCCGCGCCTTGTTTTCCGCCGACCGCGCCGACGAGGATGAAGTCGCCGCTACCATTCGCACGGTGCGGCGCGAAACCGGCAATTTCGTCGATCCGCATACCGCGGTCGGCATTGCGGTCGCGGAAAAGGAAACGCGGGAGCCCGCAGTGCCGATGGTGGTGTTGTCGACCGCGCACGCGGCCAAATTCCCCGACGCGGTCGAAGCCGCCTGCGGCGTGCGTCCGGCCCTGCCGGAATGGCTATCGGATATCGGTCAACGCCCGGAGCGCGTCACCGCGCTGCCGGCGGATCAGTCGGCGGTCGAGCGTTTCGTCCGGCAAACGAGCCGCGCCGCGCAGGAAGGAGCGGCAGCATGAGCGTCGAGGTGTCGACCATGAAATCCGGCATCAATGTGGTGACCGATACGATGCCGCATCTGGAGACCGCCTCGCTCGGCGTGTGGATCGCGGCCGGCAGCCGCGACGAGCGCCACGACGAGCACGGCATCTCGCATCTGCTCGAGCACATGGCGTTCAAGGGCACGCGGCGGCGCAGCGCGCTCCAGATCGCCGAAGAGATCGAGGCGGTCGGCGGCGATCTCAACGCGGCGACCGGCGCCGAAAGCACCGCCTATTATGCGCGCGTGCTCAAGGCCGACGTGCCGCTGGCGCTCGACGTGCTGGCCGACATCCTGTCCGAACCGACTTTCGACCGCGACGAGCTCATTCGCGAGCAGAACGTCATCGTGCAGGAAATCGGCGCCGCCGCCGACACGCCCGACGATCTCATTTTCGAGCATTTGCAGGTCACCGCCTTCCCCGAACAGTCGCTCGGCCGATCGATCCTCGGCACGCCGAAAACGGTGCGGTCGTTCGACGGCGGCAGATTGCGGGACTATCTCGCCAGGAATTACCGCGCGCCGGACATCGTGGTCGCCGCCGCCGGCGCGGTCGAGCATAAGGCCGTGCTGGCCGAGGTGGAAAAGCGGTTCGCCGGCTTCAACGGCCCGGCCACGCCGGCGCCGGAACCGGCGCGCTTTGGCGGCGGCACCCATGTCGAGAAGCGCGAGTTGGAGCAGGTCCATATCGCGCTGGCCTTGCCCGGCTTGTCGATCGTCGATCCGGCGCTGTACAGCTTGCAGGTGTTCACCAACGTGCTCGGCGGCGGTATGTCGTCGCGGCTGTTTCAGGAGGCGCGCGAGCGGCGCGGCCTGTGCTATTCGATCTATTCGTTCCACGTGCCGTATTCCGACATCGGCATGTTCGGCCTTTACGCCGGCACCGACGCCGCCGACACCTCGGAGCTGATGCGGCTGATCGTCGACGAGATCGCCGGCACGGTAGAAACCATTGCCGAGCCGGAAGTCGCGCGCGCCAAGGCGCAGATGAAGGCCGGGTTGTTGATGGCGCTGGAAAGCTCCGGCGCGCGCATCGAGCAACTGGCGCGGCAGATGATTACGCGCGGCCGGCCGATCCCGCTCGACGAACTGGTGGCGAAAGTCGACGCCGTGACGGTCGAGACCGCGCGCGCCGCCGGCCGCGCGCTGATCTCGCGCGGCAAGCTCGCCACCGCGGTGCTCGGGCTCGGCTCCGGGCTTGAAAGCGCGGCCGCGATCGCCGAGAGTTTGACGCGCCGGGCCGCATGACGAAGCGGTGGTGATGTTTCGGGGCCATATGTTTCGGGGGCCATGGCGTTTTTTCGCACCATCAATTTCACCGAGCCGCTGCCCACCGTCGACGGCGACAGGGTGGTGCTGCGCATGCCGCAGATGACCGACTTCGAGGAATGGGCGGCGCTGCGCGAGGCGAGCCGGGATTTTCTCACGCCGTGGGAGCCGGTCTGGCCGGACGACGATCTGACCCGCAGCGCGTTCCGGCGGCGCCTGAAGCGTTATGCGGAGGATTTGCGGACCGACCAGGGCTATGCGTTTGTGATCGCGCGTTCCGCCGATGGCGTGCTGGTCGGCGGCTTGACGCTGGCCAATATCCGCCGCGGCGTCGCCCAGGCCGGCAGTCTCGGCTATTGGATGGGTCTGCCGTTCGTGCGCCAAGGCTACATGACCGCGGCGGTGCGCGCGGTGCTCGCCTTCGCCTTCGCGAGCTTGCGGCTGCATCGCATCGAAGCGGCGTGCATCCCGAGCAATGCCGGCTCGATCAAGCTTTTGGAGAAAACCGGGTTCGTGCGCGAGGGCTATGCCCGCGAATATTTGTGCATCAACGGCACCTGGCAGGATCACCTGCTGTTCGCCCGTTTGCGGGACACGGCCAATTCTTGACTGTCCGAGCGTCTTAACCATACCTCCCCCCTTTGCCTTCCCCGGCATGTGGGGGAGGATAGGGTGCTGGCGCCTTGGGATGGCCACGGTTGGCTTGGTATAACATCGGGGGCATCGCGCTTTCGGTCGAACATGGTCTTATCCTAAAGCGGACATCCGCTTTTTGGGATCGTGCTTTAGGCGATGAATCGGGGAATGCTGCGGGATTCTGTCGCACACGGTCGCGAGGTCGCATGCCGGCCGCGGCCCTGCTCGCACTCGCGCTTGCCGGTTGCGGCGGCGGTTTCAACTTTGGCGGTCCGCCGGCGCCGGCGACGGATGCCGCGGCAACGCCGCCGCCGTCAAATGCCGCGGCAACGCCACCGCCGTCAAACGTCGCGGCAACGCCACCGCCGTCGAGCACCGCGGCGGCGCCGGCGCCAAGTTCGCCGTCCTGGAAAGACAAGATCGAGGGCTTTTTCTCGACCGCATCGGCGGCGCGAGAAGCGCGGCCGGTCACCAACACGCAACAGGCCGATGTCGATTGCCCGCTGATGGACATTCGCCAGGGCGCCGCAACGCTGACCATACCGCCGCCGCCGCCGGACGGCAGCAACGATGCGATGTCGGTCAAATATCAGGGTACCTTCGTGCGCGCCGCGCGCGACTGCAAAGTCGTCGGCAATCAACTGTCGATGGACATCGGCGTCGAAGGACGCATCATCGTCGGGCCGGCCGGCGGGCCGGGACGGGTCGACGTGCCGTTACGCATCGCCATCGTCGATCAATCGCCTACGACCATGAAGACGATCCTCACCAAGCTCATCCGCATCCCGGTGCCGGTCAACAACGACAACAGCGTGACGTTTAGCCATATCGAGGACGGCATGGCTTTCCCGCTGCCGTCGTCGGCCGAGCTCGACAATTACATCGTCTATATCGGGTTTGATCCGATCGGCGCCGCGGAAGAGGATAGAGCGAAGCTCAGGCCGGCGCCGCGGAGCAAACCGAAGCTCAAGCCCAAGACGAGTCCGAACGCGCCGACCGGGTGATCCGTTTCCCAGGGACGGCGCGGCGCCCGGCGATGCGCCGCAGATCCGGGTTACGGTTGCCTACCACCCGCGCAGGTCGCCGATGGCGCCTTTCAAGGATCGCAGGTCGGCGACGACGGTGCGGGCGCCGGCGGCGACGAGCTCATAGGCGAGCCGGCCCGGCCGGGTGCTGCCGCCGACAAAGCCGATTGGCGTCATGCCCGCCGCCGCCGCCGCGGCGATGCCGGGCGCCGAATCCTCGACCACAATGCAGTCGCCGGGATCGACTTGGCTCTGTGCGGCGGCGAGCAGGAACAGATCGGGCGCCGGCTTGCCTCTGCGCACGGCGCTGGCCGAGAACAGGCGCGGCTCGAAAAAGCGAAGCAGCCCGGTGATTTCGAGGCTCGATCGGATGCGATCGAACGGCGAGGACGAGGCAACGGCCTTCGGCCCGCGAATCCAGGTCAAGGCATGGGCGGCGTGGGCGATCGGCCGCAGCTCGGCATGCAACCGCCGCAGCGTTTCGGCGGCGACAGACGCGGAAAAATCGGGCGGCAACCGCTGCCGGGTGGCCATCTCGATCGCGGCGAACACGTCGGCCGGGCGGCGGCCGTGAAACCGGCGCATCACGCCATCGGCGGACACAGCCACGCCGACGCGGCTGAGCGCCTCGGCCAGCACGCTGGCCGCTATGAGTTCGCTATCGACCAACACGCCGTTACAATCGAAGATGACCAAGGGTCCCTCCGATAGTTCGGCCACGGGGGTGGCAGTCCGGCTTTCCAGGGAATTACAAGTGCGAGGATACCGTTCGCCGCCGATATGCAAAGAGTCTCAAGGCGGCGACTGTATAATTATGCACAGAAATCGGATCGGGCCGGTGGGTTGCGCAGAGCAACTAGCACGGGAAACCGGGGAAACAGATTCCACGACGGCAAAATGTCAAATCGCGCCGCCGCCGGCCGGCTCAATTGAATTTTTGTTTGAGGTCCGCGATACCCCGCCTCAGCAGGTCTTCGGCGACTTTGCCCTTGGCGGCGGCGGACAGGATTTTCTCGGCGGCAGCGACGGCGGCGTCGGCCGCGGCGGCGCGGACGTCGGCCAGCGCCGCCGACTCGGCCTGAGCGATTTTCGCCTCCGCCATTTTGGTCCGGCGCGCGACGAAATCTTCGGCTCGCGCCTTGGCCTCGGCGGCCAGGCGCTCGGCTTCGGCTGTGGCGCCGGCGATGATGGCTGCCGCCTCGGTCTCGGCCTCGCGCCCCTTGCGCTCGAACTCGGCGAGCAGCGCCTGGGCCTCCTCGCGCAGCCGGCGCGCTTCGTCGAGTTCCGACTTGATGCGCGCCTGGCGCTGATCGAGCGCGTCGGCGATCCTGCGGTGCGCGCCGAGATAGATGAGCACGCCGACAAAGACGAGGAAGCCGATGGCGACCCAGGTTTCGGGGGCGGGCATGGCGTCGACCCCTCAGCGTCGCAGCGTATCGCCGACGGCGGCGGCGACTTCGTCCGCGGCGGGCGTCTTGCCGATCAGGCGCTCGACGATCGCCGCGGCGGTATCGGCTGCGATCGTGCCGACATTGGCCATGGCTGCGCTGCGCGTCGCGGCGATCGATGCCTCGGCCGCGGCGAGCCGCTCGTGCAGCTGCGCCTCAAGGCGCCGATGCAGTTCCTCGGCCTGGCGCGCTTGCGTCTGCCGGGTCGAACCGGCGATGCCTTGGGCGCGGGCGCGGGCGTCGGCGAGCGCCTTCTCGTAGGCGGCGTGCGCTAAATCCGACTCGTCCTTGAGCCGTTGCGCCGCCGCGATATCGTCGGCGATGTGCTTATGGCGCACCTCGAGGATCGAACCGATGCGCGGCAGCGCCACCTTCGCCATCAGCACGTAAAGCAGGACGAAGGTCAGCGCCAGCCAGAACAGCTGCGACGGAAAATTCTCGGTCTGGAACGGCGGAAACGAATTGTGTCCCGCGAGTGCCTCGGTGGTGGCGGTCGGCGCGGCCATGAGCGGAAGGTCTTACAACCCGAACAACAGCAACAGCGCGATCAGCAGCGAGAAAATGCCGAGCGCCTCGGTGATGGCGAAGCCGAAAATCAGGTTGCCGAACTGGCCTTGCGCGGCCGACGGATTGCGGATCGCGGCGGCCAGGTAGTTGCCGAAGATAACGCCCACGCCGACGCCGGCGCCGCCCATGCCGATACAGGCGATGCCGGCCCCGATGTATTTCGCGGCGGTCGGATCCATGAGAAAACTCCTTTTCGATCCCCCTCCCGTTCTCCCCCGAGTGGGGCAGGGCAGGGAGGGGAGGCCGTCAATGGCCCGGGTGAATCGCATCGTTGAGATAGATGCAGGTGAGGATGGCGAACACATAGGCTTGCAGGACCGCCACCAAAAGCTCGAGCGCGAACAGCACCACCACCATGGCAAACGGCAGCACCGCGCCGAACCAGCCGAGCACGCCGAAGCCGGCGAGCATGATGATGAAGGCGGCAAAGACCTGCAGCGTGATGTGGCCGGCCAGCATGTTGGCGAACAGCCGTACGCTGTGGGACAGCGGCCGCGTCAGGAACGACAGCACTTCGATGACTACGATCGCCGGCAGGATGTAGACCGGCACGCCCTTCGGCACGAACAGCATGAGAAAGTGCAGGCCGTGCCGATAGAAGCCGTAGCCGACGACCAGAAAGAATACGGTGAGCGCCAGCGCCGCGGTGACGATCAATTGGCTCGTCACCGTGAAGGAAAACGGAATGAGCCCGATCAGGTTGGCGAACAGCACGAACATGAACAGCGTGAACACGAAAGGAAAGAACCGCATTCCTTCCGTGCCGGTCGAGCTGCGGATGGTGTTGGCGACGAATTCATAGGACATTTCCGCGACCGACTGCAGCCGCCCCGGCACCATGGCGCGCGGCGCGGTCGCGCCGATCAAGAGCGCCGATACGACAAAGACGATGATCAGCATGAACAGCGCGGAATTGGTGAAGGCGATCCGGTGACCGCCGATGCTCAGCATCGGTATCATGTCGTGGATCTGGAACTGCTCGACCGGATTGAGCTGCATGGTTCTGTGCCGTCATGCGCCGGAGCGCAAATTATCCTTCCCGGTCCTTGCCGAAGCCGCTGTCGAACCTGGAGCCAGCGACGACGCCGGCGGACCGCATCACATTGAGCACGCCCGCGGCAAAGCCGAGCAAGAGGAAAATCATGAGCCCCCAGGGCGAGGTGCCGAACCAGCGGTCGATGAGCCAGCCGATGCCGGCACCGACCACAACGCCGGCAACGAGTTCGCTCGACAGCCGGAAGCCCCGGGCGTAGCCGGATGCATTGGTCGCCCGATCCGCACCGGGGCTGTCGGAAGACCGGCCGGCCTGACCGCGGGCATGGCCGAGACCTTCGTTGAGCCGCTGGAGTCTCGCGGAGAGAGCGGCTTCGTCGGTGTGCGGCCTGTCGCGTTCGCCGTTTTCGCGCGCGTCGCTCATCGGTTCGACACTCGCGGCTCAGCGCGATCGCGGCTTGCCCGCACCGTTAAAGCCGCGCGGACCATACTGAGGCGGTTTGGCCAAGTCAAGAAACCGCAGGCTTGCGCTAATACGTTGAAATAACGGCAGATATGACCGGTGTCCAAGACCTGCTCCGGACTTGCTCCGGGTCTCGATTGTGCACTGCGAAGCCGGCACAGAGCGGCTAAGATGCAACAGCTTTGGGCTGGTACGGAGAGGTTCGTCATGATCGGCAAAGCTGTTGCGGTCGCTATCGCCGTCTGCTGCCTGAGCGGCGCTGCGCGCGCCGACGCGGCGATGCCGGACACCGCCGGCGGGCGTTATATTTTTCAAAAGCGGGCGGACGGTGTCCTGCGGCTCGATACCCAGAGCGGGGAAGTGTCGCTGTGCAGCCAGCGCGCGGTCGGCTGGGCCTGCGAGGCGGCGCCCGAGGATCGCGCCGTGCTGGAGGATGAGATCGCCCGCTTGCGCGCCGAGAATGGCGCGCTGAAGCAAGCGATCCTGGCGCGCGGGCTGCCGTTGCCGCCCGGGATCGTGCCCGAGCCGGCGCAGCCGCCGCTGGCGCAGAATAACGCGGCGCCGGACAACGCGCTCAATTTGCGGCTGCCAAGCGACGCCGAAATCGACCGCGTGGTTTCGTTCGCCGGCCGGGTCTGGCAGCGTTTTGTCGACGCGATCGAGCGGGCGCGGAAGCAAGTGTTGAACAAAGGCTGAGTGCCGAGCGGCCCGGAACGACGGCCCCCGTGGACCGCGCCCGACGATCGGCACTAAAATACTGCTCGCGCGGGAACCGGGGCGTGAAATTTGAGCGAGGCCAGTTCTCATCATCTGTTGATCGCCGACGATCATCCGCTGTTCCGCGGCGCGTTGCGCCAGGCGGTCTACGGCCTGTTCGAGCGCGTCGAGATCGGCGAAGCCGGCAGCTTCGAAGAGGTGACGGAGTTCTTGGAACGCGGCGGCGAGGTCGATCTGATTTTGCTCGATCTGCGCATGCCCGGGGTGCGCGGCTTTTCCGGCCTGATGTATCTGCGCGCGCAATATCCCGCCCTGCCAATCGTCGTGGTCTCGGCCAACGACGACCCGGCGGTGATCCGCCGCTGCATGGAATTCGGCGCCTCCGGCTTCATTCCGAAGACGCTCGGCGTCGAGGCGCTGCGGGCGGCCGTGGCGCGGGTGCTGCAAGGCGAATTATGGACGCCGCCGGACGTCGATCTCGCCGCCGGCTCGGACGCGCAAACCGCCGCCATGATCGCGCGGCTCGCGACGCTCACCCCGCAGCAGGTGCGGGTCTTGATGATGCTGTCGGGGGGGCTTCTCAACAAGCAGATCGCCTACGAGCTCGGCGTGTCGGAGGCGACCGTGAAGGCGCACGTCTCGGCGATTTTGCAAAAGCTCGGCGTCGAAAGCCGCACCCAGGCCGTGATCGCCGCCGGCAAGATCGAAGCCGGGCAGTGGCCACTTAAGCCCACGTCCTGATCTGTCATCGTCCGCGCATGCGGACGATCCAGTATTCGCCAATCATGCGGTGTTTACTGGATCATCCGCTGGAGTCTGTCATCGGGCCGGCCACTTCGGGCCGGACCCGTTGGCGGATGATGACAACCCCTACTCCGCCGCCACCCGCTGCACCCGCCATTGCGCGATCAGCGCGCGCAGGGACGCCGGCTTGATCGGCTTATGGAGCAGATGCGCGGCTTCGGCGCGGGCCGCTTCGCGCACATGCGGCGAGCGATCGGCGGTGATGACGATCGCCGGCAAATCGCCGCCGTTTTGACGGCCGAGGCGGCGGCGCAATTCCGCGATCGCCGCGACGCCGTTACCGTCGTCGAGATGATAGTCGACAAGAAGCCCGTCGGGCTCGACGCCGCCCACCTCGACCGCCGCCAGCGCCTCGGCAAGGTCGCGCGCCTTGAGCGTGCGGCAGCCCCAGCCGCCCAGCAGCCGCTCCATGCCGTCGAGTATGGCGGGCTCGTTGTCGATGCAGAGCACGGTGGTGCCGTCGAGCCGGCCGACCTCGAGCCGCGGCAGCGCCGGCAATTTCGGCAAGCCGGCCAAGCCGCCGGCGCGCGGCACCTCGATCGAGAAGCGCGAGCCGCGGCCGAGATTCGATTGCAGCGCCACCTCGCAGTCGAGCACGCGGGCGATGCGTTCGACGATTGAGAGCCCCAGGCCGACGCCGCGCGCCACCCGCGCGCCCTGGTCGAGGCGGTGGAATTCCTTGAACACGGCGCGGCGCTTGGATTGCGGAATGCCGATGCCGGTGTCGTAGACCTCGATGCGCAGCCGCTTGCCGCGCCGCCGGCAGCCGACCAGCACGCGGCCCGACGCGGTATATTTGATCGCATTGGAAACCAGGTTTTGCAGGAGCCGGCGTAAGAGCCGGCGGTCCGAGCGGACGTAGTGCGAGCACGGCATGAAAACGAGATCGAGGCCCTTGGCGCGCGCGAGCGGCGCGAATTCAACGTCAAGCCGCGCCAACAGCTCGTCAATGCGGAAATCGGCGAATTCCGGCTTCATCGCCCCGGTGTCGAGCCGGGAAATGTCGAGCAGCGCGGCGAAGATTTCCTCCACCGCTTCGAGCGAGGCGTCGATGTTTTGCACCAGCTCGGCATCTTCGCCGTCGCCCTTATTTTGGCGCTGCCGCTCGGTCAGGCTGGTCACGTAAAGCCGCGCGGCATTGAGCGGCTGCAGGATGTCGTGGCTTGCGGCGGCGACAAAGCGGGTCTTGGAGACGTTGGCGTCGTCGGCTTGCGCCTTGGCGCGCTCCAATTCGGCGTTGAGCCGGGTCAATTCGCCGGTGCGCTCGCGCACGCGGCGCTCCAGCGTCGCGTTGGCGCGCTCCAGCGCTTCCGCTGCCTTCACGCTCGGCGTGATGTCGGTAAAGGTCGTCACCAGGCCGCCGTCGGGCATGCGGTTCGCGCGCACTTCGATCACCAGCGCGCGCTCGGCGAAGCGCTCCAGGAACGGCTCGGCCTCGGAGGCATATTTGGCGATGCGTTCGGCGACGAATTCGTCAACGTCCTTGCCGTTGCGCTCGCCGTGCCGGGCGACGTGACGCAAGATTTCGTCGAGCGCGATGCCGACGCGCGTGAGTTCATGCGGCAGATCGAGGACTTCGCCGAACTGCCGGTTCCAGCAGACCAGCGTCAGCTCCTTGTCGAACACCGCGATGCCCTGGCCGACGTGATCGAGCGCGGTTTGCAGAATTTCGCGGTTGTAGTGGATCGCGGCATTGGCGTCGTCCAGGAGCTTCAGCGCCGCCTTGGTCGAGACCGTGCGCTTGCGCAGAACCAGCGACAGAACCAGTCGCGACGATGCCGCCCCGATCGCCGAGGCCAACAGATATTCGGCATATTGCAAGAGCTGGAAGTCGGCCTCGGCCGCCGGCTCGACGCTGATGCGCCGGGTCAGCGCGAAGCCGGCGAAGGATTCGCGGGTGCGCTCTTCGCCGAGATAGCGCGCCACCGTCGCGATCAGCTCGCCGACGGTCACCGAGGCGCGGCGCAGCCGGAAGCTCGGCGACATCGGACCGAGGATCGGCGCCAGCGTCGAAGGCACGAACAGATCCGCCTGCACCCGCTCGATCGCCCGCGGCGCCCGGGCGAGCGAGCAGCCGATATAGCAAGCGACGTTGAGGGCGAGGCTTAACAGCACGCCGTGAACCAACGGCGGCAAATCGAGGCCGAACAGCGCCTGCGGCCGCAAATAAACCAGCCCCCACGGCCCGTCGGTGAGAATGTGGCCGCCGACCATGCCGGCATCGGCAATGCTCGGCAGCAAGAGCGTATAGGCCCAGACCAGGATGCCCGCGCACATCCCGGCGATGGCGCCGAGCGCGGTGCCGCGCCGCCACAGGAGCCCGCCGAAAAACGCCGGCGCCAGTTGCGCCACCGCGGCGAACGACAACAGCCCGATCGCGGCCAGCTGCGCCTCGCCGGCCGAGCGGTAATAGACGTAGGCCAGGAACAAAATGACGAAGATGGCGATGCGGCGCGTGGTCAGCAGCGCGGCGCCGGCATCGCGCGGCCCGCCGGAGCGCGCGGCGCGGCGCTTGAGCGCGAGCGGGATGACGATGTCGTTCGACACCATGATGGCGAGCGCCACCAACTCGACGATCACCATCGCGGTCGCCGCCGACAGCCCGCCGATGAAGGCGACGAGCGTGATCAGCTCGGAATGGGCGGCGAGCGGCAGCGCCACCACGAACATGTCGCCGTCGAGGCGTTCGGCCGGGAACGTCAACAGCCCGGCCGTCGCGATCGGAATGACGAACAGGTTGATCAGCACGAGATAGAGCGGGAACAGCCAGGCGGCGCGGCGGATTTCCGCTTCGCTGTGGTTTTCCACGACGGTGACGTGGAACTGCCGCGGCAACAGCACGATGGCGAACAGCGACAGCGTCGTCATGGCGCCGAACGCAGCGAAATGCGGCAACCGCGTCACCACCGCCGCGATGTGCGGCTGCTCGACCGCGCGCGCGAACAGCGCCAGCGGCCCGTGAAACATCACGAAGGTCACGAACACCCCGACGGTGAGGAACGCCATCAGCTTGACGATCGATTCGGTCGCGATCGCCAGCATCAGCCCGTCCTGATGCTCGGTGGCGTCGATATGGCGGGTGCCGAACAGCACCGCGAAGGTCGCCATCGCCAGCGCGACAAACAGCGCGACGTCGCCGAGCAGCGGTTGCATCGTGCCGCCCGGGGTGGCTTCGGCGAGGATAGTCGAGACCGAAGCCGACACCGCTTTGAGCTGCAACGCGATATACGGGATCATGCCGACGATGGCGATCAGCGCCACCGTCGCCGCCACCGCCTGGCTCTTGCCGTAGCGCGCCGCGATGAAGTCGGCGATCGAGGTGATGTTTTGCCCCTTGGCCAGCCGCACGATGCGCACGATCAGCGGGAAACCGAGCCCCACCATCACCAGCGGGCCGATATAGATGGCGAAGAAATCGAAGCCTGAGCGCGAGGCGAGCCCGACCGAGCCGAAGAACGTCCACGACGTGCAATAGATCGCCAGCGACAGCGGATAGATCCAAAGCCGTGAGGACGCGCCGCGGGCGATGCGCATGCGGTCGCCGTAGCTCGCGACCAGAAACAGCAGGCTGATATAGCCGAGCGCAATGACGACGACGACCCAGCCTTGCAGCATGTCCTTACCCTAACGGCACAGCAACTTTATTGGGCGCTTCGGGTCCGCGGCGCTCTATTTTGCGTAACGTCACCATAGTTTGGCGGGGGTGTCTATCGACCGACTTCACCTCCCCCTGGAGGGGGGAGGTCGCTACGCGAAGCGTGGCGGGAGGGGGTGAACGCAAAGTTCACGCAAGATAAGTTGCCGTCCACCCCACCCCGGCGGCCTTTCGGCCGCCGACCCTCCCCCTCCAGGGGAGGGTGCAACGCACAACCATGATACGTCGATGCAGTTTCCCCCGCCGCGCACGCTCTACGAGACGGCCGAGACGCTCGCGATTGCGTTCGCCGGCGGCGCGACTTTCACATTGCTGGGGTTGCCGGCGGGGTTGGTGTCAGGCTCGGTGCTGGCGGTGGCGGTGGCGGCCGTCTTGGGGCGGCCGGTGCGCCTGCCGCTGCCGCTCGCGCGGGTCTGTTACGTCATCGTCGGCACGCTGCTCGGCACCGTGGTGACACCGGAGACGCTGCGCGGGGTGACGGCCTGGCCGGCGAGCATTGCGCTTTTGATGCTAGCCTCGCTCGGCATGATCGTCGCGACCATGTTCTATCTGCGCGTCGTGCATCGCTGGGACTCGTTCTCGGCGCTGTTGGGCGCGAGCCCGGGCGCGATGGCGCAAGTCATTTCGCTGTCGACCGAGCTGGGCGGCGACCTGCGCGCCATCGCCATCGTGCAGACCGTGCGCGTTCTGCTACTCGTTCTCGGCTTGCCGATTGGGCTTGCGCTGTTCGGCCTGGTGGTGCCGGCGCTGCCGGCGCCGCGCGGGCCGGCCGGACTTGCCGTGCTCGGCGAAATGATCGTGCTGGCGACGGTCGCGACCGGTTTCGCGCTCGCCTTCGCGCGGGTGCGCTTTCCGGGCGGGTTATTGTTCGGCGCCATGGCGGGATCGGGCCTGCTCCATGGCACCGGGCTTATTCACGCCGCGCTGCCGTGGTGGATCGGCTCAATCTCGGTGATCACGCTCGGCGCGCTGGTCGGCTCGCGCTTCGCCAATACGACGTTGCGCAGCCTGGCCGGTTATCTCGGCGCCGCATTCGGCTCATTCCTGGTGTCGATGACGGTCGCCACGGCGTTCGTTGTGCTGGTGGAGCATCTGTTCCACTTCCCGATCGCCAATGTCGTCATCGCGTTTTCGCCGGGCGCGCAGGACACCATGATGGTGCTGGCGCTCGCGCTGCACCTCGATCCGGTCTATGTCGGCGCCCATCATCTGACGCGCGTTCTTGTCGTCACATTGGCGGTCGCGGTAGCCGCGCGGCGGGTGGCGAAGGAAAAACAAATGTAGGGTGGGTTGAGCGGAGCGAAACCCACCGTCAGCATGGTGGATTACGCCGCTGCGCGGCTAATCCACCCTACTGCCTTACTCCGCCGCCAGCGCGCGCTCTTTGAACGGCAGATTGAGCCGCTGCCAGACCTCGACCAGCGCTTCGGCGAGCGCGTCGATCAGCGCGTCGTCGTGATAGGGGCTCGGCGTCAGCCGCAGCCGTTCGGTGCCCTTGGGCACGGTCGGATAATTGATCGGTTGGATGTAGATACCGTGTTCGGCGAGCAGAATGTCGCTCGCCGCCTTGCACAGTTCGGGATCGCCGACGAAGACCGGCACGATATGCGTCGGATTGGTCATCACCGGCAGGCCCGAGGCGGCGAGCACGGCCTTCACCCGCGCGGCGCGGTCCTGATGCCGCTCGCGCTCCCATTGCGAGGTCTTCAGGTGCCGGATCGCCGCGGTCGCGGCGGCGCACACCGACGGCGGCAGCGCGGTGGTGAAAATAAAGCCCGGCGCATAGGAGCGCACCGCGTCGATCAGCGCGGTGGAGCCGGCGATGTAGCCGCCGAGGCAGCCGAACGCCTTGGCGAGCGTGCCCTCGATCACGTCGATGCGGTCCATGGCGCCGTCGCGCTCGGCGATACCGCCGCCACGCACCCCGTACATGCCGACCGCATGCACCTCGTCGATATAGGTCATGGCGCCGTACCGCGCGGCGAGGTCGCAAATGCGATTGACCGGCGCCAGATCGCCGTCCATCGAATAGAGGCTCTCGAACACAATGAGCTTCGGCCGCTCCGGATCGGCCGCCGCCAGCAGCGCTTCCAGATGCGCCATGTCGTTGTGGCGGAAGATCGCTTTCTCGCAATGCGCCTGGCGCACGCCCTCGATCATCGAATTGTGGTTCCAGGCGTCCGACAGGATCAGGCAATTCGGCATCAGCCGCGCCAGCGTCGAGATTCCGGTCTCGTTGGAAATGTAGCCGGAGGTGAATACCAGCGCCGCTTCCTTGCGGTGCAGGTCGGCGAGCTCGCGCTCCAGCTCGACCAGCGGGTGATTATTGCCGGCGATGTTGCGGGTGCCGCCGGCGCCGGTGCCCATCCGGGTCGCGGTCTCGACCATGGCGCCGATCACTTTCGGATGCTGGCCCATGCCGAGATAGTCGTTCGAGCACCAGATCACGACGCTCTTTGGCCCGTCCGGCGAATGCCACACCGCATGCGGAAAGCGGCCGGCGATGCGTTCGAGGTCGGCGAACACCCGGTAGCGCCGCTCGCCGTGCAAGCGGGCGAGCGCGTCGGTGAAATAGCCGCGATAATCGATGTCTGGGAGATTCTTCGGATAGTTCATCGGCAAGCGTCCCCGGCGTCCGCCGGCAGTCCAGGCAGTTGGAACCTCAGCCGGCATATTTCTAGAAGCGTTCCAGGGTGTTTGTCGAGGTCCAATAGCCGCGGTTGGTTGCCGCGTTATTGACGAGTTCGAATGCAGGCAGAACGGCTTGCGCAATTATCCGGCGGCTTGGCGCAATTCGGCGGGCGCCGCCGCGGGCGGCGAGGTGGGCGCGCCCGGGCGCTTGAGCCACGGACTCCACGGTTCCGGCGGCACCAAGCCCTCGCTGACCGAGACCGGCAGGATGCGGCCATCGTCGCCGATGCGGCCGATCATGACCGGCTTGTAGAGATGATGGGTCTTGCCGTCCATCAGCACCGAAAATCCGCTCGGCGCCGTGATGCGGCGGCCGGCGAGCGCGTCGCGCACCTTGTCGACCTCGGTGGTGCCGGCGGCTTCGACCGCGGCGGCCCACAGCTTGAAACCGATCCAGGTCGCTTCCATCGGGTCGTTGGTCACCGCGTCGGCCTTGCCGGTGAAGCGGCGCCATTCGGCGATGAACGCGCGGTTTTCCGGCGTGTCGAAGGCGTGCAGGTAATTCCAGGCGACGAAATGGCCCGCGACCTTCACGCCTTTGAGCGCGGTCAGCTCGGCTTCGTTGATCGACAGCGACATCACCGGAATTTCCGCGGCGGCGATGTCCTGGTCCGCGAGTTCCCGGAAGAAATGCACATTGGCGTCGCCGGAAATCGTCGCCACGATCGCGGTGCGGCCGCCGCGCGCGAAGCGGCGGATTTCCTCGACCACGGCGCGCCAGTCGGATTGGCCGAGCGCGGTGTAGCGTTCGGGAAATTCGGCGATGCCGTGGCTCGCCAGATAGCCCTTGAGCACGGCGTTGGTAATGCGCGGATAAATGTAATCGGTGCCGACCAGAAAGAAGCGGCGGATGCCCTGACCGCGCAGGAAGTTGACCGCGGGGATCGCCTGCTGCGGCGGTGTCGCCCCGGTGTAGAAGATATTGCGCGAGGACTCTTCGCCCTCGTACTGACTCGGATAGAACAACAGCGCATTGTCGCGCTCGACGATCGGCAGCACTTCCTTTCGCGAGGCGGAACTCCAGCAGCCGAATATTGCGGCGACTTTGTCGTCGGCAATGAGCTTGCGCGTCAAATCCGGATAGGCCTTGGGGTCGGATTGCGGGTTGACGATGACCGGCTCGATCGGCCGGCCCAGCAGTCCGCCGCGGGCGTTCTGCTGCTCGATCAGCATCACCAATAATTCCTGCAACGGCCGCTCGCTCGCGGTCATGGTGCCGGACAGCGAATGCAGGATGCCGACCTTGATCGCGCCGAATTCGAGATCGGCGAAATAGCGCGACACCGCGTCGACCAGCCATTGCGAGCGCCCGAGCAAGTCTTCGGCGGTGGCGAGCACGCCGTTGCCGGCTTCCTCGACGCTCTCGGCGATGGTCGAGATCTCGGGCAATACGCCGGCGACCGCGCCGGCAACGTCTTCGGCGCGATTGCCGATGCGATTGATCTCCGCCGCCTGGTGCTCGAGGATGTCGGTCAATTGCCGGTTGGCCTCATTCATCGCCGTCACGCTCGACGACACGCCGGATATGGCGCCGACGGTCTCGTTGACCGCATGCTGGATGTCGTGAATCTGCGCGCCGATCTCGCCGGTGGCCTTGGCGGTCTGCTGCGCCAGCGTCTTGACCTCGGAGGCGACGACGGCGAAGCCGCGGCCGGCGGCGCCGGCGCGCGCCGCCTCGATGGTGGCATTGAGCGCCAACAGCGAGGTCTGCGAGGCGATCGCCTCGATCAACTTGACCACGGCGCCGATGCGCTCGGCCGCGGCGGCGAGGCTGCGCACGGTGAGGTCGGTCCGGCCGAGATCGGCGATGGTGCGGTCGGTCGCATCCTTGGCGGCGCCGGCTTCGGCGGTGCATTGCACGATCAGCGCCAACAGGCCGCGCGCGGCGTCGGCCACCGCGGCAACGTCGCGGCTGGCGCCGGCGGCGGCATCGACGGCATGGGCGGCACGCTGCGACATATCCTTGTTGCGGGCGCCGAGATTGGCGGTGGTGACGCGGATTTCCTCGCCGGCGGCCTGGAAGGTGACCGTGAGCTCGTCGATGGTGCCGCGGAAGCGCTGGGTGAAGAAGCCGCGATTGGCGTGCCGCAACCGGCTCTCCGCCTCGCGGCTGCGCTGGTCGACCGCAAGCGCGTCGGCGTCGATCAGCGCCTGCCGCATGGTTTCCGCCGCCGCCGCGCTCTTCGCCAGCGCGCCGCCGCCGACGCGAGCCGGCAACGCGGCATAACGGTCGCCGCCGGCGATCCGGGCAATGGCGCCGGTAACCCGGCGCAAGATCCGCTCGCAGCGCCACGCCGCCGCAACCGCGCCGGCGAGCGCGACAGCTAGTCCGATGAACAGGCTGCCGGTTCCCCAGGTCGCCAACACCGCGACGACGCCAGCGAAAGCCGGCGGCAACACGATCCAGGCCGGCAGCGGGTTTTTGCTAAAATCGGCGGCCATTTCGGGTCAACGTCGGATGACGTGAAGGAAATACCTGGAGAACATGCGCGAAATTGCGCATATTCGATTACCAAACCCTTTCGTAATGCTGCGTTGCAGCGCATGAATAATCGGCACCTAGCTCAATTTGTGTGCGGCCGCCGACATTGGGCCGATGACGACGAGGACATGACCACAAGATGTCAGAATCCGCTGCCGGTTTAGACCGCGGCCTCACCGATTACGGCGACCGCGACTTCTCGCGTTATCTGCGGCGCTCGTTCGCGCAATCGATGGGCTATTCGCGCGCGCTCATCGACAAGCCGGTGATCGGCATCGCTTCCACGGCGTCGGACTTCAACAATTGCCACCGCCACTTTCCGGAACTCTTGGCCGCGGTCAAACGCGGCGTGCTCGCCGCAGGCGCGCTGCCGCTTGAATTTCCGACCATTTCGCTCGGCGAAGTCTTTCTCACTCCGACCAGCCTGAAATACCGCAACCTCGCGGCGATCGACACCGAGGAGATGATCCGGGCGCAGCCGATGGATGCGGTGGTGCTGATGGGCGGCTGCGACAAGACCGTGCCGGCGCAGTTGATGGGCGCGATCTCCGCCGGCCGGCCCGCCATCGCGCTCCTTGCCGGGCCGATGATGACCGGACGGCATCGCGGCGAGCGGCTGGGCGCCTGCACCGACTGCCGGCGGTTCTGGGCGCGCTATCGCTCGGGCGAGATCGACGCCGCCGAAATCTCCGAAGTCGAAGGCCAGCTCGCGGTGACGGCGGGCACTTGCGCGGTGATGGGCACCGCCTCGACCATGGCCTGCCTGACCGAGGCGCTCGGGCTGTGCCTGCCCGGCACCGCGGCGATTCCCGCCGTCCACGCCGACCGGCTGCGCGCCGCGGAAGCCACCGGCGCCGCGGCGGTAAAGCTGATCGGATCGCAATTGACGCCGTCCACGCTGGTCAATGAAAAGTCCGTCGAGAACGCGCTGCGCGTCCTCTTGGCGATTGGCGGCTCGACCAATGCGATCATCCATTTGACCGCAATCGCCGGCCGCGCCGGGGTGAAAGTCACGCTCGATCAGCTCAATAAGTTGTCGGACACGACACCCGTTCTGGTCAATCTCAAGCCGGTCGGCAACGGCTATATGGAAGACTTCTGCGCGGCCGGCGGCATGGGCGCGCTGATGCGCGAATTAAAGCCGCTCCTGCATCTCGACGCCATGACGGTGAGCGGCGAGACGCTGGGCGAACGGCTCGACGGCGAGGCCGGCAATTACGTCGATCGCGCCATCATCGCGGAACTTGGCAAGCCGCTGGAGCCGGCCGGCGGGCTCGTCGCTTTGTTCGGCAATCTGGCGCCCAACGGCGCCATCCTCAAGCGCTCGGCGGCCGACGCCAGACTGTTCGAGCACGAGGGCCGGGCGGTGGTGTTTTCCTCGCTCGCAGACCTCGCCGCGCGGATCGACGATCCGAAATTGGAGGTCGATCCGGCCGATATCCTGGTGTTGCAGAATGCCGGCCCGCATTCGCCGTCATGCATGCCGGAAGCCGGCTATCTGCCGATCCCGAAAAAGCTCGCGCAGAAGGGCGTCAAGGACATGATCCGCGTTTCCGACGCGCGCATGAGCGGCACCGCGTTCGGCACCATCGTGCTGCATGTCACGCCCGATGCCGCCTCGGGCGGGCCACTCGGCTTGGTGCGTGACGGCGATCGCATCCGGCTCTCGGTCAAGCAACGCCGCATCGAAGTCTTGGTCGATGACGCGGAGCTGAAAAAGCGCGCCGCCGCGGCGCCGGCGCCGGAGAAAATCCCCGCGCGCGGCTACGCCAAACTGTTCGCCGAACAAATTACCGGCGCCGACCAAGGCTGCGATTTTAGGTTTCTCAAGTAACACCCTCCCCTGCATGGGGAGGGTCGGCTGCGAAGCAGCCGGGGTGGGGCCGAGCCGCCGCCTTACCCCCACCCGCCGCGCTACGCGCGGCGACCTCCCCCCTCCAGGGGGAGGTGTTTGAATTTAGCCCGCCACGGCGATCTCCAGCGGAAAATCGTCGACCACCTCATGGCCGATTGCGGTGACGATAAAAGTATGCCCGAGGAAAATGCCGAATAGCCCGTCCGGCGTGATCGGATTGGGCTCGGCCATGATCACCATGCCGGACTTGAGCACCTCCTCGAACTTTTCCGCCGCCACGTGCTCGGCGACGACGTGCGGCTGGTCGGTGACGAGGTCGATGCCGTGGCACTGTGTCGGCCGCGACTGATAGCCGGCGTCGCGGAAAAATCTGCTGGCCTGCCGCATGTTCTCCGCAGGCTTTCCCGGCGCGATCTCGGCTGTGATGCGGCGGTAACCGGGCAGCGTAATCTCGTCCCAGAATTTGCGCACCATGTCGGTCGGCTCGCCGAGGCAGATCGGCGAGCCGATCTGCGCGGTGTAGCCGCGATAGCCGGCCGCAAGCTCCATATTGATAATGTCGCCTTTTTGCAGGACGCGCGCCGACGGCCGCGGATTGCCGAAAATCTGCGCCGGCTTTGCCATCGGCGTCGAGCCGATGATCAGAAAATCGATATCGCCGCCGCCATCGAGGATTGCGGCGCCCGCCGCGGCGCGCAGCTCGTATTCCTTCACGCCGGGCTTTGCCCGCGCCACCATCGCTTCCATGGCGCGCTGGCATAACATGCCGGCCTTGCGCACGCAGTCGAGCTCCTCGGCGCTGTGGATCGAAAGCAGTTCGTGCAGCAAGCCCTTGGTGAAAACGAGTTCGGCGTCGGGCAAATTCTCGCGCAGCACGTTGTATTGGTTCACCGGCAGATAATCGCCGTGGCGCGGATCGATTTCCATCAAGCCGATGCGGCCGCGTTCGAGTTTGAGCTCGCGCAGGCGCTCGACCATGATATCCGCGTAACGCCCGCCGCGGCTGTGCCGCACGTCCTTGACCGCGATCTCGACTTGGCGGCGCACCGCTTCGGCATGCGTCCCGCCCATCGAGTAGATCAGCGTCGGTTCGCCATCGAGCGGAACGAGCACGTAGCTTGCGAGCGCATGCCATTCCCAATGCCCGGTCAGCCACAGCATGCCGCCGCCGAAGCTCCAATGGCTCGGCCCGCCGGGCACGATCAGCGCCTCGAGCCGGTGCTCGCGCATCTTGTCGCGCAGCGCGGCATAGCGGCGCGCGTATTCGGCCGCGGAGAACTGCTCCCACACGCAGTCGCGATAATACGGCGTGTCGCGCATATTGGCGAACGGCAGCGACTGGTCGAGCTTGCCGCGGACCTGTTCCCACGGTTGCGGCCCGATGCGCGGCGGACGGATGTTCATGGAATGACCTCAAAGCCAGCGTGGGCACGGCGCGGAGCCTGTCATCGGGCCGCGCTTTGCGCGGACCCGTTGGCGCCTTGGTTTACCCTACAGCGGCTGGGCCGCGCGCCAAAACGCCTGAATCGTTTCAGGCGGCACGCGCTCGCCGCGCGCGATCTCTGCTTCAGCTTCGGAAATAGCCGCCGCTTCATCCGACGACAGCGGTGTCGGCGCTCCCTCGGCGAGCGCGAGCATCAGTCGCGCGAGATCGTCTTGAGTTTCCGACGGCAATTGACTGATGGCGGCGACTGCCTTCTGGAGCAGCTTGGTCATGGTAATTCTCCACTATGCCGAATCTAGCGCATTTCAGTGGCCGACAAAACGTCCATTGCACCGCGATTATTTGCTGTTTCACCCGCAGGCACCTGCTCCCTCGGCTGCGGCCCGACGCGCGGCGGACGGATTCGCGTGTTTATGCGCGTTCCCCTTCTTTCTGATTTTAAATGCGGCCCGCGATCCGATGTGCACAAGATAGAAAGTGCCATGGGGAGCCGCGGCCCGGGCGACGGCAAGCGCTTGCTCGGGATAGTCGGCGACGTATGCGCGTTCGCTGTCTACATCGATCGCGGCGAAACGGCCGTGCGAGTCGCGTTCGTATTTGACACGATATTTCCTGTCATAGATTTTCGTGCCGCGCTCGGCAATCGCGCGTGGATCGGGCGGTCGAGGTGTCATATCTTAATGTAGCGCATTTCGCTTATCTGCGACACCACTTCAGGTGCCGCGACACTGCATCGCCCGCCCGCCCGCGCGGACCAGCCGCGGCAGCACCTCGGCGCAGAAATACGGCACCTCGTTCAGATCATTGACGAAGGAGACGCCGATGCCGCGCACGCCGGCCTCGCTGACGATGGCAAGCTCCTCGGCGACGCGGTCCGGCGGCGGCTCCATGCCATGATTTCCTCGCTGATAAGCGGCGCCATATGCGCCTTTCTCATGCGCGCGTCGTGAGCTACGGTTTGGCCGGTGTCCAGACCGTCGCGAACGTTATGCGCGCGGGCAGGCCGGTGCGGGGGCGGGTTGCGATGCGAGACGTGCTCGGCTGGCGACGCAAGTTCGGCGTGATCGGGCCTTCCACCAATACCGTCGTACAGCCCGAATTCGACATGATGCGGCCGGCCGGCGTGACCAATCATTACAGCCGGATTTTCACGCCGAACGCGCAGGCCATCAGCAACGACAGCTTCATGGCCGGTATCCAGGTCATCGGCGACAATGTGTTGGACGCCGTGCGCAGCGTCATGACCTGCGCGCCGGATTATCTGGTCATGGGCATGTCCTCGGTGACGTTTTCCGGCGGCGTCACGGGCGCCCACGAATTCGTGGCCAAGATCGAGCGGGAGGCCGGCGTGCGCGTCAGCGTCGGATCGCATTCCACGACCGCGGCGCTGAAAGCCTATGGCGGCGTCAAGCGGATCGCCTTTCTCTCGCCCTACTATCCGGTCGCCAACGCGCAAGTGCGGCGCTATTTCACCGAAGCTGGCTTCGAGGTCGTGCGCGACATTTATCTCGCGTGCAAGAGCTGGACCGCGATCGCCGAGGTCACGCCCGATCTGCTGCGGCATAAACTGATCGAGCTCAACGGCGACGGCCGCGACACCGATGCGATTGTCCAGGTCGGCACCAACCTCAGCATGGTGCGCCTCGCCGCTGCGGCCGAGCTGTGGCTCGGCAAGCCGGTGATCGCCATCAACGCGGCGACCTATTGGCACGCGCTGCGACAGAACCAGATCACGGACAAGATTGCGGGTTTCGGCCGCCTGCTCGAAGAATTTTGAAAGGCATGTAGGGTGGGCAAAATCGCCTGCTCAAATCGAAACGCGTGCGCTGGGGTTGTCGGCGATTTTGCCCACGCGGCTCGGCCGGACCGCGTGGGCATTGCTGCGCAATGCCCAGCCTACATTTTCACCCGCACGCCGGCGCGAACCAGCCGCGGCAGCACCTCGTCGCAGAAATACGGCACTTCGGCGAGGTAATTGACGAAGGAGACGCCGATGCCGCGCACGCCGGCCTCGCTGACGATGGCAAGCTCCTCGGCGACGCGGTCCGGCGTGCCGACAAACGGATAGCCGCCGATCGAGCGCGCGGCGAAATAACGGCGTTTGGCCTCATAGTCCTCGGGCGGAATGGTTTGCGGCGTGATGTGCTTGTTGGCCAGCATGCAGTCGATGGCGCCCCAGTCGGCGTTATCGATATTGACATGCTGGTAATAGTCGTCCGCCTCCTGCTGCGTCGGGCGGCAGATCACCTGGCCGACGGTGAACACTTCGATCTCGCGGCCGAACTTTTGCGCCGCCGCCTTGACCTCGGCAACCTTGGCGGCAGTTCCCGCAAGCGACATGCGCGACGCGACGGTGGCGACGAAAAACGCGTCGCAGTTTCGCACCGCAAAGGCCTGGCCCACCTCGGACGAGCCGGCATTCATCAACAGCGGCCGGGAATCGCCACAGGGCTTCGGATAGGCGCGCGCGCCCTTGAGCTGCAAGAATTTTCCGGCGAAATCGAACGTGCCGTCGCAGCTCCAGGCCTGCTTGACCACGTCGATCCATTCCTGGGCGTAATCGTAGCGCGCGTCGTGCTCGCGCTGGCGGACGCCGAACATGTCGAATTCGCCTTCGTTCCAGCCGACCACGAGGTTGACGCCGACCCGGCCTTCGCCGATGTGGTCGGCGGTGACGAATTCCTTGGCCGCGATCAAGGGATGGAACAGCGGTGCATGAACCGTGCCGAACACGGTCATGCGCTTGGTGGCGCAGAGTAGCCCGGCCGCCCAGGTGATGGTTTCGAGCGAGCGGCCGTGAAAATCGGTGTCGCCGCCGTAGCCTTTCCAGCGCGCGATCGGCAGCATGAAATCAAGCCCGGCGTCGTCGGCGAGCCGCGCCAGCTTAAGGCAATCCGGCCAACTCGCCGACCAGCGTTCCGGCACCGTGGTGGCGCAGCGCCCGGACGAGCAATTGGCGCCGAACAGGCCGATTTTCAGCGCATTGCCGTTGTACATGGCAATGCGGTCCTGCATGGATCCGCTGCGCGCCAGCATGGCGTTCTCCGTGGTGGCGACGATAACCTATGTGACGCGGGCGCGCGCGGGCAAGTGGCGGTCGCTGCGGGCGCTACGGTCTTGGCTCGCACGTGCCGGATTTCTATAGTCGCTCGGCGGCGCGATTGTCCGAACCCGGGAATCGACATGTCGAGCATACGTCCGTTGCTTGTGGCCCTGTTTGTCGCCGTGCTTGGAGCGAGCGTAAGCCGCGCGCAAACGCCCTATCCGACGCACGTCGTAAAGATTGTCCTTCCGGTGCTGCCAGGATCGACCACCGATATCCTGGCCCGGCTCGTCGCCAATGAGCTCAGCCAGAAATGGGGCAAGCCGGTCATCGTCGAGAACATGGCGGGGGCGGCGATGAATCTCGGCTCCGAATACGTGGCGCACGCGGCGCCCGACGGCTACACGCTCTTGCTCTGTCCGCCGGCGCCGCTGTCGATCCAGCAATTGCTTTACCGCAATTTGCAATACGACCCAACCAAGTTCGTCCCCATCGTGCTGCTCACCAAGATCGCCAACGTTCTCGACGTGCGGCCGAACTTCCCGGCCAACAACGTGCAGGGATTGATCGCCTTCGCCAAGGCCAATCCCGGCAAGCTCACCTTCGCCTCGCAGGGCATCGGCTCGACCGCGCAGCTCTCGGCGGCCGAACTGGAAATGCTCGGCGGCATCACGATGGTGCACGTGCCCTATCACGGGGCGCAGCCGGCGCTGACCAACGTCATGGCCGGCAACGTCGACATGTTCTTCGACACGCTGGCCACGTCGGTCCCGCTCTACAAGGCCGACAAAGTGAAGATCCTCGGCGTCGCCAGCCCGGAACGCGATCGCGCCATCCCCGACGTGCCGACCGTCGCCGAGCAGGGACTGCCCGGTTTTCGCTCGATCACCTGGTTCGCGCTCGCCGGGCCGCCGGGCCTGCCAGCGGCGCTCGCGGAAAAGATCAACCGCGACGTTGCGGAAATTCTGCGCAAGCCTGAAATCGTCGCCAAGATGCGCGCGCTGCGGCTCGAGCCCATGGGCGGAACGACCGCGGACGCCGCCAAATTCATCGCCGAGGAAACGCAACTGTGGGGCAGGGTGATCACACAGGCGCACATTACCCTGCAATAGGCGTTCGACCGGGCGAGGGCGGGGCGGCGGCCGCCGCTCGTGACCTTCCGACCCATGTCCCGCTTCCCCATGGACAGCCCCACGTCGCGGTCGTAGCCTTAGCCCCACAAGCTTTGGCGCCACAATCGGATAGAAGCGTCAGCTCATCTCAGGGAGGATCGATCATGCCACGCATTGGTCGGCGTAAACTGCTGCAGCTCTCCGGCGCCGGAGCGCTTGCGGCAAGAAGCGGTGGAATAGCGGCGATACTGGCGTCGGGTCAGGGCGCCCGCCTTACGCGCAGGGCACGACCGTGCATTGGCTGCGCTGGAACGATTTCGTTCCGAGCTCCGACGCGGTGCTGCGCAACCAGATCATTCCGCAATGCGCCAAGGATCTGGGCATCACGCTCAATATCGAGATGATCAACGGCAACGATATCCAGGCGCGCACTACCGCCGCGATTCAGTCGGGCGCCGGCCCCGATGTCATCTGCGCGCTGAACAATTGGCCGCAGCTCTACGCCGCCAGCGTTGTCGACGTCAGCGATGTCGCCGAGAAGATCGGCAAGGATCAGGGCGGCTTTTATAACGAGTCGACGGTCGTCGCCAATAACGGCAAGAAATGGCTTGGCGTGCCCTGGTGCATCGTCGGCGCCGAGAACGCGTATCGCAAATCGTGGTTCGAGGCGATCGGGGTGAACAAGTTTCCGGAAACCTGGGACGAGTACCGCGCGGTCGGCAAGAAGCTCAAGGCCAAGGGCCAGCCGATCGGCCAGGCGCTCGGCCACAGCTTCGGCGATCCGCCGACCTTCTGGTATCCCTATCTGTGGTCTTTCGGCGGCATGGAGGTCGACAAGGACGGCAAGAAGGTGGTGCTCGACAGCAAAGCGACGGTCGAATCGGTCAAGTACGCGGTCGCGTTCTGGAAAGACTGCTGCGACGAAGGTGGGCTTGCCTGGGACGATTCCAGCAACAACCGCGCGTTCCTTGCCGGCACGATCTCCTCGACGCTCAACGGCGCCTCGATCTATCTGTTGGCCAAGCGCGAGCCCGATAAATACCAGACCGAAAAAGGCACGCCGCTGTGCCAGGACATTCTGCACGCGCCGCTGCCCAAGGGTCGCCGCCGGCGCAATTCTCCTATCAGCTGCCGATGACCAACATGCTGATGGGCTATTCCAAAGCAGCAGGACGCCGCCAAGAAATTCCTCGCCTGGGTCACCTCGAAGCCGGTCTATCAGGCGTGGTTCAATTCGCAGGGCGGCTACTCGGTCGGCGCAACCACGATTTGGGAGCAAGACCCGATCTGGAGCAAGGACCCGGTCATGCTGCCGTACCGCACGAGTCGGCCGCGCCGCGCACTTCCCGGGCTATGCCGGACCGGCGGATCGCAACGCCGCCGAGGTGTTGAGCAAGTACATTATCATCGACATGTACGCCAAGGCGGTCCAGGGCATGGCGGCGGAGGACGCGGTGAAGTGGGCGACCGGCGAGGTGCAGAAGATTCACGCCGGCGCCTGAGTGTCGCGCCTGACTTGTCGCGCGCCGGACCGGCGCCGTGCTATGATCTGCCCGGCATGTGGCGCCGTAGGCCTGCCGCTCGCCCGATCGGGCGGGCCGGCACGGCCGGCGCCGGGCCGCCAAGAAGCTGCCAAGGAGCCGGCGATGGCCGTAAGCGACGTCGTCACCCAGCGCGCATTCGTGCGAGCGCCGCGGCGTGGCGCGACGACGCGGCTGCTTGAGGACGAACGCTGGCTCGCCGCCGCGCTATTGTTGCCGACGGTCATCCTGCTCGGCCTGTTCATCGCCTATCCGTTCGTCGAAGGCGTGTGGCTCGTCGGTCACCGACACCAGGGTCGGCGTTCCCGGCACCTTCGTCGGGCTCGCGAACTTCGAGGCGCTGTTGAACGACAGCATCTTCCGCACCGCCGTCTGGAATACCTTCGTCTATACGGCGGTCGCCACCGTCTTCAAGCTCGGCTTGGGACTGTGGCTCGCTTTGCTGCTCAACCGCAATTTCCGGGGCAAAGCGTTCACCCGCGCGTTCATTCTCTTGCCGTTCATCATCCCGACGGTGCTGTCGACCTTCGCCTGGAAGTGGATGTTCGACCCGACGTTCAGCGTCATCAATTGGACGCTGTTCCAGCTCGGCCTCATTCATGCCCGGATCAATTGGCTCGGCGATCCGGTTCTCGCGCTGATTTCGGTGATCATCGTCAATGTGTGGCGCGGCGTGCCGTTCTTTGCCATCAGCCTGCTTGCCGGGTTGCAGACCATCAATCCCGAATTACAGGAAGCCGCCGCGATCGACGGCGCGCGGCCCTGGCAGCGCTTCTGGCATGTGACCTGGCCGCTGTTGTTGCCGGTGACCATGGTGGTGATGCTGTTCTCGATCATCCAGACTTTTGCCGATTTTCAGCTCGTCTATGTGCTGACCGGCGGCGGTCCGGCGAACGCCACGCAGCTGTTCGCCACCTACGCCTACCAGATCGGCGTCGGCACCGGGCTGTTGAGCCAGGGCGCCGCGATTTCGCTCGCCATGTTCCCGTTCCTGCTTATCGTCGTGGTGGTGCAGCTCCTCTATATCCGCCGCGTCGAGGTGCACTGAGCCATGATCGAAGGGGCGAAGTGGCGGCGTTGGGTCTACTTCTACATTCCGCTGAGCGTCTTCATCCTCTGGCTGCTGTTCCCGTTCTATTGGATGCTGGTGACCTCGGTCCGGCCCGACCGCGAGCTCTATCGGCCGTGGATGGCGCCCAATTACACGCCGTTCTGGACCATGCATCCGACGCTGGAACACATCACCGACCTGTTGACCGGAACGCTGTTCATCAGATGGATGGCCAACACGCTGTTCATCGCCAGCGTGTCGACGCTGATCTCGCTGTTCTGCGGCATCCTCGCCGGCTATGCGCTGTCGCGCCTGAAATTTCCGTTCGCCGGCTCGCTGGGCACCGGCATCTTCATCACTTATCTGGTGCCGCAGACGCTGCTTGTTCATTCCGCTCGCCAGACATCATCCGCAACTTCCAGCTCGGCGATACGCCATGGGCGCTGATCCTGACCTATCCGACGTTCCTCATTCCGTTCTGCACCTGGCTGTTGATGGGATATTTCAAGGCGATCCCACAGCGAGCTCGAGGAATGCGCGCGCATCGACGGCGCGACGCGCTGGAAGGCGATGGTCTACATCATCATCCCGATCGCGGTGCCGGGCATCCTCTCGGCCGGCATTTTCGCCTTCACGCTGTCCTGGAACGAATTCATCTACGCGCTGGTGTTTCTGTCCTCGGCCGAGGAGAAGACGGTTTCGGTCGGCGTCACCTCGGAACTGGTTCGCGGCGACGTGTTCTATTGGGGCCAGCTGATGGCCGGCGCGCTGTTGGGCTCGGTCCCGGTCGCTTTCATCTATTCCTTCTTCGTCGAGTACTACGTCGCGGGCCTGACCGGATCGGTCAAGGGTTGAGCCGATGGCCCGCGTCGTCATCCGCAATCTCAACAAGATGTTCAACGAGGTCCATGCCGTCAAAGGCGTGAACCTCGAAATCCGCGACCGCGAATTCGTGGTTTTCGTCGGCCCCTCGGGCTGCGGCAAGACCACCACGCTGCGGATGGTGGCCGGGCTCGAATCGATCACCTCGGGCGAGATCCTGATCGGCGAGACCATCGTGAACGAACTGCCGCCGATGGATCGCGATATCGCCATGGTGTTCCAGAATTACGCGCTCTACCCGCATATGAGCGTCTACGACAACATGGCCTTCGGCCTGAAAATGCGAAAATTCGCCCGCCCCGAGATCGATCGGCGGGTGCGCGAGGCGGCCGACATTCTGGGCATCGAGGATTATCTGCAACGCAAGCCGCGCCAGCTCTCCGGCGGCCAGCGCCAGCGCGTCGCGCTCGGTCGCGCCATCGTGCGCCATCCGCAAGTCTTTTTGTTCGACGAGCCGTTATCCAATCTCGACGCCATGCTGCGCGTGCAGATGCGGGTCGAGATCAAGAAGATCCACGACCGGCTCGGCACCACCGCCATCTATGTGACCCACGACCAGGTCGAGGCGATGACGCTCGGCGATCGCGTCGTGGTGATGAAGGATGGCATGGTGCAGCAGGTGGGCGATCCGCTCGAACTCTACAACGCGCCGACCAATCGCTTCGTCGCTGGCTTCATCGGCTCGCCGGCGATGAACTTCGCCAAAGTCGCCGTGGCCGAGGAGGCCGGCGCGATCTGCGCGGTCGGCGACGGCCTGCGGCTCACGCTGCCGCCGCCGGTCGCCGAGCGGCTGCGGGGCCTATGTCGGCAATGAGGTGACGCTCGGCATCCGGCCGGAGGATTTGCACCTGGTCTCCGGCGACGGCGCCGACGGCTTGAGCTTCCCGCCGTCGTCGAAGTCGTCGAGCGGCTCGGCTCGCAAATCCTGCTCGATGTCAAAGTCGGCTCCGGCGCCATGGTGGCGGCAGTCGAGCCCACCGTCCAAGCCAAGGTCCGCGAGCAATTGCGGCTTGAGCTTGACGCCGAGCGGCTGCACTTCTTCGACGGCCGCTCCGAGGTTGCGATTTAGGCGCCGCGCTAAGCCGCGCGCGCGACCCCGGCAGTCCGAGCCTTGGCGTCGTCAAGGATCATGTCGGCGCCCTTTTCGCCGATCATGATCGTGGCGGCGTTGGTATTGCCGGAAACGACTGCCGGCATGATCGAGGCATCGACCACGCGCAAGCCCGAGAACCCGCGCACGCGCAAGCGCTCGTCGACCACCGCTTTCGGATCCTGGCCCATGCGGCAGGTGCCGACCGGATGATAAGTGGTGGAGCCGCGGCGGCGAATGAAATCCAGCAACTCGTCGTCGTTGTCGCATTGCGCGCCCGGCTCGATCTCCTCGGCGATGTATTTTGCCATCGCAGGCGCCCGGAAGATGCGGCGCATGGCGTTGACGCCAGCGACGATGGTCTCGCAGTCTTTCCTGGTCGCCAGGTAGTTCGGGTGAATGGCCGGCGCCGCGCGCGGATCGGCGGATTTGATGCGCACATAGCCGCGGCTCTCCGGCCGCAGCAACACGCAATTGCCGGTCACGCCCGGGAATGGATGCAGCTCTCCGCCGATGGTGCCGGCCGAGAACAGCGAAATCGAGCATTGCGAATCGGGCGTTGCCGAGGTGGGAAGCGCGCGCACGAAACATGCCGAAGAGACCGCCGGGATGGCGAGATAGCCGCGGCGCGTGAGGATATAGTGCGTGCCGTGCTTAAGCTTGCCGGCCCAGCCGCGCACCGCGTCGTTGAGCGTGATCGGCTCCTTGACCCGCAACATGATGCGGCCGGAAATATGGTCGTTGAGATCGTCGCCGACGCCCGGAGCGTCGGCGATCACACCAATCCCACGCGATTTGAGGAGCGACGCCGGACCGACCCCCGAAAGCTGTAACAGCTGCGGCGAATTGAACGCTCCCGAAGCGACGATCACCTCGGCATTGGCCTTGGCGCTACGCTTGGCGTTGCCGGCAAGATACTCGACTCCGGTGGCGCGCCGGCCGTCGAACACGATGCGCGTGGCGAGCGCTTCCGAAACCACCTTGAGATTGGGCCGGCGTCGCGCCTGTTTGAGATAGCCGGCCGCGGTCGAGGAGCGCACGCCGTTGCGCATGGTGGTCTGGTAGTAACCGGCGCCTTCTTGCGTTGCGCCGTTGAAATCGTCGTTGCGCGGATAGCCGCATTGCACCGCCGCCTCGACGAAAGCCACGGCGAGCGGATGCCGGTCGCGCAGATCGGAAACGCCGAGCGGCCCGCCGGCTCCATGAAATTCATCCGCGCCGCGTTCGTTGTCTTCCGCCTTGCGGAAATAGGGCAGGACGTTGGCGAAGCTCCAGCCGGCATTGCCGAGCTGGCGCCAATAATCGAAGTCCTGCGCCTGGCCGCGGATATAGATCAGCCCGTTGATCGAGCTCGAGCCGCCGAGAACCTTGCCGCGCGGCGCGATGACGTTGCGGTTGTGGCAGCCTGGCTGCGGCTCGGTCGCATAGCACCAGTTGTAACGGCGGTCGGTGAAAAGCCTGCCAAAGCCGAGCGGAATATGCAGCCACGGGTGCCAATTGCCGGGGCCCGCCTCCAAGAGCAGCACGCGGTGCCGGCCCGACGCAGTCAGCCGATCGGCCAGAACGCATCCGGCGCTGCCCGCCCCCACGACGATGAAATCGAACGCCTCGGAATCTGCCACGTGTGTTCCCCGCTCGGCCAAAGCTCAGCCGGTGCGAGCGACGGAGTTAATAATAGGAGTCAATAATATGCGGACGCGACCCAACCATGAGCGGCGTCGATGTGCCGAAAGCGCGGGGCAAACAAGTCATGGTGCTGCCGGTAAGGATTGAACTTACGACCTCCCCCTTACCAAGGGGGTGCTCTACCACTGAGCTACGGCAGCGGCCGTCGCAGGACGCTCTCACGCCGGAAACCGCGCGAAAACGCGCCGATCCTTGCCATAGGGGTCGTGGGCGTGCAAGCGCGTCGGTACCCGAGTTGGACGCCGAGCACATTGCTTTGCAGAGTATTCACCCTCATCCTGAGGTGGCCGCGAAGCGGCCCTCGAAGGATGCGGCCGAGGCGCCGGGCCTGTCGCCCTTCGAGGCCCGCGCTACGCGCGGGCTCCTCAGGGTGAGGGAAAATCAGTTATGACCAAACCCGGCAAGGCGGAGAAACAGGCGACACGCGGCGAGCGGCTCTCCGCCGCGCTGCGGCAAAACCTGAAAAAGCGCAAACAGCAGGCAAGACAGCGCGATTTGCAGCGCGATTTGCAGCGCGATTTGCAGCGCAATTTGCAGCGCGAACTGGCGCGCGACCGCGCTGCCGGAGAGGAAACTTCCGTGGCGGATGCCGCGTCAAACGCGCAAGGTTCCGACTTCCGCCGCAATCCGGGCGGAGACTGAAAGCCAAGCGATCGGTTCGGTCGGTCCCAAGATCGTGGATCGAACCGCTGGGGGTGATCATGGATCGAATTCGCATTGTCGGCGGCCGGCGTCTTGACGGCACCATCCCGATCTCGGGAGCCAAGAACGCCACGCTGCCCTTGATGATCGCGAGCCTGCTCACCGACGAGACTCTGATCCTCGACAATGTGCCGCGGCTTGCCGACGTCGGGCTCTTGCAACGCATCCTCGGCAATCACGGCGTCGACGTTATGGTCGGCGGCAAGCGCCCCGGGGAAACCGCCGATCACGGCCAGACCCTGCACATTTCCGCCGCCCGCATCGTCGACACCACCGCGCCTTACGAGCTCGTCTCCAAAATGCGGGCGAGCTTCTGGGTGCTGGCGCCCTTGGTCGCGCGCATGGGCGAGGCGCGCGTCTCGATGCCCGGCGGCTGCGCCATCGGCACGCGGCCGGTCGATCTCCTGATCATGGCGATGGCGCGGCTCGGCGCCGACATCGAGATCGACGGCGGCTATGTGGTGGCGCGCGCGCCGCACGGGCTGCGCGGCGCCGAGATCGCCTTTCCCAAAGTCACCGTCGGCGGCACCCATACCGCGATCATGGCGGCGTCGCTGGCGCACGGCACGACCGTGATCGACAACGCCGCGCAGGAGCCGGAAATCGTCGACGTCGCGCTTTGCCTCAACAAAATGGGCGCGCGGATTTCCGGCGCCGGCACCAAGCGCATCGTGGTCGAGGGCGTTGCCAAGCTTGGTGGCGCGCGCCACGCCGTGCTGCCCGACCGGATCGAGACCGGCACCTATGCCATGGCGGTGGCGATGGCCGGCGGCGACATCCTATTGCAGCACGCCCGCCCGGAGCTGTTGCAGGCCGCGCTCGACGTGCTCACCCGCACCGGCGTTTCGGTCACGCCGACCAATGAGGGCATCCGCGTCGCGCGTAACGGCTCGGGGCTCGAGCCGGTCGACGTGACCACCGCGCCGTTTCCGGAATTCCCGACCGACCTGCAGGCGCAGCTGATGGCGCTGATGACGCGCGCGCGCGGCACCTCACATATCACCGAGACCATTTTCGAGAACCGCTTCATGCACGTGCAGGAGCTGGCCCGGCTCGGCGCCCGCATCCAACTCGACGGCGAGCGCGCCACCATCGAAGGCGTCGAGGTGCTCAAAGGCGCCCCGGTGATGGCGACCGATCTGCGCGCCTCGGTGTCGCTGGTCATCGCCGCGCTTGCCGCCGAGGGCGAGACCATCGTCAACCGCGTCTATCACCTCGACCGCGGTTTCGAGCGGCTGGAAGAAAAACTCGGCCGCTGCGGCGCCGCGATCGAGCGGCTGGCGGGTTAGGTTTCTGTTCCCCTCCCCCTTGTGGGGAGGGGTTAGAGCGGAATCGATTTGACCGTATAACCGCGGTTGGAGAAGTAGTTGGCGCATTCTGTGGGGGTGAAGTGACTGAGGAAACGACCGATGGCGCTCCACAGGGCTTCGACGGATCGCGCCGCTTCCTTGCGTAATAAGCTTTTGAGCTTGGCGAAGGCTTGCTCGATCGGATTGAGGTCGGGCGAATAGGCCGGCAGATAGATCAAGCTTGCGCCGCAGGCCTCGATCGCCTCGCGCACGCCAGCAACCTTGTGACTGCCGAGATTGTCCATGATGACGAGATCGCCGGGCTTGAGTGTCGGTGCCAGAACCTGCTCGACATAGGCACGGAAGATCGTTCCGTTCATCGCACCATCGATGACGCAGGGAGCGGTGATGCCGTCATGGCGCAGAGCGGCGACGAAGGTGGAAGTCTTCCAGTGGCCGTGCGGCACTGCGGCAACGAGGCGCTTACCGCGCGGGCTGCGGCCGTAGCGACGCGTCATGTTGGTGGTGGCCCAGGTCTCGTCGATGAACACCAGCCGTGCTGGCTTCATGCCAGGCTGACGCTCGCGCCAGGCCGCCCGCGCGGCGGCGATGTCCGGCCGATCCTGCTCGGCTGCGTGCTGCGTCTTTTTTTAAGCGTCAGACCCAGCCGGTCGAGCGCGATCCACATCACCGAATGGCTCGCCGACACGCCATGTTTCGCCTTAAGCCAAGCCCGCAGCTCGCCAATCGTCACATCCGGGTGAGCGCCAACCTCGGCGCCGATCGCCTCGTAGTAGCCGGCAAGTTTGGGTTCCAGATGACAGCGCTGTGGTCGTGCCGTCGTCTCTCCGGTCAACCGGCGACGGATACGAGCTTTGTAGATAAACGCGATGCTGACCCGGAACAGCGGCGCTGCCTCGCGTACCGCCATCCCGCCATCCACCGACGCCAAAACGCGCTCCCGCAAATCCTGCGAATAAGCCTGACCTTGTCGCCAGCTCATCGTCGCCTCCGGTCTCGATTTACCGGAAGTCTATGAATTACACATCCAGCGCCACGGGAATCCCCTTTCGATTCCAGTCACAGAGATTTTGCTCTAGGGGTGGGGGTCGGGAGGTTTTACGCAAGCGGTGAGGGAGGCTCTGCACTCGTCCACGATTGCGCGTGACCTCTCGACCCCCCTCCCTATCCCTCCCCCACAAGGGGGGAGGGAAACTACCCCCGCCAAGTCGCGCAGTTCGGTGCAAATAAAAGCGGGACGGACCGCGCTATAGTGGCTGCATCGTGAGATTGCTCAAACGCCTGTTGCGCCGCTTGCTCATTTTCGGGTTGGGCGTACTGAGCATCTGGTTGATCGTTTTCGTTTTCAGATTCACCGACCGCAGGGTGCCGACGATCCTGGCTTTGACGCTCAGTTATGGAATGGCGGCCTACATCATCCTGCCGCGCGCGGTTCGCATCGGCCTTAAGATCCTCCATCGCAAACGGGTGCCGCGCTTCACAATCACCGGCGACGGCTTGCCCGGCGATCCGGTCAATCTGGTCCTGATGGGAACCCTGCAGCAGCTTCGCGCCGCATTTGCCCACGCCGGCTGGTCCGAGGCCGATCGGCTGGGTGTGGCAAGCTCCTGGCGCATGATCCGCGCCTTCGTTCTCAACTCGCCCTATCCGACCGCTCCGTTCAGCACCCTTTATCTTTACGGACGCGGGCAAGATATCGGCTTACAGAAGGCGATCGACAACAGCCCGCGCAAGCGTCATCACATTCGATTTTGGGCTTTGAGCCCGGCGCGCGCCGAGGCCACGGTGGGGACGGCGAGCTTCTGGCTGAATGCCGACCGGCCGCCGGACGATGCACATATTTTTTGGGTCGGCGCCGGCACCAAAGATACCGGTTTTTCCTTAACCCGGCTGACATTCCAGGTCACCCACGCCACCGATTCCGACACCAATGCCGAACGCGACTACATCATTGCCGAGTTGCGGGATCATGGCGTGATCGACGACGCGAATACCTATCAATCCGGCCGTCGTCTGCCTGAGCACGTCAACCACTACATCACCGATGGCGAAGTCACCGTGGCGAGCTTGACGACGGCCGCTCCGAGCGCGACGCCCGCCCAATCCATCACGCCGCCAGCTCTTTCATGATCCGATAAAGCCGCGACTGGCCTTCGAAGCCGATGCCGGGGCGGTCGGACAAAGTCAGATAGCCGTTCTCAAGCACCGCGTCGTCGGCAAAGCCGCCGAAATCGCCGAACACGCCGGGATAGGATTCCGCACCGCCAAGCTCGAAGCCGGCGGCAATCGCGAGCGTCATCTGGTTGCCGCCGTGCGGAAACATCAACGCGCGGGGCCATTGCCGGCGCGCCAGCATGTCGAGCGTGCGCGCATAAGTGGCGATGCCGTAGGCCTGCGGCGGATCGACCTGGATCACGTCGCGGCGCTGCGGTTTGAGGCCGCCGAACCGCACCAGGTTCTCCACGTCCTGCATGGAATACAGGCATTCGCCCGACGCGAGCGGCGCGTCATAGACGCTCGCGATCTCCGCCAGCAGCGCAAAATCGAGCGGATCGCACGGCTCCTCGAACCAGCGCAGCGCGAACGGGCGCAAGCCCTTGGCATAAGCCAGCGCCTCGTCGCGGGTGAATTTGCAATTGGCGTCGACCGCAAGCTCGCCGCCCCGCGGCAGGATCGATTTCACCGCCTCGACGCGAGCAAGATCGGCGGCCAAAGGCATGCCGCCGACTTTCATCTTCACCATCGTGTAGCCGGCGTCGAGATGGGCCCGCATCTCGTCCTGCAAGTCCTTGTTGGTCTTGCCCGGCGCGTACCAGCCGGCGCCGACATAGCAGAAGATCTTGTCGGCAAGTTTGCCGGAATTGTAACGCTCGGCGAGCAACCGATGCAGCGGCAAACCCGCGATCTTGGCGACGGCGTCCCAGACCGCGACCTCGATGGTGCCGATGCCGATCGAGCGCTCGCTGTGGCCGCCGGCCTTCTCGTTTCGGATCATCACGGCGAGGATTTTTTCCGGCGCGAAATTGTCGCCGGCGTCGTCGAGCAGCGTGTCCGGCGGCGCTTTTAGCACCCGCGGAATGAACCGCGCCCGCATCTGCGCGCCGCAGGCATAGCGTCCGGTAGAATTAAAGGCGAAGCCGCAAACCGGCTTGCCGTCGCGCATCACGTCGGTGATGACGGCGACCACCGAGGTCGTCATTTCCGAGAAATCGATGCTCGAATTGGCGAGCGTCGAATTCAGCGGTACGGCGATTTCGCGAATGTCGGTGATGCGCATACGCCAGCTCACAATTTTCTTGTCATGCCCCGCGAAGGCGGGGCACCCAGTAATCACAAGCTATCAGGTTATGCTGTGATTACTGGATCGTCCGCCTGCGCGGACGATGACAACCGACACTGGGCGTTCTCGACCTTCCGCCCCGATGAAGTAAGGGCCGCCCTCTCCCCGCGCGGCGGGGAGAGGTGATTACGTCCTCCCTCTACGTTTGTCGGATGCTATCATTGCCTGGCCGCTCCGGGGAGCGTGCGCGACACATAGTTTCCCTTCGTCAAACGAGAAGGCAGCAAGAGGACAGCCAATGGCCGGGCGCAAAGTCACGCGAGACGATCTCCGCGCCGCCGCGGAGAAATACAAGAACTGGGGCAAATGGGGTCCCGACGACGAGATCGGCACGCTCAATTACACGTCGGCGGAGGACGTTGTCGCCGCGGCGCGGCTCGTCAAAAAGGGCAAGGTGATTTCGCTCGCTTTGAATTTCGACAATACCGGCCCGCAGGGCGGCAAGACCAGTTATCCGGCGCTCGGCCGCATCAATCCCTTGCACACCATGCTGCGCACCGGCACCGACGCCTATTCCGGCGTGCTCGACAAGCGCGGCATCCGCGCCGCCGACGACATGGTGGTGATGCCGCTGCAATGCGGCACGCAATGGGACGGGCTCGGCCATGTGTTCTACGAGGACACCATGTGGAACGGCTACGATTGCCGCGAAGTGTCGTCGTTCGGCGCGCAAAAATGCGGCATCGAGAAAACCAAGGCCAAGATGGTCGGCCGCGGCGTATTTTTGGACGTGGCCCGCGCGCTCGGCAAGGACTGCCTCGACGACGGCTACGGCATCACCTGCGACGATCTCGATCTCACCGCGAAACAGCAGAAGGTCGAGTTCAGGCGCGGCGACTACATCATCGTGCGCACCGGGCAGATGGAGCGCTGCCTGAAAGCCGGCAGTTGGGACGGCTATCCCGGCGGCGATGCACCCGGCTTTGCCTTCGAGACGCTGGAATTCGTCGCGCGCACGCAATTGGCGGCGCTCGCCAGCGACACCTGGGGCTGCGAGGTGCGGCCGAACAATACCGAGGGCGGCATCAACCAGCCCTGGCACTGGATCACCATCCCGATCATGGGCATGACCATGGGCGAGATTTTCTATCTCAAGGACCTCGCCGAGGATTGCTCAGCCGACGGCGTTTACGAATTCATGTTCGTGGCGCCGGCCATTCCCATCACCGGCGCCGTCGGCTCGCCGACCAATCCGCTTGCGATCAAATAAAAATGTAGGGTGGGTTGAGCAAAGCGAAACCCACCATGCAGCCTCTTCGCCCGTGGTGGGTTAGCGCGGATCGGCACCACGATTAACGTCACGCCGCGTGGCCGCGCCAACCCACCCTACGGATTCCGCTCCGCGTCCAGCATCCGGCCGAGCACGCGCTTATAGCGCACGCAGCCGACGTCGACGGCGAGGATCACCGGATCGAGCGGCTCGGTGGCGCTCTCGATGCTCTGCTGTTGCGCCTCGATCACCGGCGCGTCCTGCTCTTCAAATGCAAAACGTCGCATTTCCGCGATCCGCGTCTGTAGATCGCGGTCGAGCTTGTCTTCGTTGGTCTTGACGCCCCAGCGCACGGCGGTGAAGAAATAATGCGTCGAGCGCTCGTTCTCCGGCGTGAGCATGTGCACCGCGTGATAGCCGGTGCCGGTCTCCGGCGCCGCGCCCATGGCGCAGATTCCGGTGAACAGCCGCAGCGTCGACGGCGCCATCCAACGCATCGTGGTGAACTTGTCGACGCGCGGCGGATGGTCCGGCCAGAATGGCGCGAACATGCCGGGCGGGATCGCATTGGTGGCGCGCCGGCTGACGACAACGTCGTCGCCGTCCTGCTCGACCGCGATCTCGGATTCGACAGTGTCGCGATTGCCGAGAATGCCCTCGTGCAGATACGAGGTGTGGCTCAGATCGAGCAGGTTATCGACGATGAGCTGATAATTGGCTTTGATCGCGATGCCGTCGCGCTTGGTGGTGTGCAATTCCGGCACGTTGTCGAGCACGCCGAAGTCGGGAATTTTGCCGGGATCGGCGGGCGCTGTCCCCATCCAGAGCCAGACCGCTTTGTGTTTTTCGACCACCGGATAGCTTTTCACCCGCGCCCGCGACGGAATATTCTTGGCGCCGTGCGGGTTGCGCACGCAGGCCCCGCTGCCGTCGAATTCCAGGCCGTGATAGGCGCACTGGATGCGGTCTCCGTCGACGAGCTTGCCGAGATGCAGCGGCGCGAAGCGGTGGGCGCAGCGGTCGGCGATTGCGGCAACCTCGCCGTTGCCCTGGCGGAACAGCACGACCGGCTCGTTCATGATGGTGCGGGCAACGAGCTCGCCGTCGCCGATGCCGTCGGACCACCCCGCCACGTACCAGGCGTTGCGCAGGAACGAGCCGCCGATCATATCCTGCCGCGGCCGCGATCCGTCGTCGTCGGTGTGAGGCTGGTCCAGCATCGTGTTTCCTCCCCGGAACCGGCGCGACCGCCGATAAGCGCCGCTGCCGGACATGATAACATGCGCCGGCATTTCTTGAAGGTCGCGGAAGACAGGCGGAGCCTAAGAACGTCGAATAAATATCGACGAGCGCAATCTCGATGCCGGGCGGATCGAGCGCGATGGTGCCTTCGCTCACAATCTTGGTGAGGATCGTGCCGTCGTTCCCGCGCGCGTGATGGAAGACCAGCGGCCGGTCGGGATCGATGACGAGATAATGCGCGACGCTCGGCAGGCGGAAATAGCCGGCGAGCTTATACTGCGCGTCGATATGCCGGGTTGATGGCGACAGCACTTCAACGATGACGACCGGATTGGGAACTTCGAGCGCCGAGGGCGCCAGCCGAGGGCCGCAATAGACCAGCGCGTCCGGCTCATGCGCCGTCGCGTCATCGATGCGCACCGTCATTCCGTCTGGCAAAACGCGGCATGGCAGCCTGCGGGCGCGAATGGCATTCGCCAAAGCGGTCTGCACGGCCAACTTTATCTCCGCATGGACCGCGCGTTCCGGCGTCATGGCATAGACCGCGCCGCGGAACAGTTCGTAGCGTCCCGGCTGCCCTTCGGCCCAGGCCAGGAATTCGTCGACGTTCATGCGATTTTGCGGCACTGCGGACATGGTTGCATCATATCCCTTTCCCGCCGGCGGGTGAAACCCACCAGCTCGACCATCGGGTTGCGCATTGCCCCCTATCGACCGGCTTCATTCCTTCGGCGCGTATTTGATTCCGGTCAGCATCGCAATGCCGGCGAGCACGGTGATCGCGGCGGCGAAGGTGACGTGCGCAGTGAACGCACCCGCGGCGGCCGACAACAGCCCGATGCCGATCACCGGCACGGAATTGCCGGCAAACAGCGCGACGAGATAGCTCGACACGACTTCGCTGCGCCGGTCGGCGGGCGCGATGCGGTTGATGACTTCGAGGCTGCCGCGATAACCGAGTCCGCCGGCGACGCCGCCGGCGGCGGCCGCGGCCACCAACAGCGGCATCGATCGGGCCGCCTCCGCGACCACCAGAAGCCACAGGCTCGGCGGCAGCAGCATGAGCGCGCTCAGCATCGCGGCCTGGCTCGCGATCGCCCCGGTGGCGAGGATCGTCACCGCGGCAATCAGGAACAGCTCGCATACCACGCCGCCCGCCACCGCCGGCGCGGGCAGATGAAGGCTTTCGCCGAGCAGGTTCGGGATCAGCGCGGAGTAGAAACCGATCAGCGCGAAGATCGCGAAGCCGGTCACCGCCGGCGAAACGAATTGCAGCCGGATCGATTGCGGTACGCCGAGCCGCGGCTTCAATAATCCGTCGCCCACGGCGCGCTTCGGGCGTGGCACCGTCTCGGGCGCAAAAAGAATGGCGACCGCGCTCGCGCCTAAGAGCACGAGATAGACGAAATATGGCAGCCGCAGCGGCGCGAAGGCGAACTCGGCCAAGAGACCGCCGATGAGCGGTCCGGCGGCGCAGCCGAAGAAATTCGCCGCCGCCGCGATCCGCGCCGCGGTGCCGGTACGGTGCTCGGCATAAAGGTCGGCGATCCAGGCGGTGGCCGTCCCCGAGGCGAGCCCGGTGGAGAATCCGCTCAGCGCGCGAGCGGCGAACAGCCACGGCGCGCCCGCCGCGGCGGCGAACACGATGGCGCTCGCCATGCCGCAGCCGATCGCCGGCAGGCTCACTTTGCGGCGGCCGATCCGGTCCGACAGCCGGCCGAACAACAGCAGCGCCACGAGATTTCCCAGCACATAGACCGCATAAATCAGGGTCAGCGTGACGCCGGAAAATCCGAAGGCCCGGCGGTACAGCGGATAAAGCGGCGTCGGCAGGATCGCGCCGACGAACATCGCCGCGAGCTCGGTGGCGACGATCGCCAGCGCGATGGAGCCGCGGCGCGTCATCACGGGATTGCGCATTGCCATCGATCGCCTAGGTTTGCCACTATCCCCTATCGCGGAAAAAGGCGCATGGCCATGAGCACCCAACTGGACACCAGGCAATATCCGGTCACGCATACCGAGGCGGAGTGGAAGAAACTGCTCACGCCGGAGCAGTTTCACATCATGCGCGAGCACGGCACCGAGCGGCCGGGGTCTTGCGCGCTCAATTACGAAAAGCGCGCCGGCACGTTCGCTTGCGCCGGCTGCGGACAGAAACTGTTCGCCTCGAAGAAGAAATTCGAGAGCGGCACCGGCTGGCCGAGCTTCAACGATCCGGAGCCCGGCGCGGTCGAGACCACGACCGACAAGAGCTTATTCATGACCCGCACCGAGGTGCATTGCAGCCGCTGCGGCAGCCATCTCGGCCATGTGTTCGAAGACGGCCCGCCGCCGACCCATCTGCGCTATTGCATCAACGGCGTGGCGATGAATTTTCAGCCGGAGTGAATAGGCCTAACCTCTCCCCGCGCGCGGGGCGAGGGAGCGGGGAACAATGAAGCATTCGCGCCGAAACTTGCTGCGACTGATGGCGGGAGCCGCGGCCGCTCCCGCCATCGCGCCGGTCGCGTTCGCGCAAGCCTATCCGGATCGGCCGATCAAGCTCTTGGTCGGCTTTCCGGCCGGCGGCCAGATCGACATCGTGGCACGGCTTGCCGCGCAGTTCCTGTCGCAGCAATTGGGCCAGTCGGTCGTCGTCGAGAACCGGCCCGGCGCCGGCGGCTCGCTCGGCGCGGAAGCTATCGTGAAAGCCGCGCCGGACGGCTACACGCTGTTCATGGCCGCCTCGTCGAATGCGGTCGACGCGTCGTTGTTCGCCGAATCTCAGCTTCGATTTCGTTCGCGATATCGCCCCGGTGGCGCCGATCAACCGCATCAACCTCGTGCTCGAAGTCAATCCATCGTTTGCCGTCACCAGCGTCGCCGCGCTGATCGCGCAGGCCAAAGCCGCTCCCGGCAAGATCGATATTGCGTCGCCGTCGCTCGGCACCCCGCCCTATATGGCGGTCGAGTTGCTCAAGATGATGGCCGGCATCGACATCGTGCACGTGCCCTATGCCGGCGAGGGTCAGATGCTGACGGATCTTCTGGGCGGGCAGCTCAAAGCCGCCATCGGCGGCATCTCGGCGAGCATCGGGCATATCCGCGCCGGCAAGCTGCGGGCGCTGGCGCTGACCACCGCGACGCGGATCGACGAACTGCCGGGCGTGCCCACTATCGGCGAGACGCTGCCGGGCTTCGAAGCCAGCGGCTGGAGCGGCCTCGTCGCGCCGAAGAACACGCCGGCGGTGGTCGTCGACCGGCTCGATGACGCGGTCCGCGCCGTGCAGGCCGATCCGAAATTCAAGGCGCGCCTCGCCGATCTCGGCGTCAGCGAGCTCGCGCTGTCGCCCGCGGAGTTCGGCACATACATCGCCGACGAAACCGAGAAATGGCGCAAGGTGGTGAAGTTCGCCGGGCTGAAGCCAGGGTAAGTGAAATTCATCTCTCCCCGCTGCGCGGAGAGAGGGCGATCAGGTCCACAATGTCTTGCTCGCGATCGCGGCGCCCTCGCTGAGCGCGCGCAATTTGGCCCAGACGATCAGTCGGCGACCATCGGCTCGGCTGCGCACGGCGGTGCCGAAGCCGCAATCGACGCCGGCGATCAGCCGCTCGCGGTCGACGACCCCGGCGTAGCGCAGGATGCGTTGCGCCACCAGCCGCGGATGCTCGACGAAATTCGTGGTCGAATCGATGACGCCGGGAATGAGAATCTTGTCGTCGGGGATTTTGACCGTCTTGAGGTCCTCCCATTCGTGATCGTGGCGCGGATTGGCGGCCTCGATGCTGATCGCCTGGGCTTCGCCTTGAACGCGATGTCGATGATTTTAAGAAGCGGCAGGTCGTGGGTATGCGGCCCCTCGTAATTGCCCCAGCAGATGTGCAGCCGCATGCGGTCGGCCGGCAGGCCCTCGATCGCGGCATTGAGCGCGGCGATGTTGCGCTCGGCGATGCTGTTGCGGAACTCGTCGTCAGTAAGATGGCGGTATTGGTTGTTGCGCGCCGAGCCGAGATCGGGCGCGTCGATCTGTAGCATGAAGCCGGCCTTCGACGATGGCGCGATATTCGACTTGCAGCACTTCGGCGAGCGCGGCGAGATAGGCGTCCTCGCTCGGATAATGCAGGTTGATGATGAAGCGCGTCAAAATTCCCGGCGATGGCGCCGTCATGAACACCTCGGCCGGCTTGGTTTTCGCGGCGGCGGCACTGCAGATGCGCAATGTCGCGGTCGAGCGCAGCGCGGTCCTTGTAGGCGAGCGCGCCGACGCAGCCCGGAAACGGCACCGCGGAAAAGCTGCGGCGGTCGCGGCCGAAGTCCGGATGATCGAGTAGATCGCGGCCGATCATGATGTCGCGGCCTTGCTCGGCGGCGCGCGGGTCCGGTTCGATGCCGGCGACGCGGTGGCGGATATAGGTCGTGTAGGACGGCTTCGACATCTCGCCGTCGCTGACGATATCGACGCCGCAGGCCGCCTGCCGGGCGACCACATCATCGACGGCTCTTGCGCTCTCCGCTTCGAACGCGCTGGCATCGACCGCGCCGCCCCGTTCGCGGCCGAGAATGAGATCGATCAGCGGCTGCGGCCGCGGCAGGCTGCCGGTATGGGTGGTCAGGATGCGGTCGGTCGAGGTCTTCATGCGGCGCTCCGGCTGGCGTTGTCGCGGTCGGGTGCCGAGGATAGTGTTCACCGCAGCAAAGGTCAGTAGGGAGACGCGCCGGATGCGCATCGTCGATTTGAGCCGGGAGTTGTACCACCGCACGCCGTCCTATCCGGGGCAGCCGCCGATCATCCACGGCATCTGGAAGACCCACGAGGAGGCGTTCGCCGAATCCGGCAATATCCAGGGCAATAGCGTGATGTTCTTTTCCATGCCCGACCACGGCGGCACCCATATCGACGCGCCGCGGCACTTCGGCAAACACGCGACGCCGATCGACAAATATCCGCTGGAGAACTGCATCGTGCAGGGCATCTGCATCGATCTGCGCCATATTGCGCCGCGGGCCGAAATTACGCCGGCCGATCTGCAAGCCGCGGTCAAGAAGGCCGGCGTGCCGATCCCGCGCAAGGGCACGGTGCTCTTATGCACCGGCCATCATGCCCGCACTTTTCCCACCGCGTCCTATTCGACCGACAATCCCGGCGTCAATGTCGAAGCGACCGAATGGCTCGCCGCCCAAGGCATCGTGCATTTCGGCATCGACTCGATGCGGCCGGGGCCGGAAGGCAAAATCAATTCGCTGGTGCACAAAGCCTGCCTCGACCTCGGCTTCACCCATATCGAGAGCCTGTGCAATCTCGAAGCCTTGCTCGGGGCGGGCGAATTCCAGTTCATCGGCCTGCCGCTGAAATGGCGCGAAGGCACCGGCTCGCCGATCCGCGCGGTCGCGGTGTTCGAGGAGTAATGGCCTGGCAGGTCATTGTCACTTCTCGCGGTGCCGCCCATAATGACTGCAGAAGGCATTGGACATGGCCAATCTTCTCGATCGGATCAGCATCAACCCCGCCGTGTGCGGCGGTAAACCCTGCATAAAGGGCACCCGTATTTGGGTTTCGCTTATTCTGGACTTGCTCGCGGGGGGAATGCCGGAAGCGGAGTTATTGAGGGAATATCCCGGGTTAGGGCACGAAGACGTTCTCGCAGCTATTGCCTATGGCGCCGAGGCCGCACGTGACCGCGTCATTCCCGTCCCGGTGGAGCCGGCTGAGTGAAAATCAAAACTGATGAAAACATCAGTATCAGCGGCGTGCATCTCCTACGGACCAATGGTCATGACGTAGCGACGGTTAGCGAACAGGGTCTCGCGGGATCCGACGACGATCGTCTTTTTCTTGCCTGCGGGATTGAAGGCAGGACATTGATCACGTTGGACCTTGACTTCGGGCATGTTCCACGCTTTCAACCCCAGCGCTCAGCAGGCATTGTCATTTTGGAACTCGGCGGACCACCATCACAACGACTGCTTCATGATCGTCTGCGTGATTTCCTATCCGTTGCGGCAGCAAGGCCGGTTCGCGGCGAGCTCTGGATTGTCGAGCCCGGTCGCGTAAGAGTTCGGCTTGAAAAAGACGAAGAGTGAGGAAACGCTTCCATGCAGCTCGGCCACAATCGCAGAATGACCGGCGCGGCCTGCCTCGCCGACATGCTCAAGGGCTACGGCGTGACGCACGTGTTTCACGTGCCGGCGGTGTTGCGCACCAGTTACGCCGAGATGGAGCGGCGCACCGGGATCAAGCGGCTGCACGTGCATGGCGAGAAGGCCGCCGCTTACATGGCGGACGGCTATGCGCGCGCCTCGGGCAAGCCCGGCGTCTGCATGGCGCAGGTGATCGGCGCGCTCAATCTCGCCGCCGGCTTGCGCGACGCCTACCTCGCCCATTCGCCGGTGATCGCCATGACCGGCGGCCGCGAGCCGAAAACCAAGTTCCGCAAAGTCTATCAGGAGATCGACGACATGCCGGCGTTCGAGCCGGTGACCAAATTCAACGCCACCGTCGACGAGGTGGCGCGGTTTCCCGACATGGTGCGGCAGGCGTTTCGCGCCGCGGTGACCGGCTGTCCCGGGCCCGTGCACCTGCAATTCCGCGGCAACGAGGGCCAGATCGACGCCGAAGAGGCCGACATGGAGCCGCTCTGCGAGCCGCAATTTGCCCGGGTGCCGGCGTTCCGACCGGCGCCGGACGAGGCGAGCCTGCGCGCGGCGCTGCAAATCCTGCAAGACGCCGCGCGGCCGGTGATCGTCGCCGGCGGCGGCGTGCGCGCCTCGGGCGCGGCGGCCGAACTCGTCGCGCTCGCCGCAGCCTTGCAAATCCCGGTCGCCACCTCGCTCAACGGCAAGGATTGCATTCCCGGCCATCATCCGCTCGCGGTCGGCGTCTGCGGCACCTATTCGCGCGAGAGCGCCAACCGGGTAGTCAATGCGGCGGACCTCGTTTGCTTTATCGGCACCGAGACCGGCGGCATGACCACCCATTTCTGGGCGGTGCCGAAGCTCGGCACCCCGGCCATTCAGATCGACATCGAACCGCAGGCGCTCGGCCGCAATTATCCGCTGCAAGCCGCCGTCAACGGCGACGCCAAGGTAACGCTGGCGCGCATGCTCGCCGTCTGCGACCGCGCGAGCGCGCCAAAGCGCAAGGCCTGGGTCGCCGAAGCGCAACAAATCTGCGGCGAGTGGCGGAGCAAGTACCAAGCCGCGATGCAATCCGACGCCGTACCGATCCGCCCCGAGCGGCTGTGCGCCGAGCTGACCAAGCACATGCCGGACGACGCCATCGTCGTGGTCGATACCGGCCATGCCGGCATGTGGATGGGCGGCATGTTCGATCTGTCTTCGCCGCGCCAGAACTATATGCGCAGCGCCGGCCATCTCGGCTGGGCGTTTCCGGCAGGGCTGGGCGCCAAATGCGCGCTCCCGGAGCGGCCGGTAGTGACGTTCACCGGCGATGCCGGCTTCTGGTACCACATCGCCGAAATCGAGACCGCGGCGCGCTGGAACATCGCCGCGGTGACGGTGGTCAACAACAACGGCGGCGGCAATCAGTCAAAGCGCGGCTTCGATCGCGTCTATGGCGGCAAGCAGACCGACCAGGCGCGGGAATTGTGGACCTTCCGCAAGGTCGATTTCGCCCGCCTCGCCGAGGACATCGGCGCGCTCGGCATTCGGGTGGAAAACGCCGCGGCGTTTCCGGCCGCGCTCGCGCAGGCGCTCGCCGCCAATCGCCCCGCCGTCATCGACGTGGTCACCGACATCGATGCGCTGGCGCCGGTGGCGGTGGTGTAAGCGCACGACGGAGGACAGACGACGGACGACAGACGACAGACGACAGACGACAGACGAATGGTATCCCAATCCGTTGTCCGTCCTCTGTCCTCCGTCCTCCGAATTACGGCAATTTGGTGCCGTCAAGGCCGCAGCCGGGCCGCTTCGGTCACGAAAATGCAATCGCGTGCGGCGCTTGATCGCCTCGTTCGCGCCCCACAATTGTGCGAAGTTTGGGGGTTGTAAGCGTCGTTGCGTGGCTGTCGGCATGCATTACTAGAGCATGATCCCGAAAAGTGGATACCGGTTTTCGGAAAAGATCATGCTCCATCAAAAAGTTGGAGCCCGGTTTTGATTCCATCAAAACCGATAAGGCTCTCGCGCTAACCTTTGGATTTTGATGCGCACGGAACGGGATTCGGCAATCCGTCTGCTGCAGCTTCTGATGATCGCGTCGCTGGCATTCCCGGCGGCCCTGTTCGCCTACGCCTCCTATAACGACTATCGCGCCGCCTATGCGGTAGCCGACGAGCGCATCGAACGTTCGCTCGACGTGCTGCAGGAGCAGGCGCTCAAGGTATTCGAGACCGTCGACCGCATTTTTCCGGAGGTCGACGAGGTGGTGCGCGGCATGTCGGACGACCAGAATCCGCGCCGCCGAAGGCAGCCTCACGGCGCGCCTGCAACGCATCGTCGGCGTCATGCCGCAGGTGCAGTCGATCGTTCTGATCGGCCGCGACGGCCGCCCGCTCGCCGCCAGCGTGCCGCAAGCGATGCAGGGCGGCGTCGATTTCGCCGGGCGCAATTACTTCAAGGCGCAGGCCGACGGCGGCGCCGGGACCTATCTCGGCGACGTGCGCACCTCGACCGTGCAGGCCGCCGGCACCGAATTGTTCGAGGTCTCGCGCCGGCTCGCTGCCGCCGACGGCCCGTTCCGCGGCGTCATCGCGGTCGCGGTGCGGCCGCGCTATTTCGCCGACTTCTATTCGATGATCGAGCAATCGCCGGGAAATTTCTATGCCCTGGTGCGCGCCGACGGCGTGGTGCTGGCGCGCTATCCCGCCGCTCCCCGGCCGTCGCCGCAGCTCAGTCCCGCCAGCAAATTGCGCCGCTCCATCGGCCGCGGCCTGAGCCACGGCCTGTATTCGGTAAATTCCGAGGTCGACGGCCGCAACCGGCGCGTCGGCTACCGCAAGCTGCCGGGCTACCCGGTCTATGCCATCGCCGGCATCGACACCTCGGCGATCCGCGCCGCATGGCTCGAGACGGTCGCCGCGCACTTGATCTTCGGCTTGCCGGCGACGCTATTGCTGTTCTTCACGCTGTGGGTGGCGCTGCGCCGCACCAGGCGCCTGCACGACGAAGCCGAGCGCCGCGAGCTTGCCGAGGACGCGCTGCGCCAGGCGCAGCGGCTCGAGGCGATCGGCCAACTGACCGGCGGCGTCGCCCACGATTTCAACAATCTGTTGATGATCGTCGGCGGCACGGTGCAGCGCCTGCGCCGCCAATTGGCCGACAAAACGGAATCGGCCGGCGACAAGGCAACGCAGCTGCTCGACATCATCGCCAATGCGACGCGGCGCGGCGAGAGCCTGACGCGGCAATTGCTCGCGTTCTCGCGGCGGCAGATGCACCAACCGACCGTGATCGATCTCGCCGAGCGGCTGCCGGAGCTCAAGGACATGCTCAGCCGGTCGCTGCGCGGCGACATCGACATTCGCGTCGCGGTGCCGCGGCGGCCCTGCGCGGTCAAGGTCGACCCCAACGAGTTCGAGTTGGCGCTGCTCAATCTCGCGTTTAACGCGCGCGACGCCATGCCCTCGGGCGGCACGCTGAGCATCGCCGCCAAGCCGGTCGTGCTGCGCGGCGGGAACGCGGAGGAAGGCTTGAGCGGCGACTTCGTCGCCGTGCGGGTCGCCGATACCGGCACCGGCATTGCGCCCGAGGTGCTGCCGCGGGTGTTCGAGCCGTTCTTCACCACCAAGGAGGTCGGCAAGGGCACCGGATTAGGCTTGAGCCAGGTCTATGGCTTCGCCCGGCAATCCGGCGGCACCGCCTCGATCTCAACCGCGGCGCGCCGCGGCACCGCGGTCACGCTGTTTCTGCCGCGAACCTGGGAGACCGCGGCCCAGCCGCGGCGCGAGATCGCGACCGCCGCTGCGGCGCCGGCCGCCGGCACGGTGCTGGTGGTCGAGGATAATGCCGAGGTCGCCGAAGTCGGCCAGGCCTATTTCGAGCAGCTCGGCTACCGCGTCCGGCACGCCGCGAGCGGCCAAGCCGCGCTCGATCTGATCGCGCGCGACGGCGGCATCGATCTGGTGTTCTCCGATATCTTGATGCCCGGCGGCATGACCGGGCTGCAATTGGCCGATACGCTGCGCCGCGGCCATCCGGACATCGCGGTGCTGTTGACCACCGGCTACAGTTCCAGCGCCCAGGATGCGGTGCGCCGCGGCTTTGCGGTGTTGCAGAAGCCGTACGAGCTCGCCGCGCTGGAGCGCGCCTTGCGGCAGGTGCGAGGGTCGGCCGATCAAGCCCCCGCCGAGCCGCAACAGGCCGTCGGGTGATCGCACCGAACCGCGCCGGCGCGGCGTTGGTGCAGTGCAGCGTGGCCTCTCCCCGCGACGACTTAGGCTTTGACTATGGCGGTCGACTACCGTTCCATGGCGGAACGCGGCTGGTCAGACCGCGACAAGGGGAGACGCCGATGAGGACGACGATCATTCGATTGGGCATGGCCGCGATTCTCGCCATGCCGGTGGCCGCCCACGCCCAGCTGGTGCTGAGGGCCTCGCATCAATTTCCCGGCGGCAAGGGCGATGTGCGCGACGACATGTTGCAGTTGATCGCCAAGGAGGCGAAGGCGGCGAATGTCGGGCTCACCGTGCAGGTCTATCCGGGCGCCTCGCTGTTCAAGCCGAACCAGCAGTGGGACGCCATGGTGACCGGCCAGCTCGACATGGCGCTGTTCCCGCTCGACTACGCCAGCGGCAAGGTGCCGGTCTTCAGCGCCACGCTGATGCCGGGCCTCATCCGCAGCCAGGACCGCGCCACGCGCATCAACGCCTCGCCGTTCATGACGCAAATTCGCGCCGCGATCGAGCAGAACGGCGTCATCGTGCTCTCGGACGCCTGGTTCGCCGGCGGCATGGCGGCGAAAGACCACTGCATTCTCAAGCCCGATGACCTCAAGGGCATGAAATTCCGCGCCGCCGGCCCGACCTTTGCGGCGATGTGGGAGGCCGCCGGCGCCAGCATCGTCTCACCGCCGTCGAATGAAATCTACAATGCGTTCCAGACCGGCGTGGTCACCGGCACCGACACCAGTCTCGGCACGTTCGATTCCACGCGGCTGTACGAAGTGACGTTTGCCTCACCGCGCCCGGCAACAACGCGCTGTGGTTCATGTATGAGCCGGTGTTGATGTCGAAGATGAATTTCGACAAGCTCAACAAGGCTCAGCAGGCTGCCGTGATCAAGGCCGGCAAGGACGCCCAGGCCTTCTACGAAGCCAAGGCTCCGGCGGTGAACGAGGAAGCGATCAAGGACTTCAAGGACCACAACGTCAAAGTGGTGACGCTGGACGACGCGCAATACGACACCTGGATCGGTCTGGCGAAGACGAGCTCCTACGCGAAATTCGACAAGGATGTGCCCGACGGCCAGAAGCTGATCGACGAGGCGCTGGCGGTCAAATAGCATGAGAGTGCGGCCGGCCGGCCGGCGAGGGTGCTCGCCGGCCGTCCTTTGACGACCGAGAAGCCGGAACCGGCCGCAACGGCGGCAACCGAAATCGGATTCATGGACGCTTATATTCGCGCCGTCGCCTTGCTGTCGCGCATTGCCGGCGTCGTCGCCGCTCTTTTGATCGGCGCCGGCGTGATCGTCATCTGCGACATGGTGATCGAGCGTTTTTTCTTCGACCGCACCACCATCTGGCAGATCGACGTCGTCACTTACTGCATCGTGTCGGCAACCTTCGTCGGCAGCGCTTATGTGCTGATGACGCGCGGTCACGTCAACGTCGACGTACTGCCGCTGCATCTGGCACCGCGCCCGCGCTACTGGCTCGCTTTGCTCACGATCCTGGTTTCGCTGGCGTTCTGCGCGATTTTGTTCGTTCTTTGCACGCTGTATTGGTACGAGGCCTGGTCCATGGGTTGGCACTCCGACACGGTGTGGCGGGCGCGCTTGTGGATTCCTTATCTGGCGATGCCGGTCGGGCTGGGGCTCCTGGTGCTGCAATACTTCGCCGAGCTGATCTGCCTCTTGACCGGGCGGGCGCCGCCGTTCGGCCTCGGCGAAAATAGGTTCCACGCATGAGCCCGACCACCGAAGGCGCCATCGTTCTGGTCGTGACGCTCGTCACGCTGTTGTCGGGCATTCCGGTGGCGTTCGGGCTCGGCGCGATTTCGATCGTATTCCTGGTGATCTTTCAGGGCTTCGCCAGCATGCACGTGGTCGCCGAGACCTTTTACTCCGGTCTCGACGAATTCACCTTGGTCGCGATCCCGATGTTCGTGATGATGGGCGCGGCGATCGGATCCTCGCCCGCGGGCAAGGATCTCTATGAAGCGCTCGACCGCTGGCTGTACCGGCTGCCCGGCGGTCTGGTCATCTCCAATCTCGGCGCTTGCGCGATTTTCGCGGCGCTGACCGGCTCCTCGCCGGCGTGCTGCGCCGCCATCGGCAAGATGGGCATTCCGGAGATGCGCCGGCGCGGCTATCCCGACGAGGTCGCGACCGGATCGATCTGCGCCGGCGGCACGCTCGGCATTCTCATTCCGCCGTCGATCACGTTCATTCTCTACGGCATCGCCACCGAGACCTCGATCGGGCGCCTGTTCATCGCCGGCGTCCTGCCGGGAATCATGCTGACCAGCCTGTTCATGCTGTGGTCGGTATTCGCGATCTGGCGCAGCGGCTTCCGCTCGCATGCCCTCGATTTTCGCTATAGCTGGAAGGAGAAATTCAGCGCCATCCCCAAGATCGCGCCCTTCATCGCCATCATTGTCGGCGTGATGTACGCGCTCTATGGCGGGCTTGCCACGCCGTCGGAGGCGGCCGGCGTCGGTGCCGGGCTGTGCCTGATCCTCGCGATCCTGATCTACCGGCTGTGGCGGATCGATCAGATCTGGGCGATCTTGCGCGACACCATGCGGGAATCGGTGATGATCCTCACCATCATCGCCGCCTCCGTGCTGTTCGGCTACATGCTCACCTCGCTCTATCTCACCCAGACGCTGGCGCAGGGCATCGCCGACATGCATGCCAACAGGTGGGTGTTGATGTTCCTCATCAACATTTTCCTCCTGGTCTGCGGCTTCTTCATTCCGCCGGCGGCGATCATCCTGATGACGTCGCCGATACTGCTTGCCGATCATCACCGCCGCGGGCTTCGACCCGGTGTGGTTCGGCGTCATCCTCACCATCAACATGGAGATCGGGCTTATTCATCCGCCGGTCGGGCTGAACATCTATATCGTCAACGCCATCGCGCCCGACGTGCCGGTGACCAAGGTGATGTGGGGGACGATGCCCTACGTCATCTGCATGATGCTGGCGATCGTGATCCTGTGTTTCGTCCCGCAGATCGCGACCTGGCTGCCGAACCATCTTATGGGTGCGATGCAGTAGCGCGCTTCAGGCTTCCGCCATCGCCTGCGCCAGCCCGATAATCATCTCCTCCAGATCGGTGAGCGCGTTGAAGCGCGGCTGCGCGGCGATGTGCGGGGTTATAATCACGTTGCGGAATTTCAGCAATTCATCGTCGTCGCGGCCGGGCGTCTCGTACAGCGGATCGAGCCCGAAGCCGCCGAGCCGGCCGGATTGCAGCGCCGCGAGCAGCGCCGCGCGGTCGACCACCTCGGCGCGCGAAATGTTGATCAACCGCGCCCCCGGCCGCATCGCCGCGAATTCGGCGCGGCCGATCAAATGGCGCGTCGCCGCTCCGCCCGGCACGAATAGCGCGATCCAGTCGCTCTCAGCGAGCAAATCCGGCAGCGGCCGGTAGGTCGCCCGGTAAAGCTGCTCGACGGCCGCGGGCGCCTGTTGCCGCTGCGTGTAAAGAATGCGCATGCCGAACGCTCCGGCGCGCGCGGCGAATTCGCGGCCGATCTCGCCCAGGCCGACGATGCCGACGGTCGCGCCGTAAAGCATGGTGAGCCCATCGATGCGGCCCCAATTCGAATTCGGGGTGTGGCGGCGGTCGAACGGCTTATAGGCGTAACCGAGCTCGGCCAGCGCGTTGACGCCGATGCGGCCGTGCAGTTCGTTGACGCGGCGCGCCAGCATCAGCATCAAGGTGATCGCCAGTTCGGCGCAGGCGATATTGGCGCGGCGGCGAACGGTCAGCACTGTAACGCCTTTGCCGGCGCAGGCCGTGGCGTCGATGCGGCGCAGATCGACGCCGAATTTCTGCACCGCCTTGAGCCGCGGCGCCATGGCAAGCTCTTCGGCGCCGACCGCCAGCGCCTCGACGATCAGCGCGTCGGCACTGGCGAGATTGTCGCGCATCGCCTGTTGCGTATCGACCAGCCGGACCTCGGCCGGATAAATACTGTGCGCCCGTTGCCGCACCCTTGCGCACCAGCCGGCAAAATCGGGCTCATCGTGAGCGAAAAAGTCGGCGAACGCGGCGCAACGCTCCGGGCTCGCGCGCGGATCGAGCGCGACCTCGACGATGCGCAGGAAACGGTCGTCCTCGACGACGAGAACAGGCGGCATGGGCAGCGCACTTAGCGGTGATGCGGCTCGGGGTCGATGGCGAGCGCCGTGAACACGCGCGTATGCATGTTGTAGATGCCGACCAGCACGGTCAATTCGACGATCTGCCGGTCGTCAAAATGCGGGCGCAGCGCCGCGAACGCCGCGTCGGGCACGGCGATATCGCGGGTCATGGCGTCGGTGTAAGCCAACGCTGCGCGTTCGCGCGCGTCGAAGAATTCGCTCGCCTGCCAATCGTCGAGCACGTCGCATTCCGCTTGCGTGAGGCCCTCCGGCGCCGAATGCAGCGGCACGTGCTGCTTCACCACGTATTCGGTGCGGTTGAGATAGGCGACGCGGATGATGACGATCTCGCGCAAGCGCCCGTCGAGCGCGGTTTTGAACCGCGCCGTGCCGATCAGATCGAGCCAGCAGGCGGCAAGCGCCGGCGAATGCAGCAACAGCTTATAGACGTTGAGCAACGCGCCACGCCGCCCGGCGCGGATTTTGCCGATCAGCTCGGCAAGCTCGGGATGATCCTGTTCCTCGATGCCGCGGACGCGGGCCATGGCGGCAAGCCTAACCCGGATCGCGCGCCGGTGAAATCCGCCGGCGCGCGGTGCCCGACCGGCGGCGCGCTTAGTCCCGCCTCATCCCCAGGGGATTTGCATCATCAGTCCCGGCGCGGCACCGGCGCCCGCCGACGAAACGGCCAGGTAAAACGTTGCCAGCCAGCCGATCGCGCAGAAAGCTATCACCATCCAAGTTTCGGTATACGGGAACGGCGTGCCGGCCCTGGCCGCTTTGGCCTTGGCGCGCATGGCCGGAGTTGGAAGTTCGCCTCGATTTGGCATGTCGTGCTCCTTCGATCGCTCGCGCTCCACAAAGCAAATCCGGGGCCGCGCGCCGCCATACCCGGCATGCGCAACGAGACCTTGACTTATGCAGGCAAACGGTCGGCGAACGCAAATCAACGTCGCCGCAAAACGACGCCCGCGCCGCCGCCGAGAAGCACGAGCGCGCGGTGCGGTATTTCAAGCGGCATTGACCTTCCGCCTCACCCTGAGGTGCTGGGCGCCAACGGGTCCGGCCCGAAGTGGCCGGCCCGATGACAAGCTCCGCGCCGAGCCTCGAAGGGCGAGGCCCCGGCGCTGGAGCTGCATCCTTCGAGGGCCGCGCTCCGCGCGGCCACCTCAGGATGAGGAAAATTGAGCCGTCCCATTCCCATTGACACACGTCCCCGTTTTCGTTATATATGGAGTGACGAATCATTCTCGCCCGCAAGGACGCCGCCGGGAGGCATATCCGGCGGTCGGGGCGAGGACGGTGCCTGCGGGCGGGCTTGCAACCCGCTCCCGGGCGGTCCGGGCATCATGCCTGCCGGCATTACGACCGGCATGCGAGGTGCGTCGCTGGATGTGGGCTTGGCCGTCGGCGGAGTGACCCCCGCCCCTTGGACGGGTTTGCTCACGAAGCCTGGCCCGGATCGCACCAAGGGACCACACACCCCTTGGGAAGAGCCGTGGTGGAACGCCGGCAGGCGAGCGCGCCCGACAGCGGAAGGGGCGGCGCAAGCCGCCCTCTCCGTGGCGCGCCGCCGTGCCCGCTGGCACGGCGTCTTGCACTCCTGCGTCTGCCGGCGTTCCGCTTCCTTGCTTTTCTTGTAGAAGGCGAATGGCGAATAGGGAGTAGCGAATAGGGAATAGAAAAAAGGGAATAGAGAACAGCGAATAGGGGCGAACGATTCTCCCCATTCGCTACTCGCCATTCGCTATTCGCTCTCTTCACTCCCCGATTTCGCGCAAAATCTCGGCGGTGTGCTCGCCGAGCCGCGGCGAGGGGCGGTCGGAGGCCATCGGGGTGCCGTCGAGCACGATCGGGGTGCGGATGCCGGGGATGATGCCGGCCGCGGCCGCCGCGCTTTTTAGTTCGAGCTTCATGCCGCGATGAATCACCTGCGGATCGGCAAAGACCTGGTCGAGATCGTTGATCGGGCCGGCGGGAATGCCGGCGCCTTCGAGCTTGTCCAACAGCTCCGCGCGCTTGAACTGCGAGGTCAGCGCGGTGAGCTTGCCGACGAGTTCGGCGCGGTGGCCGAGCCGGCCCTTGTTGTCCTTATAGGCGGCGGCCTCGGCAAGCTCCGGGGCGCCGAGAATGCCGCATAATTTGACGAACTGGGCATCGTTGCCGGTGGCGATGATGATGCGGCCGTCGGCCACCGGAAATTCCTGATAGGGCACGAGGTTGGGATGGGCATTGCCGATGCGCTTGGGCACTTCGCCGGAAACCAGATAATTGAGCGCCTGGAAAGCGAGCGTGCCGACGGTGGAATCGACCAGCGCGGTATCGACATAGCCGCCGCGGCCGGTTTCTTGCCGCCGCGCCAGCGCGGCGAGGATGCCGACCGCGGCATAGACGCCGGAGAAAATATCGGCGATCGGCACGCCGACCCGCAGCGGCGGGCCGTCGGCGGCGCCGGTCATGGCCATGATGCCGCCGATGCCTTGCGCCATCAGGTCGTAGCCGGCGCGCGCCGCCGACGGGCCGGTCTGGCCGAAGCCGGTCACCGAGGCATAGATCAGCCGCGGATTGGCTGGGCTGAGGCTCGCATAGTCGAGGCCGAATTTCGCAAGTCCGCCGACCTTGAAATTCTCGATCAACACGTCGGAGCGCGCCGTGAGCTTCTTGACGATGCGCTGGCCCGCCGCCGTGGTGAAATCGAGTTCGATCGAACGCTTGCCGCGATTGGCGCTGTGAAAATAGGCGGAGGAAAGATGTCCGCCGTCGGCCGCCGGCACGAACGGCGGACCCCAGGCGCGGGTATCGTCGCCGGCGCCTTCGCGTTCGACCTTGATCACGTCGGCGCCGAGGTCGGCAAGAATCTGCCCGGCCCACGGCCCGGCCAGAATCCGGGCCAGCTCCAAGACGCGCAACCCGGCCAACGGACCCGGCATGAACCACTCCCGACACCGCACGGAATACCGCCGCGTGCGGCTCTAAGTGACAAGGCGCCGCGAATTTGTCCAGATTGGTCTACCGCCGCCGGGCCGCAAACTTGTCATTGCCCGGGCCCGTCATTAGCTAAGCCAATGCCGGATGGGATGAAGCGGTGAACACCTCGTTCTTCAGCGAAATGCTGCAAAGCATCGCCGAGCGCAGCCGCGCCTTGATCATGCGCGAGCGCCGGGAGCCGGCGCATGAGCGCTCCGCCGGCCTGATCGAGCAATGCGAGGAGCTTCTATCCGGGCGCGGCGAGGCGTCCGGCGTGGCGCTGGCACAGGACATCCTGGCGCGCTATGCGGAGCTCACGACCGGGCCGCGCATCGCCTTCTTCGAGGCGCTCGGCACCACCTTCGGCCACGACCGCGCCCGCATCGACGACGCTGTCGCGGCATGGCGGCAATCGCCGTCCGACGAGAGCGCGGCCGACCTGCACGTCGCCAGCGAGCCGCGCCGGCTCGAACTGTTCCGCCGGCTCAATCTCGCCCCCGGCGGCACCGCGGCGCTGGTTCGCATGCGCGAGCAATTGCTCGACGCCATGGCGCACCGCGACGATCTCGGCGTCATCGACGGCGATTTCATCCACCTGTTCTCGTCGTGGTTTAATCGCGGCTTCCTGGTGCTGCGCCGCATCGACTGGTCGACTTCGGCCGCGATCCTGGAGAAGATCATCCGCTACGAGGCGGTGCACGAAATCCGCGACTGGGCCGATCTGCGCCGGCGCATCGATCCGCCCGACCGCCGCTGCTACGCGTTCTTCCATCCGGCCTTGGTCGACGAACCGCTGATCTTCGTCGAAGTGGCGCTGACCCGGGAAATCCCGGCGGCGATCGCGCCGATCCTGTCCGACAAGCGCGAGCCGGTCGAGCCGCAGCGCGCGACCACGGCGGTGTTTTATTCGATCACCAATTGCCAGCGCGGACTTGCCGGCGTGACCTTCGGGCATTTCCTGATCAAGCAGGTGGTCGAGGAGGTCTCGCGCGAAGTGTCCCGGATCGGCACTTTCGTGACGCTGTCGCCGGCGCCGAATTTCGCCGAATGGCTCAAACGCGAGCGCGGCAACGCAGCTTCCGCCGCGCTCGACGACGACGATCGCGAGGCGCTGGCGGCGCTCGACGACGACGGCTGGTGGCGCTCGCCCGAGGCGGCCGAGCGGGTGCACGAGCCGCTCATCCGCGCCGCCGCCTGGTATTACATGCGCGCCAGGAACAGCCGCGGCCTGCCGCTCGACGCGGTGGCGCGGTTCCATCTCGGCAACGGCGCGCGGCTCGAACAGCTCGACTGGCTCGCCGACACCTCGGAGCGGGCGCTCAAGCAGTCCTGCGGCCTGATGGTCAATTATCTTTACGATCTCGATTACATCGAGCGCAATCACGAGGCCTATGCGCAGCAGCGCGCCATCGTCGCCGCGAGCCAGATCGCCCGCCTGGTCACGGCGCCGGCGCGCGAAATCGTCCCGGTTTCGGGCTAAAATCCGTTCCATGCCCTCGCTCCTCGGCGTGCTCGAAACCGTGCTCTATGTCGACGACTTCGCGCCGGCTTGCGCGTTCTACGAGCAGGTGCTCGGGCTCAACAGCATCTACCGCGACCAGCGGCTGTGCGCCTATGACGTCGGCGGCCGCGGCGTGCTCTTGCTGTTCCTGCGCGGGCATTCGCTGGAGACGGTGCGGCTGCCAGGCGGCACGATTCCGCCGCACGACGGTCACGGGCCGGTGCATATCGCGCTTTCGATAGCGGCCGCCGACCGCGCCGACTGGGAGGCAAGGCTTAAGGACGCCGCGGTCGAGATCGAAGGCCGTACTCAATGGCCGCGCGGCGGGCAGAGTCTCTACTGCCGCGATCCCGATGGCCATCTGGTCGAACTGGCGACGCCGGGCCTATGGCCGGGGTACTAATTCCCTCCCCCCTTGTGGGGGAGGGTAGGGAGGGGGGTCGGGAGGTCACGTTGCGACGTCGACGAACGTGATGAGTGAGATAGCGTCAACGCGTGCGCGCCACCTCACGACCCCCACCCCTAACCCCTCCCCACAAGGGGGAGGGGAATATGTCTCTACGATTTCCCATACACCGGCACGATGGCGCCGCGGGTGACGCGATTGTCGGTCGAGGCGAGAAAGGCGATCGTCGCCGCCACTTCTTCGACCTTGGGCCAGGCGGCGTAATCGGCCTTGGGCATGGCTTGGCGATTCGCCGGCGTGTCCATGATCGAGGGCGCCACGGCGTTGACCAGGATGCCATCCTTGGCGACCTCCTCGGCAAGCGCCGCGGTCAGCGCCGCGACGGCGGCTTTGCTCGCGGCATAGGCCACCATGCCGGCGCCGCTGCGCCATTCCAGCGCGGCGCGGGCGGCGACATTGACGATGCGGCCGCCGCCGGTCATGGCCCCCACCGCGGCGCGGCAGCACAGCATGCAGCTCATGAGGTTCATGTCGATCTGCTGGCGGATTGTGGCGACGCTCGCCTCGCGCAACGGGCCGAAGGCAAAGCCGCCGGCGATGTGGATCGACGCCCACAGCGGCGCGATGCCCGCAAACGCGCGGTTGACCGCGGTCTCGTCGGCCAGGCTGCCGGTGACGGCGAGCTTGACTTGCGGGTGGTCGCGCAGCCGGAACCGCTGCGCCTCCGCCTCGTCGAGGCAGGGTACGTGGCAGACCGCGCCGGCCGCAACCAGCACCGCGACGACGGCGCTGCCGAGCGCGCCGGCGCCGCCGGTGACGACGACATGACGATCGCGGAAGTCCATGGCGGCATTCTTTACACCTCTCCCCGCCGCGTGGGGAGAGGGAGACATACGCGGAGCGAGCAGAAACGGTATTCTGTCTGAAGGGGAGAATCAGTGGCCGATTTCGATCTCGCCATTATCGGCGGCGGCATCAACGGCACCGGCATCGCGCGCGATGCCGCCGGCCGCGGCTTTCGCGTCGTCCTGCTCGAGCAGAACGATCTAGCCTCGGGAACCTCGTCGGCGTCGTCGAAGCTGATCCATGGCGGCCTGCGTTACCTCGAGCACCTGGAATTCCGGCTCGTTCATGCCGCCTTGCGGGAGCGCGAAGTGCTGCTGCGCGCGGCGCCGCACCTGATCCGGCCGTTGCGCTTCGTGCTGCCGCTCAACCCGGCGCGGCGCTCGGCGACGATGTTGCGGCTCGGTTTGCTGATCTACGACTGGATCGGCTTGCGCAAGATTCTACCGAAAACCCGCGAGCTCGATCTGGTGACCGACGCGGCCGGCGTGCCGCTGAAAGCGCGCTTTCATCATGCCTTCGAATATTCCGATTGCTTCGCCGACGACGCGCGGCTCGTCGTGCTCAACGCGGTCGACGCCGCCGAGCGCGGCGCGGCGATCCGCACCCGCACCCGCTGCGTGCGCGCCGAGCGCGGCGACGTCTGGCGGCTGGTGCTCAATGCTCGCGGCCAGCGCGACGTGGTGACGGCGCGCATTCTGGTCAACGCCGCCGGCGCCTGGAGCGAAATCGTCGCCGAAACCGCGCTGCGGGCGAAGCCGCAGCACCGGCTGCGGCTCGACAAGGGCAGCCACATCGTGGTGCGGCGGTTGTTCGACCACGACCGCGCCTATATCTTGCAGGCCGCCGACGGCCGCGTCGTGTTCGCGATCCCGTTCGAGCGCGACTTCACGCTGATCGGCACCACCGATCGAGCCTTCGCCGGCGATCCCTCGATGGTGCTGCCGGACGGCGAGGAAATCGACTATCTGTGCGGCGTCGCCAACGAATATTTCCGCAGCCAGATCGGCGCCGCCGATGTGGTTTTGGCCTTTGCCGGCATCCGCTCATTGTATGACGACGGCGCGCGCAAGCCGCAGGATATCGGCCGCGACTATACGCTCATCCTCGACGAGCATTTCGGCGAGGCGCCGCTGCTCACCGTCTACGGCGGCAAGATCACGACCTACCGGCGGCTTGCCGAGGACGCGCTCGCCCGGCTCGCGCACTTCTTTCCGCATTCGCGGCCGTGGACCGCGGAAAGCCCGCTGCCGGGCGGCGACTTCGTCTATGACGGCGTCGACGCGCTGATCGAGCGCACGCAGCGCAGCTGGCGCTTTCTGACCGCGGACCACGCACGACGGCTGGTTCGCGCCTACGGCACCCGGGTCGAGCGCCTGCTCGGCAAGGCGACCCGGCTCGACGATCTGGGCATGCGGTTCGGCGCCGATCTCACCGCCGCCGAGCTGCGCTACATGATGACGACGGAATGGGCGCAGACCGCCGACGACGTGTTGTGGCGCCGCTCCAAGCTGGGGCTGCGGTTTTCGCCGGCGCAGACCGCCATTCTCGACCGCTTCATGGCGGCGCCGCCGCCGGCCGGCGGCACAGTTGCGTAGAATTTTATCGATTGGCGGAACCGCATCTTCATCGATCTGTGGTCCATTGCGCGCGGGGTATCGGCTTTCACGGGGCGTCATGGAATCGCTTGCAACCCAGATCGCGCGGCAGGTCGAGCGGCTCAAGGTGCTGGTCGTCGACGACGAGCCGGCCTCGCGCAAGGTTGCGCGCGCACTGTTGCAGTCGATCGGCATTAGCGACATTTGCGAAGCCGGCGACGGGCAGACCGGCCTGGAAAAGATCTGCGTGCGCGCGCCCGATATCGTCATTCTCGATTGGGAAATGCCGAGCCCCAACGGGCCGGAATTCGTGCGCAGGGTGCGCTCGCCCGGCAAGTTTCCGCTGCCCAACATTCCGATCATCATGCTCACCGCCTACAGCGAACGCTCGCGCGTGGTCGAGGCGGTGCGGCTCGGCGTCAACGAGTATCTGCTCAAGCCGGTCTCATCGACCGCGCTGTTGTCCCGCATCGTGTCGATCATCGTCAAGCCGCGCCGCATGATGAAGCGGGGCGATTATTACGGCCCGGAGCCGCGCAAGCTCTCCTCCTACAAGCCGGACGCCGATTCCGACCTGAGCGAGATCGTTCTCGTCAATTAAGGCTGCGCGCCGGTTGCCGGCGTTAACCCGACGCTCACCACAGACACGGCGCGAAGGCCGCAAACGCGGCGATCATTACAAATTGCCGGCGCAAACTTTACCATCCCGCAACGGGCGTCATGCTTTGGTGCGCTTATGGAAGGGGACGGGCAATCAGCGGAAGCACGCAGCCGCGCGCGCGGCGTGCTGGCCATGTCGGCGATTTCAAAAAAGCAAATCGAGATGATCGTCCAGTCGCTGTGCGTGCTGGTGGTCGACGACAATCAGTACATGCGCAAGATGGTCCGCAATCTTTTGGTCAATTGCGGCATCAAGGACATTTACGAGGCGGCCGACGGCATCGCCGCGCTCGACTCGATCCGCACCGTCGCGCCCGACGTCGTGGTGCTGGATTGGGAGATGCCGCTGTTGAGCGGCCCGGAACTGGTGCGGATCGTGCGCTCGCCCGGGGTGTTCCCGATTCCCGATATTCCGATCATCATTCTGACCGGGCATTGCGAGCGCTGGCGGGTCGTCGAGGCGGTACGGCTCGGCGTCAACGAATATCTGACCAAACCGGTGTCGGCGAAGGCGATCTATGACCGCCTCGTCTCCATTACCACGCGGCCGCGGCCGGTGGTGCAGCTCGGCGACTATTACGGGCCCGAGCCGCGCAAGCTGGTGGCCGACGAGGGCGACGAATCCGCGCTGGTGTCGGCGGTCGCCGCGGCCGTCGCGCGCTGAATCCGCGCATCTTTCCAGTCGGCGTGAAAATGCTTTAGCGTGCGGGCTGCGCGCCTTGAGTGCGTGCCGCCGCAAGCGCAGGCATCGATGCAGACCGCCGGATCGGAACGAGGTTTCGCCAAGCGCGACTTTGCCCCTTGGGCCGATCGCACGCTCCAACCGCTGTTGCGGCTCGAGAGCGTGAGCAAGCGCTTTCGCGCCGATACCGCGGTGGACCGTCTTTCGCTCGATATCTACCAGGGCGAATTTTTCGCGCTGCTCGGACCCTCGGGATGCGGCAAGACCACGCTGCTTCGCCTGATCGCTGGCTTCGAGCGGCCGAGCGCCGGCCGCATATTGCTCGACGGCGTCGATCTTGCGGCGGTGCCGCCGCACCGGCGTCCCGTCAACATGATGTTTCAAAGCTACGCGCTGTTCCCGCACCTCACCGTGGAGGCCAATGTCGCCTTCGGGCTGAAGCAGGAGGGCTTGCCCAGGGCACAGATCGCCGAGCGGGTGGCCGACATGCTGGCGCTGGTCAAGCTGGCAAATTTCGGCCGCCGCAAGCCGCACGAACTGTCCGGCGGTCAGCGCCAGCGCGTGGCGTTGGCGCGCTCGCTGGTCAAGCGGCCGCGGGTGCTCTTGCTCGACGAGCCGATGGCGGCGCTGGATAAGAAGCTGCGCGGCGAAACCCAATTCGAGCTGATCGATCTGCAACGCCGCCTTGGCCTGACCTTCATCATCGTCACCCATGACCAGAGCGAGGCGATGACGGTCGCCGACCGCATCGCGGTGATGGACCGGGGCCGCTTGATGCAGGTCGCGCCGCCCGCGGAAGTCTACGAAGCGCCGAATTCGCGCTGGGTCGCCGACTTCATCGGCAGCGTCAATCTGTTCGAGGGACGCCTCGGCGATGATGGCGTGAGCGTCGAGGGCACCGCGCTCGGCCGGCTGCGCGTGGCGGCGAAGATCGCCGCCGCACCCGGCGCCGCGGTCTGGGTCGCGGTGCGTCCGGAGAAGTTACGGATCGCGCCGAGCGCACCGGGCGCACCGGCGCCGGACCCGCAGACCGCAGCCGTCAACGGCGTCGCCGCCACGGTGGTCGATATCGGCTATCTCGGCGAGCTGTCGGTCTACCGGCTGCGCACCGACGCCGGCGTGGCGCTGCAGGCGGCCGTCGCCAATACCGGCCGGCCCGCCGGCCGCGCCATCGGCTGGAACGACAAAGTCTGGCTCAGCTTTGCGCCCGAAGCCGCGATCGTGCTGACGCGATGAAGGAACTGCCACCCATGACGGACCGGCAGCCGCAACGCACATTGATGGCGAAGCTCGTCGTCGTGCTGCCCTATGCCTGGCTCGTCGCCTTCTTTCTCGTGCCGTTTTTGATCGTGCTCAAAATCAGCCTGTCGCAGACCGCGATCGCGCAGCCGCCCTATACGCCGCTGTTCGAACTTGCGGCGGGATGGCGCGGCATTGCGAATTTAGTCGCCGGCCTGTCGCTCGATAATTACGTTTTCCTCGGCTCCGATCCGCTGTACGTCCTGTCCTATGTGAAGAGCGTCGAGATTGCCGCGTTCTCGACGCTGCTCCTACTCGTCATCGGCTATCCGATCGCCTATGCGATGACCCGCGCGCCGCGGCGGATGCAGGCTGTGCTGGTGCTGTTGGTCATTCTGCCGTTCTGGACCTCGTTTCTGATCCGCATCTATGCCTGGATGAACATCCTGCAGCACGACGGGCCGCTCAACCGGCTGCTGCTGGCGCTGCATCTCGTCAGCGAGCCGCCGGTCTGGCTGTCCACCAATACCGCCGTCTATATCGGCATCGTCTATTCCTATCTGCCGTTCATGGTGCTGCCGCTTTATGCGACGCTGGAGAAGCTGGATGAGTCGCTCTTCGAAGCGGCGGCCGATCTCGGCTGCCCGCGCTGGAAGACGTTCTGGCTGGTGACCTTGCCGTTGTCGGCGCCGGGCGTGGTCGCCGGCGCGCTGCTCTGCTTTATTCCGATCGTCGGCGAATTCGTCATCCCCGATCTGCTCGGCGGCTCGCGGACCGCGATGATCGGGCAGACCATCTGGACCGAATTCTTCGCCAACAAGGACTGGCCGACCGCTTCGGCGGTCGCCGTCGTGCTGGTCGCCCTGTTGGTCACGCCGATCGTGGTGTTCCAGCACCAGACTATGCGCGGCGCCGAGCGAGGCTCGTGATGCGCAAGCTTTCCGCGTTCAATCTCGCGACGCTCGTGCGTCGGCATCGCCTTCCTTTATCTGCCGATCGTCATCCTGATCGTCTACTCGTTCAATGCCTCGCGGCTGGTCGCGGTCTGGGGCGGCTGGTCGACGCAGTGGTACGCCGAACTCGCCGACGACGCGCCGCTATTGCGGGCGGCCTTTATCAGCCTGCGCGTCGCGCTGACTTCGGCGACCGCTGCGACGATACTGGGCACGCTGGCGGCGGTGGCGCTGACGCGCTTCGGCCGCTTCCGCGGCCGGCTGTTATTCGCCGCCATGATCTATGCGCCGCTGGTCATGCCGGAGGTCATCACCGGCCTGTCGATGCTGCTTTTATTCGTCGCCATATCGATCGACCGCGGTTTCTGGACGGTGGTGATCGCGCATACCACCATGGCGATGTGCTTCGTCGCCGTGATCGTGCAGGCGCGCCTGGTCGATTTCGACATCAGTCTCGAAGAGGCGGCGATGGATCTCGGCGCCTCGCCGGCGCAGAGCTTTGTTGCGATCACGCTGCCGCTGATCCTGCCGGCGATTGCCGCGAGCTGGATGCTCGCCTTTGCGCTGTCGCTCGACGACCTCGTCATCGCCAGTTTCACCACCGGGCCGGGCGCGACCACATTGCCGATCCGCATTTATTCCGAGGTCCGCCTCGGCGTGAGCCCGGAGATGAACGCGGTGTGCAGTCTCATGGTCGGCGTGGTCGGTCATTGCCGTCATCGCCGCCGCACTGCTCACCAAGCTCAGCGCGGCACGAGGCGGGCCGGCGCGCGCCGAGGCTTGACATGGACCAAGAGATGGTCCAAATTATTGGACTAGACGATAGTCCAAAAGGCGATGTCGTGCGCATTTCCGTGAGCGACGCCAAAGGCCAATTGACCGAACTGGTCCGGCGCGCCGAAGCCGGCGATGAGGTGATCCTGACGCGGCATGGCCAGCCGGCCGCGCGCCTCGTCGCGGTCAAGGCGAAGCTTCTCGATCCGGCGGCGCGCAGAAAAATTCTCGAAGAGGTCCGCGCTTCGGGCGGCGCCAAAGCCAGTCCAGGCGCCAGCGCCGCGAGAAGCCAGGACTTTCTCTATGACGAGTATGGCCTGCCTAAATGATCGTGGTCGATACGTCCGCGCTCATAGCGATTGCTTTCGACGAAGCGAAAGCCGAAGCGTGCAGCGCGGCTCTTGAGGCCGAAACCGAGGTGCTGATATCTGCCGGCACGCTCGCCGAATCTTTGATAGTGGCGCGTCGACAGCAACAAACCGAAGAGGTTGAACGACTCATCGTCGATCTCGGCATCGAGATCGTGAACGTGACGCCGGCCTCGGCGCGGCGCGTTGCGCAGGCCTATGCGCAATGGGGCAAAGGCATGCATCCGGCGGGTTTGAACTTCGGCGATTGCTTTGCTTACGCGCTCGCCAAGGAGCGGTCCTGCCCGCTGCTTTTTGTCGGCGATGATTTCGCGAAGACCAACGTCACGAGCGTTTTATAAGAGCTGGGATTCTCGCGTCGTTGCGAGTGTATCGAGGCAATCTGCTTTCGCCGTACCGCCGCCCTCTCGCAATAACCCATCAATCCCGGCTCTCGCCCGGCGGCCGGAACAGATAGAACAGGAACCAGACCGGGACGATCACCAGCGCGCCGAGCAGCAGATTGGGCAGCGCCCAGGCAAGCCCGTTGCGCGCAAGGTCCTCGATGCGGTCGGGCGAAAACCCCGCCGACTTCATCAACTCGTCGGTCTTGATGCCGAAATGGGCAAGGATGGTGCCGACGATCAGCGACGCGATCAGCACCTTGACCATCGTGCGAGTGAGGCGGCTGAGCATCAGGTGACCATCTTGGCCCCGGTCGCGGGCAAAACCCGCGCTGATTCGTGCGCCTAAATCATAGAGGAAAACGTTAAAAGCTGCGCGGCGACGCGGCCGCCGCCGCGATCGCAAGCGGCGTTATTCGGCGCTTTGCCGGGCGATGGCGACCCCGCTATTGGGAGGATTTGGCCGCGGCGGGCGCGGCGGCCGGCACAACCGCCGGTGCCGGGCCGGCCGGCGGCGTCGCCAGCAATTGATCGATCACCGAGCGCACGGCATCGCTGGCGTTGTAGCTCTTGGCGGCGTTGAGCAGCGGCGCGGCCGCCCCCGAATGACGGATCAGGCTTCCCGGGTCCGGCAGCATGATCGGGTCGTTCCACGGGCCTTGCACGACGAATGGCAGATCGAATTCGTCCGTCGTCGTGCTCGACACCAGCGTCGCCACGCCCTTGAGGTCGAGATCGCGCGACGGCACCGAAGCCTGGCCGGCGACCGCGAGCCGCACCGACGGGCCGTCGATATGCATGTCGTCGACGGACACCACGCCGTTGTCGACCTTGAGACTGATGGCGAGCCGGTCGAACGGGGTGCGTCCTGTGCGGAAGTCGCCGTTGCCGGACAGCGGCCGGCGCTCGAGCCGGCGCAGCAATTGCTCAACGTCGATGCCGGCAAGCGCGCCGGATTGGGCGTTCAACGTCGCCGTGCCGTTGAGCGCATGCGTCACCGCCAGTACCGAATCGCCGGCGCCGTCGAGATCGAGCGCGAGATCGCCGCGGCCTTGCAGCCTGCGCATGCCGAAGATCTGGCCGAGGCAGCTTTCCAGGTCGACGCCGGTGAATTGCATATCCGACGTCACCGCCACGCCATTATCGGCGCTGGCGAGCCCGAGCGTGCCCTTGGCGACGCCGCCGAACGCCTGCGATTCCCCGATCGTGAGATCGAGCTTGCCGCCGTGCATGGTCGCGGCAACCGCGGTGCGCCCCAATTGCGCGTCGGCGATTTTGACGCTGGCGGCGGAGAGCCGCAGATCGAGGTTGAAATCGTCAAGGCCGTCGAGCGCAAGCGGCAGCTGAGCCCAGTTGTTTTCGTTGCCGGCGAGGAGCCGCACGCCGGAAACATAAGGCGTCAGATCCAGCGCGTCGGCCGCCAGCGTGCCCTGCACCAGGCGATGGCCGTCGGTCGCCAGCGTGAGCGCGCCCTCGGCACTGTTGCCGTCGAGTTCGACGTTGACATTGGAGAGCGATGCGATGCCGCCGCCGATGTCGCTCTGCGCCCGCAACGCGAAGCGGCCGAAGCCGCCGAAAGGCAGCCGGCTATCGCCGGTCCAGCGCAGCGCGTCGCGCAGCGACGGCGATTCGACGTCGAGCGTGCCTTGGATTTTCAAAGTCGGCTGATCGGTCGCCGCGCCATCGAAGGCGAGATCGAGCGGCGCGCTGGCGAGCCGCAGCTTGACGCCGGAGCGGTCGCCGGTGAGCGCGGCCAGGAAATCGGCCAGCGTCAGGCTCGCCTCGACCGGCTGGTCGTGCCAGACGAAACGGCCGTTGGCGCCAAAACTGCGCGAGATCGACGGCCAGGCGACCTGAAAGTCGAGGTGTTCGAGCCGCTCGGCGGACTTGCCGGCGTCATGCACGACCACCGTGCCGTCCTGAATGCCGATTTCGGAGAACGATGCCGTGCGGTCCGGATCGGGCTGCAGCGCGCGGGCCAGCGAGACGATCAAACCCGACCAGTTGGATTGCCCGGCGGCCGAGAAGGCGACGTTGATGACCGGGCGGATCAGCGTCACGTCGGCGATCTCGATGCGCCCGGCCAAGAGCGGGAAATAGCGCAGCCGCGCCGTCAATTGGTCCGCGGCCACAGCCGGCTCGCCGCTGCGGCCGTCGCCGAGAAGCACATTGCGGAAGCTGACCGTCCCGGATGGAAAAAGCGACAACGACACGTCGTCGCCGAGCATCGGATCGAGACCGGTCACCGCGTGAATTTCCGATTTCACCGCGTCGCGCACCGCTGCGGCAGGAATGAGAAAGGACAGCGCGATCAGCGTGACGAGCGCCGCCGCGGCCATGGCGGCAACGGCAATCCCAAGGCGTTTCAAGCCGATGGCCGCGGTCACGTGACGCGTTTCCGATTGTTATGAGGCGGGTCGACTATACCGAGCGGTAGGTAAGCTGCAAACCTGCCCGGTATCTGTGTCGCTTTCGTGGCCGGGCGCCGTGTGCGCTTGACCAGATGTCTGCGGAAAGTCGACAAATCCGGCGCCGCGGCGGCATTGCGCTCCGGCGGGTTCTGTCAATTCGCGACGACGCGGCTTGGCGGGAATGCGATCTCGACCAGCGTGCCGGCATTCGGCGCGCTCTTGATGCTGAAATTGGCGCGGTTGGCCTCGGCCAGCGCCTTCGTCAGCGGCAAGCCAAAGCCGGTCCCGCCGGAGCCCCAGCTTCCGGATGTCGCGGTCTGGCGGAACGGTTCGAGCGCCGCCTGGATGTCTGTTTCGCTCATGCCGACGCCGGTGTCGCGCACGCGCAGCACCGCCTCGCGGCTGTCGGTATAGACCGTCGAGACGATGACCTGGCCGCCGGGACCGGTGAACCTGATCGAGTTGGCAAGCAGATTGAGCACGATCTGGCGCAGCGATCGCTCGTCGGCAACGACCGGCGGCACGCCCGGGGTGAGCGAGCTGCGGATGATGATGCGCGCGCGGTTCGCCTGCGGCTGCATGATGCCGACGCATTGCTGGGTCAGCTCGTTGAGATTGACGTTGCTGAACGCGAGCTCGATCTGACCGGTCTCGATCCTGGACAGATCGAGCAGGTCATTGAGCAGCGCAACCAGATGCGTGCCGGCGCCGTGGATATCCTTGACATATTCGCGGTAGCGCTCGTTGCCGATCGGGCCGAAGCGTTCGGCCATGATCACTTCGGCGAAACCGGTCATGGAATTAAGCGGCGTGCGGATCTCGTGGCTGACTTTGGCGAGGAATTCCGCCTTGGCCGCCACCGCCCGCACCGCCTCGCGCTTGGCGTTGCGCAGCTCTTCCTCGCTGTGCTTGCGCCCGGTCGCGTCGCGGAACACCGCGCAGATGCGGTCGCCGCCGATGCGGGCGAGCGTCATCGCCAGCGGCACGAACCGGTCGTCGCCGGCGCGCGCCGTCACGTCGAGAACGTTATCGAGGGTGCTCGAGCCGCGCCGGATGCGGTCGAAATAATCGAGCGCGGCGCGTTCGCTCTCCGGCGCGAACAGATCGCCGAACCGGCGGCCGGCAAGCTCGGCCGCGCCGTGGCCGAACCAGGCGGCAGCGCGGGCATTGGCGCTCGCGATCCGGCCCTCGCCGTCGAGCGTGATGACGCCATCGGTCGCGGTGTCGAGGATCGCCTTAAGCTCGCGGTTCTCGTCCTCGGCGGTGCCGAGCGCGCGCGCGGCGTCCCGCTCCGCCGCTCCGGCGTGTCCGCTGTGTTGGCCGTTGGTCAGGATCAGCGCCAGCGCCGAACCGCCGTTCCACGGCACCGTGAACATGCGCCCCTCGACCGGCAGCTTGTCGCCGGGTTGGGTCACGATCGACAGCGATTGCGCGCCGCCCTCGGCCAGCGCGTCGGTGCCGGGCTCGGCGAACAGCGTATTGAGCCCGCCGGCCGCCGCGATCGCGGCCAGGTTCTGGTAGCCGCTCCATTCGAGGAAGTGACGGTTGGCGTAGAGCAGCGTGTCATGACGATAGACCAGAACGCCGATCGGGATGCGGTCGAGCAAGACCTGCTCCAAGACCTGCTCCAAGACCTGCTCCATGACCGCTTCCACGGCCGGCGCGGACAATACCGCGGCTTCCGGCGCCGGCAGGCCTTCGGCGCCGCTCTCGGCTGCGACCGGCGCCTGCTCCGGTTCGCGCAAGCGCGTGGTGAGTTCCTGGGCCAGTTCGCGGAACGCCCGGCGCTCGACCGGGCTCAAAGCCGGCGGCGTCTTGGTTTCGCCGGGCTTGGTTTCGCCAGGCTTGATTTCGCCGGGCTTGACTTCGGCCGGAGCCGACGGGCGAAACGGCACCACATTGGCGGCAGCCGGCGCAACATTGACGGCGGGCCGATCCGGTGCCGCTTGCGCTATGGCCGCAGGCTCGGGCTGGTCCGCTGCGGCGGCTGCGGGCGGCGCCAGGGCGGTTTCCGCCGGCGGCGATGGCGCTTCTGGCGCGGGCATGAAACCCATCGGGCGCTCGCGGCGCGCGTGTGCCAATAGATTGATGCGGTCGATGTCGCGGCAGACGCCGAAGCCGCGATAACCGCGGAAACTGCGGTCGCGATCGAACACCGGCAGGCCCGACATTTCGACCGGCAGCCGTTCGCTGGAATCGTCCACCGGCCAGGATACGACGATGCCGCTCCAGGTTTCGCGGCTCGCCACCGCGCGCGCAACATGGTTGCCGGGATCGAGCTTCAACTCGGCGGCAATCTCGTGCCATGGCCGGCCAAAGGCGGCCATGGTGCGCGGTCCGACCAGTTCGATGAATTCGTCCGAACCGACGCCGAAGCGGTCGTCCGCGTCCATGTGCCAGACGAAGCGCAACGGGTGCCGGCGCTCCGCAATCGGCTCGGGCGCTGGCTTAGCCGGCGTCGCTGCGGCTTCGGCAGGCGGCGCAGCGGGCGGTTTGGCCGGAGGCTCGGCTGCATTGTGCGGGCGCGGCGCTGCGGTCGGCGCTGGCGGAAAGGTCACCATCAGCGTGCGCGCGGCATCGGCGCCGAGCGCCATGGCGGCGGGCGCATCGGCGCCAAGCGCCGACAGCGTCTTGGCGCCGGCAAGCCGGGGCTCGGCGGCGGCATTGGCGTAGATAAGCGCACCGTCGGGCGTGAACGCCGCGACCGCCTCTCCGGCATCGGCGAACAGGCGGCGCACGCGCTCGGCGAGCGGCAGCGCCGGGCCGGCCGGTTCGGCTGCCGCGATCAGAACCGCGGCTTTGCCGTCGTCAAGCACGATGCGCGCGCAGACGCAGGTGAGCGCGCGGCCAAAACCGGCGCCGAAGCCGCGCAGCCGTTCAAGCCGCTCCTGCCCGCCCGACGGCAGCGTGGCGGCGAGCCGGATGATTTGCGCGGCAGCAACGTCGCGAACGTCGAACCGGCTTTGCGCGCAGGCACTCGCCGTCGCGGCGCCGAAAATCGCAGCGCCCACCGCATTGGCCCACAACAGCCGCGAACCGTCGGCGCTCCACAGCCACGCCGGCCAGGCGCTCGTCGCAAGCGCCGCAAGACGCGGATGACGCAATAGGGCGAGCTCTCTCTCCACGATCGACATGCGCGACGGAACTCGATGCCTAAAGGAATTCTTAATAGTGCGGGGCGTGTGCGGCGTCCATGGCGGCGGCCGCTGCGGCGGCGGGCTTGCGCGGGATAACCTTAATCGCTCCAAGGCTTAGCGGGGCGCCCCCGGTTCCCTTGCCTGCCGGCGACGAATTCGCGGTAAGATTAAGGCCGCGGGGGACACGGAGAGTGTGATGGCAAAAGACCCATTTGAGCAATTTGCAATTCCAAACGAGATGCGGGCGTTCGCCGAACAAAGCGTGACGCAAGCGCGCAAGTCGTTCGAAGGCTTCATCGATGCGGCCAACAAGGCCATGGGGCAGTTCCAAGGCCAGGCCCAGGCGGCCCATGGCGGCGCCACCGAGATCGCGCGGAAATCGATGACCTATGCCGAACAGAACGTGGCGGCGACGTTTGAATTCGCGCAAAAGCTGATGCGCGCCCAGGACGCCGCCGAGCTCATGGCGCTGCAATCGGAATTCTTAAGCCGCCAGATGCAGGCGCTGTCGACCCAGGTCCAGGACCTCGGCCAAAGTGCCGCCAAGATCGTGGTCGATGCTGTCAAGCCTAAGAGCTAGCTCGCGCCGTATCGAGCGGGTTTCGAAAACACAATTGTTTCAATAATTTGCCATATTTTGGTGCGTTGCAATATTTTTCCTATTGCATTGCACCAAAAAAGTCGCTATCTATACTTTGGAGAAGTCCCCGGGCTTGGAGAAGTGTACGGCGTTCGGCCGCGGGATATTGGAATTGCCAGGCAGCGCGCAACGGGCGGCGAGGCCAACGAAGAAAAAGTTCTCCCAGGTGAGACAGCCCAAGAAGCAACGAGCAAGATCAAGGACACGTGTGATGGCTGAAGCCACAACGACAACTTCCCCCAAAGTGAAAACCAGCAAGCCGGCATCGAGCGCATTCGAAATGCCGAAATTCGAAATGCCGAAATTTGAAATTCCGAAAGTCGAAATGCCCGCGGCCTTCCGCGAGTTCGCGGAGCGCGGCGTCGCCCAGTGCAAGGACACCTACGAGAAGATGAAGGCCGCCGCCGAAGAGGCGACCGATGTGCTCGAGACCACCTATTCGACCGCCAGCAAGGGCGCGTCCGATTACGGCCTCAAGATGATCGAGGCGGCGCGGGTGAACACCAACGCGGCGTTCGACTACGCCGGCGAACTGCTCGCGGCGAAGACGCTGTCGGAAGTCATCGAACTGTCGAGCGCGCATGCGCGCAAGCAATTCGAGGCGCTGACCGCGCAGAGCAAGGAACTGGGCGCGCTGGCGCAGAAGGTCGCGACCGACACCGCCGAGCCGATCAAGAGCGGCATGAACAAGGCGTTCAGCAAGGTCGCGTAACAAGGTCGCGTAATCGGGCTCGCCTGATCGCGTTCGCGAACGGACGCCGCAGCTTGCGCTGCGGCGAGGGGAAAGCCCGGGCCTGGCCCGGGCTTTTGCTGTTTAACGGCCCGGTATGCGTCGCTTGCCAAAGTTAAGCGTTGCTCATAGGTTCCGCGCGCTTGCCGACCGCGGGCCGTGCAGCTGTAGCTCAGTTGGTTAGAGCGCTTGACTGTGGATCAAGAGGTCGGTGGTTCGAATCCACCCAGCTGTACCAGCGATCCGTCTTGCGGCTTCAAATCACTTCCCTGGTCTTGTCGTCGGTCTCGCCGTAGCGGCGAAGCGAGGGCGGATAGGATCGGGCGCGACGCATCGCGGTGCTATCTCAGCGGCACTTGACTAACCGTCAGGACGAAACTAACCGTCAGGACGAATGCCGCGCTGTTGCCGGTTGACTTATTCATTGTACAAATATACGTACATTCAATCCACAGCGGAGCGCCAAGCGTGCCCAAGACCAGAACGCGGCAAAAAAAGCCCGCAACAAGTCATGTGACTTATAGCGATTTTCGCGAGCGGCTCGCCGCTTACATGGATCAGGTCTGGGACAGCCATGCGCCGCTTCATGTCACGCGGCAGGGCGGCCGCGCCGTCGTCGTTCTGTCCGAGGAAGAATTCAATGGCTGGATGGAGACGATCCATCTGTTGCGCAGCCCGGCCAATGCGCGGCGTCTTTTGCAATCGGTTGCGGCGGCCAATGCCGGGAAGCTTGATGAGCGCGAACTCATCGAGCCCTAGGAATGAAGCTGCTTTGGACCGAACAAGCCTGGGCGGATTACCTGCATTGGCGCAGTCACGATCCCGACACGCTCGCGAAGATCAACGCGCTTATTGAGGACATTCAGCGCAATCCGTTTCGCGGTCTCGGCAAGCCGGAGGCGCTGAAATTCGCGCTTTCCGGCTGGTGGTCGCGCCGCATCACGCAGGAGCATCGGTTGGTTTATCGCGTATCGGGAAAGCGCGGCGAGCAAGTCCTGGAAATCGCCCAGTGCCGCTATCATTATTGAGGACCGCCCGCTGCGGATCATGTGCAGGATGACGGTCGACCGGCTGCTTGCCGATAGCTTTCAAATCACTTCCTCGGTCTTGTCGTCGGTCTCGCCGTAGCGGCGCAGCGTCGCCGGCTTGGTGCCGCGATAGAGCCGCTCCAGGCCGGGCGCGATCTTGGCGTTCTCGCGCTCGAAGAGGGAGTTACCGGCCAAATCGCTTTCGACCAGAAACGGGCCGAATTTCTCAACGTCGAGCACCCAGACCGCCTGCGCCAGGCCAAGCTCCTCCAACCAATAGACGCCGGCAACACGCTTGATGCCGCGGCCGAGCAGCGCGCCGGTGCCGTAGCCGACCGTCGTCAGATAGATCGCGTTGTTGGGCACGAAAAATTCTCGATAGGTCGCCGCCGTCATGCCGCCCTTGCCGATGATGATGTTGCAGCCGGATAGCTTGAACCAGCCGTCGAGCCATTGCGCGAAACGAAACGACGCCGTCGCGGTGACCGCGCCGACGGTATAGCTGCCGTCGGGATTAATGCTGGCGGCTGGCGAGCAATGAAAATTGGTAATGCCGAGCGCGTCCTTGCCCGCCGGCATTCCTGCACCTTCGGCAATCGCCCGCTGATAGACGCCCTCGCGCGCGGTGAAGACGCGGCCGTTCAAATAGGCGACCGAGCCGATTTCCAGTTTGCGCAGATCCTCAGTGCGTGCGGGAAGGGAGAGGTGGACGGTTTTGAGATCGGGCATGGATCAACAAGTCCCGATCTTGTCATGCTCCGCGAAGGCGGAGCATCCAGTAATTGCCGTGCCCCGTATTGCTTTCGTAGGCGTCGCCTCACCTGCAGTGGGTACTGGATCATCCGCCTTCGCGGATGATGACAGGGAAGGGGAGGAGTTCATGATCCAGCTCATTCTGCCGCCTCGGCCGCTTGCCGTTCCCACTCGACCGTTTCGCGGCGCATATAGTCGGTGAACCACATCGGGTCGGTGCGGAACGCCGCCTTGCCGTCGGCTGCAATGTGCGCGCAGGCGCGGCGCGAGGATAAACAAAACATATGCACCGACATCGGCATGCCGCCGGTGTGGCAATAGCCGACCTCGATGTGGCAATCGATCACCATCGACGAGCCGACAAAGCCCATGGCGCCCATGCCGATATTATTGCCGAGATCCTTGAACTCTTCTTCGAGCGCGGCGATGCGCGGGTCCGGATTGCGCGAGCCGACCAAGCGCAGGCAGGACGCCTGCTTGCCCAGCACCATCGAGGTGTCCTTCGAGCCGCCGAGCCCGACGCCGACGATGGCCGGCTGGCAGGCGAGCCCGCGCTTGCCGAAGCCGATCAGGGTGTCGAGATAAAACCGCTTGATGCCTTCGATGCCATCACCGGGAAACAGCATGCGGTAATCCGAGCCGAACAAGCCGCCCTTGTGCACGGTCGTGAGCTCGATCCAATCGGTGTCGGGATGAAACGCATATTCGATCTCGGGCGCATTGATACCGACGTTGTTGTTGTGGTCGGTGCGCCACAGCGGATGCACGCGGTTCGGGCGCAGCGGCACCGACGTGGTGGCCCGCGCCGTGGCGCGGCGCAGCGCCGCTTCGAGCGCCACGGGACCTCCCTCGATACGGGCGTCGTTGCCGATCTTGACGTACCAGCGCGGCAGGCCGGTATCGCCGCACATTGCGCGGCGGTCTTCCTTGGCCGCTTCGTAATTTTCCAGCATGGCCTTGATGACGAACGAGGACAGGTCGCCCTTTTCGGTATCGGCGCAGCGGCGGAGTCCATCGAGATAATCGTCGGGGATTTCGATGGCGGCCTTGGCCATCAAATCCTCGGCGGTGCGTTGAATGGACGACAGCGAAATCATGTTCGCCTCCATTCGGCCGCGATCGGATCGCGCAGTAAGGTTTCGCCGGGTTTCACATGCGTGAAGATAACCGGCCGGTCGCCGACCTCGATCCCACCTGATGTATGCCGCGCCACCGTGAAGGTCGAGGTGTTAAGATCGCCCGGCTCCGGAAAATCGGACCGGTAGTGCGCGCCGCGGGAATTCTCGCGCCGCAGCGCTGCGAGCGCAATGACCCTGCTCACTTCGCACAGCGAGCGCAGATTGAGCCAGTCGTGCCAGGTCAGATTGAAGCGGCGGCCGCTGTCGGCAAGTCCGGTTTCAAGGAGTTCCGCCTCGATGCGGTCGATGCCGGCGATGCCGCGCTCGATGCTGACACGGTCGCGCACCACGCCGACCTCGTCCCACATCGTGTCGAGCAGGTTTTCGCGCAAGCGATTAAGATCGCCGCCCTTGCCGCCGAACGGATGCAGCGCGCGGGCAATTTCGGCATCCAGCACCTGCATGTCGGGCGGGCGATGGCCCGGATGCCCGGCGATCCAGCGCGGCATGACGTCGCCGGCAATGCCGCCGAACACGGTCGAATTGGCGACGCCGTTGCCGCCGAGCCGGTTGGCGCCGTGCATGCCACTTGAGTCCTCGCCGGCGACGAACAGGCCGAAACGCTCCGTCGCGGTGTCGACCTCGCAGATCACGCCGCCCATGAAATAATGCGCGGTCGGCACCACCTCGACCAGGCCGCCGGCGAGATCGAAGCCGCAATCGCGGCAGCGCTCCACCATGCCCTTGAACAGCTTCGCCACCTTGGCCGGGCCGAGATGGCCCATCTTGATATAGACGCCGCCGTTCTTGGTGGTGCGGCCGGCTTTCATTTCCGCGTAGATGGCGCGACTGACCACGTCGCGGGTGGCGCGTTCGAGCTTCGGATCGTAGTCGGCCATGAAGCGGTGCATGGCGCCGTTGAGCAAATGCCCGCCGGCCCCGCGCAAGCCCTCTTCCAGCACCGTGCCGGTCATGCGCGTGTCCGGCCCCGCGAGCAGGCCGGTCGGATGGAATTGCACCATCTCCATGTCGCGCAGCGGCAGGCCGAGGCGGAGCGCCATGGCGAGCCCATCCATGGTCTTGTCGCCGGACGGCGTGTGATAGCGGTACATGGTCGGCCCGCCGCCGGTGGCGAGCAGCACCGCCTGCGCGGCGACGAAGCGGAATTCGCCGCTGCGCACGTCGATCAAGAGCGCGCCGGCGAGCGAACCGTCGGTCGCCGGAATGAGCGCGACGGCGCGATGCTCCTCCAATCGCCGGATCGGTCGCGCCCAGACCTGCTCCATCAGCCGGTTGATGATCTCGATACCGGTGAGATCGCCTTTGTGCATGGTGCGATCGAAGGTCTGGCCGGCGAACGCCTTGCCGTGCAGCGTGCCGTCGGGATTGCGGTCGAAGAAGCAGCCGATCTCGTTTTCCAACTCGCGCACGCGCTCGACCGCGGTCGAGACGAGCGTCCAGGCCAGCTCCTGATGCGGCAGCCATTTGCCGCCTTCGATCGTGTCCATGAAATGCCGCTCGACCGAGTCGCCGGGATTGAGCGCGACGTTGTAGCCGCCCTGCACCATGCGGGTGCAGCCGCATTTGCCGAGCAGGCCCTTGCTGACGATGGCGATGTCGAGATCGGGATTGGCTTTGAGTGCGTGCAGCGCGGCAAACAACCCGGCGCCGCCGGCGCCGAGGATCAGAATATCGGTTTTCAGATGCTCGACGTTCATGCGAACCTCAAAACATCCGTGTCAGAAAGATGACGGCGACCAGAACCGACACCGCGGCGGCAATCGTCGCAAGCTCTTTCTGCCCGTCGCGCCAGGCGAAATTCTCGATCACCAGGATGCGCAAACCGCCGAGCAGATGCACCGTGAGCAGGAAAACCAGGCCGCCTTCGGCGAGCTTGACCAACGGCCGATTGCTCCAGCGCATAAAGCCGTCGAGCTTGGCCTCGCCATCGATGGCGAGGCCGAGCACGAGAAAATGCAGCGGCAGGAAAATCGCCAGAGCAAGGCCGGACAGCCGGTGCACCATGGCCGCGAGCCACAGCGTGGTGCCGCGGTGGTTTGACCTGACCCACGATCACGACAGCACCACCGCGGCGACGGCGCGAGCGCCGAGCGCCGCCAGCAGGAAGCCGAAGCCGACGGCAAATTGCCCGGCGCGGCGCTCGCCGAGCGGCGACCATTCGCTCAAAATGTTGCGGATGCCGATCGCGGCATGGATCGACGCCGCGGCGACGAAGACGCCGTAATAGGAAGCCCACACCATGCTGCCGCGGGTGCGGGCGAGAATATCCGCGGCGCTGAAGCCTTGGCGCGCGGCGTAGAAGATGACCGCGATATGGCCGAGCACCAGCGGCGCCATGACCGCCGCCGTCGCCCGCTGCCAGAGATAGAGCCGTAAGTTCATGCCTTGATCTCGCCCTTGAGATACGCCGCCGCGGTGCGCCGTTTTAAGGCGGCGATCGCGGCGGTCGGATTGAGCGCCTGCGGGCAAAGCTCCTGGCAGGATTGGTGCGAATGGCAGGCGTGGCAGCCGCCGGACGCCGAAATCGCTTGCAACCGCGCGGCATTGCCGGCGTCGCGTTCGTCGTTGACGAGCGTCCACGCCCGCGTCAGCGCCGCCGGTCCCAGATATTCGGCATTCCAGCGCACCGTATCGCAGGCGGCGTAGCAGACGCCGCAATTGATGCATTCGATGGCGGCGTCGGCGGCGACGCGCGCCGGGCGAATCCGGCCGGATTTGCGCGATGGCGTCGTGGCGCGTCTTTGACGGCGCAAAGACGCCCTTGGCCTGCTGCCACTTGGCGAAAAACATCTCCATGTCGGCGGTCAGGTCCTTGATCACCGGGAGATTCTCCAGCGGGCCGATTTGCAGCCGGCCGTCGCCGGCGACCTTGGCCACATGGGTGCGGCAGGTCCAGCGCGGCCGGCCGTTCACCGTCATGGCGCATGAGCCGCAGACGCCGACCCGGCAGGCGAAGCGATAGGACAAGGTCGGATCGAGATGGCGCTGCACGAAAGTCACCACGTCGAGCACGGTCTGGCTGTCGCGCCGCGGCACGGTGTAAGTCCGGTATTGGCCGACCTCGCCGCCGCGCCACAGCGACACCGAGAGTTCCGCAGGCGTGCCGGGCATGACGCTCCTTGATCGCGCTTGCCGCGCGTGTTGCGGGCAGTTTAGCAGGCAGTGTAGCCTGCTCGCAAAGCGACACGGTGGTGGCGCGGGAGGAATCCGATGGCCGGGCTTACCCAGAGCTACGTTCACGGCGCCAGCGATCAGCCGCTGATCGGCGAGACGATCGGGCAATTCTTCGATGACGTATGCGCCAAATGGGCGTCTCGCCCAGCCTTAATCGTCCGCCATCAGAACGTGCGATTGAGCTATGGCGAGCTGCGGCGCGAGGTCGACCGGCTCGCCGCCGGCCTCTTGACGCTCGGCTTGCAGCCGGGCGACCGCATCGGCATCTGGTCGCCCAACAATTCGGAATGGGTGCTGACCCAGTTCGCCACCGCGAAGGCCGGGCTCATCCTGGTCAATATCAATCCGTCCTATCGCACGGCCGAGCTCGAATACGCGCTCAACAAAGTCGGTTGCAAGGCGCTTATTCTCGCCGAGCGCTTCAAGACCTCGGACTACATCGGCATGCTGCGCGAGCTCGCGCCGGAGCTCGGCCATGCCACGCCCGGCAAGCTCGAATCGGCGCGGCTGCCGGCATTGCGCGCGGTGGTGCTGCTTGGCGAGAGCTGGCATCCCGGCAGCTTCCGCTTCTCGGAAATCCTGGCCCGCGGCAGCGCGGCGGAGGCAGAGCGCATCGCCGCGCTGGCGCCGCAACTGCAATTCGACGAGCCGATCAATATCCAGTTCACCTCGGGCACCACCGGCTTCCCCAAGGGCGCGACCCTTTCGCATCACAACATCCTCAATAACGGGTTCTTCATCGGCGAGGCAATGCGGCTCACGCCCGACGACCGGCTCTGCATCCCGGTGCCGCTCTATCACTGCTTCGGCATGGTGCTCGGCAATCTCGCGGCGGTTACCCACGGCGCCTGCATGGTGTTCCCCGGCGAAGGCTTCGATCCGCTCGTCACGCTGGAAACGGTCGCCGCGGAGCGCTGCACCGCGCTGCACGGCGTGCCGACCATGTTCATCGCCGAGCTCGATCATCCGGAATTTTCCCGCTTCGATCTGTCGTCGCTGCGCACCGGCATCATGGCTGGCTCGCCGTGCCCGATCGAGGTGATGAAACGCTGCGTCGCCAAGATGCATCTCTCCGAGATCACCATCGCTTACGGCATGACCGAAACCAGCCCGGTCAGCTTCCAAAGCTCGACCGAGGACCCGCTGCAGCGGCGGGTTTCGACCGTCGGCCGCATCCAGCCGCATCTCGAAGTGAAAGTCGTCGATCTCAACGGGCGCATCGTGCCGCCGGGCACTCCCGGCGAGCTGCTCACCCGTGGCTATGCGGTGATGCTCGGCTATTGGGGCGACGAGGAGCGCACCCGCGAGGCGATCGACGCGGCGCGCTGGATGCATACCGGCGATCTCGCCACCATCGACGCCGAGGGCTATTGCAACATCGTCGGCCGCATCAAGGACATGGTGATCCGCGGCGGCGAGAACGTCTACCCGCGCGAGATCGAGGAGTTTCTGTACCGGCATCCGAAAATCCAGGACGTGCAGGTGATCGGCGTGCCGGACGACCGCTACGGCGAGGAAATCTGCGCCTGGGTCAAGCTGCGCCCCGGCGTCGCCGCGACGGAAGAAGAAATCCGCGCCTTCTGCCGCGATCAGATCGCGCACTACAAGGTGCCGCGCTACGTCAAATTCGTCGACGAGTTCCCGATGACGGTGACGGGCAAGATCCAGAAATTCATCATGCGCGAGCGCACCATCGCCGAGCTCGGGCTGAAGGTGCAGAAGACGGCGTGATGGCGCGGCTCGATGGGCGCGATCGTTGCCGTCACCGCAGTGCGCTCGGCCGATCGCTACTTGGCCGCGGCGTTCGATCGGAGCCGATAGTGCTCGCGCAAATCCTCGTGTTCCTTCGTCGACTGGCGATGCCGCCACCAACTGGCTAAGCCCACGACTACCCCGGTTGTCGTCACCAACGCTCCCGTCTCGATCGCAAAATCGACCCATAACGAGTGGCCGGAGGCAATATCGCCGATGAGTTTAGTGACCGGAGCGGCCAGACACGAAAGCCGGACCCAGTCCAGGATTCCGATTACCGCCGGGTAAATCGCGAAATTGAGCGATAACACCGTCAAAAGCGTGAGTAGAACGGCGACGATCACGTCTTGGACAATGCGCCCGATCACGCGCCGCCGTACAAGCCGTTCAGTCTCATCCTTGTCTTTACTGCAGGGCATCCAGAAAGATTCGTCGTTTTTCCCCTTTACGGCCGCGATTTGCGCCACCAAGCTTTCGCCCGTGACGAGCCAACGCGCGACCTGATTGACCAGAAAATCTTCCCCGTCGGGCGCGTTCGGCTGCGGCGCCTTGAGATAGCAGAGATGGCTGTACAGCAGGAGGGGCGAGGCCCGGCAGGGGAAATTGTAGGGCTTAAGGGTCTTATACCCGGGGCGCGGAGGCTCCGGTGGGATCGGGTTGTAATCGGATATCCAGGTGCCGACTGGGTCGGTCGGGTCGTAGACGTTGACCCATTCGGTGCCTTCGCGAAACGGATCCTCGCTCTTGTTGATCGGCACCATCGGGCTCCACAACGCGCAGAACCGCTCCAGCGGCGAGCCATAGGTCAGGATGCCGCGGAATTTTTCGAACAACGCGTCGCGCTTGATGATCGCGCGCGGGCCGACCCACAGCGGCCGGTTCGGCAGCATGGCGTTGACGTCGAAGGCGCCATCGCTAACGTCGCGCAGCGGGCTGTTGTCGAGTGCGTCCCAGCAATGTTGATCGAGATAGTTCGGTAGCGCCTGCTGAATTTCCATCAAGCCGTTCCATGCGACCACAGTTCCCAAGCTGTGGGCGAGTATGTACCAACGATCATAGCCGGACTTCGCCACGTCGATCATGACGCGGATCATGCGGCGGCGGATGGCCGCGCGTGGCGGCTCGTCCGGGCCGTCCATCGGGCTGCCGCCGGCGCGCTTGTCCTGGCTGTAGAGCTTCACGCCCGAGAGATAGTTGACGAGGACGTCGCTCGATAACATCGGCGCAAAATCGAGCCGCTTGAGGATCATGTTGATTAAAGCGATGGAGAAGGCCGAAAACCCGAACAGCATGGAAACGAAGATCATGCGCAGGCGGTTGCGCCATGGAAGTATTCCGGCATTCGCCGGCAACCGTGTGCGGTTCTTGGCGCCGGGCAGAAACTGTCCACGTCGCGTTGCGATGCCGGCGAGCGACAGCCCCCACGCCCAGAATCGAATCTGCTTGCCGAGGGACAGTGCCTCATTAATGTCGGCCCACCAGACTTCGTGAAAGGCGATGTCGACGATCTTGTCCGAAAATTCCACCAGCGTATGCAACGGCGCTTGGGCGCCGGACGCCCAGCTCGAATGCGCGCCGAGAAAAGCGTCGCCCGTACCTGTCGTCAGCGTAGGGGTGACATCGCGCCGTCGGCGTGCGCCGTAATTGGCGATAATCGCGTCGACGATCTTGCGCGTTTCGCCTTCGAGAAACTCGAAACGCTTCTGCTCGCCGATGCCGTGAACGATGATGACGCCGACCCGTTCGACAGCCTTGTTCAAAATCCGCTGTGGCTGTTGTGCCATGTCGCGCCCCCCGACGTGGCAGTAACTCTAGAGCCGCTCAACCGTGACTTGCAAGGACCAATTACGGCCCGCACTCACACCTTGATCTTCTCATCCGTGACGACGCGGGCGGCGGCGGGCCGTTTCAGCAACCGGTCCTTGTGCGCGGAGTAGTTCTTTAATTCCGCCATCGGCAGTTCGCGGCGCACGCCCCACGTATAGAAGACGAAGCCGTAAGGATCGAGCACGGAATAGCGGTCGGAAAACCATTCGCGCCCCGCCAGCATGCCGTCGATCTGCTTCAGATAGCCGTGAAACGTCTTCAGCCCCTTGTCCTTGATGCCCGGGTAAGCCCCGGTGTCGTCGGTATAGCGCTCGGGCCGGCCGACATGGGCATGCGCCGGATGCACGCTGGTGGCAAAGAAGCCGATCAGCGACAGCGCCTTGGCTTCGGCGTTCGCATCCTTCGGCCACAGGTCGAAGCGCTTGCCGAGATAGGGCAGGATCGCGGTGTTTTCGGTGAGCGGCTCGCCGGTGTCGAGCTTGAGCGCCGGCACGCGGCCCAGCGGGTTGATTTTCAGATACGCCTCGGTGCGCTGCTCGCCGCCGGCGAGGTCGACCTTCTTGGCCTCGTAGGTCTCGCCGCTTTCTTCCAGCACGATGTGCGAGGCCATCGAGCAAGCGCCGGGAGCGTAATATAGCGTCAACATGTCGAAATCCTCTCTGCCAAAATCCGGCGGTCACTGCTTGGAAACTTTTTGCAGCACCGGCCCCCAGGTTTGCTGCTCTTTTTCGACAAAGGCAAGCGTCTGCTCCGGCGTCATGGCGCGCGAATAGCTGCCGATATTGGCCAGCCGCTTCTTGAACTCGGGATCGCTGACGACCTTGCTCAAATCCGCGCTGACTTTGCTGACGATCGGCGCCGGCGTGCCCACCGGGGCGACCAGGACTTGCCAACCGGTTGCGGAAAAGCCCGGGATCGTTTCCGCCACCGTCGGCAGATCGGGAAACTGCGGCAAGCGCTCGGCGGAGGCGACTGCGATCAGCTTCACCTGTCCGGCCTTTACCGCGCCGACGATGCCCGAATAGCCTTCGATGATCATCGACACCCGTCCCCCGCCAACGTCGGCGAGAGCGGCCGCCGGTCCGCCGGTATAGGGCACCCGCAAGAGCTGGACGCCCGCCCGGTCTTGCAACAACAGGCCGGTGAGATCGGTGAGCCTGCCGGCGCCGGTGACCGCAATCGAAATTTTGCCCGGCTCTTTCTTGGCGAGTGCGATCAGTTGCGGCAGCGTGCTCACTCCAAGCTTCGGATACACGGCGACGAACATCGGATTTTCGGCGGTGTATCCGATCGGCACGAAGTCGCGCGGCAGTTTCAACGGCAAGTTCGGCGCCACCGTCGGCAGCGCGACGAAGGTCGACAGCGCCGGCATGAACAGCGTGTAGCCGTCGGGCGCGACATCGGACGCGGCGCGGGCGGCGACGCTGCCGTTCGCGCCGGGATGGTTCACCACGATGACCTGCTGTCCCCACATCTGGGCGAGGCCCGCGGCGACAAAGCGGCAGTCAACGTCCGGCGTCGAGCCCGGCGCCGAGTCGGAGATGATCGTGACCGTCTTGTTCGGATACATATCGGCTTGGGCATACGCGGCACCCGCCGCCGCGAAGCCGATCAGGCACAGGCCGATGCTACGTAACCAATACCGCAGGTCGTTCATGACGTTCCCTCCCTGGTCGCGCCGGGCGCCCGCGCCGTAGCAATGCGCCATACCGAATTGTGAAGTTAAGAATACGCTATTGCCCGGTCGTTTCCACCGGTCCTTGCTGCGCCAAACCGACACGCCGCAAGCCCGCGCAAGCGCAAGTTCTCTTTACGTTAACCGAACGTAACCGCGCTCCGAAGATGCATGTTTAAGGATTTTCTACTATGCAAGTTCCGATGCCGGCTCAATCGGTTCGGTGTAAAAAAGTGACGCGCGCGACGCAAGCGACTGTGCTTCGGATCGGGAATTCCGCCGCGGACGTTCGACCGCCGGATCGGGCGCAAGCCACGCTGTCGCGGTTGGCGGAATTGTCGCGCGAATTCGCGCCCGACTTGAGCTTCAGCATCCACACCGATTTCGACACGGTTGAAAGCGAATGGCGCCAATTCGAACAGGTTGCCGAATGCACCGCGTTTCAAACGTTCGAATGGCTGGCGGCGTGCCATCGCCATGTCGGCAAGCGTAACGGCGTCGCTCCGGCCATCGTCATCGGCCGTTTCGCCGACGGCGAAACCGCATTCATCATGCCGCTCGTCGTCGATCCGCGCGGTTTGGCGCGCCGGTTATGCTGGCTCGGTCGGGATTTGTGTGATTACCACGCCCCGCTGTTGGCGCGCGATTTTTCGCAACGGGTCACGCCCGATCGCTTCCTCGCGCTGTGGCATGACGTGCAGCGGTGCCTGCGGTCGGATCCGCGATTGCGCTACGACTGGATCGAATTCGAGAAGATGCCGCAGACGGTCGGCGGCCAGCCTAATCCGTTCGTCGGTCTCGGCGTCATCCCCAATGCCAGCAGCGCCCACATCGCGCGGCTGGGCGCCGACTGGCAGACGTTCTACCGGACCAAGCGATCTTCGGCGACGCGCCGGCATGACCGCGCGAAGCGCAAGCACATATCGAGGTTCGGCGAGATTCGTTTTCAGACCATCACCGAGCCGGACGACTTGCGCCGGACGCTCGACGCGATGTGGGAGCAGAAGAAGCGGATCCTTGTGCGCAAAGGAATTACCGACATATTCGAGCGGCCCGGATACCACGAGGTCTTTGCCGATTTCGCAACAAATCCGAATTCGCGCCACCTCGCTCATGTCAGCCGCGTCGATGTCGGCGACACCTGCGCCGCGGTGAATTTCGCGATCGCGTTCGGCAACTCCTACTACCATGTGCTGTCGAGCTATTGCGACGGTCAGTTGACGCGCTACGGACCCGGCGTGCTCCATCTGCGCGAGCTGCTCGCCTACGCCATCGGGCTCGGGCTGCGGCGGTTCGATTTCACGATCGGCGACGAAGAGTACAAGCTGGAATGGTCCGATCTGCGGTTGAAATTGTACGACTACAGCGCCGCCGCGACGTGGCGCGGCTGGCCGTTGAGCCGCGCCTGGATCGCGCGGCGCCGGGCCAAGCGTTTCATCAAGCAAACGCCGCTGTTGTGGCGCCTGGCTTGTCGCTTCCGTTCCGTGATCGGACCGCTTTAGGTCCAGCTCCCCTTTCGTCACCGCTCGATCCGATCGAGATTGGCGGTCATCCGCGCGATGACGCGGCGGAACGAAGCGACCTCGCGCGCGGCGATCCCCCGTTCCGCAGCGTCAGTGATGCCGCGGGCGACGCCGAGCAATTCGTTGCGCAGGCGCTTGGCTTTGGCGGTGAGGAAGACCCGCACCTTGCGCCGGTCGTCGGCGCCGCGCTCGCGGCGGATCAAGCCCGACCGCTCCATGCCGCGCAGCGCAATCACCGTGGTCGGCTCCATCATGCCGACGCGTGCCGACAATTCCCGTTGCGACAGTCCGTCGGCGGTCCACAACACGCGCAGAAAGTACCACTGGCCGCGCGTCACGCCGTAGGGTGCGATGCGCCGTTCCAGGAGCCGTTGGAAGGCGCGGTGGGCGTCGCGCACGAGATAACCGGAGCTCAGCCGCGGCGGGAACTCAATGGCGCGGCGCGGGGGCTTCGATCGCGAAGACGGCATCGGCGTTGACAGCTCCGGTTCGGCCGGCGGATAATGCTTAGAATTCTATGCAATGGGAACCCCGGCAATGCAACAACCGCTGCGCAAGGAGCAACAGGGGATCGCGACGCCGAACCAGGCCTTCGATCTGCGCTCGACGCTGGAGTGGCTGCGCGCCGCGGGCGAATTGATCGAGACCGACAAGGAAGTCGATCCGGATTTGCAGGTCACCGGCCTGCAGAAGCACATGGACGGCGGCTGCCCGGTGCTGTTCAACACCGTCAAGGGCAAGCCCAACCATCGCGTCATCACCAATCTGTTTGGCGACATGGCGGTGATCAACCGCATGTTCGGCTGGAAGGACGACGCCGAGCGGGTGAAGAAGCTCGCCTATGCGCTGTCGCATCCGCTCAAGCCGGTCGAGATCGCGCAAGACGAAGCGCCGTGCCAGGAATACGTCGTCGAGCAGCCGGACGACGTCAACAAATGGATGGTGCCGATCCGGCACACCACCTACGAGCCGGAACTGACCGTCGGCTCCGGCATCCGCTGCGTCACCGGCCCGCAATTCGATGGCGGCTCCGACCTCGGCTACAACCGCATGAACTTCCGCTGGGGCAATGTCGGCACGTTCCAGATCTCGCCCGGCTCGCACATGTGGCAGGTGGTCAACAAATACTACAAAGAGGATCAGCCGGTACCGATCACCATGTGTTTCGGTGTGCCGCCGGCATGCACGCTGCTCGCCGGCGCCGGCTTCGATTACGCGATCCTGCCGATGGGCTGCGACGAGATCGGCATCGCGTCGGCGGTACAGGGCGCGCCCATTCGCCTCGTTAAGGCGCGTACCGTCGACGCCATGGCGCTCGCCGATTGCGAATTGGTGCTCGAAGGCTACGTCAATCCGCGAGACCGACGCTTCGAGACCAAGGAGGCCGAAGATGCCGGCGTCCAGGGCCGCTATCACTTTCATCCCGAGTGGGCCGGCTACATGGGCAAGTCCTACAAGGCGCCGACCTTCCACGTCACCGCGGTGACCATGCGCAAGCCGGAAACAAAGCCGATCATCTTCGCGCTCGGCGTGCACATGCTCGACGACCACAATATCGACACCACGGTGCGCGAGGCCGCGATCTACGAATTGTGCAACCGGCTGCAGCCCGGCATCGTGCAGAACGTGGTGATCCCATACTGCATGACCGATTGGGGCGGCTGCATCATCCAGGTCAAGAAGCGCCACCAGATCGACGAGGGCTGGCAGCGCAATTTCATGGCCGCCGCGCTGTCGTGCTCGCAGGGCATGCGGCTTGCCATCGCGGTGAGCGAGGACGTCGATCCCTATTCGATGGACGACATCATGTGGTGCCTGACCACGCGGGTGAATCCGAAGACCGACATCCTCAATCCGATCCCCGGCGGCCGCGGCCAGACTTTCATGCCGGCCGAGCGCATGACCGCGGGCGAGCGGCAATGGACGGCGTCGAACACCCAGTTCGAGGGCGGCATGGGCATCGACGCCACGGTGCCGTTCGGTTACGAAAGCGATTTTCTGCGCCCGGTCTATCCGGTCGACAAAGTCAAGCCGGAAGACTGGTTCTCCAAGGAGGACATCGCCAACGCCAAGAAACGCATGCACGGCTGGGTGCATTCGCTGGCAAGGTCGGGGCGATAGTTCCTCGAAGCGTTACCCGCGGGCTTGACCCGCGGGTCCATGCTGAGCTTCCACGCAGCATGGATTGCCGGATCAAGTCCGGCAATGACGAAGAAAGAGTTTAGCCGCTCGCTTTGCTCCACCTCTCCGCCAGCGCCTTCCTATCGAGCTTGCCGCGCTCGGTCTTCGGCAGCGACGCACTCACGACGATCCGCTTCGGCGCCTTGAAGGCCGGCAGCACTTCGGCGCAGTACCGCAGCAAATCTGCCGCATCGATCTTCGCTCCCGGCCGCGCCACCACGTAGCTCACCACTTCCTCGCCGTAGATCGCGTCGGGCACGCCGACGGTCGCGGCCTCGATCACGTCGGCGCATTGCATCAGGCAGGAGTCGATCTCGACCGGCGAAATCTTCGCGCCGCCGCGGATGATCAGCTCCTTCTCCCGCCCGGTCAGCGTCAGAAAGCCGTCGCTGTCGAGGCTGCCGAGATCGCCGGTCCGGACGCGGCCGCGGCAGTGGATTTTGATCTCGCCGTCCTCGCCGAGATAGCGAAACGGATGATTGGGAAAGCCGCCGACCTCGACATAGCCGATCTCGCCCGCCGGCAGGCGGCGGCCGTCGGCGTCGACGATAGCGACGTCGTGATAGGCGAACGGCTTGCCGACGGTGCCGAGTCGGCGCCGCTCTCCGGGCACGGCGGCAATCCAGCTCACTTCGCTGGCGCCGCAGCCTTGCGCAATCGGTATGCCGAACTTTTGCTCGAACCGTTTCCAGTCTTCCAGCAACAGCGGCGCCGAGCTCGAGGTGACAAAACGCAGCTTCGGCAGATTGTCGCGATGCGCATCGCTGTCGCCGTTGAGCAGAATGTTGATGACCGTAGGATTGCCGGCGGCAATGGTGACGCCGTGACTGCGCAGGTGGGCAAAGAACCGGCTCGCCGAGAATTTTTCGGCCAGCACCAGCGTGGCGCCGCGGTTGACGACCGCGAGCGCGCCCAAAAGCTGCGCCGAGGCCCAGGAGAACGGGCGGAAATCGTAAAGGCGATCGGCCGCCGTCATGCCGAAGCCGTCGGCGAGCGGTTCGATGTTCGACAAATATTCGCGAAAATTCAGAACCACGCCCTTCGGCTTGGCGCTGGTGCCCGAGGTGAAAAGAATGACGGCGTCGTCGTCCTGCCGCGTCGCGCTCTGCGGCTCGCCGGGCAGGCAACCCGCAAGCTCAGCAAATAACGTATCCGGGCTCGACCCGTCCCAGCGCCCAAGCCGCATGCGCGGCGCCGCAGTTCCGGCCAAATGATCGTCGAGCCCCAAACCGTCCTGGTACAGGATGAGCTTCGGCTTAAGGCGGGCGAAAATATTGTCGAGCTGGTTGCGGTTCATCTCGACATGGACGGTGCAGACGGTGGCGCCGGCCGCCATCACGCCGAGATAGCAAACGAGCTGCTCGATCGAATTGTTGGCAAGGAGCGCGACGCGGTCGTTGCGGCCGAGCCCGCGCCGGCGCAACAGCGTGGCGAAGCGGCCGGTCATATCGCGCAGCTTGCCGTAGCTGACGGTTCGCCCGTCGTCGGCCGCAATCAGCCACGGCTGGTCCGGAGCGCGCAACGCGGCGCGCGCGATCCAGTCTCGCAGCAGTTCGGGACCGACACTGTCCGGCATGGCGGCTCGCCAAAAAACGGTGGCCTTGAATTCCTTAGCATTATAAGCATTCCGGCAAATATTCAAAGCAGTCTCGTCATTGCGAGGAGCGAAGCGACGAAGCAATCCAGAACCACGCCGCCGACTGGATTGCTTCGCTTCGCTCGCAATGACGATTGCGGTTACAATGAGGATTGAGCGGATGGCGGCGCGCGCCTAGAATTGCGACCGAGCGGGCCGCGGGAGGACGCGATGTTTCTGCGCAATTACTGGTACGTCGCCGCCTTGGACGACGAGGTCCGCGAGCGGCCGCTCGGCCGCACCCTCCTCGGCGAGCCCGTCGTGCTGTTCCGTACCGGCGACGGAACGCTGCACGCCTTCGAAGATCGCTGTCCGCACCGGCAACTGCCGCTGTCGATGGGGAAAGTCGTCGGCGACGTGTTGCAATGCCACTATCACGGCCTGCGCTTCGACGGCGCGGGCCAATGCGTGCGGGTGCCCGGCCAGGACCACATCCCGCATCATGCGCGGGTGCGCAACTATCCGGTGGTGGAACGCTATCGCTGGATCTGGGTGTTTATGGGCGATCCGGCGCTGGCCGACCCGGCGCAGATTTGCGACTTTCATTGGCTCGACGACCCCGACTGGGGCGCCAAGCCGTCTTACCTGCATGTCGAGGCCAACTGGCAGCTTGTCGTCGACAATCTGCTCGACCTCACCCATCTCGCCTTCGTGCACGAGACCACGATCGGCAACATGGCGCTGGTCGAGCACGCCGCGGTCAAGGTGGCGCGCGCGCCGAACCAGGTGCTGGTGACGCGCTGGACCATCGATCAACCGGCGCCGCCGACTTTCGTCAAGGTCGGCAAATTCACCGGCAATGTCGACCGCTGGCAGATCATCGACTATACGCCGCCGGCGTTCCTGCGGCTCGATGTCGGCGCCACTCCGACCGGGACCGGCGCGCCGGAAGGCCGCCGCGTCGGCGGCATCGGCATGCGCAATCTCAACGCCATCACGCCGGAAACCGAGACCACCGCGCATTATTTCTGGGCGCAGGCGCACAATTTCGAGCCGCAAAATCCGGAAATGACGGAACGGATTTTCGAACAGATCAAGACCGCATTTCTGGAAGACGTTGCGGTGTTCACGGCGCAGCAACGCGCGATCAGCCTTAAACCCGACGCGCCGCAGGTCGATATCAACGCCGATGCCGGCGGCATGCAGGCCCGCCGCATCGTCGATCGACTCTATCGCGAGGAAGAGGCCGCCGCGGCGCATGCGACGGCGGCCGAATAGCGATAGCGCATGATCCCGAAAAAGCCTGCGCTCGGACTTGATCCGAGGGTGGATACCGGTTTTCGGATAAGATCATGCGCAAATAAAAAGTGCGAACCATGCCCCTGAATTTCCGCGTTGAGTTGATATGGCAGGGCAGCGAGGACAACGAAACCTCGTCGATCTTTCTCACGTCCGACGGCCGCGTCATTCTGCAGGGGCGCACAATTTTGCCGAGCGAGCGCGAGGCGCTGAAGTTGCCGCGCGACGCCGATTTGATCAGTGTCGACCGCAACCTGATCCGGGCCATCAAGGACATGCTCTAAACGGCCCGCGACGCCGGACCGCATACCGCGACAGACTGGTACGCCTTGCTCGCTCGGTGATTGCGAAGTATGCAAAAGCGGCATGCAGTGACAGCATGACGTGGCGCAATGACATGGCGCGGGGCGGCCCGCCGAGGCAGGACCGGCGCCCCAAGAACATATCGGAGGCAAGAATGTCCAAGGTAACCGCACGGCCGCTTCACACCGCCGCCGTCCTTCTATGTACGGGAGCGGCGGCGCTCATGGTCGGATCGGCAGCCGTAAAGGCGCAGACTGCGGCGAGCGCGCCAATTACGATCAAGGCGACCGAGCTGGAACCCACTCCGGACCCGTCGCTGTCCTTTAACAGCATGGCCAACGCCATGGGTCTGTTCCCGAAATACGGCTTGACGCTCGAACCCGGGCCGCTGCTTGGCGGCGGCGGGCCGGCGCGAGTCCAGGCGGTGGTGACCAATAACACCGAGGTCGCCACCAGCGACATCATCTCGGTGATGGGCGGCATCTATTCAGGCGCCAAGATCAAGATTTTGATGGTGATGACCCCCTACGGCGACGAGGAGGTCATGGGCCTCAACAAGTACAAGACGCTCAAGGACGCCGAGGGCCAGGCCTGGGGCGTCGCGAGCCTCGGCGGCGCGCAGCGTTTCAATGCGCAGATGACGGTCGAAGGCATGGGATTTAAAGCCGACGCGTTCAGATGGACCGCCATTTCTGGCGCCGACGCTTCGCGCCTTGAGGCGCTGGATACCGGCCGCACGCAGCTTGCTAGTCTCTCGCATCTCGGCGTCATGCTCGCCGAAGCCAAGGGCTTTACCAAACAGATCCACGTTCTCGTTGCTGCATACCTCGAAATACACCCCGCCGGTACCGCGGCTGGTGGTGGTGGCAAGCGCCGACTGGCTCGCAAGCCATCAAGCCGTTGCGACGCGCTACGTCGAGATGATGCTCGATGCCAATCGCCAGTGGGAGGACAATGCCGATTCATGGGTCGCCGCGGCGGGCAAGATCTACCAGGCCGCCGGCTTGAACGACCAGCAGCTCCACGAGGCGTGGAAGGAATTCCACGACGGCGGCTATTTCTCGGTCAACGGCGGCATCAATTTCGCGGCCACGCAGAAGGTCATGGACTTGTTCTTCAAGCTGCGCAACGAGGGCCCCAACAGCTACCTTTCCAAGCCCGCCGATATGTATGACACTGGTCCCTTGAAGGCGGCACTCGACAAGATGGGTGTCGTCAACGGAACCCCGGGACTTCCCGATACGCCGGACTGGTACAACGGCAAAGCCGCGGCTGCGAAATAGCGGGCTGGCGAGCCTGCGGGCAGTCCGCGCGGGGAGGCCGGTGCGGTCCGCCATTCATGCCTGAGCTTGAATTCGTAAACGTCCGAAAGGGCTATCGAAGCCCGAGCGGTGAAAACCTGCAGGCGGTCGCCGACTTCACGATGAAGATCGGCGGCGGCCGGTTTGTCACGGTGATCGGCCCGAGCGGCTGCGGCAAGACTACTTTGCTGCGGATGGCGGCGGGCTTGATCCCTGCGGATTCGGGTCAAGTCCGGCTTGACGGCGTTCTACTTGAAAGCCCGAGCCCGAAAATGTCGATGGTGTTCCAGGGCATCGGTCTCTTGCCGTGGAAGACCATCGAGAGCAACCTGGCGCTGGGTATCCAGCTGCAAACGCACCGCCGAAAGCTCACCGCCAGTGAACTCGAGCTGGTCGGCGCGACGCTCGGCATGGTCGGGCTGAAGGGATTCGAGCGCTATTACCCCAATCAACTCTCGGGCGGCATGCAGCAAAGAGTGGGCCTCGCCCGCGCCTTGGTGCGCCAGCCCGAAATCCTGCTCATGGACGAACCTTTCGGCGCGCTGGATGCCCAGACCCGCACCGTCCTGCAGGACGAACTCCTCACCCTGTGGGGACGCGTGAGGAGCACGGTGTTGTTCATCACCCACGACCTCGACGAGGCCATCTATCTCTCGGACATGGTCGTCATCATGAGCCGTCGCCCCGGCCGGATCAAACAGCTACTGGACGTGAAGCTGCCGCATCCGCGCTACAGCTACGATGCGCGCGCCGAAAAGGAATTCGCGCGCCTGCGCAGCATCGCCTGGCAAAGCATCAAGGAGGAGCTATGACACAGGCCGCCAATCCGCTCCCGCGACACGGCGACAATGGCTTAAGATCGATGCTCGGCGCCGTTGGCAGCAACCACTACTTTCTGGCCGTATGTTCGGCAGCCGCGTTCATTGCCCTTTGGCAAGTGATCAGCATGAACGTGCCGCCGATCATTCTGCCGTCGCCGGCGAAGGTGGCCGCCGCCTTCGTCCAGCTTACGGCCTCGGGAGAGCTGATACGCGCCACCGGGCAGACGCTGTGGCCGTTTGCCGTGGGGCTCGTACTGGCCTTCGCCGTCGGCACGACACTCGGGCTTTTCCTCGGCATCTTTGCCCCGGCCGCCCGGCTGCTCGATCCCTATATCTTCGTGTTCTGGTCTATTCCCAACATCGCCTGGCTGCCGCTGTTCATCGCGTGGTTCGGCGTCGGCAACTTGACGCTGATCGTCTTCGTATTCGTCTCGGCGGTGTTTCCGCAACTCTTGACCGTCGAGGCCGGCGCGAAGGAGGCGGACAGCTTTTTGGTGGAAGTGGCCCGCTCGCTTGGCGGCACGAAACGCGAAATCCTGCATGTCGTCGTACTGCCCTCGGCGCTGCCCTACGTATTCGCGGGCCTGCGCATCGCCGTCGGTCGCGCCCTGGTGGGCATCATCGTCGGGCAGTTGCTGATCGTCGCAACCGGCATCGGCTACATGTTCCAATTCTACGGAGAGACGCTGTCGCTCGCCAAATATTTCGCGCCCCTCATCGTCATTGCGGCGCTGGCGGTCCTGCTGAATCGCGCGGTGAACTGGGCGGAGCGTTTCTTTATTCCATGGAAGACGCGTGCTTTCACCTGACGGGATCGCGCAATTCCGCAAATGCGCGCCGGATACGGGCGCGAAGATCTGATCCGCGCGATCAAGGATATGCTGTGATTGGAAGAGCGCTGCTGGGCATGGTTGCCATTGCGGCTGCGACCGCGTCGATGTGGCCGGCGCCCGCTGGCGCCGCCGCGTCCTATTGTCCAAACCCGTCACATGACAAACCAGAAAAGGTTCCGGCCGATCTCGTACCTGCAGTAGCCGCGGCGTTCCAGATCGATCCCGCGGCAGCCGGCGCCGGCGCTTTCGTTCGCTGCGTCGGCCCAAAATTGCTGGCATGTTCTGTCGGCGCCAATCTCGACTGCGACAAAGCCGACACCCGCCGCAGGTTGCCGGGAGCGAGCGCCTGGTGCCGCGACAATCCAGGCACCGCGAATATTCCTATGGCGGCGACGGGTCACGCCACCATTTACCAGTGGTCTTGCCAAGGCCGTCATGCGGTTGCGGGAAAAGCCATGGTAACGGTCGACCCCCAAGGTTATATCGCCGACAATTGGAAAGAAGTTCGCTAGCGTATTGGCATTGCGCAGATGAGCGACAACGCACAGTGGCCCGATCTGCCGCTCACGGCGTGGAGCGGCGCCTGCGACACGCTGCAGCTCTGGACGCAAATCGTCGGCAAGGTGCGCATCGCGCTCACCCCGCTGATCAATCATTGGTGGAATGCGACGTTCTTCGTTGCCGCGCGCGGCCTTGCCGCGCCGGCGATGCCGTTTGCCGGCGGTATGGTCGATATCACCTTCGACTTTGCCGGCCATCGGCTCCTGATCGAAACCAGCAATGGCGGCGCCGAGGCCTTTGCGCTTAAGCCGATGCCGGTTTGCGATTTCTATGCCGAAGTCATGGCGCGGCTGCACCGGCTCGGGATCAACGTTCAGATCCGGACGATGCCGTGCGAAATCCCGGGTTCGCTTCCGTTCGACCAGGATCGCACCCACGCGCAATACGATCCCGTCTCTGTGCAAAAATTCTGGCACGCGCTGGTGCAGATCAATCGCGTAATGAACGTATTTCGCGCGCGCTTTCTCGGCAAAGCGAGCCCGGTGCATTTCTTCTGGGGCAGCTTCGACCTCGCGGTGACGCGCTTTTCCGGCCGCACCGCGCCGCCGCCCAAGGGCCACACGCCCTATGTGGCGGACTGGATCATGGCGGAAGCCTATTCGCACGAATGCTCAAGCTGCGGTTTTTGGCCCGGCAATGGCGGCTTCGGTTATCCGGCTTTCTATGTCTATGCCTATCCGGAGCCGGCCGGTTATGGCGGCACGCAGCTCAAAACCCCCGGCGCGTTCTACAACACCGACTTGGGGCAATTCATTTTGCCCTATGACGCGATGCACCAGGCGCGCGATCCCGACACATTGCTGCTCGGATTTTTGCAGGAGACTTACGAGGCCGCGGCCGATCTGGCGAAATGGGATCGCAAGGCATTGGAGCGCACGACGTAACTTAACCCACAATCTCGCGCCGCACGATCGCCGCACCGTCGGCAAGCGCCTGCATCTTGCCGAAAGCGACCGCGCGCGGCAGGTATTTCATGCCGCAATCCGGCGCCGCGATCAGCCGCTCCGCCGGCAGTTGCGCGAGCCCGGCGCGGATACGCTCGGCGACGAGCGCCGGCGTCTCGACGGTCATGTCGGACAGATCGATGACACCGAGGATGATGGTCTTCGACGGCAATTCTTTCAGCACTTTGAGGTCGAGCCTGGGTTGCGCCGCCTCGATGGAAATCTGCTGCGCCTTGCAGGATTCCAGCTCCGGCAGGAACGAATAGCCCGACGGCTTGTCGTGCACCACCGCGGCATAGCCGAAGCACAGATGCACCGCGACCGTGCCGGTTACGCCGTCGAGCGCGCGGTCGAGCGCTTTCAGCCCGTAGCGACGCGCGGCATCCGGATGCTGCTGCATCCACGGCTCGTCGATCTGCACCGTGTCGGCGCCGGCGGCGAACAGATCCTTGATCTCGGCGTTCACGGCGGCGGCATAGTCGAGCGCCACCGCTGCTTCGTCCTTGTAGTAATCGTCCTGCGCCTGCTTGCTCATGGTGAACGGCCCGGGCAGCGTCGCCTTGACGGCGTGGCCGGTATTGGCGCGCAGAACTTTAAGATCGCGAACTTCGATTGGACGCGTGCGCCGGATCGGGCCGACGATGCGTGGCACCGGAATCGGCCGGCCGGTGCGGTTGATCGTGGTGCCGGGATTGTCGACGTCGATGCCGTCGAGCGCGGTGGCGAAGCGGTTGGAATAGCTTTCGCGGCGCTGCTCGCCGTCGGTGATGATATCGAGGCCGGCGCGCTCCTGGTCGCGGATGGCAAGCACGGTGGCGTCATCCTGCGCCGCTTCGAGCTGGTCCGGCGCTACGAGCCAAAGATCGGCGCGCACACGCGGAACCTGTTTCGACAGCTTTAAGCGGTCGATCAGCCAGTCCGGTTGCGGATAGGAGCCGACGAGGCAGCTCGGCAGCAGCATGATGTCATCCTCGCCCACGAAAGTGGGGGAGGGGGTATGGTCCCCTCCCCCGTTGCGTTTTGCTCCGCGGGCGGATGAAAGCGTTACGCCTTCAACGCATCCGCGTAAGGATAGATCACCTTGCCGGTCGCTTCGTCGGGAGGGGTGAGCACGGTTTGATAGCTCATGCCCCGCCATGTTTCGAGATCCGCAGCGTCGGTGATGCCGTGATACTGCACCTGCAACTGCCGCGCCTTGGTCCATTCACCGTTCTTGCCGAAGCGGATGCCGTTTATCATGATGGTGTTGAACTCATGGCCGCGCAGGTAATCGGCGACCTTGTCGTCGCTGATGCTCTTGGCGCCTTCAACCGCCTGGCCCAACAGCTGCATGCGGGCGTAGCCCCAGCCGCCGAGGTAGTAGCCGAGCGGGTCGATGCCCAACCCCGGCGCGCGTGCCTGGTATTTCTTGAAGAAGGCCGCGGCCGGCGCCATCATTTTCGGCGACGGCACCCAGTTTTCGTAATTCACGATGCCGTTGAGCTTGGACTTGAGCTTGTTCTTGAACACCGTCACCTGCAAGCCGACCATGGCGCCGCCGAACATTTTCGGCTTCAAGCCGAGCTCGTTGGCCGCGAGCGCCATGCCGACCGAACTGAGCGGATAGGAGCACACCACCACGAGGTCCGCGTTGGCGGCCTGGATGGCGCGGATGATCGGCGAATAGTCGGTCGAGTTCGGCGGGTAGGTTTTGTCGTAGATGACGTTGAAGCCGTACTCCTTCGCGTTGGCTCGCACCCCGTCCGCGGCATTGCGCGCAAATTCGGCATCCTCCGACGCGATCGCAAGGGTTTTCGGCTTCGGATTTTGCGCGGCCGCGATCTGGAAGAAACCTTCGGTCAACGCCTGTCTCGGCTTCGGTCCGCTGGTCGGTATGAACGCGAAGTATTTCGGGTAGTGAAACTCGGCATTCGGGTCGAGCGCGAACAGGCCGATGATGAGCTTGCCTTTTTGCATGACGATGGGAATGGCGGGCGCGACCACGTTGGTCGCATAGCCGCTCAGCACGAGGTCGACTTTGTCGACGTCAAGCAGCTTCGTGTAGATGCCCGGTACGGTCGAGGGATTGGACTGGTCGTCGTAATGGACAAGTTCGACCTGACGGCCGAGCAGGCCGCCCTTGGCGTTGACTTCTTCCGCCCAGATCTGCGAGCCGAGCAGCGCCTGTTGGCCGTTGGGTGCGAGCGGCCCGGTCAGCGCCATGCCGAAGCCGATCTTGATCGGTGCGGAACTTGCCGCGGAAGCCGGTGTCCCGGCCAGTGCGGGCGAGATCAGGGCGGCGCCGAGCCCGCTATTTACGGTACGCCGCGTTATGCGATGACTCATGACTTCCTCCAGAAGTTGATTGTGTCGTTCGTGGTGCCCGGTCGGGCCGTCGGTGTCGGACCTGACGCAACGGCGTCAGGTCCGCAATTTCCTGCTCTCCGCAGCGCCGTGCGCGGCAGAGAGGATAGATCGCCTTACCCCAAAGCTTTGTCATAAGGATAGATGACGCTGCCGGTCTTCTCGTCGGCCGGCGTGAGCACAGTCTGATAGCTCATGCCACGCCAAGTATCGAGGTTCGCGGCATCGGTGATGCCGTGATACTGCACCTCCAGCATCCCCGACTTGGTCCATTCGCCGTTCTTGCCGAATCTGACGTCCGCCATGATGGTCTTGAACTCATGGCTGTGCATGTAGTCAGCGAGCTTGTCGTCGTTGATGCTCTTGGTGTCTGCGATCGCTTCCCCCAGCAACTGAAAATAGGCGTAGCCCCAGCCGCCGAGATAATAGCCAAGCGGGTCGATGCCCAGCGCCGGCGCGCGCGCCTGGTATTTCTCGAAGAACGCCGCCGCCGGCGCCATCAATTTAGGCGAGGGCACCCAGGTCTCATAGTTGACGATGCCGTTGAGCTTGGACTTGAGCTTGTTTTTGAACACGGTCGCCTGCAACCCGACCATGCCGCCACCGAACATCTTCGGCTTGAGACCCAGTTCGTTGGCCGACAGCACGATGCCGACCGAGCTGAGCGGATACGAGCAGACCACGACGAGGTCCGCGTTGGAAGCCTGCAGCGCGCGAACGATAGGCGAGAAGTCGGTGGTGTTCGGCGGGTAGGTCTTGTCGTAGACGATCTTGAAGCCATACTTCTTCGCGTTGGCTCGGGCGCCGTCCGCGGCGTTATGCGAGAAGTCGGCGTCCTCGGCGGCAATCGCGACGGTTTCCGGCTTCGGCTTCTGCGCCGCCGCAATCTGGAAGAAGCCTTCGGTAAACGACTCTTTCGGCGTCGGGCCGGACGGCAGCATCGAGAAATATTTCGGATAGTGGAATTGGCCGTTGGCGTCGAGCGCGAATAGCCCGATGAAGACCTTGCCGTGTTGCATGGCGATAGGGATAGCCGGCGCCACCATGTTGGTCGCATACGGGCCGATGATGAGGTCGACTTTGTCGACGTCGAGAAGCTTGGTATAGATGCCGGGGATCGTCGACGGATTGGACTGGTCGTCGTAATTCACCAGTTGAACCTGGCGGCCGAGCAGCCCGCCCTTGGCGTTGACTTCTTCCTGCCAGATTTGGGCGCCGAGCAGCGCCTGCTTGCCGTTCGGCGCCAGCGGGCCGGTCAGCGCCATGCTGAAGCCGATTTTGATTGGCGCGGCGCCTTGCGCGAAAGCCGACCGTCCGGCCAACGCCGGTGAAATCAGAGCGGCGCCGATGCCGGCATTAACGCCGCGCCGGGTGATGCGATAACTCATGGGGTTTCCTCCAAGAACGGGTCATTATTCGTGGAACCTGACGGGCCGCCCGAGGCGGGCATGGCGCGGCAGTCTCGGGCCCAGAATGCCCCGCTTTTGCCGGCGTGAAAAGAGAGCGACGGGGAGCGTGGCAATCTGCCCGGCCCTCCATAAACGGCGGCCAGGCCTCGATGTCGCCCGAATGCCCGATATCAAAGACCGGGCAAGAGGGCCATTTCGCATCGGAATTGAACAGGGTAACCTCAGGCCATTACAGCGGAAAGTCGCCTATGCTGGCCCTGTCGATCAACGGCACGTCCTACAGCGTCGACGTCGAGGCCGACACCCCCTTGCTGTGGGTGCTGCGCGACACGATCGGGCTCACGGGCACCAAATATGGCTGCGGCATCGCGCAATGCGGCTGCTGCACCGTCCATATCGACGGCGTCGCCACACGCTCGTGCCAAGTCCCGGTCGGCAGCGTCGGCTCAGCCCGCATCGCCACGATCGAGGCGCTGGCGCAAAACGGCAAGCTGCATCCGGTGCAGCAAGCCTGGCTCGATTTCGACGTGCCGCAATGCGGCTATTGCCAGAGTGGAATGATGATGGCCGTCGTCGCGCTGCTGCACCAAAAGCCGAAGCCGACCGACGCCGATATCGACGCGGCGATCACCAATATCTGCCGCTGCGGCACCTACCAGCGCGTCCGCGCCGCGATCCATGCCGCGGCCGGCGCCGCGTGATGGCGCGTTGGTAACGATGAACGACGCCGCCAAGCCCGAAGCCAAGCCCGAAGCGCCGGCGAGCTTCGCCAACAAGGCCTGGCAGTCCAACGTCATCGTCGATCTGATCAAGCACTACGGATTCCCCTATATCGCGCTCAATCCCGGCGCGAGCTATCGCGGGCTGCACGATTCACTGGTCAATTACGGCGGCAATCAGCCGCCGCTCCTGCTATGCCAGCACGAGAAGATCGCGGTGCAGATCGCGCACGGCTACGCCAAGGCGACCGGCCAGCCGATGGTGGCGATCGTGCACGACGTCGTCGGCATGCTGCACGCCACGATGGGCATCTATTACGCCTATCTCGACCGCTGCCCGGTGTTCGTGATCGGCGCCACCGGCCCGATGGACGAAAGCCGGCGCCGGCCATTTATCGATTGGATTCACACCGCCAACGTCAACGGCGAGCAGCTCCGCCATTACGTAAAGTGGGATTATCAGCCGGCGAGCATCGAGGGCGTGCCGGACTCGTTTGCTCGGGCCTATGCGGCGATGATGACCGAGCCGCAGGGCCCGATCTACATGTGCTACGACGCCTGGCTGCAGGAGCAGCCGCTGGCGAAGGACGTGGCGCTGCCGCGGCCGTCGACCAACAAGGTGCCGGTGCCGATGGCGGCCGACGCCGCGGCGCTCGGGGAGGTGGCCGACCGGCTGCTGGCGGCGAAATATCCGGTGCTGATGGCGGAATATGTCGCCCGCAGCCCTGGCGGCTTCGACAATCTGGTCGCGCTCGCCGAGAGCGTCGGCGCCGCGGTATTCGACGTCCATGCGCGGCTCAATTTTCCCAATCGCCATCCGCTCAATCTCAGCTGCGAAAAAGAAATCTTCCGCGACGCCGATCTGATCTTGCTGCTCGATACGCGCGACTGGGAGAAGTCGACGCATTTCAACGACCGCACCAAGCGCCAGGTCGTGCCGCATTATGGGCCGGATTGCCAGATGATCGATGTCGGCTTCGGCGAGATCAATTTGAGCAAATGGTCGATGGATTACGGTCGCATGCCGGTGTGCAGCCTGCGCGTGCTGGGCGACACGTTGACCGCTATCCCCGAGCTGACCCGGCTGTGCCGCGAACGCATCGCCAAAGATGCGGCGCTGGGGAGACGCGTGGCGGAACGCGCGAAGACGGTCGCGGCCAAGCACGACGCGCTTTGGAAGAAATGGGCCGAGGCGGCAAAGCAGGATTGGGACGGCGTGCCGATCGCGCTGCCGCGGCTTGCCAGCGAAATGTGGGACGTGATCAAAGACGAGGACTGGGTGCTCACCGCCTGCAATTTGCAGGACTGGGTCTATAAGCTGTGGGACTTCAACAAGCCGTACCGGCATCCCGGCCAGGCGCTCGGCACCGGCACCCAGATCGGCGTCTCGCTCGGCGTGGCCCTGGCGCACCGCGGCAAGGGCCGTCTCGTCATCGACATTCAGCCCGACGGCGATCTGTTGTTCGATGCCGGCGCGCTGTGGAGCGCGGCCAAGAACAACATTCCGATGCTGATCGTGATGTACAACAACCGCGCCTATTACAACGACTGGGAGCATCAGATCAGGATCGCGCAGCATCGCGGCACGCCGGTCGAGCGCGCTTACATCGCCCAGGACATCGCCGGCCCGAGTCCCGATTTCGCAACAATGGCGAAGAGCATGGGCTGGTATGCCGAGGGCCCGATCGAACAGCCCGCCGACATCGCACCGGCGCTGCGCCGCGCCATCGCGCAAGTCAAAGCCGGCAAGCCGGCGCTGGTCGATACGGTGGTAAGGCCGCGGTGAGGCTCGTTGCTCCTTCTCCCCGCGTGCGGGGAGAAGGTCGGGATGAGGGGGCCTCTCCGCTGGGCTCAGAATCGCGGCGACGCCCCCTCACCCTCGCTCCCCCCGATCAAGTCGGGGGCGCTCGACCTCTCCCCGCGCAGCGGGGAGAGGTGAGCGATCACTCCTTCACGCTCTTCACCGGCGTTTCCGGAGTGAGCCCGCCGCGGCGGCGGGCGAAGGATTCCTTGCCGGTCTCTTCCCATTTGCCGGCGACGGCGCGCTCGGCATAGGTGTCCCAAATCGCGTCCCAGTCGCCGAGCGAATAGCCATGCCATGGCGCCCGCGGGGTGAGCGCCGGCAGGCCGAGCTCGTTCCAGATTTTGCGGGCACGCTCCATGTATTCGCGCTTGGGCAGCGAAATCGGCGGGTAGAACTCCTTCAGCGTGGCATCGATCAGCATGGTCAATTCCTCGCGCGGCCCGTCCGATTTCGGGCCGTGGCCTTCCGACCGATAGGGAACGATCTGCACGTCCTCGATCGGATTGGCGCGGTAAGCCAGCGACCAGAACACCGCGTCAGGATTGTCAGGATCGATATCCTCGCTGACGGCGATGACATATTTGCCGATGTCGGGCTGCAAGCTCGCCGCCCCCTGCAAGGCGCGCCAGATTTCGCTGCGCGGCACGCCCGGGGCGAACTGCACGAACACGACTTTGCGCAGATTGGTCAGCGGCTCGTGCATGGCGACGCGGCGCACGCCCTTGATGGCGAGCGTGTCGCGCAAATGCGACAGATAGCGCGGCTCGTAGGCGACGCGCTTCATCACGCTCAATTCGCTCGGCGTCACCTCGCTCAAGATGGAAACCCAGACCGGCTTACGCTTATGGGTGATCGCGGTGACCTGCATCGACATGTTGTAGCCTTCGAGCGCGACATGGCCGTGGCTTTCGCCGAATGGTCCCTCCGGCTCGAGCAATTCGGGGTCGATCAATCCCTCGATGACGAATTCGGCGTTGGCCGGCACGTCGAGATCGACGGTGACTGCTTTGACGACGCGGATCGGCGCGCCGGCGAGCCCGCCGGCGACCGCCATCTCGTCGCAATCGATCGGCAGCTTTTGCGGTCCGGTGAACACGACCACCGGTGCCGCGCCGATCACGATCGCGATCGGCATCGGCTTTTTCATTTTGCGGTATTTTTGCCAATGCAGATAACCGCCGGCGCCGCCGGGCCGCGCCGCCATGCGCACGCCGAGCCGGTCGGTCGCCTTGAGCCCGGCGCGATAGGTGCCCATGTTGCGCACACCGGTTTCCGGGTCCTGCGTGATGCAGAGCGTCGCGGTCAGATACGGCGCCGCGTCATAGCCGGGCGTCGAAATCGGCACCGGCAGGAGTTTGAGGCCGCCGTCGGGCTGGCGCAGCGCCTCGCCGGTGACGACCACCTCCTGGCAGGCCGCCGCGCCGACGACGACGGGCGCGATCGGATTGGCGATGGCGTGCATCCAGGCCGCGCCGATCTGTTCGACCGGCCGCCCCATGCCGACGGCGTAAATCGGCGCGCTCGCGGCCAGCGCGCCGATCGCGACCGGCACCTCGTAACGGCGGCCTCGGCCGTCGACGACGTTGGTGAACAAAAACGCGCGCCGCTCGTCTTCGCGCAAGCCCCCCTGAAACTGCCAGCGCACCAGCGGATGCAGCTCGGTGTCCTTGTCGATCGGCCGATCGATGCGCACCAGCAGGCCCTCGGCCTCGAGCCGCGCCAGATGCTCCTGGAAATCGAGCGGCGGCGCCCCCACCCTTCCCTCCCCCGCTTGCGGGGGAGGGTTAGGGAGGGGGTTAGCGCGGCGCGGATCGGGCTGGTCGAGCATGATTACTTCTTGGTCTTCATGTGCTCGGCGATGATCGGCTTGGCGACGCGGAAGCAGTCGACGCCTTTCGGCGCGCCGCAATAGATCGTGATCTGGGTCAGCGCGGCGCGGATTTCGTCCGGGGTGAGCCCGTTGTTGAGCGCCCCGCGCACGTGAGTGGCGAACTCCTCCATTTTGCCGAGCGCGCCGATCATGCCGAGATTGAGGATCGAGCGTTCGCGCGGTTTGAGCGTATCGTCGCCCCAGGTTTCGCCCCAGCAATATTCGGTGAGCAGGCGCTGAAAATCGCGATTGAAATCGTCGACGTTTTGCAGCGCGCGGTCGACATATTCGGCGCCGAGCACCTGTTTGCGCATCTTGAGGCCGATATCGTAGCGTTTCTGATCCATGACTTTTTCCTTACTATTGGATGACAGACATTAGGTTTCCGCCGGGCCGCCCTTCCAGCGCTTGACGATTCCGGTATCGATGCCGAACAGATCGAGCAGCCGGCCGCAGGTGTGATTGACGATGTCGTCGACCGTTTTCGGCCGGTTATAGAACGCCGGAACGATCGGGGCGATCACCGCGCCGATATCGGCGAGCGTGGTCATGGCGCGCAGATGCCCGCCGTGCAGCGGCGTCTCGCGCATCGCCAGCACCAGCCGGCGCTTTTCCTTGAGCACGACGTCGGCGGCGCGCGAAAGCAGCGACGCGGTCACCCCGCTCGCGATCTCGGCCATGGTGCGGATCGAGCATGGCGCGACGATCATGCCCATGGTCGGGAACGAGCCCGACGAGATCGCCGCGCCGATATCGGTGGCCGGATAATGCACCGAAGCGAGCGCGCGCACGTCTTTCGGCTTCAGGTCGGTCTCATAGACCAGCGTCATCTCCGCCGACTTCGACATGACCAGATGGGTCTCGATCTCGGTCTTGCGCAGCATTTCCAGGATGCGCACGCCGTAGATCGTGCCCGAGGCGCCGGAAATCCCGACAATCAGCCGCGCCGGTGTTTTGGCCATTCCTGCCCTCATGAGCGTTCGCGACGGTTTGTGCCACGGGCCGAAGCGCCGTTCCAGTAGGGGTCATTGACCCGCAACGACGCCATATTTCATCCAGTCAGTTTCATGCCGTCAAATGCCCCGACGAGAACATCGACGGTTTGTTTCGGAAAGTCCGCGCCCATGACGCGTTCATAAGCGGCGACATTGCCGCGCGCCGCGGCCGCCGGCGCAGCTGGTGCGCCGAGCGGACCGCCTTTGGTAAACGCATAGAGCGCCTCCTGCTGGAGCCGCTCGGCTTCGAGCTCGACCGCTTTGACCTTGTTGCGGAATGCTTCCTGCTTGCCCGCCTCGACCAGCGTTGCCGCGCCTTTGAGCTTTCTTCGCGCGTCGCGGATCGGAACGATGGTGAGGTTGCGCCAATCGCGCACTTGGTCGTCGAGTTTCCCGACCTCGGCGGCGGATAATTGCCGGCCGTCGCCGGCGAGCCAGAACAGGAAAAGCAGCAGGTTGACATCGACGCCGCAGCCGTCCTGCAAGGCGATACAGGCGTCGGACACGCCGGCCTGGCGGTAGAAGGCGAGCGAGAACCGCCAGAACGGCGTGGTCGCCGTATTCGTTTCAGCGTCGGTCATGACGCAAACAGCCTTTCATAAGCGCCGGCGGCGCGCAGCGCCGCGACGATGCGCTCCGGCGTCAGCGGCGTTTCGGCGAAATGCACGTTGAACGGCGACAGCGCATCTTCGATCGCGGCGATGATCGCTGCCGGCGCGGGAATGGTGCCGCCCTCGCCGGCGCCTTTGACGCCGAGCGGATTGAGCGGGTTTACGGTCTCGACGTGGGCGATGGCGCAGGTCGGCACGTCGGTCGCCGTCGGCAGCAGGTAATCGGCGAAGCTGGTGGTCAGCGGCTGCGCGTTGGCGTCGTATTGCATCCATTCAAAGAGCGCATTGCCGATGCCGTGGGCGACGCCGCCCTGCACCTGGCCGTCGACGATGAGCGGATTGATCACGCGCCCGCTGTCGTGGGCGACGCTGTATCTCAGGATTTTCACGCCGCCGGTCATGTGATCGACTTCGACTTCGGCGACATGGGTGCCGGAGCAATAGGCCGCCTGCGAGGGCGTGTAATAGGCGGTGTGCTCGAGGCCCGCCGCCTGGCCGGCCGGCAGCGACACGCCCGGAACCCCTTGCGCCATCCGCGCCAGCTCGCCGAACGGAATCGTCGGCTTGTTGCCCGTGGTCGCGACCGCCCGGCCGTCTTCGAGGTCGATGTCGCTTTCATCGAGCCCGAGCGCGCGCGCCGCCAAAGCGATGATTTGTCGGCGCACCGCCTGGCCGGCGAGCTGCGCCGACGAGCCGGCATTGACCGCCTGGCGGCTGGCGAAGGCGCCGACCCCTTGCGCAATCGCGGCCGTATCGCCGGTCGTCATGACGATGTCCTCGATGCGGCAGCCGACCTGTTCCGCGACGATCTGCGACAGCGTGGTGCGGATGCCCTGGCCCTGATTGGTGGCGCCGGTCGCGACCGCGACTTTGCCGCTTGGGAGAACGCGCACGGTGACGCCCTCGAACGGACCGAGCCCGGTGCCCTCGACGTAATTGCCGATGCCGATACCGATCAGCCGGCCTTGATCGAGCGCGGCGCGCTGCCGCTCGCGGAATGTTTCATAACCGGCGAGCGACAGCGCCGCGTTCTGGCCTTTCGGATAATCGCCGCTGTCGTAGACCAGCGGCTTGCCGTCGCGGAACAACAGGCCGACCGCATACGGCATTTGCTCCGGCTGGATGAAATTGCGGCGGCGCAGTTCGGCGCGATCGAGCGCCAGTTCGCGCGCCACGCGGTCGATCAGCCGCTCCATCGCGAACACCGCCTGCGGCCGGCCGGCGCCGCGCACCGGCGTGGTCGGCACTTTGTTGGTGAGCGCGACGATGGTTTCCAGCCGATAGGCCGGCACCACGTAGGGACCGGGCACCGTCACCGCGGCGATATAGGGCAGGACGATGCCCCACGGCACAAACGCGCCGCTATCGTGCAACATCCGGCCGCGCAAGCCGAGAATCTTGCCTTCGGCGTCGACCGCGATCGCCAGGTCCCAGTATTGATCGCGCTCCTGGGTGGCGCAGAGAAAATGCTCGCGGCGGTCCTCGATCCATTTGATCGGGCGGCCGAGCTTGAGCGCCGCCGCCGGGATCGCCGCTTCCTCCGGATAGAAGATCGCCTTCGGGCCGAAGCCGCCGCCGACGTCGGGCGCGATCATGCGGATCGACTCGATATCACGGCCGAGCAGATCGGCGAGCATGCCGCGGCCGATATGCGGCGTCTGCGTGCCCGACCACACGGTGAGCACGTCGGAGAGCGCATCGTGGCTCGCCAGCACGGCGCGGGTCTCGATCGCCATGCCGCCGCCGCGGTGTTGCCAGAAGGTTTCCGCGAACACATGGTCGGCGCCGGCAAAGGCGGCATCGACGTCGCCATAGGCGAGCGGGAATCGCGCGGCGACATTCGAAGCGAGATCGCTGTGCGCGCGCGGCGCGCCATCCGCGATCGCATCGCGGCAATCGCCGACGGCGCCGCACGGATCGTAATCGACGATCACCGCCGCCGCCGCGTCCTCGGCGATGTAACGCGTCTCGGCGATGACGACGGCGAGCGGCTGGCCGACATAATGGACTTCGTCGCGCGCGAGTGCGGTCTGCGTGCGCGCGGCGGCGATGGCCGGATTGGGCAGCAGCATCGGCATTGGCGCCCGCCGCATCGGATCGGGCAGGTCGTCCGCGATCAGCACCGCGTGAACGCCGGGCATGGCCAGCGCCGGCTTGCCGTCGATGCCGCGCACCATGGCGTGGGCGTGCGGCGAGCGCACGAAGCAGGCCTGCAGCAGGCCCGGCAGCTTGAGGTCGTCGACGAAGCGGCCGCGGCCGGCAAGCAGCGCCGGATCTTCCAGCCGCGTCACGCGGGCGCCGAAATGCTTTGCGCCCATCGTTCAGCTCCCCGCGCCGTTGCGCAGCCGCCGCGCGGCGTCGAGCGCGGCGGCGACGATGCCGGCATAACCGGTGCAACGGCACAGATTGCCGGTCAGCGCCTCGCGCACCTCCTGCTCGCTCGGATCGGCGTTGTCGCGCAACAATTCGGTCAGCGTGACGAGCATTCCCGGCGTGCAGAAGCCGCATTGCAGGCCGTGATTGTCGACGAACGCCTGTTGCAGCACCGACAGCCCGCCGTCCGGGGTGAGGCCCTCGACGGTCGTCACCTCGCTGCCGTTGGCCTGCACCGCGAACATCAGGCAGGAGCGCGCGGAGCGGCCGTCGAGGAGCACCGTGCAGGCGCCGCAGACGCCGTGCTCGCAGCCGAGATGCGTGCCGGTCAGCCCAAGCTCGTGGCGCAAAAAATCGGCCAATGTCAGCCGCGCATCGACGACGCGCGCATGCGACTTGCCGTTGACCGTGACCCGCGTCGCCTGCTTACCCATTGACCAACTCGCGCATCACGCAACTCCACACGATTTTATTCCAGGTCGACGCCGGCGCGGCGCGCCGCATCGGCCAGCGCGCGGGCGCTTAAGACCTGCGCCAGATGGCGCCGGTAATCGCCGCCGGCGTGGATATCCGAAATTGGCTCGATCAGCCATGCCGCGGCGGCGGCAGTCTGGATCGCGGTGGCATCGACCGCCCTGCCGGTCAACGCCGCCTCGGCGGCGTCGACGCGCACCGGCTGCTCCGCCACGCCGAACAAAGCGAGCGCCGCGCGCCGTACCACGTGATCGGCGCCAACGTCGAGGAGCGCGGCGGCGCCGGCCAGTGCAAAATCGCCTTGGCGGCGCGCGAACTCATGAAAGCCGTGACCGTGACCGGGCCGCCAAATCGGCAGATCGACGGCGGCGATCATTTCGTCCGGCGCCAGCACGGTCGCCATATAGCCGGCACTGAATTCGCGAAACGGCACCGCCCGCAAGCCGCGGATACTGGCGAGATGCACGACGGCGTCATAGGCGGCGCACACCGCGGGCAATTCGGCGGCGGGATCGGCGTGCGCGAGCGAGCCGCCGATAGTACCGCGATTGCGGGTCTGGCGATGGCCGACATGGCGCAATGCTTGCGCCAGCAGCGGACAGTGCCGCGCGATCTCGGGCGAAGTTTCGAGGTCGCGCTGGCGCATCATGGCGCCGATGCGCAACCGGCCGTCGCCGACCGCGATGCCGCGCAGATCGTCGACGCCGGCGAGATCGATGAGGTGATCGACGATCACGTAACGGAAATTCATCATCGGCACCAGCGATTGCCCGCCGGCGAGGATTTTGGCGTTGGGCAGCGTCGCCAGCAGCTCGGCCGCTTCCTTGAGCTGCCGCGGCGCGTGATAGTCGAAGGGCGCTGGCTTCATGGCTGGGGATTTGTTGCGCTTTTGCGGGGGCGGCGAAGGGCCAGAATTCGGGAGATCCACTGTGTTCGGCGTCACTGACGCCGGCATCGAAGCATGCTAGTTTTACGCGCGCAAGGAAACTGATCGCGTCGGGGGCGGCATCATGAATTCCGGCATTCAGCGGCGGGCATTCCTAGGCGCGCTCGGCGGTGCGGCGGCGGCATGGCCTCTCTCTACGTTTGCGCAACAGGGCGCGCTGCCGGTGCTTGGGTTCCTGAACGCCGCTTCTCCCAAGAGTTACGCGCGGCAGCTGTCGGCGTTCCTCGATGGGCTAGGCGAGGCGGGTTACAAGGACGGTCAGAACGTAGCGATCGAATACCGCTGGGCGGACGGCCAAGACGATCGACTGCCGGCACTGGCGTCCGATCTGGTTCATCGTCAGGTCGCCGTGATTGCCGCGACCACGACCGCGGCCTCGCTTGCAGCCAAGGCGGCAACCACGACCATTCCGATCGTCTTCGAAACGGGCGCCGATCCGGTCCAGCTCGGCCTTGTCACCAGCCTGAGTCGACCCGGCGGCAACATCACCGGCGTGACTCAAACGAACCAAGAGGTAACGCCGAAGCGGTTGCAAATGCTCCATGAGTTGGCCCCTGCGGCACGGGTCATGGCGCTCCTCGTCAACCCGGCCAGTCCGTATCAAGCCAAGACTCAATCGAACGCGGCGCTGTTGGCGGCCCAAACGCTCGGGTTGGAACTCCATGTCCTGAACGCCAGCACCGAAAGTGACTTCGATGCAGTCTTTACAAACATGATCCAGCTGCGAGCGGGTGGGCTCGTGATTGCCTCCGATCCATTCTTTATCGGCCGAAGCGAACAGCTCGCCGCACTGACGGTCCGTCACGCGGTGCCAACGATCTTCGAGACGCACGAGTTCGCTGCGGCCGGCGGTTTGATGAGCTATGGAGCGCCCATCGGGGAGACGTATCGATTGGCTGGCAACTATACCGGCCGGATTCTCAAGGGCGACAAGCCTGCCGACCTGCCGGTCCAGCTGGCAACCAAAGTCGAGCTTTTCATCAACCTGAAAACCGCCAAGGCGCTCGGCATCACGTTCCCGCTTACACTGCTCGGACGCGCGGACGAGGTGATTGAATGAGGCGGCGGGAGTTTATTACTTTTGCCGGTAGCGCGGCGGCTTGGCCGTTCGCGGCGTACGCGCAACAGTCTGAGCAGATGTGTCACGTCGGCGTGCTTTTTGGCATTGCTGCGGGCGATCGGAACGCTCAGGCAGAAAACGCAGCATTCGTGCAGGGGCTGCAACAGTTGGGCTGGACCGAGGGTCGCAACGTGCGCATCGATCGCCGCTGGGCCGGAGGTAATGCCGCCGCCCTGCGCAAATACGCCGCGGAATTAGTCGCACTAGCGCCTGACGTCATCCTGTCCGTTGGCTCCGCCAGTGCGGGGCCGTTGCTCGAGGCGACGCGCACCGTGCCGATAGTATTCGCGATCCTCCCCGATCCGGTCGGCGCCGGTTACGTCGAGAGTCTGGCGCGGCCGGGCGGCAACGCTACCGGCTTTATGATGTTCGAGTACAGTTTGTGCGGGAAATGGCTGGAACTGCTCAAGGAGATCGCCCCGGGCGTGACGCGGGCGGCGATCCTTCGGGATTCCGCCATAGCTGCCGGAATCGGCCAGTTCGCCGTCATCCAGTCGGTGGCGCCGACGCTCGGCGTGGAGGTGACCCCTGTTAGTGTGCACGATGCGGCCGAGATCGAGCGCGCCGTCACGGCCTTCGCGCTGTCCGTCAATGGCGGTCTGATCCTGACGGCGAGCCCGTTGTCGGGAGTGCATCGTGATCTGATCGTCATGCTTGCCGCCGGGTTCAAACTGCCCGCGGTCTACGGCGAACGCTCATATGTTGCCGCCGGCGGATTGATCTCGTATGGACCAAATTTCCTCGATCAGTGTCGCCGCGCTGCCGGCTACGTCGATCGCATCCTCAAGGGCGAGAAGCCGGCCGACTTGCCGGTGCAGGCGCCGACCAAATACGACCTTGTGATCAATCTCAAAACTGCCAAAGCGCTTGGCCTTACGTTTCCGCAGTCGATCCTCGCCCGCGCCGACGAGGTGATCGCATGAGGCGGCGGGAATTCATCACCTTACTCGGGGGTACGGCGCTCGCATGGCCACTCGCCGCGCGCGCGCAACAGCCGGCGCTGCCGGTGGTCGCGTTTCTCCGGACCGGATCGGCCGATGCCAATGCGCGTTATGTCGCTGCGTTCCGCAAAGGCCTCAACGAGACCGGTTACATCGAAGACCAGAACGTGACGGTCGAATACCATTGGCTGGAGGGTAATTACGATCGCTTGCCAGCACTGATGGCCGATCTGGTCCGCCGGCAAGTGGCGGTGATAGCCACGCCTGGCACCATGCAGGTCGCGCTCGCGGCCAAAGCTGCGACAACGACGATCCCGATCGTTTTTAGCGAAGGTGAAGACCCGGTTCGCCTTGGTCTTGTCGCCAACCTCGCCCGGCCCGGTGGCAATGTGACAGGCATCAATTTTTTCTCACAGGAGGTAGTGGGCAAACGGCTGCGGCTCCTGCATGACCTGGTGCCCAAGGCCGTTCGCGTTGCCGTACTTCTCAATCCAGCCAATGCTTCGTCCGCCCAGACGACGTTGCAGGTGCAGGAAGCCGCTCCCACGATGGGGCTGCAAATCCAGGTCCTCAGCGCCACCACAGCCGGCGAGATCGATGTGGCATTCGCCGCCCTTGAGCGCGCGCCCCCGGACGCGCTCTTTGTCGCTCCTGATGCGTTCTTTGTCAGCCGCGCGCAGCAATTTGCCGCCCTTGCGGCGCGCGACAGAATTCCGGCGGCTTATGGGCAGCGTGAATTTGTCGGTGTCGGCGGGCTGATGAGCTACGGAACAGATCTCGCGGACACGTTTCGTCAGGTCGGCGCCTATACCGGCAGTATCCTCAAAGGTGCGAAGCCGGCGGAATTGCCCGTACTGCAATCGACCAAGTTCGAGTTTGCCATCAACCTTCAAACGGCGCGCGTGCTCGGCATTGATGTGCCGCCGTCGATGCTCGCTATCGCCGACGAGGTGATCGAATGAAACGGCGCGATCTCATCATGATGGCCGGCGCTACCGCCGCCGCTTGGCCTCTCGTGGCGCACGCGCAGCAATCAGAAAGGATGCGCCGCATCGGCGTGCTCTTGAATTGGTCGGCAAACGATCCCGAAGGTCAGGGCCGCCTCGCTGCATTCCAACAAGGCTTGCAAAAGTTAGGCTGGAACGACGGCCAAAATGTTCGGATCGACGTTCGCTGGGGCGAGGACAAATTCGAACTCGAACATCAATACGCGGCTGAACTCGTCGCGCTTTCGCCAGATGCCCTTCTGGCGAGCGGCACCTCGAGTTTGTCCGAGCTGCAACGCCTGAGTCACACATTGCCAATTGTGTTCGCTGCCGTTTCAGACCCCGTTGGCGGCGGCTTTGTCGAGAGCCTTGCACATCCGGGCGGTAACGCGACAGGGTTTATGTTGTTTGAGTACACGATGAGCGGGAAATGGCTAGAAGTCTTGCGGCAGATTGCGCCGAACGTAACCCGCGTGGGCATGTTGGGCATGGCCAACGTTCCGACCGTCCCTGCCGCATTCGCCTCCATTCAAGCTACGGCTCAATCGCTTGGCATCGAGGCGAGGCCATTCACGATACATGACGCAAGCGAGATTGAGCACGCCGTCACGTCGTTCGCCGGACCGAATGCCGGGTTGATCGTGGAGACAAGCGCGTCGGGATCGATTCATCGCGACATGATCGTTGCCCTAGCGGCGCGGTACAAGCTGCCCGCGATCTACGTCTACCCGTTCGACGCAGTTGAGGGCGGGCTTGTTTCCTACGGCCCCGATCCGATCGAGCCATTTCGACGCGCAGCAGGTTATGTCGACCGTATCCTCAAAGGTGAAAAACCGGGCGATCTGCCAGTGCAGGCGCCGACGAAATACGCGCTGGTGATTAACCTCAAGACGGCCAAATCGCTTGGTCTGACAATTCCGGCTTCCCTGCTGGCCACCGCCGACGAGGTGATCGAATGAGGCGGCGCGAGTTCATCACGCTTGTTGGCGGCGTTGCAGCGGCGTGGCCGCTGGCTGTGCGCGCGCAACAGCCGGGCAAGCCACCGACCATCGGGTTCCTTGGCGCAGACGCCGCCGGCTGGCGTCCTTGGACGGACGCCTTTGTGGCGCGACTGCGCGAACTCGGCTGGATCGACGGTCAAACAATCGCAATCGACTATCGCTGGACGGAGGGACATCCCGAGCGCGTCGCCGAGATCGCGGCCGAGTTCGTCCGGCGCAAAGTCAACGTCATTGTCACGTACGGATTTGCCGTCCCCGCGTTAAAGCAGGCGACAGCGGCCATCCCCATCGTCTTTGCAATTGCGCTAGACCCGGTCGGCGGTGGCCTCGTCGCAAGTCTGGCACGACCCGGCGGCAACGTTACTGGATTATCGTTGCAGGACATCGATCTCGCCGGCAAGCGTCTCGAACTGTTGCGCGAGATCGTCCCGCGCTTGCGGCGATTGGCAATACTGACGAATATTGGCAGTCCCCAAGGAGCGCCGGAGACGCGTGAGGTTTACGCCGCGGCCCGCAAGCTCGGCCTCGAAATCGCGACGCTCGAAATCCGGCGGGCGGAGGATATTGGGCCCGCCTTCGAGGGACTCACGGCCCAGGCCGACGCACTTTACGTCGTGGCCGATCCGATCTTTACCGTCAATCGCAATCAAATCATCACGCTTGCGCTCGGCGCGCGGCTGCCTACAACCTTCAACGCTCGCGCCTATGTCCAAGGCGGGGGTCTCATGTCCTATGGACCCGACTTTTCGGATCTATTCCGACGCTCTGCCGAGTTGGTCGACAAGATTCTGCACGGGGCGAAGCCCGGCGATATCCCGGTCGAGCAGCCGACCAAATTCGAGCTGGCGATCAATCTCAAGACCGCCAAGGCGCTTGGCCTCACCGTTCCGCCATCGCTGCTCGTCACCGCCGACGAGGTGATCGAATGAAGCGGCGCGAGTTCATGACGCTGCTCGGCGGTTTAATGGCGATGTCGCCAATCGAAGGGCGCGCACAGCCCTCGCCGGTGGGTTTGCGCAGGATCGGGGTGCTGGCCGGTGCCATCCGCCCGGACGATCCGGAAACCCAAGCGGAGCCGGCAGCATTTGTTCAGGGCTTGCAGCAGTTGGGCTGGATTGATGGCCGCAACGTGCGGATCGAGTATCGCTGGGGCTTGGGCAACGCGGAGAACATCAGAAAATATGCGGCGGAATTGGTCGCACTGGCGCCGGACGTCATTCTTATCGACGGCACCGCAACCATTGGCCCGATGGTTAAGGCAACCCGCACCGTGCCGATCGTGTTCGTCAATGTTGCCGATCCGGTCGGTGCCGGCTTCGTTGACGGCCTGGCAAGACCCGGCGGCAACGTTACCGGCTTTCTCGCCTTTGAGTACGGTGTCAGCGGCAAATGGCTGGAGCTACTCAAGCAGGTTGCACCCAGCGTCACGCGCGCTGCGATCCTGCGCGATCCCGCTATCACGTCCGGCATTGGACAATTCGCTGTGATCGAATCCGTAGCGCCGTCCTTCGGCGTCGATGTGATCCCGGTCGACATACACGACGCCAGTGAAATCGAGCGATCTATCGCAAGGTTTGCGCGCACGCCGAATGGCGGTCTCATTCTGACCGCCAGCGCGTTGGCGGCCTTGCATCACGATCTGATCATCAGGCTTGCGGCGCAATATAAACTGCCCGCGGTTTATACCCAACGACGCTATGTCGCCGATGGCGGCCTGATCTCATATGGTCCAGATGTCGTGGACCAATATCGGCGTGCTGCGTCCTATGTCGATCGTATCCTCAAAGGCGAAAAACCGGGCGACCTGCCGGTGCAGGCGCCCACCAAGTATGTGATGACGATCAACCTCAAGATTGCGAAGGCGCTCGGCCTCACCGTTCCGCCATCGCTGCTCGTCACCGCCGACGAGGTGATCGAATGAAGCGGCGCGAGTTCATGACGCTTCTCGGCGGTTTGATGGCGATGTCGCCAGTCGAAGGGCGCGCGCAGCAGCCGGCGCTGCCGGTGGTCGCGTTTCTCCGGACCGGATCGGCCGATGCCAATGCGCGTTATGTCGCTGCGTTCCGCAAGGGCCTCAACGAGACCGGTTACATCGAAGACCAGAACGTGACGGTCGAATACCATTGGCTGGAGGGTAATTACGATCGCTTGCCGGCACTGATGGCCGATCTGGTCCGCCGGCAAGTGGCGGTGATAGCCACGCCTGGCACCATGCAGGTCGCGCTCGCGGCCAAAGCTGCGACAACGACGATTCCGATCGTTTTTAGCGAAGGTGAAGACCCGGTTCGCCTTGGTCTTGTCGCCAGCCTCGCCCAGCCCGGTGGCAATGTGACAGGCATCAATTTTTTCACACAGGAGGTAGTGGGCAAACGGCTGCGGCTCCTGCATGACTTGGTGCCCAAGGCCGCTCGCGTTGCCGTACTTCTCAATCCAACCAATGCTTCGTCCGCCCCGACGACGTTGCAGGTGCAGGAAGCCGCTCCCACGATGGGGCTGCAAATCCAGGTCCTCAGCGCCACCACAGCCGGCGAGATCGATGTGGCATTCGCCGCCCTTGAACGCGCGCCCCCGGACGCGCTCTTTGTCGCTCCTGATGCGTTCTTTGTCGGCCGCGCCCAGCAATTTGCCGCCCTTGCGGCGCGCGACAGAATTCCGGCGGCTTATGGGCAGCGTGAATTTGTCGCTGTCGGCGGGCTGATGAGCTACGGCACCGATCTTGCCGACATGTTTCATCAAGTGGGCGTCTATACCGGCAAAATCCTCAGGGGCGCCAAGCCCGCCGACCTGCCGGTGCTGCAATCGACCAAATTTGAGTTCGTCATCAACCTGCAGACAGCGCGAGCGCTCGGCATCGAGGTGCCGCCCGGGGTCCTTTCCATCGCCGACGAGGTGATCGAGTGAGTTGTCATTCCGGATCGCCACGAAGCGGCGGGTCCGGAATCCATAACCACCGGTCGTGAATATGGATTCCGGGCTCGCGGGCTAAAGCCCGCGCCCCGGAATGACGGCAAACATTACGCCGACTTGATGCCGAGCTCCGCCTGCTCCTTGGCGTAGGCCGCGTCCATGCGCGAGGCGAGGCCGTGCTTGGCGAGCTCGGTGGCGAAGATGCGGCGGATTTCCGGCTTCTCGTCGATATAGTCGATCTGGTCGCCGCCGACGCGTTTGCTGATCCAGGCCTTGGGCACGCCTTGCGCGTTGCGGATGGCGACGCCTTCGTGCTTGAAGGCGAGGTAGCGCGACGGCGTGGTGCCGGTGTTGAAGTGCTGGTGGAACCACATGTTCGGCGGCACGATCAGGGTGCCGATCTCCCAATCGTAGCGCTGCGGCTCCTCGCCCTCCGGCCACATCATCGAAAAGCCTTCGCCGGAGAGCACGATGACATGCGCGCCGGGGCCGTGGGCGTGGCCCTTCTTATAGGTGCCGATCGGAAACTGCGAAATGTGGCTGTTCAACGAGCCTTTGGCCATGTTGAAGCGGAGATGGCCGCCGCCGGCGCCGCGCTCCGCCGCGGTGATCAAGGGAATGTTGACCGCGTCGGGCACGAAATTCGTGGTCAGCAGAAATCCTTTCTGCTCGCCCTTGGAGGAAAAATAATCCGGCTCGCCGGCGAAGCGGTCCTTAAAATCGTATGTGGTGTTGAAGATGAAATCGAGGTCTTCGTAGAGATTGATCACCGGCGGCGCGTTGGTGACGGCGACATAGCGCGCCGGCTCGCGCCCTGAGCCATTGAAGTGCTGGTGGTGGCAATTGAGCGGGATGGCGAACAGCGCGCCCGGCCCCCATTCGAAGGTGATGCGGGCGCCGGCGTCGTTCCATACCGTGGTCGAGCCGCGGCCGGACAGCACCATGACCATTTCTTCGTAGAGCTGGCGGTGCGGGTGTAGGCTCTTGCCCGGCGGTATTTCCATCACATAGCAGTCGTTCGAGGTGCGCGAGGCGTCGTGATTGAGAAACACTGCGTTGCCGCCGCGGCGCGCCCAGGGTTTCAGCTCGACCGTGTTCAGGTTCCGCACATAGAACGACGGGATGATGTCGAGCCCTTCGGCCTTCACCCAGCGGGTATAGGGCGTTTCCTTCTCGGTCTTGAACTTGCTCGCCAGTTCTTCGGAAACGAGGGCATTCTTTTTAGCATTTTCGGCCATTTGGCTTACCTTAGTTCCTGCAATCCTTGCGATCGATCTTAGCGAAAAACTGGCGAACGTGCAGGGCAAAATCGCCCGGACTTAATGCTCGTGTTCATGCCCATGGTCGTGGTCATGACCGTGCCCGTGCCCGTGCCCATCATCGTGATGATGCTCGTGCTCGTGGTGATGCAGCCGCTGGCGTGGCCGCGGACCCCGCGGGTCCTCGCTGAACACCAGCGATTTGATCGTGACCGGCACGGTGTAGGACGGCATGCGGATGCGGCCGAGATCGATATAGTCGAAATCCCACAACACCACGCCGTCGATCACAAGAATTTCGTTCGCAACGTGCAGCTCTTCGCGCAGGATGGCGCCGAGCGTTTGCGCCACGTCGCCATCGAGCATGATATAGAGCGGCAATTTCCCGGCGATGCGGTCGGCCAGCCCGCGCTTGATGCCCTCGGCGAAGGCGGCAAGCCGCTGATAGGTCGGCAAGCCGCTCCAGCGCAAAGCCAGCGCTATCTCGCGATCGCTGCCGGCAAGGTCGAACGCCGCGATATGACTTCGGATCGCCTGCGCCAGCTGTTCCGGATCGACGGTCTCGGTGCAGTCGAACGGCGGCTGCAACACCTGGAGATTGCGCCGCGGCAGCAGCGCCCCCGGCGCCGAAATGTAGCTCGTGTTGCCGGAGAGTTGCACGCTGTATTCGGAGGCGCCGAGCGCGGTGGCGCGGATGCATTCGCCGGCCGGCAGCACCGGCCATTGCAGCGCGCTTTGCGCCAGGCGGGCGCGGATGGCGCCGCCCAGTTTCGGGCCGAGGTCGCCGAACTCGCGGGTTTCGCGCGCATAGACGTATTCGGCGACGCCGCCGGAGAACATGACGCCGTCGATGCGGCCGAGATCGCCAATCGGATCGGTGAGATAAAGCCGCGCGATATCCTGCGGCAGCGGCCGCGTCGTCACCGCGGCGATGAGCGCATCGGCCATGCCGTCGGCGACTTTCTGCAAGTCGGCCTCTTTGACGGTATCGCCGCGGTTCCAGGAAAAGCCGGCGCGCTTGGCATGATGCCGTCCCGCCGGATCGAGCCGGGCGATCTTGCCATCCTCGACGACCTGCAAACGGCCGCCGATATGCACGGCGGCAGTGGCGATCACCTTGCCGTTCTCCACGAGGCCGAGCTTGGTGGTGCCGCCGCCGATATCGATATTGAGGATGCGCTTGGCTTGGTCGCTCGACACCCGCGCGGCGCCGGAACCGTAAGCCGCCAGCATCGCCTCCATGTGATGGCCGGCCGTGGCGGTGACGAATTCACCGCCTTGTTCCGACAAAATCGCGGCGATCCCTTCCGCATTCTCGCGGCGCAGCGCCTCGCCGGTGAGAATAACCACGCCGGTGTCGATCCGGTCAGGCGACAGCCCGGCGGCGACATAAGCATCGTCGATGATAACGCCGAGCTTTTGATCGTCGATGCGCTCCTCGCTTTGGTACGGCGTCAGCGCGACCGGCGATTGGAACAAAGTCTCGCGCGCGACGACGTAATAGCGGCTGGTCAAATCCTCGGCGAGGCGCCGCAGGTGCACGCGCGAGAAGATAACTTGCGTGCCTGAAGAGCCGATGTCGATGCCGACCGTCATCAGCGCGACGTTATCCTGCCGCCACAGCGGATTGTCCTCCAAGGGGCCGTCGTCGGCGTCGAAATCGTGGTCGTGATCGGCATCGTCGGCATGCGCATGCGCGAGGTCCCGCCCGTAAAGATGGTCGGCAAGGGTATGCGGCGGCTTTGCTTTTTCGTCGTCGGCCATGCCGTTTTCTCCTGGCGCGGACTGTATTCCCGCGCCGGCGAACCAAGGTCAATGGCGAGCGTATTTCAGCCGGGGCGGCGCAGGTCGAGCGTGGTGGGATATTCCAGCGAGACTTCGAGCGGCGGCACCTCGATCAGGCCGCCGGTATGACCGTGATCCTGGAAGCGGGCGCGCCGCCGCGCTTCCGCCTCGTAGGAGTTGACTGGAAAGGTCTCGTAATTGCGGCCGCCGGGATGCGCCACATGATAGACGCAGCCGCCCAGCGAGCGCCGGTTCCAGGTATCGACGATGTCGAACGTCAGCGGCGCTTGCACGTCGACGGTCGGCTGCAGGGATTGCTCGAGCTTCCAGGCTTTGAAGCGCACGCCGGCGACGAATTCGCCGGACCTTCCGGTCGCGGTCAGCGGCACGCGCCGGCCGTTGCAGATCACGACATGTCGGTCGGCGTTCAGTCCTTGCGCCTTGACCTGCAGCCGCTCCACCGAAAATCGACGACGCGCACGGTGGCGCCTTGGACGCCTTCCTCGCCGAGTACGTACCAGGGCTCGATGGCCTGGCGCAATTCGAGGTCGACGCTGCTGTGATGCACGGTGCCGCAGACCGGAAAGCGAAATTGCCGCTGCGCCTCGAACCAGCCCGGATCGAAGACGTAACCGGCATAGTTGAGGTCGTCCAAGACTTCGAGGAAATCCTGCCAGACGAAATGTTCGAGCATGAAGCGGTCGTGCAGCGCCGTGCCCCAGCGCACCGGCTTGCCGTCGAGCGGGGTGCGCCAGAACGCGGCGATCAGCGCGCGGAGCAGCAATTGCTGGGCGAGGCTCATGCGCGCGTCGGGCGGCATTTCGAACGAGCGGAATTCGACCAAACCGAGCCGGCCGGTCGGGCCGTCCGGCGAAAACAATTTGTCGATGCAAATCTCGGTGCGATGCGTGTTGCCGGTGACGTCGACCAGGATGTTGCGGAACAGCCGGTCGACCAGCCACGGCGGCACCCAATCCGGCCCGCCGGGCTTCGGCACCTTGCCGACGGCGATTTCGAGTTCGTAGAGCAAATCCTGGCGCGCTTCGTCGATGCGCGGCGCCTGGCTGGTCGGCCCGACGAACAAGCCGGAAAACAAATACGACAGCGACGGCCGCCGCAGCGCATAGAGCACCAGGCTTTTCAGCAGATCGGGCCGCCGCAGGAAGGGGCTGTCGGCGGCGTCCAATCCGCCGAGTACGACATGATTGCCGCCGCCGGTCCCGGTGTGGCGGCCGTCGAGCATGAATTTGTCGGTGCCGAGCCGCGCGCGATGCGCATCCTCGTAAATGCCGCGCGTGATATCGACGGCTTCGCGCCACGACGCGGCCGGCTGGATATTGACCTCGATGACGCCTGGATCGGGCGTCACTTTGAGCACGTTGAAGCGCGGATCGGGCGGCGGCGCATAGCCTTCGAGATGGATCGGCAGCGCAAGCTCGGCCGCGGTCAATTCGATGGTGGCGACGAGGTCGAGATAATCGTTGAGCGTTTCCACCGGCGGCATGAACACGCACAAGCGGCCGTCGCGCGCTTCGACGGTGAGCGCCGTGCGCACCGGAATACCGGGTTCGTCAAGCGCCGCAGCGGACGGGCGCTGCATCGCCGATGTCCCGCCCGCGAGCGGCGGCGACGGCGTTTCGCCGTGCGGCGGTTCGCGCGGATCGGACAGCGGCCGGCGCTCGGCGAACGGGTCGGCCGGCACCAGATGCGGATAATCGGCGGGCGTGAGCGCGGGCAGCGATTGCAGCGGCAAGCGCAGGCCGATCGACGAATCGCCCGGCATCAGAAACAGCCGGCCGCGGCGGGTGCGCCAGATTTCGCTGAGCCAGCCCGGCTTGGCCTGGGCCGTCCAGCGCTGCAACGGCAGCACAAAACCCTTCGGCGCGCCGAGCTGGCTGTCGAACAATTCCAAGATGCGCGCACGCTCGTGTGGATCGTCGATCTTGGCGTCGTCCGGATCGAAATTGTCCGGGATCAGACCCTGCTTGAGCATCCGGTCGACCGGATCCTCGTAGGCGGGCTGCACGTAGTCGGCCAACAGCCCGGCGCGCGCGGCGATGCCTTCCGCGAAGCGTCGGGCGTCGGCGGTCGAGGCTTTGCGGGTGGCGGCTTCGCGCGCGATCAATCCGCCGTCGCGCCAGATCGGCACGCCGTCGCGGCGCCAGTACAGCGCGAAGGCCCAGCGCGGCAGCGGCTCGCCGGGATACCATTTGCCTTGGCCGTAATGCAGCAAGCCGCCCGGCGCGAAGCGGTCGCGCAGGCGCCGGATCAGGTCGTCGGCGCGCTCGCGCTTGGTCGCGCCGAGCGCCGCGGTGTTCCACTCCGCGGATTGATAATCGTCGACCGACACGAAGGTCGGTTCGCCGCCCATGGTCAGGCGCACGTCCTGCGCGTTGAGATCGGCGTCGACCTTCTCGCCGAGCGCGTCGAGCGCGAGCCACGCGTCTTGCGAGAACGGCGCGGTGACGCGGGGCGCCTCGGCGAGGCGGACAACGCTCATGTCATAGGCGAAGGAAACCTCGCACGGCTCGACCATACCGCTGATCGGCGCCGCCGAGCGGAAATGCGGCGTCGCGGCCAGCGGAATGTGACCCTCGCCGCACAGCAGCCCCAACGTCGCATCGAGCCCGATCCAGCCGGCGCCCGGGAGATAAACCTCGGTCCAGGCATGCAGGTCGGTGAAATCGCGAGCGGCGCCGGCCGCGCCTTCGAGCGGTTTTAGGTCCGGCCGCAATTGAATGAGATAGCCGGAGACAAAACGTGCCGGCAGCCCGATCTGACGCAGGATTTGCACCAGGAGCCACGCCGTGTCGCGACACGATCCGGCGCCGGCGGCCAGCGTCTGCTCGGGCGGCTGCACGCCCGGCTCCATGCGGATGAGGTAGCGGATCAGGCTCTGGAGCCGCTGATTGAGCTCGACCAGGAAATCGACGGTGTTGCGCGGCTCGCGCGAGATCGACGAAACCAATGCGGTCAAGCGCGGGCCGGCCGGCTCCGGCGCGGCAAAGGCCGAGAGATCCTCGCGCATATCGGGCGGAAATTGGAACGGCCATTGCTCGGCATAAGGCTCGACAAAGAAATCGAACGGATTGATGACTTCGAGGTCCGCGGTCAGGTCGACGGCGATGGCGAATTCGCCGGTCTTGTCCGGAAACACGTAGCGCGCCAGCCAATTGCCGTGCGGGTCCTGCTGCCAGTTCACGAAATGCTGCGCCGGTGTGACCTTCATCGAGTAGTTGGCAATCCGCGTGCGGCAGTGCGGCGCCGGCCGCAAGCGCACGGTCTGCGGTCCAAGACCGATCGCCCGGTCGTAACGGTACCGGGTGGCGTGGTGAAGCCCGACAAGGATCGACATGCTGCGCCGCGCTACGCCCGCTCATTTGCCCAAGTTTGCGCAATTTCCATGCAATTCCCGGGCCGGCGTCAATCGGGTCTGCCGTAATTTGTGCTGGCCCGGCGGGTGGACGAACGCTTAACCTTGGTCGGCAAAACTCCTTGTCCCGGTCCGCGGCGGCACAAGATAAGGGGTTGAAACATGTGGAACATTCTCGGCCAAGGCGCGTTGCGCCGGTTGAGGGGAACTATGCGATGAGTGGTCAGGACCCGACGACCGCCTCGACGCCACCCGGCTTAGACGCATTCAACGATATTGGACAGGCGGCGTTGGATGCCATTCCGACCGGCTTTTGCGTGTGCCGCGCCGACGGCGGGCTCGTCAGCTACAACCGCCGGGCCGCCGAGCTGTGGGGACGGTCGCCGCCGCTGCGCGATCCGGGCGAACGCAATAGCCCGGCGTTTCGCCGCTATGGACCCGACGGCGAACCGCTGCATTTCGATGACACCCCGGTCGCGACCGTGCTGCAGACTGGCCAACCGGTGCTGGCAGCCGAGCTGGTGATCGAGCGGCCGGACGGCTCGCGGATTCCGGTGCTGATGAATGTCGCGCCGCTTCACGGCCGGTGCGGCGCGGTCGAGGGCGCGGTCTGCAGCTTCCAGGAGCTGACCGAGCGCAAGCGCGCCGAAGAAGCGCTGCGCGCCAGCGAAGCCGAATTGCAATCCGTGATCAATCGCACGCCGTTCATGCTGGTGCGGTGCAGCCGCGACCTGCGTTACCGCTTCATCAGCGAGGCCTATGCCCAGATGATCGGCCGGCAACGCGACGAAGTTATCGGCAAAACCATCGCGGAGATGATCGGCGAACGGGGATTCAACACGTTGCGCCCGCATATCGGGAAAGTGTTGCGCGGCGAGACCGTGGATTTCGAATGCGAAATCGATTTTCCGGAGGCCGGCAGGCGTTCGCTTTATATCGCCTATCGGCCGGAGCTGGATGCCGATGGCAAGGTCGGCGGTTGGATCGCTTCCCTTCTCGACATCACCGAGCAGAAACGCGCCGATCGAGCGCGCAGCCTTGTCGAAGCGGAACTGCGCTCGGTCAGCGAAAAGCTCGAAGCCGAAGTCGAACGGCGCACGCTGGAGCGCGACCGCATCTGGAACGTTTCGGAAGATTTGCTCGCGGTGTCCAATTTCGAAGGCTATTTCCTCAGCATGAATCCGGCCTGGACGCGGTTGCTCGGCTGGAGCGAGGAGGAAATCAAATCCATGCATGTCAGTGAATTGCGCCATCCCGACGACGCGCCGCATTCGATCGCCGGGCGCGCCCAGCTTGCCCAAGGGGTGCCGACCGTGCGGATGGAAAATCGCTTCCGCCACAAGGACAGCTCGTGGCGCTGGCTGCAATGGACGATGACCGAGAGCAACGGGCTGATCTATGTCGCCGGCCGCCACGTGACGGCGGAAAAGGAAGCCGCCGCCGCGCTCGACCGCGCGCAACGGCAGACCGCGCATTTGCAGAAGATGGACGCCATCGGACAGCTCACCGGCGGCATCGCCCACGACTTTAACAACCTGTTGATGATTGTCAGCGGCCACGCCCAGAGCCTGAAAAATCGCTTGCACGACACCAGAGACACCCGCGCCGTGGCGGCCATCGAAATGGCGGCGACGCGCGGGGAGAATCTGACCCGGCAACTGTTGTCGTTCGCGCGCACGCTGCCGCTCAATCCGACGGTAATCAGCCCGGCCGAAGCGGTCCAGGCGATCCGCGACGTGCTGGCCGGCTCGATGCACGTCAATATCGATTTCAAGATCGACGTGCCCGACACCGCCTGGCCGGTCTGCGTCGACAAGTCGGAGCTCGAACTGGCGCTGGTCAATCTCGCCGTCAATGCGCGCGACGCCATGCCGGACGGCGGTCGCATGCTGATTGCGGCGGAAAACGCCCGGCTCGATACCGGCTTGGCGCCGGACGGCTTAGCCGGCGACTTCGTCGCGCTCAGCATCGCCGATACCGGCGCCGGTATCGCGCCCGATCTGTTGTCGCGCGTGGTCGAGCCGTTCTTCACCACCAAAGGCCCGGATAAGGGCACCGGGCTCGGCCTGTCGCAAGTTTACGGCTTCGCGCGCCGATCGAACGGCACGGTTTCGATCGACAGCGAAGTCGGCCGCGGCACCAAAGTGACGGTCTATCTGCCGCGCAGCCATGCCGCCGTCGCCGCGCCGTCGCCGCAAGACGACGCCCAATATATTGCGCTGAAACGGCAGACCATCCTGGTCGTGGAAGACAATCCCGACGTGCGGCACGTGGCGGTGGCGCTGTTGCAGCAGCTGCACTACCGGACCGTCGAAGTGGAAACCGCGTCCGCCGCGCTCGACGTGCTGGCCGCCGGGCCGGACGTGGCGCTCGTGTTCAGCGACGTGGTGCTGCCCGGCCCGACCGACGGGCTGGCTTTGGCGCGCATGGTCGGCGATCGCTATCCGAACATCCCGGTGGTGCTGACGACCGGCTACACCAAGGTGTTCGACGCCAACCCGGAATTTCCGGTGTTGCGCAAGCCGTATCAGATATCGGCGCTGGGCCGCGTCATTCATCAGGCGCTCAATCCGTCGCTGCCGACGCGCACGGTGCTGGCGGGGTGACAGAGGCCGCCGGGCGCAACGCGTCGACAGGGATTCTAATTTGCACGGTCCGGCTTGAGCGGCGACATCCCGTCATTCGGTCTTATTTGGACCGTGGTGAAGCTGCCTTGCGGCGCCGTCACGGAATTGTCGAATCGCAAAATCAGAATGTGAGAACCGAAGCGGACCTGTCCGTCCGGATTCCCCAACACAGCCCATTTTCGTCGAAATTGCTCCTCGGACTCCTCCGCGCCCTGCCCGATGCGACCATAAACCACCCATGTGCGCCCGCCATTCGCGGCGAAGCGCGCGACGTGGGGAGACTTCCGTGAAACGGCAAGAAACTTCGAACCGAAACGAAGTGGCTCGGCATAAGAATCAACGACGAATTCCACCGATTGGTGTTCTACGACGATGACATCCGGCGGGCGCACATTGCTCGCAAGATAGACCGCCGCTTGGTCCCAGCGCGGCTTGGTTTCCGAGCTGTAATAAGGCCAAAGGCTTATCGCCGCACCGACCGCGACGGATGCGGCAATCAGCGGCGAAAATCGCGCCGGCGACGTCGCCGCGCCGATGCCTGCCATCACGAAAAAGGGGCCTGTGCTCCACAGCAAATACCGGGGCACCAACGCCGGATGAAAGATGGATATGACCAAAATTGTGATCGGCATCGCCGCAAAGGCAAGGCCAATCACCGCCAGCAATGGAGGATCTGATTTCAGACGCCACGCCCCATAGAGGCCAAGCATCACGACTGCGACACCAAATTCCGGAAGCGGGGTTGGCAGCAGCTCAAACGTCATCATGTCCGATATTCGGAACAAATAGACTGCCGCAACGATCGAGCGAATGGTCTCCCAGGTGGGCTTGGGCAGCCAATCAAGCCCCGTGAAAACGGCGCCCCGATTTGTCGAGAACATAATGACGAGCACGGGAAGCCAGACGAGCAGAATGACGGCCTGCGTCCATACCCAGTTGCGTAGTAACCCGTTCCGTCCCGCTGTCGCACGGTGAACGATCGCGATGAAGGCCAAGTTTGAAGCCAACAGCCAAGGGACTGTATTGTTCTGCGCGAGGAGCGCCCCAGTCGTGCCGAGGAGATAGGCCGCCCAGGGGCCGCGCAACGCCTCGGGCCGCGTCATCGGCAGAGCAGCCTGTCCGGGCTGTTGCGCGATGCGAACTAGTCCCCAGATCGCGACCAGCACCAAGCAGGAAATAAGAGTGTATGCCCGGGCTTCTTGCCCGAACTGGACCTCCGATGGCGACAAAGCCATCAGCAATCCCGCCACGAGACCGGCGAGCGCCCCACGCATGTCGATCGCCAACCGCGTGACCAGGAGGGCGCAAACCGCTCCGAATACGGCGGATGGGAGTCGCAGCATCCATTCGTTGATGTGACCCGAGGCAAACGGGCGGAGCAGCAAAAAATAGGTCGGGTAATGCTTGTGCCTGAGCGCGTCGACGATGAGTTCGGCGATCGGAAGTCTCGCCCGGTTCCAACTGACGATCTCGTCATACCAAAGCGGCTTGTCGGAAAGACCATGGAGCCGCAGCACTGCCGCGAGAACCGCTATGGCTATCGGCAGCGCGACCGCCAACTGCAAAGGATTGGGCGCGCAAATGCGCGCGGCGAGCTGCCGAATGGCCATACTCGAAGGGCCAGTACCGGACTCGGGCCGTTCTCGATCGAATGGCATTCGCTTCACTACGACAAGCCCGGCGACGACGATGATTAGCGAATTGCTAGGGATCAGTCACCAGGGTTTTGCCGGCGTGGAATGGTGGGCGCACAAGGACAAAACTGGGCACTGGATTGTAGTGGTTCAGCTGCCTTTCCTGAAGTGGCGGAGACAAAAAGTTCACGAAAAGCCCCGTTTTGCCCCATGAACGGTGGCCGGCGCTCGATACCCGTTCGGCAAAGTCGCCCGCCAAGGCGGCAAACCCGTTGGGGTCATAACCAGAAAGATGATCCCCTTCGGAAGCGAAGCCGCGAGAATTACGCCAAGGGTGGTCGCGCACCGGTCGCATGGCACATCATGATCTCGATGCGCAGCAAGGTCATGGCTTGCAGAAAAAGCTTTGCGCTCCTCGCCAAGTAAGTGGCGTAGTCCACTCGCTGCTCAGGACCAGTGCCGCCCTTGCCGACGCGATAACGGATCGTCTGTGTCTTGCGGTCCATCTTCATCCCGCCGTGGTGTGAAGCGTTGCGAAGCTGGTTATCGCGTTCCTCGCAGAGCGCAGCGAACGCCGGGACGCCCGCAAATGCGTCGAAGCGGCTCGCTTTGTCGAGCTTAAGATATTCCCTCTGCGTCAGCTTCTCGAACTGATTGAACGGCCGGCCCGCCAACATATTATTCAGGTAGGCCAAGATGTCGACCGAGGAAGCAAAGGCCTCGAACGCGTTGCCGTAGAACATTCGCGTCGCGTCGAAGTCAACCGACGAGGCAACATTCCCGACGGGCACGTCAAGGCCCTTGGCAACGTGGAAATGCACCTGTCCGAAATCGCCGTAGCCCTCGAAATAGGCAATCATCAGATCGAAGTACCGATCGCTGCGATCTGAAGCGATTCCGTTGTAATAGGTGACAAAGTCGGCGAACTCCGGCTTCCGGAGGAGCGGACGAATGACATCCATCGCCGCCCGGAATGGTGCTTCATAGTGCGGCTGGCCGATAAGCAGGACGAAGCGCCAAAGCCAGTCGAGGAGATCGTGCAGCGGATCGGCTTTGTAGAGCAGCGTCGAAGCCGCCTCCAACTTCTGGCGCGCCAAGTGGTCACGCCCGCGTCGGTGCAGCGACCACGCTTTGCGGAGAAGTCGCCATTCCTCTGCGTAATCGGCACGGCGATACGGCCGCTGGCCCAACATCCCTGGTGGGATATCGGAGACCGATACCAGCGAGCGATATTTCTCGGCGACTTCGCTTCTCTCCTGCAGCTGTGCGAGTCGAGGGAAGGCGAAGTCGACATGACGCTCGTTCTCCGGAACGATAAAGTTGGCGTCCACGTTCACAATCGGTGCGCCGGATACCTCGTCTGTGAGCTCGGCGTTCTCGACCGCTTCAGTCCAGTGAGCGATAGCTTGATAGTCGACGTTGAGCGCCACGACCATGTCCTCGCCGCAGTTCACGCAGGGGAAGCGGTGTTCTTGACGCGTCTCCTGACCCATGCCGATGCGGACGGTATGGACTTGGCAACACGTGGTGCACTTGAACGAAGACCGGACGATCATAACCCTCAAACCCGTCTTGGAAGACGGGTACATATAGGCATCCGCCGGGCTGATTTCAGGTCCAATTATAACGGGCTCGCAAACCGTTGCTCGTCCGAACCTCCGTTAAGACCGCATGCCAACCAAGCCGCCGACGTTCCGCGCTCCGGGATGGAAGCCGGCCGCCAAGCGCAAGCAAGTCCAGGACCCGTTCTATCAATCGGCGCCGTGGAAGCGGTTGCGCGCCGCGTGTCTGGCGCGTGACGGCTATCGATGCACGATGGCCGACTGCCCGACGCCCGATCGTGGGCGCGGTGGCGTACTGATCGCCGACCACATCAAGCCACGCCGGGAGGGCGGCCCGGACGAGCTCTGGAACCTGCGCACCTTGTGCTCCTTTTGCGACGGCAGGCGCCACGGCCGCCGTCCCCGGCTCCGCCCCGGAGGGCAAAGCATCAGCCTACCGGAGCCGTTTCTTGGCGAAGGCTCTGCCGGAATGCGACTTTAGATATCGCTCGAATTGAAGCGCTTTGTATTTGTCGGTGAAGGCGCAATACCAGAGCAACTCCCATGGAGTATATTTGGCGGTGTGCGCTGATTTACCGGCGTTATGATCGGCAATTCGTCGCTTCAGATCGGCAGTGGCGCCAGTATATTCCCGATCCGGAAAAGCTCGGCTGCGAATGATATAGACATACCACACGGCTTAGTCCGTCTACGCTTTCGCTTCGCTCCAGCTACGCCGGACACGCATCGCCCTTGCGGACTTGCGTGGCTGCGCCACGCGTAGCCCGCAAGGGCGAAGCGTGGTGGGCCAACAAGGACCAATCTGGGCACTGGATTTTAGTGGTTCAGCTGCCTTTCCTGAAGTGGCGGCGGCAAAAAGTTCACGAAAAACCGGGCTACGCCCCATGAGCGGCGGCAAGTCCGGGCGTTCGCCACGGCTGTCGCGGCCTCGTGCAGTTCTGGAATGTCGCGGGGCCGGCTCAGCCTTAGCTTCACGTCTGCTTTGCCCCGATAACGACTGATAGACGTGCGACGTGATGGGCCAATCGCGTTTTTTAGCGCAGCAGCAATTTTGGCGGGCCGGCGTTAGTGGCGAACCACCTACTTGGTGGGTATGGGCCCTTGCAACGCAACCCTGGGAAGCGACGGCCGTTAGAGTCGCAATCCGTAACATCACACAACGTTCTAGGTCGGATAGACGCCACGCAGTACGGTGTCGAAGTGGGCCTTAACCGACTCATTGCACAAGCATGACCGCGCGACGAGCGCATCGTGGTCGCGCACTAACAAAGAGCCGCGTCGCGTTTCTAAAATTCCCTCGGCCTTGAAAGTTTGGATGACACGGCTGGTATAGCTACGTCCAACACCTAACATCGAAGCGAGCTGTTGGTGCGTCAAAGGCACAACATCCCCGCCGGTGCGCTCCGTGGCGGAAATGATCCATTTGGCGGTGCGTTGCTCGATAGAATGAATTGCGTTGCAGGCCGTTGATTGGAACACCTGAGTCAGCAGGCAATCCGCGTATCGACCGAAGAGATGCCGCAAACTCGGCGATTTGTTTTTTGCTTCCTCCAGATTAGAGATTGGCAGGCGCATAAAAACTCCGCCGAACTTTACAACGATCCTGCAATACGCGGGGAGGTTGCCCAAGCTGACGATCCCTCCGACCGCTCCCTCGCGGCCGACTAGGATCGCTTCAACATCGCGTCCATCTTCGTTGCTGACCAGAAACGAAACGAGGCTCGGTCCACAAGGAAAGTGCACAACGTCAACGTTGTCGCCGGGCCTGTAGAGCAAATCGTCCGCCTCCGTTAGCTCCTCGCGCAAATGCGGAGAGATTAATGCGTAATCGCTGTCGCGCAGCACCCTCAAAAGGTTATTAAACGGACGATCCCCCTTAGGTTTCATCATCTGTCGGGTCCTTTAGGCGGGCAAAACGTGGCTCCAGAGCTGAACGGGCGTCGCATAGTGCCCCGGTGCCTGTCCGCTGTATGTTCACTAGTGCACAGACGCTGGAACCGCAATCGGCTATGATTGTCTAGTCGGCCCGTGGTCCGGGGCTTGAGGGAATCTCCGGTGCCATTCGCACTCGGCTTTCAAATCTACCCGTGGGTAGAACGCCTCCTGCGCGTGCGGCAGCATCCACTTGCCGCTTACGGCTTGGCGTTGCTCATGGTCGCGCTTGCCGTCTTGGTGCGCGGGATCGTTGCGAGCTACGCTGGCGTACAAGTGTTCACGACTTTTTATCCGGCGATCATCGTCGCTGCGCTTGTTGGCGGGCTTTGGCCCGGCATCTTCGCCACTCTCTTGTCTACTATTGCAGCATGGTATCTCGTTATCCCGGACTTTTTTGTTCGCCCCGGCCAGCGTGAACTTGGGGAATTTCTGCTGTTTGCCTTCATCAGCGGCGTCGATGTGGCTATTGCCGTCGTTGTCAGTGGGCTGGTTGAGCGTCTGGTCATTCAGCAACGAAATATCCGCCTTCTTCTTGAGTCCGCGCCCAACGGTTTCGTGTTGGTCGATGAGCACGGAACGATCAAGCTGGTCAATGCGAGCGCGGAGAAGCTGTTTGGCTACAGTCGAAAGGAATTGGTGGGAAAGGACGTAGAGGCGTTGGTGCCTGAACAGCACATCCCCGAACATCAGAAGCTGCGTACATCGTATCAGGCAAAGCCCGAAGTAAGATTGATGGGTCTTGGGCGCGATCTAAACGGGCGACGCAAAGATGGCAGTGAATTTCCCGTCGAGATTGGACTTAACCCGGTGGGCCAGGACGGGCGACCGGCCGTTCTAGCAACAGTGGTAGACATTTCCGCTCGCAAGCGGGAGGAGAAACATCAGGATTTAATCATTGGGGAATTGCAGCATCGAACACGGAATTTGTTTTCTGTCATTCAGGCAGTTATCAAAAGCAGTCTCAGGGATGCCAAGACGATTGCAGAAGCTGGCTACACCCTGAACGGCCGAGTGGGAGCACTGTCGCAGGCTTACACGCTGCTGGCCGAGGGAGCTTGGGAAGGCGCACCCCTCGCCAAAATTCTTAGCACGCAGCCTATCCTTGATACCAAGCGCGTCACCGTCGAAGGCTGCGAAATCACTCTTACACCACGGGCCGCTCAGCAATTTGCAATGCTCGTCTATGAACTTGCGACGAACGCACTCAAATATGGCGCTTTATCTTCACCCGATGGTCGCGTTTCAATCTCAGGCAAAGTTAATCGGTCCAATGGCAGCGGCTCGTTTGTGTTTTCGTGGAAGGAGACTGGTGGTCCCCGAGTGTCGCCGCCGACAAGGAGAGGGTTCGGGAGCGTGGTTCTACTGGAAGCGGCAGAGCAATTTGGCAGCGTCACCATGGACTATCTGCCGGAGGGACTGACTTACCAGCTTCAACTTGACTTGAACGCAATCGAAACACCGACGAACATCATAATGATACCAAAGACGCCAATCCTGCCCATGCAGTCGGGTGCCGCCTAGGCGCAAATTCCCGCGCGACGTTGCGCTCATGCCCCCTACAGCAACTCCGACGCGACGCGCACCGCTCGCCGCTTCGGATGCGTCCCTTCAAGTAATTGATTTTCAAGCAGAAACTGGTGGGCCAACAAGGACAAAACTGGGCACTGGATCATATTGATTCAGTTGCCTTTCCTGAAGTGGCGAAGGCAAAGACTTCACGAAAAGCCTAGCTTCGCCCGATGAACGGCGGCAAGTCCAGTCGGAAGCCCCATGCCGACCAAGCCGCCGACGTTCCGCGCTCCCGGATGGAAGCCGGCCGCCAAGCGCAAGGAAGTCCAGGACCCGTTCTATCAATCGCCGCTGTGGAAGCGGTTGCGCGCAGCGTGTCTGGCGCGTGACGGCTATCGATGCACGATGGCCGACTGCCCGACGCCGGATCGTGGGCGTGGTGGTGTGCTGATCGCCGACCACATCAAGCCGCGCCGGGAGGGCGGCCCGGACGAGCTCTGGAACCTGCGCACCTTGTGCTCCTTTTGCGACGGCAGGCGCCACGGCCGCCGTCCCCGGCTCCGCCCCGGAGGGCAAAGCATCAGCCTACCGGAGCCGTTTCTTGGCGAAGGCTCTGCCGGAATGCGACTTTAGATATCGCTCGAATTGAAGCGCTTTGTATTTGTCGGTGAAGGCGCAATACCAGAGCAACTCCCATGGAGTATATTTGGCGGTGTGCGCTGATTTACCGGCGTTATGATCGGCAATTCGTCGCTTCAGATCGGCAGTGGCGCCAGTATATTCCCGATCCGGAAAAGCTCGGCTGCGAATGATATAGACATACCACACGGCTTAGTCCGTCTACGCTTTCGCTTCGCTCCAGCTACGCCGGACACGCATCGCCCTTGCGGACTTGCGTGGCTGCGCCACGCGTAGCCCGCAAGGGCGAAGCGTGGTGGGCGCACAAGGACTCGAACCTTGGACCCGCTGATTAAGAGTCAGCTGCTCTACCAACTGAGCTATGCGCCCTAACCGACGATGGACTTAAGGTTAGGCACTTCCACCAATTTGCGAGCCGTATCTAGGGCATTGCGCGCGAGATGCCAAGGGCGGATGCGCCATTCCGGATTGCCACGAAGCGGCAAGTCCGGAATCCATAATCTCGGGTCAGCGAATATGGATTCCGGGCTCGCGGGCCATTGGCCCGCGCCCCGGAATGACAGAGTCACCCCGCGTCCGTCGAATGGATGCGGCGCTCGACGACCACGAGCGGCTCGAGCTTGTTGCGTTGCCGCCGGGCGACGAGCTTGTTCAGCGCTGCGAGATACGCCTTGGCCGAGGCAACGAGCGTATCCGGATCGGCACCCTTGGCCGTCACCGCGCGGCCGAGCTCGGACAGCCGCACCGAGACCTCCGCTTGCGCATCGGTGCCTTCGGTCACCGCGTGCACCTGATAAAGCTCCAGCACCGCGTCGTGCGGCACCATCGCCTTGATGCAATTGAACGTGGCGTCGACCGGGCCGTTGCCCTCGCATTCCTCGATCAGCGACTTGCCGTCGATGTCGAGCTTCATGGTGGCGCGCTGCGGGCCGCGGGTGCCGGCGATCACCGACAGCGAAACGAGCTTGATGTGATCCTGGGCGGTGGCGATCTCCTCGTCGACCAGCGCCTCGATGTCCTCGTCGTACATGTGCTTCTTGCGGTCGGCCAGCGCCTTGAAGCGGACGAACGCGTCTTCGAGCTGATTGCCGGCGAGGTGATAGCCGAGCTCTTCGAGCTTGTGCACAAACGCATGACGGCCGGAATGCTTGCCCATGACCAGCGAGGTCTGCTTCACGCCGACGTCCGCCGGCATCATAATCTCGTAGGTCTGGGTGTGCTTGAGCATGCCGTCCTGGTGAATGCCGCTCTCGTGCGCGAACGCGTTCCGCCCGACGATCGCCTTGTTGTATTGCACCGGGAACGAGGTGACCGCGGCAACCAGCTTCGACGCCCGCGTCAGCATGGTGGCGTCCATGGCGGTCCAGAACGGCAGCACGTCGTTGCGCACCCGCATCGCCATCACGACTTCCTCGAGCGAAGCGTTGCCGGCGCGCTCGCCGATGCCGTTGACGGTGCATTCGATCTGGCGCGCGCCGGCGCGCACGCCGGCGAGCGAATTGGCCACCGCCATGCCGAGATCGTTGTGGCAATGCACGGAGAAGCGCGCCAGGTCGGAATTCGGCACGCGTTCGCGCACCATCTCGATCAGCGCGAAATATTCGTCGGGCACCGTGTAGCCGACGGTGTCGGGAATATTGATGGTGGTGGCGCCGGCCTTGATCGCGGCCTCGACGCAACGGCAGAGGAAATCGTGTTCAGTGCGGGTGCCGTCCTCGCACGACCATTCGACGTTGTCGGTATAGCCGCGCGCGCGCGTCACCGAGGCGATCACCATCTCGTAGACCTTCTCCGGCGCCAGCTGCAGCTTCCACTTCATGTGCACCGGCGAGGTGGAGATGAAAGTGTGGATGCGCGGCTGCCGGGCCGGCTTGATGGCTTCGCCGGCGCGGTCGATATCCTTAGATCCGGCGCGGGCGAGACCGCAGACGACGGCCTTCTTGGTGCGCTTGGCGATCTCGTTGACGGCGGCGAAGTCGCCGTCCGACGCGATCGGAAAGCCGGCCTCGATGATGTCGACGCCGATCTCGTCAAGCAGTGCGGCGACTTCGAGCTTCTCCTCGTGCGTCATGGTGGCGCCGGGGCATTGCTCGCCGTCGCGCAAGGTGGTGTCGAAAATGACGACGCGGTCCTTTTCGGACTTGGTCGCGCCTTTGGCTGGCGTGGTCATGGCTGTGTTGATCCTTTGTCGTTTGCGCCCGCCGTCAGGCGGTCAGGGCGCTCGTTGGGTTCCGTGGCTCAAGCCGTCCCCTGAGTGCCCCGGCGCAAACGCCCAGCCGGCCCTCAGGGGGCGCTAAGCAGCAGCAGCCCGCCGAGAATCTTAAATTGCATGAGGGCAGCGCCGGCGGCGGCCGTCTTGGCCCCCCGGGTCATAGCGCGGAAATCGCCGCGAATTGACATCGCTATTGCCCTCGTTGTGGCCCAAAGCTCGCGGATTAAGGTGAATTCCGCGTTAACTTCATCGGCGGCCGGCGTTGTTTTAGCGGAACTGCCGGCGCAAGCGCAAGCACCCGGCCGACGATCGCGGCGCGCTGCATCGCCGACCTTGCGGCAATGAACGGCAGCGTCGCCAGCTTGCGCCGGCGACGACGCCGAACGACCGCATCGGACAACCGTTGCATGACCGGCCGAGTTCCGACCGGAAAATCATCGTCACTTATGCCAGGGATTGACGAACAGGCCGACGAGACCGGTGACGCCTTTCACATGCGCCGGCGGCGGCCCGAACTTCTCGATTACTTCCTCGCGTGTCAAACCGGGCGCCAGGTCCGTCGGGGCGAAATCGGTGGCGATCAGAACAAACATATAGTGATGCGGCGTCTGGTTAGGCGGCGTGCAAGGACCGGAATAGTGGCCGACGTTGAACAGGCTCTTGCCGCCGACATACTGGTCGGAATCCTTGCTGGTCGCCCCCTCGGCAAAGCCGGTAAGCGTCGGCGAAATACCGTAGGCGACCCAGTGGCTGACGCCGGACGGGGCACGTCCCTGGGGATCGGACATGAGCAAGACCAGGCTCTTGGTGCCTGCCGGCACGTTGGTCCAGTGCAATTCCGGCGAGACGTTGTCGCCGACGCAGTTCGGATTGGTCGCCATATTGGCTTTGCTGTTGGAGACTTTCTTCGGCATCATGTGGCCGTCCGCGAAGGTCTTCGATTGCAGCGTGAAGAGTCCCGCCGCGTTGGCGTCGGCGCCGGCAAAACCGAAAGCAAGCGTCGCGGCGGCTGCCGCGATCAAATAGCATCTTTTGGCGAACATGACCTTATCCTCCCATGTTTTGTCGCGCCCGGGCGTCAGTCTAGTCGCCGCAGGTCCCAGATCAAGGCAGGCGCGAGCGAAGGTGGGTTGCTCATGCGGGCTAAAGATTCTTGATCAGTCCGGCGTCGATCAGCAAACGGTTGAAATGCCGCGCTTCCGCGCCGTTGGCGCAGCCGTAGAACAGGCCGTTACAGCGGATCAGAATCTTCTTCTGCTCGGCGAAGGACGGATCGAGCGGCAGGCCGGCGGCCTCCTGTACCACGAGCGGCAAATACGGTCCTTCCAGCGTGTCGAGTGCGGACGACACGTCGGCCGGCGTGAAATTGATCGCATCGATTGCGTAATAGGTGGTGAAATAGCGCGGGTCGTAGGCCATCAGGTGTTGCGCGATGCCGTTGTCGTCGAGCGTGGGATCGAGAATGAGCGGCGAAAAGTCCGGCTGGTGGTCGCCGAACCGCACCAGGAGGAACGAGTCGTCGGGAAATTCGCGCTTCAGCCGCGCCAGGAAGTCGGCATAGTCCTGCGCGCTCATCGCCTGCCGGCGCAGATATTCGTCGACCGGGTTCACATTGCCCAAATCCTTCCACTGCGGCATCAGGTCGGGCCGATAGCGGAAATCCCACGGAAAATGATTGGCGGCGAGATAGACGAACACGAACATCGGGCCGCGCGGGCGCTCGCGCGCGATCATCTTCGCTGCGGCGTCGAAAAAGAAGCTGTCGGGCTCGATCGCCGTCGCGCCGAGATCGTGCTGATCGTAGAAATGTTGCACGCCGGTGGTGGTCTGATAGCTGCGCGCGCTCATGAACGCGCCGAGCGCCGGATAGAGCGAGAAGGTGCGATAGCCGCAGCGCCGCAACGCCGCCGGCAGCCCGCGATTGACGCGGCCGGCCGCGATCCGCGTCACGAAATAGGCAAAGCGGCCGAACGTACGCGCCGACAGTCCTTCCAGCACGTTGTATTCGGTGTACCAGCTCGGGCCGCCGTTGCCTTCGACCAGGAAATTGCGCTCCTTGCCGTCGAACGACTTGAAATGCGCGCCGTAGCCGGTCGGCACCTTGATGCCCGGCGCCATGCGGATGTCGAAGCTCGACTCGTCGTGGATCAGGATGATGTGCGGCGGCTTGACCGCCGGCCGGCACGTTCCGGTGTCCGCCGGCAAGCGATCGGCGGCGAAGGCGTCGGACTGCATCAGACCCTGGGTGAGCAGCGTGGACACCGCATCGACGCCCGAGCGCGCGAACGACGACACCATGTTGCCGCCATAGAACGCCTCGAACGGCCGCAGCGGGAATTGCATTTCGAGCGCGGTCAGGCCGCCGATGCAGGCCAGCGCCGCAGCCACAGCGATGCGGCGGCGGACGCGGAACGGATCGAGCCGCCAGGCCAGCACCAGGAGCGGAACGAGCGCGAGAAGAGAAAGCGCAACGATCCAGCGTAGCGCCGGAAAGATCGTGAACAGGAAGCTGACGGTGTCGGTGTCGACGATCATCAGGTCGACGAAATTCGCCGTCATCATCAGCACGTGGTATTTGAGCTGCGACAGCAGCACGAGCACGGTCATCATGGTGAGCGACAGCGCTCCGGCGAGCAGCGGGCGGCGGGTCAGCACGAGCCAGAAGAAGTTGAGAATGCCCCAGGCCAGCACGAAGGCCGTCATGGCCGTGACCGTGGATTCGGTCGCGATCATGATGCCTAAGGCAACGAGATGCGGGGCGAGTACCAGCGCCGGCCGGAGCGCGCCATGCCGGGCGATCACATCATCCAGACGCCGACGCAGCGGCAAAACAGCACGCATGACGGAGCGCGCCTATGCCCGGAAATGACCTAAACCCTCAGACGACCCCAGCGCATGGCGCGTTGTCATAAAACTGTAATTAAGTCGTCATGGCAAGGGTTGGACGGTACATTTGGTGAATCATCGGCTGTACCTTGTCATTGCAAGGAGCACAGCGACGACCCGCCTACGCTCGCTCCGCGAGCTTCGGAGGGTAGGAGTCCACCGAAGCGCACAGCGCGTAGGTGGAAGCAATCCAGAAACTGCGTGGTCGTCTGGATTGCTTCGCTTCGTTCGCAATGACGCCAGATCAATTACGGGACCGGTCCACCAGCGCCCGCTCTTTAATCCACGGCATCATTTCGCGCAGCTTGGCGCCGACGGCTTCCGCCGGATGGGCGGCGAGCTTTGAGCGCATCGCCTTGAACGAGGTCTGATTGACCCTGTTCTCCAGCATCCAATCCTTGGCGAACTTGCCGGACTGGATGTCGTCGAGAATGCGCTTCATCTCGGCGCGGGTCGCATCGTTGATCACGCGCGGGCCGGAAACATATTCGCCGTATTCGGCGGTATTGGACACCGAATAGTTCATGTTGGCGATGCCGCCCTCGTAGATCAGGTCGACGATCAGCTTCATTTCGTGGATGCACTCGAAATACGCCATTTCCGGCGCATAGCCGGCGCCGACCAGGGTCTCATAGCCGGCCTTCATCAATTCGACGACGCCGCCGCACAGCACAGTCTGTTCGCCGAACAGGTCGGTCTCGCATTCCTCGCGAAAACTGGTCTCGATGATGCCGGCGCGGCCGCCGCCGATCGCAGCACCATAGGACAGGCAGAGATCGTGGGCGTTGCCGGAAGCGTCCTTGTGGATCGCCAGCAGGCACGGCACCCCGGCGCCGCGCTGATACTCGGAACGCACGGTGTGGCCGGGGCCCTTCGGGGCGATCATCATGACGTCGAGATCGCCGCGCGGGTCGATCAGGTTGAAGTGAATGTTCAGCCCATGCGCGAACATCAGCGCCGCGCCGTCCTTCATATTGCCGTGCAGCTGGCCGTTATAGATGTCGGCCTGCAATTCGTCGGGCGTGAGCATCATCATTACATCGGCCCATTTGGCGGCCTCGGCGACTTCCATCACCGGCAGCTTCACTCCTTGCGCCTTCTTCACCCCTTGCGAATTCTTGCGCAGCGCCACGGCGACCTCCTTGACCCCGGAGTCGCGCAGATTGAGCGCGTGCGCATGGCCCTGGCTGCCGTAGCCGATGATGGCGACCTTCTTGCCCTTGATCAGGTTCAGGTCGGCGTCGCGATCGTAATAAACACGCATGGTTTTCATCCCTACTCTAGGCCACGCTTGGCCCGTGTATTCCGAGCTGCTTCTAGGTGGTGCGCGCGGCCGGGACAAGCCCTGGAGCGAATGGCCGGTCAGCCGGCATCGCCCCCCGCGACTGCCAATGACGAACATGCGCCCGCACCAGAAATTCGTTGATGCTCCCGATATCGGGAACCCAGCTGCAGGCGTCGATCAATTCTCTCAACCGCGCCTCGGCGGTTTCGATGAGCTTCACTGCACCTTCGTAGTGAACCTGGCCCGAGCGCACCGCCCGAAGTGTGGTTAGGTTCGGCTCAGCTACGGGCAAACTAAGACGGCGAGACGACATGAGCTCGATGCCCTCAAAGCCGAGCCGCAGGGCATGCATCGCGAATTTAGTGTCGTAGCCGTATTTAGCGACCAGTTCGGGCCGATTCACGGTGCGCGATCGCTCGCCGGTGAGGCGCCTCTTCTGCGCGACGAGGTAGCCAAGGAAGCGTTCACCGGATTGCTTGCTCACAAATGCGTTGCGCATCGCAACTAGCTCGGCGCCGAGTGGCTCCTTGCAGATGTGCACGGGCAGCCAAAGCAGCAGGATCACACTTGGATTGCCCTGCGCGGCCAGACGGCAAAATCTTCTCAAGCTGTACAATATCAGGTCGAGATCGCCCGGCTGGCTGCGCGCACCTTCGGGTTGATCCCGATAGATGTAATGATCGCACGGCTTTAGCCCACAAACATATTCGGGCGGCTCGATAAACACACCCATTTCATCCCTGTCGTCCTGGCCCTCAATCGCAGTTCCATGCGACGTTGAGCCAACAACGCCACGTAGTATTTCGTTGTCGAGTGCGACACGTCTCGCGTCGTTCATACCCGTTCACTCACCGGCCCATCGAATCGCTCCCGCGCGCGGGCGATTTTCGGCTGATTACGAAGCGCCCAGGCGCCGAGCGCCGAGACCGGCTGCAGCAAATCGCGACCGAGCGGGGTCAGCGCATAATCGACCCGCGGCGGAATGGTCGGAAACGCCGTGCGCGTGACCAGGCCGTCGCGTTCCAGACCGCGCAGCGTCAAGGTCAGCATGCGTTGCGAAATGCCGCCGATGGACCGGCGCAGCTCGTTAAAGCGCAGCGGCTTTCCTCCCAGCCGGCTGACGACCAGAACCGACCATTTGTCGCCGATGCGGGCCAGCACGTCGCTGATGGCGCGGCAGTCGGCGGGCAAATCGTTGTGCCTCGGTTTCACGGCTGTGCCTTCTTGTCCGGCTTGCGGGCGGTCACCTATCTAGCCCTAGTTACGAATTCCAACCGAGGTATTCAACCATGCCCGCTCCCGCCCTGCCCCAAATAGCCGTGATCGTCGGCTCCAACCGCCGCGATTCGATCAACCGCAAGCTCGCCGCCGCGCTGGCCAAGCTCGGCGCCGGCAAGTTCGACGCCACATTCGTGCGCATCGACGATCTGCCGCTATACAACCAGGACAATGAAGCAAGCCTGCCGCCCGAAGTGGCGCGCTTCAAGAACGAAATCGCGGGCGCCGACGGGGTCGTGTTTGTCACGCCGGAACACGATCGATCCATTCCGGCAGTGCTCAAAAACGCGGTCGATTGGGGCGCGCGGCCCTACGGCCGCAACTCCTGGGCCGACAAGCCCGCTTTCATCACCGGCACCTCGCCCGGCGCCATCGGCAGCGCGCTGGCGCAGCAGCATCTGCGCACCATCCTGGTGAGCCTTGGCATGATCCTGCTCGGCGGTGAGGCTTATATCACGTTCAAGCCGAACCTGATCGACGAGCACGGCAACATCGGCGACGACGGCACCAGAAAATTCCTGCAAGGCTTTGTCGATCGTTTCGCCACGCTGGTCGAGCGCCTCGCCGTGAAAGAACGCGCGGCGGCGGAGCGTTCGGCGGCGTAGGGGCGGGTTTGAAACCCGCCCCTACACGAGCATCTACATCCCCTCCGGGCCGCGCGCGATGGCGACGACGCCGGTGCGCGACACTTCGACTAGGCCGACCGGCAGCATCAGATTGATGAAGCTCTCGATCTTGTCGGAGGCGCCGGTGATTTCGAACACGAAGCTTTCGGTGGTGGCGTCGATGACGCGGGCGCGGAACGCGTCGGCAAGGCGCAGCGCCTCCATGCGCTGCTCGCCGGTGCCGCGCACCTTGACCATGGCGAGCTCGCGCTGGATTGCCGGGCTGCCGGCGGTTAGGTCGATGACGCGGTGCACCGGAACCTGGCGGTCGAGCTGATTTTTGATCTGCTCAAGCACCATCGGCGTGCCGCGGGTGACGATGGTGATGCGCGACAGATGCTTCTCATGCTCGGTTTCTGAGACTGTCAGCGAGTCGATGTTGTAGCCGCGGCCGGCGAACAGCCCGATGACGCGGGCGAGCACGCCGGGCTCGTTATCGACGAGAACGCACAGGGTGCGCGATTCGACCTGCTCGATCTTGGTCGCGGCGGGGTAGTGGGTCGTCGTGCTCATGGCCTTCTCCAAGGCGAGTAGCGAGTTGCGAAAAGTAAGTAGCGAGTAGCGAATGGGGGAGGGCGGAGAGCTGCTTTCCATTCGCTACTCGCCATTTCGCTTTTCGCCCTCTACACCATCACTTTGCCTTCCTCGGTGATCGCGTCCTCGACCCGCGTCGCGGCGTCGCCGAGCAGCATTTCGTTGTGCGCCCGGCCCGATGGGATCATCGGGAAGCAATTTTCCGCCGGATCGACCACGCAATCGAAAATCACCGGTTTGGGCACCTCGATCATTTCGCGGATCTTGTCGTCGAGCTCGCCCGGATGCGCGCAGCGGATGCCGTGCGCGTGGTAGGCCTCCGCCAGCTTGACGAAGTCGGGCAGCGCCTCGGTGTAGGAATGCGAATAGCGGCCGCCGTGCAACAGTTCCTGCCACTGCCGCACCATGCCCATATATTGATTGTTGAGGATGAAGATCTTGATCGGCAGGTCGTGCTGCACCGCCGTCGACATTTCCTGCATGGTCATCAGCACCGAGGCTTCGCCGGCGATATCGACCACCAGCGAATTCGGATGCGCCAGCTGCACGCCGACCGAGGCCGGCAGGCCATAGCCCATGGTGCCCAGCCCGCCGGAGGTCATCCAGCGCGTCGGCTCCTGGAACCGATAGAATTGCGCCGCCCACATCTGGTGCTGGCCGACTTCGGTGGTGATGTAGGTGTCGCGGTCCTTGGTCAGCTCATAAAGGCGCTGGATCGCGTATTGCGGCTTGATGATCTCGTTGGAATTGCGGTAGGCCAGCGAATTCTTCGCCCGCCATTTGCCGATCTGCGCCCACCATGCCTCGAGCGCCTTCTTGTCCGGCTTCGCTCCGCGCTCGCGCCAGACGCGGAGCATATCGTCAAGAACGTGCGCGCAATCGCCGACGATGCCGAGATCGACCTTGACGTTCTTGTTGATCGAGGACGGATCGATGTCGATGTGGATTTTCTTCGAGCCGGGCGAAAACGCGTCGAGCCGGCCGGTGATGCGGTCGTCGAAGCGGGCGCCGACGCAGATCATCAGATCGCAATCGTGCATCGACCAATTGGCCTCCCAGGTGCCGTGCATGCCGAGCATGCCGAGCCATTGCGGATCGGCGGCCGGAAACGCGCCGAGCCCCATCAGCGTCGAGGTGATGGGAAAGCCGGTGAGCTTGACCAGTTCGCGCAGCAAATCGCTTGCCGCGCGGCCGGAATTGATCACGCCGCCGCCGGTATAGAACAGCGGGCGCTTGGCGGCCGCCATCATCTCGACCGCCTGCCTGATCTTGTCCGGATCGCCCTTGAGCTTCGGCCGATAGCCCTTGTGCTGGAATTCCTTCGGCTTGCCGTAGGCGCCCTTGGCGAACTGAATGTCCTTCGGGATGTCGACCACGACCGGTCCCGGCCGGCCGCTTGCGGCAATGTGAAACGCCTCGTGCAGCGCGCGCGGCAGGTCGGCGATGCCCTTCACCAGGTAATTATACTTGGTGCAGGGCCGGGTGATGCCGACCGTGTCGCATTCCTGGAACGCGTCGTTGCCGATCAAATGCGTCGGCACCTGGCCGGTAATGACGACGAGCGGCACGGAATCGCACAGCGCGTCGGTCAAGCCGGTCACGGCGTTGGTGGCGCCCGGGCCGGACGTGACCAGCACGGTGCCGACCTTGCCGGTGGAGCGCGCATAGCCCTCGGCGGCATGCACGGCGCCCTGTTCGTGCCGCACCAGGATATGCCGCACCTTGTCCTGCTGGAACAGCGCGTCGTAGATCGGCAGCACCGCGCCGCCGGGATAGCCGAAAATATGCTCGACGCCCTGGTCGGCAAGCGCCGCTATCACCATTTCCGCGCCGGTCATCTCAGTCATCGCTCGCTCCACTCTTTTCGATGTTCGCTGGCATCCGGGTAACAAAAAAGGGCCGCGAAGGGCCCTGGGTTGCGCACCGCCACGTCTCGCGGGTGGAATCATCCACCCCCGGCGGTGCGCTTCGATACGAGGATCAGCGAAACAAAATTACCCACGTGGGTGCCCTTCTTCCTTGACCCGCTCCTTATACGCATTGTGTCCGTGCCGGTCAAGCCAAATGCGGCGACAATGCGTCGGCAATATCCTTGGCAAACTTCAAACCGGCGTTTGAAATCGGAATGACGCGCGGAAACGGAATTGTTTACCATTGTTAACGTTCACAGCATCGCCGCGATTTCGCGCGGTCGCGGCCCTCATTTTTCCCAGCGCTGTTGCTGAATTATCGCAGGTCGCGGTGCGCGCGATCACGCGCTGGCGGTTTTCTCCGCGGGAGGGGACATGGTTGCACGACATTGGGCCGCCGGACATTGGCTTGCCGGACGCCGGTCCCGCGCCGCCGGTTTTTTCCTCGCGCTCGCTTTCGCTGTGCTGCCGGTCGCGCCGGGCGCGGCCGCGCCGCGGTTGAGCCCGGCGCTCAACTCGACGGACGCGATCCTGAAATGGATCAATAATTATCGCCACCGGCCGATGCCGGAACAGCTGCCCGCGGTGGTGCGCACGTTGAGCGGCATGCAGGCCTTCAAGGACGCGGAAGGCGCGGGCCCCTATATCGGCTTCATCGCCGGCGTGCTCGGCAACAATCCGGCGCTTGCCGAAGATCTCATCGCCAAGATGCTGCCGATCGATCCGGCCGATCATTGGGTGCTGGTACGCGCCATCGCCTATTCCGGTCTCTCCGACTGGAAAGACCTGCTCGCCACTTTCGTCGATCGGATGCCGACGCGCCGCGACATGATCGATAAATACCTCGACGGCAAGCTGCCGACGCTCGAAGAGATCGACTTTCATCCCGCGAAGCCCGGGATGTTCGACAAGATCAAGGCGACGTTCGATGCCGAGAAGGACACGAAGAAAGTCGTGGCGCTCCAGCCGACGCCGGAGCTGATCGACGTCTTATGGGGCTACTATCTGGCGACCGGCAGCTACGCGCCGATCGAAAGCGTGATCAAGCTCTTGCCGCTCGCCACCGATCGCGACAGTGTCGAAAATCTCACCACCGGCAGCGCCGCCAAGTTCACGCTGGCGAGCAACGCGGTGCGCGATACCGACCTGTTGGAAATGCTGAAATGGGCGGTCAAAAGCCAGCCCAAGGACATCGTCCCGGGGCTCAAGGACGTGATCGAGACGGCGGAGACGGTCGACACCGTGCATATGCGCCAGGAATCGCTCGCCGCGATCGAGGACCTCAAAGAAAAGGGCCCGAACTCAAAGCGCGAGCTCTCCGGCTGGGGCCAGGTCGGCCAGGGCGCGCTGTCGATGGGCTGCGTGGTGGCCGCCGCGACCGGCCAGATCGAACTCGGCATCCCCTGCGTGATCGGCGGCGCCGCTTATACCGCCGGTCTGCAATATGCGACGCATTAGGCCCGCGTTACGGCGCTAACGTGCGGAGCTGAGCCTCGACGGCGCCCTGCGCATCGCCCGGATCGACCCATTCGAACTGCGGCAGCTGGTTGCGGAACCAGGTCGCCTGCCGCTTGGTGTATTGACGGGTTTCCAGCTTCGCGTGCTCCACCGCTTCCGCGAGCGCGATCTCGCCGTTGAGATGCCGGATCAGCCACGGCACGCCATGTGCCTTCATCGCCGGCAGATTGGGATCGAGCTTGCGCGCCGCCAGCGCACGGACCTCATCCAGCGCGCCCGCCACCATCATGGCGTCGAATCGCGCATCGATGCGTTTGGCGAGATCGTCGCGGTCGGGCAGCAGAAAAACCTTGGCGGCGCGGGCAAGATCGACGCCCGCCGGCTTGTTGTCGTCGTGCCAATCCAGGATCGAGCGGCCGGTCGCCAGCACCACTTCGAGCGCGCGGGTGACGCGCGCGCGATCGCCCGGCGCAAGCCGCGCCGCCGCCGCCGCATCGCGGGCCGTCAGCTCGGCATGCAGCGCGGCGACGCCTTCACTTTTCAGCCGTGCGCGCACCGCGCTGCGAATGTCGGCGGGGATCGGCGGCACCGCGGCAAGGCCACGGCTGAGCGCATTGAAATAAAGCCCGGTGCCGCCGACGATAACCGCCATACGCGACGGCTTCGCGATCTCCGCCAGCGCCGCGGCGGCCTCATCGCGCCAGCGGCCCACGGAATAATTCTCCGCGGCGTCGACATGACCGTAGAGCCGATGCGGCACGCGGCGTTCCTCGTCCGGCGTCGGCCGTGCGGTAATGATGCGCAGGTCGCGATAGACCTGCATCGAATTGGCATTGACGATCGTGCCGCCGAATTTTTCGGCGAGCTTAAGCGCCAGCGCCGACTTGCCGCTCGCCGTCGGCCCGGCAATGAGGATGATTTCGGGCTTGCTCACGGGGTTGACGTAATCGGTTTTTGCGCCGCTGCAAATGGCTAGGGGCCGAGGCATGGTCGCCTTGCCTCTAGCGTGTCGGTAAGTTATATTAGGATATAACCTACCGGAGTGTCTTCCTATGCCCCACGGCGCACGGCTTCGCAAAGTTGGCGGGTCGATCATGCTCGCAATACCGAAGCCTATGCTGGACGCCCTTGATCTTGCTCCCGACGCAGCGGTCGGTCTGTCGATCAAAGCCGGCAGGCTTGTGGTCGATCCGAAGCAACGGCGGCGCTACACGCTCGACGAATTGCTGGCGCAATCCAAACGTTCGGCGCGGCGCTCGCGCGAGGATCGCGAGTGGCTGTCGAGTCCGCCGGTAGGACGCGAACTGATCTAATGGACCGCGGCGACATTTATCTCGTCCCGCTTGACCCGGCGATCGGGCGGGAGCGGCAGGGACGACGACCGGTTCTGGTCGTTTCGCCTGGCAAGTTTAATCGCTTCGCAGGTGCGCCCGTCGTTTTGCCGATCACGACGGGTGGAAATTTTGCCCGCACCGCCGGGTTTGCGGTCTCCCTGATGGGAGCCGGCACCCAAACAATTGGTGTCGTACGCTGCGATCAACCGCGTGTACTCGATCTGCGCGCCGGAGGGGCGAGGCGGCTGGAGGCCGTGCCAGAGCACATTATTGACGAGGTCCTCAGCAAAGTCGGTCCTCTGTTCGAATAATACGGAATGTCGAATTGACCCTCATAAAACCCTTCCGCGCGCTCCGCCCGGCGCCGGGACGCGCCGCCGAGGTCTTGGCGCCGCCTTATGACGTGCTGTCCAGCGCCGAAGCGCGCGAGCGCGCCAAGGGCAAGCCGTGGAGCTTTCTTCATGTCTCCAAGGCCGAGATCGATCTCGATCCGGCAACCGATCCCTACGATCGCGCGGTCTACGCCAAGGCCGCCGAAAATCTTAGAGCCATGATCGCCGCCGGCGTTCTCCTGCGCGACGAAAAGCCCAGCTACTACGTCTACCGTTTGACTTGGCGCGGGCACCTCCAGACCGGGCTCGCGGCGGTCGCCTCGCTCGCCGCCTATGCCGGCAACCGCATCCGCAAGCACGAGCACACCACGCCGGCCAAGGAAGATGACCGCGTGCGCCAGATCGAGGCGGTCAATGCGCAGACCGGCCCCGTGATGCTGGCCTATCCGACCGCGCCGCAGATCGACGGATTGCTCGCGGCTGCCACCGCCGGCAAGCCCGCGGTGGACGTGACCGCCGATGACGGCATGCGGCATCAGCTCTGGGTGATCGACGACGACACGGCAATCGCGACGCTGACGCGGGCGGTCGATGCCTTGCCCGCGCTCTACATCGCTGACGGCCATCATCGCTCGGCCGCGGCCGCGCGCATCGCGAAAACGCGCGGCGGCGAAGCCGGCTATTTTCTCGCCGTGATGTTTCCGCACAACGAAATGACGATCCTCGACTATAACCGCGTGCTGCGGGACTTGAACGGCCGCACCCCCGAAGCGCTTCTCGCCGAACTGGGACGCCGCTACGCGGTCGAGCCGAGCGGGCAGGCGGTGCGGCCGGCCGGCGGCGGCCAAGTCGGCATGTATCTTTCCGGCCGCTGGTATCGGCTGACGCTCGATGCTACGGCCGCCGCCACAGCGGCGCAGTCCGCCGATCCGACCGACCGGCTGCCGATCGCGTTACTCACGCGCAACGTCATCGAGCCGATTTTTGGTATCGCCGATCCGCGCACCGACAAGCGCATCGATTTCGTCGGCGGCGGCCGCGGCCTTGCCGAGTTGGAGCGGCGCGTATCGTCCGGGGAAATGGCGGTCGCCTTCGCGCTTTATCCGACGCAGATGGGCGAGCTGATGGCGGTCGCCGACGCCGGCGGGATCATGCCGCCGAAATCGACCTGGTTCGAGCCGAAGCTCGCGGATGGGATGGTGAGTCACGTTTTGGATTGGGGCGAGTAGCGAATAGCAAAATGGCGAATAGGGAACTATTCGCTACTCGCTACTTCGCTATTTGCGCACTTCGTTATTGCAGATTCAGCGCGACAAACCGCGTCTCGCCCTCGCCGTTCGATACCAATAGCACCGCGATCTTCTTGCCCTGGGTTTTCAGCTGATCGAGCCGCTTCTGCAGGTCGGCCGGACTGGCGACGCTTTGGTATTGCACTTCGACGATGACGTCGCCCGGAGTGAGCCGCTTGTCGGGATCGGCCATCGCCACGCTGGCGTCGACCCCGGTGACCAGCACGCCCTTGATATCGTCCCTGACCTTGAACTTCTTGCGCAGGTCGTCGGTCAGGCCGGAAAGTTCGAGGCCCAGCGTCTTCTGCACCACCGACTTTTCCGCCGGCGCGTTGTCCTTGCCGGTGTCGGCCGCCGCGACCTTTTCGTTGTCCTGAAGCCGGCCGACCGTGACCTTGTGGGTTTCCTGCTTGCCTTTGCGGATGACCACGACATCGACCGTCTTGCCGACCGGCGTATCGGCGACGATGCGCGGCAGGTCGTGCATTTCCTTGATATCGTGGCCGTCGAAGGTGACGATCACGTCGCCGGGCTCGATGCCGGCCGGCTTGGCCGGGCCCTTGTCGTCGATGCCGGCGACCAGCGCGCCGCGCGGCGGGCTGATGCTCAGGCTCTCGGCGATGTCGTCGGTGACCTGCTGGATGCGCACGCCGAGCCAGCCGCGCCGCATCTCGCCATATTGGCGCAACTGATCGATGACGTCGACCGCGCTGTCGGACGGCACCGCAAAGCCGATCCCGATCGAGCCGCCGGACGGCGAGATGATCGCGGTATTGATGCCGATCACTTCGCCGTCGAGATTGAACAGCGGTCCGCCGGAATTGCCGCGATTGATGGCGGCGTCGGTCTGAATGTAATTGTCGTACGGCCCGGAACTGATATCGCGGTTGCGCGCCGAGACGATGCCGGCGGTCACCGTGCCGCCGAGGCTGAACGGATTGCCGATGGCGATCACCCATTCGCCGAGCCGCAGCTTGTCGGAATCGCCGAACTTCACCGAGGGCAGCGGTTTGTCGGCATGCACGCGCAGCAAGGCGAGATCGCTCTTGGTATCCTTGCCGACCAGATCGGCCTTGAGCTTGGTGCCGTCGTTGAGGATGACGTTGATCTCGTCGGCGTCGGCGATCACGTGATTATTGGTGACGACAAGGCCGGACGGATCGATGATGAAGCCTGAGCCCAGCGAATTGATGCGGTGCGGCCCCTCGTCCGAATCGTCGCCGCCTTGGCCGTGGTGATGCTTGAAGAATTGATCGAAGAACTGCTGCATCGGCGAGCCGGGCGGCAGATCGGGTAATTCCGCGGCGCGCGGATCGATCTTTTGCGACGTCGATATGTTGACGACGGCGCCGATCACTTGTTCGGCCACGTCCGCGATATTCTCCGGCCCGCGCGCCGCCGCCGGCCGCGCCGGCACGATCGTCAGCGCCGCGGCGAGCGCGGCGATTGCCGCAATTGCCGCGCCGTGCTGGGCGAAGTGGGCGAGCTGGCGGGCGGGGAAACGGCGGCGAAGGGGCGTCGGTGACATGGACGTCAGTGACATGGATGTCGGCGACATGGATGTCGGCGCTCCTGGCATTCGACTCATTGGGAAATACGCATCGGCAAGGTGCCCCTGTCCGGTCCGGGACGCAAGGCCAAAGCCCGTCGGCGGATTATTGGCGGCCCGATTTGGGCGGAAAAGCGACGGCTTTATTGGGCATGATGTTTCTTTTCCAAAAACCGGCATCCATCCTCGGATCAAGTCCCAGCGCAGACATTTTCTTCGGGATCGTGCTACTTACCCGCGCACCAGCCAGACGATAAGCACGCCGATAAACGCCGAAACGACGCCGGCGATACGCAAGGTTCCATCCGGCGTGTTGAGCACGGTCGCCATGGTACGCTTGGCGGCACCGGGAAACGCCGCAAGAATAATGCCTTCGATCGCAAAGAACAGGCCGAGCGCGGCGAGGAAATCCGACATTCGACGTGAGCCGTTGCGCTCCCCGCTTCGGAGCTATTTGGTGGCGGTCGAGTGCGCCGGATTGGCCGCGGACGGCGGCGCCGGAGCGGTCGAGGCCGTTGGGGCGGCAATCCCCGCGCCGTCCGGCGGCGCCTTACCCGAAGGATTGCCGAAATAACGGAAGAAGTCCGTATCCGGCCGCAGCACCAGGCGCGTATTGGACTGCTGCATGCTGTTCTCATAAGCCTGCATGGAACGGTAGAAGGCGAAAAATCCGGGATCCTGGCCGTAGGCGTCGGCGAAAATCCGGTTAGCGTCGGCATCGCCCTGGCCGCGGATCGTTTGCGCCTTGGAATTGGCGTCGGCAATCGTCACGGTCACGTCGCGGTCGGCCTTGGCGCGGATTTCGGTGGCCTTCTGGTTGCCCTCGGCGCGGAATTCGGCGGCTTCGCGCTGCCGCTCGGTCTGCATGCGTTTATAGACCGCCTGGCTGTTCTGTTCCGGCAGATCGACGCGGCGGATGCGCACATCGACGATGTGAATGCCGAACGGTTGGGCGTCGCGGTCGAGCTGATCGCGCATCTGCGCCATAAGGGCCTCGCGCCTGTTGCGCACCGCGTCGGCCAGCGTGGCGGCGCCGAGCACGCGCCGCAACGCCGAATTGAGCAGGATCGCCAGCTGCGAACTGGCGCCCTCGGGCCCGACCGTCTGATAGAACTTCAGCGGATCGACAATGCGGTAGCGCGCAAAGGCATCGACCACGAGCCGCTCTCCGGCCTCGGCGGCGCCCGCAACCGAATTGTCCTGGCTCGACGCGATCACCTCCTGCGCCGGCAATTCGATGTTGAGAATGCGCTTGTCGATATAGATCACGCTGTCGATGAACGGCATTTTGACATGGAGACCGGGCTCGGTGATGACGCGGACCGGCTGACCGAGGCGTACCACCAGCGCCTGCCGCGTCTGATACACGGTGAAAAAGGTGCTGTAGGCGACGATCGCGGCAAGCAGCAGCACAACGGCGACGGCGCCGCCGACGAGGTTCGGCCTCATGGGTTGCCTCCCGATTGCGGCGGCTGCTGCGGTTGCTGCGGCGTTGCCGCTTTTTCTTGCGGCAGATTGTTGAGCGGCAGATACGGCACGACGCCGGGCCCGGCCGGCGGACCGGTGTCGATGATGGTCTTGTCGGTGTCGGCGAAAATGCGCTCCATGGTTTCCAGATACATGCGCTGGCGCGTCACGTCGGGCGCCTTCTTGTATTGCTGGTAAATTTGCGTAAATCGCGAGGCTTGGCCGGTGGCATTGGCAACGACCTGGGAGCGATAGGCTTCGGCGTCCTGGATGACCTTGGCGGCGCGGCCGCGCGCTTCCGGCACCACGCGATTGGCGTAGGTCTCCGCCTCGTTCTGCGCGCGCTCCAGATCGGAGCGCGCCGCCTGCACGTCGCGGAACGCGTCGATGACTTCCGCCGGCGGATCGACTTTCTGCAATTGCACTTGCTGCACGTCGACGCCGGCGCCGTATTCGTCGAGCGTCTTCTGCATCAGCACCTGCACCGCCGTCTCGATGGTCTGCCGCGCGCCGGTGAGGATGGCCTGGATATTCGAGCGCCCGATCACTTCGCGCATGGCGCTTTCGGCCACCGCCTTGACGGTCGATTCGGGATTCTGGATGTTGAACAGGTAATTGCCGACCGCGCTCGGCTTGACCTTCCAGAACACCGAGAAATCGACGTCGACGATGTTCTCGTCGCCGGTCAGCATCAGGCTTTCTTCCGGCACGTCGCGCATCGCCGCGCCGCCTTGCATCTCGAAGCCGATGTTGATCTTGTTGACGCGCAATGTCGGCGGCGTGAGCGCGGTCTCGACCGGATAGGGCAGGTGATAATTCAACCCGGGCTGCACTTCGCGCACGAACTTGCCGAAGCGCAGCACCACGCCGACCTCATCGGGCTCGACCTTGAAGAACCCGGAAAAGCCCCACAGCGCCACCACCACCAGCGCGATCAGCGCGATGCCGCGGCCGCCGAGGTTGCCCGGCAGCAGGCTGCGCAACCGGTCCTGGCCGCGGCGCAGGAATTCCTCGAGATCGGGCGGCTTCGGCCCTTGCGATTGCGGTCCCGAGCCCCACGGTCCCCGCGGGCCCGAACCCCACGGGCCGCCGCCGGATTGGTTGCTCCACGGCATCAAGATTGCTCCTCGACCCCGGCGGGCAGCGCCGGCTCGGCTGGCGGGGGTTATAGGGGACCGCACCGCCCCTTACAACGCGCAGTTATGCCGCGCTTTCCGGGCGCATTGCTGCCGCTTTTTCACGTTCGTAGCTGACGAACGCGAACGCAACCTCGTCCTCGACCGCCGGCCGCTGCTCGCTGCGCGCGACTTCGCGCCAGAGCTTCGGATCGATGACGGGAAAATGCGCGTCGCCGTCGACGGATTTGTGCACCTCGGTGATGGCAAGGCGGCTTGCCAGCGGCAAAGCCTGGGCATAGATCTCGGCGCCGCCGGCGACGACGATTAAGTCCGCGCCGCAGCGCAGCGCATCGCCGCGCGCCGCCGCCAAACCGGCCGCGAGACTGGGCGCGACCACGATGCCGGGCGCGGCAAAACCGCGATCGCGGCTGACCACGATCGTGGTGCGGCCCTTAAGCGGCTTGCCAATCGACAGATAGGTCTTGCGTCCCATCACGACCGGCTTGCCCATGGTGAACTCGCGAAAATGCGCCATGTCCGATTTGAGCCGCCACGGCAAACCATTGCCGCGGCCGATCACGCCGTTCTCGGCAACGGCGGCGAGGAGCATGATTGTTGGGACCATTCGAACGAGCGATCAGGCGCGATCAAGCTGCCAGTCGGTAGATCAAAGCATCGTCAATATAGATGCCGTTTATCATATTCCCGCTAAATCGGATCGATTTGAGCCCGGGCGCCCGAATAACGCTTCCGAGCGCCTTGAGCATTTGATCCGAAGGTGGGACTAGCTTTATGCGGGCAAGGTTGAGGCGTGTTCTTAGGTCCCCCTTTGCATCCATAGCTCGCGCCATGTCGAGATAGGCCTCCTGCAGATTGCTTGTTGCTCTCGGTGTCCGAATGACAAGGCGCCATTCCTCAACGTCCGGAAAGTAAATCCAGGCCGCGCCTGTCACGGGAAAATTCGTCTCGTCGAGAAGGCGCACGAGTTCGCTGCCGGCGTTAACGTCGTCATTCACCAATATTGCTTCAGCCATGTCATCACTCCGTGCGTTGGATTTTCAACGGCGTCATGCATTGCAGCGGCAAGGACTGGGTCAATAATGTCATAGCGGGCCTCCTCCGACCACTCGGCGACAACGGCCCATCTGGTACCGAATTCCGCATCGTTGCATCGCTCATTAAGAATTGAATTTAATCCGGCCAGAGCGACAAGGTCGCCAATTTTGTGCGTCAAAAAGCGCGTCAAGATAGCCCTATCGGGAATTGTCTCGGCAATTATCTGTCGTGCAACGCATGCCTTTAGACCTAATTCAATGCCGTATCCATAAAGATAGTAAGCATTCGAGTAACGGCCGTTCACATAGAGGAGTTGTGCATCTTCGACCTTCGCGAGAGCGAGTCTTTGCAGGGCAGCTCTCGGTAATGGTGCCATGGTCGACCCTTACACCGCCACGGCGGCCTTGATGTGCGGATGCGGGTCGTAGCCTTCCAGGACGAAATCCTCGTAGTGCAACGCGAACAGATCCTTCGCCGCGGCATCGATCCGCAGCCTCGGCAGCGGCCGCGGCTGGCGCGCGAGCTGCAAGCGCGCCTGGTCGAGATGATTGAGATAAAGGTGCGCGTCGCCGAAACTATGAATGAATGTTCCCGGCTTGAGCCCGGTCACCTGCGCCACCGCGACCGTGAGCAGCGCATAGGAGGCGATGTTGAACGGCACGCCGATAAAAACGTCGGCCGAGCGCTGATAGAGCTGGCACGACAGCGCGCCGTCGGCGACGTAGAACTGAAACAGGCAGTGGCACGGCGACAGCGCCATCTTCGGCAAATCGGCCGGGTTCCACGCCGTCACGACGAGCCGGCGCGAATCCGGATTGCGGCGGATTTCCGCAACCACATTGGCCATCTGGTCGATGCTGCCGCCGTCCGGCGCCGGCCAAGAGCGCCACTGCCGGCCGTAGACCGGGCCGAGATCGCCGTTCTCGTCGGCCCATTCGTCCCAGATGCTCACCCCGTGATCGTTGAGATATTTGACGTTGGTGTCGCCGCGCAGGAACCATAACAGCTCGTAAATAATGGATTTGACGTGCAGCTTCTTGGTGGTGACCAGCGGAAAGCCGGCGGCGAGGTCGAACCGCATCTGGTGGCCGAAAATCGAGCGGGTGCCGGTGCCGGTGCGGTCGCGCTTTTCGACGCCCTCGGAAAGAACGCGTTCCATCAGGTCGAGATACTGGCGCATGGTTCTGCGTTGGTCGGCCAACTCGGCGGCAAGTCTAGCTGTACAAGTCTAGCTGTAAATGAGCGGGAGACGAAGGGTGCGCAAGAGTGCGTGAGGGCGGGGGCCGTAACGAGATCGACTTCACGTTCTCAAACAATTGACTGGGCCTTGCCGGGCATGCTTGTTGCGTACCGGACCGCCTCATAATCCAACTCATAATCCAAGTCGTAACGCGCCCATGCCCAAGCTCTACGAAGCCCTCGCCGAAGCGTTCCTCGCGGAGGGAGTTGACACGCAGTTCGTCCTGATGGGCGACGGCAACATGCACTGGTCCACCGCCTTCGGCAAACTGCCGGGCGTGCATAGTGTCCACGTGCGGCACGAGCACGCGACCGTGGCGGCGGCGACGGCCTATAACATCGCCACCGGCAAGCTCGCCGTTGCCTCGGTCACGTGCGGTCCCGGCGTGACCCAGTTGATGACGGCGCTGCCGGCCGCGGTGCGCGCCCGCCTGCCGATGGTGGTGTTCGCCGGCAAATCGCCGATCAACGCCAAGTTCTACAACCAGTACATCGACCAGGCGCCCATGGTGACGGCGACCGGAGCGCATTACATCGCCGCGCATAGCGTGCCGCGCATGATGGACTGCGTGCGCGAGGCCTTCCACATCGCCAAGTACGAGCGGTCCCCGGTGGTGCTGGGCATTCCCTACGACCTGCAGAAGGTCGAATACATGGCGAATGAGCCCTACGAGACCTCGGCGATGTACCAACCCAAGGTCGGGCGCATGCAGCCCGACCCGCAGCTCGTCGCCGAGGCCGTCGAGCGGCTGGCCGCGGCCAAGCGGCCGATCATCCTCGGCGGCCGCGGCGTGCTGTGGTCCGGCGCGCGCGATGCGGTGGTCAAGCTCGCCGACCGCTGCGGCGCTCTTCTCTCCAACACGCTGCCCGTGCGCGGTCTGTTCCACGACCATCCGTTTGGGCTCGGCACCACCGGCAGTTATTTCACGTCGTTGGGCAAAGAGATGTACGAGTCCGCGGACGTCGTGCTCGCGGTCGGTACCAGCCTGTCCTACTACGTCGGCGGCGGGGCTTATTGGGGAAAGGCCTGCAAGATCCAGTTGGACGATGCCCCACGCGGCTTGCGCGATGGGCAGAAGGCCGCCGACATCTACGTCAGATCGGATGCGCTCGCCGGCGTCGAGGCGATCCTGGCCGGCCTCGACAAGAAGTTGGGCGTCGGCAAACCGACGGCGGCTTCTATCCGCACGAAGGAGCTGGCGCATCGCATCGCGACCGAGCCGGCGGACTCGATGCCGTTCGACATCGCGCCCGGGCTGCTCGATCCGCGCGAGGCGATCCGGGCCATCGACGCGGTCGTTCCAAAGGATTGGGACATCGTCGTCGGCGGCGGCCATCAGGCCTATTTCAACACCCAGATGCGCGGGCGGCCGGCGGAGCGCTACACCACGGTCCGTGAATTCGGCGCGGTCGGCAACGGCCTGTCATATGCGCTGGGCGTCGCGGCGGCGCGCTGGCAGGGCCGCGACGGCAAGATCGTGCTGTTCGAAGGCGACGGCGGGCTGTTGTTCCATATCCAGGAACTGGAGACGCTCAAGCGGTGCGGATTTCGCATCCTGATCTGCGCGATGAACGACGGCGGCTACGGCTCGGAGTTTCACAAGCTGCGCGCCGACGGCATCGACGACAGCTTGGCCGTGTTCGGCCGGCCCGCGTTCGAAAACATCGCCCACGGCTTCGGGCTTCGCGGCCACGAGATCCGCGACGTGTCGGTGATCCCGAAACTGTTCGCCGACTTCGCCGCCCAGGGCGAAAGCGAAATCTGGAACATCCAGATCTCGGATCAGGTCACGGCACCGGTGATCCGGGCGACCATCAAGCGCGGCCACGGAAACATGTAACGGTGCAGTCCGGGTCGAGCGAAGCGAAGCCCGGAGATCGACGGCAACGCCTGTCCCGGATTTCGCTGGCGCTCAATCCGGGCTACTGGCTCGCGGAACATCCGATCTGTTATTTGTCGGCGCGTGTGCTATATTTCGCTCATGACCACGACCGAAGATCACCTTGAGACGCTGTTCGCCAAAGTGCGGGCCCTCCCCAAGGGACGGCAAGAGCTTGCCGTCGAGGCCCTGTCCGAAATCACGGACGAACAGGAATACAAGCTCTCGGACGCTGAGCGAGAGGTTCTCGAGCCCGCGCTCGCTCGCGCCAAGCGGGGGGAGTTTGCGTCCGACGCCGATGTCGATGAGGTGCTGAACAAGTCCTGGTCATGAATGTTCGCTGGGATGTTCGCGCGCTCGATGACCTTCGCGATATCCGCCGCTACATCGCCCAACGCGGCTCGCCCGCCGCGGCCGATCGCGTTCGCGAGCATCTGCGCACCCGCATTGCGCGACTGCTCAGCAAGCCACTGATCGGCGTCCTCACCAGCAATCCTGAAATCCGCATCCTGCCGCCGACCCGGTATCCTTATCGTATCTATTATACGATTCAGGGAGATGATATCGTGATCTTGCACATCCGCCACAGCGCAAGATCGGAGCCGGATGATTTGAGTGTTTAGCCGCCGGAGTTGATGCGGTGGGCAGCGAAATCCGGAACATCCAGATCTCGGATCAGGTCACGGCGCCGGTGATCCGGGCGACCATCAAACGCGGCCACGGCAATATGTGAGCATTTCGACGCCGGCCTGTAGCCCGGATGGAGCGCAGCGCAATCCGGGGAAAGTCTCGAAAAGTCTCGAAGGGGAATCCCGCATTGCGCTGCGCTCCATGTGGGCTACGCTTGCTGCAAGCGGGTGCCGATATCGTCGCAATGTCCTGGTGCCGTCAGTGCTGGGGGATCGGTCGCGAGAGCTTACCACAAGAAAGCACACACCAAGGCAAAGTAGGACGGTCGTGTCTGTCTAGCTCGTAGATGGGCGCAATAGCGGAGCGAAGCGACGCGTATTCCGCCAACCTTGACAGCGGCGCAATACGCTCGCCGCGCTCGCTATTGCGCCCTACGTGCTAACCGCTCACGTGTAGCTCCACTCCCGCGCGCTTCTGCAAGTAGCCAATCACGCTGAACAGGTTCTTGGCTTGCGGATTGCCGCGCGGGCCGAACATGCGGATGAGGCTCTTCGGCGGGGTGTCGGTGGCCTCGCCAAGCTTCTCGAAGCCGACCGACGCCTTGATGGTGTCGCGCAGGATGGTCTTGCCGGTCTCAACGTCGCCGGAAAGCATCGCATCGACGCCTTCGCGCAGCAGGGCTTCCGCGAACTTCTTGTCGGTCCTGACCTGGCCCTGCACGAGGTCCTTGAAGCTTTTCGTCTTTGCCATTGTTCTGCTCCGCTCAGCGCCGTCCGCGTTTTCTGTCCTTGTAGTCCTGCCAATAGGCCCGGGCATCCTCGATGTCGCGCCGTTGGCGCGAAAGCATCGTCAATTGCCGATCGGCATCCTACGCACACGACGACGCCCATCCTCGACCAGCACCACGGCTCCCTGCGCCAGCTCCTCAGAGGATTGTTCCAGGACGATCTTGAGGCGCTGGATCACGAAGTCAGCCCGCGTGTTGCGCAGCCGAAACAGGATCACACTGACGCTTGCGTCACCGCTCGCTGCGACGATCTCGCCGAAGTCGAGATCGAATGTCAGCACGATGCGCTCTTCCCGGATCGCCTTCTGGAAGATTTCGCCGTTCGGCAGTGTTTGCAGCCCTTCGTTGCGGAGATGGATTGCATCATGACCGGATGAGCGCAGCCATTCCACGACCTGCATCGATACGCCCATGTCGGCCAGAAAGCGCATCCGCCGGCTCGATCAACTGGTTCGGACTTCTTCGTGAGTGAGCCATGCGGCGTACTCGATGGCCTGCTGAATGTCGGCACGTTCGAGGTCGGGATATCCCGCGAGCACTTCTTCCCATGACGCTCCGTGGGCGATCTGACCGACGATCACCGACACCGGAATCCGCATCCCGCGAATACACGCCCGCCCGCCCATGATGCCCGGGTCGAATGTAATCCTGTCGAACATGGTCCGGTCCTTGGTGTCGATGGCCGCCTCGATGCAGCCAGCCAATTGCACTATAGCGCAAGTCAGCGGTTCGCGTCTTGCGCCGCTTCGGGGTCGCCATCGAAATTAGCCCGATCCGGCAACGGACTGCCCTATGCGCTCGGCGTCGCGGCGGCGCGCCGGCAGGGAAGCGACGGTCGAGATCGTGCGGCCGAGCTTGTCCCGGATTTCGTTTCACTCAATCCGGGCTACTGCCAGAAAGTAGCGGGTATGCCGCAATTCGCCAGTCTTGGTCAGCGCGGCTTTTTCGACGAGGTCTTGCAGGTCACGCGTGGCGGTCGCGCGCGAGGTCTTGCTGATGCTGATGTAGTTCTCCGCGCTCAGGCCACCCTTGAAGCCGTCGATGCCCTCGCGGAACATCCGGGCGATGACTTTGGCCTGGCGTTCGTTGAGCTGTCCGCGAAATTTCTCATGGAATTTGGCCTTGGCCACGTAGAAGTCGACGCGCCTGAGCGTGTTGTTCTGCGCCTCGATGATCGTGTTGGCAAAGTATTTCATCCAGTCGGTGATTTCGAGGCCCTTGTTGTTGCGCGCGAGCGCGGCATAGTAGTCCTTGCGCTTGCGCTCGATCGTATAGGCGAGCGCGATCAGGCTCGGGTGGCCAAGATTTTGCGCGAGAGCCTTTTCGGCGAGCGCACGCCCGATGCGTCCGTTGCCGTCCTCGAACGGATGGATACACACGAAATACAGATGCGTGAGCGCGGCGCGCGTCAGCGCCGGCAGCGGGTTCTTGCCGCTTGGCGCGGTGCCGTTGAACCAGCCGATGAAACGCTTCATCTCCGCAGGCATGCGCGCGGATGGCGGCGCCTCGAAATGAACCGTGCGCTTATGGATGGGCCCGGAGACGACCTGCATCGTGTCCGCGTGCGTGCGGTAGCCGCCGATGACTTTGCTCTCTCGATCGCCAGCCAGCAGCACGGTGTGCCAGTCGAACATCGTCTTGTCGGCCAGTGGCGCCGCGAAATTCTGGTACAGGTCGATCATCATCTTCGAGATGCCGCGCTCGGCGGGTGTCACCCCCGGCGCCTCGGCGCCCAGTCCGAACTGTTGGCGCAAGGATGATTGCACGCTGTCGCGGTTGAGGATTTCGCCCTCGATTTCCGATGTCTTGACCGCCTCCTCGCTGATCAACTCGATCTTGAGGGATTCCTGGTCTTCCGGGTCCGATGTGTTTGCAAGCGCCGACAAACTCCCCGGACCGGCGCAGGAATTGCTGCTCCATGTCTTCCAAAGCATTTGGAATCATACGTGAGATTTGGCCAATGCGGCTGTTGCCAGTTCCAGATCATGAGGTATAGACGATCCTTCCTATAGCTCATGATGCAGGGCGTTGTGAGTTATAGCAAGCACATTCTATACCTCATAAAGGCACGGTCCCTGCGCGCTGGCAGGGCCGCGACGGCAAGGTCGTGCTGTTCGAAGGCGACGGCGGGCTGTTGTTCCATATCCAGGAACTCGAAACGCTCAAGCGGTGCGGATTTCGCATCCTGATCTGCGCGATGAACGACGGCGGCTACGGCTCGGAGTTTCACAAGCTGCGCGCCGACGGCCTCGACGACAGCTTGGCCGTGTTCGGCCGGCCCGCGCTCGAAAACATCGCCCGCGGCTTCGGGCTTCGCGGCCACGAGATCCGCGACGTGTCGGTGATCCCGAAACTGTTCGCCGACTTCGCCGCCCAGGGCGAAAGCGAAATCTGGAACATCCAGATCTCGGATCAGGTCACGGCACCGGTGATCCGGGCGACCATCAAGCGCGGGCACGGCAATATGTGAGCATTTCCGGCAGGTCGGCTTTGTCGGCTGCATTTACGTCGATCTTGCGCGCCGCCGGCAACTCGCGATCGGCATCGCGCTGCGGCAGGTTCCGACCTTAGACCGCATCCATCGCGATTTCGCCGAGCCCATCGACCGTGAACACCGCGCGCTCGCCGGCCGCGATCGAAACGGTCGGAATGAGGCTGCCGGTGATCACCACCATGCCGGCTTTGAGATCGCGGCCGCGTTCGGCGAGGTGGTTGGCGAGCCACGCCAGCGTCGCGCATGGATCCTCGGCGCGGCCTTTGCCCACGATCTTGCCGGCTATGGCGAGACGGCCGGCGATGCCGACCAGCGGCGTCGACCGGTACCGGTTTGGGCGCGCCGATAACCACGCCGCCATTCCAGCAATTCTCGACGATCAGCGAGACGGCTTCGGTGCGCGCGTAATCGGCATTGCGGTCTTCGATCAGCTCGAATGCGGGCATCGCGCCGGCGACCGCCGGCGCCACTTGCGCGCGCGTCCATGGCGCGCCGGAGGCCGGCAGATCGGCGCCGAGTTGCAGCGCAATTTCGCTTTCGATGCGCAGAGTTCACGAAATCGGCGGTCGCAAGCCGCGCCGGCGAGTGCGTGGATGGTCCGCGCGAAGATCGCGCCGCCGCAGGGATGGGTGATGCCCATCAATTGCTGCATTACCTTGGTGGTGGTGCGCGATCTTGGCGCCGGCGACCGCGCCGTAGAGCGGCTCGGCCAGCCGGTAATAGGCCTCCTGCGCCGCATAGGCCTCGGCGATGGATGCCGGCCGCAAGTCGTCCGGCAGGTTGCGATAGGGCAGGCGGCGCGTCCGCGCGTCCCACATCCATTGCGCCATCGCATTGAGACGATCGCTGTTGTCCATGGGCGTTCCGTTTTCAGTCCCGAAGCTTAGCCGGTTTTGCTCGGAATTTCGCAAACCGATTTGCGCGGTCGTCGATCAACGAGCGCAATGAAGATCGCCCGCGCGTGCATAGATGCCCGGCGCTTCGCTTTCGCGCGGCCCGCCGATGGCGAGTTTCAGGCCGGCGCCGTGCCTTGCGCCGTGCTTGCGTTTGCACGCGCAGCCACAGCGCGGCGTGATTGAGCATCCCCGGCTCGCCAAGCGTCACGACCAAGAGCGGCTTGCGGTACGCGGTGCGCCAGTCTTGCGCGAGCCTCGTCCCCGCGGAAACGTCCAAACCGCCGGCGTCGACCACGATCATAGCAGGCGTCGGCATCGCGCAGCGTTCCACTCTGTGCGCTGCGCCGGATCGGCGACGGGGTCGCCTCGAAGTTGCGGATATTTCGCCAACAGGCCGGGCGGATATGGCAAATCCTCAGCCCAGCCGCCTTGTGGGCACCAGCCGCCATAGGCGATGCCGCGCTCGACCGCCACATCGAGCACGGCCCGATCGACGCCGGTCTGGCCGCCGGAAATGAGCTGCATCGGGGCTTTCCTCGGGCCGCATTGGGCGCAACTTGATACTCTTTTTTCGGCAACCTTTTGCGCCTATATTCCCTGGTGCCGGCGCAAGCCGGCTATGGCGATAAATGGCCGTCGTAATAAACCTTTCGGACCCGGGGGCAGTACCCGGCGACTCCACCAATTCCGGAGGTCAGGCAACAGGGATCAGGTATCAGGACGTCAGAATACGCACAATTCTTCCTGATGCCTGACACCTGACGCCTGATCCCCGATCACGGGGTCGAAATAGGATCGACGAGGGCGTAAAGGACGTGCTTTTGCCCGGGATGGTTCCGGCGTTATCGGGCCAAACTCATAGTTGCCAATGACAACTATGCTCCGGTTGCTCTGGCTGCGTAAGCAGCTCGAAAGACCGACTTAAAGCCCTGACGGGTTAAGCTCCGTCAGGCGGGGTTCGGAGGCACCTGGCAACAGAAGCCTCCACTTTCTTTCAGAGGACAGAGGACGGACGACAGAGGACAGAATCGCTCTGGACCTCTATGATTTCCGTTCCTTATCTGTCATCCGTCGTCTGTCATCCGCCATCCGTTATCTGCCATGCCAACCGATCACATCCGCTACGACATTCTCGCCCAACAGGCATTGCGCGGCGTGGTGCGCACCGTGCTCGCCGACGTCGCCAAGAAGGGTTTGCCCGGCGAGCATCATTTCAAGATCACCTTCGCCACCGCGGCGCCGGGCGTGCGGTTGTCCGAGCGCATGCGCGCGCAATATCCGGACGCCATGACGATCGTCCTGCAGCATCAATTCTGGGATCTGGCCGTCGCCGACGACGGTTTCGAGGTCGGCCTGTCGTTCGGCGGCGTGCCGGAGCGGCTGGCGGTGCCGTTCGACGCCGTCACCGCGTTTTTCGATCCGGCGGTGCAATTCGGTTTTCAGTTCGAGACGATCGAGGCGGAGGCATCGTCCGATCGCGGCGCAGCGGGATCCAGACGGCCGACCGGCGGCGCGATCGGCCGCGGAGCCAGCAAGCCAGACGCGCTGCCGGCGCCCGCCGCGACAAAGCCGAAAGCGGCCGCACCCGGCGCAGACGACGGCACGGACGACGACGGCGGCGCTCAAATCGTCCGCCTCGACCGGTTCAGGAAGAAATGAGGATTTCAGGAAACAGGAAACAGGAAGACAGGGATAAGGACTCGAGCGCGGAGATTTGACCGCTTCCTGATGCCTGATGCCTGATTACTGACCGCTGATTACGGACATGCGCACCCGCACCGAAACGGATATCTTCGGGCCGATCGAGGTCGCCGCCGACCGCTATTGGGGCGCGCAGACCGAGCGCTCGCGCAACAATTTCCGCATCGGCGAAGAGCGCATGCCGCGCCCGCTGATCGCCGCGCTCGCTCTGGTTAAGCGCGCCGCGGCGGAGGTCAACCTCGCGCTCGGCTCGCTCGACGCGCGGCGCGCCAAGGCGATCGTGCAGGCGGCGGCCGGAGATCATCGACGGCAAGCTCGACGATCATTTCCCGCTCGTCGGTGTGGCAGACCGGCTCCGGCACGCAGACCAACATGAACGTCAACGAAGTGATCGCCAACCGCGCCAACGAAATGCTCGGCGGCAAGCGCGGCGCCAAATCGCCGATCCATCCCAACGATCACGTCAATATGAGCCAGTCGTCGAACGACGCTTTCCCGACCGCGATGCATATCGCGGCGGCGCAGGAAATCTCGCTGCGGCTCATTCCGGCGCTGACGCATCTGCACGGAGCGCTTGAGGCGAAGACCAAGGCGTTCCATGCCATCGTCAAGATCGGGCGCACCCACACCCAGGACGCCACGCCGCTCACGCTGGGCCAGGAATTTTCCGGCTACGCCGCGCAAGTCGCCTCCGGCATCGCCCGCGTCAAGCTGGGCTTGAAGGCGCTTTATCCGCTGGCGCAGGGCGGCACCGCGGTCGGCACCGGGCTTAACGCCAAACGCGCCTTCGCCAAGCTGTTTGCCAAACAGGTCGCGGGCCTGACCGGCCTGCCGTTTACCAGCGCGCCGAACAAATTCGAGGCGCTGGCCTCGCACGGCGCGCTCGCTTTCGCCCACGGCGCGCTCAACGCGCTCGCCGCCGACTTGTTCAAAATCGGCAACGACATCCGCTTTCTCGGTTCCGGGCCGCGCTCGGGTTTTGGCGAATTGATCCTGCCGGAGAACGAGCCGGGCTCCTCGATCATGCCGGGCAAGGTCAATCCGACCCAATGCGAGGCGCTGACCATGGTGTGCTGCCGCGTGTTCGGCAACGACACCACCATCGCGGTGGCGGCAAGCCAGGGCCAGTTCGAACTCAACGTGTTCAAGCCGGTGATCGTTTACGCCATGCTGCAATCGATCCGGCTCCTCGCCGACGCCGCGGTGTCGTTCACCGATCATTGCGTCACCGGCATCCGCGCCAATGAGCCGCGCATCCGGCAATCGATGCAAAACTCGCTGATGCTGGTCACCGCGCTGGCGCCGACCATCGGCTACGACAAAGCGGCGCAGATCGCCAAGGCGGCGCACCAGAACGGCACAACATTGCGCGAAGAGGCGGTGCAGACTCGGCTTCGTCTCGGGCAAGGCGTTCGACCGGCTGGTGCGGCCGGCCCGGATGACGCGCCCAGACCCTTGATTCCGCAGGCGAATGACCTCCCGCCCGATGTCCCGGTCATTCGTGAGCCGCGTGATCCACATCACATCCCGGTTGCCCGTCTTGTGCGAGCAAGGGGGATGGCCGGAACGGCCATTGAACCTCGCGGGTTGTGGGACCGCGGTGCCATGAGCGACATCGTCAACCTTCGAACCGCGCGGAAGCGGGCGAAACGGCGCCGGGCCGGGGCAAACGCCGCGGCCAACCGGCTCGCTCACGGACGGTCCAGGGCGGAACAGAACCTGGAGCGGGCCCGGAGCGACAAAGACCGGAGAAGCCTCGACCAACATCGGGTGGACAGGGGAGACGAGCAATGAAATCGCCGGTCGTAAAGCGCTCGATCGTCATCGCCGGGCACAAGACCAGCGTCAGTCTGGAGGACGCGTTCTGGAAGGGCTTAAAGGACATCGCCGTCGGCCGGGGCATCACGCTGTCGGACCTGGTGGCGTCGATCGATACCGAGCGCCGGCACGGCAATCTGTCCTCGGCGATCCGGCTGTTCGTGCTCGACCATTACCGGGCGCAGGCCGACGGCAGAACCGCCGCGCCGCTGCCGCCGCCGCGCGACATCATGCTGACGCCGCGCACCGCCGCGCCGGTGTTGCGCGCGGACTGATCACAAGCTGACGATCTTGCCGGGATTGAGGATGTCGAGCGGATCGAGCGCGCGCTTGATCGCGCGCATGACGGCGAGCGCCGGCTCGCCGTGTTCGGCCGACAGATATTTCATCTTGCCCTGGCCGACGCCGTGCTCGCCGGTGCAGGTGCCGTCCATCGCCAATGCCCGCTCGACCAGCCGTTCCAGCAAAGCCTCCGCGCGCTCGATCTCGTCATGGTCGTCGAGGTCGATCAAGAGCAGCATGTGAAAGTTGCCGTCGCCGACATGGCCGACGATCGGCGCGATAAAGCCGCTCGCCTCGGAGTCGCGTTGGGTTGCGGTGACGCATTCCGCCAGGCGCGAGATCGGCACGCAGACATCGGACGAAAGCGCCTGCGTGCCCGGCCGCAGGCGGCGCGCCGCCCAATAGGCGTCGTGCCGCGCCTGCCACAGCCGGCTGCGATCTTCCGCGCGCGTCGCCCAATCGAACGGGCCGCCGCCCAGCTCCTTGGCGATCTCGCCGAAACGCTGCGACTGCTCGGCGACGCTCGCCTCGGTGCCGTGAAATTCCAGGAACAGCATCGGCACTTCGGGCAGATTGAGATTCGAATACATGTTGCAGGCGCGGACCTGCAGCGCGTCGAGCAATTCGATGCGCGCCACCGGAATGCCGGACTGGATGGTGAGAATCGCGGCGTTGCAGGCCGCCTCGACCGAGGGGAACGGGCAGGTCGCCGACGCGATCGCCTCCGGGATGCCGACGAGCCGCAGCGTCAGCTCGGTGATGATGCCGAGCGTTCCTTCCGAGCCGACCAGGAGGCGGGTGAGATCGTAGCCGGCGGAGGATTTCTTGGCGCGCCGCGCGGTGCGTGATCGCCTCGCCGTTGGCGAGCACGGCTTTGAGCGCCAGCACATTGTCCTTCATGGTGCCGTAGCGCACCGCATTGGTGCCCGACGCGCGGGTCGCCGCCATGCCGCCGAGCGAGGCGTCGGCGCCGGGATCGATCGGAAAGAACACGCCCTGGTCGCGCAGATGCTCGTTGAGCTGCTTGCGCGTGACGCCCGGCTCGATGACGCAATCGAGATCCTCGGCGTGGACGGCGAGCACGCGGTTCATGTCGCGGAAATCGAGGCAGATGCCGCCGCGCGGCGCGTTGAGGTGGCCTTCGAGCGAGGTGCCGGTGCCGAACGCGATCGCCGGCACGCGATGCGCCGCGCACAGCCGGACGATCTCCTGCACCTCCTCGGTCGCCTGCGGAAACACCACCGCATCCGGCGGCTGATTGGCGATCCAGGTCGTGGTGTGGCCGTGCTGCTCGCGCACGGCGAGCGAGGTCGCGAGCCGGTTGCCGTAGCGCGCGGCGAGCGCGGCGATCACGGCCTCGGCCGCGCCGCGCTCCTCTTTGGTTCGTTCCCTCGTCTCGACCAGCGCCATCGCGTTTCCCGTTATGGCGTGCAACGTGGCGGCGGGACTCGCGCAGGTCAAGCGGCATCGCCGCCGATCTTGCATGAGGCGGAAGATCCGGCACAGTCGGCCGCATGCGCGACCGCCTCGATCCGGAACCGGCCTTCGCCGCGCCGTTCATCGCCTCGCCGCTGCGGGTCGATCCCGCCTGGATCGACTACAACGGCCATCTCAATATGGCGTACTACAATGTGTTGTTCGACCGCGCGGTCGACGAGGTCTACGAGCTGCTGGGCTGCGGGCTTGCTTATGTCGGAAAGACCCGGCATTCCTGCTTCACCGCCGAAGTCCATCTGCGCTATCTGCGCGAGCTTCATGCCGGCGATCCGGTGCGGGTGACCTTTCAGCTCATGGATTTCGACGCCAAGCGGCTGCATTTTTTCGAACAGCTTTATCACGCCGAGGCGGGCTGGCTGTCGGCAACGTCAGAGAATATGGCGCTGCATGTCGACATGGCGGCGAAGAAAGTCGCCGCTTTTCCCGACGGCGTCATGGCGCGGCTCAAAGCCATGAAGGCCGCGCATGCCAGCCTGCCGGTCCCGGACGGCGCCGGACGGCGCATCGCGATGCCGCGGCGCGCATGAAACGCTCCGGCCGTAACCTCAGAATTAGTCTTCCTACGGCCGCAATTTCGTGGCAACTCATGCGTCATTGAAACTTGGAGCTAACCGCCATGTCATCCGACAGTTCATCAACCATCACTGGAGGGGTGGCAGAGCGGTAATGCGTCGGCTTGCTAAGCCGTAGCCGAGGCGTGAAGTCTCGCGCGAGTTCAAATCTCGCCCCCTCCGCCAGCGGAGGGTGGCGCTCAATGGTGGGCAACCGGTCCCGAACACCGGGCTAACCTTCGGGTTAAGGGTTCGATTCCTTCACCCTCCGCCGATCTTCAAGCCGTCAACAATAATTGCCGGCCTCGCAATTTGTCGCGCGTAATGCCATTTTGCCCGCTTGGCGGACGCGGCTTTCGCGCAAAGACGGCCGAGAATGATGACCTCGCTCTTACAATCCCACAGAAGGCCCGCTTCGCACGTATCGATTCGCGAGCACCGCATTCCGACCCCGGACAGCAAACCCTACATCGCGGTGCAAGGGCCGGACGGCGCGTTGTGGTTCTGCGAAAGCGGCGCCGGCAAGATCGGCCGCTTCGATCCGGACCGCGGCACGTTTGCCGAATTCGCTCTGCCGGCGCGCAACGCAACGCCGATCGGGATTACGGCCGGCGCCGACGGCAATCTGTGGTTCGCGCAAAAGACCGCGAACCGGATCGGCCGCATCACCCCGCGCGGCGAGGTTACCGAGTTCGCGCTGCCGACGCCGAACGCCGGACCGGACGCCATGGCGCTCGGACCGGACGGCAATGTCTGGTTTTCCGAAAGCGACGCCGACCGCATCGGCAGGATTACGCCGGACGGCCGCATCGCCGAATATAGCGACGGCATCAGCGCCGGGGCAAAACCGCTGTCGATCGTGGTGCGCGCCGGCGCGCTGTGGTTTTCCGAAGCCGCCGGCAACCGCATCGGCCGCATCGCCGTCGACGGCACGGTGACGGAATTTCCCATTCCGAGCCATGACAGCCAGCCGCGCGCCATGGCCGCGCATCCCGACGGCGGCATCTGGTTCGTCGAGACCTCGACCAATGCGCTCGGCCGCATCGACCGCGCCGGCCGCATCGCCGAGCATGCGGTGCCGACCCCGAACGCGTCGCTGCGCGGCGTCACCGTCGGCGGCGACGGCGACCTGTGGTACACCGCCAACGCCGCCAACAAGATCGGCCGCATGTCGCCGGACGGGGTCGTGCGCGGCGAATACGACATCCCGACGCCGAGGAGCGGCGCGCGCTGCATCGTGGCGTTGCGCGACGGGCGGTTGTTCTTCACCGAATATGATGCCGGCGCGATCGGCGAAGTGGTGATCGGGTAGCGGCGGTTATAGGAAAGACAGAAATTCCGCCACCGTCATTCCCGCCTGGGCGATGATCCCTCGCAATGTTCCGCGCCTGAGGTCGCCGCTGTGCACCGGCACCGTCACCTTGCGCGCCGGATCGCTGGTGTGAATGAGCCGGCAATGACTGCCGGACGTTCGCGACGCAGCGAAGCCTGCGCGTTCGAGCGCGCGAACGACCTGGCGTGCGGTGAGCGCCGGCAGCCGCTCGTTCATGCCGCAAGCGTAACGGTGACTTCCCGGATACGCGGTGGCTCGCCGTCCGGCACGGGTTCGCCGCGCGCGAGGCTGTCGACGATTACGAGCTGGATGGCGTCTTGCGCCATCGCCAGCGCCTCCCGCTCGTCCTTGCCATAGGTGACGATTTCGGGGAATGCGGGAACGCGCACGGTGAATCCGCCCTCGGCCTCGGGTTCGAGTACAACGGCAAAGGTTCGTTTTCCATCCACGGCACAGCCTCGCATTACCCAAACAGACTATACTCCTTGCAAAGCTTGATGCGTAGGGCTGCCGGCCGGATTGCCCTGCGCCCCACCCGCAGCCTCGTAAATGCCATGCGCAAATGCCATGTTCTTGCAGTGAGAATCACCGGCAAGGCGCCGCTTGGCTGAAGATCCTTGGCTGACCCGTTAAAGCGCACCCTCGAACCTGCCCAACCGCCGGCCCCCGCGCCGGGCGGCATCGGCGCGCGCGCGCGTGCCGCGGCGGCGCCGGCGCCTTATCTCGCCGGGCTCAATCCAGAGCAGCGGCTGGCGGTCGAGACGCTGGACGGCCCGGTGCTGGTGCTGGCCGGCGCCGGCACCGGCAAGACCCGCGTCTTGACCGTGCGCATCGCGCATATTCTCAGCCTCGGCCGCGCCCGGCCGGGCGACATTCTGGCCGTCACCTTCACCAACAAGGCGGCGCGCGAGATGAAAAACCGCGTCGGCGACATCGTCGGCGGCGTGGTCGAGGGCATGCCCTGGCTCGGCACCTTCCATTCCATCGGCGTGAAAATCCTGCGCCGGCACGCCGAGCTGGTCGGGCTCAAATCCGACTTCACCATTCTCAACGTCGACGACCAGATCCGGCTCCTCAAGCAACTGCTCGAAGCCGAGAACATCGACGAGAAGCGCTGGCCCGCGCGCGTCTTGGCGATGCTGATCGACGGCTGGAAGAACCGCGGGCTCACCCCCGTACAGGTGCCGGGCGGCGAAGCCGCGGTGTTCGCCAACGGCAAGGGGCTGAAGCTCTACAAGGCCTATCAGGAGCGGCTGAAAATTCTCAATGCCGCCGACTTCGGCGATCTGCTGTTGGAATGTATCCGGCTGTTCCGCGAGCAGCCCGAAGTGTTGCGGCAATATCAGGCGCGCTTCAAATATATTCTGGTCGACGAATACCAGGACACCAATGTCGCGCAATATCTGTGGCTGAGGTTGCTGGCGCAGAGGACGGGCGCGAAGAGCGCCACCTTACCCTCTCCCGTTCCGGGAGAGGACGCCGAACGAGCGTTAGCGAGTGAGGCGGGTGAGGGCCGTGCGACGCTCTCCGGGCCCTCACCCGGCTCGCTGCGCTCGCCGGCCTCTCCCGGAACGGGAGAGGGACGTGCGGGAGAGGGCAGTAAAAACATCTGCTGCGTCGGCGACGACGACCAGTCGATCTATGGCTGGCGCGGCGCCGAGGTCGACAACATTTTGCGCTTCGAGCACGATTTTCCCGGTGCCACGGTGATCCGGCTCGAGCGCAATTACCGCTCCACCGGCCACATCCTCGCCGCCGCCGCGCATCTGATCGCCCACAACGAGGGCCGGCTCGGCAAGACGCTGCGCACCGACGACGTGTTGGGCGAAAAGGTCGCCGTCACCGGCGCCTGGGACAGCGAGGAGGAAGCCCGCGCCGTCGGCGAGGAGATCGAGCAATTGCAGCGCGCAAGTGAACCGAACAGTCACACGCTCAACCAGATCGCGATCCTGGTGCGCGCCTCGTTCCAGATGCGCGAATTTGAGGACCGTTTCGTCACGCTCGGCCTGCCGTACCGGGTGATCGGCGGCCCGCGCTTCTATGAGCGCGCCGAGATCCGCGACGCGCTCGCCTATCTGCGCGTGGTCCATTCGCCGGCCGACGATCTTGCCTTCGAGCGCATCGTCAACGTGCCCAAGCGCGGGCTGGGCGACGCGACGGTGCAGCTTCTGCACGATCATGCCCGAAAAAACCGGGTGCCGCTGACCGCCGCCGCCCGCGCCATGGTCGAGACCGACGAATTAAAGCCGAAGCCGCGCGGCTCGCTGCGCGGCCTGCTCGACGCCTTCGAGCGCTGGCGCAAGCAACGCGATGCGCTGCCGCATACCGAGCTCGCCGAGATCGTGCTCGACGAGTTCGGGCTACACCGAGATGTGGCAGAAGGACCGTTCCGCCGACGCCGCGGGACGCCTCGAAAATCTCAAAGAGCTCATTCGCTCCATGGAGGAGTTCGAGAACCTGCAAGGCTTTTTGGAGCACATCTCGCTGGTGATGGACAACGACAAGGCCGCCGAGGCCGACGCCGTCAACATTATGACTTTGCACGCGGCCAAGGGGCTGGAATTCGACACCGTGTTCTTGCCGGGCTGGGAGGAGGGCCTGTTTCCGCATCAGCGCACGCTCGACGATGCCGGCCGCGCCGGGCTGGAAGAGGAGCGCCGGCTCGCGCATGTCGGCCTGACGCGCGCGCGCAAACGGGCGAAAATCTATTTCGCCACCAACCGGCGCATGCACGGGCTGTGGCAGACCAATATTCCGTCGCGCTTTCTCGACGAATTGCCGGAAGCCAACGTCGCAGTGACCGAACCGCAAGCCGGCGTCGGCGGCTTCGGCGGTTATGGCGGCTATGGCAGTTCGCGCTTCGACGCCGCGACCGCGTTCGGCTCGAGCTACAACACGCCCGGCTGGCAGCGCGCGCAAGGACAGAGAAACGAGAAAAAGGGCGACAACAAGAGCGGCGGCTTCTCGGAAGCCGGATCGCGCTACGCCGCGGACGATGACGCATTTCCCCTCTCCCGTTCCGGGAGAGGCCGCGCTGCAGGCGCGGGTGAGGGTAGGGCGGGCGCGGGTGAGGGCCTGCAGCGCCGCGACGCCGATGCCGGCGACGACACCTCATCCCCCTCACCATGGCGGGCGCGAAACCAGTCCAGCGGCTCGCCCCGCATCCCGCTCACCATCGAAGGCGAACTCATCGCCAAATCCACCGGCACCGTCTCCGCCTTCACGCTCGGCGACCGCGTGTTCCACCAGAAATTCGGCAACGGCAACGTCACCGCCATCGACGGCAACAAGCTCACCATCCAGTTCGACAAATCCGGCGAGAAGCGGGTGGTGGATAGTTTTGTGGAGAGGGTGTGAGCCCAATTTAATAGATGGTAGCGTATGCGCCGCTCTTTGTAGTGGCTGGTTCGATGACGAAAAGACCGATTGATCTGAGAAGAGACTCTGCATTTTCTGGCACCGTCGGGACTGACGACGAGGGCGCCATTCAAGAGTTTATGAATGTTGGCAGCTCGCTCTTGATAATAAAGGATAAGGCTATTTATAAGTCTCAGCTTGCTGACCAAATCGACCCCGGTCGCACAAACATTAACGTCCCCCATATCCAGCAGAAAATTTATTCAGTCGGCTCATCTTCCGAGATTGTTGGCCGTATTCTCCTGACGGCCAAATATCTCTTCGACCACGGAATGCTCGACGGTCGCTTCAATAAAGCAGACCTTATGTCGGCAACTTTAGATTTTTTTGATGAGGCGATAAAGCTGCAAACGCTACTCCACGCCCTTACAGTCGACCAAGACGCCGCGATTGCAGAGTTCAAAAGTCAGAAAGCTCAGGGCTCTGTTGTACTTCTTCCATCCATCGCTGATATTGGAGGCAGGGTCAAATCCCTCATTCAGCACGCCGATCACAGCCTGCAGCGACTGCTCGTCCTCTGTCGTATGTTTTTCTTCCTTCCACCCGGCAAGGCCTGGTTCGACAGCTTGGCCCAGACCGCTTCTGAAGAACACCAGCTTGAGCAAGCGGCGTCAGAGCGACTGGGAAGAATGGCAAAGTTTGCTCAGTTCGTACGTAATTGTCGCAACTGCGTCGAACATCCAAAGCCGAATCAAAAAATTGTCTTCGCTGACTTTAGGATAACGTCCAATGCTGAGATCGAACCGCCCACGGTTGAAATAGTGCATGAGCAGACGCCACAGCCACTCGTCCCGCTCATTATGTTCGTGGACAACATGATGCAAAGCGTAGTGAACCTAGGCGAGCAAACGATGGCCTTCCTTGCAAGTTACCACGTAATGCCCGGTTGGGAGGAAACGGTGTCCGTCTGTCACTTCCAAGCGGGGCAGAGACGGCATCCGCATGTAGGATATTATTTTGCTATGAATATGAATGGTCAGCTTGTTCCCATCGGCTGACCATCGCAGCGATGAAACGCTCATTTAAATTGCCGACCTCTACGACACATTACTACTTGCGTCAGCATCCGGCTTGACCTGATGATCCATGCTAAGAGTCTGTATGGATTGCCGGATCAAGTCCGGCAATGACTCGCAGTTCGGGTTCATCCCGGAAGATTGCCGTTTAATGGCCATAGCGGAACATCCCCGACCGGGCGTAGTCGTGATGTGCGACTACAGTTCTGGATTTAGAATGCCAGAAATGGTGAAGCGTCGACCAGTCGTAATTATCAGTCCCAGAATCCGAGCGAGACCCGGGCTCTGCACCATAGTTGCCCTCAGCACTACGGCTCCGGTGCCAATCATGCCCTATCATTGCCAAATCGATTTACGCCCACGCCTTCCTGAGCCATTTCAGAGTGAGGGCATTTGGGTAAAAGGTGACATGGTCAATACGGTAGCCTTTCATCGGCTTGATTTGGTTCGATTGGGTCGGGATGAGACGGGCAAAAGGAAATATCTTCTTGAGCCTCTAAGTGACGATATCTTAAGGCGAATTAGACACTGCGTGTTGAAAGCCATGGGTCTCAGTTGACAACGGTTCTTTGAGGACTCATCTATATGAGTGTAGGGGGCTCTGCTTCGGCATCCCCGTCTAAGACCCCGCAAGGGGCCGTCGTGCGAGGGCGATTCCAAGCTCGAACACGACGCAGGAGCAAGAGGTCGCGGGGGCAGAACCCGTCGGCTCCACCATCTACGGGGCCGTAGCTCAGTTAGGAGAGCGCTTGCTTAAGATGGGGGCCCGAGAACTCGGGCCCCTTTTCATTAGTCAACAGCCGCCAAATTCCACAAGACCTGAATGGCAGAGGCCGCCTAGCCATGAGGGCTTGGGTAATGCAGAAAACGATTGTGGCGATGATCACCCTCTTCATTAACGCCGATGCCTGCCCGGTGAAGCAGGAGATTTATCGCGTCGCCGAGCGCCATGCGCGCAAGCCGCCACTCTTTCGTCATTGCCGGGCTTGACCCGGCAATCCATGCTGCACGCGCGCCTCTCTGCCGTTGCCGCACCGCTCTCACGCGCTATAGGTCAGCATGGATGCGCGGGTCAGGCCCGCGCATGACGGTTTGAGATGCGGCTTGGTTCGTAATGTCTATAAGCAGGCCGGGTGGCAGCCCGATTGATGGTGCCAAAACTTAGGATGTCATGACCCATTATGTCGCCGTCGTTGAGGATGCCGGGGCGGATAAGGCCATCGGCATCTGGTTTCCCGATCTTCCCGGCTGTTTTTCGGCCGGCGACGATATCGACGATGCGTTGCGCAACGCCCATGAAGCCCTCGCACTTTATGCCGAGGCGGAGGCGCAAGAAGGTCGCGCTTTGCCGAAGCCTCGCAGCATTACAGCATTGAAGTCCGACCCGGCCGTTATCCCCGACCTGCGGGACCACATGGTGGCGTTGGTCGCGCTGGATGCCCGGACAGTCCACGCAGCGGAATAGAATGGCGAAGAAGCAAACAAAGAAAAAAGCGAAACCCAGCCTCGCGGACGACATCCGGGCCAGCTTGCAGGAGGCACTGAAATATGCGCGCGGCGAGAAGGCTGACGTGATTGTCCATCGCATCGTGCCGAGCGCCAACGCCGCGCGCGCGGCGCGGCTCAAGCTCGGCCTGTCGCAGAAGCGGCAGTAGCATGAACGTGTCCCGGATGCGGTGCAGCGCGTTCGCGGTGCACCGCTGATCCGGGACCTAGGCAGACTCGGCGCTTGTGATGATCCCGGGTCTGCGGCGCACCATTCCGCTGCGCTCCATGCTGCGCCGCGCCCGGGAAACGTACCGGCCATGGGGGTAATAGCCCGTCCTGTTCCTATTGACATCCGTCCCCGTTTTCGTTATATATGGGGACGAGTCATTCTCGCCCGTGAAGGACGCTTTGCCGGAGGCATACCGGCAGGGTGGGGCGAGGACGGTGCCTGCGGGCGGGCTTGCACTCCGCTCCCGGGCGGTCCGGGCATCATGCCTGCCGGCATTATGACCGGCGTGCGAGGTGCGTCGCTGGAAGTGGGCTTGGCTGTCGGCGGAGTGACCCCCGCCCCTTGGACGGGTTTGCCCACGAAGCCTGGCCCGGATCGCACCAAGGGACCACACCCCCCTTGGGAAGAACCGTGGTGGAACGCCGGCAGGCGAGCGCGCCCGACAGCGGAAGGGCGGCGCAAGCCGCCCTCTCCGTGGCGCGCCCCGCACCCGCTGGTGCGGGACTTCGACTACTGCGTCTGCCGGCGTTCCGCTTCCTTGCTTTCTTTCGTTCTTCTTTACTTCGTCATTGCCGGGCTTGACCCGGCAATCCATGCGGCGGCTAGGCTGGTTCTGACTTTCCGCTCGGCTTTGTCGCCGCACTTCAGCATGGACCACCGGGTCAAGCCCGGTGGTGACGAGGAGAGTGGGCTGTTTGACATCGCGGGCTTGCGCAGCTCGGACGCCAATGCGTCGAGGGAACGCTGGTGCTTACCCTGCCCCGCTGGCGTGGGGACGATGTGATTTACGCCGCACGCACGCGGGAAAAGAAGCCGGCGACCTTGGTTTCCAGGTCGCTCGCCCGCGCCGACAATCGGCCCGTCCATTGTGTGATTTCGTCGACCGCCGCGGCGCCTTTGGCGACCGCCCGTTCGACCGAGTCGATTTCGGTTGAGGCCCGCGCGGTATGATTCGCCGCCGTGTGAATGCTCTCGGCGATATTTCTGGTCGCCGCGCTCTGCTCTTCCACGGCCGCCGCGATGCTGGTCGATACGCTTCGCAATTCGCCGATGACCCGCGCGATCGAGGAGATTTCCTCGACCGAGCGTTTGGTCGCGTCCTGGATGGCGGCGACCTGCCGCGCGATATCGTCGGTGGCGTGCGAGGTCTGATTGGCGAGCGTTTTCACCTCGGCGGCGACCACGGCAAAGCCCCTTCCGGCTTCGCCGGCGCGCGCCGCCTCGATCGTCGCGTTGAGCGCAAGCAGATTGGTCTGCGCCGCGATCGCGGATATGGCGCCGACCACCGAACCGATGCGTTCGGCGCTTTCGGCCAACGAGCGGATGGCTTGCTGGCTGCGCTCGGTATCGCCGACGGCGGACTGCGCCAGTCCCAGGCCGTGGCTCGCCTGCTGGCCGATTTCCTGGGTGGATCCGGAGAGTTCTTCGGTGGCCTGCACCATGATGGTCATGCGTTGCGTCGTTTCGGCCGATGCCGAGGACGCCGAACCCATGCGGCCGAGGGTGTCGCCGGCGACCGCGTTCAACGTCGAGCACGTCGCCGTCAACGAAACCGAGGCTTCCTTGATGGCCTCGACGACCGCGCCGATGGCGCCGGCGAATTCCCCGATCGCGGCGTCGATGGTGTCGCGCCGCGCCAGCGTCGCCTGTTCCGCCGCCTGCCGATGCAGCGTCATCGCATTGGCCACGTCGAAGTGGATGATCTGCGAAATAACCTTGCCACGCTCGGCTACCTTGGCAGACGAAAAGCGGTGCTTGGCGGCAAGCGCATCAAGCGCCACTCTGAGCACAAAACTTCCCGCGGTACTGCGGATGCGCGCGTCCAGCCCCAGCGCGGCTTCCCGTTGGACGGTCAGCCGGCACAATTCGGCGTAATGCTGATCGAGCTTGCCGCCCAACAGCGCCTGAAAGTGAGTCGTTTCCAGCCTTTTGACCAAGTCCCTGTTGTCCGCGATGATTTTGCCGACATGCGGCAATACCCGCATGGCGGCGAGAATCTCGTCGATCGCCCGTTCGAGATTGGGTGCAATCACCGGCCAGGCTTGCCCCATGACGTGTCGGACCCGGTCGTCGATGCTGTACATCGCGAGCCGGGCTTCAAAAGCCGAAATCACTTCGATTGAAGCCATTGGTGGGCGTTCGGAACTCGGATCGAGTGCCGTGCATGTTCGGTCACATTCGTTGCGCATTTGTTAATAAAGAAGTTACCAAGTCCTTGTCGCGCGGCGCGATAGGTCCGCACGTGTGCGGCCAAACGGCAGGCGGCAAAAAGAAAAACGGGAGGCCCCAGCCTCCCGCCAGCGTTTGGTTCGTTAAGGTGTAGCCGACTTAAGCCAATTGCCTCAGCTTCGCCCGACAACGTCGAGGGAGACTTTGGCTAGGCCGGAGAAGCCCAGCGCCCGGGCCGCCGCCGGGGTCAGGTCGATCACCCGGCCGGCGACGAAAGGTCCGCGATCGTTGATGCGGACCACGACCGAGCGTCCATTGCGCGCGTTGGTGACCCGCACCAGCGTGCCGAACGGCAAGGTGCGATGCGCGGCGGTGAGACCGGCGGTCGACATCTTCTCGCCGTCAGCGGTTCGCCCGCCGGAATAGCCGTAAACGGAAGCAATTCCGGCCTGCGCCGAAGCCGTCATCGGTAGAGCGATAACAAACGCGACAAGAATTGAAGCAAACAAAGTCCCGTTCAGGCTAATGCCAGCCATGACCGTCCTATTCGATTGTTGATGGGAAGGGTGAAAGGGTCCGCGGATCGCGAACCGACCCCGCTATGACTGGTGAAATGTGGTCATTGTGCGTCGCAGCATGGCTGGAACCGCTTTGGGCACAAAGATGAAATCTATGCGGCGCCAAATGGCTTCTGGGAACAGGCAGGTAAATGATTGGACAATAAGTCTTTATTCGCCGCCGGCGATTCTCTTTGTGCCGGCCAAATAAGGCAGAGCAAGAGGTCTCGTGCGTCCAGTAGCCGCGTTGCCGCAGCGCGATAAGTCGCTGCAAAAGCCAAGTCGCGCGGGCGTGATTCGTTCGGGTTTTAATTCAAACTGCGCGGCCGACCGCGCCGCGCGGCAACCGGCGTGCGGCAACGACCATGCGCCGGGAAAATCGCGTTCAGGCGGCGGCAGTCGGCAGCCGGTAATCCTTAAACCGCGCGCGCAAAACGGTTTTTTAAATCTTGCCGGTCGCGGTGTGCGGAATTTCGCCGACGAAGACGACGTCGTCGGGCATCCACCATTTTGCGATCTTGCCGTCGAGATAGCCGAGCAGCTCGTCCTTGCTCGCGGTCTGGCCCTCCTTGAGCACGATCACGAGCAGCGGCCGCTCGTCCCATTTCGGATGGTGCACGCCGATCACCGCGGCTTCGGCGACCTTGGGATGACCGACCGCGAGGTTTTCCAGTTCGATCGAGGAGATCCATTCGCCGCCCGATTTGATCACGTCCTTGGAACGGTCGGTGATATTGAGGTAGCCGAAAGCGTCGATGGTGCCGACGTCGCCGGTGTCGAAAAAGCCTTCGGCGTCGAGGATTGCGCTGTCGTCCTTGAAATAGGCCTTGGCCACCGACGGACCGCGCACCTTCAGGCGGCCGAACGTCTTGCCGTTCCACGGCATGCGTTTGCCGGCATCGTCGGTGATCTTCATTTGGACGCCGAACGGCGCATGGCCTTGCTTCTGCTGCACGTCGAGCAGCGCGTCGCCCTGGAGGCCGGCATATTCGGGCTTGAGCGAGCAGGTGGTGCCGAGCGGGCTCATTTCGGTCATGCCCCAGGCATGGGCGACTTCGACGCCGTAGACGTCCTGGAAGGTCGCGATCATGGCGCGCGGACAGGCCGAGCCGCCGATCACGACGCGGCGCAGATAAGGCAGCTTGCCGCCGGTCTTTTCCAGGTGCTGGAGCAGCGCCAGCCACACCGTCGGCACCGCCGCGGTGCAAGTGACCTTGCAGTCGGTGAGCAATTCGTAGATCGAGGCGCCGTCGAGCTTCTGGCCCGGCAGCACCAGGCTCGCGCCCGCCATCGGGGTGGCAAAGCCGAGCGCCCAGCCGTTGGCGTGAAACAGCGGCACCACCGGTAGCGCGATGTCGGTCGAGGACAGTCCGATCATGTCCGGCCGCAGCGCCGCCATGGCGTGCAGCACGTTGGAGCGATGCGAATAAACGACGCCCTTGGGATTGCCGGTGGTGCCCGAAGTGTAGCACATGCCGGCGGCGGTATTTTCGTCGAACGATTTCCAGGCGAAATCGCCGTCGGCCTCGGCGAGCCAGTCCTCGTAGGCGACCGCGTTGCGCAGCGAGGTCTGCCGGCAGATGCGCGCCGTCGCAGAACACGACGGTGCGCTCGACGGTCGGAATCCGGTCGGCGATTTTTTCCAAGAGCGGCAGGAAAGTGACGTCGGTCATCATCATGCGGTCTTCGGCGTGATTGACGATCCAGACGATCTGCTCGGTGAACAGCCGCGGATTGACGGTGTGATAAACGGCGCCGATGCCGAGAATGCCGTACCAGCTTTCCAGGTGCCGCCAGGTGTTCCAGGCCAGCGTCGCCACCCGGTCGCCGTTGTGCATGCCGTCGCGTTCGAGCCGCTGCGCCACCCGCAAGCTCCGGGCGCGGATCTGGCCGTAATTCGTGGTATGGATCGGTCCCTCGATCGAGCGGGTAATCACCGGCCGCTCGCCATGATTGATCGCGGCGTGATCGATGATGCGATGGCACAACAGCGGCCAATCCTGCATCAGTCCGAGCATGATTTTTTCTCCCGTGCGCGGCGCGCCTGGACCGCGCCGGCCGCGCCGGCCAAGCCGGACACGACCGGCCCAAGGTTAAACCGCCATGACGGCGAGGCAAACTCTTTCGTTCCGCCGGCGCTTGAAGCGGCCGGCATAGCTGGCCTAAAGCATAGCGGCGTGAGGCGTATTGTTATCATGGCCGCGCTGATTGGCGCGTTGACGGGCGCGGCCGGCGATGCCGCGGCGCAGGATAATTCCGTGCCGGCGGCGCAACCGGCCAAGCAACCGGCCAAGCCATCGCCCAGGACCGGGCTTGACGCCGAGCGCGGCCCATTGCGGACGAAGCCACAGCTTCCCATCGTTCTGCCGCACCAATTTGCGCCGCCGCAGGAGGCCTATGCCTCGTTTCCGGAACCCGCCGCCGCCGCTGTCCCGGTAGCGCCGTCCGCCTGCCAGCTGAGTTTGGCCAAAGTCGCGGAATTCCAATCGATTCCGGTTCTGGTTGGCCCCGGCGATTGCGGCGCGGCGGACGCGGTGCAGCTCGACGCGATCGTCCTGCCCGACCGCAGCCAAGTCACGGTCGCTCCGCCGGCGATCTTGCGCTGTCCGATGGCGCAAGCGGTTACCGATTGGGTCCGCGACGACGTCGCGCCGTCGTTGCGGGACCTGCCGCCGCTGCGCGGGCTCGACAATCTGGCCTCCTATGACTGCCGCGGCCGCAATGACGTGCGCGCCGCGAAAGTCAGCGAGCACGGCCGCGCCGACGCGCTCGACGTGCGCGATTTTCGGCTGGCCGACGGCCGCAAACTCGTCTTGACCGACATGACGGTCGATAAGGATTGGCGCGAAACCATCCGGGCGAGCGCCTGCGCGCGGTTCTCGACCGTGCTCGGACCGGGCGCCGACGGCTACCACGAGGAGCACATCCATATCGATCTCGAAGAGCGCCGCGGCAATTACAAGATTTGCGAGTGGGATGTGCGCGTGCCGCCGGCGCCGGTGCAAGCGCAGTCTCGGCAGTCTCAGGAGCCCAACGCCGCGGCGCCGGCCGAGGGCGTGCCGCTACAGGGCCTCGACGTGCCGGCGATACCATTGGACGAGGTGCCGCTGCCGCGGCCGCGGCCGGTCGCGGCGAATGCGGCGCAAAACCGATCGTTGAAATAATCGCAACCGAACCGCATAAAGAAGCGAAGGACCTCAAGGACTGCAAGGACTGAATGTCTCCGCTCAGCAATCTCGCCGCTCGCGACGTCGAAACGCTGCTGCATCCCTATATCAATCTGGCGCGTTTCCGCGACACCGGCCCGCTCGTCATCGAGCGCGGTGAGGGCGTCTATGTCTACGACAGCGACGGCAAGGCCTATATCGAGGGCATGGCCGGGCTGTGGTGCACGGCGCTCGGCTACGGCAACGGCGAGCTGGTCGAAGCCGCCGCCGCGCAGATGCGCAAGCTGTCGTTCGCCCATCTGTTCACCGGGCGCAGCCACGATCCGGCGATCGAGCTTGCCGAAAAGCTGAAGGAGATCGCGCCGGTGCCGGTCTCCAAAGTGTTCTTCTGCAATTCCGGCTCGGAGGCGAACGACACCCAGGTCAAGCTCGTCTGGTATCTCAACAACGCGCTCGGCCGGCCGCGGAAGAAGAAAATCGTCAGCCGCATGAAGGCCTATCACGGCGTTACCGCGGTCGCCGCGTCGTTGACCGGGCTGCCGGGCAACCACCGCGATTTCGACCTGCCGCTGCCGGGCTTCTTGCATGCCGGCTGTCCGCATCACTACCGGTTCGCGCAGAACGGCGAGAGCGAGGAGGACTTCGCGACCCGGCTCGCCGCAGAACTCGACGCGCTCATCGTCGAGGAGGGTCCCGACACCGTCGCCGCCTTCATCGCCGAGCCGGTGATGGGCGCCGGCGGCGTGATCGTGCCGCCAAAGACCTATTTCGAGAAGATCATGCCGGTCTGCCTCAAGTACGACGTGTTCATGATCAGCGACGAGGTGATTTGCGGCTTCGGCCGGCTCGGCACGACATTCGGCTGCGAGAAGCTCGCATTTCGCTCCGCAATCGATCTCGATCGCCAAGGCGCTGTCGTCGGGCTATCTGCCGATTGCCGGCGTCATGATTCCGGAAAACATGTATCAGGCGCTGCTCGCCGAGAGCAACAAGATCGGCACCTTCGGCCACGGCTTCACCTATGGCGGCCATCCGGTTTCCGCCGCGGTCGCGCTCAAGGCGATCGAAATTTACGCGCGCGATCGCATCTTCGAACGTGCAGGGGAGCGCACGCCGCAATTCCAGGCGCGGCTCGCGGCGCTCGGGCAACATCCGCTGGTCGGCGAAGCGCGCGGGCTCGGCTTGATCGGCGGGGCGGAATTGGTCGCCGACAAAGCCAGCAAACGCTCCTTCGATCCCGAGCATGGCGTCGGCGCGCGCGCGGTGGTCTTCGCCGAAGCCGAGGGTCTGATCGTGCGCGCGGTCGCCGGCGACGTATTGACGCTGTGCCCGCCGCTCGTCATCGGCGCAGGCGAGGTCGACGAATTGTTCGACCGGCTGACCCGCGCGCTCGACACCACGCTCGATTGGGTCACGCGGGAGCGGATCGCGCAGACGTGATTGCGCGCCGATATCCGCCATTGCGGCATGAACGCTCCGTTCACCAGTGGCGCGCTATGAGGCGGCCGGGACCCGATATGGACCCGACCGCGTCGAACCGAACTTTGCGATCCGAGCCCGCGGCGAGGCCGCGGCCGACGCGGCGCCGTTTTCTCGCCGCCGGCGCGGGCGTGCTCGGCCTGTCGGCGACTGCGACCGGCGCCTATGCCGGCGCCATCGAGCCGCTCGGCCTGGTCGTCACCCGCTACGCGCCGACGCCGCCGGGTTGGCCGGCAGGCCGCAAGCTTTCGATCACGGTGATCGCCGATCTGCATGCCGGCGGTCCCGACATGACGCTGCCGCACATCCAGCGCGTGGTCGACACCGCGCAGGCGTTGCGCTCCGACCTCGTCGTACTGCTTGGCGACTTTACGGCCTGGTATCGCCTGTTCAAATCCGAGCCGGTTGCCGATCCGCTATGGGCAGCCGAACTGGCGCGGCTCGATGCGCCGCTTGGAACCTGGGCGATCCTCGGCAACCACGATTGGTGGCACGACCTCGCCGGCGTGCGGGCGGCGCTGGCCGGCGTGCACATTCCGATCCTGCAAAACGACGCGGTGCTGATCGGTCCGGCCGGGCAGCGAATTTGGCTCGCCGGCATTGGCGATCAGATCGCTTACCGGCTCGGCTACGGCAAATTCCGCGGCGTCGACGATTTGCCGGGCACGCTTGAGCGCGTTCGGACCGACGATCCGGTGCTGCTTCTGGTCCACGAGCCGGACATTTTTCCGAAAGTTCCCGCGCGCGTTGCGCTCACCCTCGCCGGTCACACCCACGGCGGACAGATTCGTCTGCCGATCGTTTGGCCGCATTTCGTCCCGTCGCAATATGGCGCGCGCTTCGCCTACGGTCATGTGATCGAGAACGGCCGGCATATGATCGTGTCCGGCGGGCTCGGCACCAGCTTCATTCCGGCGCGGCTCGGCGTGCCACCCGAAATCGTGCACGTTACACTCGGAGCATAACGGCAGCCGGCGCCGAGCGGAGCCGGCGCGGCAATTTCCGCCGGTCGTCGAGCTTAGTAAGGCTTCACCGCGGATGCGGCATCCGGACCGGTGGCGATTTGCGGACTGTACGGCGCGTCGCCTTGCTTCGGCGCCAACACCACGACGATGGTGCCGAGCTTAACGCGATTATAGAGGTCCATCGCGTCTTCGTTGGTCATGCGGATGCAGCCCGACGAGACCGCCTGGCCGATATATTCAGGCTGATTGGTGCCGTGGATGCGGTACAGCGTGTCCTTGTTCCCGGAATACAGATACATCGCCGCGCGCGCCCAACGGATTATGCGGGCCGCCGGTAACATAGGCCGGGAACGGACCGAGCCGCTGCTTGCTCGCCTGGCGTCGGAATCCACGGCGGCCATTCTTCCATGCGGCCGATCTTGGCGATGCCGTTCCAGGCTTGGGCTTCTTCGCCCACCGCGATGCCGTAGCGGATCGCCTTGCCATTCGGCAGCACGTAATAGAGGAACTTGTTGTCGCTATCGATGACGATGGTGCCGGGTGCTTCCTTGCGCGTATAGTCGACGATGTGGCGCTTGTAGGGCTCAGGGATAGCGGCCTGCTCGTAGGGCAGGTTCGACATCAATTGCTTGTCGCGCGCATTCCAGCCGGCCTCGCGTCGCCGGCTCGAGCGTCTCCTGCATGCAGCCGCCGAGCATGAACCCGATGATGACGAATGCAATCGCACGCAATGCCATAACTCGCCTACTTTTCCGTCCGCCCCGTGCCGCCCCGGCCACGAATTATCGTAATCCCAATACCCAATGCGGCGCGGCCATGCCAGTCGTTACGGGCCTTCGGCCGTCAGGTACGCGGCGAGTGTTGCAGGAATGCCGCAGTCGGCTTGATCGGCGTGGATAAGTGGCCGCTTGTCCCGGTCGGTTCCGTCAGGTCAGCCCCGATCGACTATGCCCGGCACACATTAAGCAAGGGTTTACCACAATCGGTGCAGGAATCCGGCCGTTCGCCGCAGCCCGGAAATGTCACGGCAACGTGCGATTTGCCGCCCATTTCCGCCGCACTCATCGCCTACAACTTCGGCATGGCCCGCAAGGGAAGGAAACGGGGTTCCATAATGAGAAAAGTCGCTGCCAAAATGGCCAAGAAACCCGCGAAAACCGCGCCAAAGACCAAGGATACTGGCAATACGCGCAAGCTGTCCGGCGACAGCTCCGGGCTTGCCCACTGCTATCGGCAAATCGGGATTTCCGCTGTCGTCGCCGCCGTGCGCTACCAGGGCGTCGCCAAGAATCCGGCCTATGCGCCGGCGCCGAATAAGTGGCACGACCGCGCCGATGAGGCGGCGGCTTAGCACGCGTCCACGCGCCGCGCGGTTCGGCTTCCGCCGGCAGCAAGGGGAGCAAGGCACCCGTTGGTCCAAGCCTAGCCGGTGGTCTTCACTGGTTTGCGGCGATCTGCGGCTCCCGATCGCGCGTCAACCAGACCTCGAACGCCGCCAACACGGCGACGATGGCGCCGATCGCGACGTCGATGGTCATCGCGTCGCTATTCTGGAAGCCAAGCAGCCAGGGCGATACGATCAGCGCCAGGGCGGCGATCAGAATGAACCATTCCTCCCAGACCGCGAACGCGGCCAGCGCGGCAATCGACAGCACCGCGATGACGATTCCGACGATCGAGGCGGTTTGCCATTGCGCGCCGGATGACAGGTCGAACAGCCAGGGCGAAAAGAACAAAACGCCGCCGAGGATGAGGTTGACCACATCGCACAGCCGTATGCTCGACCAATCGTCCATGAGGTCCGCCCTCGGCGCGGCGACAATCCCGGCTCATAACAAACCGCACGCCGCTCTTTTGGTTCCGGCCGCGCGGCGTGGAGCGGGCATGACTGCCACCGAGCCTGTAGACGGCTTTTCCGCCGCCGAGATCGAAGCCGGCCGCCGGCTGTTCGCCGGCGAGTGGAACTTTTTCTCGGCCGCCGGTTCGCTCAATTCGCTGCCGCCGATGCGCGGACCCGAAATCGCCTTTGCCGGACGCTCCAATGTCGGCAAATCCTCGCTCATCAACGCGCTCACCGGCCGCCGGGCGCTGGCGCGCACCTCCAATACGCCGGGCCGGACCCAGGAATTGATCTTCTTCGGCGGTCCGCGGCGGCTCGTGCTGGTCGACATGCCGGGTTACGGCTATGCCGCCGCGGCCAAGAGCAAGGTCGCCGCCTGGACCAAGCTTATGGCCGATTATCTGCGCGGCCGCGCCACGCTGGCGCGGGTCTACCTGCTTGATCGACGCGCGCCACGGCCTGAAAGCCGCCGACGACGATCATTCTCGATACGCTCGGCGAGGCCGCCGTCAGCCACGAAATCGTGCTGACCAAATGCGATCAGGTCGGCGCCGCCGCGCTTGCCGAACGGATCGCAGCGACGGCGGCGGCGATGCGCAAACGGCCGGCGGCGTTTCCCGATCTGGTCGCGACCTCGGCGAAGCGCGGCGCCGGCATCGCCCAATTGCGCGCCGCGATCGCGCGGCTGCACGCCGAACGCCCCTGACGCCGGCTTGCCGGAAGCATTGTGGTGCGGCTGCCACGCGGCTACATAGTCTGCGCCGCATGCCGGGAAGACTTGTCCGATGAGCCAAAGCGACCCCGTAAGCCCCGAGGTGCAAGCCCGCATTCTTGCGGAGGCGCTGCCCTATATGCAGCGTTACGACGAGGCGATCGTCGTCGTGAAATACGGCGGCCACGCCATGGGCGCCGAGCGTCTGGCGCGCGAATTCGCCCGCGACATCGTGCTGCTGGAGCAGACCGCGATCAATCCGGTCGTCGTGCATGGCGGCGGCCCGCAGATCGAAGCCATGCTCAAGAAGGTCGGCGTGCAGTCGCAGTTTGCGGCGGGCTTGCGCATCACCGATGCCAAGACGCTCGAAATCGTCGAGATGGTGCTCGCCGGCTCCATCAACAAGCAGATGGTCGGCTACATCAACGAGGCCGGCGGCAAGGCGGTCGGACTGTGCGGCAAGGACGGCAACATGGTGGTGGCGCGCAAGCTGACGCGCACCGTGATCGATCCCGAATTCCGCGATCGAGAAAGTGGTCGATCTCGGATTCGTCGGCGAGCCGGAGAAAGTCGACACCACCGTGCTCGATCAGATTCTCGGCCGCGATTTGATTCCGGTGCTGGCGCCGGTCGCCGCGGCGGTTAACGGCGGCACTTTCAACGTCAATGCCGACACCTTTGCCGGCGCGATTGCCGGCGCGCTCAAGGCCAAGCGGCTCCTGCTGTTGACCGACGTGCCCGGCGTGCTCGACAAGTCGAAGCATCTCATCAAGGAGCTCTCGGTCGACGAGGCGCGCCGCCTCATCGCCGACGGCACCATCTCCGGCGGCATGATTCCCAAGGTCGAAACCTGCATCGACGCGCTCGACCGCGGCGTCGAAGGCGTCGTCATCCTCGACGGCAAGGTGCCGCATGCCGTGCTGCTCGAATTGTTCACCGAACTCGGCGCCGGCACGCTTATTCACGGCTAGCCCACTTCACGGCTGGCCGGCGGCGTTCGTCGTTTATCGTTTACGAGGCGTTAAGCGCGCGCGCCGACGCCGGACAACGCCGCTTTTACCAATGACCGGGTAACAGTAGCGCCTGCTCGCACGCTGCGGAGGCGCGCTTGGACTTCTCTTCCCCAGGAATTTCGTATTTTCTCGGCCAGATCGACAAGGCGTTGCTGGCGCCGGGTTCGCATGTTTCGCTCGCGTCGCTCGCGACCGCGCTGTCGATTGCTTTTCTGGTGCTCGCCGCAAGGCGCTACAAAAAGCGCCGGCGCATTCGCGTAAAGCCGCTGTTTCGCGCGCTGTTTCCAAGGAAAATCGTGCGCAGCGCCTCGACCATGGCCGATATCGGCTACTTTTATTTCAACGTGTTCGTGTTCGGAATCGTGTTCGGCTGGGCGCTGTTATCCTACGCCATGCTCAGCCATGCGGTGCTCGACGGACTGACCGCCGTGTTCGGGCCGACCCGGCCGACGGCGCTGCCGCTGTTCGTCTCGCGGTCCATCGTCACCGTCATGTTGTTCCTGGCCTATGAGCTCGGTTACTGGGTCAATCACTATCTCAGCCACCGCATCGCGTTGTTGTGGGAATTTCACAAGGTTCATCACACCGCGACGGTGCTCACGCCGCTGACGAACTTTCGCGTCCATCCGGTCTATATGTGCATCTTCCTCAACGTGCTGGCAGCCTTCACCGGGCTCGCCAACGGCGTCGGCGATTATTGTCTCGGCGGAATTACCGACCAATACGGCCTGTCGGAAAACAACATCATCCTGGTCTTTTTCATCTATCTCTACGTCCACTTGCAGCATTCGCAGCTATGGATCTCGTTCACCGGCCGGCTCGGCCGGCTGTTGATGAGCCCGGCGCATCACCAAATCCATCACTCGCGCAATCCCGTTCATTTCAACAAGAACCTCGGCAGTTGTCTTGCGGTTTGGGACTGGATGTTCGGCACCTTGCATGTTCCCGCGGCCGAGCGCGAGAAGCTCGATTTCGGCGTCGAGCCGGACCGGGTCGATGCGCACACCCTGCGCGGCGAGCTGATCGCGCCGTTCGGCCGCGCGATGCGGCTATTGACGCGGCGCTCCGAGGACCGGCCGCGACAACCGGCCTCGCTTTCCGCCCTGGACCGGCGCGAGGCGTAGTATAGATCGTCGTCCCTCGCCGCGGCGGTGCTCGCCGCAAACCTGTCACCGCCCGATGGTCCCACCGGAGCCCGGTTCGCTTGACCTCGCGTATCATGTTCCCGTCGGCTCCCGGCATCGCCGCCGGCATCTCGCTCGGCATTTCCGACGTGCTGGCCAAGATCATTTTTGCCGCCGGCACCGACGTGCTCACCATGCTGTCGTTTCGCAGCGTGGTCGGTCTCGCCTTCGTAGCGAGCTGGCTGCGTTTCGGGATTAAGCCCTATGCCGACGCGCGGGTGCGCTCGATTTCGCTCGGCATCGGCGTCCTATATACCGGCCTGATTTTCTGCCTGTTCAAGGCGATCGAGGCGATCGACGTCCCGACCGCGATTCTGTCCTATTTCACCTATCCGCTGCTGACCGGGCTTGGCGCTGCGCTGGCGGGGTTCGAGCCGCTGCGCTGGAAGGGTGTGCTGTGCGCGCTCGTCGCGTTTTTCGGGCTGGCGGTGATGATCGGCGCCCATCCGGCCGGCCTTGCCTTGGTCGGCGTCGCCTATGCGCTCGGCGCCGCGGCTTGCCGCACCGGCGTGCTGCTGGTGACGCGCGCCTACCTGGTCGACGCCGACGCGCGCATGACCACCTGGTATTCGATGCTGTCGTCTACCGCGCTGTTCGTGGCGGTCTCGCTCGCGACGCAGACCTGGCAACCGCCGCAAACCGGCCTCGGCTGGGGCTGCCTGGTGGCGATGAGTCTCGCGGCCACGGCCGCAATTCTGTTCATCTTCGTCTCGACGGTGCGCATCGGGCCGTTCCGCACCGCGCTGATCATGAATCTCGAGCCGCTGACGGCGACGATCATGAGCGCCATCCTGCTCGGCGAGGCGATCACGCCGGTCCAGGGCATCGGCAGCGCCATCATGCTGGCCGCGCTGGTGGCATTTCAATTATGGCGATAAGGACGATGCACCGCTGCCGGTCCGGCTTATTGCCAAAATGGAACCGAGGAAGGCACGACGAAGTCATATGGAGTTGATCGGCGTCGGCCGCCCGTGTCACAAACTCGGCCAAGTTTGGGCCGAAGCTCCGCCGGGTAATCACAGAAAATGTCCGTATTAACCGGGTGAGGATGGAACCATGCGCGGGTTCCACAACAGCTCCTTCGATCCGCAGACGCTCGTCGTCCTGGAGGCCGCGTTCGACGAGGCGTGGTTGACGCTGAAATCGATCGGCAACACCACGGTGAAACCCGACGAGCTGGCGCGCTGCGTGCTGCGGCTTGCGATGGAAGGCGAGCGCGATCCGGTGGCCTTGCACGATGGCGCGCTCAAGGGGCTTATTCCGGCGACGTCCTGGCGCGAGGCCGGCTGAACCGCCGGATGGCGCGAGGCCGGCTGAACGCCAGGATTTGCTCAGGAATGCGCGGCGTATAGCGCGAAGCCGGCGACCACGGCGCCGGCCATCGTGCCGATCAGCAATGCCCAGACGAACGGAATTGATTTGCGTATAATCCGTCGCATCCATTGTCCCCGCTGCGCCAATTGCTAAAACTGATTCGGCGCGGAGTGCAAGCTCCTCGCCGTCAACTGTGGCAACAACAAGTCGCCGGGAAATGACGCAATCCCCCGCCCGCGGCCTCGGCAAGCCCGGATTCAAACATATCGAGACCTGGGTATTCGATCTCGACAACACGCTTTATCCACACCATCTCAATCTGTGGCAGCAGGTCGACGAACGCATCCGCGACTACATCGTCGATTTCCTCAAAGTCAGCCGCGACGAAGCATTCCGGATGCAGAAGGACTATTACCGCCGTTACGGCACGACGATGCGCGGCTTGATGGAGGAGCATGGGCTGCAACCGGACCGGTTCCTCGAAATCGTGCATCAGATCGATCATTCGCCGCTTGAACCCGATCCCGCGCTCGGCGCCGCCATCGCCGCACTGCCCGGGCCGCAAATTCGTTCTCACCAACGGCACGCGCCATCATGCCGACGCGGTGATGCAGCGGCTGCAAATCGACCGGCATTTCGACGACGTATTCGATATCAAAGCAGCCGAACTCGAACCCAAGCCGCGGCCGCGCGTCTATGAGCGATTTCTCGCCCGCCACAGGGTCGAGCCGGCCCGCGCCGCGATTTTCGAGGACCTTGCCCGCAACCTTGAAGTGCCGCATGCGCTCGGCATGACCACCGTGCTGGTCGTACCAGAAGGCGCCGGCGTCGTGTTGCGCGAGGAATGGGAGCTTGCCGGCCGCGACGCCGCGCATGTCGATCATGTCACCGACGATCTCGCCGGCTTTTTGCGCGGTGTCGTTCGGAGATAGCGACATGCGGAAAATTTCGCTGGGGCCTGGCGGAGATGATCGACGCGGCGCAGCTGAAGCCGGGAAAGCGTGGCCCATACAAGAAGCAGATTGCCACCTAATGATGAAATAAAATTCGAGGAGATGAGGGAGCTAGCCGATGAGTATCTATGTCTACGTCACTCGAAGAGCCGATCCTTTTGACGATGCCGGGCCGCAAATAGCGCAGGACGAATGGCTCAGGTTGATCGCGGACGATGTGGACCTTTCGTTGGAAAATCCGCCAGATCGATTTCCTAATGATAAAACCATCTATGCTGCCTGGAAGAAGTATCCGGGCGGCTATACTGCTTGGTTTGGGCTAGCTGGCGGCAATATTCAGGTCAAAGGCCTTGATGAAGCCCTGCTCGGCAAACTCCGCATTTTTGCAAGCCGCTTGGACGCCCGAATAGTTTCCGAAGAAGGCGAGAAATTTAGCTGAGGTAGATTGTCAATAAGGCGGCAAATTTCATACTGAGACACTACCGGCCGCGACCGGCGCTTGACATCGCCCCGGCGCGCCCCGACAAACCGCGCAGTGGGGAGCGTTTTCAGGTCGTCTGCAATGTCGTCAGCCGCAATTGCCGAGAATCTGGCCCAGACCGTCGATGCCGCCTTCGAGCGGCGCGACGCGATCGGCCCGGCCACCAAGGGCGAGGTCCGCGACGCGGTCGAAGAGGCGCTCGATCTGCTCGACCGCGGCGCCGTCCGCGTCGCCGAGCGGCAGGCAAGCGGCGCGTGGCACGTCAATCAATGGCTCAAGAAGGCGGTGCTGCTGTCGTTTCGATTAAACGACATGAGCGAAATCCCGGGCGGACCCGGCCACGCGGTGTGGTGGGACAAGATCCCGTCGAAATTCGAGCATTGGGACGACGGCCGGTTTCGCGCCGCCGGCTTTCGCGCGGTGCCCGGTTGCGTGGTGCGCCGCTCCGCCTATATCGCGCCCGGCGTGGTGCTGATGCCGTCATTCGTCAATCTCGGCGCCTATGTCGATTCCGGCACCATGGTCGATACCTGGGCCACGGTCGGCTCCTGCGCGCAGATCGGCAAGAATTGTCATATCTCGGGCGGCGCCGGCATCGGCGGCGTGCTGGAGCCGCTGCAGGCCGGCCCGGTGATTATCGAGGACAATTGCTTTATCGGCGCGCGCTCGGAAGTGGCCGAAGGCGTGATCGTGCGCGAAGGCTCGGTGCTGTCGATGGGCGTCTTCATCGGCGCCTCGACCAAGATCGTCGACCGCGAGACCGGAAAGACCCTGCAGGGCGAGGTGCCGGCTTACTCGGTGGTCGTGCCGGGCAGCATCCCCGGCAAGCCGGACAGGAACGGCGAGGCGACGCCGGGCCTTTATTGCGCGGTGATCGTCAAGCGGGTCGATGAAAAGACGCGCGCCAAGACCAGCATCAACGAATTGCTGCGGGACTGAAAGCCGAGATCGAAGTCAAGCCGCGCATGGATTGGGCCCACCTTTACAGCAATTTCGACGGCCGCATCGGCCGCCAGAAATTTTGGATCGGGATGGCCGCGCTCGCGGTTGCCGAAATTTTCGGGCACATCCTGGCCGAAGAGATCCAGGGCGACCGGCTCAGCGCCATCGTCGATCTGGCTTACACCTATCCGGAATTCGCCGTCGCGGTGAAACGCGCACACGATCGCAATCTGCCGCTGTGGCTGTTGATCGTCTTTTTCGGCGCCAGCGCGCTGCTCGATCTGCTCACGGTTCTCGAAATGACCGGCACCGACGACGAACCCAACCTGCTTTCGATCGCCATCGCGCTGCCGTTCACGGTGCTGGGCATCGCGCTCTTGGTCGAGCTCGGTTTCCGCAGAGGCACGGCCGGGCCGAACCAATATGGGCCGGACCCGCTGGCAAAGGTTTGACGCGATGCCTGCCGATCCCGTCGCCATTGCCCGCGATCTTATCCGCTGCCGCTCGGTGACCCCGGAGGAAGGCGGCGCGCTCAGTTTTTTGCAGGGCTTGCTGGCGGACGCCGGATTTACCGTGCATCGCGCGGTGTTCGCCGAGCCGGGCACCGCGCCGGTCGATAACCTGTTCGCCCGCATCGGCGTGGCAAAACCCAATCTGGTGTTCGCCGGGCATACCGACGTGGTGCCGGCGGGCAACGAAGCCGCATGGTCGCATCCGCCGTTTGCCGGCGAAGTCGCGCACGACAGGCTGTTCGGCCGCGGCGCCGTCGACATGAAAGGCGGCATCGCCTGCTTTATCGCCGCGGCGCGCGATTATCTCGCCGCGAATAATGGCAGGCCGAAGGGCTCATTGTCGCTATTGATCACCGGCGACGAGGAAAGCGTTGCGGTCAACGGCACCGTCAAGCTGTTGCAATGGGCGGCCGCGCGCGGCGAAAAATTCGACCACTGCATTCTCGGCGAGCCGAGCAATGTCGAGACCGTCGGTGACACCATCAAGGCCGGCCGGCGCGGCTCGCTCAACGGCACGCTCGTGGTCCACGGCCGCCAGGGCCACGTCGCCTATCCCGAGCGCGCCGACAATCCGATCCGCGGGCTCAACGTGTTGATCGCAGCGTTGCAGGCCCCGCTCGACCAAGGCAGCGAGCATTTCGCGCCGTCGCATCTCGAATTCACTTCGGTCAACGTCGGCAACCCGACCGTCAATCTCATTCCCGGCGAGGCGCGCGCGCGCTTTAACATCCGCTACAACGACCGCCACAGCCAGGCCGCGCTGAAAGCGCTGATCGAGCGCCGTGCGGAGATCGCGGCGGCCGGGCGCGTGCGCCATGCCTTCGAGTGGCAGCCGTCGAATGCCGATGTGTTTGTCGCCAAACCGGGGCCATTCACCGATCTTGCGATTGCCGCCGTCGCCGAGGTCACCGGCCGCAAACCGACGCTCTCGACCAGCGGCGGCACCTCCGACGCGCGCTTCATCAAGGATTATTGCCCGGTGCTGGAATTCGGCCTGGTCGGCCAGACCATGCACGCGGTCGACGAATGCGTGGCCGTCGCCGACCTCGTCACGCTCACCGCGATTTACCGGCGCATCATCGAGAAGTATTTCGCGTAGCTATGACCTGCTCCGCCGCGGCGACACCCGTGAAATAGCCGCCATGGGCGGTCGAAAAGTCATGTCGGGAGCACGCTTCGCCGGCAAAGAACAGCCGGCCGTCGACCGGCTCGGCAAGCGCCTGACGGCAATCGGCGAAACCCGGTAACGCAAACGAATAGGAGCCGAGCGCAAACGGGTCGTTGCCCCAGCGATGCACGCGGATCGGTTTCACGCGCCGGGCAAAATCGCTGCCGAGCACGCCGACAAGTTCGGCAGCCGCGAAGTCAAAGAACGCGCCGTCCCCGTTTGCTTCGAGCTCGGCGGCCAGCTTGCCGCCGAAGTAAACTTCGATCATCGGCCAGCCGAACGGCCTGATATGGTAGCCGGCCGTCGCTACGCGGTCGGTATGGCCGAACAGCCGGACACTCGTCGGAAATTCTTCGGCGTCAGCGAGCGAGATGAAAAGTTTGTCGGCAAGGCCCAATGGCAGGCCGAGCGCAGCCTGAGTTTTCCTTGGCAACGCCGGCGTAAACCCAATCCGCTCGGCCGCGAGGACCGCGCTCGGTACGGTGACAATGACCTGATCGGCCGCGATCGCGCCTTTGCTCGTTTCAATTCGCAACCGCTTGCCGCCGTGATCGATGGCGCTGACCGGGCAGTCGAGCATCACCGGCAGTCCCGCGCCATAAGCGCTGACGAGCGTCCCATAACCTTCGACGACACGCCAATTGACGTCGGTGGTGTGGTAGCGATCGAGATCTTTCACTGAAACCCGATCGAGCTCGGCACCGCTGATGTAGGTGCTCATGGCATTGAGAAGCGCATTCCAGCGGCAGGCCGGATCGAGCAAGGTCGAAGCTGCGGCGTCGGTTTCGCCCTGCGCGGCTTCGTCCAAACGCGCATAGAATTCCCCGAAGGCTTTGCGAAAATCGCTGTGCTCTGCGCGCGGAAAACTCATTTCGAGTGGCCGGTTCATCCATGGCGGCGGGGTTTTGTCGATTGAAAAGCGCAGCGCTTCGGCTACGCCGCTCCACGGATTGCGATCGGCAGAGTGCAGCCAGCCGCAACCGAGATCCAGCGCGTGACCGTTTGCATCATTGACGGTCCAGGCCCGGCCGCCAAGCCGCGAGCGCGCCTCGACCAAAAGGCAATTGATCGCGGCTTGATGAAGTCGCTTGGCCGCCGCGACGCCCGCGGCGCCGCCGCCCACCACGATGACTTCAACGTCACTCGGCATCGCGCATCCCGCGAAACATCAATACTCCACCCTTACCAGATAAAGCCCGTGCGGCGGCGCCACTTGGCCGCAACGGGAGCGGTCGCGGGCGGCAAGCGCCGCGGCGAGGTCGTCGGCGCTCCATTTGCCGTCGCCGACATGGACGAGCGAGCCGACCATGGAGCGCACCTGATGCTGCAGGAACGAGCGCGCCGATGCGGCAACCCGCACGTCCTCGCCGTCGCGCGCGACATCGAGGCGGTTGAGCGTCTTGACCGGCGATCTCGACTGACATTCGGCGGCGCGGAAGGTGGTGAAGTCGTGTTTGCCGATAAGCCGTTGTGCGGCAGCGTGCATCGCGTCGCAATCGAGCGGGCGCGGTACGCGCCAGGCGCGATTTAACTCGAGCGTCAGATCGGCGCGGCGATTGGCGATGCGATAAAGATAGTGGCGCTTGACCGCCGAGAAGCGCGCGTCGAAATCCGGCGCGACTTTTTCCGCCGAGAGCACCGCGATCGGCTGCGGCCGCAGATGGAAATTGATCGCGTCGCGCACGTTGTCAACGTCCCATTCCTTGGCGAGATCGACATGGGCGATCTGGCCGAGCGCATGCACGCCGGTATCGGTGCGTCCGGCGCCCTGGACCGCGACCCGTTCGCCGGCAAACGCGGCAATCGCGTCGGTCAATTCGCCCTGCACCGAACGGCCATTGTCCTGCGCCTGCCAGCCGACGAACGGCGTGCCGTCATATTCGATGGTGAGCTTGTAGCGTGGCATCGCCGCGGCTCAGGTGAGAACGCTGGCGGGCGCGACCGGCGTCCCGCGAAGGAAGTCATCCGCCGCCATCGGCTTGCCGCCTGAGCGTTGCAGTTCGACGATCCGCACGGCGCCGACGCCGCAAGCGATCGTCAGCCTGTCGTCGAGGACGCGCCCCGGTTCGCCGGTGCCGTCGCCTTTGGTCGTGCGCAGCACCTTGATGCGGCCCGCGCCGGGGAACTCGCACCAGGCGCCGGGAAACGGCGACAGCCCGCGGCAATGGTCGTGGACCTTGTTCCACGGTTTGCTCCAATCGATGCGCGTCTCGCCTTTGTCGATCTTGTTGGCGTAGGTCGCGCCGTCGGCGCTTTGCGGGGTTACCGCCAGCTCGCCCTTTTCCAGCGCCGCGAGCGCGCGCAGCATCAGATCGGCGCCGAGCCGGGCGAGCCTGTCATGCAGCTCGCCGGTCGTGGCGTCGGGACCGATCGGCACTCGCTCGGCCATGGCGATGTCGCCGGTATCGAGGCCCTCGTTCATCTTCATCACCATCACGCCGGTCTCGCGATCGCCGGCCATGACGGCGCGATGGATCGGCGCGGCGCCGCGCCATCGCGGCAGCAGCGAGGCATGAAGATTGAAAGAACCGAGCGGAAACGCGTCCAGGACCGGCTTCGGCAGGATCAAGCCGTAAGCGACGACCACGGCAGCATCGGCGCGAAGTTTGCGCATGGCCCTTGCCGCGCCTGGGTCTTTTAACGTCTTCGGCGTGAAGATCGGGATTTTCAGTCGTTCGGCTTCTCGTGCGACTGCACTCGGCTTCAATTCTAAGCGGCGCCCGGCAGGCTGCGGTTCCCGCGTATAGACCACAACAACGTTATGACTGCCGGCGATCTCGGCGAGCGTGGGCACGGCGAATTCCGGCGTGCCCATGAAGATGAGGCGGAGCGACATTAGCGCGGTGACAAGGTTCAACGAGCCGCAGCAGGCTCGAACGGGTTAATCAGATCGAGTCCCAGTCCGGCAAAGTCAATAACATCGCGCGTGGCGACTGCCATTCGTTGACTGAGCGCGATGGCCGCAATCATGGCGTCCATCGTCGCTATCGGCTGCCCGATACGGGTGCGCCGCGCCACAATGCGCTCGAATTCGTAGGCGCTGACGCGATCAAAAGAAAGAATGCGGTCGCCCAATAGATCGCTTTCCACATTAGCGAACGCTTCTTCAAGTCCCGCTCTTCGCGCACCGGCGGCCAGCCGCTCGATGCCGTAGCGTAACTCGGCCAGGACCGGCGCACAAAGAAACAGCTCCGTCGGCGCCTGAGCATCGAGCCAAGCTCGCGCGGCTGCGCTGGGCGCGCGCGGAAAGCTTCCGAAATAACATTGGTATCGAGCAGGATCATCCGAACTGAGCAGGCTCGGGCGCATCTTCGGGCAAATCGAACGTGAGATCGTCGCCGCGCCACTCGCCCGGTATGATCGAAAATAGCCGCGTGCCCATGCCGAGTTGTCGGGGTTGCTCGGCGATGCCGCGCCGGATGAGGGCTTTGGCTTCCTCCGAAAGACTGCGCCGATGCGCCCGCGCGCGTCCCGCCAGCGGGCGCTTGAGCGTGGGATCGATGTCGCGAACCAAAAGGCTAGTCTTTTTGTCTCTCATCTTGCCGCCTTGATATCAAAGATATCAAATTGCCGTCCGAAGGTCGATAAAATCAAAATTCCTAATCCTGTCAGCCGTTTAGGAACTCCCATCCGACGACTTAATCGCTAATGGGTGCTACATTGCGTCGCTGTTTGACAAACTCAGGCGCTATCGCGCCCCGAGAACGGATTAACTCATCCTTCCCCGTTTGCACGGGGGAGGATGAAAGGCGGCCGCGAGGACGATGAGGTGTGTGCGCCAGCCGCAGGGATGACGGTCATAGCTGCATCGCTCTACCATTGCCGCCTTATTGCGTTCACCATGCGGTCCAGGGAGGCTGCGACACTCTTGATTTGCACCGAAGATCGGCCAAAGATTTCCAGCAACGGGGGTCGTCCCGTCGGGTCATAGTCAAATGCGTTCCGCCACAATTTGCTCGTCCCGGCTTGCCGCCGCGCTGTTCGCTGCGGCGCTGGTTTTGCCGCTCGCCGGCCCGGCAGAGGCCAATATCGTCATAACCATCGACAAATCGAGCCAGCAGATGGCGGTCGCGGTCGACGGCATCCCGCGTTACACGTGGCCGGTGTCGACCGGGCGGCCGGGTTACGACACCCCGAGCGGCAGCTACAAGGTCAACCGCATGGACGCCGACCACTTCTCGCAGGAGTGGGACAATGCGCCGATGCCGCATACCATGTTCTTCGACCTGCACGGCCACGCCATCCACGGCTTCTTCGACATCAAGCATCTCGGCATGGCGGTGTCGCACGGCTGCGTGCGGCTGTCGCCCGAGCATGCCGCCACGCTGTTCGGCCTGGTCAAGGCCGAAGGCATCGCCAATACCAGCGTGATCGTCGCCGGCCGCACGCCGGGCGGCGACAACGCTCCGGTGGCGCGCTCGCGCCTGCCGGACAACGAGACGGTCTATTCGCCGCAGCCGGTGCCGCTTGCCCCGCCATACGGCCGGCAGCCGGCCCCGCAATACGCGCAGCCGCCGCCGCAGCAGCCCTATTACGGCCAACCCGCCTACGGCCAGCCGGTTTACGCCCAGCGCTATTACGTGCAGCCGCAATTGCCGCCGCAGCCGCAACCCTATTACGGCCAATCGCTTTACGGGCAGCCCTATTACGCGCAGCCGGCCTACCCGCAGCCGGTTTACCGGCAGTGGTGACGCCGCGGCGCCATTTACGCCGGCGCGCCGCACTCCACGCAACCGACCGACCGGGAGCTTCGAGACTTGTGGATTTGCTCTGGAGAGACGTTGGGAAACTTTGGGGATAAGCTGCAAATAAGCTGCGGATCGAATTGTGGAAAAACCGGCAGTGTCTCAGTTTGATTGCGGCGGGGACGATCGTTCGGACGCCTCAATAACCGCTTGACGCTTTTCGACTAATCGGTGCTGCTCGTCAGCATCCATGGCTGTGAGCAAGTCTATGAATTTCAGGTGGTGTGTCAGTCTGATGCGACACTACCGAATTTCGCGTGTGTTCCGTTATGAATTGGCCTCCGTGCCTCGCCGTGGCTGCTGGCTACGATCGCCTTGTCGAAGGCTGCACACTCCGGGCGGACTGGAGCGTTACCGGTATCGCGTCATCCGTTCGGGTTCGCGATAATGCGCTTCATCTCGGCGATGAACTTATCCTGATCGGGCACGTAACCGTCGCCGGGATGAGGTTGGCCGCTGTCGAACTTGTCATAGTTCGTCGTCGTGTTGCCAGATGCCAGCTGCCACTCGTATGTGCCGAGCCCGGGCAACGGCAGAGGATTGGTTGAATAGGCGAGGTGAGCGAACAAGACGTTCGCGGTGATCCCGGGGTAGGACGGCGTGTTGCCGGCCTCCTCGCCGTATGATGACGCCTGGAAACCCCACATGCCATGGATGAGGCGCTTGGCGTTTTGCAGATAGATGTAGGCCCCGACGACAGGGGCATTGTTTGATCCCAAAGACGTGCCACCTACCAGCACTATGTCCCCTGGCGGTAGTGCCAGGATTTCGGCGACAATGGTGTTTACGTCGTAGTCACGGTACGGAGACTCGTGCATGTTGATCGGCCCGAGTTCCGAACCCATGCGCTGCGTCATCACCTGCGCGCCCGGATCGGTGATCGGTCCCCACATGCCGTAGAGATAAAAACCATGAACTGTCATGGATTGTCCTCCCATTGGAAGTTCGGGCCGGCCGCCTTTGCAGCCGTCCGCAGTTCGGCGATCGACAGCTCGAACTCCTGGGCCGTCTTCACCATCCCCGGCAGCTGCGCCGGGTCGGTGATCACCGATGCGACAACGGCCTCCAGATTGTCTGTGCCGTCCGGGTTCAGCGCGTTGATCACCCCCGGCGGCAGGTTGTCCTCGGCACCGTCGCTCACCACCCGGAGCCCGATGAAGGCGATGCTCCGGGCGGCGGCGAACTCCGCGACGGCGCGGGTCTCATCGTCGATGACCCAGCAGCCGGTCTGCGCGAACAGGGCGGCGCGCTGGGATTCGTCATTGGCGGTGTTGAACTCGCCGCTCGACCAGCACGGACACTCGTAGTATTTGGTCGAGACAAAGAGCGCACGCCGCCAAGTCTGGTTCGCGAACAAAGTGCCGCTCGGGGTCACGACCCGGTCGTAGATGAAGGCTTGGCCGATCTGGGCCATCGGCGCCGGCGAGGAGCGTTCGGGCGCGAGGCCGCCGCACAGACCGAAGCTGATGATGGCGGCGCAGTCCTGTGGGACGTTCTTCTGCAAGTCGGCCACCGTTTGCGTGCCAGTGAGGACAACAACGTCGGGAGCCGCAAACTGCTTGGCGACGGCGTACTCGCTCGACATGCCGGTCTTGACGCAGAGCATCATGCCGTCTCCGGCATCTTGGCACCGGCGATTTGCAACGCCGCCTGCACGGTCCCAGCAAACATCGCCGCCTCGCCCTTTCGACGGTTCACCAAGCCGGTTAGCACTTGGCCGCCGCTCTCGTCGTAAAGTGCAAAGTCAGCATCGGCCACGTCATAGTTCCCGGCATTTAAGTGCTGCAGTAGCGAGCATCCAGAATGATTCAGCCAGCCGGTGTTGAATTGGAAAGACACAAGGGCATCGAATTGCGCTTGATTGAGCGGCGCTGTGACCAGATGCGCCACTTCAATCTCGACCGAGGCCAGATCAGCGGCCAAGATACTGTCTGCAGTCGGCTGATCGATGGCCATCCCGGCATAGACGCGCGGCGGGCCGGCAACAGACGTATGACCGTACCCGATCGTCCAGACATTTCCGGTAGCGTCCCAGTAGGCCGTGAGAGCGAGTCCCTCGAAGGCTTCGATGAAAGCTCTGCCGCCCGCGCTGGTTTGCATTATGAAATCTTCATGACGGCGCGTTCCAGATAACGAACGACAACACAGCCCACGCGACGGCCGCCAGCATATACAACGATACGTTGTGATAACGGTCAAGTAGGAACGTAGGGTGTGCAAGGGGGTGTGCAAGGGAATGAGCTTTAACCGGCTTGTAAATTTTACCGAGAATGTCGCAATCTCCTTTGCGCAGCAATGACTTCGCGCGCTTTACAGCGACCGCCCGACATGATGACTGCGGTGCTCGACGCCGACGAACACGCGGTGCGGCGGATCGCCGATCTGTTCGTCGAGACTTTTGCCGCCGATCAGGCGGCCGTCAGCCTTGTGGAAAGCGGACGGGGCTGGCGCGTGACGCTTTATTTCGATCGCGCCGTCGACAAAGCGGCGGTGCGCCGACTGGCAGCCGCTGCCGGCATTGCGAGGCTGCGTTTCGCGCGGCTCGCGGCGCGGGACTGGATCGGCGAAAGCCTCGCAGCACTCAAGCCGGTCGCGGCCGGCCGCTTTGTCGTGCACGGCGCCCACGACCGCGCCCGCATCGCCGGCAATCGCATCGGCATCGAGATCGAGGCGGCGCTTGCTTTCGGCACCGGGCATCACGGCACCACGCGCGGCTGCCTGTTGGCGCTCGACCGGCTGTGCAAATCGCTCGCCGGCGGCAGGGCTGCGCCCCGTATCCTCGATCTCGGCACCGGATCTGGTGTGCTCGCGATCGCGGCCGCGAAGGCATTCCGCCGGCACGTTCTGGCCATCGACATCGATGCCGCGGCGGTGCGCGCGGCGCGGCACAATGCCCGGCGCAACGGCGTCCGCGGCCGCGTGCAGGTCGCGCAGGCCAATGGCGTCGACGCGCCGATCGTTCGCGCCGGCGCGCCGTTCGCTCTCGTCTTCGCCAATATCCTGCCTCGAGCCGTTACAGCGTTTGGCGCCGCCATTGACCAGGATGATCGCGCCCGGCGGCCATCTGGTCCTGTCCGGGCTGTTGACCGCCCAGGCCAATGCGGCGCTCGCCGTTTATCGGCCGCTGGCGCTTAAACGGCGCATCGAACTGGACGGCTGGACCACGCTGATCCTTTCACGGTGATACTTGGCAGAGGCAAGCGACACGCTTGATGCTAGATTGCACGACATGTTCGAGGCGCATTTCCAGTCGTTCGAGGATCGCGGCGAGCCGGCGGCGAGCGCGCCGCGGCTTGCGGCGCTGCGGGTGGAGCTCAAGCGGCGCGGGCTCGACGGTTTCATCGTGCCGCGCGCCGACCGCTACCAGAACGAATACGTGCCGCCCTGCGCCGAGCGGCTGGCTTGGCTCACCGGCTTTACCGGCTCGGCCGGCGTCGCCATCGTGCTCCTCGATCGCGCGGTCATTTTCGTCGACGGCCGCTACATGGTGCAGGTCCGCGACAACGTCGATGCCACGGCCTTCGCCGTCGAGCATCTGGTCGAGCATCCGCCGGCGGGATCGCTCGAGGAGAATTTGCCGGCCGGCGCCAAGCTCGGCTATTCGCCGTGGCTGCATACCGTCGACGGCGCCGAACGGCTCGCCAAAGCCTGCGAAGCGGCCGGCGCGAGGCTCGTTGCCGTCGCCGACAATCCGGTCGATGCCGGCTGGAAGGCTCGGCCGGAGCCGCCCGCTGGCGCGGTCGTGCCGCACGCGCTGCGCTATGCCGGCGAAACGGCCGAAGCGAAGCTTCAGCGCGTGCGCGCCGAGACGCAAAAGCTCAACGCCGATGCCCTGGTGGTGTCCGATCCGCAGGCCGTCGCGTGGCTGTTCAACATCCGCGGCAGCGATATTCCGCACACCCCGGTCGCGCTCGCCTTCGCGCTGTTGCCGAAAGAGGGCCGGCCGGCGCTCTATATCGAGCCGCGCAAGCTCGGCAATGAGGTCCGGCATTATCTCGACGAGCTTGCCGAGCTGCGTACGCCTTCGGACTTCGAGCCCGATCTCGCCGCCCTCGGCAAGGCGCAGCGCGCGGTGCGGATCGATCCGGCCGCCTGCCCCGAGGCGATCGCGCGGCTCCTCGCCGAGAACGGCGGCAAGCTGTTGCGCGGGGGCGACCCGATCGCGCCGCTCAAAGCGGTCAAGAACGCGGTCGAGATTGCCGGTGCCCGCGCGGCGCAACTGCGCGACGGCGCCGCGATGACCCGCTTTCTCGCCTGGTTCGATGCCGAGGCGCCGCGCGGACGCTTGACCGAAATCGACGCGGTCGAGGCGCTGGAAAGCTTTCGCCGCGACAGCGGATTGCTCAAGGACATCTCGTTTCCGACCATCGCCGCCGCCGGCGCCGACGGCGCCATCGTGCACTACCGCGTCACGCGCCGCAGCAACCGGCGCATCGCGCCGGGCGAACTGTTCCTGGTCGATTCCGGCGGCCAATACGAGGACGGCACCACCGACATCACGCGCACGCTTGCCGTCGGCACGCCGTCCCCCGACATGCGCAGGAATTTCACCCTGGTGCTCAAAGGCCATATCGCGATCGCGCGCGCGGTGTTTCCCGACGGCACCACCGGCGCGCAGCTCGACACGCTGGCGCGGCAATTTCTGTGGCGCGCCGGGCTCGATTTCGATCACGGCACCGGCCACGGCGTCGGCAGCTATCTGTCGGTGCACGAAGGACCGGCGCGCATTTCCAAGCTCGGCGGCGCGGCGCTCAAGCGCGGCATGATCGTGTCGAACGAGCCCGGCTATTACCGAACCGGCGGCTACGGCATCCGCATCGAGAATCTGGTTCTGGTCGGCGAGGCCGAGCCGTCGCCGACGCGGAAAAGCCGATCAATGCGTTCGATACGCTGAGTTGGTGCCGATCGACGCCGGCTGGTCGAGCCGGCCTTGCTGACGGCGGAGGAAATGGCTGGTTCGACGCTTATCATGCCCGCGTGCGAGCTGCGCTGGCGCCGCTTCTCGATGCGTCCACGCGGCAATGGCTGATCGCGGCGACGGCGCCGCTTGGGGTTTAGCAGCGGGCTCAGCCAATAAGCTTCGCCCACTCGTCCTCGGTAAGCACGGCGACGCCGTGCTTCTTGGCCTCTGCGAGCTTCAAGCCGGCGCCCGGACCGGCGACCACGTAATCGGTCTTTTTCGACACCGAGCCCGACACTTTCGCTCCCAAACGTTCCGCCGAGGCCTTGGCTTCGTCGCGCGTCATTTTTTCCAGCGTGCCGGTGAACACCACGGTCTTGCCGGCGATATTGCCATCTGTCGCTAAGAAAACTGCCAATTCACGATGCGGTGGGCGCGGTCGTGTCTGTGCAGGACGAGAGCCATTACGCCTGTTCGGCCTGCCCAACTCAAAACCTAAGGCCCTCTTAGTTTCCTTTAGTCTTTCGTTCCCACAATTCCCATTTTCTAGCTCTTGAACGGTTGCGAGTAATCGCCCGGCCTCCGTGTCCCTGATCATTTCGATCAGCTTCCCAACGTCTGCTGAATTCTCTGAAAGAAGGTGATCGACGATCCCGTGCAATAAAGCAGCGCGGTGTTTGCAAAAACGTGCATTTTGGCCGGCATCGCAAGTACACGTCATATGAAAATGGCTCCGGACTCTCCAAGCTGTGATCCTGTAAACATTTCCGGTGCTACCTTCGACTTCAAAGAGAAGGGAGTTATCGGGCGACCTCGCCGAACTTAGACTTGCATGCTCTCGAAAGGGCTTTGAAGTGATCCCATTTATGAAGGAACATGGAATAATTCCACCATTCCTAATTTGGCCAATCTCCAGGCAAATCTTTTCGGCGAGATCGACGATAGTTGTTGCGCCGACTGTTTGAGCCGCAGCTAGTGCTACCTTCGCACATGCCACGGTGGCCTGCACCCGGTTCCGAAGACACCGAGTTAGGTGTTTTAATGGAACCGGAGGTGGGTCATGGAGAGGCGGAAGTTTACACGAGAGTTCAAGCTTGAGGCTGTGCGGCTGATCAAAGAGCGGGGCGTATCGTATGCCCAGGCCTCGCACGATCTCAGTGTGCATCAGTCACAGTTGCGGAGTTGGGTGAAGGCGCTTGCGGACGATCCGCAGCATGCGTTCCCCGGCCAAGGCCAGATGAAGCCCGAGCAGCTGGAGATCGCGCAGCTCAAGCGCGAGGTGATCCGGCTGAAGGCGGAACGAGACATCCTAAAAAAAGCCGCGGCCTACTTTGCGAAGGAATCGATGTGAAGTTCGGATTCGTTGCGAAGCACCGGGGGATCTGGCCGGCGGAGTGGTTGTGCGGGGCGCTCGGTGTCTCGCGGGGTGGGTTCTATGCCTGGCTGAGGCGACCGCGCAGTCGACGCAGCCGCAGTGATGAAGAGCTGGGCGCGAAGGTTCGCGCCAGCTTCCTCGCTAGCGATCGAACTTATGGCGCCAGGCGGGTATGGCACGACATGCTGGCAGAGGGTGTGTCGTGTGGGCTGCACCGGATCGAGCGATTGATGCGATTACAGGCCCTCAAAGCCCGTCCACGACGGCGTCGACTGCCGCCCGATCTGGGTGAGCGGCAGGTCGCCGCCGTCGCTCCCAACGTGCTCAACCGCAGCTTCGATGCGCCTGCTCCCAACCGCAAATGGATCGCTGACTTCACCTATGTATGGACAGCGGAAGGTTGGCTTTATGTGGCTGCCGTCATCGATCTGTTCTCGCGGCGCGCGGTTGGCTGGTCGATGAGTGCCGCGATGACGGCGCAACTCGTGACCGACGCCTTGGTGATGGCAATCTGGCGACGCGGCAAGCCCGATGCGCTGCTGCACCATTCCGATCGTGGCAGCCAATACACCAGCGAACAGTTCCAAAAGCTGATGTCAGATCACGGTGTCGTCTGCTCGATGAGCCGCTCAGGCAACGTCTGGGACAATGCGGCGATGGAGAGCTTCTTCTCGTCGCTGAAGACCGAGCGCACAGCGCGCAAAACCTATCGGACACGCGACCAAGCCAAGGCTGACGTGTTCGACTACATTGAATGCTTCTATAATCCGAAACGCCGGCACTCGACGATCGGATATCTAAGTCCCGTGGAGTTCGAAATGCAGGCGGGATTCGCTTAGGCGGGTGTCAACCGAACCGGGTGCAGGCCACGGCGTCTTCTTCTGCATCATGGTGCCTAAACGAAATGCCGAGATAGTCTGTCACGGCTTCAAGTGATGAGCCGGCACATTCCGGCCAGACAGCTTCGGATATCATTCGCGTGCATACATAACTGAATTCAGGACAGACGCGCCGATAGTCCCGCAATGTTTCGCAGATTATTCCGACATCAAATTCAGCTTGGTGCGCGAGAATCAGGCAGCCAGATATGTCGTTTGCAAATTCCGAGAATACGGTTGGGAAATCGGGCTGATCGAGAACGTGCTTCGGTTGAATTTTATGCAGAAAGACGTTGAAGCGATTAAATCTTATTTCCTTTGGGCGAATTAGCCGGTGCTCTTTTCGAGCGACTGCTCCGTTTTCAATCCACGCCAGCCCAAGGGAACACGCGCTTACGCGTTGCCCATTCGCTGTTTCAAAGTCGATCGCGATCGTTTTCACCCAGCTACCCCGAATAGCACGGTGAAATACTACAACTTAAAATGTCATCTGCGCAATCGGAAGTATCAACGTCCGATCAAGCGTAACCATTCTCCTTCCGAAATGACCTTTACATGGTGCGTTTCCGCCTCGGTCAGCTTCGAACCGGCGCCTGGGCCGGCGACGACAAGGTCGGTATTCCCTGAAACAGAACTTGAAACCTTGGCGCCCAGCCGATCAGCAATATCTGTTGCCTCGTTCCTCGACATGCTCTCAAGGGTGCCCGTAAAGACGACGGTTTTTCCCGAAATCGGGAATCTTGAGCCATTACGTCGTAGGGCTTTACCCGGACTTCTGAACGAAGTGCCGCTAAAGCCTTTCTACTGTGCGGCTCGGAGAAAAATTCAACAAGGGAGTCAGTCGCTACAGGGCCGACTTCGCCGTGGCTTGCTAGCCGCTTGTAGCCCTCCTTCGGCTGTTGCGACTGCGCCACGTGAACCGCAGTACGCAACTTAGGCTCTGTCTGATAGTGCTTAAGTAGGTTTGATCGCTGCGTGGCCGTCAAGCTTATTTCCCGGGGTAAGTCACTATTAAATAAATCGGGCTCGGCGACTCGTCACGCTAACTTCTTGTTTGAGGATTCGGTCAAGCGTTACTGGTCCGATCTGAGGAACAGTAGACAGCTCAATCCAAGTGGGACCTGGCCGATCCTTGATCGCCAAATCAACGCTCTTAATCAGTGCGGCTATATTCTTGAAATCCTTCGCCAGCGAGCGTGCGGTTGTTTCGCCTATATCTGGGATGCCCAGTGCAATAATAAAGCGATCAAGAGCAATATCTCGTCGAGCCTCAATTGCCCCCAATAGCTTTTGTATCTCGTCGTATGACCCTCGATCCTGGCGAGATTGTTTCTCTTTTTCCGTCGCTCTTCCCGTTCCTTTGCAAGTGCCTCACGTTTCTTAAATAGTACTCTCCTTAACTCGTCCGTTTGTTGGTGAAGTCTAAAAATGTCGGCGGGGGTGTTAACTCGATCCTCGTCTCATAAAAGCTGAGCATATTTCTCGCCCAAGCCGTCGATATCGAAGGCGCGGCGCGACACGAAGTGCTTGAGATGCTCGACGGCCTGATAGGGACAGGCGAATTCGCCGGTGCAGCGGGCGATCGCGCCTTCCTCGCCTGTCGCTAGCGTTTCCTCGCGCACCACAGCGGTTTTGAGCGGGCAGGGGCATTTCTTTGGAAACGGAAACGGCTTCGCGCCCCTTGGCTTGTCTTCGACCACGCCGAGCACCTGCGGAATGACGTCGCCGGCGCGCTGGATATGCACCGTATCGCCGATGCGCACGTCGATGCGGGCGATCTCGTCGGCATTGTGCAGCGTCGCGTTCTGCACCACGACGCCGCCGACCGTCACCGGTTCGAGCTTGGCGACCGGGGTGAGCGCGCCGGTGCGACCGACCTGAATCTCGATGTCCTTGACCACGGTCGTGGCTTGCTCGGCCGGGAATTTGTGCGCGATCGCCCAGCGCGGCGAGCGCGACACGAAGCCGAGCCGCTCCTGCCAGTCGAGCCGGTCGACTTTATAGACGACGCCGTCGATGTCGTAGTCGAGAGTGCCGCGCCTCGCCTCGATGTCGCGGTGGAATTTCAGCAACTCATCGACGCCGCGGCGGATTTTGGTCAGCGGATTGGTGGTAAAGCCGCAATGCTTGAACCATTCGATCATGCCGGATTGGGTTTCCGCCGGCATCTCGCTCATCGCGCCCCAGGCGTAAGCGAAAAAGCCGAGCGGCCGCGTCGCGGTTACGCGCGGGTCCTTCTGGCGCAACGAGCCCGCCGCCGAATTGCGCGGATTGGCAAAAACCTGGCCGCCGGTTTCGGCCTGGCGCTTGTTGAGCGCGAGGAACGCGCGCTTGGTCATGTAGATTTCGCCGCGCACCTCGCAGATCGCCGGCACGCCTTTGCCCTTGAGCCGGTGGGGAACGTCTTTGAGCGGTTTTCACGTTGGCGGTAACGTCCTCGCCCTCGGCTCCGTCGCCGCGCGTGGCGCCGGTGACCAATACGCCGTGTTCGTAGCGCAGCGACATCGACAGCCCGTCGATCTTCGGCTCGGCGGAAAACGCGATCTCCTCGTCCTCGGCAAGCCGCAGAAAGCGGCGGATGCGGGCCGACGAAATCGACGACGTCCTCGTCGGCGAAGGCATTGTCGAGCGACAACATCGGCACCGCATGGCGGACCTTGGCGAAGCGCGCCGACGGCGCCGCGCCGACGCGTTAGTCAGGCTTTCGAGCGTCCGCAAATGCGGAAAGCGCGCCTCGATCGCGCCATAGCGCCGCCGCAGCGCGTCATAGGCCGCGTCCGAAACGCTCGGCGCATCCTCCTGGTAATAGCGCCGGTCGTGCGCTGCGATCTCGGCGCCAAGCCGCGCATGCTCGGCCTTGGCTTGTTTCTCGGTGAGATCGTCGACGGGCGGTTTTGAAGTATCTTTAGCCGGCATAGCTTTCGTCATTCCGGGGCCGAGCGAAGCGAGGAGCCCGGAATCCATAACCACAGGTAAACGGTGTTGTGTACTACGTTTATATAATGGCCAGCGACCAACATGGCATCTTGAACGATTGACGCGATGGGAAAATCCGCCCTTAGTTGCAATGCGGCGGATGGCTCTGACCGAGCGAGGATAACATCATGCGGCGCTTCGCCGTTGTTTTCGCGCTCTTCCTTGTCGTCTTCGCCGGCGCGGCGCAGGCCGAGCCGCAATGGCTGACCTTGCCGCCGACGCCGAGCCTGCCGGCGCCCGCCAAGAGCGGTTATGCGCCGGTCGACGGCATCAAGATTTGGTACGCCGTCTTCGGCCGCGGCCCGCCGGTCATCCTGCTCCACGGCGGGCTCGCCAACGCCAATTATTGGGGCAAGCTGGTACGGGCGCTGGCGCCGCACTACCGGGTCATCGTCATGGACAGCCGCGGCCACGGCCGCAGCTCGCGCGACGCGCGGCCATACGGTTACGACCTGATGGCGTCCAACGTCATTGCGCTGATGGATTTTCTCAAGATCGACAAAGCCGCGCTGGTCGGCTGGAGCGACGGCGCCATCATCGGGCTCGACATCGCGATCCACCATCCCGAGCGGCTGACGAAGCTATTTGCCTTTGCCGCCAATTCCGATCCGAGCGGGGTGAAGGACGTCGACAAGAGCCCGGTTTTCACCGCATTCATCGCCCGGGCGAAAACGGAATACGAGAAGCTGTCGCCGACGCCGACCCAATACGATGCGTTTCTCGCCCAGATCACCAAAATGTGGGCGACGCAGCCAAATTGGACCGCCGGCGATCTGGCCGGCATCACGGTGCCGACCTGGATCGTCGATGCGGATCATGACGAGGCAATCAAGCGCGAAAATACGCTGTTCATGGCCGATCACATCCCCTTCAGCGGGCTTTTGATCGAACCGCAGGTCAGTCACTTCGCGTTTCTGCAGGACCCCGGGCAATTCAACGCGGCTGTGCTGCACTTCCTTGAGCACGTGAAGGGCCAGTGAGCGGGCCGGCGCCGCCTCGTCACCCCGCCGCCCGTATCAGCCGCTCGGCGGCGGCACGGGCCTCGGCGGTGATTTCGGCGCCGGCCAACATGCGCGCGATTTCCTCGCGGCGGCGCTCGCCGGCCAGTTCGGCGACGCGGGTCGCGACCCGCGTACCCTTGGCGAGCGCATCCTTGGCGATCAGATAGTGCCGGTCGGCGCGCGCCGCGACCTGCGGCGCGTGGGTCACGGCGATCACCTGCACGCCGGCGGCAAGGCGGGCGAGCCGCACGCCGACCGCGTCGGCGACCGCGCCGCCAACGCCGGTGTCGATTTCGTCGAACACCAGCGTCGGCGCCGAGCCGCGGTCGGCAAGCACGACCTTGAGCGCGAGCAGAAACCGCGCCAGTTCGCCGCCGGAGGCGACTTTCATCAGCGGCCCCGGCCGCGTTCCGGGATTGGTGCGCGCCCAGAACTCGACGCGGTCGAGGCCGTGCGGGCCTTCGCTTTCGGCCGCGATTTCGGTTGCGAATTCCGCGCGTTCGAGCTTGAGCGGCTTTAATTCGGCATTGACGGCCTTGTCCAGCGCCTGCGCCGTGCGACGGCGCGCCGCCGACAGCGCCTGCGCGGCGGCGCGATAGCGCGCGCCGGCCGCCTCGGCTTCGCGCTGCAGCGCGGCAAGCCGCTCGGCGCCGGCGTCGATCGAAGCGAGGTCGGCTTCATAGCGGCGAGCGAGCGCGGCGAGCTCGTCGACCGGCGTATTGTATTTGCGCGCGGCGGCGCGCAGCGCGAACAGCCGCTCCTCGATCCGCTCCAGCTCGGCCGGATCGTAATCGGCCAATTGCAGCGCCTGTTCGAGCTGCGCGCGGGCTTCTTCCAGCGCGGCGAGCGCGGCGTCGATCGCTTTGACCGTGGGCTCGATCAGCGCCGGCGCCTGCGTCGTGCGCCGCTCGAGGCGCCGCACCGCGGTCGCCAGCGGCGGCACCGGCGAGTTCAGCCCGGACACGGCCTCGTGCGTGGCGCGCAAATCGTCGGCGACTTTTTCCGCCTGCATCATCGTCGCGCGGCGATCGGCGAGCGCGGTCTCCTCGCCGGTCTGCGGGCCAAGGCCGGCCAGCTCATCGACGGCATGACGCAGCCATTCGGCCTCGCGGCCGGCACGCTCGACGGCGGCGCGGTGCTCCTCGACCGCGGCCTCATGCGCGCGCCGCTCCGCCCACAGCCGCGCCACCTCGGCGGCGTCATCCTCGATGCCGCCATAGGCGTCGAGCAGCGCACGGTGCGTCGCGGCATCGACGAAGGCGCGCTCGTCATGCTGGCCGTGAATCTCCACGAGCGCCGCGCCGAGCGCGCGCAACACCTGCACGCTGACCGGCTGGTCGTTGACGAACGCGCGGGTGCGGCCGTCGGCGAATTGCACCCGGCGCATGATCAACTCGTCCTCGCCGGAAAGATCGTTGTCGGCCAGCATGCGGCGCGCCGGATGATCGGCGGCGATGTCGAAGGCGGCGATGACCTGACCGTGCTCGGCGCCCTCGCGCACCAACGCCGCCTCGCCGCGGGCGCCGAGCGCGAGCGCGAAGGCGTCGAGCAGGATCGATTTGCCGGCGCCGGTTTCGCCGGTCAGCGCGGCAAGGCCGGAACCGAAATCGATATCCAGCCGATCGATCAGGACGATGTCGCGGATGGAGAGGCGGGCCAGCATCGGAGGACAGAGGACGGATGACAGAGGACGGATGACAGAGGACGGATGACAGAGGACGGATGACAGAGGACGGATACTATTCGCGATTCTTATTTCTGTCGTCTGTCCTCCGTCGTCCGTCGTCTGATTTCCGTCATCCGCTCTGCGAGCTCGCCAGGCCCATCTTCTGGAAGGCGCGGCTGATCCAGGAGCCCTTGTTCTCGGTGGTCGGCTCGCCGCCGGCGGTCTTCACCAGCGTATAGGCGTCCTTGTACCAGGGACTGTCCGGAAAGTTATGGCCGAGCACGGCGGCCGCGGTCTGCGCCTCGTCCATGATACCGAGCGAGACATAGCACTCGCTCAGCCGCTCCAGCGCTTCCTCGACGTGGCGGGTGGTCTGGTATTGCGTCACCACGACCTTGAACCGGTTGATCGCGCCGATGAAATCGCGCTTCTTCAGGTAATAGCGGCCGATTTCCATCTCCTTGCCGGCAAGCTGGTCGCGCGCCATGTTGAGCTTTTTCTGCGCGGCCATGGCGTAATCGCTGCTCGGGTATTTCCGCACCACCTCTTCGAGCGCGTCGATCGCCTTGGTCGCCCGCTCTTGGTCGCGCGTGACGTCGAGAATCTGATCGTAGTAGGAGGCGCCGATCAGATACTGCGCGTAGGCGGCGTCGGGACTGGCGGGATGCAGCGTGATGTAGCGTTTGGCCGCATTGACGCAATCGTCGTACTCCTCGGCCTGATAATAGGCGTAGGCCGACATCAAGAGCGCTTTGCGCGCCCAATCCGAATACGGGTTCTCGCGGTCGACCTCGTCAAATTTCGCCGCCGCTGCCTTGTAGTCCCCCCTGTTGTTGAGCAGGTAAAGGCCCTCGTTATAGAGCATGTCGGGCGGATTGTCGGGGATGTAGTCGTCGTCCTTGTTCTTGAAAAAGCTGCATCCCGCGAGCGCGCCGGCGACCAGCGCCAGCAACGAGGCAGCACCCCAGCGCGCGCAGCCTGCGAGCGGACCTCGGCGATCCTGGTAATCGCGGCATCATGAACCTGATTTACGCCCCGTCCCCGCCGGCATCCCGCGCCGCGCCGCGCACGTCGCGACGCCTGCACCGCAGCCCTCCGACAATATAGCAATTATGGCCGACAATCGGCCCGGATTAAGGCGTAAAAGTTAAGCGAATTAAGAGACGTCCGGCCCGTAAGCCGGGGCTGGCGAAGCCGGCCGCGAGCTCGCCATGGCCGCGCGGACGGCGGCCTTCCGGCATTTCGACATAGGCCCAGGCGCTGCGGTCGGCCATCAATGCGGTGAGCACCGCGTGATTGAGCTTGTGGCCGCCGCGCACCGAACGATAGGCGCCAATGAGCGGCGCGCCGGACAGCGCCAGATCGCCGATCGCATCGACCGCCTTGTGACGGACGAATTCGTCGGGGAAACGCACGCCCTCGGCATTGAGGACGCGGTTTTCGGCGATCACGACGGTGTTCTCGAAGGACGCGCCGAGCGCATAACCCGCGGCCCACAGCTTCGCCACGTCGCGCATGAAGCCGAAAGTTCGCGCGCGCGCGAGTTCGCGGCGGAACAGATCCGGCTCGACGTCGATGGCGAAGCTCTGGCGGCCGATCAGCGGATGATCGAATTCGATCTCGGTTTCGATGCGAAGCCCGCGCGAGTGCGGCCGCAATTCGCCGTAGCTGTCGCCCTTGGCGACCCGAACCGGCTTGAGCACCTCAATGTAGCGCCGTGCCGCCGGCAGCGTCACGATGCCGACTTGATCGATCGCGGCGACGAACGGCGCGGCACTGCCGTCCATGATCGGAATTTCCGGACCGTCGACTTCGACGACGACGTTATCCACGCCGAGCGCCGCGGAGCGCGGCCATCACATGTTCGGTCGTCGATACGGCCGGGCCGGCATCGTCGCCGAGCACCGTGGCGAATTCGGTCGCCGTCACCGAACGGAAATGTGCGCGAACTTCGCGGTCCGGTCTGGCCGTCGACCCCGCAGCGCAAAAACACGATCCCGGTGTCGGCCTCCGCCGGATGCAATGTCAAAGTAAGCTGGCGAACCGGAATGAACGCCGATACCGGCAACGGTCACATGATTTTGCAGCGTCGTCTGCCTGCCGGCGTGTACGCCCCTTATCATGCCTTCGTCCCACACCTCACGGCCAAACTACGCGAGCGGAAGTACTTCGCGACGATAATGGCCACCTCAACGTGAGGGGAACGAATTTCGTTGGCGAGCCGGGACTGGCCAACGCGGGCGTCAGACAATCAATCCCCCAACCGTCCCCTCTGACCGGCAAACCTTACCGGTGGACCGCTATTCGGCCAATTCACGCTTTCTTACCGACTGTTACCTTTTTCCGGCCGCACTCTGGTCGGCAGGTTGCCCCAAAATTGCACAAGCCAGACCGTCGCCGAACGCACGATCCGCCCCGACGCATGGCTCGCGGCGGAGCGGATTGCAGGAGGAATCCCACAAAAACTTCAACGGCTTAGGCCATATTTGCGGTCCTCGCAGCGGTCGGACTATCGCCCCGCCGGAGTTGTCGGGCGCCGCTCGTGGCAGGCGCCCGTCCACATTCAGTTGGCCTGCCGGCGCAGGAAGGCCGGGATATCGAGCTGGTCCTCCTCGCCGGGGTTATGCACAGGGCTCTGCCGGCCGTGCTGGTCGAGGCCCTGTGGCGCGGGTCGCTGGGCATATTCGGAAACCGGCAAATCTTGACGCGTTTCTTGACGCAAATCCGGGCGCGGCTCGGACGGCCGCGGCATGGGCCGGCCGGCGAGCCGCTCGGTCGGCAATGGCGCGCTGACCGGTACGACGCGGCTCGGCTTCCGGCTCGTCCTGGTCGCGGCGGCCAAGCCCGACCGAAGCCAAGCGCTGCAACAGCGACATGCGCCGCTTTTCGGGATGATCGTCGTCGCGAACTTCGCCGCGTCGGGCGCGAATCTCGTTTTGCGCCGGCACCGGCAGTTCGTCGAGCCGCGGCATGCGCGGCGCCCGCGACGGCGGCCGTTCCGGCTGCGGCGGAATGAACGCCGCCGGCTCCATGGCGTCCGTTTCGGGCAGTTCCGGCTCGTTCGCGGCCGGCTCGATGAACAACGACGGTTTCGGCGCCAGCGGACGGATGGTCACGTCCTCGACGGCCGCCGCAATCGCCGCTTTGGCCGCCAACTCGATCGAGGCGTTCACGGTGGCGGGAATCGCGACCGGGATGACGGGCGCGACCACTGCTGCCGGCCGCGCCGGCTCGGGCCGCTCGCCGCGGTCGACGATCCGCTGGTTCTCGGCGCGGATGCGCTGCGCGACTTCCGCGATCCGCGATTCCGCCGCCGCGAGCGGCGGCCGTTGCGCGATCGCCTGATCGATGCCCGTCGCCACCACCGAGACGCGGATCATGCCGTCGAGGCTTTCGTCGAAGGTCGCGCCGACGATGATATTGGCGTCCTGGTCGACCTCTTCGCGGATGCGGGTCGCCGCCTCGTCGACCTCGTACAGCGTCAGGTCGCGCCCGCCGGTGATCGAAATCAACAGGCCCCGGGCGCCCTTCATCGACGCATCGTCGATCAGCGGATTGGAAATCGCCGCCTCGGCTGCGGTCAGCGCCCGCTTGTCGCCCTCGGCCTCGCCGGTCCCCATCATCGCCTTGCCCATTTCGCGCATGACGGCGCGCACGTCGGCGAAGTCGAGGTTGATCAGGCCTTCCTTGACCATCAGGTCGGTGATGCAGGCGACGCCGGAATAAAGCACCTGATCCGCCAGCGCGAAGGCATCGGCGAAGGTGGTCTTTTCATTCGCCACCCGGAACAGATTCTGGTTCGGGATGATGAGCAGCGTGTCGACGCATTTCTGCAATTCGGTAATGCCGCCGTCGGCGATGCGCATGCGGCGCTGGCCTTCGAAATGGAACGGCTTGGTCACGACGCCGACTGTGAGGATGCCGAGTTCGCGCGCGGTCTTGGCGATAATCGGCGCCGCGCCGGTTCCGGTGCCGCCGCCCATGCCCGCGGTGACGAAGACCATATGCGCGCCGGACAGGTGGTCGCGGATTTCGTCGATGACTTCTTCGGCGGCGGCGCGGCCGATGTCGGGCTGCGATCCGGCGCCGAGCCCCTCGGTCACCTGGACGCCCATCTGGATGACCCGCTCGGCTTTCGACATCGTGAGCGCCTGAGCGTCGGTATTGGCGACCACGAATTCGACGCCTTGCAAGCCGGCATTGATCATATTGTTGACGGCATTTCCGCCCGCGCCGCCGACTCCGAAGACGGTGATGCGGGGTTTAAGCTCACGGATGTCGGGGATATTCAGATTGATGGTCATGGTTGCCTCTTGTTCGTCGCGCGGGCGTCGTTCACGCGGCCCTTAAGACAGTCTTGCCCCGTCCGGTCCGCCACCGGCCGCTGAGATTTTCCAGCTTCGCATCTGGGGGCCATCAGAAACTCTCGCGAAGCCATCGTCCGACCCGGGCGAAATACCCGCCCGTGCCTGTCATGAGTTGCCGCTTACGCCGCGTTTCGAAATGTTCGAGATGCGCCGCTTGCGGATAAACGAGAAGTCCGGCCGCCACGGCAAAGGCCGGGCCTTTGGCCGCGTCCGGCGGCGCCGGCGATGCCGAGCGGCCGGCCGATGCGCACCGGCCGGCCGAGAATGCGCGACGCCAGATCGGGCAGCCCGGTGAGCTGGCTCGCGCCGCCGGTGAGGATGACGTGGCCGCGCTTCTCGGCTGCAATCGGCGAGGCGGCGAGCCGGTCGCGCACCATTTCGAGGATTTCCTCGACGCGCGGCTTGATGATGCCGACCAATGCCGCGCGGGACACGAATTGCGCCTGCTCGCGCTCGTCCTCGCTCAGCGGCGGCACCGTGATCATGTCGCGCTCGTCCGATCCTCCGGTGAGCACAGTGCCATAAAGCGTCTTGATTCGCTCGGCGTCGGCGATGCGGGCATTGAGTCCGCGGGCGATGTCCATGGTGACGTGATGGCCGCCCAGCGCGAAACCCTCCAGATGAACCAGCCGGCCGCTTAGAAATACCGCCATCGTCGTGGTGCCGGCGCCCATGTCGACGACGGCGGAGCCGAGATCGGCTTCGTCGTCGGCAAGAACGGCAAGGCCGGCGACGTAGGGCGACGCCACCATCGCCTCGACGTCGAGGTGGCAGCGTTCGACCGCGAGCATCATATTGCGCGCGGCGGCGATATCGGTGGTGGCAATATGCATGTCGACGCCGAAGCGCGAGCCGAGCATGCCGCGCGGATCGCGAACGCCGTCGACGCCGTCGATCGAATAACCGACCGGAAGCGAATGCAGTACGGCGCGGCCGTCGCGCAGCGAATGGCGGCTGCCGGCGGCCAAGCACGCGCGCGATATCGCCTTCCGTGACGGCGGAGCCGACGATGTCGACGTCGGCGGCGAATAATTCGCTGGCGAGGCGCCCCGCCGAGAGCGACAGCACGACCGACTCGATTTCGAGCGCGGCCATGCGCTCGGCGGCATCGACGGCCTGGCGGATGGCTTCCTCGGCTTGGCCGAGATTGACCACGCTTCCCGCCTTCATGCCGCGCGCGCCGGTATGGCCGAAACCGATGACCTCGATGGCATGGCTCCTTCGGGTCAAGACCTGCTGCGGGCCGTGCGGCCGCAGCCGCGCGATCAGGCAGACAACCTTGCTCGAGCCGACGTCGAGCGCGGCAACGAGCGCGCTGCGGCGCGGCGAGACCGGCTTCATCTTCGGCGTCAGGCCGTAATGAAGGGCGTTCATGCGTCGCCCGCCTTTTTCTTCTTCATGCCGGCTTTCAGCGCCTCGTCGCGGGCCGCCGCCGCCGCGTCGGACAGCCGCACCGTCACGCGGTCCGGCAAGCGCAGATCGACCAGCGTGATGTCGCGCGTGAGGAGCTTCTTGTCGCGGTCGAGCCGGACCAGCCGATCGAGCGCCGCTTCGACGTTGGTTTCCGGCAGCTGCACGTCGATGCCGTTATCGAGGCGGAGATTCCAGCGCCGTTGGGCGACCAGGATCGACGCGCGTACCTGCGAGCGAATGTCGGGATAGCGGTCGACGATGGCGAGGAAATCCTTGGCTTGGCGTTGCGCGTCTTGGCCGACCACCAGCGGCAGCGCGAGATAGCGGTTCTCGACGAACGGCTCGAGCACGGTGCCGTCGGCGGCGATGACGCTGACGCGGCCGTCCTGCTGCCACAGCGCAAAGGCGTGACGCTCGGTGATCGTGATCTGCAAGCGGTCGGGGTAGAGCTTGAGCACGGCGGCATCGGCGATCCACGGATTGGCCAAAAGCCGCATGCGCGCCGCGTCGGCGTTGAGGAACAAGAGCGACGCGCGTCCGGTCACCCCGGCGGTGGTGAGGATCTCCTCGCGGCTGACTTCCTTGTCGCCGGTCAGCGATACGGCCGCGATGCGAAAGCCGAGCGAATTCGCGGCGCTATCGCGCGCATGGGTGACCCAGTTGACGACCGCGGGCACATGCTGGCCGGCGATCGCGCCATAGCCGAGCGCGCCGCCGACCACCAGGATCGATCCGGCGATGCCGACGCCGTGCGGCAGCGGCAAATGCGCGATTCTAGCGGTCCAGCGGCCGACGAGCCGACGATACGAGAACCAGGCGAAATGCCGAATGCGACGGCGCTCGGCAACGGCGGCAAAGCGCGCCGCGTTCGGCTCGCCGTCCGGCGCGCCGAGCTGTTTTGCAGCCGATTGCCCCGACCGCGTCAGCGGTTGGTCGAGGCGTCTTCCACCATCCATTGCACCAGCTCATCGAACGCGATGCCCGCGTAGGCGGCAAGCTCAGGCACGAGCGAGGTCTCGGTCATCCCCGGTTGCGTATTGACCTCAAGGCAAATCAGCTTTCCCGTCCCCCGATCGTCATAGCGAAAGTCCGCACGGCTCACGCCGCGGCAGCCAAGCGCGCTATGGGCGGCCAAGGTGAGTCTGCGGACTTCCTGGTAAACATTTGGTAAAATTGGCGCCGGGAGCAGGTGCCGGGAGCCGCCGGCGGCGTATTTGGCCTCGTAGTCGTAAAACCGCGTCGCCGGCACGATTTCGATGACGTCGAGCGCCCGGTCGCCGAGCACCGCGCAGGTCAGCTCCTTGCCGGGGATGTAGGGCTCGACCATGACCGTTTCGCCGTACGGCCAGTCGTCGCGGTAAAGCTCCTGGGGCGGGTTCGGATGCTCCGCGGTGACGATAAAGACCCCGACGCTTGAGCCCTCCGCGATGGGTTTGATGACATAGGGCGGCGCCATGACGTGGGCTTTCGCCGCCTCGAAACGCGACACCAGGCGGTCTTCGGCTACCGGCACGCCGGCGGCGCGGAACAGCGCCTTGGCGTAGACCTTCTGCATGGCGAGCGCCGAGGCCAGCACTCCGGAATGGCTGTAGGCGATGCCCAGGATTTCCAGGAGGCCCTGCAGCGTGCCGTCCTCGCCGGGCCGGCCGTGCAGCACGTTGAGCGCAACGTCGGGCTTAGCGGCGGCCAGCGCCGCAGCGATGTCCCGGGTCACGTCGATCGAGGTGACGCGGTAGCCGCGGCGGGACAGCGCGTCGGCGCAGGCCTTGCCGGAGCGCAGCGAGACTTCGCGCTCGGCCGACCAGCCCCCCATCAGAACGGCGACGTGCTTGGTCATAGGCCCTGCCAGGTGCCTCAGGCGCTGATTCGCAGGGACACCAATAGAATCGACAATCGGCGAAAAATCGAGAGTCTAACGGTCGATTCCGGCCGGTGCCGGGATGCCGTCGCCAATCGCGGCCGGCACTTGCGCTCAGCTTGGCGGCGCGGCCACTCCGATCCGCTTGATCTCCCAGTCGAGATCGATGCCGGACTTGTCTTTGACGCGCCGCCGCACGGTTTCGCCCAAGGTCTCGATATCGGCCGCAGTCGCGTTGCCGAGGTTGATCAGAAAATTGCAGTGCATCTCCGAGACTTGCGCGTCGCCGAGGCGCAGGCCGCGGCAGCCGGCGGCATCGATCAGCTGCCAGGCTTTGCCGCCGGGCGGATTTTTGAACGTGGAGCCGCCGGTGCGGCTCTTCACCGGCTGGGTCGCCTCGCGCGCCTCGGTGATCTTGTCCATCTCGGCCGCAATCGCAGCCGGATCGCCGCGCTCGCCGGCAAATACCGCCTGCGTGAAGATAAAATCGTCCGGCGCGCCGCAATGGCGATAGGCGTAGTGCATGTCGGCATTGCCCAGCGCGTGAATGCGGCCTGCCCGGTCGACCGCGCGGGCTTCGACCAGCGCGTCCTTGGTCTCGCGGCCATAGGCGCCGCCGTTCATGCGCAGCGCGCCGCCGACGCCGCCCGGAATGCCGCGCAGGAACGACAAGCCGGCAACGCCGGCGTCCTGCGCCGCGCGCGCAACCTTCACGTCCGGCACCGCGGCGCCGGCGCGAACGGCCGTATCCTCGATCGATATCTCGTTGAAGCCGCGGCCGAGCCGGATCACGGCGCCCGGCACGCCGCCGTCGCGCACGATCAGGTTGGAGCCGAGCCCGATCGCGGTCACCGCGACATCGGCGGGCAGGTTGGCCAGAAAATACGATAAGTCCGCCTCGTCCTCCGGCATGAACAAAAGCTGCGCCGGCCCGCCGACGCGAAACCAAGTCAGCTCGGCGAGCGACTGATTGGCAAGGAGCCGGCCGCGCAGGCGGGTCATGTTCTTTTTGATCGGCGGAACAAGATCGGGAAACGCCATCAGTGAAATCCGATAGCCGCCAACTCGCCGGGCAGCGCATAGGCCCATTGCGTGATCGAGCCGGCGCCGAGGCAGGCGACATAGTCGCCCGGCTGCGCCATGCCGGCGACGAGCGGCGCCAGCTTGTCGGGACCGTCGAGCGCGATGACGTGGCGATGGCCGTGGGTGCGCAAGCCCGCCACCAGCGCGTCGCGGTCGATGCCGGCAATCGGCGCCTCGCCGGCCGGATAGACCTGCGCGACGATCACCGCGTCGGCGTCGTTGAAGCAGGTGCAGAACTGCTCGAACAAGGCGGCAAGCCGCGTGAAGCGATGCGGCTGCACGACGGCGATGACTTGGCCTCTGGTCGCTTCGCGCGCCGCGCGGAGCACGGCGGCGATCTCGACCGGATGGTGGCCGTAGTCGTCGATGATGGTGACGCCGTTCCAGATGCCGGTGCGGGTGAAGCGCCGCCGCACGCCGCCGAATTTGGCGAGCGCGTTGCGGATCGCATCGTCGGCGATGCCGAGCTCGTGGGCGACCGCGACCGCCGCGGTGGCGTTGAGCGCATTGTGCCGCCCCGGCATCGGCAGCGCCAGGTTTTTGATTTCGTGGGCCGCCTGCCCGGCGCGTTCGCGCAACAGGATGGTGAACAGCGAGGTGCCGCCGGCGTGCGAGACGTCGAGGAGCCGCACGTCGGCCTGGGGATTCTCGCCATAGCTGACGATGCGATGATCCTCGATGCGGCCGACCAGGGTTTGCACGACGGGATGATCGGTGCACATCACCGAAAATCCGTAGAACGGCACATTCTCGACGAACGCGCGGAATGCCTCCTGCACCGCCTCGAACGTCTTGAAGTAATCGAGATGCTCGGGGTCGACATTGGTGACCACCGCGATGTCGGCCGGCAGCTTGAGGAAGCTGCCGTCAGATTCGTCGGCCTCGACCACCATCCAGTCGCCGGCGCCGAGCCGCGCATTGGTGCCATAGGCGTTGATGATGCCGCCGTTGATCACCGTCGGGTCGAAGCCGCCGGCATCGAGCAGCGCCGCCACCATCGAGGTCGTCGTCGTCTTACCGTGGGTGCCGGCAATCGCGATACAGCTTTTCAACCGCATCAGCTCGGCCAGCATTTCGGCGCGGCGCACCACCGGCAGCCGCTCCGCGCGGGCGGCGAGAAGCTCGGGATTGTCGGGCTTGATGGCCGAGGAGATGACGACGACCCGGGCGCCGGCCAAATTCCCGGCGGCATGGCCGATGGCGATTGTTACGCCCTTGTCGCGCAATCGCTTGACGTTGGCGCTATCGGCCTGGTCGGAGCCCTGCACGGCATAGCCGAGATTGACCAGCACCTCGGCGATACCGCTCATGCCGATGCCGCCGATGCCGACGAAATGCACCGGGCCGATGTCGCGCGGCAATTTCATGGCCTCTCCCACGCCTCGCCGCTCCCCGCTCGCGGCGAGAGCGCGCGCAAAACTAATGGTTTGCGGGCATTCCCGCCACCCGCAGCACCAGGTCGGCAAGCCGGTCGGCGGCATCGAGCCGGCCCAAGGCTTGCGCCGCCGCGGCCATCGCCGCGAGCTGCTGCGGCGCTGCGGCGAGTGCGGCGATCTCGCCGGCGAGCCGCTGCGGGGTAAAGGCGTCCTGGGCGAGCCGGCGCGCGCCGCCGGCGCCTTCGAGCACGCCGGCATTGGCGAACTGATCCTGATCGATGGCGTGCGGCAGCGGCACCAGGATGGACGGCCGCCCGATCGCGGCAAGTTCGGCGACCGTCGATGCCCCCGACCGCGCAATCACCAGATGGCTCGCCGCGATGCGGGCCGGCAAATCGGCGAAAAACGGCGCTATTTCGGCCGCGACCGGGATATTGGCGTAAGCCTCGCGCACGCGGTCCAAATCCTCCTCGCGCGCCTGCTGGACGACGGCGAGCCGGGCGCGCGAGCGCGCGTCAAGGCTCCGGATCGCGGCCGGCACGATATCGGCCATGATCCGGGCGCCCTGGCTGCCGCCGAAAACGACCAGCCGCAACGCATCGCCCGGCGCCGGATAGGGCGTTGCCGCGGCGGCGACCACCGCGGCTCGCACCGGATTACCGGTCAGCGTCGCCTTGAGGTCGAGAACGGGTTTGCTGGCAAAGACCCCGGGGAACGCGGTGGCGATTGCGGTCACGCGCGGCGCCAACAGCCGGTTGGCGCGCCCGATGACCGCATTGGCGTCGTGGATCAGGCTCGGCACGCCGCGCCGGACTGCGGCCAGGACCGGCGGCACGGTCGGATAGCCGCCGAAGCCGATGACCGCGGCGGGGCTCAATCGCCCGATCAGCCGCCACGCCTGCACGAAGCCGAAACCGAGCATGCCGGCGGTTCGCGAGAGCGCGATCGGATTGCGCGCCCGCAAGGTTGCGCTGGCGACGACATGAATGGAGTCTCCGGCGAAGGCGCCGCCGAACCGTTCCGCCCGCCGGTCGGTCGCGAGATGGGCGGCAATGCCGCGCCTGGTCAACGCCTCGGCCAGCGCTTCGGCCGGGAACAGGTGACCGCCGGTGCCGCCGGCTGCGAGCAGGATCGGCGCCGGGGCCGTTCCGGGCATCAGAGCGGGCTCCCGGCGAGCAGGATTTCGCCGGGGAGCTTGGCGCGGGGCCGCTCGCGGGTCAGTGCCAGGAGCATGCCCATGCCGTAGGCGAGCGAGATCAAGGACGAGCCGCCATAGGAGATGAACGGCAAAGTCATTCCCTTGGCCGGCATCAGATGCAGATTGACCGCCATGTTGATGGTCGATTGCAAGCCGAACAAGATCGCCAATCCGGCGGTGGCGAAACGGACGAACGCATCGTCGGCGCGCATCGCCCTGATCAGGGCGCGGATGACAATGAAAGCAAACAGCGCGACCAGAATGAGGCAGAGCACGACGCCGAATTCCTCCGCGGCCACCGCAAAGACGAAATCGGTATGGCCCTCGGGCAGGATGCGCTTGATCGTGCCTTCGCCCGGCCCGCGGCCGAACCAGCCGCCGCGGTAGAACGATTCGGTCGCGATATCGATGTTGTAACTGTCGCCCGACGCCGGATTGAGGAAACGGTTGATGCGCTGCGCGACATGCGGGACGGTGAAGAACGCCGTCATCAGGCCGATACCGCCGGCGCCGGCGAGCCCGATCACCCAGATCAAGCGCATGCCCGCCATATAGAACAGCGATCCCCAGACCAGCGCGATCAGCATGGTCTGGCCGAAATCGGGCTGCAGCACCAACAGCGTGACGACGACGATCAGCAAAGCAAGCGCGATGGAGTTGGCCGGCATTTCCGGGCGTTTCGCGGTTTCGCCGAACAGCCAGGCGATCAGGATCACGAACGCCGGCTTGAGAAATTCCGACGGCTGGATGTTGACGCCGAGGATCACCAGCCAGCGCCGCGCGCCCTTGATCTCGGCGCCGAAATACGGCGTCGCGGCGGTCAGCACCAGGCTGACGACGAACACGACCAGCGCCACTTTGCGAATCTCGCGCGGCGATAGGAATGAGGTGGCAATCAATACTGCGCCCGCCGGAATGAGGTACAGCACCTGGCGGTCGACGAAATGGAAGGGATCGAGCCCCAGCCGCGCGGCGACCGGCGGGCTCGCGGCGAGGCAGAGCACGATGCCGCCCAGCATCAAGGCCACCAGCGCCGCCAGCGTCAGCCGGTCGACCGTCCACCACCACTCCGAAAACAGCGTGGGTTGCGCGCGCGAAGCCATCAGCCTCTCGAAGCCAGCGTCCCGAAGCCAAGCCCGGGCTTAAATGTCCCGGCCTAGAGGTGACACCGCGATGGTTTCCAAGCGATTAATATTTGGCGGCTACGCCCGGCAGCGCACGCACCAGATCACGGAAGGCGTCGCCCCGAACCTCGAAATTGCGGTACTGGTCGAACGAGGCGCAGGCCGGCGAGAGCAGCACCACCGGCTCGCGCGCGCTTGAGGCTTGCGCATCGCGCGCGGCCGCGGCCACCGCCCGGTCGAGCGTTCCATCGATCTGGTGCGATATGGCGGTGCCGAGCGTCGCGGCAAATTCGTCGGCGGCTTCCCCGATCAGATAGGCTTTGCGGATACGCGGGAAAAACGACCGCAGGCTCTCGATGCCGCCGGTTTTCGGCTTGCCGCCGGCGATCCAGAAAATGTCGTGAAAGCAGGCCAGCGCCTGGGCCGCCGAATCGGCATTGGTGGCTTTGGAATCGTTGACAAACAGCACGGCGCCGCTCCGGGCGACTTCTTCCATCCGGTGCGCGAGCCCCGGAAACGACCGCAACCCCTGCTGGATCGCCGCCGGTTCGAGGCCCAGCGCGAGCGCCGCGGCTGCCGCGCAAGCGGCGTTCTGGGCGTTGTGCAGCCCGCGCAACGAGCCGACGCCGCCAAGCTCGGCAGTCAGCGAGGCGCCACCGCCGGCGGCGCGCATGATGCGGCCGTCCTCGACAAAGATTCCGTTGCTCAGTTTGCGGCGCACCGAAATCCGCACCACGTGCTTGCGGGATTGCGCGAGGCGGACAGCGATGTTTTGGCACCACTCGTCGTCGATGCCGATAATTGCAGTACCATGCCGCGGCACGCCGGCGACCAGGCGTTCCTTCACCGCCGCATAATTCTCCATGGTGCCGTGACGGTCGAGATGATCCGCGCTGAGATTGATCAGAATGCCGATCGACGGATCGAGCGAGGGGGCGAGGTCAATCTGATAGGACGAACACTCAATGACGTGGACGCGGCCCGCGGCCGGCGGCGCAAGCGACAGGATCGCGGTGCCGATATTGCCGCCAAGCTGCGCGTCCAGGCCGGCCGCCGCGGCCAGATGCGCGACCAGCGCCGTCGTGGTCGATTTGCCGTTGGTGCCGGTGATGGCGATAAACGGCGCGGCGGGCTCGAGCCGCGCCCGCTCGCGGCAGAACAATTCGATATCGCCGATCGTCTCGACGCCGGCTTGTTGCGCCAACACGACCGCCCAATGCGGCGCCGGATGGGTCAGCGGAACGCCGGGCGCCAGAACGAGCGCGGCGATCTTGGTCCAATCGGCCTGCCGCAAATCGGCGGTGGGAATGCCGGCGGCATTGGCCTTGGCCACGCTCGCTGCGTCGTCGTCGAAGGCGACGACGTTGGCGCCGCCGGCCAGGAGCGCGCTGGCGCTCACAAGCCCCGAGCCGCCCAGCCCGAATACCGCGACCTTCCTGCCGGCAAAGGTCGTGACCGGGATCACGATGCAGCTACCTCAGTTTCAGGGTCGACAGTCCCGCCAGCGCGAGCACGACCGAGACGATCCAGAAGCGGATGACGATCTGCGGCTCGGTCCAGCCGAGCTGCTCGAAATGGTGATGGATCGGCGCCATCTTGAAGACGCGCTTGCCGGTGAGCTTGTAGGAGACGACCTGCACGATGACGGAGACCGCTTCGAGCACGAACAGGCCGCCGATCACCGCGAGCACGATCTCGTGCTTGGTGGCTACCGCCACCACGCCGATCATGCCGCCGAGCGCCAGCGAGCCGGTATCGCCCATGAAGATCGAAGCGGGCGGGGCGTTGAACCACAGAAAGCCCAGCCCGGCGCCGAGCACCGCGCCGCACAGCACCGAAAGTTCGCCGGTGCCGGCGACGTAATGGATTTGCAGATAGTCGGCAAAGACCGCGTTGCCGCTGAGGTAGGAAATCATGCCGAAGCTCGCCGCCGCGATCATCACCGGCACGATGGCGAGGCCGTCGAGGCCGTCGGTCAGGTTCACCGCGTTGCCGGCGCCGACGATAATGAACATCGCGAACAGCACGAAAAACCAGCCGAGGTTCAGCACCAGCTCCTTGAAAAACGGAAACACCAGCGAGGTCGAGAATGGCGCCTGACCGAGCCGGACCAGCGCGATGCAAGCGAGCCCGGCAATGATGGCTTCGATCCCCATCCGGGTGCGGCCGGGAAAGCCGTTATGCGCCTGCTTGGTGACCTTCAGATAATCGTCGTAGAAGCCGACCATGCCGAAACCGAGCGTGACCCACAGCACGACCCAGACATAAGGGTTGGCCGGATTCGCCCATAACAGGGTCGACACCAGCATTCCGGACAGGATCATCAGCCCGCCCATGGTTGGCGTGCCGGCCTTGGCGATGAGATGCGATTTCGGACCGTCGGCGCGGATCGGCTGGCCTTTGCCTTGCAGGAGCCGCAGCCGGTCGATGATGTTCTGGCCGAACAGGAAAACGAAAAACAGCGCGGTGATGACCGCGCCGCCGGTGCGGAACGTGATGTAGCGGAACACATTGAGGACGGAGAGCTTGTCCGACAGATCGACCAGCCAATAGAGCATTGCATCAACCCTGTGCGGACGCGCCTTCGCGGGCGTCTTCGATTTCGTCTTCGCTTCCGTCTTGACGCGGATAGGCCCGTTGCAGCGCCTTGACGATGACCGCCATGCGCGAGCCGAGCGAGCCCTTGACCATGACCGCATCGCCGGCCCGGATCGCGGGCAGCACCTGCGCCTGAAGCGCGGCTGAGTCCTCTGCATAGCCGCCGCGGCGGCTCGCGGGAAGGGCCCGCCACAGCGTTTGCATCAGCGGTCCGCAGCAGAATACCAAATCGACCGCATTGGCGAGCACCGCATCGACCAGGCCGCGATGCAAAGCGCGGCCTTTCGGCCCGAGCTCCAGCATGTCGCCGAGTACGGCGATGCGCCGGCCCTGCGGACCGAGCGAGGCCTGGCCGAGCACCGCGAGCGCGGCAGCCATCGACGCCGGATTGGCATTGTAGCTGTCGTCGATGACCAGCGCCGGACCGCCGGGCAGCTCGATCGCGATCGGCGCGCCGCGGCCGGACACCGGTTCGAGCTCGGTCAGCGCCAGCGCCGCCAGCGCGAGATCGGCGCCGACCAGTTCGGCCGCCGCCAGAACCGCGAGCGAATTGATGACGAGGTGACGGCCCGGCGCGCCGATCTTATAGGCGAGCTCGGTGCCGAGGATTTGCGCCTGGACGGTCGAGCAGCGCGGATGCAGCGCGCATTTGACGAGCCGCGCATCGGCGCCGGCATGCTCGCCGAACGACACGATGCGCGCGATGCCGGCTTCCTTGGCGCGGCGCTTTAGACGCGAGAATTGCGCGATGTCGCGATTGACGATCGCGGCGCCGCCCGGCTCGACGCCGAAAAAAATCTCCGCTTTGGCATCGGCGATCTTGGCGAGCGAGCCAAGAAATTCCAGATGCACCGGCGCGATCGTGGTGACGATCGCGACATGCGGGCGGGCAAGGCGCGACAGGGGCTCGATCTCGCCTTCGTGATTCATCCCCATTTCGAGCACGGCATAGCGCGCGCTCGCGGGGCAGCGGGCGAGCGATAGCGGCACGCCCCATTGATTGTTGTAGGAGGCGACCGACGCATGGGTTTCGCCGTCCTTGGACAGCGCCAGCCGCAACGCCTCTTTGGTTCCGGTCTTGCCGACCGAGCCGGTAACGCCGATGAACTTCGCCCGGCTGCGCGCGCGCGCCGCGGCGGCGAGATCGCGCAAGCCCGCGAGCACGTTCGGCAAGGCCAAAAGCGGCGCGTCGCTCGCAAACTGCGCGCGGCGATCGGCGGCGACGACCGCGACGCCGGCCTTGGCCGCCAGCGCCGCCGCGACGAAGTCATGACCGTCGCGGCGCTCGCCGGCAATGGCGAAGAAGGCCTCGCCCGACTCTAACGTGCGGCTGTCGATGGCAAGCCCCGGTACCGATGGCGGCAGCGCGCCTTGGCGCTCGGCGCCCATCGCCGCCGCCATTGCGTCAGTGGTCCACAGCGCGGGCGCGCTCATGCGGCGAGTTCCTCGATTGCCGTGGCGACGGCCTCGTGATCGCTGAAATCTATCACCCGGTCGCCGACGATTTGGCCGGTTTCATGTCCCTTTCCGGCGATCAAAAGAATATCGCCGGCGCGCAAATCGGCAATCGCGCGGCGGATCGCCTCGCGACGGTCGCCGATTTCGACGGCACCGCGCGCCGCCGCCATGATCGCGGCGCGAATTGCAGCGGGATTTTCACTGCGCGGATTGTCGTCGGTGACGATCACGCGGTCGGCCTTGGCGGCGGCGACGGCGCCCATCATCGGCCGCTTGCCGCGGTCGCGGTCGCCGCCGGCGCCGAACACCACGATGAGCCGCCCGGTCGCGTAGGGCCGCAATGCATCGAGCGCCTTGGCCAGCGCATCGGGCTTATGCGCATAGTCGACGAAAATCTGCGCGCCGCGGCTCATCCCGACGCGTTCGAGCCGGCCCTTGGCCCCGGCAAGCCGTTCCAGCGCCGCGAACACCGATCCGGCATCCCCGCCGGTCGCGATGGCAAGCCCGGCGGCGACCAGCGCGTTGTCGATCTGAAATTCGCCGACCAGCGGCAAGTGGACCTGGAAATGTCGTCCCCGATAGTCGAGCCGCAGCGTCTGCGCCGAGCCGTCGATCGCGGATTGCAGGAGGCGGATTGCCGTGCCCTTGCGTCCGACGGTCATGACCGACAGCCCGCGCGCGGTTGCCGCCGCCACCACTTTATCCGCGTGATCGTGATCGACATCGATCACCGCGGCGGCGCCGGGCGGCAGCAAAACCTCGAACAGCCGCAGCTTGGCGGCGAAATAGGCCTCGAATGTCGGATGATAATCGAGGTGGTCGCGGGTGATGTTGGTAAAACCGCCGGCGGCGATGTGCAAGCCGTCGAGCCGGTATTGGTCGAGCCCGTGCGATGACGCTTCGATGGCGAGGTGGGTGACGCCGTCGGCGGCGAGCGCATCGAGCGAGCGGTGCAGCGCCACCGGGTCGGGCGTGGTGAGTGAGCCGTAAGTCTCGCCGCGCGGCGAGACTATGCCGATCGTGCCGATGCTTGCGGCGCGATGACCGAGCGCGTTCCAGATTTGCCGCGTGAACGCCACAACCGAAGTCTTGCCGCTCGTTCCGGTCACCGCGACAATGATGCGCGGCTGGCGCGGATGGATTTTGGCCGCGATCAGCGCGAGCGCGCGCCGGGCATTGTCGACGCGCACGAATGCGACATTGTTCGGCAACGGCGCCGGCGCGGCCCGGTCGGCGACCACGGCGCCGGCGCCGGCGGCGATCGCGCCCGGCACAAAGCGCAGCCCATCGGCTTTGCCGCCGGCAATGGCGACGAACAGGTCGCCGCGGTTCACCGCCCGGCTGTCCGCCGTCACCCCGCCCACCGCGAGGTCGGCATAGCGCGCGTCGAATTCCGCGTCGGGGGGCAAGATCTCACGAAGCTTCATGTCAAGCTTCTTGTCGGTATTCTCGGCGGCTCGTTCGACCAAGCGGTCAACGCCTTACCTGCTTTCCTTCAGCGAGGCCAGTATTTGCTGATCGGCGGGCGGCAGGTCCATGCGCGGTGCGATGTCAAGCAGCGGCGCGATGCGCGCGACCACCGCGCCGCCGGTCGGCACCGCATTCCAGCCCGACGTGGTGAAGCCGTGGGTCTGCGGCGTCGCATGGGGCTCGTCGAGCATGACCAGGACCAGATAACGCGGCCGGTCGGCCGGCAGGATCGCCATGAAATCGGTCAGCACCTTGTTCTTGACATAGCGGCCGTTGACGACCTTGTCCGCCGTGCCGGTCTTGCCGCCGATGTAATAGCCCGGCACCTCGGCCTTCTCGGCGGTGCCCTTTTCCACGTTGAGCCGCATCAGGTAGCGCATCAGCAGGCTGGTTTCCGGCTTGATGACGCGCCGACCGAGTTTTTCCGCGTCGGCTTCGCTGCGCTTGAGAAAGGTCGGCGGGATCAGAATGCCGCCGTTCATGATCGCGGCGACGCCCATCGCCGCCTGCAGCGGCGCCACCGACAGGCCGTGGCCGAACGCGATCGTGGCGGTGGTCAGTTCGCTCCAGCGTTTGGGCACGATCGGCTCGGCGCTTTCCGGCAATTCGGTGCGCAACCGGTCGAGTTGGCCCATTTTTTTCAGGAACGCCCTTTGCGCGTCGGCCCCGAGCGAGAGCGCGATGCGCGCCGCGCCGATATTCGACGAGTAAGTGAAAATCTCCGGCACGGTGAGGATACGGCGCTGCGGCTCGAAATCGTGGATGGCGAACCGGCCCATCTGTAAGGGCGCGCGCGCGTCGAAGGTCGATTTGAACGTGACCTTGCCGGAATCGAGCGCCATGGCGATGGTGAAGGCCTTGAACGTCGATCCCATTTCGTAAACGCCGGTGGTCAGCCGGTTGATGCGCGACGGGTCGAGCGCCTCGCTCGGATTGTTCGGGTCGTAATCCGGTTCCGACACCAGGGCGACGACTTCGCCGGTGCGGACGTTGAGGACGAGACCGGCGGCGGCGAGCGCGCTGAATTTGGCGCGCGCGGCGACCAGTTCGTCGCGCAACGCGTGCTGCACGCGCAGGTCGACGGCGAGTTGGACGGGATTTTGCAGCCGGTCGGTGGCAAGCCCGGCCATGTGCAGCGCGGCGAGCCCTTGCCCGTCGAGCCACTTTTCCATGCCGGCGATGCCCTGGTTGTCGATATTGACGTGGCCGATCAGATGCGAAACCTCATCGCCGTTCGGATAATCGCGCTTGTTCTCGTTGAGAAAGCCGATGCCGGGCAGGCCCTGACGGTAGATTTCGCGCTGCTGCTCCGGGGTGATGTCGCGCTTGAGCCAGACGAAGCCGCGCTTCGACGACAAACGGTCGCGCAACTCTTTAGCGTCGAGATCGGGCAGATCGGCGGTCAGAAGCTCGACCGCTTCGTCGACGTCGATCAGCCGGCGCGGCTCGGCATAGAGCGACGGCACGCGCACGTCGGTGGCCAGCACCTCGCCGTTGCGATCCAGGATATCGGGACGCGCCGTCGCGACCGCGTCGCTGGAGACGACGCGGTGGACGGTGTGGCTGTTGGAGAGGATGGCGAACACGACGAGCCGCGCGGCGATCACGGCATAGACGGCGGCGAAGGCGAGGATCGCCAAGCCGATGCGCGCCCGCGCCTTGGCGCCGCGGTCGATGTCGCCGCCATAGAGCAGCTTGCGGATGAGCCAGTGCCGCCACGGCAGTTCGCGCGCGCGTGGCGCGGTCGGTGGCAGCGAAAATGCGTCCGCGGTCGCGCTCATTATCGCGGCGCTCCGCCTGCTGGACTGGGTGCCGGAGTTAGCGCCGGATTTGGTGCCGGACTTGGCGCCCGATCGGCCGCCGGCATGGTCGAGGCCGCGGCCGGGATGCTTCCGGTCGTAGTATTCGACCCCGGTAAATTCTCGATCATGCCGCCGATCGGATCGGTGCTGGCGGTAACGTCTTGCGCCGGCCGCTCGGGCAGATGATCGAGCGTGTCGAATTGAGTGGGAGCGATCGGCTTGAGCTGCAAAAAGCGATTGGCCAGGGCCTCGATGCGCGCCGGATTGTCGAGTTGCCCCCATTCGGCGCGCAAGGCCGCGATGGCGTCGCGCTCGTGGCGCACCTCGCCGCGCAGCTTGGCGAGGCGCTCGGCCTGGACGGTGGCATCGAATTTGATCCGATAGACCCAGGCCGCCGCCAGCACCAGCAGCCCGATCACGACAAAATTCAGCACGCGCAGGATCACGGCCGCCCCCGCATGATGTCGGCGGCCGACGGCAGGCGCGGCAGCAGCTTTTCCGAGGCCGGCGCGCGCGGCGGAGCATCGGTGCGCTCCGCGGCGCGCAGCTTGGCCGAGCGGGCCCGTGGATTTTCGGCGATTTCGGTTGCGTCGGGCAGCTCCGGCCGCCGCGTCAAGGCGCGAAACGTCGGCGGCGGCGCCGCAACGTCGGGACGATGGCGCGAACCGGCCGGAGCGCGGCTGCGCTCGGCGAGGAAGGTCTTGACGATGCGGTCCTCGAGCGAATGGAACGCGACCACGACCAGACGGCCCGACGGTTTGAGCGCGGTCTCGGCGGCGGCAAGGCCGCACGCCAATTCGGCAAGCTCGTCGTTGACGAAAATCCGCAAGGCCTGAAACGTGCGGGTGGCCGGATGAATGGCGCCCTCGCGCGCATGCGTCGTCCGCGCCACGATGTCGGCAAGCGCGCGGGTCGTCGCGATCGGCCCATCGTTGCGCGCCTTGACGATTGCCCGGGCAATGGCGCGAGCGTGACGGTCCTCACCCAGGGCGGCGATGATGGCGGCAAGCTCGCGCTCCCCGGCGCGCGCGAGGATGTCGGCCGCGCTCGGACCGTCCCGGCCCATGCGCATGTCGAGCGGCCCATCGAGCCGGAACGAGAATCCGCGCGCCGCCGCGTCAAGTTGCAGCGAGGAAACGCCGAGGTCGAATACGATGCCGTCGGCCGCCGCTGCGCCGCCCACGATCGATGCCAGGTTGGAAAAACGGTCCTCGACGAGTTCGAGCCGGCCGCGCGCTTCCTCGACCAGCGACGCGCCGTGGTCGATCGCCGCCCGATCGCGGTCGATGCCGATCACGCGCGCCCCGGGCGTCGCCAAGATCGCGCGGCTATAGCCGCCGCCGCCGAAGGTCGCGTCGATATAGCGGCCGCCGCTATGAACGCCGAGCCAGTCGACGACGCGGCGGGCGAGCACGGGAATGTGACGAGCCGATCCGCCAGCGACAGCTTTGCTGTCGCTGCCCGCCGTCATTCCCGTGTTCCGAGCGGTTTTGCCGCCGCCGTCGTCCGGGTGCCCAGCTCGTGCTTGAAGGCGCGGACCTTCGCGGTGGCCTCCGCGAGTTCCGCGCCAAAGCGGCCGGGCTCCGGAGGCTGAAATCCAGCGCTGAGTTGGATGGTTTTGTCCATGAGAAACAGTAGCTTGCGTCGAGACAGGGGTTGTCATGGGACGATGCGGACGTCAACCGGGCTGCCGCGGCGTCCGGCAACGCCGCTTGATCTCGATTAGCGAGGCGTAAGCTTAAGGAATGGTTGAAGCCGTGACGTTTGGCATCTCCCGGCCAGCCGCGTTTCGGATTCTTCGCGGGGTGTGCTGCAAACCGGCTTGTCGCTTCCGCGCATTACCCTAAAGTGGCCGCATGTCGCGTCCCGCTTTTGCTCCGGATTCCTGCGTCGTTGCCGAGGTCATGGCTTCGCCCAATCACGGCGAGCGCAAAGACGGCCGGCGGCCGGACATGATCCTGTTGCATTACACCGGAATGGCCGATGCCGAGGCCGCGCTTGAGCTGCTGCGCGCGCGCGGCAGCGACGTCTCGGCCCACTATTTCGTGTTCGAGGACGGCCGCATCATCCAACTCGTTCAGGAAAGCCGTCGCGCCTGGCATGCCGGCAAGAGCTATTGGGCGGGCGAGACCGATATCAATTCCTGCTCGATCGGCATCGAAATCGCCAATCCGGGCCACGACCACGGCTATCCGGCCTTTCCCAAGCGCCAGATCGCGGCGGTCACCGCGCTTTGCCGAAGCATCCAGACCCGCAATACGATTCCGCCGGTACGGGTGCTGGCTCATTCCGACGTGGCGCCGGCGCGCAAGCAGGACCCGGGCGAGAAATTCCCGTGGCGCACGCTCTACGAATCCGGCGTCGGCCATTGGGTCAAGCCGGCGCCGATCATGAATTTCGGCCAATCGCTGGCACCGGGAAGCCGCGGCGATGCCGTCGCCGTGCTACAGAAATCGCTACGCGAATACGGCTACGAGATCGAGGCCAACGGCGAATACGATGCCCTGACCCGCGACACGGTGGCGGCCTTGCAGCGCCATTTCCGCCCCGAACGCATCGACGGCGTCGCCGACCCGTCGACGCGCGCCACGCTGCAGGACCTGCTTGCCAATCGCGGCCGCACCCGCAGCATCGCCGCCCGCGCCCGCACCGCCATGCTCCTGGCCGCCCCTTGACGGGGAGGCGCAGCGGCCCCATCCCTGTTGTCGTCAGTCGGTCGGACGGTCGCTCCGGCGAAACCGAAAGGTTGCCGGGGAGGAAAGTCCGGGCTCCATGGACAAGCGGTGCCGGATAACGTCCGGCGGGTGCGAGCCCAGGGACAGTGCCACAGAGAACAGACCGCCGCGGGGCGTTGTGTAAAGCCGCGGCAAGGGTGAAACGGTGCGGTAAGAGCGCACCGCGCCGGCGGTAACGCCGGCGGCACGGCAAACCCCACCGGGAGCAAGACCGAATAGGGACGGCGCGAGGTTGTCGCGCGCAAGCGCGATCGGCTTCGGGATCGGTGTCCGGATCCGGCCGTCCGGGTAGGTTGCTTGAGGCGCCGGGCAACCGGCGTCCCAGAGGAATGGCCGTCGCGTCTGCGGACCCGCTTCGCAGACCCTCCAGAACCCGGCTTATAGGCCGGCTGACGTGACTTAAGGGCGCCCGGCGGAATCCCCGTCGGGCGCCCGCCAAGTCTTTGCCGCCCGCCCGGTGCTTTTGGCGCTGTGCTAGCTTGCGGTCCGACGTAATAATTTAGAATATTGTACTAAGAGAATAGATATTAAAAAATATAATTCCAAATCTATGCAGATATATTGCAGTCTAAGGTATAATATTCTATTGTAGCCCACGACCCAAAGCGTAACGGCATTTGCCGAACCGGTGTTCGGCACGGGCCGCAAAAAGTCTCCGCTTCGCGCCGTGCGCAACATTTCAGCGGCATGCCGCCGCAATGCATAGCAGCGACGCCAGAGCGAGTTGGAATTGGCAATAAATTCAATCACCTCCCAATGGCACGGCCTTTGCTGCTTTGCAGCAAAGTTGGCCTTGGCCAGTGCTGCGGTCCGCGCAAGCGTCCCGGTCGGCCGTAACCAAAGGGAGTCGCGATATGGATTACGTGAAACCGGCGGATGTGGCCGCCGCTATGATGACTACCGGGCGCAGCAAGCTGATGCTGTCGCCGCTCGACCTGATCATCCGCGGCGGCCTTGCGGGCGCCATCCTGGCTGCGGCCACCAGCCTTGCCTTCACCGGCATGGTGCAGACCGGCCAGCCGCTGGTCGGCGCGCTGATCTTCCCGGTCGGATTGATCCTGATCGTGCTGCTCGGTCTGGATCTGGTCACCGGCAGCTTTGGCCTGTTGCCGCTGCCGTGGCTCGAGGATCGGGTCAGCGCCAAGACCATGCTGGGCAACTGGGCCTATGTCTTTCTCGGCAACCTGATCGGCAGCGTGGTTTACGGCGGCCTGCTGGCGATCACGCTGACCAATTTCGGCACCGCGGCACCGACCGGCGTTGCCGCCAAGATTATCGCCGTCGCGGCGGCCAAGACGACCGGCTACGAGGCCATCGGATTCGCCGGTCTCGTCACCGTCTTCGTCAAGGCCGTCCTGTGCAACTGGATGGTGTGCCTCGGCATCGTCGCGGCCATGACCACCACCTCCACGATCGGCAAGATCGCCTGCGCTTACATGCCGATCTTCATCTTCTTCGCCCAGGGGTTCGAGCACTCGGTCGTCAACATGTTCGTCATTCCGACCGGCATGATGATGGGCGCCAAGATCACCGTCACCGAGTGGTGGCTGTGGAATCAGATTCCGGTAACGCTCGGCAATCTGGTCGGCGGCTTCGTTTTCACCGGGCTCGCGCTCTACATCACGCACAAGCCCCGGCGGCTTGGCGCCTGCGCCTCTCACCTCGCCGACGCAAGTACCGGCCGAATGAGCGACGCCACTGTCAAAGTCCCCGGCACGGAGCAGCAGGCAGGCGATTTCGGACCCGAACAGAAGCGCTACCTGGAAGGCTTCATTGCCGGCGTGCAGATCGCCAAGGCGGCGAAAAGCGTTGGCGGCGCCGCGGCGGCAGCGTCCGGCACGCCGGCGTCCGGCGCCGCGCCCGAGCCGACCGGGCCGGATGCGGCTGGCTTAAAGGCGCAGAACCGCGCCCTCGCCGCCGGCGGCAAGCTTTCCGATCAGGAGAAAGTCAAACGCGAGCAGCACCCATTCGACACCTATGAGCGCCTCAAGGAGCACGCGGCCAAAGGCGAATATCCCAAGCCGCCGGACAATTTCCGCTGGCGCTTCTTCGGTCTGTTCTACGCCGCGCCGAACCAAAATGCCTATATGTGCCGGCTGCGCATCCCGAATGGGATCGTCAAGGCGGCCCAATTCGCCGGGCTCGCCGATCTCGCCGAGCGTTACGGCGGCGGCTACGCCCATGTGACGACGCGCGCCAATATTCAAATCCGCGAAGTGGCGGCGCACAAATGCGGTCGCCATGATCGAGGCGATCCAGGATCTCGGACTTTGCTCGCGCGGCTCGGGCGCCGACAATATTCGCAACGTCACCGGTACGCCGACCGCCGGCATCGACCCGCAGGAGCTTATCGATACGCGTCCTTATGCCCGCGAATGGCACTTTCACATTCTCAACGACCGCTCGCTCTACGGTCTACCGCGCAAGTTCAACGTCGCCTTCGACGGCGCCGGCACCATTCCCGTCCTGGAGGACACCAACGACATCGGCTTCACCGCGGTTCGCGTCAATGACGGTTTCGGGCTTGCGCCGGGCGTCTGGTTCAAGCTTGGCCTGGGCGGCATTACCGGCCATCGCGATTTTGCCCGCGAAACCGGAGTGCTCGTGGAGCCGAAGGACGCCTGCATCGTGGCGGACGCCGTGGTGCGGCTCTACATCGAGCGCGGAGATCGCACCGATCGCACCAAGGCGCGATTGAAATACGTGCTCGACGCAATGGGCATCGAGAAGTTCGTTGCTCTGCTCGAGGACAGGCTCGGCCGCAAATTCGCCCGGGCGGTGCCCGGAACGGTGGCGCCGCGGCCGGTTGTTCGACCGTACCGGCCACATCGGCATCCATGCGCAGAAGCAGGAAGGGCTGCACTGGATCGGAGTGGTCCTGCCAGTCGGCCGCATGTCGGTCGCTCAAATGCGCGGACTTGGCGAGCGTCGCCCGCGACTTCGGCGATGGCGATTTGCGGCTGACCGTCTGGCAGAACCTGTTGATTTCCGGGGTGCCCACGGCAAAGCTGGCGGCCGCGGCCGGACGGATCGAAGCGCTCGGCCTTGCCGTCGGCACCAACGCCATCCGCGCCGGTCTCGTCGCCTGCACCGGCAATACCGGCTGCAAGTTCGCAGCCTCCGATACTAAGCGCCACGCCGAAGATATCGCGCGCTGGTGCGAAACGCGCGTCGCGCTCGATACGCCGGTCAATATTCACTTGACCGGGTGCCATCATTCCTGCGCGCAGCATTTCGTATCGGAGATCGGGCTGCTCGCCTGCAAGCTGCAAGTGAACGAGGACGACGATCCGATCGAGGGCTATCACATTCTTGTCGGCGGCGGTTTTGGGCCGAACGCCGCGCTCGGGCGCGAACTGTTTCGCGACGTTGCCGCGGCGGCTGCGCCGCAAACCATCGAACGGATCCTCAAAGCCTATCTCGCGCATCGTGCCTCGCGTGAGGAGACTTTCCTCGCCTTCACGCGCCGTCATGACATCGACGCGTTAAAGGCGATGACCGAGCCGGAGGCCGCCGAATGAACATGACGCCGCGGCCGCCGGTTCCTTCCTTTATTCCCGAGTCGGCGCCGTTTTCGCCGGAGCAGCGCACTTGGCTCAACGGCCTGTTCGCCGGGCTGTTCGAGCTTGAGGAGGGCGCCACGCCGCTCTCCGCCAGAGAGGCGATGCAACTATTGCCGGCCATCCTTTTCGGCGCCGCCGTGCCGGCGGCGAGCCGCGGCGAGGACGACGGCGCGCCGTGGCACGATCCGGCCATGCCATTGCCGGATCGCATGAAGCTCGCCGAAGGCCGAGCGCTGCCGCGGCGGCTGATGGCGGCGATGGCGCAGCAGGATTGCGGCCAATGCGGCTACAATTGCAACGATTATGCCAATTCGCTGTTCGCCAAATCGGAGAAACGGCTGAACCTTTGCGTGCCGGGCGGCAAAGACACCGCCCGCATGGTCAAGCAGCTCTATCAGGAGCTTGAACGCGCACCGGCGGCGCCGGCCGAACCCGCGCCGGCCGCTATCATCGCTCCCGCGCTGCCCGGGCGCTCACGCGATAATCCGATCCATGCGACGTTCCTGTCGCGGCGGCGGCTGAACAAGCCCGGCTCGCAGAAGGAGACCTGGCATATCGAGATCGATCTCGCCGGCACCGATCTCGACTACGTCGTCGGCGATTCATTCGGGATTTTTCCCGTGAATGATCCCGATCTGGTCGACGCGGTGCTGGCCGCGATCGATGCGCCGCCGGATTTTCCGATCGGCGGTCATACGCTGCGCGACGAGCTCACCGAGGGCGCCTCGCTGTCGCCGGCTCCCGATATGCTGTTTGAACTCATATCTTATCTGACCGGCGGGGAGCGCAGACAAAAGGCGAAACGGCTCGCCGCGGGCGAGGACCCGGACGGCGATGCCGCGACGCTGGATGTGCTTGCGGCCCTGCAAAAATTCCGCAAAATAAGGCCAGACCCCGAGGCGTTTATCGAGGCGCTCGATCCGTTGCAGCCGCGGCTCTATTCGATCGCATCGTCGCTTAAATCCAGTCCCGGCCGGGTCGCGCTCACCGTCGACACGGTGCGTTACGAGGTCGACCAGCGCACGCGCCTTGGCGCCTGCTCGGGCTTTCTTGGCGGCCAAATCGCGCCCGGCGACAAAATCAGGGTCTATGTCCAAAAGGCGCAGCATTTCGCCTTGCCGGCCGATCCGGCGAAACCGATCGTCATGATCGGGCCCGGCACCGGTATCGCACCGTTTCGCGCCTTCCTGCACGAGCGTCGGGCCACTCAGGCGCCCGGGCGCAACTGGCTGTTCTTCGGTCATCAACGCAGCAATTGCGATTTCTTCTATGAAGACGAACTGGCGGCCATGCATTCGGCCGGGCTGTTGACGCGACTGACGCTCGCCTGGTCCCGCGACGGCAGCGAAAAAGTCTACGTGCAGCACCGCATGCGCGAGGCAGGCCGCGATTTGTGGTCGTGGATTCAGGACGGCGCTCATATATACGTCTGTGGCGATGCCAAGCACATGGCGAAGGACGTCGAGATCGGCGCTTGCCGGCATTATCGCGGAGCATGGCGGCTATACGCCGACGGAGGCCGTGAAGGTCCTGGGCGAATTGAAGGCCGGCGACCGCTATCAGGCCGACGTTTACTAGGAGACAGTTTACCCGTGAGCGATGACCGCAGTCCCGCTGAAATTGCCACGACCCGCATGGCGCCGCTGTCGCGGTTGCCGGCATTTTTCGCGCTCGAAGACAAGTGCGCGGTGGTGGCGGGCGGCAGCGCGCCGGCCGCGTGGAAGGCCGAACTGCTGTCCGCCGCCGGCGCCCGGGTGGACGTCTTTGCGCCGGCGCCGGGCGAGGAGATGCGGGCGCTGGCCGCTGCGCCGCCGCGCGGACCGGTCGCGATCCATGGGCGCGGCTGGACGGCGGACGATTTTGCCGGCGCCGCTATCGCGGTCGCCGATTGCGCCGACGATGTCGAGGCGGCGGCATTTGCCGCGGCGGCACGCAGCGCCGGCGTTCCGGTCAACGTCATCGACCGGCCGGCGTTTTGCGATTTCTCGTTCGGCGCCATCGTCAATCGCTCGCCGCTCGTCATCGGCATTTCCACCGACGGCGCGTCGCCGGTGTTCGCTCAGGCGATCCGCGCCAAGATCGAGGCGCTGATCCCGAAAGGTTTCGCGCGCTGGGCCGAAGCCGCCCGGAGCTGGCGGCCGCACGTTGCGGCGCTGGCGCTGCCGTTCCGCGGTCGCCGCGGATTTTGGGAGACATTCACCGCGCGCGCGGTCGCCGCGCCCGATCGGGCGCCGACCGACGCCGATCTTGACGCGCTGCTCGCGCCGCCGGCCCAGGAAGCCGGCTCGGTGGTGCTTGTCGGCGCCGGCCCCGGCAATCCGGAATTGCTGACGCTGCGCGCGGTGCGCGCGCTGCAATCGGCCGACGTCATCCTGTTCGACGATCTGGTCGCGGCCGACATTCTCGATTTCGCCCGCCGCGAAGCCAAAAAAATGCTGGTCGGTAAAACCGGGCACAAAGACTCCTGCCGGCAGGACGACATCAACGCGTTGATGATTTCGCTCGCCAAGGCCGGCCGCCGCGTGGTCCGGCTCAAGGGCGGCGATCCGATGATTTTCGGCCGCGCCGACGAGGAAATCGCGGCTTGCCGCGCCGCCGGCATCGCGGTCGAGGTCGTGCCCGGCGTCACCACCGCGCAGGGCGCCGCGAGTCGCCTGTTGGCATCGCTGACGCGCCGCGGCCAAGCGCGCCGGGTGCAATACGTCACCGGCCACGGTCACGACGGTAAGCTGCCGGCCGACATCGACTGGCAAAGCCTCGCCGATCCGGCGGTGACCACCGTCGTCTATATGCCGACCAAGACCTTGCCCGAGCTGGTGGCAACGGCGCTGCGGGCCGGCCTCGATCCGGCAACGCCCGCCGTCGCCGTCGAGCGCGCGACGCGCCCCGACGAGCGCGTGACCGCCGCGACGATCGCCACGCTGCCGGCACGGCTTGCCGCCGAGCCGCCGTCGGGGCCGCTCGTCGTGATGATCGGACGCGTATTCGCGGACTACGTCGAGAGCGTTACGCTGCCGCGGCACTTAGAGCATGATCCGGAAAAGTGGAAACCGGTTTTCCGAAAAGATCATGCTCAAACAAAATACTAGCAGTCTGCGGAAAAACTGGGAAATCGAGGCATCGGGCTTTTGCTCGGTTGGTCTTTGATGGGTTCGATTTCTTTGAGAGCGATTGATCTCGCCGGGCGCTTGGCTAAGCCGCGATCAGTTTGGGGATGCGGATCAGATTGTAGGCGATCAGGTTGAGCATGAAGTCGGCGGCGACGCGAGCGATGCCGCGATGCTTGGTCTTGCGCATGGTGCCGTGCTGCTTGCCCCAGCCAAAGATGCATTCGATCATGGCGCGGCGCGATTGCGACATGGCATAGCCGTCGTGCCGGGTGGTGCGTGCGTCGATGGCGCTCTGGCGTCCCTTGGTGCTGGCGATGTTGTACTGCGTCAGATGCGGAGTGACGTTGATGGCGCGAAGATTGGCGACATGCTCGGCCGTGTCATAGGCCTTATCTTCACCGGCCGTGATGCGGCCACAGGCGGCCTTGCTCCTGGCCTTGAGCATGATCTCCGAAGCCCGGCGCTCGGCGGTGCCGGTGGCGTGCGTGACCAAGCCGGCCACCGCCAGGCCATGCCTGTTCTCCATGGTGGCATGGCCCATATAGCAGAGCTTCGCCTCCCGCCCGGCGGCCTTGCGGTAAAGCCGGCTGTCAGGATCGGTGGTGCTCGCGTGCGTGTCGTTCTTGCGCTTCTGGCCATGGAAGTTCGCGCCGCCGTCTTCGTCACCGCTGCCGTCCTTGGGGCGAAAGCTCTTCTGCGAGGCCCAGGCCTCAATTAGCGTGCCGTCGACCGAAAAATGCTCGTCCGACAACAGCGGCCTGACCTGCGGATGGTTCAGAAGCTTGCTCATGAACTTGGCAAACACCTCGCCGTTCTGAAGCCGGGCGCGGTTCTTGGTAAACACGGTTGGGTCCCAGACCGGGTCGTCGGGCGAAAGCCCCACAAACCAGCGGTACAACAGATTGTAGTCCAATTGCTCCATCAACTGCCGTTCCGACCGGATGCCGTAGAACACTTGCAGCAGCAGGGCGCTCAGCAATTGCTCAGGAGGTATCGAAGGACGGCCTTCGCTTGCGTAGAGCCTCCCAAGGCTACCGGTCAGCTCGCTCAGCACAGCGCGCACAAGCTCCCGAATCCTTCGCAGTGGATGGTTCTTCGGCACCCGCGCCTCGGCCGAGATGTACGAAAACAGCCCGCCTTGATCCTCAAATGCCCCGCGCATACATGCCTCCGCTGATTTGTGATACAAAACTGAATCAGCAAACTCTCGCCGTGGCGAGCGTTTTTCCGCAGACTGCTAGAGCCCGATTCTGATTCTAATCAGAACGGATAGGGCTCTAGGCGGCGCGGAGCAGAAGAAGAGCATTGCTCTCCTCAAAAATCTCAAGGGTGGTGGATTCCGTTAGGATTGACTTCAACCGACTGAAGTCGGGCGGCTTCGTGAGGTATCCGCGCGCGCCTAAGTCCTTCGCCCTTGTCATGTCCTCCTCATAGGTCGAGGTCGAGCACATGACGACCGCAACGCGGTCAAGCAATCGCTCGGCGCGCATCCGCTCAAGCAATTCGAACCCATCCATCCTCGGCATGTTGATATCGAGCAGCACCAGGTCGACGTGCGCGTCGTGCAATCTGGCGAGGGCTTCTTGACCGTCTTGAGCCACCAGTACCTTGCATTGCAGACGATCGCTGTCGATCAGCTGGATCCTGATCAGTTCGATAGCCATGTCGTCATCATCCACCAGCAATAGCGTGGCGATCTGCCGGCTCTCGGCGCCGTTTCGCGCTCTCGCCATTGGCAAGGGATGTTCCAGAGGCCTGGATCGTACCCACCGGCACGCCTTTTGGAACGCTAAAGATAAAGCTGGCGCCGTTGCCGCGCGTTGTTTCGCACCAAATTTTTCCACCATGCAGTTCCAGAATTTTTTTGCAGGTGGCCAGGCCCAGTCCCGGACCCTGCATGTCATGATGCGATAGCCGTTTGAAGGGCATGAACAGCTTTTCGGCATCCTCCTGGCTGATCCCCGGGCCATTATCGCTGACCCGAAACAGCCAATGATCCGGGGCCTCGTCGGCGGTAATGTCAACGCAAGGCGTTGTCGTGCAGTTCTGAATGGCGTTGGATAAGAGGTTCTGAAATACCTGTATCACTTGCTCGCGATTCACCGAAATCTGGGGCAACGGCGCACAGGCAATGGCGGCCTGCCGCTGGCGAATAAGATGGCTGATGTTTTCCTTGGCGGCTGCGACGAGATCGTCGGCGTTGCAGATATCGAGCTTCGATTGTTCGGCGCCGTCAAGCCGAGTGTAGATATAGACCGTATCGATGAGCGCAGTCATCCGCTCCGCGGCATATCGAATAGACTGAAAATGGTCATTGGTCTTTCCCTCAAACGACGCCTTCGCATTCACCAAATCCAGCAGCGTCCGTATCGTGCGTAACGGCTCCTTCAGATCGTGGGCCAATGCGCGGGCGAAGACTTCGAGCGATCCCCGTTGCTCGGAGATGCGGTTCTGCATCCTGCAGTGCTGAATCGCAACCGCAATCACGTGCGCCAAGGTTTGCGGATCGATGGTCGCCTTGGCAATGTAATTCTGCGCGCCTTCCTGCATGGCGGCGACCGCCACTTTTTCGTTGCCCAGACCGGTCAGCATGACCACGGGGACGAAGGGATGCTTGGCGCGAATACGTTTGAGAATCTCCACTCCGTTGCGGCCGGGCAGGGAGTAGTCCAGGAGCACGCAAGCGAACGACTCTTCGTCGAGGCGCGCCAGTCCATCCTCGCCATTGACGGTTTCGCTTACGGCGTAACTGGCCCCGACGGATTTTTTCAAGCAACGGCTGTAAAGCAGCCGATCGTCTTCGCTGTCGTCGATCACGAGTATCTTTGCCCGCTCACTCACGGTCGGCTTCCTTGGGCAGCAGCGCGATTTCAAACCAATACGCCTTGAGGCGTTTGATCGCTTCGATCAGCCCGTCGAAACTGACAGGCTTTTGCACAAAGGTATTGGCGCCCGTTTGGTAGCAGGCGGAAATGTCCCGCTCGTCCGCGGACGTAGTCAGGATGATCACCGGTATCGGCTTCAATGCCTCGTCCTGCTTGATCACCGCCAATGTCTTGCGGCCATCCATGCCCGGCATATTCAGATCAAGCAGAATAAGCCCCGGCCGCGAGCGATGGCTCGCATCCTTGTGGGCGCCTTGCTGTGTCAGAAAATCGAGCGCGTCCCGTCCGGATTTGCACCAGACGATGGGGTTGCACAGATTGGCCTTCTTGAAAGCCCGGCAGGTGGCCTCATAGTCGTCCTGGTTGTCTTCAACCAGCAGAATGGATTGGGTTTGGGTCACTTGCGGCCTCATGGGCGTTCCTCGCTGGTTCATTCCGTCCCCGATTCAGGTTGAAGTAAAAGCAGGTACCTTTGCCGGACTCCGATTCGAGCCAGATGCGGCCACCGTGGCGTTCGACGATCTTCTTGACAAAGGTGAGGCCTACTCCGGTGCCGGTATCAGGCCCGTCGGATGCATTTTGAAGCCGTTTGAAGATGCGAAAAATCTCCTGATGAAATTCGGGGTCGATACCGATCCCATTATCCTTGACGTAAAAAACGTTTCTCTCGAGTCCGTTCGGTCGTTTTGACCGACTCCAGAAATCCGATTTCGACGAGGCGCTCGGTCTTATCGTTGTATTTGACCGCATTGGTGATGAGATTACGAAAGACCTCGGTGACCCGGGTCTTGTCGCAGACGATTTGCGGCAGCACGCCCGGCACAACGATGCGGGCGTGGCGCTCGCTCAGCACCGTCTCCATCATTTGCTGGATTTCGACAATAACGACATTGGGATCGGTTTCCTGCACGGCGAGCTCGGCACGGCCCAACCGCGAAAAATACAGCAGATCGTTGATCAACCGCTCCATGCGCTGGCACAGCAATCCGAGACGGGTAAGGCGCCGCACACCGTCGTCGTCGATCTTGTCTTTGTAGTCTTCCAGCAAAAAAGTAGCGTGATTGAATAGACCGCGCAGCGGCTCCTTCAGATCATGTGAGGCGATGTAGGCGAAGTCGTCGAGCTCCTGGTTGCTGCGCTCGAGTTCGCTGGTGTAGGCGAGCTCGTTCCCGGCCATGCGACGCATGATGACAATGGAGATCGCGGCCAGTCCGACGATGAGTGCGAGCCCGATGAGATTGACCGCGAGAAGCCAACGGCCAGCCGATTCTAAACTCGACGTCCGCACGGCGAGCAGGCGCCGCTCCCCCTCGGTCAAATTGATGATCCTGGTGCGAATCTCCGTCATGAGATCGCGGCCGACGCCGGTGCGCATCAGGGCCAAGGCCGCCGCGACGTTGCCGGCGTCATATAAACGAATGCTCTCGCCCATCTCGGCGAACCTACGTGCCAGGAGCGGCTCCAGCGCGGCGAAGTCATTCTGCTGCGCACCGTCAATCATTTCTTCTTTCGCGTCGGCGATTTTCGACGCAATCGTATTTGCGGCAATGTGATAAACGTCGAGGTAATCGGGATTGCCGGTGAGGAGATAGCCGCGTTGTCCGGATTCGGCGTCGTCGACGCTGGCCAGCAGGATGAAGAGATAGCCTCTAATTCGTAAAGTGCGGTTGACCAGCTCGCTGGTCGAATTCGACGAGAGGACGAGATAGATCGAGGAACTGATGACGAAAATCAGAAACCCGCAGGTCAGGGCGAGCGGCCACGCCGCGGTGCGCCACATCGATCGCGCTCTCGGCTTGTGGCTTCCCATCGCCGTCTGCGTGGAAGATGGCGGGACGACGGTGCCTTTAAGGTCGGCTCGATCGCTGTTATTCAGCGACATTGCTGCGAGCGACATTTCGGCAGACCTCCGTTCAACCCTCTCACGGATGGACATCGTTCGAGTTTTGCCATGTCGTGCTAACGAAACCTACGCGTGCTTTTTTGCCAACATGTGAACAGGCAACCTTCAAAGCTCGCATTTCGGATGCGTAGTACCACGTAGTTGAAACCAGATATGACGGTGCCGCCGAGCGAAATGTTCGGAGAAATGCGCGAGTTGATGCCGCACGGCGGTTAATTCCCGCAGCAAGACTCAAGAAGATTTAACGCTTGGCGTGTCACGTTCTTGCGCTTCGCGCATGGTGCGTGAGGCGTGATTGAGATGCCGCGATGAATGATCCATTCGCCGAACGCGTTGCGGCGGTGCGCGTACGTTTCGCCGCAAAGCTTGACGCCCGCATCGACGTGATCGCTTCCGCCATGCCGCAACTTGGCAGCGAAGACGGACTTGACGCTCTGGCGCTTGCGCATCGGGAGGCACACGGTCTGTGCGGCGTTGGCCAGACTCTGGGTTTTGTTGGAACCGGCAAGGCGGCGCGTTCTATCGAGCAATTATTGCTCGCCGCCGTCAAATCCGGGCGCATGCTCACCGACGGGGAGACCGTGCGCCTACGTGACGGAATTGCGCTGCTGCGCTCCATTGCAATCGCCGAAATGCATCCGGCCGGTCAGGAATAGCGACGGAGACACGAAAGACCATCCATAAATACGCATGCAATTGCGGATGGCTTTGACGGCTTGGTTCATGGCCGCGAGGCCAGGCGGGACGGGCGCGCGAATCCGCAACTCCGCGGCGGACGATTTTTAGCAAGTTCTTGCCCGAATCCGCGCATCGATGGTCACGCCTACCGGGCCCAGGCACGGAATGGCCCGCGGAAAGAATGGGTTGCGGAAGTCCACCCACGCCGCTTATTTATGCCCTGCATGGACACCGTCACCGCACCGCCCGCCGCCGCGAGCTCCGCGCACCTCCCGGCCCCTCAGGCGGGCCTTATCGATGCGCGGCTCACGGCTATCGACGACGTTGCGCGCGACACCAAGCTCTACACGTTTGCGCGCGTCGACGGCGCCAAACTGCCGGCCTATAAGCCCGGCGCCCATATCGACCTGCATCTGCCCAACGGGCTGGTCCGGCAATTTTCGCTGGTGGTGCCGAATTCCGATCCTTTAAGCTATGTCGTCGGGGTCAAGCGCGACGCCGCGAGCCGCGGCGGGTCACGTTACATCATCGACGAGATGCGCGTCGGCAACGAAATCAAGATCAGCGCGCCGCGCAACAATTTCCCGCTTATCGAGAGCGCCGAGCCTGTCGTGCTGATCGCCGGCGGCATCGGCATCACGCCGATCTGGTGCATGGTGCAGCAGCTCATCGCACTGCACCGGCCGTGGACGCTCCATTACGCGTGTCAATCCCGTCAGGACATGGCGTTTCTGGAAACGCTGAAAACGCTCGATCCGCAGTCCGTGCACCTGCATTTCGACGACGAGGCGGACGGCAAATTTCTCGATCTTGCCGCCGCCATCGCGGCGGCGCCGCAAGGCGCGCACCTTTATTGCTGCGGTCCCAATCCGATGCTCAAGGCGTTCGAAACCGCCGCCGCAAGCCGCCCGCGCGGCAACGTCCACGTCGAGTATTTCACCGCGAAAGAAGAGGCGGCTGAAGGGAAATTAGGCGGCTTCTGGGTCGAGCTGGCGCGCTCGGGCGAGGAATATTTCATTCCCGAGGGCAAGAAGGTGCTGGAAGTGCTGTTCGATGCCGGCGTCGACGTCGATTATTCCTGCGAGCTCGGCATCTGCGGCGCCTGCGAGACGCGCGTCATTTCCGGCATCCCGGAGCACCACGATTCGGTGCTCAGCGAGGAGGAGCAGGCGACCAATGAAAAGGTCATGATCTGCTGCTGCGGCTGCAAGACCGAGCGGCTGGTGCTGGATATGTAGCCCGCACGGGCGTCATTCGCATTGCGTAGGGGCGGGTTTCAAACCCGCCCCTACTCGACCCGGCAAGCCACGCTGCGATAGAGTGGGTGCATGGACGTCCCCGTCAAATCGCGCGCGACGAAAAAGGCGGCCGCCAAGGAGCGGCAAGACCTGCGCGCCTGGATCGCGCAATTGCGCGCCGCCGGCGAGGTGCAAGACATCACAGGCGCCGAGCGCGAGAAGGAAATCGGCGGCATCGTCGACATCTATCAGCGCCGGATCGGCAACAAGGCGGTGCTGTTCGACGAAATCCCCGGCCATCCGCGCGGCCATCGCATCCTGGCCAATATTCTGACCTCGGTGCGCCGCATCGCTATCACGCTCGGGCTCGATCCCGATTCGAGCCCCACCGATCTCGTGCATTACTGGCGGCGCTATATGAAGGAGGCGCGCGCCATTCCGCCGGTCGCGGTGAAAAGCGGCCCGGTGCTGGAGAACGTCCGCACCGGCAACGACATCGACATTTTCAAGATTCCGATCCCACGCTGGCACGAGCATGACGGCGGCTATTACATCGGCACCGGCGACATGGTGATCATGCGCGACCCGGATACCGGCTGGATCAATTACGGCGCCTATCGCGTGCAGGCGCACGAGCGCAATGTCGCGACGGTGATGTGCTCGAAGGGCAAGCACGGCGATCTCATCAAGCGCAAATATCACGAGCGCGGCGAGCCGTGCCCGATCGCTGTCGTTTGCGGCATGCATCCGGCTTTGTTCATGATCGCAGGGCTCGAAATTCCCTATGGCCGCAATGAATACGACGCGGCCGGGGGCCTTATAGGCGAAGCTGTCGAAGTCATCGCCGGACCCCGCACCGGCCTGCCGATCCCGGCGCATGCCGAGATTGCCTTCGAGGGTTTCATTCATCCCAACGATCTGCACGACGAAGGCCCGCTCGGCGAATGGACCGGCTATTACGCCGGCGGCCAGAAGCAGGAGCCGGCGATCCGGATCGAAACCTTCATGCACCGCGACGATCCGATCCTGCTCGGCGCCATTCCCGGCATCCCGCCCGACGACGATTCGTTCTATCGCGGCACCTATCGTTCCGGCGCGGTGTGGAACCAGCTCGAAGCCGCCGGCGTGCCGGAAGTCAAAGGCGTCTGGGCGCATGCCGCGGGCGGCAGCCGGCTGTGGCTCACCGTCGCGATCCAGCAACAATATGCCGGTCACGCCAAGCAGGCCGGGTTGATCGCCTCGCAGTGCCACGCCGGCGCCTATGCCAACCGCTTCGTCGTCGTGGTCGACGACGACATCGATCCGTCCGATATGGACAAGGTCATCTGGGCGATGTGCACGCGCTTCGATCCGCGCGAGGGCTTGGAGACGCTGCGCGGCTGCTGGTCGACCGCGCTCGATCCGATGGCCTATGACGAGGGCGATCCGCGCAATGCCCGTGTGGTGATCGACGCCTGCAAGCCGTTCAAGCGCCGCAACACCTTCCCGCTCGTGGTGCGCGCCAGTAAAGAGGTCGAGGACCTGGTGCGTAAGAAGTTTAACGACGTGCTGCCGCGTGGCTAATGTTCCCTCCCCCCTTGTGGGGGAGGGTAGGGAGGGGGGTAGCGAGGTGACGCGCAGGCGTCCACTTCTGTAGACTTCCTCTCGACCCCCACCCCTAGCCCCTCCCCACAAGGGGGAGGGGAACAGCAAATAACATGACCGAAAAATTCGACATCACGCTTAGCATCAACGGCCGCGATTATCCGATCCGCGTCGAGCCGCGCAAAACCCTGGTCGACGCCATCCGCGAGGATTGCGGCCAGACCGGCACCCATATCGGCTGCGAGCACGGCGTCTGCGGCACCTGCACCGTGATCGTCGACGACGAGGCGGTGCGCTCCTGCCTGATGTTCGCCATTCAGGCGCAGGGCAAGAAAATCCGCACCGTGGAGGGCCTCGCCGACGGCGATAAGCTCAGCGTGCTGCAACAGGCGTTCATCGACAATCACGGCCTGCAATGCGGCTATTGCACGCCAGGCTTCCTGATGCTGGCCACTAACGTGCTGGAAAAGAATCCGCAGATCGACGACGAGGAGCTGCTCGACGTGCTCGCCTCGAACCTGTGCCGCTGCACCGGCTATCAGAACATCATCAAGGCGGTAAAGGCGGCGCGCGATGAGATGCGCGGCGCGGTCAGGGTGTAAACTTGCCGGCGAATTGGGACCGCGAGGCCGATATCGTCGTCATCGGGTCCGGCGCCGCCGGAATGCCGGCGGCGATCGTGGCGCGCGAGGCCGGCGCCTCGGTCATCGTCGTCGAAGCGGAAAATCATATCGGCGGCCACGCCATCACCTCGGGCGGCAACCTGCCGCTCGGCGGCGGCACCAGCTACCAGAAAAAATACGGCATCGCGGATTCGCCCGACCTGTTCTTTCAGGATCTGACCGACTGGTCGGTGGTCGAGACTAACGGCTTTCCGCCCTACCGCTACAACGACCGCGAGATCATCCGCGCCTTCGCCGACAACAGCGTACCGGCCTTCGAATGGCTGTTGGCGCACGGCGTCAAGGTCATCGACCGGCCGCTGAACAAGATCGGGCATGAGATCGGCGTTTCGGTGTTGCGCACCATGCAGATCAACGTCGCAAACTGGCCGATGGTTCATACCGGCGGACCGGCCGATCCGGGCGATGAGGAAATCAGGGCCGGTGCCGGCTTGATCCGGCCGCTCGAAGCCGCGGCGCGCCAGGCCGGCGTCGAAATCCTGCTCGAGCATCGCATGACCGCGATCCACCGCGAGGCGGCAAATTCCGGGCGAGCGCTCGGCATCGCCGTCGACGCCAAGGGCAAGAAACTCAACGTCCGTGCGCGCAAGGCTGTCATCATCGCCACCGGCGGCTCGACTGGCAACGTCAACTTCCGCCGCATGTTCGATCCACGCCTGACCGAGGAATATTGCGGGCTCGCCGGCATGCCGTGGTCGGATCAGGACGCCAGCGGCGAGATCGCCGGCATGGCGGTGGGCGCGGCGCTGTGGGGCCTCTTCAACTATACCGGCGAGTTCGGCTCCGGCATCACCAAGCCCGGCGCGATCGGCTGCCAATACGGCTATGTCAATGTGCGCTGGCACCCGGGCAGCGAGGTGTTCGACAAGGCGCGCGCCGTCGGGCTTCAGGTGGCGGACTGGCAGGACGCCATCCTGGTCAACATGCTGGGCAAGCGCTTCTACGACGAGACCGCCGGCCACTTCAATTACAACACTTACCAAAGCACCAATCCCTACGAGCCGTACAGCTACCTCAACGCCAAGAACCAGAAATACAATCCGAGCAATTTCATCAATGCCGCGCTCGCCGGCATCGGCGACGGCCACAACGGCGGCGGCCCGATATGGGCGATTTTCGATGCCGACGCGGTTAAGCGTGAGCAATGGCAGCCGACGCCGCCGCATGTCGATGTCGACGCCGGTTTCTTTTTTATCGCCGGCACGATCGAAGCTCTCGCCGCTAAAATCGAAACGAAATATCAGCGCGTGCCGATGCCGCCGCAAAATCTGGCCGCCACCGTCGCGCGATACAATTCATTCGTCGATGCAGGAAACGACGCCGAGTTTGGCAAGCCTACGCCGCGCTATAAGATCGAAAAGTCGCCGTTTCATGCCGCCTGGGCGACGCCGGTCATCCACGACACCCGCGCCGGGCTTCGCATCAACGCGCGCTGCCAGGTGATCGACATGAACGGCGAGGTGATCCCCGGCCTTTACTGCGGCGGCGAATCGGCCGGCGGCTTTTCCATGCATGGCCTGCCGCGGGCGATCTGTCAGGGGTTTATTGCGGGAAAAAACGCCGCCGCGCAGAACGACGCGGCTTGACGATCTTCAGCGCAGATCCGTCGGTCGCGGCTGAGGTAATGGCGGAAACAGCTCGACCCGCACGTGGCCGAGGCCGGGAAAGTGCAGACTCTTGGCTACCCCCGGCGTCAGGTCGAGCTCGCGGCCCCTAATGTACGGCCCGCGGTCGTTGACTTTGACTTCGGCGTAATTTTCCCCGTAGCGGATGATAAGTCGCGTTCCAAGGGGAAAGGTTTTATTGGCGCATCGCATCGCCGTTGCGTTGTACCGCTCGCCGCTACTGGTTCTGTAGTCGTGTTTTTTGACGATGCCATCGCCGGGCCAATACACGCTGGCAAGTACGCTCGTTGCCCGCGCAGAGGCAACGACAGTTGCCGCCCGTGCAGTAGCAGGCGCAACAATAAGCACCACCGCGCCGAGCGCCAGTTGGGAAAATTTCATTTTGGGATGCCGGCTGCCGCTAGGCCAACGGGTCAAGCGTGCGGGCAGGCGTGGCGCAGACCGCGAGATGCGGCAGCAATAATGCAATCGCGAACAAGTTCATCGTGTTTCACCGACGCTGTGTTACGGGCGCGCTGAAACTAAAAATGTCTGACGGGTCGGGCAATGTTTAGCGCCGGTGTCCGAGCGCCCAACTGATTAATGGCTTACTAGCTAACGTTAATGCCGAGCGGGAAATGCGATAGCGACAATGCTGTCGAGGCACGGAACGTCGCTCATCCACGACACCAGCGCCGCCTTGCGCATCAATGCGGCTACCAGGCGATCGATATGAATAACGAGGCGATCCCTGGCCTTTTTTGCGGTGGCGATGCGGCCGGTGGCTTTTCCATGCGCGGCCTGCCGCGTGCGATCTGCCGGTGGTTCATTGCCGGAAGAAATGCGGTGACGGAAAACGAGCCGGCGTGACGACAGGGCTTGAGATCGTCAATTGGCGTGGCATCGGCGCCCGCTTGACCGGATCGCCAGGGGGCAGTTTCAGCAAGTCCGATACTTTGACGAAAGTGTATCCCTCCGAACGGAGCTTCTTGATGATGTCCGGCAGAGCGACCGCGGTTTCCGGCGCGTTCGGACCGCCGTGCATGTGAAGGACAACGATGCTGCCCGGACGGACATTCCTCAGCACGTTGGACACGATCCACTTCGGATTTTTTTCGAAGCCATCGCCACCTGTCACATCCCCGCCGATGACGGTGTAGCCTTGATCCTCGACTGTCTTTACAGCCCCTGCATCGGAGCACAGCCCTGGAAAGCGAAAATATTTTTTATGGGACGTCGCATATTTCCTTAAGAGGTCGTCGGTCTTTTGCACTTCGGCGGCTTGTTTTGATTGCGGTATTGGAAAAAGGCCGTAGCAGGGCGAATGGAATGCGCCATGCGAATAGCTGTGATTGCCAAGCTCAAAAAGCGGGTCTGCCGATAATTCCCTGGTTGCAGCGCTGTAGGCCTCGATCCATAGACCGGTCAGAAACAGGGTCGCCGGGACTTGCTCCTGCCTCAGCGTTGCAATGACTTTTTCGTTGTACCAGGAAGCGACGCTTCCGCTCTTCAGCTCACGCAGCATTCCCGGGGTCATGTCGGCGTCGAACGTGAGCGCAACTATTTTTTGGCTTGTCGATGCATGATCGAAGCTTAAGCGCTGGCTGATCGACGCCATTGCGGCGAGCGAGGCGCTTATTGTCGCGCACAGCGTCAGCACAGAGATCGCCACATGTGATTTCATCGTTCGCGGATACCGCCTGCGTATTACGGCTCGTCGATTGACTACACCGTCGTCTGCGCCACGCCGCGCCGGGCATTGAGCGCTTCCTTGGCGCCGTCCTTGAACGCCACGTCGGGCGGCAGCACCACCGAGCAGGAACGGATCCGGTGGTGCGCGGGATCGACGCCGGGCGGCGTCGTGCCGTTCTCGACCAGCGCCTTGGCGGCGCGCATCAATCGGTGCCGCGCCATGATGATGCCGTTGTCGGTCGAGACCAGGTTTTCCTTGGTGCGGTCGCAGATCGGGCCCATGCTTTCCTGCAACGAGGCATCCTGCATGGCAAAGCCCGCGACGCCGCTGAACGTCTTGCCGGCTTTTTGCGCCGCGCGATCGATCAGATAATCGTTGTCCTTGTTGGCGAGCGGCCGATAGGTGCCCGGGATATATTTGCAATGCACGCCGGCGCCGTCCTTCATGGCTTCGACCTCGATCTTGGTCAGCGCCCGAACCGGGTGGAAGTCGTAAGACCAGGCCCAGCAGTCCTCGTCGTCGATCGGCACCCAGAAGTGACCGTGGATCGGATGATCGCCGCGCGGCGGGATCATGGTGAAGCACGGCATGACGAACGGCGTAATGCGCCAATAATATTTGCCGTTCTCGGCATTCCGCCGCGCCCCGATGAACAACCCGCCGGGCTGCTCGACGACCTCGAAATGCGGCGCCATGTCGGTGAGGGTGTATTGGTTGCCCTTGGCGCCCTTGAACAGCGGATCAGAATGAAGATCGCCGCGATGCAGGAACGCGACGTGGCTCGAATCGATGCCGCCTTCCATGGCTTGCAGCCAGTTGCATTCCTGCAGCCGCTTGGAGACGAAGGTCTGCTGCGGCGGAACAAGCGCAAATTCCCATTCCGGCAGCGGCGGCTTGTTGTCCGCGGGCCCCATATATGTCCACAGCACGTTGCCGCGTTTGACCAGCGGATAGGACGTGAGCTTGACCTTCCGGCAAAACCCGCTTTCCACCGGCTCGGACGGAACTTCGACGCATTGGCCGGTCACGTCGTATTTCCAGCCGTGATAAGGGCAGCGCAGCCCGTCCTGCTCGTTGCGGCCGAACCACAGCGACACCCCGCGATGGGCGCAGAACTCGTCGATCAATCCGTAACGGCCCTGGGAATCGCGGAAGGCGATCAGGCGCTCGGATAACAGTTTGACCCGCACCGGCGGGCAATCGTTGTCCGGTAATTCCTCGGCCAAGAGCGCCGGCAGCCAATAGCAGCGAAACAGCCGCCCCATCGCGGTTCCGGGGCCGGTTTGGGTCAAAAGCTCGTTCTGTTCTTTTCGGAGCATGGCTTTTGTTCCGTGAGCGGTTCCCCGAACAGTAAGGATTCGGTTCCGCTTGAGCAAGCAGCCGGGACCAGCCGGAAAATACGATAGACCGGCGAAATTGTCCGCGCCGGGGCGGCGTCCGGTTGCTCTAGAAACGCAATTACGCTAAGTCCGCCGAACCGGGCCGATGTTTGGAGAGCTGGAATGGCCGATCACGGTGAAGTCGAATACGCGCTGGCGGAGGGCAACGACTACGCCGCGCACGAACAGACGTACCACAACTTCATCACCTTGGTGAAAGTTTGCTTGGCGCACCTCGTAATCATCCTCATTCTGATGGCATATTTCTTGGGCTGAGGCCGAGCCGCAAATAACGAACGTCGGCCGACTGCCGGAGGCCGGCAGCCCTGGAGGAATCATGAAGGTTGCGGTTGCCGCCGAAGCCGATTCGGGCGAGCCGCGCGTGGCGGCGACCCCAGAGACGATCAAGAAGATGATCGGCCTTGGCGCCGAAGTCGCCGTCGAGCCGGGTGCCGGCATCAAGTCCGGCATTCTCGATGCGGATTATGCCGCCGCCGGCGCCAGCGTGAGCAAGGACGCAATCGGCGGTGCCAACGTCGTGCTGCAAGTGCGGCGGCCCGAAGCGGCCGAGCTGGCGCGCTTGAAGAAGGGCGCGATCGTCATCGCCATCATGGACCCCTATGGGCACGAGGATGTGTTGCGCGCCATGGCCGACGCCGGCGTGACCGGTTTTGCCATGGAGCTTTTGCCCCGCATCACCCGCGCGCAGGGGATGGACGTGCTGTCGAGTCAGGCCAATCTCGCCGGCTATCGCGCCGTGATCGATGCTGCGGCCGAATTCGGCCGGGCGTTGCCGATGATGATGACGGCCGCCGGCACTGTGCCGGCCACCAAGGTCTTCGTCATGGGCGCCGGCGTCGCCGGACTGCAAGCGATCGCGACCGCGCGCCGGCTTGGCGCCATCGTGACGGCGACCGATGTGCGGCCCGCGGCCAAGGAACAGGTCGAGAGCCTCGGCGCGAAATTCATCGCGGTCGAGGACGAGGAATTCAAAGCGGCGGAAACCGCCGCCGGCTATGCCAAGGAAATGTCGAAGGAGTATCAGTCAAAGCAGGCGGCGCTGGTCGCCGAGCACATCAAGAAACAGGACATCGTCATCACCACCGCGCTCATTCCCGGCCGGCCGGCGCCGCGGCTTGTTTCAAAGGACATGGTGGCGTCGATGCGGCCGGGATCGGTCGTGGTCGATCTCGCCGTCGAGCGCGGCGGCAATGTCGAAGGCGTGCGCGCCGACCAAGTCGCGGAAGTGGGCGGCGTCAAAATCGTCGGCTATCGCAATGTGCCGGGCCGGCTCGCCGCCACGGCATCGAGCCTTTATGCCAAGAACCTCTACGCGTTCCTGGAAGTCCTGATCGACAAAAAGACGAAGACGCTGGCCGTCAACTGGGACGACGAGATTGTGAAATCCACGGCGCTCACGCGCGACGGCGCCATCGTGCATCCGGGTTTCAAGCCGAAAACCGCGGCATAGAAATAATATCTCTCCCCGCAAGCGGGGTGAGGGAGTCAGGAGCAGAGCGAATGGTAACCCTTTCGATCCTCGGCCAGCTCGATATCATCGCGAACGCGCATTCGAGCGTGCCCGAAGCGGCGAGCGATGCCGTCAACCCGTTTGTATTCCGGCTGTCGATCTTCGTGCTGGCGGTGTTCGTCGGCTATTACGTGGTGTGGTCGGTGACGCCGGCGCTTCACACCCCGCTGCTGTCGGTGACCAACGCGATCTCGTCGGTGATCGTGGTCGGCGCGCTGCTCGCGGTCGGCGTCGCGCTCGTTGGCGAGGACGCCGGTCCGATCTGGGCGCGCGCGCTCGGCTTCGTTGCGCTCAGCTTCGCCTCCGTCAACATTTTCGGCGGCTTTTTGGTGACGCAGCGCATGCTCGGCATGTTCCAGCGCAAGCAGAAGTGACGACGATGCGCGCACCCCGATCCGGACTGTCATGCCCCGCGAAGGCGGGGCACCCAGTAACCTCCACGCTTGAGACCGACCACGCGCAATGCGGGTTACTGGATCATCCGCTTTCGCGGATGATGACACTGTCGGGGGCCACCTCATGAGCGCCGATCTCGCCGCGCTTTGCTATCTCCTTGCCGCCGCCCTGTTCATCCTGGCGCTGCGCGGCCTGTCGAATCCGGAGACCAGCCGGCGCGGCAACCTCCTCGGCATGACTGGCATGGCCATCGCCATCGCCACGACGCTCGCCTTTCGGCCGCCGGCCGGCTTTTCGGCCTGGGCGCTGATCGTGGTCGCCATGGCGTTGGGCGGCGGCGTTGGATCGACGGTCGCGCGCCGCGTGCCGATGACGGCAATGCCGGAACTGATCGCCGCCTTCCATTCGCTGGTCGGCATGGCGGCGGTGCTGGTGGCAGCCGGCGCGTTTTATGCGCCGGCGGCGTTCGGCATCGGCACGGTGGGCGCCATCCACGGCCAGACCCTGATCGAAATGTCGCTCGGCGTCGCCATCGGCGCCATCACCTTCACCGGCTCGGTGATCGCATTCCTGAAACTGTCCGGCCGCATGAGCGGCAAGCCGATCATTCTGCCGGCGCGGCACGCGATCAATATCGCGCTGGGCTTGGGCCTGGTCGCGCTGATCGTCTGGTTCTTCGAGGCGCAGGGTTACATCGGCTTCTGGTCGATTGCGGGGGTGTCATTCCTGCTTGGCGTCCTCATCATCATCCCGATCGGCGGCGCCGACATGCCGGTCGTGATCTCGATGCTCAATTCCTATTCCGGCTGGGCGGCGGCAGGAGTGGGCTTCACGCTGGAAAATACCGCGCTGATCATCACCGGCGCGCTGGTCGGCTCTTCGGGCGCGATCCTGTCCTACATCATGTGCAAGGGCATGAACCGCTCGTTTATCTCGGTGATCCTCGGCGGCTTCGGTGGCGAAGTGGCGGGACCGGCGGCCGCCGCCGGCGACCGTCCGGTCAAGATCGGCTCCGCGGAAGACGCCGCCTTCATCCTCAAGAACGCCGGCAAGGTCATCATCGTGCCCGGCTACGGCATGGCGGTGGCGCAGGCGCAGCACGCGTTGCGTGAAATGGGGGAGAAACTCAAAGCCGAAGGCGTCGAGGTGAAGTATGCCATTCATCCGGTCGCCGGCCGTATGCCGGGCCACATGAACGTGCTCCTTGCCGAGGCCAACGTGCCCTATGACGAGGTGTTCGAGCTGGAGAACATCAATTCGGAGTTTGCCCAGTCCAACGTCGCCTATGTGATCGGCGCCAACAACGTCACCAATCCGGCCGCGGAAGAAGACAAGAACTCGCCGATCTACGGCATGCCGGTGCTGCAAGTTTGGAAGGCCGGCACCGTGATGTTCAACAAGCGCTCGCTCGCCTCCGGCTATGCCGGCATCGACAACCCGCTGTTCTATCGCCCCAACACCATGATGCTGCTCGGCGACGCCAAGAAAATGACGGAAGAGATCGTCAAGGCGGTGTAGAAGAGTGCGGCGATGCCCGACAACTCTTCGCCGCAACCGCCAATCCGCGCCCGGCGCTGGTCCGGACCGGCTCAATCGCCGACCCGCCCGCGGCCCTATCGGTTCGCGCTGCGGCTGATCGGCATTCCGGCCGCCGCCATTGCCGGCGTGCTGATCTACCGGGGCGCGCGCGATCGTTTGGTGCTGCCGGAATGCGATTCGGCGCGCGCCAAGCAGACGCTCAGCGATGTTCTCAAACAGCTCAAGCTCGAGCCGACGAAATACGAACCAATCAAGACGGTCTCGAGTACCAAGGACCGGGTCGTCTGCAATGCCGTGCTGCCGCTGCCGGGCGGCGGCAGCGTCGTCGCCGACTACACCTTCTATTGGCAGGGCGGGACGGCGAGCATGAAATATTCGGTGTCGCGGCGGCCCGCCGGCGGCTAAGCACTCACTCCGCCGCATGCGGCGGCCTGCCGTAACCGCCCGCGGTCGGCGACTGGATGATGACCGCTTCGCCGGCGTCGACGATCGTGGCGTCGCAGCCTTGCAGTTTCTCCATGCGGCCGTCTTTGCTGCCATCTTGCCGCCGCACGAGGTTCTCGCCGACCTGGCCGTCGCCGCCGCCGTTTAGCCCGAACGGCGGCACGCGGCGATGGCCGGAGAGAATCGTGCATTCCATTTTTTCGAGGAAACGGATGGTGCGGCGGATGCCGTCGCCGGCGTTCCATCGGCCGCGGCCGCCGGAATCTTTGCGGATGTGGAAATCCTCCAGCAAAACCGGATAGCGGAATTCCAGGATTTCCGGGTCGGTCAACCGGGTATTGGTCATGTGGGTATGCACGGCGTCGGTGCCGGGAAAGCCGGGGCCGGCCGGCGAGCCGGAGCAGATCGTCTCGTAATATTGATAGCGCGCATTGCCGAAATTGAGGTTGTTCATGGTGCCCTGCGCCGCCGCCATGGCGCCGAGCGCGCCGAACAGGCAATTGGTCACCTCCTGCGAGGTCTCGACATTGCCGGCGACCACCGCGGCGGGATATTCCGGCGACAGCAAGGAGCGCTTCGGAATGACGATGCGGATCGGGCGCAGGCAGCCGGCATTCATCGGGATGTCGTCGTCGACCATGACGCGGAACACGTAAAGCACCGCGGCGCGCGTCACCGGTTCGGGTGCGTTGAAGTTCGACGCCTGCTGCGGGCTGGTGCCGGTAAAATCGACGGTCGCTTCGCGCTTTTTCCTATCGACTGCGATGCGCACCTTGATGGTCGAACCCTGGTCGGTTTCGACCGCAAACGCGCTGTCGTGCAGCCGGTCGATGACGCGGCGCACGCTTTCCGCCGCGTTGTCCTGCACGTGGCGCATATAGGCGCGCACCACCGGCAGGGTGAAATGGCGCACCATCTTGCGCAGTTCGCGCCCCCCCATCTCGTTGGCGGCGACCTGCGCCTTGATGTCGTTGACGTTCTGCAGCGGATTGCGCGCCGGGTATTTGCCCCCGGTAAGCAGCGCAAAAAGCTCCTTCTCGCGGAAGCGGCCGCGGTCGATCAGCTTGAAATTGTCGAATAGAATGCCTTCCTGCTCGATGGTGGTGGCGTTCGGCGACATCGAGCCCGGCGAAATCCCGCCGACATCGGCATGGTGGCCGCGCGAGGCGACCCAGAACAGTATTTCCCCTCCCCCTTGTGGGGAGGGGTCAGGGGTGGGGGTCGAGAGGCGACGGGCGGGCGAAGACTGGCGCTTCTCCGCCCGTCTACTTCTCAGCGCCGCCTCGCGACCCCCCTCCCTACCCTCCCCCACAAGGGGGGAGGGAAAGGAAAACACCGGCGTGCAGACGGTGATGTCGGGCAGGTGGGTGCCGCCGTTATATGGCGCGTTGATGACATAGGCGTTGCCGGGGCGCACCGTGCCCTTGTTCTCGCGCACGATGGTCTCGACCGCGCGGTCCATCGAGCCGAGATGCACCGGGATGTGCGGCGCGTTGGCGACCAGCGTGCCGGTGCCGTCGAATATGGCGCAGGAGAAATCGAGCCGCTCCTTGATATTCACCGAATAGGCGGTGTTTTGCAAAGCGACGCCCATCTGCTCGGCGAGCGACATGAACAGATTGTTGAACACTTCGAGCATGACGGGATCGGCATGGGTGCCGATGGCGCGGGCGCGTGCGAGTTTCCGTATCCGCCGCAGCACCAGATGATTCTTGGCGGTCAGCTCCGCCTGCCAGCCGGGCTCGACGACGACGGTTTGGTGCGGCTCGATGACGATGGCCGGTCCCTCGATCTTATGCCCGGGCATCAGCCGGTCGCGCGTATACACATGCGCGTGCTGCCATTTGCCGCCGGAGAAGAACCGCGTGCGGCGCGCCGGCGCCGGCAGTTTGGCGCGCTTGGTCTGGCGCGCGGTCTCCCGAAACGTCGCGCCGCCGCCGACCGCTTCGACCGAGACGGCCTCGACTACCAGCGATTTCGTTCGATCGATAAATCCGAACTGCGCCTTGTGCGCGCGCTCGAAGCCGGATTTCATTTTTTGCAGCGAGACGAGCTTCAATTCGCCGCGCATGGGCGGGCGCAAGGTGCCGGCGCTGACGATCAGCGGCGTATCGGTGCCGGCATAACGGATATGCGCGCGCACATGCAGCGTGATCCTGTCCTTCGCGACGCCTTGGCCCGCGACCTCTGCCGTCGTTTCGCGCGCCAGCCGGCGCGCCACGCCATCGAGCGTCGCGCGCGCTTTGGCGCCGATCGGCTCCTCGATCGCCTGCTGGCGGACGCTCCGGACATCGGCAAGCCCCATGCCGTAGGCCGAAAGCAGCGACGACAACGGATGAATGAGCACGCTCTGCATGCCGAGTGCATCGGCGACCAGGCAGGCATGCTGGCCGCCGGCGCCGCCGAAGCAATTGAGCGTGTAGCGCGTCACGTCATAACCACGCTGCACCGAAATCTTCTTGATCGCGTTGGCCATGTTCTCGACCGCGATCTTGATAAATCCGTCGGCGACATCTTCCGGGGAGCGGCCGTCGCCGATCCGTTTCGCGAGCGCCATGAAGGCCGCGCGCACGGCGTCGGCATCGAGCGGCAGATTCTGTTGCGCTCCGAAGATTTTGGGAAAGAACTCCGCGATCAGCTTGCCGACCATGACATTGGCGTCGGTCACCGCCAGCGGCCCGCCGCGGCGATAGCATTTCGGTCCGGGATTGGCGCCGGCGGAATCGGGGCCGACGCGAAAGCGGGCGCCGTCGAAATGCAGGATCGAGCCGCCGCCCGCCGCGACGGTGTGGATGAGCATCATCGGTGCGCGCATGCGCACGCCGGCGACCTCGGTCTCGAAGGTGCGCTCGTATTCCCCGGCAAAATGCGACACGTCGGTCGAAGTGCCGCCCATGTCGAAGCCGATCAGACGGCTAAATCCGGCCGACCGGCCGGTCTCGGCCATGCCGACAACCCCGCCGGCCGGCCCCGACAAAATCGCATCCTTGCCGCGAAACAGATCGGCTGCCGTCAGCCCGCCCGACGACATCATGAACATCAGGCGGGTCTCTTTATCCTCCCCTGCAGGGGAGGGTGGAACTAAATCCCCCGCCACCTGCGCCACGTAGCGGCGCAGGATCGGCGAGAGGTAGCCGTCGACCACGGTGGTGTCGCCGCGGCCGACCAGCTTGATCAGCGGCGAGACTTCGTGGCTGGCGGAGATTTGCGGAAAGCCGAGTTCTTGCGCCAGCGCCACTACGCGCTTCTCGTGATCGCTGTAGCGGTAGGCGTGCATCAGCACGACGGCGACGGCGCGGATGCCGTCCGCCAGCGCGCGCTGCAATTCGACGCGCACCGCGCCGAGATCGACTTCGCGCTCCACCGTGCCGTCGGCGCGCACACGCTCGTCGACCTCGACGACCCGTTCGTACAGCATGTCCGGCTTGACGATGTGCTTGGCGAAGATTTTCGGCCGCGCCTGATAGCCGATGCTCAACGCGTCGCGAAAACCCTTGGTGATCAAGAGCAGCGTCCGGTCGCCCCGCCGCTCAAGCAGCGCATTGGTCGCGACGGTGGTGCCCATTTTCACGGCGCCGATGCGCTCGTTCGGGATCGGCGCGCCCGGCGCGAGCCCGAGCAGATGGCGGATGCCGTGCACCGCCGCGTCCCGATAGGCCTCGGGATTCTCCGAAAGCAGCTTATGGGTGACCAGCGTGCCGTCCGGCCGCCTGCCGATCACGTCGGTGAACGTGCCGCCGCGATCGATCCAGAATTCCCATCCCGCAGCCATATTACCCGTTCGTACTTTCACCCGTTCGTACTCGATCCGGACCCGATTTTATGGCACACTCCGGCGTCAGCACGACTAATCGAGGACGCGACCATGCACAAGATCGCAATTTCGGCGGCGGCGCTCGACCGCATGACGGCGCGAATGGGCAAGCTGCATCCGTTCGACGCGATCGACCCCCGTACCGCGGCGTTCGTGGTGATCGACATGCAGAACTATTTCGTCAAGCCGGGCCATCAGGGCGAAATTCCGCTGGCGCGGGAAATCGTGCCGAACATCAACCGGCTTGCCGCCGAGCTGCGCCGCCGCGGCGGCCATGTCGCCTGGGTCCGCAACGGCACCCGGGATACGCGCGAGAGCTGGTCGGTATTCCATGACTGGCTGATGACGCCGGATCGCATGCAGCGGCGTTACCAGGCCATGGATATCGACGGCGACGGCTACCAATACTGGCATCTCAACGACATCCGGCCGGAGGACGCCCAGATCGCCAAGACGCGCTACAGCGCTTTCATCGCCGGCTCGTCCGATCTCGAGCGCCATTTGCGCGATCGCGGCATCGACACGCTGCTCGTTGCCGGCACCGCGACCAATGTCTGCTGCGAAAGCACCGCGCGCGACGCCATGATGCTCAACTTCAAGGTCGTCATGGTGTCGGACGGCAACGCCACCCATAACGACGACGAGCACAACGCCACATTGTCGGCGCTGTACGGCCAGTTCGCCGACGTGCAGTCGACGGACGAGGTCGTGCAATCGCTCGATCGCGGCGATAAGGCCCGCGCGGCCGCCTGATTCCGGCTGCAACCCCAGGGAGCGCCCGGTGCGCCTTCGCGCGCTACTTCCTGTGACTTACTGTGACTTAGGTCACTGCGCCCGTTCCGAAAATTTGCGCAGATTGCCAGCGCTACCAAAAGGGGGCGGGCAATGGCGGCTTATTTCATCGCCGACGGATCCATCAGGAATCGCGAAGCCCTGGAGCTTTTCCGGGCGCAAGCAGCCGCCTCGGTTTCGCACTACGGCGGTCGCTATCTAGCGCGCGACGAATCGGTTGAACCGCTGGAAGGAACTTGGACGCCGGGCGTGATAATAATCATCGAGTTTCCCGATCTCGAACGAGCGCGAACCTGGTATCGCTCAGCCGAATATGCCGCGGCGCTCGCGGTACGCGACGATGCCATCAGCCGGCGCCTCATTCTGGTCGACGGGATAATTTAGGGCAGCGCTTTCAAGAAGACGGCGCCTTCATATCGTCCGGCGTCGGAATGTATTTCTCCATCTTCGGTGGCGCGTCGTTCCTGCGCATATCCTCGAGCCAGATGCGGTGAATACGCGGGTCCTGATCTTCGTATTCGATCTGATCGCCGCCTTCCTTGATGCTCTTCGCCACCGCCGGCAGGTCGTCGCCGCCGGCGCCCAACAGCGAAATGCGGTTCGCCAGCGTGGTCGGATAGCGCAGGCCGCCGACCGCGGTGGCGAGATAGCGCGCCGGCTGCGGCCCGGTATTGAAATGCTGATGAAACTGCCGGTCGGCCGGCACCAGCACCATGCCATGCTTCCAGTCGATGCGGCGAAAGTCCGCGTCGTGCTCGTACCACAAGAGCGAGAAGCCCTGACCCATCACGCACATGACGTGAAAGCTCGGCCCGTGCCGATGCGCCTTCTTGTAGGTGCCGACCGGCATTTCCGAGATATGCGCGTGCATGGTGCCGTCGGCGAGCACGAACATGATGTTGGTGCCGCCGCCGCCGCGGTCGCCCCAACTTTTCAGCTCAATCGCGGTCAGGTCGGGCACGAAATTAGTTTCCCACATATGGTTGCCGGGGCGCACGGTGATGAGGTCGCCGTCGCCCGAGAAATATTCCTTCTTGCCGGCGCGATCCGCGAAATCGAAGGCGCTGCTGAATACGAAGGCTTCGTTGTGAAACACGTTCATCACCATCGGCAGATTGGTGGTCGAGACCACAAGCGCGCGCTCGGTGCCGCTGCCGTTGAAGTGCCGGTGCTTGGCGTTGAGCGGGATGGCAAACAGGCTTTTCTCGCCCCATTCGAAACTGCGCCGGCTGCCATCGGCGAATTCGAGTTGCGTCGAGCCGTGGCCTTCCAGAACGTAGATGACTTCTTCATAAAGATGGCGCTGCGGCGAGGTCGATTTGCCGCCGGCAATCTCCAGCACGAACATGTTGGCGAAGTCGCCGCGACCCTTCAGATGCACCGCGGCGCCGTTCACGCCATAGCGCGGCCACGGCGCGGTCGCGACGTCGAACAGATAGACGCCGAAATCCTCGGTGACCGGGATGCCTTCGCCGTCAAGCCAGTCGAGATAGGGATCGATGCCGTAGCGCGTTTTCGCTTGTGGGGTCTCGCGGATATTCATGTGATCCTCCGGCGTCGGCTTGGGCACGGTGACGTTATAGCGGGATGGCGCAGAGAATCGTAGGGGCGGCCCCTGTGGCCGCCCTTTCGGCTCGAGGGCGCCCCTACGCAAACAACAGCGATTTGATCACCACCGGCACGACACCGGGCGGCGCGACCAGCTCGCCAACGTCGACAAAATCGAGCTCCTGCAAGGAAATGCCGTCGATGCAGACGATCTTGCCCGGCCAATCGAGCTCGCGGTGCACGATCCGGCCGAAGGTTTTGCCGATATCGCCGTCGATCATCACCAGCAAAAGCTCGAGCCGTAGCGCAAGCGGCCGGAGCGCCTGCAAAATGCCGCGAGCCGCCGCATCGAGCTGGGAATGCTCGGGGTCGCCATGCCAGGCAAAGGCGATCGCGACGCGGCCGCTGCGGTCGAGATCGATTTCGTCCAAGCCGGCGCGCAGGGCGGCGGCGAGCCGCTCGGGATCGATCGCGCCGGAGCCGTCGAGGCCGAGGCGCAGGACCGGCACATTGTGCACCGGCAGCACATAGGGATCGGGCAGGTAAATCGTCTTGCCACTGACCTGGACGGTGAATTGCGAGGCGCCGATCACGGTGGCGCGGATGCGCTGGCCGGGATCGATCAGGTGCAGGCGGGAGCGGCGGCTCAGCTCGCTTGCGAGCTCGGCGGCGAGCAGTTTCGCGATGTCGCCGAATTCGCCAGCCTCATGACCGAACAGATATTCGGCGACGCCGCCGGAAAAACTGATCGCGGATGGCGGCGGACCGGGCGGCAGCCGCTCGGTAAGCAGAAGCGACTTACCGAGCGGATCGAGCGGCGCGTCGAGGATCATATCGGCGGCGACGACGGCGAGACGCCGCGCAATCCGCCGGCGGACGGATTCATCGGCCAGGGCCTGCGGCGAGATATCAATCCGCAAATCGTCGGCGACGAGCTGCGCCGACCGGTCGACGCGCGTCCAGGCGCCGCCGGCGTCGGTCGCGACCAGCCGGCCGCCGACAGCGAAAGCCGACAAGCCGACGATAGCGCCGCGGTCGATCAGCGCGAGCTTGGTCGTGCCGCCGCCGATATCGACGTGCAGGAGACGGCAATCGCGCGCCTTGGCCAGCGCCACCGCACCCGATCCGTGCGCCGCGAGCCGGCTTTCGAGCTTGTGGCCGGCGGTGGCGCAGACGAATTTCCCGGCATCGGCGGCGAACAATTCGTCGATGGCGCGGGCGTTCTTGCGCTTGATCGCCTCGCCGGTGAGGATCACCGCGCCGGAATCGATGTCGCGGTGCGTAAAGCCCGCGTCGCGATAACAGCGCTGGATGAATTCGCCGAGTTCGCCGGCGCCGATCGTGCCGTCCGGCAAAAACGGCGTGAGCAGGATCGGCGAGCGCCACGCGATGTCGCGGCCGACGACAACGAAGCGGCTGGACAGCCCCTGCGACTGGCGCTGGAGAGCCACCATCGCGAACAGCAGATGCGAGGTCGAGCTGCCGATATCGATGCCGACGGTGGTGAAGGCGACGTTGTCCTGGTCCCAGATCGAGCGCGCGATCGCGGCACGTTCGGCCGCGGTTTCGATATGTTCGTGGGAGAAGTCGGTCTCGTGCATCGGCGCGAGTTAATCACCTCTGGCCACGCGCGGCGAGAGGGAGAGCTATTTTTGCGCCAATATCCCGGCGACGGTCGTGATCTCGTTGCGGGCGTATTTCGGCAGGCCGGCGCTGATCGAATTGCCGGAATTGAACGACGACTGGCCCATCAAGACCTGGGCCGGCACCAGATTGCGCAACACCGGCACCCTCTCGAAGCCGCGCTTCTCGTCGAGCACGCTCGCCTTGATCGCCAGCGCCATGAAAGCGGTGACCACGGTGCTGTTGGGATCGGTGGGGTGGACTTGGAATACAGCGAAGAATTTGCCGAATTTCATGATCTCATTGATATAGAAAAGATCCTGCTCGAGCACGCCCGCGATCGGCGTGTCGAGCGTGGTCAATTGCTGTAACCCGGCCTGGTCGACGTCGGCGGGTTGCAGCGCCGACAGCTCGCTCTGGAAATCGATGTGATCGGCGACCTTCTTGACGCTGTCGCGCAACTTGTTGACCAGCATGATGCCCATCGGGATCTTGCCCTCGAGCTGGTAGGTCGACTGGATGCAGATCGAGGCGGTGCGGCCGGTGCACCATTTGCGCTCCGCATTGTCGTTGCCGGCGCCGGCCTCGTCCTTGAACGAGGTCACGTCCGCGGCGGTCATCAGCTTGTGCTTGATCGCGGGATCGATCTTTTCCAAAAAGTCCAGCGTCACGTAATGCGTCAGATCAAGCGATGCCGGAGCCTTATCGAGGACAAAGCGCGCCTGCGCCACATACATGTAGAGTTTTTCGGTGTAGTGCGCGGTGCCGCCGCTCTTCGCCTTGTCGACCGTCGGCTCGACATAAGCGGGGAACAGCGCCAGGAATTTTTTCTCGTTGGGATGTTTCCGCGCCCATTCGTCGAAGCGCATCAGCGCCGTCTCGCTGTCGATCGCGCCCGGCCTGGTGTGATCGGAAAATTCGATCGTGCCGGGCTTGATGTCGGCGACATTCGCGCTGCGCGCCGCGGCTACCTCCTCGATATGGAAATACTGCGCACCTGCGGCGGTGGCGGCGACGGAGCCGAGCAAGCCGAGTAGCACGATTGCGTGCCGCGTCCACATGCCTGATCTCTCGTGAAGGTCTTTCAATCGAACCTTGTCAGGCCAACGTCAACGGCCGCCCGAGAAATAATTTTGGCTGCGCGGCGGCGGCGGTTGATCGGTCCTGGGTTGGAACAGGCCAAAGAAGCTGCGCCACGGCGGCGGCTGTTGCGGCGGCAGCGGTTGCCAGCCCTGGTTCGGGAAATACGAGCGGCCCTCGTTGTCGCCCGCGCCACCCCAAAATACCTGCGCGTTGTTGCCCCACTGGCTTTGATAATAGGCGTCCTCGCGCGAGACGAGCTGATACTGCGTGTCGGCGACCTGGCCGTTGGGGCTGCGGCGGAAGTGCTCGATAAAGCCGCCGCTGTTGACCGGATCGCCGGTCATATAGTCGATCGGAATATCGGCAAGGTCGCGCCGCGCCGCTGCCGAGGGTCCGTTGAGCGGGACTTTCGGCGCGATATGATCCGCCCACACCGCTTCGATGATCGGCTGGAAGATCGGCAACGCCACCCGCGCGCCGTCTTCGCTGGGGCCGAGCGAACGGCGCTTGCCGTTGCCGTTGTCGTAGCCGACCCAGACCGCAATGGTGACGTCGTTGGTGAAGCCGATGAACCAGCCGTCGACGGAATCCTCTGTCGTTCCGGTCTTGCCGGCGACATAGGGCGACAGCGCGGCGATCGCGCGCGCAGTGCCGCGCGCCACGACGCCCTGCAAGATGGTCTTGAGCTGATAGAACGCGGCCGGGTCGGCGGCGCCGATGCGCGGCAGCGGCGCGTCCGGATATCGATAGACGGTGCGGCCGTCTTGTTCGATGGAATCGATGCCGTGCGGTTGCGGCAGCGCGCCCTCGTTGGCGACGGCGGCATAGAAGGCGGCGAGATCGATCATCCGCACCGGCTGCGCGCCGAGCACGAACGGATAGTAACGGACGCATTGGCTGTAGATTTTGGCGGCGACCGCGGTAGCGCAAACCTCGTCGAGGCTCTTCTCGGGATTGTCGTCGATGCCGCCGTCGAGCAGGTGCGCGGTGACGACGTTGACCGAATTTTCCAGGCCCCGCCGCAGCGTGTACACGCCGCCCTCGCTGTAGTCGGCGTTGCGCGGCGACCAAAAATCCTGCTCGCGTAAGCCGCCGTCGTATTCGCGGCTGACCGCGTCGCGGCCGTCGATGCCGCTGCCGACCGGCGGCAGCGTGATCGGCTCATTGAGCACCAGCGTGTTCGGCTGCAGCCCATGCTGCAAGGCGGTCAAATAAGTGAGCGGCTTCATCGCCGAACCGGGCTGGCGCTGCGTCTGTGCGGTGCGGTTGAGCTGGCTTAACGGATAGGAAAAACTTCCGGCCATGGCGAGGATGCGGCCGGTCTTGTTTTCCAGCACCAGCGCCGCGCCTTGCACCGTCGGCGGCACGCGCAGTTGCGCCCGGGCGGTCGCGGCGGCGGCGGGTTTGCCCTTGGTATTTTTCCTGGCGGCAGCGACTTTGCCGCTGTCCCTATCGCTCGCCTTCTCGTTCACTTTGGGCTCGACGACATTGACATAGACGACGTCATAGAGGCCGAGGTTGCGCTTGACGGCGGCGGTAACGCCCGTCAGCGGCACGATGCGACCGTCGGGCAGGCCGACGCGGATCGCGTCGTCGCCGTTCTTGCCGCCCTTCTGCACCACCACGGCCGGCGTCCAATGCACATCGTAGAGCGGCAGGTGCACGGCCGCCAGCGCCCGCTGCCAAGCCGGCAGGTCGGTGTGGTTGTCGATTTCGAATTTCTGCACTGCGTCGGCGATATTCGCCTCCGGCCCGCGAAACTGGACGCGGCCGGTCGAGATTTCGTAGCGCGCCAGACCCTCCTGCAGCGCCGCCTCGGTGTCGCGCTGCAATTGCGCATTGATGGTCGATTGCACGACGTACGGTTCCGCCGTCAGATTGTCGACGCCGTCGGCCCTCGCTTCGCGGCCGAGAAAATCGACAAAATGAAATCCGCTGTCGCGGTGGGGCAGGCTGAAAGCAATAAGCTTCGGCGGCGACGCCAGCGCCGCGTCCTTCTGCGCCGCGGTGATGACGCCGTCGTCCTGCATGCGGTCGAGCACGTAGGTCAGGCGCTCTTTGGCGCGATCGGGATGGCGGTCGGGATTGTAATAATTCGGTCCCTTCAACAGTCCCGCCAGCATCGCGCCCTCGGCCAGCGTGAGGTCCTTGGCCGATTTGCCGAAATAGCTGCGCGCCGCCATCTCGATGCCCCACGAGGCGCGGCCGAGATAGGCGGAATTAAGATACAGTTCCAGAATCTCGTTCTTGCTCAACGTGTTTTCGAGCCGCGACGCCACGATCATTTCGCGGATCTTGCGCTCATAGGTGACGTCCTCGCCGACCAGGAGATTCTTCACCACCTGTTGGGTAATGGTGGAGCCGCCCTGCGGCCGTCCCGGGTCGGCGAGATTGCCGATAAAGGCGCGGATGATGCCGCGCTCGTCGACGCCGTGATGCTGGTAGAAGCGGCGGTCCTCGGCGGCAATGAATGCCTTCTGCACCAGATCGGGAACGTCGCCGAGCGCCACCCAGATGCGGCGGTTGCCCGGCTCGAACACGTCGGCGAAATTCTTGCCAGTGCCGTCGAGCACCACGCTCAAGCTCGGCAGTTTCTTGCCTTTCAGCGTCGTCTGATCCGGCAGGTCGGCCGCCGCAGCGTTGAAGAAGTCGATGACCTGACCGAGATCGACGACCGGAGTGGCAATCGGCTCGTTCTTGCAGAATTGATGGTAGGCGGTGTTGAGGTCGCCGAAATTGAGCCCGTGGAAGGCAGGAATGTCGGCGCCCATCGCCTTCGGATCGTCGAGCGCGGTGGCGATGAGTTCATCAAGGTTGATGGATTCGATGTCGAAGGCCTGTTTCATATGGGCGCAGCCGTTGCGCAAAATCTGCACCACTTCGGCCTGATCCTGGACCGGATCGAAATGCGTCTTCACCGCCTGCGGCGCTGTCGTGACCTCGCTCAGTGCAAGCGCCGCCGCAAACAGCTTGACCAGGATGGTGTCCATTGCACGGTGACTTGTGGACGCTGACTTGGGGGCGGCAGGCGGCCGGGTTCGAGGGACGCGACGGTAGAACGGCGATTATAGCCATCTGATCCTTACAAAAGGACTTTTTTGCGAGGGCCGAGAGCTTCGGCACATGCCTAACGGGCGAACGATTGGGCGGTTACGCCACGATTATGACATCGGTATCCGTGCTTACGTTCTGGCCGGCTTTGTGGCCGGTTTCCTGGCCGGCTCGAGGCCCTCGAAATGACCGCGGTGTTGCAGCCAAGCGAGCAGGACGAGCGCCGGCGCGCCGGATACCGCGCAGATGGCGAAAAACCACACCCAGCCGGTCGCCGCGGCGATAAAGCCCGCGCCCGACGACAGATAGGTGCGGCCGAACGCCGCCAGCGCGGTGAGCAGCGCGTACTGCGTCGCCGTATGCAGCGGATTGCGGCACAGCGCCGAGAGATAAGCGACGAAAATCACCGTGCCGACGGCGCTGGTGAAATTCTCGACGACGATGGCGAAAGTCAGCCATGCGACATTCAGCCCCAAAACCGCTTGCCACGAGAAGGCGAGATTGGCGAGCCCTTGCAGCACGCCGCCGATCCACAGGCTTGCCGGCAGCGAGCAGGCGCGGGCCAGGAAACCGCCGGCAAAGCCGCCGATCAGCGTCGCCGCCAGTCCGACGCCCTTGATGATGGCGGCATATTCGTTGCGCGAAAAACCGAGATCGATCACGAACGGCGCCGTCATCGCGCCGGACAGCGCATCGGTAAATTTGAACAGAACGACAAAGGCGAGCGCGAGAAACGCCATGTCGCGGGTCAGAAACTCGGAGAACGCGCCGATCGCCGCTTCGACGACGCGTTGCAGCGTTTTTTCCCGCGCATGCACGGCGTTCGCATTCGTGGATTTTTCCGGCTCCGTAGCGAACAGCGTCGTGGCGACGCCGATCAGGACGAACACCGCCATGACCGTATAGCCCGCGCTCCAGGCGGCGTGGCGGCCTAGTCCGAACACCGCTTCGAAACCGCTGACCAGGAACAGCGCGCCGGCGGTCGAGACCAGCATGCCGATGCGATAGGCGGCGACGTAAGACGCCATGCCGGCCGCCTGCTCGCTTTCGTTCAGGGTTTCAACGCGGAAAGCATCGACGATGATGTCCTGCGTCGCCGAAGCGGTGGCGACCAGAAACGCGCCGAGCGCGACGATGAGCGGCGAGGTTGACGGATCGCAGGCGCCGAGAAAGACGATCGCCGCGATCAAGAGGAATTGCGACAGCAACAGCCAGCCGCGGCGCCGGCCGAAGCGCCGCGACAAGACCGGCACGTCGAGGGCGTCGATCAGGGGCGCCCACAGGAATTTTATGGTGTAGGGCGTGCCGACCAGCGCGAACAGGCCGATGGTGCCGAGATTGACGCCGGCCTCGGTCATCCACACCAGAAGCGTCGAGCCGGACAACGCCAGCGGCAGGCCCGAGGAGAAGCCGAGGAACATGATGATCAGCACGCGCCGCTTCAGATAAACGGCGAGCGTATCGGCGAAACTCGGGCGCGGGGTTGCGACGCCGCCGCTGTCGTCGCGCGTCGCGGCCATGCGCCGCTACTCGCCCGCTTCCAGCTTGCGCACCGGCGCGGCGATGACGTTCGTATCGGCCGATGCATCGCCGGCGAATTCGACCTGCGCAATGCGCTCGCCGCGCCCTTCGATCTTCTCGATCGAAATGACGGACTGGCGGATGTCTTCCGTCGACTGATTGAAATGTTTTTGCAGTTGGCGGATGCGGTCTCCCAGCAAACCCACGTCCTTCATGAGCCGTCCGACTTCGTCACGGATTTGGTCGGCCGCCTCGCGCATGCGGGCGTCCTTTTGGTTTTGCCGCACCAGTTGGATCGCCAGCATCAGCAACGACGGCGAGACGATAATGACTTTGGCGCGAAAGGCTTTTTGTACGATGTCGTCGAAGTCTTCGTGCAGCTCGGCATACACCGATTCCGACGGCACGAACATAAACGCCAGCTCCTGGGTCTCGCCTGGAATGAGGTATTTTTCCGCGATGTCGCCGACGTGCTTGGCGACGTCCTGGCGTAGGCGCGCCGCGGCTTGCTTGCGCTCGTCGTCGCTCTTGGCGTCGCGATACGCGGTGACCGCTTCAAGAGGAAATTTGGAATCGATCACCAGCGGGCGCTTGTCGGGAAGAAAAATCGCGCAGTCCGGACGCAGCTTATTGGACAGCGTGTACTGGAATTCGTAGCAGTCCTTCGGCAGTCCGTCGCGAACGATGATTTCCATGCGGCCTTGCCCGAACGCGCCGCGCGACTGCTTGTTGGCCAGCACGCTTTGCAGCGAGGTAACCTGCGTGGCGAGCTCGGTGATGTTCTTCTGCGCGCTGTCGATCACCGCCAGCCGCTCGTTGAGCTTTTGCAGGTTCTCGCTGGTGTTCTGCGTCGTTTTCTGCATGGAATCGCCGAGCCGGTTCGATACCGATTCGAGCCGTTCGTTGACCGCGTGCTGGAGCTGGGTCTGGGCCTTGAACAGAATTTCGATCATGGCCTCGAGCCGTTTGGCGGCGTCGGCCTGGGCCCGGGCGTGCTCGTCGATGCCGGCGGCATTCGGCTGCGCGCCGAGGCGGGCGCGCCACAGCATCGCGGCTGCCGCGACCAGTGCGGCGCAGGCGGCGAGGATCGCCACGATCGTCGGTAGGCTATCGGTCATCTGCTGGCGCGACTCGGCCTCGGAACGAAGAGCGAACGGTCATATCCCGTCACGGCGCGCGGAGCAACGGAGCGGCCGCCGGACCCTGCCGGCTCTGGCGCATTGACCCCGCTTTGTTCACGCCTTAAATCGCCCGCCAGATGGTTGGGCGAAACAATGGCTGTGCGCGAGATCGTCAAACTTCCGGACAAGCGGCTGCGCCTGGTTTCCGAGCCGGTCAAGCAGATCGACGCCGGCATCAAAAAGCTGGTCGATGACCTGTTCGAGACCATGTACGCCGCGCCGGGCATCGGGCTCGCCGCGATCCAGATCGGCGTTGCCAAGCGCGTCATTGCGATGGATCTGTCGAAGAAGGAGGATAATCACGAGCCGCACGTCTTCATCAATCCGGAAATCCTCTGGACGTCCGACAAAACGGCCAAATACGAGGAAGGCTGCCTGTCGATTCCCGACTATTACGAAGAGGTCGAGCGGCCGACCGCGGTCAAAGTCAAATATCTCGACCGCGACGGCAAGAGCCGCGAGCTCGAGGCCAAGGGGCTATTGGCGACCTGCCTGCAACACGAGATCGACCATATCAACGGCATTCTATTCATCGACCATCTGTCCAAGCTCAAGCGCGACCGCGTCATCAAGAAATTCGCCAAAGCCGCCAAGAAGGTGGAGGCGTAATTGGCGCAACGCTCGAGGTCGGAAGAACGGTAAGTTGAGGGTGGGCAAAGGCGCGATACGCGCCGTGCCCACGCTCTGTCCATCGCTGACGCTTCGGTCCGCGTGGGCTTCGCTGCGCTCAACCCACTACAAGAAAGAAAAGCAAGGAAGCGGAACGCCGGCAGACGCAGTAGCCAAGACGCCGTGCCAGCGGGCACGGCGGCGCGCCACGGATAAGGCGGCTTGCGCCGCCCCTTCCGCTGTCGGGCGCGCTCGCCTGCCGGCGTTCCACCGCGGCTCTTCCCAAGGGGTGTGTGGTCCCTTGGTGCGATCCGGGCCAGGCTTCGTGGGAAAGACCGTCCAAGGGGCGGGGGTCACTCCGCCGACAGCCAAGCCCACATCCAGCGACGCACCTCGCATGCCGGTCGTAATGCCGGCAGGCATGATGCCCGGACCGCCCGGGAGCGGAGTGCAAATCCGCCCGCAGGCACCGTCCTCGCCCCACCTTGCCGATATGCCTCCGGCAAGGCGTCCTTCACGGGCGAGAATGACTCGTCCCCATATATAACGGAAACGGGGATGGATGTCAAGGGCCGGTCGCGCTCACGGTGACGTTATTTCTGGGCGAGCCAAGCGGTACATTGCCATCGCCCGCACCGGGAAACGGAATAATCACTCCGCCGGCTGCTTGGGCTTCGGCTTCGCTTTGACGAAGGTACCCTTGAGATTATCCCAGAGCTGAATCTTGACGCCGTGCTTGTGCATGATCGCGCTTTGCTGGCACACCGACAGCGTGTTGTTCCATGCCCAGTAGATGACGAGCCCGGCCGGAAATTTCGCCAGCATGAAGGTGAAGATGATCGGCATCCAGTTGAAGATCATCTGCTGGGTCGGATCGGGCGGCGCCGGATTGAGCTTCATCTGCACCCACATGGTCACGCCCATGATCGCCGGCCAGAAGCCGAGATGCAGGAAGCTGCCGATCACCGGCAACAGCGTCGGATCGAACGGGAGCAAGCCGCCGAGCGTAAAAATGTTGGTTGGGTCGGGCGCCGAGAGATCGTGGATCCAGCCATAGAACGGCGCATGGCGCATTTCGATGGTGACGAACAGCACCTTGTACAGCGAGAAGAATACCGGAATCTGGATGACCATCGGCAGGCAGCCGGCAATGGGATTGATCTGCTCCTTCTTGTAGAGCGCCATCATCTCCTGCTGCTGCTTGCCCTTGTCGTTGCCGAAGCGCTCCTTGATCATCGCCATTTGCGGCTGCACCGCCTTCATCTTCGCCATCGAGGCGTAGGACTTGTTGGCGAGCGGGAAGAACAACAGCTTGACGATCACGGTGACGATCAGGATGGCGATGCCGAAATTGCCGACCAGATGGAAGAAGTAATCGAGCGCGAGGAACATCGGCTTGGTGATGAAATAGAACCAGCCCCAGTCGATCAACAGGTCGAAATGATCGAGGTGGAGCGACTGCTCGTAGCCGCCCGGGCCGAGCGGAAAATTGACGCCGACGATGGACACTTCCTTGGCCCCGGCGAACAGCCGCGTATCGGTCGTGGCGGCGGCGCCCGGCGCGACGGTCTGCGGCTCGCCGAGGTAATCGGCCTGATAGATATCTTCGTCGTTGACCTTGGTGGCCGAGAAGCGGGCTTTCACCCTGGCGTCGGTATCGGGCAGCAAAACCGCGGCCCAATATTTGTCGGTGAAGCCGAGCCAGGCGTCGGTCACGTCCCAGCTTTCGCTCTTCTTCTCGACAATCTTCTTATAGGTTTCTTCCTGCAGCCCGTCCTTGCCCATGACGCCGATCGGGCCTTCGTGCAACAGGTAATAGCCGAGCGTTGGCGGGGTGCCGTGGCGCGAGATCAGCGCATAGGGAAACAGCGTGACCGGATTGCCGCCCTTGTTCTCGACCCGGTCCGTGACGGTGAACAGATAATGGTCGTCGACGGCGATGGTGCGGGTAAAGATCAAGCCCGCGCCGTTGTCGTAAGCGAGCGTTACCGGACGATCGACGCCGAGCGCGCCTGAGCCTTGCTGCGTCCACAGCGTATCGGGCCCTGGCATCGCCGCATTAGTGCCGGCGGCCGGCACCCAGCCGAATGCGGCGTAATAGGCGTCCGGCGCGCCCGACGGCGAGAACAGCACGATCGGCGGCGAGTTCGGATCGACCGTCTCGCGGTATTGCTCGAGCGACAGATTGTCGATGCGGCCACCCTTGAGATCGATCGAGCCGCGCAGCCGCGGCGTGTCGATCGCAACGTGCGGCGATGACGCGATGACCGTCTCGCGCGAAGCGGCCGGCGGCGCCGTCGCGGGCGCCGCCACGTTCGGCACCGGTGGAGCATTGGCTTCGGGCGTTCCCGGCGCCGTCGCGGCGGACGGGCTCGCACCGGGCTGCGCCTGCTTGTTTTCCTGCTGTTTGAGCTGCGCCTGCTCCTGCTGGCGCGTCATCTGCGGATAACCGATGAAATATTGCCAGCCGACGACGACCAGGAGCGACAGCACGATGGCAAGGATGGTGTTCTTATGCTCGCTCATTGCCTGCTCTTGCGGTCCTCGTGCGGCTGCGGTCCGGGCTTGCGGCGCTCGGCGCGACGCCGCGGCGACCGGCTGGGCGAACCCGCTCTATGTAGGGGCGGCGCAGTGCCGGCACCAGTTGCCTCGCTCCGCCCGGCGGCGGCAATCCGGTCGAGTGCCGCGGCGAACTGCCGAATGAGGTCGGCAAACGGCGTTTGCAGCGCCGCCCGCCGCCCGATCAGCACGTAATCGTGGCCGGCGCAAAGCGCGGTCGGGGCGGCATGGCGCACCACTTCGCGCAGGCGCCGCCGCACCCGGTTGCGTTCCACCGCCGTGCCGACTTGGCGCGACACCGTAAAGCCGACCCGGGGAGCGCCCGACTCACCGCGCGAACGCGCCTGCAGCACAAACGCGCCGGCGGGCGCCTTGGCGCCTTGGGCAGCAGCCCGAAAGTCCGTCCGGCGTTTCAACCGTTCCATCGATGGCGGCTTCGGCTTCGAATTCGTTGCGGCAAACGCAAATCCCATCACGCGCTCAAGGCTGCGCGCTTTAGGCCTACGCGCTCAGTTTTACGCGCTCAGTTTTTTGCGCCCTTGCGCGCGGCGCGACGCCAAAACCTTCCGCCCGCCCTTGGTCGCCATGCGGGCGCGAAAGCCGTGCCGGCGCTTGCGCACCAATTTGCTCGGCTGGTAGGTGCGTTTCACAGGCTCTGCTCCGCTGCCGCCCTTCGCCCGGAGGGCCGAAAACACGCGATTGGCGCGGCTTATACGGGAGGGCTTCCGCCCCGTCAAACGCGGCCGATCAAGACCTGACGGGGATATTTGTGCACGCAACGACCCCGACCTCGATCCTCCCCGCTTGCGGGGGAGGCAACCTTAATCCTCGCCCTTTGCGGGGGAGGCAAGCGACGTTGACCCGCTTTTCCCTTCCCTCCGGAACGGGCAGGGTCAGGGCGGGGCTCAAACAGAGGCCCGCAAATTCGGACTTTAATTTCTATACAATTGCCATGACGGCAGCGAGACCATCGGCGGCAACAGCGATGACCCAAACCGAACGACAGACGATCAGACCGGATATTTGCGTGATCGGCGCCGGCGCCGGCGGCCTCGCCGCGGCCTCGGCGGCGGCCGCCTTCGGCGTCAATGTGGTGCTGATCGAAAAAGCCAGGATGGGCGGCGAAAGCCTCAATAACGGCGCGCTGCCGTCGAAGGCCCTGATCGCCGCGGCCGGCCAGGCCAACGCGCTGCGCAACGGCGCCCGTTTCGGCATCGCGAGCCCGCGCTTGCGCGTGGATTTCGCCGCGGTGCGCGCCCGCGTGCGCGACGTCATCGCCGCGGTCGAGCCGGCCGATTCGCGCGAGCGCCTCAACGGCCTTGGCGTGCGCGTTATCGCCGGCGAAGGCCGCTTTGCCGACCGCGACACCGTCGCGGTCGACGGCTTCGACATCAAGGCGCGCCGCTTTGTCATCGCCACCGGTTCGTCGCCGGCGCTGCCGGCGATCCCGGGGCTCGCGCAAACGCCGCATCTGACCAACGTGACGATATTCGATCTCGCCGCGTGCCCCCGTCATCTCATTGTCATCGGCGCCGGCTCGGTCGGCCTCGAACTGGCGCAGGCGTTTTTCCGGCTCGGCGCCGAGGTCACCGTGCTGGAAACCGCCACCGCGCTCGCCGACGACGATCCGGAATGCGCCGCGATCGTGCTCGACGCGCTGGCGCGCGAAGGCGTCGCGTTGCGCACCGGCGTCGAGATTACGCAGGTGCGCCGCCTCTTGGCGCGCGTGCAGGTCGACATCGTCACCGCAACCGATCAGGGCCCGCGGCAGGAGACCATCGCCGGCAGCCATCTCCTGGTCGCGGTCGGACGGCGGCCGAATCTGGACCGTCTCGATCTCGACGCCGCCGGCATCCGCTACGCGCCGGACGGCATTGCGGTCGACCGCGGGCTGCGCACGACCAACAAGCGCGTTTATGCCATCGGCGACGTGACCGCCGGACCGAAACTGAGCCATCTCGCCCATCATCAGGCCGGGCTCGTGGTCCGCCATGCGCTGTTCCGCATGCCGGTCCATGCCGACCGCCACGCCGTCCCGACGGTGACCTATACCGATCCGGAGCTGGCCCAGGTCGGGCCCGTCGAGGCGGCGGCGCGGGCGCAGACCGGCACCGTGCGCGTGTTGCGCTGGTCCTACCGCGAGAACGACCGCGCCCAGGCGACGGGGGCGACCGATGGCCACATCAAGATCGTCACCGACCGCCGGGGCGACATTCTCGGCGCCAGCATTGTCGGGCCCGGCGCCTCCGAAAGCATCGCGGCCTGGACGCTCGCCGTAAACCGGAAGCTGAATATCGACGCCTTCGCCGGGGTTATCGTGCCGTATCCGAGCTATGCCGAGGTGGGTAAACGCGCCGCCATGACCTATTTCACCCGGGGTTTGACGAGCCCTCTGGTGCGTCGCATCATAGGGTGGCTGCGTCGTTTTGGCTGACATTTGCTGACACAAGTTGGCAGCAGGCTCGACCATGATTGAGGAATCCACCGCGCGGCCGGAACCGGTCCGGACGCCGCGCTTCGGCCTTTCCGGCAAGCTCCTCGTCCTCACGATCCTGTTCGTGATGATCGCGGAAGTGCTGATCTATGTGCCGTCGGTCGCCAATTTCCGCGTCGTCTGGCTCAAAGATCGTCTGGCCACCGCCTATACCGCGGCGCTGGTGCTCGATGCGGCGCCGAACGGCGTGGTCTCCGATGCGCTCGCCAAGCAGATTCTCGACTCGATCGGCGCGCGCGCCGTCGCCATGAAGATGGGTCAAGGCGGCTGATGCTGGCGGCCGACGACATGCCGCCGGCGGTGGCGGCGACCTACGACATGCGCCAGTCTACAGCAGCTTCGACGCCATCGTCGACGCGTTCACGACGATGCTCAATGCCAAGAACGACGTGATGCGCGTCATCGGCCCGGCGCCGATGGGCGGCGAATATATCGATCTGGTCATGAACGAACAGCCGCTGCGCAAGGCGATGCTGCACTATTCGGTCGACATTCTGTTACTGTCGCTCGTCATCTCCGGCATCACCGCGGCGCTGGTTTATCTGGCGCTGCATTACATGTTCGTCCGGCCGATGCGCCGCGTCACCGCCAATATGATCGCGTTCAGCGCCGATCCGGAGAATGTCGACCGCGTCATCGCGCCGTCGGCGCGCGCCGACGAGATCGGCACCGCCGAGCGCGAGCTTGCGACGATGCAGACCGAGCTCGCCTCGATGCTGCATCAGAAGAGCCGGCTGGCCGCGCTCGGGCTCGCGGTGTCCAAGATCAATCACGATCTGCGTAACCTGCTTGCCTCGGCGCAGTTGTTCTCCGACCGGCTGGCGAAAATTCCCGACCCCGGCGTGCAGCGGTTCGCGCCGAAGCTGATGCACGCCTTGGAGCGCGCCATCGCGTTTTGCCAGTCGACGCTGTCCTACGGCCGGTTGCAGGAGCCGCCGCCGGACCGCCGGCAAATCCTGCTCGAACCTCTGGTCGAGGAGGTGCACGAGACCTTGGGGCTCGGCCCCGATGCGCCGATCCGCTGGATCGGCGCGGTCGAGCGCGGGCTCGTCGTGGAGGCCGATTACGACCAGCTTTTCCGCATCCTTCTCAATCTCGCGCGCAACGCCGTGCAGGCGCTAGAAAGCCGCGCCGACCGCGATCCCGGCCGCGACCAAATCCGCATCACCGGCCGCCGCGAGGGCGCCGTGGTGGTGAC
>CAVSNN010000006.1:0-442847 GCA_963729335.1 uncultured Alphaproteobacteria bacterium
TCTCGAAATAGCGTTTGGGATCGACCGCCCGGTTTGCCGCCGTCATTGCCATGACCGTTTCGCCCCTCGACGTTTCTTGCCGGCCGGCGCGCGGCGTTACGCGCGCACGTCCTCGACCTGCGACACCGGATCGATGCGGCGGCCGAAGTCGCGGTCGCGCACAGAGCCCGCTCAGCAGTTTTGCCGTCTGCGCCGCGAAATGCGGCGGATAGGCGTTGTGCCGGCGCAAATCCTCGCCGCACAGTTCGGCATAGAGCCGGCGCAGGCCTCGATGTCGTCAACGTCGTACCAGACCGGCAGGACGTGAATTTCGAGACCGATCTCGCGGGCGCGTCGCGGGTCTGTTCGGCGACCCGCTCGGTGCTCCAGGCGATGTCGTCGAACATGCGGCGGTGCGCGGCTTCAGCCCGAGCAGATAATAGCCGCCGTCGCTCGACGGCCCGAGCACGGCGCGGTCGCCCGGCCGCGCCAGCGTCGCGGCGGTCTCGACCAACAGCGCCGTCGGCAAGGTCGGGCTGTCGGAATTGAGCACCACCGCCGAGCGGTGGCCGCGCGCGAAGATCTCGGCGGATGGCGTGCAAACAGACAATCGCCAAAATCGGCAGCCACGCCTCGATCAAACCGATCGCCGCCGGCAAGGTGCGGCGGAAAAACGCCTCGGAGCCGGACGGGCCATAGGCCGCATAGCCGGCAATGCCGGCGAGCGGGGTGGCGAGAGCGGCGGCGAGCAGCACATTGGCGGCCACGTCGCGCAGAAAGGCGGTGTTCAGCGCCGCGGCCTCGTCGAACGTCAGCGGCGGCACCAGCCGCGTCTTGGTGCGGCCCGGCGCCGAAGCCTTCGCCATAAAGGCAATGCCGCACGATGCCGCGGTAGCGGCCGGCGCTGCGGCCGCGCCGATGCGATCCGGCGTAGCGGTCGCCGAAAGACAGCAGTCAAACTGCCGTTAAATCGGTTTCCATGATCCATGCGACGCCCCCTGTAATCCAACGCAACTTCCGACAACGCAACACGCACATGACTTGCCAAAGCGGCTGGCAGAGCGCCAATCAATTCCGCCTCACCCCCTACAAGTCGTGAAACACCAAAAAGTTATCGGCTTCACCAATGTCGTGATCGCTCAGCTGCGGGCCAGCGCAATGCGGACGTCGTCATCGTCGGGATGACCGTGTCGCCGCGTCCACGCCAGGTCGGCGCCGCCGCGTATTCGCTGCGCGGCATGTCGAGCGACACCAATTGCCGGCCCTCGATGCCGACGACTTCGATCGGCACCGCGACCGGGCGCGCGTCCCAACCAGCCAGCCGCCATAGGAGACGATGAGCTCGATCTTGTTCTGCGGCGTGCGCACGACTTCCCGGACGTGGCCGATCGTGGAAGCGCTGTCGTCGAGCACCGGCAGACCGATGAGGTCGCCGACGCGCACAGGCTGCGGAAAGCGCCGGCGCATGCGCTCGCTCCATCGGCCGATCGGCTCGCTTGCGTCGGCGCCCATGCCGGTCGGCGGCACCATCGCCTGCGCCAGCAGCAAAAGCCGACCCGCCGCGGCGGCCGGCGCGGCACTCGCCGCGACCGTCAAGACGGCCGCGCAGCGATCGCCAGCCGAGCGCAGATCCGAAGCGCCGAGCGCAACTCATTCCGCGATTCTCCCGATCAAAAAGTCCGCGCGAATTTGTGAACCGGCTGCGGCTTGCGCGACGCAACATGTCGCAACCGTAGTGTCCGGAAAGTACGTCTGTCCGGATAAGCGGCCGTGGTCTGACATCTGCGAAACGTTCGCGGAATACCTCGATGCAATGCCGGCCGTCAAATCATTGCGCATCCGACGCGCGCCTTCACCCGCTGCCGCTGCGCATCATGCATTGGATCAATGCGGTCGCCATTTTCATCATGATCGGCAGCGGCTGGAAAATCTACAACGACGATGTGATCTTCGGCTGGCTGCATTTTCCCGACTGCCGTCGTGATCGGCAAGTGGGCGCAATACGGCCTGCAATGGCACTTCTTCGGCATGTGGATTTTCGTGCTCAACGGGCTCGCTTATCTGAGCTACGGCATCGTGACCGGGCGGTTCCGGCGAAAGCTGTTTCCGATTTCGCTGCGGGAAGTTTTCGCGACCGTCGGCGACGCGTTGCGGTTTCGGCTGGGCCACGACGATCTGACGCATTACAACGCGGTTCAGAAAATCCTCTATCTCGGCGTCATGCTGGTCGGCATACTCATCGTGATAACCGGGCTGTGCCTGTGGAAGCCGGTGCAGTTCTCCGAGCTCGCGGACTTGTTCGGCAGTTTCCAGACCATCCGGCTCATCCATTTCCTATGCATGTCCGCGATCGTGGCGTTTATCGTCGTCCACGTCACGCTGGCGCTGCTGGTGCCGCAAAGCCTCGTCGCCATGCTGACCGGCGGGCCCGTGGTGGCTGATCGGCCGCTGCCGTCGCGCCGAAGCGCGCGGCCGAACCGAAGCAACGCAGTGAGCGGTGATCCGATGCCGATTCGAACCCGCACGCCGTCGCATGTTTCGGCCGCGCCAGCCCGATCGACCAGAGCGTGCTCGAGGAAAACCGCGCGCTGGTCGAGCGACATCAATCGCCGCAACGTGCTGCGCGGCGCGATCAGTCTCGGCGCGCTGACCATGTTGACCGGCTGCGACGTCAGCGAAGAACGATCCGGTGCAGAAAGCGCTGCGCGCGGTGTCGTCGTGGAACGACGGCGTCCAGGCGGCGATCTTCCGGCCGCAACCATCTGGCGCCGACGTTCAGCCCGTCGCAGGTGGTCAAGCCGCCGCGTTTCAACGCCTATTACGACATCGAGGACGTCAAGCCGGTCGACGGCGCGACCTGGAAACTGGAACTGGCCGGGCTGCATCGCCGACAAGCGGCCGTGGACCGCGCAGCAGATTTACCAGCTGCCGGAGCAGGAACTCATCATCCGGCACATCTGCGTCGAAGGATGGGATTATATCGGCCAATGGTCCGGGCCGAACTTGCGCGATTTTCTGCGAGCGCGTCGGCGCCGACCTGACGGCGAAATACGTCTATTTCATCTGCAACGACGATTATACCGAAAGCATCGACATGGCGATGCGCGCTGCATCCGCAGACCATCCTCGCCACCAAATACGCGGGCGACATCATCGCCGATCCGTTCGGCTATCCGCTGCGGCTGCGCACCTCGACCAAGCTCGGCTACAAGAACGCCAAATGGATCAAGGCGATCGAGGTCACGAACGACGTTTCGCGAGACGTTCTGGAGCAAGCAGGGCTTTAATTGGTTCGCCGGGATTTAGCGTCCGGTCGAACTGCGCGTTCAATGCTGCGACACATAAATCCGCCACTGGCCCTCGCGGTATTCGGCCAACCGATAGTCGGGACTGGAGGCGAACGGATCGTTGCTCCAGGCGCCGTCCTGCGCCACGACGACGACGACATCGCAGCCGAATTTTTTCGCCATGTCGTCGACATCGTCGGCGGTGCCCTCGCCGGCGAACACGCGGACGAATTGCGCATTGATCGCCTCGCGGCGGTCCGCCGGCAACGGCGCGAAGGCGAGCGCCAATTCGCGGCCGGCAAAGCACGAGCTGCGATCGGCGAGCAACGCCCACGACATATTCGCCGGCCACGGGCGTCAGGTCTTGCAGGAACAGCGGATTGTTGGCGACGCGCGCGGCCGGCGCCGCATAACGGCGCACCGCTGCCCACAGCTCCGGCGTTTGCGCGAAAATCCGCTGCGTCCGGCCGCCGGCGTTCCGGCGGCGTTCGAATGAATCATCGCCGGCGGTATCGGGCAGGCTGAGAACAAGCCCGCCGAGCGCCGTGGCGGCGATCAGCACGCGGCGCGGCGAGCGCATCATTGCCGGCCGCCGCGCCGACGATCAGGATCATGGCCGCCGGCAAAACCGCGCGCAAGCCGAGATCGTTGTTGTCGCCGAGCGTGCTGACGAGCAGCCAGGAGCACGACGAGGCCGGCGCCCGCAAGCGCGATCAAGACCGCCGACGGCGGTTTTTTCCGGTCCGCGCAAGGCTGCCGCGCACCGTCACGACGAGCGCGATCACGCCCGGCGATGAAAGTCGCCGGAAACTCGATCGGCAGCAGGATGAGCCAATAGGCCGGCACATCGAGCGCGCGGCGCAGCGTCGGCGGAAACATCTCGCCGAGAACGGCGAACGTGATGAATGACGATCGGGCTGCCGCCGCCGCGCGCGGCGACCGTCGCCGAATTGATCGCGGATGAACGGCGCGGCGATGGCAGACCGCGAGCGCGGCTGCCGCCGCCAAGCCGCCGGCGAAACCGAGGCGCCGCGCGGGCATCGACCCCGGCGAGCACGATCGGCGCCGCGGCCACGGCCGCGATCGCGAAAGTCACGCCGCCCACATAGGTCGAGCTTTCGAAACCGGCGACGACGAGCAGAACCAGCGTCAGCAGCAGCGCCGGGCTCTGGCCGCTGCGCGTAGTGGACGATAAACAGCATCGCCGCGACCGCGCATGATGCCGACATCAGATGTTGGGGCGCCCAGGCGGACTGAAACAGCCAGCCGGCAAAGCCGGTCGGCGACGCCAGGAACGGTTCCAGCCCGTAGCTGCCGAACAGCCAGCTCAGCGTCGTGCGCAGCGAGGTCGCGGCGGCGAGAACGACGACCCAGAGCGCCGCGCCCGGATCGTTTGCTGAGCCAGACCGCGATGCCCATCATCAGCGTCAGCGACGCAAAGGCGGTGAACCAGGTCAGGCCGATATCGGCTTCCCAGCCGCTCACGCGCAGCGGCAGCGCGAGCTCCGCGGCGCTGAAGTGCCAGAGGTAATAATAGACGAGCCGGCCCGCCGCGCCGACTGCGCCAAACACCGGATTGACCGGCGGCAGGCCCTGCCGCGTCATCGCATCGATGATCGCGATTTTGGAGTGGTCGAAGATCGGATCGGCGAGATGCACGCCGCGTCGCCGGAAAATTTCGGCACGATCGCGCTCGCCGGCACGAGCGCCAGAACCGCGGCGGCGGCGTAGCTCCATGGCGGTATCGCCGGCGCCGGGCGCCGGCATCGGCGTCTGCGCGCGGCAACATCAGCGCAACGCCGCCGACGACAAGGCCGAGCGCGACCGATGACGATGACCGCCGGCGGCGAAAATCCGATCAGAGTCAAGACCGGCAGCGTCGCCGCGCTGAAGACCGCCCAGCCGAGGACCGGCGCCGCGCCGAGCGCCAGCACGCGCGGCAACAGCTGGCGGCCGAGCGCATAGCCGAGCACCGTCCAGAATGCGGTCGCCACCACCGCGCAAAGGGCGGCATTGACGGGCGATGCCATGGAAGCCTGGCGCCGACGACTCGAGCGAGCTCGCATCGCGCTCCGCGCCGCTAGGCCGCCTTCAAGAGGCTTCCACCTTCGGCCATGGATCGGGCGCGAGATTGCGAAACGGCGCCCAGTCGGTCTCGGTCATGCGGGCGAAGATCGCGGCCTTGACCGAAGGCCGTTCGCGCACCGCGCCCACCAGTCGCCGATCGCCGGGGAGCGGTCCCACATGCCGGCAGCTTGAGAAGCTCGAGCCGCAGGATATAGGGGATGACGGCGCAATCCGCGTTGGAAAAGCTGCTCGCCGGCGAGATACGGGCCGCTTTGCAGCGACTTGCCCATCCACGACAGCAGCTTCTTGTGCTGCGCGATCGCGTCGCCGACGAATTCGGAATCGAGCCCGTGCTCGATCACGCTGCGTTTGTATTCGGCGCGGCGCTTGAGCGGCGACTTGTTGACCTCGGCAAGCCAGGTTTCGCGCGGCAGCTTGAGAAAGTTCGGCCGGAAGGCCGTCGCGAAGGTGAGGATCATGCATGAATTGTGCAGATATTCGTCGATCAGCTTGTTGTAGAGCCGCACCCGATGCCGCAGCAGCGGCTCCCGCGGCATCAGCGGCGGGTCGCGGAAACGCTTCGTCGAGGTAATACAGGATCAGCGAGGATTCGACGATCGTCTTGCCGTCATGCACCAGCGTGGGCACGACGCCGTTCGGATTGAGCTTGAGGTAGGCCGGATCGAATTGGTCGCCGCGCAAGGTAAGCAGATGCTCCTTGGCGTCGAGGCCCTTCTCGTTGAGCGCGATGCGCACCTTCTGGGCGCAGACCGAATTGATGCTGTGATAGTGCTCGAGCACGCCGTCCTCCCGCCGTTATTGCGTTCGGGACGATCATGGTCTGCTTCAGGTCGGGAGTTCGATTGATTCTTCGCCGTTGCGAACGGCGGCGCCGGATCGCAAGCGCGAATCAGGGACGCCGGTGCGTTGTCCAGCCTGCCGATCATGCCGGTCCAGTGGTCGACGGCCTCGCGCGCCTCGCGAACCGCCTCGGCGAACGCCTCTTCCTTCTTGTAGTGGAGGCGCCACTGACCGTTGTCATACATTTCGACGAGATGAGACAATGCCCGCCGGGCGCCAAAAAGCTGGCGTTCGGCATTGTGGCGTTGCACTTCCGAGGTGGTGGACTTGGTCATATGAGGGATTGTGCCGACAATACGTAAAAATAAAATCAAAACCACCGTGGCGCGGCAAAAAAAGCGATTTCAGCCGTTAAAGACCCGGCTTCTCGGTCCGCTTCGGTCCGCCGAATTGGCGAAAAAGCGCAAAAACCGGCCTCGGCACGCTGTGCCCGGCAGGGCGCCGGTGGAACCACCGTGGCGCCCTTAAGGTTGAGTTAACGCATTCTTCACTCCGGGAGGCCGGCATGGACAGCCTTGGCCGGTGGACAGTGAACCATTTCAAGGCCGCCGATTCGCACCGCGATTCGATCGGGCGCGCCCGCCATGGCGGCCTTGTCATCTGCGCCGCCTGTGTGGCTTTGCTTTGCGGCTGCGGCAGCGCTTTTAGCGGCCCCTGCACGGCGCAAATCGCGGCACTCGAGCGGCAAATCGAACACCCGGCAGCGAACCCGGCGGTGGGTCCGACATTGCCGCAAACCTTGGACGCCCAGCTGCATCAGCAGCCGACGCCGCGCGAGGTCGCCCACGCCGAGCACCTTGCCAACAAGGACGGAGAAGCCGCGCTCGCGCGCGCGAAAGCGGCGGATGCCGCAGGCAATGCCGCCGGCTGTCACGCGGCGCTCGCCCGGGCAAAGGATCTCTACGAGATCAATCGGTAACAGGCTCTAATAGGCCTCGTCGGTGTAAATCGGATCGACCGAGCCGCCCCAGGCGCCGTGAAATTTATCGAGCAGCTCCTGCGCCGGCGTGGTGCCGCGGGCGAGACGATCGTCGAGCACGTCGAGATAGCGCGTCTCGTCCCGGCCGCCGAGGTCGAAATGCCTGCGCCGGGTCAGCCCGGCGCGCGCCAGCTCGAGAAACTCGGTCGCGATTTCGAACACGGTGCGGCCGCGGAGCTTCGCGGCGAGACCCTGCTTCGGCACGTCGTCGCGAAGCTGCTGGCGCTCCGCGGCGCTCCAGGGCTTGACCAGATCCCACGCCGCATCGAGCGAGGTGTCGTCGTAAAGAACGCCGGCCCACAGCGCCGGCAGCGCCAACAGGTTCGCCAGCGAGCCGGAATCGGCGCCGCGCATTTCCAGATAGCGCTTGAGCCGCACCTCCGGAAAGATCGTGCTGAGGTGATTGGCCCAATCGGAGATGGTGGCGCGCGCGCCGGGCATCGCCGGCAACTTGCCCGCCAACAGATCGCGAAACGATTGCCCGGCGGCATCGACATAATCGTCGCCGTGTTTGACGAAATACATCGGCACGTCGAGCGCGTAATCGACCCAGCGCTCGAAACCCATGCCCGGCTCGAACGCCCACGGTAGCATGCCGGCGCGCGCATCGTCGGTATCGCGCCAGATTTCCGAGCGGAACGAGAGATAGCCGTTCGGCCTGCCCTCGGTGAACGGCGAGTTCGCGAACAGCGCCGTCGCCACCGGCTGTAGAGCGATCGAGACGCGGAGCTTCTTGACCATGTCGGCTTCGGAACAAAAATCGAGATTGGTCTGCACCGTGCAGGTGCGGTACATCATGTCGAGCCCGAGCGTGCCGACTTTCGGCATGTAGGCGGTCATGATCTTGTAGCGGCCCTTCGGCATTTTCGGCATTTCGGCGCGCGTCCAGCTCGGCGTCATGCCGATGCCGAGAAATCCGATGTGCAACGGCTGCGCCACTTCGCGCACCTGGGCGAGATGCGCCATCAACTCGCGCGAGGTCTGGTGCACGGTCTCAAGCTGCGCGCCGGACAATTCGAACTGGCCGCCCGGCTCGAGCGAGATCGCGCCGCCGCCGGTGACGTCGAACAGGCCGATGACGTTTCCACCCTCCACGATCGGTTGCCAGCCGAGCAGGTGCGCCATGCCCTCGAGCAGCGCGCGAATGCCGCGGCGACCCTCGTAGGGCACCGGGCGGCGGTTTTCCATCGTGAAGGCGAATTTCTCGTGCTCGGTGCCGATGCGGAATTGCGATTTCGCCTTGACGCCCTGGGCAAGCCAACTCACGAGTTCGTCGCGCCGCTCGATCGGCGTCAGGTCGACTTGATCACGCGCCATGCAGGATCCCGGGGAAGGTCGGCCGCGACCTTATACGCGGCGAGCGCTAGGGAGCAATGCGGCGGCCATGACGCTTAGGCGACGGCCTGGCGCGGTTGGGGCGGGAAACGGCGGTAGAAGGTGTCGCCCTTTTTCGCCATGTCGAGCAAGAGCTTGCCCGGCTTGAATCGGTCGCCGTAACTCTTGGCGAGACCGCTGCACAGATCGACAAAGGCTTTGGCGCCCATGCCGTCGATATAGGAAATGGTGCCGCCGCTGAAAGGCGCGAAGCCGAAGCCGAGGATCGAGCCAACGTCCGCTTCGCGCACATCGGTGACGACCTCTTCCTCGATGCAGCGGGCGGCTTCCAGCGCCTGGATCGCGAGCAGCCGCCGCTCCAGAACCGCGATATCGATCGTGTCGGGATCGAGTTTCTTTGCTTGCAGATCGGCGAGACCCGGCCACAACCGCTTCGGTCCGTTCTGCGGATAGTCGTAAAAGCCTTTGCCGTTCTTGCGGCCGTAGCGGCCGCGCTTTTCCACCATTTCTTCGAGCAGCGCCTTCTGCTTGGCATCGACCATTTTCGCACCGAGATCGGCCTCGGTCGCCTTGAGGATCTTCCAGGCCAGATCGACGGCGACTTCGTCGTTGAGCGCCAGCGGCCCGACCGGCATGCCGGCCATGCGGCCGACATTCTCGATCATCGCCGCCGGCACGCCTTCGGTCAGCATCAAATGGCCCTCGCGGATGTAAGTGCCGACCACCCGCGAGGTATAGAAACCGCGCAAATCGTTGACGACGATCGGGGTCTTGCGGATGGCGCGCACGTAATCGAGCGCCAGCGCCAGCGCGGCGGGCCCGGTCTCCTTGCCCATGATGATCTCGACCAGCATCATGCGCTCGACCGGCGAGAAAAAGTGGATGCCGATGAAGCGGGCGCGGTCCTTGAATGCGGCCGCGAGCGACGTGATCGGCAAGGTCGAGGTGTTGGAGCCGAAGATCGCCTGGTCGCCGAGCACGTTCTGGGTCCGCGAGATCACCTCTTCCTTGACCTTGCGATCCTCGAACACCGCCTCGATGACGAGATCGCAATCCTTGAGCTCGACGAAATCCGCCGACGGTTTGATGCGCGCCAGCACCGTGTCGCGGTCGGCCGTGGTGGCGCGGCCGCGATTGACCTGGTCGGTCATCAGCTTCTGCGAATGCGCTTTGCCTTTGGCGGCAAGTTCCGGCTCACGGTCGATCAGCACCACGTCGATTCCGGCAAGCGCGCTGACATAGGCGATGCCGCCGCCCATGAATCCGGCGCCGAGCACGCCGATCTTCTTGATCGGTCTTGCCGGCACGCCGGCCGGGCGGCGGGCGCCCTTGTTGAGCTCGCCCATCGAGACGAACAGCGAGCGGATCATCGCGGCGGCCTCCGGCGAGCGCAAAATCTTGGCGAACCAGCGCAATTCGACGCGCAGCGCCTGGTCGATCGGCAATTGCAGGCCCTCGTAGACAACCTGCAAAATGGCGCGCGCGGCCGGATAATTGTCGTAGGTCTCGCGCCGGTAAATGGCGTTGGCCGGCGGGAACACCATCATGCCGGCCTTGGAATAGACCGGACCGCCGGGCAGCCGAAAGCCGTCGGTATCCCACGGCGCCTTGGCCGTGCCGCTCGATTTGATCCAGTCTTTGGCCGCCTTGATGAGATCGCCGGGCGGCACCACGGCATCGATGAGCTTCATTGCCTTGGCGCGATTGAGCCGCAGCTGGTCGCCTTTGAGCAAAAATTGCAGCGCATCGGAGGGCGGCAGCATCCGCGGGATGCGTTGGGTGCCGCCGGCGCCGGGGAACAGGCCGATCTTGACCTCGGGCAGCCCGAGCCGGGTGCGCTCGTTGTCGGCGGCGATGCGGTGATGGCAAGCAAGCGTCAGCTCGAAGCCGCCGCCAACCGCGGTGCCGTTGATCGCCGCCACCCACGGCTTGCCGCAGGTTTCGATGCGGCGGAACAACAGCGACGGCTTGCGGCTCTCCTCGAACAGCCGCGCATTCGCCGCCTCCTCGCCCTGCGCCGCGACCAGATCCGCGAAGGTGCGGCTTAAGCCTTCCAGCATGGTCAGATCGGCGCCGGCGCAGAACGTGTCCTTGCCCGAGGCGATGACCGCGCCCTTCACCGCGCCGTCGGTCGCCAATTCCTCGACGATCGCCGATAATTCCGCGACCACCGTCGCGTCGATGACGTTCATCGTCCGGCCCGGCGCGTTCCAGGTGACCAGCGCAATGCCGTCGCCGTCGATGTCGAGCGTGAAATTGGTGTAGGTCGTCTTGCTCTCAGCCATACGGATCGCCGTTCTTGTGGGTGTAGCGGGCCCCGTTGTCGTCGCGGATCATGACCAGATCGACATCGGGATATTCGGCGCGCTCGTGCCTGGAGCGCGTGCCGATTTCGAGATAGACCACCTCGCTCCTCGATTTGTTGACGAGCTGATGACCATTCGGCGTGTTGGCCTTGAATCCGGCGGCGTCGCCGGGCTTCAGCACGCGCTCGCCATCGTCCTCGACCAGCACGACCTCGCCCTGCAAAATATAGACGAGTTCATCCTCCTGGCAGTGCCAATGCCGCAGCGCGGAAGCGGCGCCGGGTTTGAGCGTCGTCAGATTGACGCCGAACTGGTCGAGGCCGGCCGCATTGCCGAGGCGCTTGCGCTCGCGGCCGACGACGACGCGATCGAGCGGTTTCGGGTAACCCGTCCGCATATCGACCGCAAGCGTAGCGATGTCGATCTTAGGCATCGGCTTTAATCCGTAATCGCTGCGCCGGATTTGCGGAAGAAGCGCCGGCCGCCGGCGTCGCGCTCCATGACAAAATCGACGTTGGGATATTGCACGCGTTCGCTCTTGGCCCGCGTTCCGACCTCGAAATACACGGCGTCGCGGTCGGTGCGGTTGATCAGGCAATGCGCGATGCCACTGCCGGCCTTGAAACCCGCGGCGTCGCCGGGCTTGAGCATGAACTCGCCGTCGTTTTCGTGCAGCACCAATTCGCCTTCGAGCATGTAAACGAACTCGTCCTCGTTCTCGTGCGCGTGGCGCAGTGCCGAGGCCGAATGCGGCTTGATGCGCGTGATATTGACACCGAACTGGGTCAAGCCGGCGGCATCGCCGAGCCTTTGTTTCTCGCGGCCGGCAATGACCGCTGCGAACTCCTTCGGATAGGACGCGATCGGCTGTGCCGGGATTTTTGCGATGTCGATCTTGGGCATGAATTCACACCCGCTCGACGATCGTGGCGGTGCCCATGCCGGCGCCGATGCACAGCGTGACCAGCCCGGTGGAGAGGCCGCGCCGCTCCAGTTCATCGACCAGCGTGCCGAGGATCATCGCGCCGGTGGCGCCGAGCGGATGGCCCATGGCGATAGCGCCGCCGTTGACGTTGACCTTCGACGTATCGAGCTTGAAGTATTGCAGATAGCGCAGCACCACCGAGGCGAACGCCTCGTTGATCTCGATCAGATCGATGTCGGCAAGCTTCATGCCGGCGGTTTTGAGCACTTTCTTGGTGACGTCGATCGGCCCGGTCAGCATCAGCGCCGGGTCGGAGCCTATATTGGCGAAGGCGCGCACGCGCGCGCGCGGTTTGAGCCCCGCCGTTTTTCCGGCCGCTTTGCTGCCGAGCAGAACCGCGGCGGCGCCGTCGACGATGCCCGACGAATTGCCGGCGTGATGGACGTGATTGACGAATTCGACCTCCGGATGCGCCTGAATGGCGGCCGCGTCGAAGCCGCCTAGTTCGCCCATCTGCACGAACGAGGGCTGTAGCGCGGCGAGCGACTGCATGGTGGTGCCCGGACGCATGTGCTCGTCCTTGGCCAGGATGGTCAGGCCGTTGACGTCCTTGACCGGCAGCACCGAACGGTTGAAGCGGCCGTCGTCCCATGCCGCCGCCGCGCGCTTCTGGCTCTCCACCGCATAGGCGTCGACGTCGTCGCGGGAAAATCCGTATTTGGTCGCGATCAGGTCGGCGGAAATGCCTTGCGGCAGGAAATAATGCGCAACCGCGATCGAAGGATCGACCGCCCAGGCGCCGCCGGCTGCGCCGATGCCGACGCGGCTCATCAATTCGACGCCGCCGCCGACCGCCATCTCCTGCTGTCCGGACATGATCTGCGCCGCGGCGAAATTCACCGCGTCGAGGCCGGAGGCGCAGAAGCGATTGATCTGCACGCCAGGCACCTCGTCGCCATAGCCGGCCACCAGCGCCGCGGTGCGCGCGATATCGGCGGCGGCTTCGCCGACCGGATCGACCACGCCCATCACCACGTCGTCGACCAGGGCGGTGTCGAGGTTGTTGCGGCTCTTGATCGCGCCGAGCGCCTGGCTCGCCAGATTGAGCGCGGTCACTTCGTGCAGCGCGCCATCCACTTTGCCGCGGCCGCGCGGGGTGCGTACGTGATCGTAGATGAAGGCGTCGGGCATGACCTCTCCCTGTGCTTACCCTCTCCCATGACGGGAGGGCGCAGACTCGTCGGGCGACGTCAATATAGCCACAACCGCCGAACAATTGCAGGCGCCTGTCACCTTACCGCAACAGGCTGAGCTACCGCAGTATTTTTGCGGCTTCGGCAATCGTGATCAGCAACGTCATCGGATCGATCGGCGAGGGGCGGAATCCGTGAGCTTGGTAAAAGTCCTTAGCCCGCTCGGAGATCGCATGGACGAGAATGGCTCGCACACCCACCGATTGCGCCGCGGCAAGGGCACGCAGCACGGCATCGGAGAGGAGATCGCCGCCGACTCCTTTGCCTTGCCATCCGCGATCGACGGCAAGCCGGCCGAGCAGCACGACGGGAACCGGATCCGGCATATTGCGCCGGACCCTTCCGATTGCATGCGCATGCAGAACAGAACCGGCCGCCAGAGTGTAATAGCCGACGACACGCCGGCCCGCGCAGCTCACGAATGTCCGCGAGGCACCCTCCGCTTCGTTGCGGCGAGCGCGGCGTTTGAGCCAGTCGTCAAGCTGAGCAACGCCGGAATTGAAGGAGTCCAGTTCGTGATCCGGCGCAAGCGGCTCGGGCGCCGTGATGGTTCCGGCACGATCCGACGTGCCGCTCACGCCTGCCAAGCCGGCCTGCGGGCTAACAGCTTTCTGAGGCGCGGATTGGTGCGGGGCGGTTTCGCCAGAGCGTCCTGGAACGCGTCCCAACGCTTTTGGTCGAGTTGAAATACGCGGCGATCCGACAGGGTATCGAACGCGGCATTCAGTCCGCAATCCAACAGAAACTCAGTCACGGTCTTGTTCCTGACGGCGGCGGCGCGCTGCAATGTTCGTTTCGCCGAAGGCGTCATCCGTAAATCGACGCGCTGCGAACGTGCTTCGCTTGTTTTGGCCATGGTCTCCACCGTTGCCGGTACAGAATAGCGACCGTACGTTGTCAGGACAAGCGGCATTGCCGCTAAAACGCCTCGGCCGGCATTGCCATGGCGGTGGCGGCGCCGGCTTTGATGCGCGCGAGATGGGTGGCCGTGGCCGGCAACATGCGCTCCATGAAGAACCGCCCCATCGTCAGCCGTTCTTTCATACGTTCCGCCGCGCCGTTGCCGGCTGCGGTCTTCGACTTCGCCGCATCGACGATCAGGCACCACATATAGCCGAGCGCGACCAGGCCGAAGAGGTGCATATAGTCGGTCGCGCCGGCGCCTGCATTATCGGGATTGCCCAGCGCGTTCTGCAAAAACCACATGGTTGCCTGCTGCAAATCGCCGAGCGCCTGATTAAGCGGGGTGACATAGGGCGCCATGGCCGCGTCGGAGCCGCGCTCCTTGAGATAGGCGGTGACCTCGGCAAAGAACGCTTGCAGGGCGCGGCCGCCGTCCTTCGGCAGTTTGCGGCCGACCAGATCGAGCGCCTGAATGCCGTTGGCGCCCTCGTAGAGCATGGCGATGCGCGCGTCGCGCACGAATTGCTCCATGCCGTGCTCGGCGATGTAGCCGTGGCCGCCGAAAACCTGCTGCGCCGTCACGGTATTGGCAAAGCCCCGGTCGGTGAGCACGCCTTTGATCACCGGCGTCATCAGGCCGAGCTGATCGTCGGCCGCCTGCCGCTCCTTGGCGTCTTCGGAGCGGTGGGCGATGTCGCTCTTGATCGAGGTCCACAGCACCAGCGCGCGCGCCGCCTCGTTGAAGGCGCGGATCGTCATCAGCATGCGGCGCACGTCCGGATGCACGATGATCGGGTCGGCGGCTTGCTGCGGAAATTTCGCGCCGCTCAGCGCCCGCCCGGCGAGCCGGTCTTTGGCGTAGGCCGCGGCGTTCTGGTAGGCGACCTCGGACATAGCGAGCCCCTGCACGCCGACGCCGAGCCGCGCCTCGTTCATCATCGTGAACATCGCCGCCAAGCCGCGGTTGGCTTCGCCCATCAGCCAGCCGGTGGCGGCGTCGTAATTCATCACGCAGGTGGCATTGCCGTGAATGCCCATCTTCTCCTCGATCGAGCCGCAGGTCACCGCGTTGCGGGCGCCGAGCCCGCCGCCGGCGGCGGGCAGGAATTTCGGCACGATGAACAGCGACAGCCCGCGCGTGCCGGCCGGCGCGCCGTCGATGCGGGCGAGCACGAGATGAACGATATTCTCGACCAGGTCGTGCTCGCCGGCGGAAATGAAAATCTTGGTGCCCGAGATCTTGTAGCTGCCGTCGGCTTGCGGAGCGGCGCGGGTGCGGACCAGACCCAGATCGGTGCCGCATTGCGGCTCGGTCAGATTCATGGTGCCGGACCATTGCCCGGCGACCAGCTTGGGCAGGTACAGCGCTTTCTGCTCCGCCGAAGCGTGCGCGGTGATCGCCGCGATCGCCCCCTCGGTCAGGCCCGGATACATGCCGAAGGCCATGTTGGCCGAGCAGAGAAATTCGTTGACCGCCTGCGCCAGCACCATGGGCAGACCCTGGCCGCCGAATTCGGCCGGCGCCGCGAGCCCGATCCAGCCGCCCGACGTTCAGCTGCTTATAGGCGTCCTTGAATCCCTTAGGCGTCGCCACCGAGCCGTCGTCGTGGCGGCGGCAGCCCTCCTTGTCGCCGACGCGGTTGAGCGGGGTGAGCACCTGCTCGCAAAATTTCGCGGCTTCCGCGAGCACCGCCTCGACCAGATCGGGCGTCGCCTCGGCGAAACCGGGCAGGTTGTTGTAGCGCTCGAGATGGAACACCTCGCTCAACAGGAACAATACGTCGTCGACGGGAGCTTTATAGGTCGGCATCGCGTCACTCCCCGGCGGTCCGCCGGCGGCGGATCAAGGCGCCTAACCTAACTGATTCACGACACCGTCACGACGAAGAATTAGGGGATTTTCCCGATGCGGCGCGGCGGCTTGCAACCCCGTCGCGAAGCCCTCGAAAGCGCCCATTAACGACTTGTTTACCCTATTCCGGAAAAGTCGCTGACGAGGACAGAAGACCGCGCCCTCCGCTTCGTCTGTTAACGAGCCCCCGCTCACAACAGGGCCATCTCGTTCCTCCGCAGTGGCTTGGCGCGCAATGAAATTCGGCGGTCCGTGGAACCTCAGAGGGCTCCGTCCAGAAACGCGCCAAGCCGCCCGCGACGCTGCACGCCGCACCGGCGTGTCGGTCGGGGAATGGCTCAACAGCGTGATCCGGCCGGACGACGGCGACGATTATGGCGAGCCGATGCGGGTCGCTGAATACGACGACGAGGACGACGACGGCTGGCGCGACGATTACCGCCGCGGGCCGCGCTCCGGATATCGCGCGCCGCGCCGGCGCCGCGATCGCGAGGCCGAGCGCGCCAGCGAAGAATTCGGCGAAGTTCACGCCCGCCTCGATCGGCTCACCGATCAGCTCGAACGCGTGGTGCGGAGCACGGCGCCGCGGCTGACCGGCGCGCCCGCACCGCCGCATCGCGGACGCGCGCCGCCGCTGCCGCGCTCGCACAACGGCAATCGCGCCGCGGCCGACGGCGGCCCGATGACCGTCGACGATGCCCTCGCCGAGATCGCCGCGCGCCAGCGCACGCTTTATGGCGAGCCACTTGCCGGCGCGCCCGCCGGCCCGGCGCCGAACGCGCCAGCGGCGGCGGCGCCATCGGCATATTCGCCCGGCATCCAAGAGCCGTCCGAACCGCCGGTCGACGTCAGCAACCTGGAGGACCAGTTGCGCGATCTCACCAGGCGGATCGAAACGTTGCGGCCGAACGGCGAACTGGAAAAGGCCATCAAGCTCGTTCGCCGGGACCTCACCGACATCAGGCACCAACTCACCGAAGCGCAGCCGCGCCACGCCGTGCAATCGCTCGAAGACGAAGTGCAGTCGCTGGCCGAGCGCCTCGATTATTCCCGGCAATCCGGCGCCGATGCCGGGCTCCTGGCCGGGCTTGAGAACAGGCTTTCGGAAGTCCGCGACGCATTGCACGGCTTGACGCCGGCCGAGAACCTGGTCGGCTTCGACGACGCGGTCAAAACGCTGACGCAAAAAGTCGACCAGATCATCGCCAGGGAAGATCCGGCCGCGTTGCAGCAGCTGGAGACCGCGATCGGCGCCCTGCGCGGCATCGTCTCGCACGTCGCCTCCAACGACACGCTGAACAAGGTGGCGGACGACGTGCGCTCCCTCGCCGCCAAAGTCGATGCGCTGGCCAGCAGCGCGGCGAGCGGCGAGGCGGTTTCGGCGCTGGAAAATCGCATCGACACGCTCGCCAATGCGCTCGGTGCCTCGGCCGAAGCCGGTCACGCGGTGCCCCGCGAACTGGAGAAGCTGCTGTCCGGGCTCATTGAAAAGCTCGAATGGGTGCAGCTCACCCACACCGATCACGCCGCGCTCGGCCAGCTCGAGGACCGCATCGCGCAATTGATGAAGCGGCTCGACGCCTCCGACTCCCGGCTCGGCAATCTTGAAGCCGTCGAGCGCGGGCTCGCCGATCTGTTGGTGTATGTCGACAAAATCCGCGGCGGCAACGGCGCCGCAGCGGGCGGCGTCGCGAGCAAACCGGTCGCCGTCGAGGTCATCGAGCGCGAGGTCGCCGAAATCAAGCGCAGCGAACGCCATACCCAGGATTCGCTCGAAGCCGTCCATGGCGCCGTCGAGCAGGTGGTCGACCGGCTGGCGATGATCGAAAGCGACATCCATGACGGCGCGGCGAAGCCGGAAATCCGGGCAGCGGCGGTAACAAGCGAGCCTGCCGAGCCCGCCCCGCCGGCTGACGCCGCCGCGACGGCACCGGCCGCCGCGGAACCGCAGGCGCGTCGCGCCAGCGCGCCGCGGCCGCCGATCGATCCAAACCTGCCGCCCGATCATCCATTGGAGCCCGGCTTGGGGTCCGGCCCGCGCGCGCCGGCCTCGGCCGCCGACCGGATCGCAGCCTCGGAAGCCGCCATCGGCCTCGTTAAGCCGCCGGTCATTGGCGAGCCGGGCGAGAAGCCGAATTTCATCGCCGCCGCGCGGCGCGCCGCGCAGGCCGCCGCCGCGGCGCCGGAGCGCCCGGCGCGCGCCGAGCGGGTCCCGATCCAGCCGGCAAATGCGGCAAAGCCTTCACGCTTGCGCAAGCTCCTGGTCGCCGCAGCCGCCGTGCTGATCGCCGTCGGCGGCCTGCACGTCGCATTGCGCTTTTTCCAGGACCATAATCTTCAAGCCAATGGCGGGGCCGCGACCCCGCCCGCGGTATCGCAACCGGCAGCGCCGTCGGCGGTCGTGCCGGATACGGACTCCAATAAGCCGCCGCCGGGCCCGCTGGTTCTGCCGGTTCCAGGCGGATCGTCCGACACCGCGCCGCGCCCGACACCGAATGCGCCGCCGGCCAGTCCGGCGCGGCAATCCTGGCTCGGCGACGCCGCCGATATCACCGGCTCGCTGCCACCCCGGGCCGCGCCGCCGCCGAGCGAAGTGCCGCCAAGCATCGCAGCGACCCAAGCCCCGGCAATCGCAACGCCGCCCACCATCGTCGAGAAGCTGCCGTCGACGATCGGCGGGCCGCCGTTGCGCGCCGCCGCCATGGCCGGCGCGGCGGCGGCCGAGTTCGAAGTGGCGACGCGCTTTGCCGACGGTCACGGCGTTGCCCCGAACGTCGAAGCGGCGGCACGCTGGCTCGAACGCGCCGCCAAGCAAGGGCTGGCGCCGGCGCAATTCCGCCTCGGCAGCCTCTACGAAAAGGGCATCGGGGTGAAGAAAGACCTGGTGATGGCGCGCGACTACTATGCCGCCGCCGCCGCCAAGGGCAACGGCAAGGCCATGCACAATCTTGCGGTGCTGTACGCCGAAGGCATCAACGGCCCGGCCGATTACCGCACCGCCGCGCAATGGTTCCGCAAAGCCGCCGATCGCGGCATCACCGACAGCCAATATAACCTTGCCATCCTTTACGCGCGCGGCATCGGCGTAGAGCAGAATTACGCGGAGTCATACAAGTGGTTCGCGCTGGCGGCGCGCGATGGCGACAGCGAAGCGACCAGGAAGCGCAACGAAGTCGCTTCGCATCTCGACAAGCAGTCGCTCGCGGCCGCCGAGGCGGCGGTGCAGAAATGGTCCGCCGTGCCGCAACCCGACGACGCCGTCAACGTCAAGGCGCCGCCGGGCGGCTGGGATCCGCCGCCGCGTGCCGCAAAAGCAAAGCCGCGGCAGCTTGGCGGCAAAGCCGCCGCGCCGGAGACCAAGCTCAACTAATTCTCAATCGGCGAGGCAGCGCGCGGCGGGAACGGCATAGAGCCGTCCAGTGCCGAGCAGATGCGCGGTGAACGAGGGCGCGCCGAACAACGACACGATGGCGCGGTCGCGCACGTTTAGCCCGCCGGCATAGGCGCCGAATGCCGGCATGACGAGGCGGCGGGCGTCGGCCGCAAAGCAGCGCCGGCTCACCGCGCGGCCGCGCCGCGTGATGCGCGCAACCGGATGCAGATGGCCGGCGATTTCGCCGTCGCTGGCCGCCGCCGCCGGCCGGTGACGGAAGGAGAGCGCGCCGACTGCCAGAACATCCGCGAATCCGCCGCCGATACCCTCGCACCGGTCCGGATCGTGATTGCCGGCAATCCACACCCAATCGCGGCCGCGTTGCAGTGCCTTGAGCGCGACGCGGCTGCCGCCGTCCATGCGCGCCGGGCCGCCGCCGTCGTGAAAACTGTCACCGAGCGCGATCACCAGCCGCGGTGCGTAGCGCTCGACGAGCCGCGCCAGCCGCGCCAGGGTCGTCGCGGTGTCGTAAGGCGGCAGCAGCACGCCCCGCGCGGCGAAGGCCGAGCCTTTTTCCAGATGCAGATCGGCCACGACCAGGAGCCGTTCGTCCGGCCAATACAGTGCGCCGGCCGGATCGGCGACGAGCGCGACGCCGGCGAGACATATCTCCGTTGCGGCGGCTCGCTGCTCCCCTCCTCCTTGTGGGGAGGGGATGGGGGTGGGGGTCGGGAGGATAGGCATATGCGTGGAGGCTGGCGCGTCACCTCTCGACCCCCCTCCCCATCCCTCCCCCACAAGGGGGGAGGGAGGAGAAAGCGTGTCACTCATCGTGCGCATCTTCACTGCATTGCCTCCTTGACCAACTCGGCCTCAGTCTCGGCCAAAAGCGCATCGCCGGCTTCGCCGTAGACCGCCTCGCGCCCGATCTCCAGCAGCACCGGAACCGCCAGCGGCGAGACCCGATCGAGCGCCTTATGGACGATTCGGCCCTTGATGCGCGACAGCATATCGCCGAGCCGGCGCACGTCGAGAAGGCCGGTTGCGGCGTCGGCCCGCGCCGCGCGCAATAGCACGTGGTCGGGCTGATGGCTGCGCAACACGTCATAGACGAGGTCGGTCGAAATCGTGACCTGCCGTCGCGACTTCTCCTGGCCGGGGAAACGCCGCTCGATCAGCCCGGCGATAATCGCGCAATTACGAAACGTGCGTTTCATCAGCGCCGATTCGGCGAGCCAAGCTTCCAGATCGTCGCCCAGCATGTCCTCGTCGAACAATGCGGCGAGCGAAAATTCGCCGCGCGCGATCGGCGCCGCGAGGTCGCCGAGGCCCCAGACCGCAAGCGCATATTCGTTGGCGACGAAGCCGAGCGGCTTTAGCCGCGCGCGTTCCAGCCGGCGCGTCAGCAGCATGCCGAGCGTCTGATGCGCGAGCCGACCTTCAAACGGATAGCAGACGAGATAATTCTTGTCGGCGCGCGGGAAGGTCTCGACCAGAAGTTCGCGCCGGCCGGGCATTTGCGACCGCCATTGTTGAATTTCGAGCCACTCGCGGACTTGCGCCGGCAGCGCCCGCCAGGCGCGCGGATCGGCGAGGATGGCGCGCACGCGGTCGGCGAGATAGGTCGAGAGCGGGAATTTGCCGCCCTCGTAGGCCGGCACTTTCGGGTCTTCGGCGGTCGAGCGCGAGACATAGACCTCGTCCTCGACGATCGCCTCGTATCTGAGGATTTCGCCGGCGAACACGAACGTGTCGCCCGGCACCATGGTCTCGACGAAATATTCCTCGACCTCGCCCAGGAGCCGGCCGCCGCGCGGAATCATTTTCGATGCGCGCGAGCGAACCAGCCGCACTTTAAGCATATCGGCTGCGACGATGGTGCCGACATTGAGCCGGTAGCGCTGCGCCACGTTCGGATGCGCGATCCGCCAACGTCCGTCCTTGCTCTGCCTGATGCGCGCGAAGCGCTCGTAAGCTTTCAGCGCATAGCCGCCGGTGGCGACGAAATCGACCACGGCGTCGAAATCCGCGCGCGTCAATGCCGCATAGGGTGCGGCGCGCTTGACCTCGGCGTACAGCGCGTCGCTCGAGAACGGCTCGCCGCAGGCGCAGCCGAGGACGTGCTGGGCGAGCACGTCGAGCGCGCCCAGCCGCGAGCCCGGCGTGTCCTGGGCGTTCTCGGCGATGGCGTCGAGCGCGGCGCGGCATTCGAGCACCTCGAAGCGGTTCGCCGGAATGAGCACGCCTTTCGACGGTTCGTCCATGCGGTGATTGGCGCGGCCGATGCGCTGCAACAGCCGCGAGGCGCCCTTCGGCGCGCCGACATTGACGACCAGATCGACGTCGCCCCAATCGACGCCGAGATCGAGCGAGGAGGTGCATACCACCGCGCGCAACCGGCCGGTCGCCATCGCCGCTTCGACCTTGCGCCGCTGCGCCACGTCGAGCGAGCCGTGATGCAGCGCAATCGCGAGATTGTCGTCGTTGATGTGCCAAAGGTCCTGGAAAATGCCTTCGGCCTGGCTGCGGGTATTGACGAAGACGAGCGTCGTGCGGTGCGCCTTGATCAGCGCATAGAGTTCGCCGAGCGCATAGCGCGCCGAATGGCCGGCCCATGGCAGTTGCTCGACGGTTTCCAGCATGGCGACATCGGGCGCGGCGCCGCCGTCGGCGAGGATGAGATCGGCCAGCGCTTCGCCGCGGTGCTGCGGCACCATGAAACGGCACAGCTCGTCCGGCGCGGCGACGGTGGCGGAGAGGCCGATGCTCGCGAGATCGGGCGCGTGCCGGAACAGCCGCGCCAGGCCGAGCGAAAGCAGATCGCCGCGTTTCGACGTCACCAGCGCATGCAGCTCGTCGAGAATGACGCGTTTGAGCGAACCGAACAGATAGGGCGCGTCGGCCGAAGCGAGAAGGAGCGCCAGCTGTTCCGGCGTCGTCAGCAAGATGTCCGGCGGATCGCGGCGCTGGCGCTGGCGCTTCGAGGTCGGAGTATCGCCGGTGCGCGTCTCGATACGGATCGGCAGCCGCATTTCGGCAACCGGGGTTTCCAGATTGCGCGCAATGTCGACCGCGAGCGCCTTCAGGGGCGAGATATAGAGCGTATGCAGGCCATATCGCTCTCCCCGCCTTCGGCGAGAGGATGGCGCGCTCAGCTCCACCAGGCTCGGCAGAAAGCCGGCAAGCGTCTTGCCGCCGCCGGTCGGCGCGATCAGCAACACCGGGCGGCCGTCCTGCGCCTTGGCGAGAAGCTCCAGCTGATGCGCGCGCGGCGTCCAGCCGCGGCCGGCGAACCAGCGCGCGAAGATTTCCGGAAGTGGCGTAGTCAAAGCGGTATCCAGCAAAGCCACGTTCCAAGATAGCCGCGACGGCGCCCGGTGGTCGAGCGCGAACGAACGCATCGGCGCGGCACCGCGTTGACGCGGTGGACCTGCGCGCAGACGCAGGCTAAAGAGCCGCTATCATGTCAATACCAACGACCGACCCCGCGCCGGCCCCTGCTCCCGCGGCAAAGTCCGCAATCGACCCCGCTCCGGGTCCGCGATACGGCCTGGTCTGGCTCTCGATCCTCGCCCTGATCACCGGACTTGCCACCGGCTTCGGCGCGATCTTCTTCCGCGGGCTGATCGCGGCGATCCACAATCTGATTTTTCTCGGGGTTTTTTCCGTTCACTACGACGCCAACATCTTCACGCCCGCCAGCCCATGGGGAGCGTTCATCATTCTGGCGCCGGTGCTCGGCGGCCTTGTGGTGACCGCGCTGGTGACGAATTTCGCGCCGGAGGCGCGCGGCCATGGCGTTCCCGAAGTGATGGACGCCATCTATTACCAGGGAGGCCTGATCCGGCCGATCGTCGCCGTGGTCAAATCGATCGCGTCGGCGTTTTCGATCGGCTCCGGCGCCGCGGTCGGCCGCGAGGGGCCGATCATTCAGATCGGCGCCTCGCTCGGCTCGAGCCTCGGACAGTTGCTGCGGCTCGAGCCCTGGCAGCGCATCACGCTGGTCGCGGCGGGCGCCGGCGCCGGCATCGCCGCGACCTTCAACACGCCGATCGGCGGCGTCATGTTCGCGATCGAGCTGATGATGCCGGAAGTGAGCGTGCGCACTTTTCTGCCCGTCGCGCTCGCCACCGGCACCGCCACTTTTGTCGGCAATTGGTTTCTCGGCCCGCAGCCGGCTTTTGCCGTGCCGGCGCTGCCGGCTCTTGGCCACGACCCTTCGGCGATAATCGCGCTCGGCCTCTATGCGCTTTTGGGCGCGGTCATGGGCGTCGCGGCGGCGGCCTTCGTGCACAGCCTTTCGACCTTGGAAGACGTGTTCGATCGGATCGCGAACCCCTATCTGCGCCATGCGGCCGGCATGCTGCTGGTCGGTCTATTGATCTACGGCTTGTTCCACTTTTGCGGTCATTATTACGTCGAGGGCGTCGGCTACGCGACGATTCAGGCGCTGGTCACGGGGCAATTGGCGCCGCTGTCGATCGTGCCGTTGCTCTATGTCGCCAAGCTCGCCGCAACATCGATCAGTCTCGGCTCCGGCGCGTCGGGCGGTATTTTCTCGCCATCGCTCTATATGGGCGCGACGCTGGGCGCGGCATTCGGACTGCTGGTCAGTGCGGTCCATCCGATTCCCGATACCAGTATTGCGAATTTCGCGATTGTCGGCATGGCGGCGATGGTGGCCGGCGGCACCGGCGCCGCGATGACCGCCGTGACCATGATTTTCGAGATGACCCGCAATTACAGCCTGGTGATGCCGATGATTCTCGCGGTCGCGCTCAGCATCGGCGTGCGGCGCGTGCTCTCCCGCGAGAATATCTACACCGTCAAGCTGGTCGGCCGCCGCCACCTCATTCCGAAGGCGCTTCACGCCAACATGTTCCTGGTGCGCCACGCCAGCGACATCATGGACACCGACGTCCTGGTGTTGCAGGCCGCGACCGATTTCGATTCGTTCTTGCGCGAGCAGGAACCTCACGGCGCGATGAAGCATGTCGTCGTGATCCGCAACAACCGCATTTTCGGCGTCTTGCGCGTCAATACCGCGCTGCGGCGCGGCCTCGAAGAGGCCTATACCGGCGTCACGCTCGGCGACGTGGCGCAGCGCGATTTCACCATCGCGCGGGAGGACGACATCGCCTTCGACGTCATCAAGCGGATGTGGCGGCGCGGCGGCGCCATGGCGGTGGTGGTCGCCGGCAAGGGCGTGCCGACCGAAACCGACGTCAAGGGCATCATCACCAAGGAGCACGTCGCCGATTCGGTGGCGGACAGCATCAAGGGCTATGCCTGACGGACGGCGACGACGCCGAGGCCCTGCACCGGAACGCCATTCTCGGTGCGGATAGCGGCTGGCTCGATTTTGACCGGCGCCAGGCCCGCAGCGGCGATGATGTTGCGCAGCTCGGCCTCGCCATAGGCATAGCGCAGCGTCGGCAATAGCTTGGCGCCGGCGCCGGAATGGGTTTCCGCCGTGAAAGCGAGAACACCGTTCGCCGGGAGAACGCGCGCAACCGCGCCGAGGATGGGCGCAAGATCGTTGACGTAAACGAAAACGTCGGCGGCGAGAACCAGATGATATGTTCCGCGCTCGGCGATCTCGCCGGCAAGAAAGCCGGAGAGTTCGGCCGTGACCAGACGATCGTACAGGCCTTTGTTCGCCGCTTGCGCGATCATCGCCGGCGATAGATCGACCCCCACCAGCCAGTCGACATAGGGGCGAAAGGCGGCGCCGCCGAGCCCGGTGCCGCAGCCGAGATCGAGCATCGCGCCGAACCGCATCGGCCGCCCGGCCGCGCCCATCGCCGAGTTCGACCGCGTCGTGCAGAATTTCGGGGCCGCGATAGTGCAGCCGTTCCGTGAGCGCTCTGTCGTAGCGCTCGGCATATTGGTCGAACAGCCGGCGGACATAAGGTTCGGTCATTGCCGGGGTTGCTTCGCCGAAGCCGAGCCGCGCCAGTTGCAAGCGCGCGCCGTGATAATCGTCGGGGTCGGCGTCGCGGGCTTGCGCGAACGCCGCGACCGCGCCGTCGCGGTCGCCGAGCCGGTCGCGGATGGCGCCAAGCGCGAACCAGGCCGTGGCGAAGTTCGGCGCGAGCTGCACCGTTTGCGCCAGGACATCGGCCGCCGCGGCAAAGTCGCCGCGCGAGGCAAGCTCGATCGCCGCCTTGTAGCGCCGGTCGGCAATCAAATCGCCGGAAGACACAAAGAGTGGGCCGGTGTCGGTCATTCACGCGTCATTTCGGGGCCGAGCGGCGCAGAAAGCCCGCAATCCATAACCCCCGACTTCGTCATATTGCAAAGTCACCGGGGAGCGGCTTGAAACGATGCGCGAACCCACCGGATAGCAAAGCCCGCCGTGAACGCAACGCCGCATCGCCCGCCGCAACGCCCGCCTCATCGTCCACGCCATGCCGCCAAGCTGCGGCGCGGCCGGTTGCACGATCTCGACGCGCTGGTCGCGCTGGAACGGGCGGTATTCGACACCGACATCCTGTCGCGGCGCAGCTTCCGCCGCTTTCTCGCCGCGCCGGGCGCCACGGTGATCGTCGCCGAAGCGGACGGCAAGGCCGCGGGCTATGTGCTGGTGCTCTATCCACCGCGCTCGACATTGGCCCGGCTTTATTCCATCGCGGTGGCCCCGCATATCGGCCGGCGCGGCATCGGCAGCCGCCTGCTTGCCGCGGCGGAGCGGGCGGCGCGGCGCCGCGGGCGCACGGCGATGCGGCTCGAAGTCCACGAGCACAATAGCCGCGCCATTGCCCGCTACGAAAACTCCGGCTACCGGCTGTTCGGCCGGCATCGCGACTATTATGACAACGGCGGCGACGCGCTCCGCTTCGAGAAGTCGCTCGGCACCGGACCGCGGCGGCGGTAACCGGTTTCAACAGCCCGGCCCGACTCCGATCGGCCAATCGGTTTTCATGGTGGACAAACGCGGATCGACCCGTGCCAACCGATTTTTACCCGCTATGAGGTTAAGTCCCGTTAAAGTGTCGCGCCTGACGTTCGCTCGCATGATCGACCCATATCCGCACGCCGCCGTTGCCTGGAAAGGGACCCGCCCATGACCGGCTGGGTCATCCTCGTCGACCAGCCCCGCGACCTGCCCAACGCCGAGACCCCGCACAAGGTCATCTCCACGAGCGAGTATCTCGCGCGGCCGCGCCTGTTCGACATGGGGCGGCCCAAGATCGTCAATCTTGCCCGCTCCTATGCCTATCAGTCGAAGGGCTATTACGCCTCGCTGTTGGCCGAGGCGCGCGGCCACCGCGTGGTGCCGAGCGTCGAAACCATGCTGGAGCTGCGCGAGCAGAAGCTGTACGAGCACGCGCTGCCGGAACTGGAGGAGGAGCTGAACCGCTGCGCCCGGCGCGCCGATTTCCAGCCGGACGGCGAGTTCAAGCTGTTGGTCTGTTTCGGCATCGCGCGCGACGAGCGGTTCGAGCCGTTCGGCCGGCTGTTGTTCGACTGGTTCCGCTGCCCGGCGCTGGAAGTGATCGTGGAGCCCAGCAACTGGCTCACCATCGACCGCATCCGCCCGCGCACCATCACCCGGCTCGCCAACGGCGAAGCCGAGTTCTTCCGCGAGTCGCTGCACAATCACACCAAGCGCGAATGGCGCGATCCCAAGGCGCGTTCGGTCGCCAAATACGATCTCGCCGTGCTGTACGACCCGAACGAGAAAACCGCGCCCTCGTCGCCGGAGTCGATCAAGCATTTCGTGCGCATTGCCGAGAAAATGTCGGTCGACGTCGAGCCGATCACCAAGCGGCAGCTCGCCGAACTCGCCGAATTCGACGGCCTGTTCATCCGCGAGACCACCTCGATCGACAACCACACCTATCGGTTCGCGCGGCGCGCCTGGCAGGAGGGCATGCCGGTCATCGACGATCCGATCTCGATGATCCGCTGCACCAACAAGGTCTTCCTGATGGAGCTTTTGCAGCAGAACCAGGTGCCGACGCCGCCGACCGTGATCATCGCCGAAGACACCGATCTCAACAAAGCCATCGACGAGCTCGGCTTGCCGCTGGTGGTGAAGATTCCGGACGGCTCGTTCTCCCGCGGCGTGCACAAGATCGAGAAGGCCGATCAGTTCAAGCGCATCTGCGACGAGCTGTTCGAAGAGACCGACCTGCTCCTGGCGCAAAAATTCATGCCGACCGAATTCGATTGGCGCGTCGGCGTGCTCGCCGGCGAGCCGTTGTTCGTCTGCCAATACCGCATGGCGCGCGGCCATTGGCAGGTGGTGAAATACCGCCCGGACGGTTCCTCGCACGAGGGTGGCTTCCGCGCCTTCGGTCTCGATCAGGCGCCGCGCGAAGTGGTCGATATCGCGGTGCGCGCGGCGCGCCCGGTGGGCGACGGCTTCTACGGCGTCGACCTCAAAGAGACCGACCATGGCATCGTGGTCATGGAGGTCAACGACAATCCGAGCCTCGAACACGGCATCGAGGATACCGTCGGCAAGGACGAGATCTGGGGCCGGCTCTTGCGCTGGTTCATCGAGCGGTTCGAGCAGTAATTCCTCGTCATGTATGGACGGCCCCCTGTCGGCAAGAGCTTTTTGGCGGTTCGGCAGACTGATCGGGAGCGGTCATGTATGCGGCCTTTGGATGCGGTCGCTGACCGCTGGCCCTGATGGGATTCGCGGATCGAGTTCCAATCATTGCGACGCGCTGTGATGCGCGATGACGGGTCGGAGTGTCTCGATCCCGGTTCCTGACCGTTTGCCGTCACGCCATAGTTGCCCTTTCCGACGGTTGAGCGCGAGCGATCAGTTGCTGTCTGCGCTAGGCAGCGGCTGGCACACTCGCGCGATCGCGATAGTCTTCTCCTTTGGCCAACACGGCCCAAATGATACGCGCGGTCTTGGCGGCAAGCGCCACAGTGGCGACCTTCTTGGGGCGGCGCGCCAGAAGATCGCGCAGCCACGGATCGCTGACCCCGCGTGCCACCTCCTGGCGCAGCTTGGCGCTGGCGCCGACGATTAACAAGGTGCGCAATGTCCGATCGCCTTGCCGAGAGATCGAGCCCGAACGTTGCTTGCCGCCCGTTCCTCTCTGCCGTGGTGTCAGACCGAGCCAAGCCGCAAAGCCGCGGGCGCTGCGGAACGCTCGCGCGTCGCCGACGCTGGCCACCATGGCACTGGCGATGATCGGCCCCACGCAAGGCACCGCCACCAGCCGGCGCGCCGCCGCGCTCTCGCGCACGCTTTGCACTATCTTAAGTTCGAGCGCGCGGATCTGCACATCGAGCGCTTGCCATTGTCCGGCGAGCGCCAGCAAGCCATCCCGCGCCAGAGCTGGTACTCCGGCATCACAGGCTGTCTGCATCCGTTCGATCAAGCCGCGCAGCCCCTTCACACCCTGCGCCGCTACGATCCCGAACTCCGCAAGATGACCGCGCAACGCATTGGCCAGCATCGTGCGCTGGCGCACCAGCAGCGTCCGCGTCCGGTGCAGGACCAGCATCGCCTGCTGGTGCTCGCTCTTTACCGCCACAAACCGCATCGTCGGCCGCTGCATCGCCTCGCAGCTCGCCTCCGCATCGCGGCCGTCTGTCTTGTTGCGCTTCACATAAGGCTTCACGTAGCTCGGCGGCATCAGCCGCACCTCATGGCCATGCCGTTGCGCCAGCCGCGCCCAGTAATGCGCCCCGCCGCACGCCTCCATGCCGATCACCGCCGGGCGCAGTCCGGTAAAAAACTTCTCCATCTGCGCCCGTCGAATTTGTCGGCGGATCACCACCTGGCCGGCTTCATCGACACCGTGAACCTGGAAAACGTTCTTCGCCAAATCCAACCCAATCATGATAGTCTCTGCCATGGACGGCTCCCTTGTCTGGCCGATTCACATCACCAGTCTGGCACAACTGATGCCGTCGGGAGCCGTCCACACCATCATTGCGAGCGAAGCGAAGCAATCCAGCTCAGTGCCGAAGAGCTGGATTGCTTCGTCGCTTCGCTCCTCGCAATGACGCCGGCCGTAGTCTAACGTGCGGCCCCCTTTGCCACCTCTTCGAGCGGCCAACGGGCGCGCGGCGCGAAATCGAGCGGGTCGGTGAGCCCCAACGCCAGCCGTTCCGCGCCGGCCCAGGCGATCATGGCGCCGTTGTCGGTGCACAACGCCGGCGGCGGCGCCACCAGCTCGGTGCCGACCTCGAAGGCGACGCGGTGCAGCACCTTGCGGATCGCCTGGTTGGCGGCCACCCCGCCGGCGCAAACCAGCGCGCTCGGCGTGCCGACCTGCACCCGGAACATGGCGAGCCCGCTGCGCAGCCGGTCTTTGACCACGTCGACCACCGCCTGCTGGAACGAGGCGCACAGGTCGGCGACGTCCTGGTCGCTTAATGGCGCGATCTTTTGCGCTTCGAGCCGCAATGCGGTTTTCAGCCCGGAGAGCGAAAAGTCGGCATCGCGGCGGCCGGCCATCGGCCGCGGCAGCGCAAAGCGTTGGGGATCGCCGCGGGCGGCCTCCTTTTCGACGAGCGGCCCGCCCGGATAGCCCAGCCCGAGGAGCTTCGCGGTCTTGTCGAAGGCCTCGCCGATCGCGTCGTCGACCGTGCCGCCGAGGCGGAGATAATCGCCGACGCCGCGCACGGCGAGGATTTGGGTATGGCCGCCGGACGCGAGAAACAGGCAATAGGGAAACGCCGTCGCGTCGGTGAGCCGCGCGGTGAGCGCGTGGGCTTCCAGGTGATTGACGGCGATGAGCGGCTTGTCGTGGGCGAGCGCGATCGCTTTCGCCGTGGTCAGCCCGACAATGACGCCGCCAATGAGGCCCGGACCGGCGGCGGCGGCGACCCCGTCGAGCTCGGCGAAGGCAAGCTTCGCCTCGTCCATCGCCGCGGCAATGACGCGGTCGAGCGTCTCGACATGGGCGCGGGCGGCGATTTCCGGCACTACGCCGCCGAATTCGGCGTGCTCGCCGATTTGCGACAGCACGATATTGGACAGGATGCGCCCCTTGCCGTCCGCGGTTCGCCCGACCGCGGCCGCCGCCGTTTCATCGCAGGTTGTCTCGATGCCGAGGATGACCATCGGTGTATTATACGCTGGCGATGCCACAATCCTCGACCGCAACATCGATCCTGCGCATCGGCTCGCGCGGCTCCCCGCTGGCGCTCATTCAGGCGCGCGAGCTGCAAAGCCGCCTCGCCGCGGCCTGCGGCATCGCCGTGGAGCGCATCGAGATCAAGGCCATTCGCACGACGGGCGACACCATCCAGGACCGGCCGTTGGCGGCGGCCGGCGGCAAGGGCCTGTTCACCAAGGAAATCGAACAGGCGCTGCTGGCCGGCGCGATCGACATCGCCGTGCATTCGGCGAAAGACATGACGACCGTGCTGCCGGCCGGCCTGGTGCTGGCGGGGTTCCTGCCGCGCGAAGACGCCCGCGACGCCTTCATCGGTCGCACGGCCAAAAGCCTTCGCGAGCTGCGCCACGGCGCCGTCGTCGGCACCGCGTCGTTGCGGCGGCAGGCGTTGCTCAAGCGGCAGCGGCCGGACCTCGTCGTGGTGCCGCTGCGCGGCAATGTCGAGACCCGATTGCGCAAACTCGACGCCGGCGAGGTCGACGCCACCGTGCTTGCCGTTGCCGGCCTCAAGCGGCTCGGGCTTATGGGCGCGGCAACCGCGGTGCTCGACGCCGACGAGTTTTTGCCCGCGGTCGGCCAGGGCGCGATCGGCATCGAGACCCGCGCCGACGATATCGAAACGCGCGCGCTGGTCGCCGCCGTCGACGATGCCGACACCGCGACCGCGGTAACCGCCGAGCGCGCCTTCCTTGCCGTGCTCGACGGCTCCTGCCGCACGCCGATCGCCGGCCATGCCCGGCTCCGCGACGGGGCGTTGCGCTTTCGCGGCATGATCGCCAAGACCGACGGCAGCGCGGCGCTGGACGTTTTGCGCGAGGGCGGCCGCGCCGATGCGGCGGCGCTTGGCGCCGATGCCGGCCGCGAGCTTAAAGCCCGCGCCGGTCCCGGCTTTTTCGAGGAGCCTTGAGCGATGCGGCTTTTGCTCACGCGTCCCGAAGCCGACGCCGAGCGCACCGCCTCGGCGCTGCGCGCCCGCGGTCACGAGCCGATCGTCGCGCCACTCTTGGCGATCGAGATTTCGTCCGATGCCGATCTCGGCGCCGGACCGTGGGCGGCCGTGCTGCTGACCAGCGCCAACGCCGTGCGCGCGCTCGCCGGGCATCGGCGCCGCGACGAATTGCGCGGCATTCCGGTGTTCACGGTCGGGCCGCATAGCGCGCAAGCGATGCGGGACTTAGGCTTCGGCAATGTCAGTTCCGCCGACGGCAATGTGGACGATTTGGCAAAACTCGTCGCGGCACGAATGCAGCCGGGCGCGCCGCTCATTTATCTTGCCGGCGAGGAGCGCTCCGGCGATTTGGCCGGCCTGTTGCGCGAGAAAAGTTTTACCGTCCACACCGCGCTCGTCTATCGCGCCGTGGCCGCGGCAACGCTCCCGGCGCAAGCCGCCGCGGCGCTGGCCGGCGGGCTCGACGGCGTGTTGCATTTCTCCCGCCGCAGCGCCGAGGCGTTTCTCTTCGCCGCGCGCCGTGCCGGCCTCGTCGAAGCCGCGCTGGCCGGGCCCACACATTTTTGCCTGTCCGCGCGGGTTGCCGAGCCGCTCACCCAAGCCGGAGCCAGCAAGGTGCGCATGGCGGCGCGGCCGGATGAAGCCGCATTGCTCGCGCTATGCGGCTGAATATGCAGGTTTATGCGGCGTCGTGCGGCTTTATTCGACGTGTTGCCGCTGCCGCCGCCGCGTATTATGCCGTGCCGGGCAGGCCAGCGGACCTTGATTCGGTGACCGCGTCAGCAGCGAACCCGCTGTAGGGACAGCATGACAAGCGAGCCTGACAGCAAACCGGGCCGGCGGCCGCCGACCATCGAACTGAAGGCGACGGAAGTCGAAACGCCGGCTTCCGGCGCGGCGAAGCCGGCGGACGAGCCGGCGGCGAGGGCGGCGGCGGGCGAGGTGCCCAATCAAGACGCCGCGCCGGGGCGTGGCGGGTCCGCGGGCGGGCTGAAGTCCCACGCCATCAGCGCCGGCATCGGCGCGCTGGCGATGGCGGCGATCGTCGCCGGACTGTGGATCGGGGGCTTTGCGCCGTCGCGCGAGAGTGAGCCGCCGCCGCCGACCGCGGCGACGGTTGCGGCACCGGTCGTCGCCGCGCCACAAGCCGAAGCCGATGTTTCGGCCCGGCTCGACAAAATCGAGCGGGCGATGCAGGAGCGGCAGCCCGAGCCCGCGCTGGCCGCCCGATTGGCGGCGGTCGAGGCGCAGAGCAAATCGCTCGGCGATTTGGTTGCGGCGCTGACCCGCCGCCTCGACGATGTCGCCGCAACGAGCCAAAGCGCGGCCAAACAGGCGGCTGCCGCGCAAGCCGCGGCCGCGGCCGCGGCCGCGGCGGCGCGGAGCGCAAGTCAAACCAGCGCAAGCCAAACCGCCGATCGATCGGCGGTGCAAAAGCGCGACCTCGACGCGCTCACAAGCCGGATCGCGGCGCTGGAAAGCGCGGTCAACGCGCTCGTCCGAAAATGCCGCGCATCCGGCCGCCGGCGCCGACGACCAGGCGGCGCGGCTGACTATCGCCGCCGAGGCGCTGCGCGCCGCGGTCGAACGCGGCGCGCCGTACCAGGCCGAGCTTGCCGCGGTGCGAATCGCTCGGCGTCGACGCCGACGCGACCGCGCCGCTCGAACCGTTCGCCGCAACCGGCGTGCCGAGCGCCGCCGCGCTGGCGCAGGAACTCGGCGACTGCTCACGCCGGCCCTGCAGCAGGCGTCCGACACGGCAGCCGGCGACGACCGGCTTTCTCGGCGCGGCTGGAGGCCAACGCCGCAACAGCTCGTCCGCATCACGCCGGTCGCTGCGCCCGCCGGCAACGAGCCGTCGGCGATCGATCGCCCGGATCGGCGTCGACGCCGCGCGCGCCGACATCGCCGCGGCGCTGACCGACATCGCCGCGCTGCCGGATGCCGCCAAAGCGCTCGCCGCCGGCTGGGTCAAGAAAGCCGCAAGCGCGCGAGGCCGCCATTGCGGCGAGCCGGCAGATCGCCGCCGCCGCGCTCGCGGCGCTTGACAAGCCGGCCGCGCAATGATCCGCGTCGTCCTTTATTCTGATCGTGGTCGGCGCTGGCATCGCCTACGGCGTCGCCTGGCTTGCCGACCGCCCGGGCGACGTCGTCATCACCTGGCAGGGCCTGCGCATCGAAACTTCGCTCTTGGTTCTTCGCCGCGGCGGTGCTTGCGGCGATGGTGGCGCTGGCACTGATCTGGAGCCTCGTTCGCGCCATCCTGCGCTCGCCGATCGTGCTGTCGCGGCACTTGCGCCATCGCCGCGGCGTGCGCGCCTACGAGGCGATTTCCAACGGGCTGATCGCGGTCGGCGCCGGCGACATCGCCGCCGCGCAAAAGCATTCGGCCGCGGTCAACCGGATCGCGCCCGGCGAGCCGCTGGCGCTGTTGCTCAGCGCCCAATCGGCGCAGCTCGCCGGCGATCGCGCAGCGCGCCGAGCGCGTCGTTCCGCGCCATGGCGAGCCGCGCCGACACCAAGGCGCTCGGCCTGCACGGCCTGTTCATCGAGGCGCAGCGCCGCAACGATCACGCGAGCGCGCGGGCTTATGCGGAGGAAGCGGCGCGCACCGCCCCGTCGCTCGGTTGGGCCGGCCGGGCGGTGCTCGAAGTCGCGCTGCCAGGACGGCGATTGGGCCGGCGCGCTGGCGTTGCTGGAGCGCAACACGCGGCACGCTCGACAAGGCGATCTATCGCCGCCAGCGCGCCGTGCTGCTCACCGCGCGCGCGCTCGCCGTCGAGGATACCGACCGCGGCAGCGCCAAGGCTTTCGCGCTGGAAGCGCAGCAAGCTCGCGCCCGACTTTGGTGCCGGCGGCGGCGCTCGCCGGGCGGCTCGCTTGCCGAAGGCGGCCAGCTGCGCAAGGCCGCCGCGATCATCGACGGCGCCTGGCGCGCCAATCCGCATCCCGAACTTGCCCAGGCCTATGCCGAGCTTCGCTCCGGCGAGTCCGCGCGCGACCGGCTCAAGCGGATCGAAGCGCTGGCGAAACGCGTGCCCGGCCATATCGAAGGCGCGCTGGCGATCGCGCGCGCCGCGCTCGACGCGCAGGAATTCGCCAAGGCGCGCGCCGCGCTGGCGCCCTATCTCGCGGCGCCGACCAAGCGCATCGCGTTGCTGATGGCCGAGCTCGAGCGCGCCGAGCGCAACGACGAGGGCCGCGCCCGCGAATGGCTGGCGCGCGCGCTTCACGCCGCGCCGGATCCGGCCTGGACCGCCGACGGCTATGTCTCCGATCGCTGGCTGCCGGCTTCGCCGGTGAGCGGCCGGCTCGACGCCTTCGAATGGCGCGTGCCGCTGACCGGGATGGTGAGCGCCGCCGGCGATCGAGCCCGAGCCGGCGCCTGCCGCGCCGATCGAAATCGCGACCGGCGCCGCCGCCAGAAAGCGCCGATGCCGCCTGCCAGCACCGCGGAGCGCCTCCGTCCCGCGGCGAGCCGGCGCACGCCGCACGCCGAGTCAAGCCAGAGGCAAAGCCGCGAGCCAAAGCCGGAGCCGGTCATCCCGCTGGTCCACGTCCCCGACGATCCGGGACCCGAAGCATGTCGAGGAGAGCGAGACCGCCGGCCGAGCCGAAGACCGGCGGCTGGCGCAAGATTTTCGGCTGAAATCGGCCGCCGGTCGGCCGCGGCTGGCTTGTCATGTCGGCGCTCGCTTATGCATTATAGAGCATGAACTATAATGCATGAGACGGTTCCGCCGTGCCGACAGCAAAGACCAAGGCCCGTCAAAAGCCCGCGCCGGCCGCGCCGAGCGGCGCCGCCGCGGTCGCCGCATTCCTCGCCGCCATCGGCCGCGAGGTGCGGCGGCACCGCGCCAAGCGCGGCATGACGCGGCGGCAATTGGCGCAAGCCTCGGCAACCTCCGAGCGCTATCTGGCGCAGATCGAAAGCGGCGCCGGCAATCCGTCGGCGAGCGTGCTGCGCGCGATCGCGCAGGCGCTCGACCTGCCCGCCTCCGCCTTGCTGCCGGAGGCGGGCGCGCGCACCGCGGCGCGCGGCGCCATCCTCGATCTCCTCGCGCAAGTGCCGGAAGGCGAATTGCCGGAGCTGGCGAAACTGATCGCGGCGCGCGTCGGCGCTTGCCGGCAACGCCGACCGGGCGCGGCGCATTGCGCTGGTCGGCCTGCGCGGCGCCGGCAAGTCGACGCTCGGGCGCATGCTCGCGCAGCATCTCGGCTGGCCGTTCATCGAGCTCGACCGCGTCGTCGAAGAGGATTACGGCGCCAGCATTCCCGATCTGATCGAGATGGCCGGCACCGCCACGTTCCGCCGCCATGAGGCGAGCGCGCTCGATCGCGTCATCGCCGCGCATGACGCCGCGGTCATCACCACGGCCGGCGGCATCGTCGCCAATCAGGAAACCTACGCGCTGCTGCTGCGCCGCAGCCACACGATTTGGATCAAGGCGCGGCCGGAAGATCACATGAGCCGGGTGATGGCGCAGGGCGATTTCCGCCCGATGGCGCAAAACCGCGAGGCCGATTCCAAAGGGGCGATGGCCGATCTGGTGGCGATCCTCGAAGCGCGCCGCGCCGACTATGCCCGCGCCGAGGCCGAGGTCGACACGTCGGGCGACGCCGTGGAGCAGAGTTTCGCCAAGCTGTTGCGGGTCGGTCACGCCGTTGATTGGGCCCGCAAGCGGAATCGCAGCCGTGACGCTCGCCGACACCGGCTTTCTCGATCTTGCGCCGCTGCGGCTCGAATACCGCATGATCGGGCCGCGGCCGGACGCGGCGCCGACCATCGTCATGCTGCACGAAGGCCTCGGCAGCGTCGGCCTGTGGGGCTCGTTTCCCGACCAAATCGCCGCGGCGACCGGCGCCGGCGTCTTCGTCTATTCGCGCGCCGGCTACGGCAAATCGAGCCCGGGACAATTGCCGCGCTCGACCGCCTTCATGCACGAGGAGGCCGCGCGAGGTGCTGCCGCGCGTGCTCGACGGCAATCGGATTTCAGCGCGGCATCCTGCTCGGCCACAGCGACGGCGCCTCGATCGCGACCATCTATGCCGGCAGCGTGCAGGATCATCGCGTGCGCGGGCTGGTGCTGATCGCGCCGCATTTTTTCACCGAGGAGATGGGGCTTGCCGAAATCCGCCGCGCCCGCGACGCCTTCGCCGCCGGCGATTTGCGCGAAAAGCTCAAGCGCTGGCACGCCGACGTCGATTGCGCGTTCCGCTCGTGGAGCGAGCCGTGGCTCGATCCGGAGTTCCGCAAATGGGACATCACCGAAGCGCTCGGCTACATCCGCGTGCCGATCCTGATCGTGCAGGGCGACAGACGATCAATACGGCACGCTCAAGCAGGTCGAGGCGGCGCAACAGGAATGCTTCTGTCCGGTCGAGACCGTGGTGCTGCCCGGCATCCGTCACGTGCCGCAGCGCGAAGCCCCCGAACTGACGCTCAAAGCCGTCGCCGACTTCATCAACCGGCTGCTGCGCGACCACCATGAAGGCGAACGGCGCGCCGATTCCGGGGTTGCCGTATCATGAATTATAATGCATATTATCGGGTCGGCTCGGTGCGATCGATGCACTATAGTACACATCCGCCGCAGCGGCGACGGCAGTCGAGGACGGCGATGGGCGACGCAGATCACGGCACGCCGCGCCCGCTGGCAACGGCAAGACGCGGATCGATTTCCAGACCGAGCCGGCGCGCTATCGCCATTGGAAGCTCACCGTCGACGGCGACGTGGCGCACGCTCGTCATGGACGTCGACGAGAAGGCGGCGCTGTTCGAAGGCTACGATCTGAAACTCAATTCCTACGATCTCGGCGTCGATATCGAGCTTGCCGACGCCATCGAGCGGCTGCGCTTCGAGCATCCGCAAGCGCGCGTCGTGGTGCTGCGCTCGGCCAAGCCGCGGGTGTTCTCGCGCCGGCGCCAATATCCGCATGCTGGCCGGCGCGAGCCACGCGCATAAGGTCAATTTCTGCAAGTTCACCAACGAGACGCGCAACGGCATCGAGGATTTGAGCGAGAATTCCGGCGCTCAAATCGATCTGCGCCATCAACGGCACCGCGGCCGGCGGCGGCTACGAGCTGGCGCTGGCGACCGACCACATCATGCTGGTCGACGACGGCTCGGCGGCGGTGTCGCTGCCGGAATTGCCGCTGCTCGCGGTGCTGCCCGGCACCGGCGGGCTCACCCGCGTCTCCGACAAGCGCAAAGTGCGCCGCGACCACGCCGACGTGTTCTGCACCACCGAGGAAGGCGTCAAAGGCAAGCGCGCGGTCGAATGGCGGCTGGTCGACGACGTGGTGCCGGGCTCGAAATTCGACGAGGCGGTCGCGGCCCGCGCCGCGGAGTTCGCCGCAAAATCGCGCGCGCAACGGCGCCGGCACCGGCATCAAGCTGACGCCGCTGACGCGCACATTCGCGCGCGGACAGCGTCGAATATGGCGCGCTCGTCGGTCGAATTTCAGCGCGCGCGAGCGGCATCGCCACCATCACCTTGCGCGGCCCCGCTGCGCCGCCGCCGGCTTCGGCCGACGCCATGGTGGCGCTCGGCGCGGCGTTCTGGCCGCTGCAGCTGGCGCGCGAACTCGACGACGCCATCCTGCATATCCGGCTCAACGAGCTCGACGTCGCGGCGATCGTCTTCAAATCGTCCGGCGATCCGGCGCAGGTGCTCGCTTACGACCGATTCCTCGACGCCAACAAGGATCACTGGCTCGCGCGCGAAATCCGGCTGTTGTGGAAGCGCGTGCTCAAGCGCGTCGATCTCACCTCGCGCTCGCTGGTCACGCTGATCGAGCCGGGCTCGTGCTTTGCCGGCACGCTCGCCGAACTGCCGTTCGCGCGCGACCGCTCCTACATGCTGATCCGGCAAGCGCGTGCGCGACGGGCGACAACAAGCCGCCGGCGGCGATCGCGCTCGCCGACGTCAATTTCGGCGCCTATCCGATGTCGAACGGGCTCACCCGGCTCGCCAGCCGCTTTTTGGCGAACCCCGCCGATCTCGACGCGGCCAAAGCCGAGCGCGGCAAAATGCTCGACGCCGCGACGCGCGCACGGCTCGGCCTCATCACTTTTGCGCTCGACGACATCGACTGGGACGACGAGGTGCGCGTGTTTCTCGAAGAGCGCGCGAGCTTCTCGCCCGACGGCCTCACCGGGCTCGAAGCCAATCTGCGCTTCGCCGGGCCGGAAACCATGGAATCGAAAATCTTCGCGCGGCTGACCGCGTGGCAGAACTGGATTTTCCAGCGCCCCAACGCCATCGGCGAGGAAGGCGCGCTCAAGCGCTACGGCACCGGCCAGAAGCCGGTGTTCGATACGAAGAGGGTGTGATTCACCTCTCCCCGCCGCGCGGGGGAGGTCGGCGCGCGTAAGCGCGACGGGTGAGGGGGCCTCTGCGATTCGAGCCCGGCGGTGAAGCCCCTCACCCCAACCCTCTCCCCGCACGCGGGGAGAGGGAGACGTGCGGCGGAGAGACACAGGAGCGGCCATGAAATCGAGAACGTCGATTACACGACCAAGATTCCGAACAACGTCAATCTCGCCGAGGACCGCCAGGTGTTGCGCGCGCTGGAAAGCTGGCATCCCGGCTATCATCGACTGGTGGATGGACATGGGGCCGGAAGGCTTCCAGGAGGCGCTGGTCTATCTGCGCACCGCGGTCTCGGTCGATCCCAAGGGCTGGGCGAAGTTCGATTACGTGAAAATGCCCGATTACCGCTGGGGCATTCTGCTGGCGCCCCAGGAAGAGGACCGCAAAATCCCGTTCGGCCGCCATTACGGCGAGCCGGCCTGGCAGGACATTCCGGGCGAATATCGCGCCATGCTGCGCCGCCTCGTCGTCATCCAGGGCGACACCGAGCCGGCTTCGGTCGAGCAGCAGCGCCATCTCGGCAAGACCGCGCCGTCGCTCTACGACATGCGCAACGTGTTCCAGGTCAATGTCGAGGAAGGCCGCCATCTGTGGGCGATGGTCTATATCCTGCAAAAATATTTCGGCCGCGACGGCCGCGAGGAGGCCGCCGAGCTGTTGCAGCGCCGCTCCGGCGACGCCGACAAGCCGCGCATGCTCGGCGCCTTCAACGAAGCGACGCCGGACTGGCTGTCGTTCCACATGTTCACGTTCTTCACGGATCGCGACGGCAAGATGCAGCTCGAGAGCCTGGCGCAATCGGGCTTCGATCCGCTGTCGCGCACCTGCCGCTTCATGCTCACCGAGGAGGCGCACCACATGTTCGTCGGCGAAACCGGCGTCGGCCGCACCATCCAGCGCACCTGCGAGGCGATGCAGGCGGCCGGCATCGAGGACCCGGCCGAGATCGACAAGGTGCGCGCGCTCGGCGTCATCGACCTGCCGACCATCCAGAAGAAGCTCAATCTGCATTACACGCTGTCGCTCGATCTGTTCGGCTCGGAGGTCTCGACCAACGCGGCGAATACGTTTACGGCGGGGCTAAAGGGCCGCTTCCAGGAAACCAAGATCGACGACGATCACCGGCTCGAACACGCGACCTATCCGGTGCTCAAGCTCGTCGACGGCGCAGATCAAGCGCGTCGACGAGCCGGCGCTGACCGCGATCAACATGCGGCTGCGCGACGATTACACCGCCGATTGCCAGCGCGGGCTCGACCGCTGGAACAAGATCGTCGACAAGACCGGCGTCGCCTTCAGGCTCGAACTGCCGCATGTCGGCTTCCACCGCCAGATCGGCGAGTTCAAGGACGTGCAAGTGTCGCCGGCCGGCGAAATCGTCGACGACGCGACGTGGAACCGCGACAAAGAGCAAATGGCTGCCGTCGAAGGACGACGGCGATTTCATCGGCAGCCTGATGCAGCCGGTCACCGAGCCCGGCAAATTCGCCGGCTGGATCGCGCCGCCGCGCATCGGCATCGACAACAAGCCCGGCGATTTCGAATACGTGAAGATCGCGGCATGACCGCCGCCACTTGCACCGGTCCCAAACCGGGCGAATGGCGAGTGGCGAATAGCGAGTAGCGGGCCGAAATAGCCATTCGCTACTCCCTATTCGCTATTCGCCCGTGAGATGGTTAATCGGGTCTTAACCTCAGCCCTCCTATGCTATTGGCACCGGTGATGCGGCGGGCGGCCCCGCTGTTGACGATGTACAGGATGACCCGCGAGTCTGCCCCTTTAACCGCTGGCGCGACGGCAGCCCGCGCGCCGAACACGCGCTCGCCGTTCGTGCGGACGCGCGAGCTCATCGGCGACGCGGCGCCCGGCAAGCCGGCGATCAGCCTCGCGGTCGGCGAGCCGCAACATCCGATTCCCGGCTTTGTCGGTCCGATCGTCGCCGCCCACCTCGCGGAATTCGGCCGCTATCCGGCGAACAAGGGGCTCGACGAATTCGCGGTCGCCGTCGCGCGGGTGGCTCGGCCGCCGCTACGCGCTCACCCGCCCGGTCGATCCCGCAACCGAAGTGCTGGTGCTCAACGGCACCCGCGAGGGACTTTTTCTCGCAGCGCTCGCCGCCAAGAATTGGGTCAAGCCGCGGCCCGGCCGGCCGGCAGTGCTCATTCCCAATCCGTTCTATGCCGCTTACGCAGCTGGCGCGATTGCCGCCGAATGCGAGCCGGTCTATCTGCCGACGACGCGAGAAACCGGTTTTCTGCCCGATCTCGATGCGCTCGGCGAGGAGCTCTTGGCGCGCACGGTCGCGTTTTACATCGCCTCGCCGTCGAATCCGCAGGGCGCGGTCGCCGACCGCGCCTATCTCGACAAGCTCACCGCGCTGGCGCGGCGCTTCGGTTTCCTGGTCTTCTCCGACGAATGCTATTGCGAGATTTACAGCTATCGCGCACCGCCGGGCATGCTCGAAGCGGCGGGTGCGGATTTCGCCAACGTCGCGGTCTTTCACTCGCTGTCCAAGCGCTCGAGCCTGCCCGGACTGCGCATCGGCTTTGCCGCGGGCGACCGTAGTTTCATGCGCAGCTATCTCGAACTGCGCAACGTCGCCGCGCCGATGGTGCCGACGCCGATGCAGCGCGTCGCCATCGCCGCCTACAACGACGAGCGACACGTCGAGGAAAACCGGCAGCTCTACCGCGAGAAATTCGATCTCGCCGACCAGATCGTCGGCGACCGCTATCGCTATCGCCGTCCCGCGGGCGGATTTTTCCTCTGGCTCGACGTTTCGGCCCACGGCGGCAGCGAGGCGGCCACCCAGCTGTTGTGGCGCGAGGCCGGCTTGCGCGTGGTGCCCGGCCGGTATCTGGCGCGCGAGCAAGCCGACGGCAGCAATCCCGGCGCGGACTTTATCCGCGTCGCTATGGTGCACAACAACGAGATCACCGCCGAGGCGATGCACCGCCTGGTGGCGGCGTTGGGCTAAGCAGATGACACCTTCGAATAGTTCATCGTCATTGCGAGCCGAAGGCGAAGCAATCCAGGGGCCGCCGCCACCGACTCTGGATTGCTTCGTCGCCGACGCTCCTCGCAATGACGAGATTGCGACGCAGTCATGTCGATGATCGAGCGCAGCCTTGACGGGATGGCCGCTTTGTCCGGCCGGCTCGGCGCCGTCGTGCAGCGCCGGCTGCGCGAGCTCGGCGGCGTCGCGCTGATCAGTCTCACCATGATGGGCGGGCTCGCGCTCGCCACCTGGTCGGTGCGCGATCCGTCGCTGAGCCACGCCACCGACGCGCCGGTGCACAATCTCCTCGGCATGCCCGGCGCGGTCGCCGCCGACCTGATGATGCAGCTCCTGGGCCTCGGCTCGCTGGCGCTGCTGCTGCCGATCGCGGTGTGGGGCTATCGGTTGCTCGGCCACCGGCGCTTGAGCCACGAGCGGCTGCGTGTCGTGCTGTGGCTCACCGCCGCGGTCTTGACCGCGGCTTTCGCCTCGTGCCTGCCGAACAGCGCGCATTGGCCGCTGCCTTGCGGGCTCGGCGGCGTCATCGGCGACGCCGTGCTGCGGCTGCCGGTTGTCTTGTTCCACGCGCCGCTCGCCGGAGTAAGCCGCCTCGCCGCCGCCGTCGTGCTCGGCAGCGCCGCATTGTTCGCTTTCGCCGGCGCCGCCGGCATTCTCTGGCGCGACGCGGCCGACGACGATGACGATGAAGATACCGCGGCGCCGGAGGCCGGCGACGAGGACGGCGGCTGGATTTCGCTCGGCTTTGTCACGCATTCGCTGTTGAGCTTGCGCGCGCGGCTGGCACGGCTGTTCGGCCGCCGCCAACGCACGCCGCTGCCGTCATCCGACGAGCTCACGATGCCGCGGCGCAGGCTCGAGCCGCGCTTCGAGGATGCCGCCGAGCGCGATGCCGCCGAGGACGACGAGGTGGCCGAATCCGCGCCGCGGCCGCGCAAACCGCGCCCGCCGAAAGCGCCGCGCCGGTCGAGCGGCGGCTATGTTCTGCCCGCGCTCGAATTGCTCACCCCGCCGAGCAAGATCGGCCGCGCCACCGTCAGCCCCGAAATCCTCCAGGACAATGCCACTGCGCTCGAAGGCGTGCTGGCGGATTTCGGCGTGCGCGGCGAAATCATCAATGCGCGGCCGGGCCCCGTAGTGACGCTCTACGAGCTCGAACCGGCGCCGGGTATCAAATCGTCGCGCGTCATCAGCCTTGCCGACGACATCGCGCGCTCGATGAGCGCGCTGTCGGCGCGCGTCGCCGTGGTGTCGGGAAGAAACGCCATCGGCGTCGAACTGCCGAACCCGACCCGCGAGCGGGTCTATTTGCGCGAACTGCTCGCCTCGCGCGATTACGCCGAGACGTCGCCCGGCTGCCGCTGTGCTTGGGCAAGGCGATCGGCGGCGAAGCGGTGCTGGTCGATCTGCAACGCATGCCGCATCTCTTGATTGCCGGCACCACCGGCTCGGGCAAATCGGTCGCCATCAACACCATGATCATGAGCTTGGTTTACCGGCTGCAGCCGGACCAGTGCCGGCTGATCATGGTCGATCCGAAAATGCTGGAGCTTTCCGTCTACGACGGCATTCCGCATCTGCTCACGCCCGTGGTCACCGATCCCAAGAAGGCGGTGGTGGCGCTGAAATGGGCGGTGCGCGAAATGGAGGAGCGCTACAAGAAAATGTCGAAGCTCGGCGTGCGCAATGTCGACGGCTACAATGCGCGCGTCGCCGAAGCCAAGAGCAAGGGCGAGAAGCTCAGCCGCACGGTCCATACCGGCTACAATCGCGAGACCGGCCAGGCGATCTACGAGAACGAGGAGCTCGATCTCGAGCCGCTGCCCTATATCGTCGTCATCGTCGACGAGATGGCCGACCTGATGTTGATCGCCGGCAAGGACATCGAAGGCGCGGTGCAGCGGCTGGCGCAAATGGCGCGCGCGGCCGGCTTGCACGTCATTCTGGCGACGCAGCGGCCGTCGGTCGACGTCATCACCGGCACCATCAAGGCCAATTTCCCGACCCGCATCTCGTTCCAGGTCACCTCCAAGATCGACAGCCGCACCATTTTGGGCGAGCAAGGCGCCGAGCAGCTGCTCGGCCAGGGCGACATGCTCTACATGGCCGGCGGCGGCCGCATCAGCCGCGTGCATGGGCCGTTCGTCTCCGACGAGGAGGTCGAGAAGGTGGTGCGCCACCTCAAATCGCAAGGGCAGCCGGAATACCTCGAAGCGGTCACCGCCGAGGAGCCGACGGACGAGGACGGCAATCCGATCTTCGATGCCACCGGCATGGGCGGCGGCGAAGGCGGCGACCTTTACCAGCAGGCGGTCCAGGTCGTGGTCCGCGACCGCAAGGCATCGACGAGCTACATCCAGCGCCGGCTGCAGATCGGCTATAACCGCGCCGCCTCGCTGATGGAACGCATGGAGCAGGAAGGCATCGTCGGCCAGCCCAACCACGCCGGCAAGCGCGAAATCCTGGTCGAGGGCGCCGACGAGGAAGCCTATTGAGAATCGAGGCTTTGCGCCTTAAGCCGGATTGGGGCAGCCGCGAATTCGCCATAACGCGCATATAGCGGATAGATACGTCACGGGCGTGCGGCATCGACGTTCAGCGGGAGAGGGATATGGCGGCACAGGGCTTGGCTAAACTCGCCCCGACGCTCTATTCGTGGCTTCGCTTTGCGGGCTGATTCTCGGCTTTCTTGGCTCCCCGGCCGTCTTCGCCGAGAGCGTGCCGCTGCCGACCCCGGCACCGCTGCCTAAAACCGGCGTCGTGGCTCAGCCGGCACCGACCGACGGCGCGCCCGTTCCGCCGGCCGCGATACAGCAGGCGCCCCAGGCATCGCAGCAACGGCCGTCCGCCGGGCTTTTTCCCGTTCTCCAATCAGGGCTCGCCGAATCAGGCGACCGCATTCGACGACAAGCAGCGCGCGCTGCTCGACCGGATCAGCATGTATCTGTCGAGCATCCAGACCATGGTGGGAAATTTCGTCCAGATCGGCCCCGACGGCGGCCGCACCGAGGGCACCTTCTACCTGCAAAAGCCCGGCCGGGTGCGCTTCGACTACGATCCGCCGAGCCCGATCGACATCATCGCCGACGGCTCGTCGGTGGTGGTGCGCGACCGCAATCTCGCGACGCAGGATCTTTATCCGCTGTCGCAGACGCCGCTGCGCTATCTGCTCGCCGACCGCATCGACCTCCTTCACGACACCGACGTGGTCAGCGTCATCCTCCGACGACACTTTCGCCACCGTCGTCATCGAGCAAAAGCAAGTGATGATCGGCACCGACCGGCTGATGCTCATGTTCGACGCCAAGGATCTCACGCTCAAGCAGTGGACGGTCACCGATCCGCAAGGCTTCGACACCACGGTCGCGGTCTACAACCTCGACACCACGAAGAAGCCCGACCCGAACCTGTTCGTCATCAATTACCAGGGCAACCACGGCAGCATCAGCAATCAGTAATCAGTGGTCAGTAATCAGTGATCAGATGGCGCTATTGCACATTGAACGTTTATCTGATTACTGACCACTGATTACTGATCACCTCATCCCCGTGCGCCTCACCATCACCACCTGGAACATCAATTCGGTGCGGCTGCGCATCGATCTTGTCGCCAAATTCATCAAGGCGGTCCGGCCCGATATTCTTTGCCTGCAAGAGACCAAGTGCCCCGACGACGCCTTTCCGCGCAAGCGTTTCAAGCGGCTCGGCTACGACCATGTCGCGCTCAACGGCCAGAAGGGCTATCACGGCGTCGTCGTGCTATCGCGCCTGCCGTTCGAGCGTTTCGACGCCCAAAGCTTCTGCGGCAAGACCGATTGCCGCCATGTCTGCGCGGTGTTCGGCGAGCGCGCCGGATTGCGCGATCCGATCACGCTGCATAATTTCTACGTGCCCGGCCGGCGGCGATATTCCCGATCCGGAGGTCAATCCGAAATTCGCCCACAAGCTCGCCTTCCTCGACGAAATGCGCGACGCTCCTGCGTTGCGGCCGGCGCCGGCCGAGCGCGCCATCCTGGTCGGCGATCTCAATGTCGCGCCGCTCGAGCACGACGTCTGGAGCCATAAGCAGATGCTGCGCGTGGTGTCGCATACGCCGATCGAATGCGAGAAATTCACCGGCGCGCTGCGCGCCGGCGGCTGGGTCGACAGCATGCGGAGCTCACCCCCGAGCCGGCCAAGCTCTACACGTGGTGGAGTTATCGCGCGGCGGACTGGCGCGCCGCCGACCGCGGGCGCCGCCTCGATCATTTTTGGACTTCGCCGATGCTCGCCGACCGCGTCGCCGGCATCGCCATAGCCAAGAATTATCGCGGCGCCGCGCGGCCCTCCGACCACGTGCCGGTGACGGCGACGACTGAAAGAAGCGTAGCACGGCGCTACTCGCTGCGCGGAACCACGCTTGCCCGCCTGGCCCGGATCGCGGCAATGAATTTGATGCGGATTTCCTCGAACAGCGCGAATGGCAGCGGTCCATAGCCGACACTTGCCGAATCTCCCGGTTTTGCCGGCCGCAAATCCGGGCCCGGCCAAATAAAACGATTGGCTTCGGTCAACACCACCCAGGACCGCTCGTCATCGAGCTTAAGCCGTCGCTTGACCGGTGCCGGGATTTCGACGGCGAGCTTGGGATCGGCAGGCGGAGCATGTGAGATCGGCAGTACCGTCACCACGCGCTCGTCATCCTCGCGGGTGGTGACGAGAACGACGGCACATGGCCGATGCTTCACGCCCTCCTCTTGCCCCCGTTGGTGTTCTGCCGCCCACAGGTAGCTGTAGCGGATGACAAGGCCGGGAGCGGGTTCGGGGAACGCCACCCGGCTACGGCTTTAATTCGTGGTCGAAGGCTTTCGAGGAGTTGGGCGCCCGGGTCTCCTCCAGCGCCGCAACGTCCGCGTCGGTGAAATCCTCAAGCCCGAGCACTTGGCGATCGCGCCGCTTGAGGCGATGGTATTCCTCGACCGAGATCATCACCGTGCGCTCCCGGCCGTTACGCGTGACCGCTACCGGTTGGACGAGGGCGATGTCCTGATATCGGCCGATGTTGCGCTGAAACTCCGCCGCCGAGACCCTGATCATGCGTTTTATGGTATCGTCCATGAGGGTGGATATTATATGAATTGCATGATTCATGCAATGCGAGATCCCTGCGGGATCGTCCCAATGCTGGCCGGCCGCGTCGCCGGCATCGCCATTGCCAAGCTGATCGCGGCGCCGCGCAGCCTTCCAACGACGTGCCGGTCACGGCGACACTGGAGCTTTGACGCATGAGCGCGATGAAGCCACCTTCGAGGATGACCGTGGAGGAGTGGCGTCGCCGCCTGAAGGATTGGCACGAGGCGTCGCGCGAGCCGGGTCTCACGGCAGTGTTGGTGGTCGAAGCCGCGCTGATCTTTGTCGTCATTCCGCTCACCGCAATCGGCGCGCTGCCGTTACTGCTTTTGCCGGCCATGTTTCTGGTGCTGGTGATCTCCATCCTTGTCGTCACCTGGCATAGCCATACCGCGGCGATCGCGGTGGCGATCGCGGTCGTTCTCAGTCCGGTCGGCACGCTGCTCTGGCGCGAACATCCGTCGCCGCTGACGGAATGGCTGAGCGGCGGCGGCCGGCTCCTCGCCATCTCGGCGCTGAGTCTGGTGATCGCCCGGGTGGTATTCGGACCGGGACGGGTGACGATTTACCGGGTGCAGGGCGCGGTCGTGCTTTACCTGAATTTCGGATTGTTCTTCTTCACCATCTATCGGCTGATGGATGTTCTCAAGCCGCATGTCTTTTCCGGCCTGCCGCCGGCCGGCCAGGAATTCGGCTCGGGCGCGGCGCTGCTTTATTACAGCTTCACGACACTCACCACGCTGGGCTACGGCGATATCGTGCCGCTGCATCCGCTGGCGCGCAATCTCGCCACGCTGGAGGCGGCGATCGGCCAGCTCTATCCGGCGACGCTGTTGGCGCGGCTTGTCAGCCTGGAGATCGAGCACCGCCGGCAATCCAAGGGTGAATGAAAGTTTCGCGTCGCTGCAACGCTATGACCGCGGGCCGCTGCCGCGCGCCAGCGCGGCGCGAACATTGTCCATTTCGCGGGCCCACTGCTCGGCGCGCGAGGCGATCAACTCGCGCAGCCGTTGCGCGGCGTCCGGAAAGCTTTCGAGCATTTTCAGAAACATGGCGCGCGAAATGCGCAGCACCGTGGCGTCCTCGCGCGCGGTGGCGGTGGCCGGGCGGCGGGTGTCCGCGAGCAGCGCCGCTTCGCCGAGCAGCGTGCCGGCCTCGGCCACCACCTCGCCGTCGCTGGGCCGCTCCGGCTGCAACGCAAAGGAGCCTTGCTGAATGACATAAGCGCAGTCGGCGGCCTCGCCGGCGGTGAACAGGACCTGACCGGCTTGCACCGAATAGCTTTCGGCGCCGATGGCGAGGATGCGCAAGGCGCCGGTGCCCAGCCGACGCAGAATGGGCACCCGCTCAAGGAACGCGATGTCGTCCTCGACGGTCATGACATGACCCGACTAAAAGACATGGCCCGACTAAAAGACATGGCTCGATTACAGGACATGGCTCGATTGCAGGACATGGCTCGATTACAGGACATGGCTCGATTGCAGGACATGGCTCGATTACAGGACATGGCTCGATTGCAGGACATGGCTCGATTACAGGACATGGCTCGATTGCAGGACATGGCCCGATCACGGCACCAATTTGTAGCCGCCGGCTTCGGTGACCAGGATGGCCGGCGCGGCGGCATCCTTCTCGATCTTCTGCCGTAGCCGGTAAATATGCGTCTCCAGCGTGTGCGTGGTGACGCCGGAATTATAGCCCCAGACTTCCTGCAGCAGCGTCTCGCGCGACACCGGCCGCTGCCCGGCGCGGTACAAATAGCGCAGGATCGAGGTTTCCTTCTCGGTGAGCCGCACCTTGCCGCCCTTCGGATTGAGCAGGAGCTTGGAGCTCGGCCGGAACGTATAGGGACCGATGGTGAACACCGCATCCTCGCTTGCCTCATGTTGACGCAACTGGGCGCGGATGCGCGCCAGCAGCACGGCAAAGCGGAACGGCTTGGTCACGTAATCGTTGGCGCCCGATTCCAGGCCGAGGATGGTGTCGGAATCGGTATCGTGGCCGGTCAGCATGATGATCGGAGCCTTGAATCCGTTCTTGCGCAGGATGCGCACGGCTTCGCGGCCGTCGATATCGGGCAGCCCCACGTCCATGATGACGAGGTCGATCTGCCCGGCCTTGGCGGCCTGCACGCCCTTGCTGCCGGTTTCCACGGCAACGGCCTCGAACTCCTCGTGCAGCGAAAGCTGCTCGGTCAGCGCGTCGCGCAGTTCGGGATCGTCGTCGACAATGAGAAGCTTCCGCGTATTCGGCATCAAATCCGAGCCCCGCCGCCGCTTTGCCGCGCCGCTTGGCGCGAAGTACAAGGTTTGAGGATACAAGAGCCGGCGCGGGTTGGGAAACGGGACGGTTGGCATGCGACGGACCTCGCTTCGCGTCGTTCGTATCGGCGCCCGGCCCGGCCGGCGCGCGCAGGGCTGGTTAGTCGCCGGTCCCAAAACGCTACGGGTCGCGCTCGGCCGCACCGGCATCAGGGCGGACAAGCGCGAGGGCGACGGCGGCACGCCGGCCGGCCGTTTTCACCCCGTCCGCCTGTGGTGGCGGGCCGACCGCCTGCCGCGCCCGCGCACGCTGCTGCCGGCGCGGAAAATCGCTTCCGGCGACGCCTGGTGCGAGAACCCGGCCGATCGCCGCTATAATCGCCCGTTCCGCCGCTCAGCCAATGAACCAGGCGATCGGCTGCGCCGCGCCGACGGCCTCTACGATGTGATTGTCCAAATCGACCACAATACGCGCCCGCGCGTCGCCGGGCGCGGCAGCGCCGTGTTCTTGCACGTCGCCCGCAGCGGCTTTGCCCCGACCGCAGGATGCGTCGGGTTGCAGCGAAGCGCCCTCCTGGCGCTCCTGCCGCAGCTTTCGCCAAAGACGAGAATCATCATTCATTCTTAGTCGAGGCTCGCGTGCCGAAGATGGCGGTGCCGACCCGGACATGGGTGGCGCCGAAGGCAATCGCGGTCTTGAAATCGGCGCTCATCCCCATCGATAAGAGTTTGAGCCCATTGCGGCTCGCGATTTTCGCGGTCAGCGCGAAATGCGGAGCCGGCGCTTGATCGTACGGCGGGATGCACATCAGGCCCGATACGACGAGGCCGAAACGGTCGCGGCAGGCGGCAAGAAAAGCGTCGGCCTGTTCCGGCGGCACGCCGGCCTTTTGCGGTTCGGCGCCGGTATTGAGCTCCGCGAACAGCAGCGGACGCCGGCCCTGCCGCGCGATCTCTTTGGCCAGCGCCTCGGCGAGGCTCGCCCGATCGAGCGAATGGATGGCGTCGAACAGCGCGACCGCGTCCTTGGCCTTGTTCGATTGCAGCGGGCCGACCAGGTGCAGTTCGATGCCGCTGTCGCGCGCACCGTGGCGCGCGATCAGCGGCGGCCATTTCGCCTTGGCCTCCTGCACCCGGTTTTCCCCGAATACGCGCTGCCCGGCGGCGATCACCGGTGCGATGGCGTCGGCGGCGAAAGTCTTTGAGATCGCGACCAGCGTGACCGACCCCGGATCGCGCCCGGCGTCGCGGCAGGCGCGCGCGATGTCCTGGCGGACCGCGGCAAGGCCGTCCTGGGGGTTCATGCTTTCCATTCGGTCAACGACTGCGCGGATCGTTCAAATTTTAGCGAAGGCGCGAGGCCCATTTTTACGCGGGGCGGCTAGCTTATGGAACCGGGGCGGGAGCGCAGGGATGGCGGACGACCAGGCAAAATCCCACGGTTCGCGGCGGCGGAACAAGCCGGTGCTGAGCATCCGCGCTCGGCTGATCGTGCTGGCGCTGTTGGCGATCGCGCCGTTGATGCTGGAGCGGGTCCACGGCCTCGAAAACGCCCGCGCCGCGCGGGTTGCGCGCGCCAACGACGAGGTGGTCGAGCTGGCCCGCAGCGGCGTCGCATCGCAACGCGAAATCATCAATTCGGTTCGCGCGCTGGTGCAGATCGTATCGCGCGTTTACGCCAATATCCCGCTCGAACAGCCCCACTGCAATCAATACATGGCCGACTTGACAACCAATGTGCCCTGGATCCGCGACCTTTCGGTCGCCGGCACCGACGGCCGCATCAAGTGCTCGACCAACCCTGTGGCGATCGGGCTCAACGTCTCCGAGCGTAAGCATTTTCAGGATGCGCTGAATTCGCGCGAATTCGCGCTCAGCGATTATCTGATCAACCGGCTCAATCAGGTACCGAGCCTGGTCGCCACCTACCCCATCATAGACGACGGCGCCGTCAAAGGCGTCGTGCTCGCGGTCATCAATCTGCAATGGATCGGCGATCTCGCGGCAAGCGCGGCGCAGCATTCCGGCGCGTCGGTCATGCTGTTCGACGGCAACGGCACGCTGGTCGCCGGCTCGGCCGACCAGCAGGACTTCATCGGCAAGCGGCTCGCCGACCAAGCCTTGACGCAGCAAATGCTCGCCCACGACCAAGGCACCATGACCGCGGTCGGCTTCGACAGCAACCGCCGCATCTTCGCCTATGTCCGGGTGCCGGAGACGCACGCGCGGCTCGTCGTCGGCCTTGACGAAAACGCCGTGCATAAGGGCATCGACAGCGAGATCGACCTCGCTTATTTGCAACTCGGCGCGTTCGGCATGTTCGTGCTTCTGCTCGCCTGGTTCGGCGGCGAGCAGCTCGTGGTGCGGCCGATCCGGTCGCTGGTGCGCACGGCGACGCGTTTCGGCCGCGGCGACCTGCATGTCCGCGCCGCGCAGGAACCTTGGGTCGCCGAGTTTGCGCCACTTGCGGCCGCGCTCGACGACATGGCGGCCAAGCTCGCCGCGCGCGAAGAGGAATTGCAGATCGCCAATCAGCACCTCGAGGAACTGGCGAGCCTGGACGGCCTGAGCGGGCTCGCCAACCGCCGCGGCTTCGACCGCGAGCTCGACCGCGAATGGCGGTGCGCCGGCGAGCGCCGCGAGCCGATCGCTTTGATGATGGTCGACATCGATCATTTCAAGCTGTTCAACGACCGCTACGGCCACGTCGCCGGCGATACCTGCCTGCGCGCGGTCGGCGAGACGCTGTCGCTGGTGACGCTCGAAGAGGCCGTCGTGGTCGCCCGCTATGGCGGCGAGGAGTTCGCGCTGCTGTTGCCCGGCCTCGATATCGCCCGGGCGACCGGGCTTGCCGACGAGGCGCGCAAGGCGATCGAGGATCTCCAGATCAATCACTCGGAATCGCCGTGCGGCCACGTGACCATCAGCATCGGCGTCGAATCCCTGGTGCCGGACAAGTTTCAAACCGCCGCCGATCTGGTCGAGGCCGCCGACACCGCGCTCTATGACGCCAAACGCCGCGGCCGCAACAACGTCGTCGCGCACGCGCCGTTTTTGCTGCGCGCGGTGTCGTAAGGCTGCGTCGGCGGATCAGGATATGCGCGCTTTCCGGTTTTTCTTGCGCGACGCCGGCCGGCGCGGTTTTTGCGGCGGCGCCCAGATCATGGCTTCGAGCTTCATGCCGCCCGGATTCGTTGTGCGGTAAGCGCCTTCAATGCGGCTTTCGGCTCGCGATCGATGATCCACAGGAGCGCACGCATGGCGCCGTCGAGATTCCGTCGTCCTTGTTCATAGGCTTCCATGGTCCGCGCCGGAACCCCGAATAGCCGCTCGAATTCCTTGGTCGACGACGCAACTTTCAAACGGATGGCCTTAATCCGGGCGGGGGTCATGGCGCCGCCGGGCGTTTCATGCGCGTGCAGCTGAATTTCGCCGCGCAGATGTTTGGCCATCTCTTCAAAGGCCTCGACAAGATCGTCGCCGACGCGCGAACCCCTGCCCGGTACACGCGTGGCGGACGATCCGCCACGCGGCCGTCTATTGATCGTCAGGCCCTTGCGTACCGACGCCGTAAGCGGCTGGCGGCGATTGACGCGTGTTTTGTTTGCCAATGCCATTGCTAGTTTCCGGGCGACATTGTCGTTAATACGTCAATGTATGATCAGCAACGCGGCCGATAGTACCGCCGATCTCGAGAGCGCTCAATCCGACCTGCTGCCCTTTCTTCGGCGCGGCTTGGCCGCTCTACCCTTGTTCTCCGGCGGCGCCCAGATCATGGCTTCGAGCTTCATGCCGTCCGGATCGGTGAAATAGACCGCGTAATAATTGCGGCCGTAATACTCGCCCGGCGGGTCGACGACATTGAAACCGTTCTTGTCGAGAAAGGCGCCGAGCGCATCAACGTCCTGGCGGCTTTTAAGCTCGAAGGCATAGTGATGAAAGCCGATGTCGCCTTTGCGGTATTTGCGTTTCCTGCCTTCGGCGTCGGCGGCGGCGATCCAAAACAGCGTCTTGCCGTTGCTCCAGCCGGCCATGTCGCCGTAGTCGTGCTTGAGCTTGAAGCCGAGGAATTTTAACAGCTTGCCGTAATAGTCCTTGGAGCGCTTAAAATCGCCGACGCTCAAAACCAAATGATCGATGCCGACGATTTTGGGCATGGGATCGTTCCGGCGGGTTGCTCTCGTCGGGGCCGCGGTAGATATTAACGCCATGCCGCGCACCTTGTTCGATAAAATCTGGGACGCCCATCTTGTCGGGCAGCGCGGCGACGGCCGCGATCTGCTCTACATCGATCGTCACGTGCTGCACGAGCTGCACGCGCACCATGGCTTTACCCAGCTTGAGAAGCAGCAGCGTGCGGTGCATCGGCCGGACCTGACGTTTGCGGTGCAGGACCACACCGTGGCGACCAAACCCGGACGCGACGACGACACCAACCCGTCCGGCACCGCCTTCATCCGGGCGATGCGCGAGGGCGCGCGCAAAAACGGCATCCGGCTGTTCGACGTCGACGATCCGGAGCAGGGGATTTCCCACGTGGTGGCGCCGGAACTCGGCATCGTGCTGCCGGGCGCGACGCACGCGGTTCCCGACAGCCACGCCAGCACGGTCGGCGGCCTCGGCGCGCTCGCTTTCGGCTGCGGCACCACCGAGATGACGCACATTCTGGCGACGCAAGTGATGGCGCTCAAGCGTCCGCAGCGCATGCGGGTGCGGCTCGACGGCAGGCTCGGCGCGCAGGTGTCCTCCAAAGACGTGGCGCTGCGGCTCATCGCCGAACTCGGCGTCGCCGGCGGCCGCGGCTATGCGGTCGAGTATGCGGGTACGGCGATTGCCGCCATGCCGATCGAGCAGCGCATGACGTTGTGCAATCTCAATATCGAAATGGGCGGCCGCTCCGGCTTTGTGGCGCCCGACGACACCACCTTCGCTTGGCTCGCCGGCCGGCCGTTTGTGCCGCAGGGCGAGCAGTGGGACCGCGCGCTCGACCACTGGCAGAGCCTGACGACCGACGACGGTGCCGCCTTCGACCGCGAGGTCGCGCTCGATTGCGCCGGCCTCGAGCCGCAAATCACCTGGGGCACCGATCCGAGCCAGGTCGTCGGGATTTCCGGCTGCGTGCCCGAACCGGACGCAATCGAGCCAAGCCGGCGCGCCGCCGCGGCCAGCGCCTTCGCCTATATGGGGCTTAAGCCGGGAACGCCGCTTGCCGGCCTGCCGGTCGACCGCGTCTTTATCGGCTCCTGCACCAACAGCCGGTTGCCGGACTTGCAGACGGCCGCCGCGGTAGTGCGCGGCCGACGCGTCGCCACGGGCGTGGTCGCGATGGTCGTGCCGGGTTCCTCGCGCGTCAAACGCGAGGCGGAAGCGGCGGGCCTCGACCGCGTGTTCCGCGATGCCGGATTTTTCTGGAGCGAATCCGGCTGCTCGATGTGTGCTGGAGGAAACGGCGACCGCGGCCGACCCGGCGAACGCTGCGTGTCGACCACCAACCGCAATTTCGAAAATCGCCAGGGGCCGAAAGTGCGCACCCATCTGGCGAGTCCGGCGACGGCCGCTGCGACCGCGATCGCCGGCCGCATCGCCGACGTCCGGCAGATCGTCGCGGGGACCGCGTGATGCAGCCGTTCGTCCGTCATACCGGCATCGCCGCGCCGCTTCTCAACGACGACGTCAACACCGACCAGATCGCGCCGATTTTGCATTCGCGCAGCCTCAAGGAGGATTACAAGGCGATGCTGTTTCACCGCGCGCGGCGGCGCGAGGACGGCAGCGAAGATCCGGATTTCGTCCTCAACAAGCCGCAGTTTCGCGGCGCCGGCATTCTGGTGACCGGACAGAATTTCGGCGCCGGCTCCTCGCGCGAGTCCGCGGTGTGGAGCATGCTGGCGAACGATATCCGCGTCATCGTGGCGAAGAGCTTTGCCGACATCTATCGCGAGAATTGCCTGCAGAACGGGCTGTTGCCGGTCGTGCTCGGCGCGCCGGACGCCGATGCCTTCATCGCCCGCGTAGTCGCCGCCGACGGCGCAGCGCCGTTCACCGTCGATCTGGTAACGCAGCGCATCGCCGGCCCGGGGGGTGCGGATATCGCTTTCGAAATGCCGGCGGCGGAGCGCACCCGCCTCATAGAAGGTCTCGACGATATCGGGCTCACGCTCAAGCACATGGACGACATCGCGAGCTGGGAGCGGCGCGCGGCGACGGCGCAGCCGTGGCTGCAGGCGGCGCGCGACAGCCGGTGAGATTTTCACCGTAGGGGCGGCCCTTGTGGCCGCCCAGGGCGCCCACGAGGGGCGCCGCTACGATTCAGAGACGAAACGGAGAGGTTACGATGAACGCACGCAAGAAATTCAGGGCGATCATGGCCGGCGAGCGGCTCGTGCTGATGCCCGGCGCCTATGATGCCTTGTCGGCCCGCATCATGGAGGCGGAAGGGTTCGAGGCGATCTGCGCCGGCGGCTATGCCGCGATCGGCTCGATGCTGGCGCAGCCCGATACCGGCCAGTCCAATATGCGCGACTATGCCGATCACTATGCGCGCATTTGCGCGGCGGTCGAGGTTCCGGTCTATGTCGATGCCGATACCGGTTTCGGCGGCGTCAACAACGTGCGGCAGATGGTGACTGCGTTCGAAGCCGCCGGCGTCGCCGGCGTCTTTATCAGCGACCAGGTGTTTCCCAATCGCTGCGGTTATCTGCCGGGCAAGCAGGTGATCCCGGTCGAGCAGATGCTGGCCAAGATCAAGGCCGCGCTCGAGGCCCGGCGCGATGCCGACTTCTTCATCGCCGGGCGCACCGACGCCGCGGGCGTCGAGGGCCTCAATGCCGCGATCGGGCGCTGTCAGCTGTTCATGGACGCCGGTGCCGATATGGCGAAGCCGATGGGCGTCGATAGCATCGAGGATATCAAGCGTGTCATTCGCGAGGTCGGCGGCCCGCACATGGCGACGCTGTCGCAGGCGGCGGGGTTCAAGGCGAGGAGCTTAAACGAGCTTGAAGCGGCGGGCGTCATTGCCGCGACGTTTCCCTCGCTCGCGCTGTTTGCCGCCGCCGCCGCGGTCCGTAACGTGTTGCGCATCCTCAAACGCGAAAACTCGCTCGGCCCGACGTTCGAGCACCTGTTGCCGCTTGAGGACTATTACGAACTGGTCGGGCTGAAACAACAGCTGGCGCGCGAGGAAGGCTACGATCGCGCCGCGGCAGCGCTCGCGCACAAGCGCGCGGCGGAATAACAGAGCATGATCCCGAAAAGTGGCTGCCGGTTTTCGGAAAAGATCATGCTCAATCGAAAAGTTAGAGCCCGGTTTTGATTCCATCAAAACCGGGCTCTAGCGACGGACCGGCTCGGCCCGAATACGTCGAATGGGGGCGCACCAAAAGAAAGGGGCCGGCGCAAGGCCGGCCCTTCCCCCATACAATTGCCGTACGGCCTACCCCTTTGTTACAACCGGCGGTGGGGCCTTGCCCTTACCGGTGCTCGCGCAGCCCGCGATGCTCAGGAGAGCCAACACCGCAGCTGTCGCTATAGCAAGCTTTTTCATGAAGAACTCCCCCTTGTCATGACGGATTAACCATACAGTCGGGGCAACCGGTTCTCTAGTGCTGAAAAGACACAGTCTCGATCTGATTGCACCGCACCGGTGGATTAAATTGCAGTGGAACCGGCTTGGCGGCCGCACCCGCCGGAACACCGGCAGAATCGGATTCTTCCGGGGCCGTTTGCCATCCGGCCAATGAAAATCGCGCTGCATCGGCGCATTTTTCGGCGATTTCTTCGGCTCGAATCGCGCGCTGGCGGCGTTGCAAATATGGCGCACCGCGAATAATCCACAATGCCGGCCGAACATTTGCCATCGGGCAAGGGCCAGTTAATTGCTACCATTGCGGCATTCGATGCGATGGGATTGACACCGATTCGCGTACCCCGAATCACGCGGCGGACCGCTCGTGGCAGTTCGATTAACGAATCGCTTACCTCGATGGCTCGTCATGGTCAGTCGGAGGGCATCATGCGGCACAAACTGAGCGACCGGATGCGCCCGGTTTGGCTCGTGGCGGTGTTCGCGCTTGCCGCGCTGACCGGCCTCGGCGTTTCCGCCGCCAACGCCCAGAACAAGCCCAGGCCGGTGGTCAGGTCCGTTTATGCGCTGGCGCCGGTATTCACCAGCGGCTCCGGCCCGTACTACATCGAGTTTCGTTCGCGCTATGCTTGGGACTACGGCCACACTTATCTCGTTCATGGCCGGGTCGGCGACCCCCCCAGCAAGGACAGCGTTGCCGGACTTTCGCCGGTCGGCGACGATTCGACCGCCTGGGTGATCGGGCATTACGTGCCGGTGCCTGCCGATACCGGATGGACCGACGGCGATCTCGAGGACAAATACGTCACGGCGCGCTACCGCGTGTTGATGGACAAGGATCAGTACGATCGCATCGTCGCCTATATCAAAGAGCTGCAAGGCCGTTCGCATCTGTGGAGCGCCGAGCTCTATAACTGCAACGCCTTCGTCGGCGATGTGGCCAAGTTCATGGGTCTGCAAGTGCCGGCATCGACGCTGATCTACCCGAAAATCTTCGTGACCCATATGCGTTTGCTCAATACCGGGCATCCGGAGGCGGCGGAAACGCTGGTCAGCGACAACGTGAAGGAGATGAGCAATCCTTTGCGCGACGGCCGGGCGATGATCAACAGCGGGGTCCACACCATCCATCCGGACGGTACCCCCACGACCCAACCGGAGCCGCCGACACCCAGAGTCACGATCGGCCCGGTGCGGATTTCGGACAAATAATCTTCCTCAGAGACGGACAGATCGTGCAAGCAGCAAAATTCAGCGTGATTGCCGCATTGGCGGCCGGCCTCGGCCTTTCCGGCTGCGCGACGACTGCACCGCAGAGCACCGCGGCGGCGCCCGCCGGTACCAATACCGCTGCGGCGAGCAGCGCGCCTGCCAGCGTCGCGCAGCGCGACCTCACCCCGCAAGAGAAGAAGATCATCGAGGATGCGGTGGCGCCGTCGCTGCGCGATCCGAAATCGGCAAAATATCTGTGGACCAAGTTTCCGGTGGTCGTGACCGACGAACTCGGTCAATTACTGCGGCCTGGTGAACGCCAAGAGTCCCTATCCCGCCTACGACGGCAAACAAGCCTATATCGTCGAAGCGAGAGTCACGGGCAACCACGTTTCCTCGGCCGTCATGGGCCTGATCGCCGGCGGCAAAGACGCCAAGATCGTCGTCACGATGTGCGCCAAGTACGGGCTCGATCCCAGCAAAGCCAACTGACAATGGCGAATGGCGAATAGTGAGTAGCGAATAGAAGATTCCCGCTTGCCCTATTCGCTATTCACTCAATTCGCCATTCGCCCGGCGTCCTAGGCATGCGGCGTCCATTCCTCGGCGCTGGCGCCGGCGAGCGATTGCACGCGCGTCTCGTCGGCGGCAAGTTCGCGCGCCGGGCCCGAATAAACGACGTGCCCGTCGTCCAGCACATAGGCGTGATCGGCGATCTCGAGGCTCATGCGCACGTTCTGCTCGACCAGCAGAACCGTAATGCCTTCGCTGCGCATCTGCGCGACGATGCGAAATACTTCGCGCACGATGAGCGGCGCCAGACCCTGCGACGGCTCGTCGAGAATCAGGAGCTTGGGATTGAGCAATAGCGCGCGCGCGATCGACAGCATTTCCTGCTCGCCGCCGGACAGCTGCCGGCCGCGGCTCGACCTGCGCTCGGCCAATCTGGGAAACAATCCATAGACGCTCTTCGGCGTCCACGGCCCCGGCCGCTCCAGCGGCACCAGCAGGTTTTCGTCGACGGTGAGATTGGGAAAAATCTTGCGGCCTTCCGGAACGTAGCCGACGCCGAGCGCGGCGATGTGAAACGGCGGCCAGCGCGTGGTCTCTATGCCGAAGATGGCGACGCGGCCTTCGCGCGGCGGCGTCAGACCCATGATGCTGCGCAACGTCGTGGTCTTACCCGCGCCGTTGCGGCCGAGCAGCGCCGTTACCTGGCCCTCGGCGGCTTCGAGCGCGACACCGTGCAGGATGTGGCTCTTGCCGTAAAAGGTATGGAGCCCCTGGGCGACCAGTGCAGCGGTCATGCGAATTTGCTCATGCAGCTTGGCCTAGATAAGCGGTCTGCACCGCCTTGTTCGCGGCGATCTCCGGCGGCGTTCCTTCGGCGAGGAATCCGCCCTGATCGAGCACGGTGATGCGCTGGGCAAGGTGGAAAATGACGCGCATATCGTGTTCGATCAAAACGATCGTCAGCTTCCCGTCCGTATGCAACCGGTGGATAAGCTGGGTGATCGCATAGGTTTCCTGCTCACCCATGCCGGCCGTCGGCTCATCGAGCAGGAGCAAGCGCGGTTTGAGCGCGATCGCCATCATGATCTCGGTGGCGCGCTGGTCGCCGTGAGCAAGTTCTCCCACCAGGCGCGTGGCCTTGTCGGCAAGGTTGCCCATTTGCAGCAATTCGGCGATTCGCTCGCGAACCTTCGCATCGGCCTCGAGCGACAGCCAGGGCTTCAAGCGGAAGCCGGAGGCGACTTCGATCGGGATGCGCAGATTCTCGGCGACTGAGAGTTCCGGAAAGACCTCGGTGATCTGGAAGGTGCGGGCAATGCCGCGCCAAACACGGCGGGCCGGCAACAGAGCGGTAATGTCGTCACCGTCGAAAATGATGCGACCGGAAGTCGGGCGGTAGAAGCCGCTGATCAGGTTGAAGAAGGTCGTCTTGCCGGCGCCGTTGGGGCCGATGACGGCCCGCAATTCGCCGGGCTCGACCGTCATCGACACGTCGTTGACGGCGATCAGGCTGCCGAAATGCTTGGAGACGTTCTCGACCCGCAGCAGGCTCACGATGCCACCTTTCGCCGGATAATGCCGAGCACGCCGCGCGGAAAAAACAGCACGATCAGCACGAAGAACAGGCCGATGAAAGACTCCCAGTTCTGGGTGTGGCTCGAAAGGTAGTCTTCGACCACGATAAAGATCGCGGCGCCGATCAACGGTCCCCAGAAACTGCGCATGCCGCCCAGCACCGCCATGATGACGAACATGCCCGACTGGTCCCAGCGCACGGCGCGCGGATCGACGAAATCGTTGAGGAGCGCATAGAGCGTGCCGGCGACGCTAACGAAGAAACACGAGACCACCCACGACATCCAGATGTGCCGGTCCACCGGGATGCCAAGAAAGCGCGCGCGGCGCTCGTTTTCGCGGATCGCCAGCAACGTGCGGCCGAAGGGCGAGCGCAGCAGGAATGCCATCGATCCCACCGACGCCGCGAACACCGCCAGCACGAAATAATAAAACGATTTGCTGTTATTAAGAATGTCGAGGCTGGTGAAGCCCAGATCGAGCGGCACGCGGTGCCAAGCGCTCACGCCGTCGTCGCCGTGCGTGAGCGAGAACCACTGAAAGGCGATGAAGTAGAACACCTGGCCGAAGGCGATGGTGCACATGGCAAAATAGATGCCGCGCAGCCGCACGATCATCGGGCCGATCACCGCGGCCGCCACGGTCCCGACGATAATCCCGACCAGCATGCCGAGCGGCGTGCTCGGGTAAAGCAGCTTGATGGTCAAGGCGGTGCCGTAGGCGGCCAAGCCGAAATAGGCGGCGTGGCCGAACGACAAAACGCCGGTGTAGCCGAGGAGAAAATTGAGCGCCATGGCGGCCAGCGCGTAGATCAGCACGCGGCTGCCCAGCTCGACATAGCTGCCGACATGGGTCATCCAGAGCGGCGCGGTCAGCAGCAAGACCCAGACCAAGACATCGCCGGCGCGCTTGTCGAGTTTCGGCATCAGAAGCGCCCCTCCTCGCCGAGGAGCCCACGCGGCCGGACGATCAGCACTGCGGCCATCATCACGTAAATCACCGCCTCGCTCGCCGAGGGAAAATAGACGCTGGTGACGCCCGAAGCGACGCCGATCAGCAATCCGCCGAGCAGCGTGCCGGGCAGAGAGCCGAGGCCGCCGACGATGATGGCGATGAAGCTCGGCATGATGAGATTGTCGCCGACCGTCGGCTGCAGCCCCAGCATCCCGACGGCGAGGACACCGGCGAGCCCGGCGAGATAGATGCCGAGGCCGAAATTCAAACTGCGCAGCACGCGGACATTGACGCCGAGCACCGAGACGGTCTCAAGATCGAGCGTGCCGGCGCGGATGCGCAAGCCGAGGCGGGTATAGTTGAGGATCAGGAACAGCCCCAGCACCACTACCGCCACCAGCACAACCATGAATACGCGGTAGCCGGTGAGAAAGAAGAACTCGCTGCTCAGCGGCCTGCCCAGCCAATCCGGAATCTGAAACGGCAGGCTTTGCGCCCCCCAGATGAAGCGCGTGCCGTCCTCGATCATGAAGGCCAAACCGAAGGTCAGGAGCAGGCTGTAGAGCGGGTCGCGACCATAGAGAGGGCGGATCAGCACCCGCTCGACCGCTATGCCGATGAAGGCGGTCAGGAAAGGCGCCACCAGCAGCGCGCCCCAATATCCCACATACGGCACGAGGGTATAGGCGAGGTAACCGCCGATCGCCAGGAACCCGCCATGCGCGAAATTAATCACCCCCGAAAGGTTGAGAATGAGCGACAGCCCCAGCGCCATCAGCGCATAGAACGCGCCGATGATCAGCCCATTAAAGACGTTGAAGAGCAAGAGCTGCGTCATGCGGCGATTATAAGACCCTCAACAGCGGCGCCGGGCAAGAATCGGCCCGCCCCATGCGATTGGGCGGGCCTGACCAGTACCGCAACGGCCCGGCGCGCGAACTCCTCCTGCGTACTAAAACCGACCGGGGACTGCAACGGGCGCGGTCCCCGGCCGCGTCATGCTTACGACGGCCACACCAGCTTGCAGCCGACCTCGTCGAGCGGCAACGCCGCGTCGACGCCCTTCACTTCCTGAGTGACATCGAACAGATCCTCAGGATCGCCGCCCTTCGGCGCCGGCCGCGAATGACCGACGAACAGCGTCGGCATCAGTTGGTTGTCGCCATCGCGGTAAAACGGGTTGTTCGGCATCAAGGCGATCTCGGGCGGCAGCACCAGGCCATGCATCGCGTGGGCCATCTTGACCGGATCGAGCGATTTGGCCTTCTCGGCGGCGAGCTTACAGGTATGAACCGCCGCGAAGCCGAACCAAGTGCGCGCCGTCGGCACATGGCCGCCGCTGCGCTTGCGGACTTCGGCGACGAATTCCGCCACATGCGCCACGCCCGGCTGCTTCCAGTACCACTCGAACACCCAGTCGCCCAACAGGGCTTCGGGCGGCAGGCCCAAGTTCACTTCGAGTTCCTGCTGTGCGCCGGCGATGTGGATCTTCTTGTCGAGCCCGAACTGCACCGCCTGCTTGAGGCAGTTGATCATGTCGTCGCCGGCAAGCAGAAGGATGAGCGCATCCGGCTTCGTCGATTGCGCCTTGATCAGATAGGACGAGAAGTCGGTGGTTTGCAGCGGCACCATGTCGCCGCCCAGCTCGGTGCCGTCGGCTGCCTTCAAACTGGCTTCGAATCCCTGCTGCAGCGAGTGGCCGAAGGCGTAATCGGTGGTGATGAAGTACCACTTCTTGCCGTATTTACTGAGGAGCAGCTTGGAAACCGAATTGGTCTCCATGCGCGTCGTGTTGCAGACGCGGAACACGTTCCAATGACATTGCGTGCCGGTGATGCTGTCGGTGTGTCCGCCCGGATCGATCATGAAGACGCCCTTCTCGAAGGCAACGTTGGCCACGGCCTGCGCCAGTCCCGAGTTGATGTTGCTGAGCAGGAAGTTGACCTTGTCGCCGTCGATCAGCTTGTTGGCCTTCTGCACCGCGACGGAAGCCTCGGCGCTGGTCGAAATCCTCGACCAGCAAATCGACCTTGCGGCCGAGAATGCCGTTCTTGGCGTTGATCTGGTCGAGCGCAAGCTGACAGCCGAGCAGTTCGTTCTTGCCGAGCGCGGCGTAGGTGCCGGTCAACGGATTGTCGAGCCCGATTTTGACCGGCTCGTCGGCGAGCGACTTGACCACAAACGGGCTGGCGACTTGCATGGCGCCGATCGCAAGACCGGCCTTGAGTATCGTCCGCCGCTTCACGGGGACGCTGATCAGATTCTTGGACATCGTTTACTCCCTCCGAGCAGTTGTTCTTGGGGTGGCCTCTGACGGTACGGCCATTTAGGTCCAAATGACCGTTTCGTTCAATCCAAACGAATGTCGCATCACGGTGCAAAAGGCAACGCGGACAGGCGGTTGGAGCCGTCGCCGGATCGGCCGTGACGCCCATTTTTCAGTCATTAGACCGCGGTCTGCCGCGCTGGCGCGGAAAAACGATCCCGAATAGCGCGTTGGGCGATTGCCCCGACGCATGGTGAGACAAAGCGCCGCTGCCCGTCAAGGCGCCACGTACATGGTCCGGGCGTCGGCGGTAAACGCCTTGCGCGAGTCCGGATCGAGATAAAACATATGGCCGCCGCGGTAGAGCTTGAGCTCGGTGCGTTGCTTGCCGGTGAACGCCGGAAGATGTTGCAGGATATAGCGCGACACCGCATACGGGGTGACCATGTCGCTGTAGCCGTGGGCGATCATCAGCCGGAACGACGGCGTGAGCGCGAGCAGCACGCGCAGATCGTCGGTGACGCTCGGCTGGCCGTGGCCCGCCTCCCAATCCCATTTGCCGGAAATGCTGGCGTCGAGCAGGATGTAACTCATCTCCGTCTTGAAGCCGAGTTCGTCGTGGGCGTAACCGACGAACGCGCCGCCATAGGCGCGGATCACGCCATCGAGGATCGGATCGGGGCCGCGCGGCGCCGGCGTCTCGGGATACGGGTCGTCGGACGCAAAGGTCACGTCGTAATAGCTGACGATTTTATGGTCGCCGGCGTCGAAATTCTTGACATAGTCGTTGCGGATGAAGCCGCGGGATTGCGCGATGACGTCGACCGGCAAGCCGGTGATTTTCGCCACGCGCGCATAGAAGTTTTTCGCCGCGTCGCCCTGCGGCGGCGCACCGGCAAGCGTGGTGAGATAATCGGTCAGCGCGAAATGCTCGGCCTGCGCCAGCGCGTCCTTGCTGAACGCGCCCTTGCGCTCGAGCTCGGCCGCGGCAAGCGACGGCAGTTGCAGCGCGGCGCCGAGCGCGAGCCGGTCGCCGCCGAATTGGAAGGCGCCGTCGAGCGTCGGCGACAGCATCAGGATCCCCGACACCACGATGCCCTGGTCGCTTTGCAGGAGCCGGGCGACCTTGGCGGCGCGGAAGCCGCCGTAGCTCTCGCCGAGAATGAATTTCGGCAACGTCGCGCGGCTGTTTTTCGCGACATAGAGTGCGATGACCTTGGCCATCGATTCGGCGTCGGCATGCACGCCCCAAAAGGCGTGACCGCCGTCGGGCTTGGCCGGCCGGCTCCAGCCGGTGCCGACCGGATCGATCAGCACCAGATCGGTGAAGGCGAGCCAGGTGTCGGGATTGTCGATGAGGCGGACATCGGCGCCGTCACGGCCGTTCATGCCGAATTGGGCGATGCGCGGGCCGACCAGGCCGAGATTGAGGAACGCCGACGCCGCGCCCGGGCCGCCGTTGAATACGAAGGTCACCGGCCGCGCCGCCGGGCTGTCCGATTTGGCGACGTAAGCGGTGTAAAAGATATCCGCCACGCGTTCGCCCGACTGATCGAACAGCGGGAACGTTCCGGCGGTTGCGGTATAGGCGAGCTTGCCGGTTCCGGTATCGATGCTGTGCTCGGTGACGGCATCGCCGGGCAGCAACGCCAGCACGCCGGGGCCGTTTTGCTCGTGGTACCCGCCGCCGCTCTCGTCCTGGCGATCGGACCGCTCGCCGCGGCCGGGGTGATCCTGCGCCAGCGCGGTTGCCGCGGCGGCAACCAGCATCAGCGCGACAAGCGGACGGCGCAGATCAAGCATGATTCCATCCCGGCAAAGGACGCGACGCAGTCATTCCAGCTCGACGGCGCCTTCGATCTCCAACGCCAGGCCGATGCCGTCGACCGTCAGCAGCACTTTGGCCGGCAACGCCTCGTTGCCTTTGAGCCGGCCTCCGGCGAGCGCGCCGCGCACCGCCTGCTCGATCTCGCGCTGTGAAGTGATGCCGACTTTTTTGAGGAATTTGCGCACACTGACGTTGAACACATCTTCATTCATGATCGCCTCGCGAAAGTGCCGGAAAGATGGCCGTTGCCGCCGCTATTCTACCGCTTCGCCGCGGCGCGAACGACTGCCCTCCCCGCCGTCGGAGCCGGTGGACAATGCCGATAAGATCGGGGAAGTTCTGGCCCCCACGGCTCATTAGCCGCGAAAATTAAGCCGGCGACCGTCCGGCGTTGGAGACGCCAGCAATGCCCTTTCCGCGCGCTTCGAAGGCTCTGGCGCGGTTTACCGTGCTCGATCTCACGCGCGTGCGATCGGGCCCGACCTGCGTGCGCGAGCTCGCCGACTGGGGCGCCAATGTCATCAAGATCGAGACGCCGCCGGGGCCCGAGGAGCCGATGGGCGGGCCGCGCGAGGGCGGCGACTTTCAGAACCTGCACCGCAACAAGCGCAGCATGACGCTTAACCTGAAGGCGCCCGCCGGCCTCGCCGCGTTCAAGCGCATGGTCAAGAAGGCCGACGTGGTCGTCGAGAACTTCCGGCCGGACGTGAAGAAGCGGCTCGGCATCGACTACAAGACGCTCGCCAAGATCAATCCGCGCATCGTCTATGCCAGCATTTCCGGATTCGGCCAGGACGGGCCTTATGCCGGCCGGCCCGGCTTCGATCAGATCGCCCAGGGCATGGGCGGACTGATGTCGATCACCGGCCTGCCGGGGCAGGGGCCGGTGCGCGTCGGCATTCCGGTCGCCGACCTCAGCGCCGGGATATTTGCCGCCGTCGGCATCCTGGTCGCGCTCATCGAACGCGAGACATCCGGCAAGGGCCAGTACATCGCGACTTCGCTCCTGCAAGCGCAGATTTTCATGCTCGATTTTCAGGCCGCCCGCTATCTGGTCCAGGGCGAGGTGGCGAAGCAGGCCGGCAACAACCATCCGACCAGCATCCCGACCGGCGTGTTCAAGACCAAAGACGGCTATATCAACATCGCCGCCACCGGGCAGCGAATTTGGCAGCGGTTCTGCGAGGCCGCCGAGGCGCCCGCGCTGCAACGCAATCCCAACTATCAGACCGGCGCGGCGCGTTCCACCCATCGCGATGCGCTCAATGCCGAGATCGGAAGCTATATCGCCGGCCGCACCAGCACCGAGTGGATCGAGCGCCTCAACAAGGCCGGCGTGCCGTGCGGCCCGATCTATTCGATCGACCGGATGTTCGCCGACCCGCAAGTCAAACACCTGCGCATGGCGCAATATGTGACCAAGAAGGACAAGAGCAAAATGGGCCTCGTTGCCCAGCCGGTTACGCTGTCGCGCACGCCGTCCCGTTTCGTGGCGCCGCCGCCGGAGCTTGGCGAGCATACCGACACGGTGCTCAAGGAATTCGGCTTTTCCGCGCGCGACATCGCGGCGCTGCATAAGGCGGGGGCGGTGTGATGATGCTTTCATTGATTGTCATGCCTCGCGCAAGCGGCGCATCCAGTAAACTCCGCGCATGAGATCTATCTCCGAACAAAGTGATTACTGGATCATCCGCATTCGCGGACGATGACAGATTGAAGGAATGAGGAGTTCAGCCATGACCGACAAGATGCTCTCGCGCAAGGACGGCGGCGTCGGCATCGTGACCTTCAACAATCCGGAGCGGCACAACGCGGTGTCGCTGGACATGTGGGAGGCGACCAGGCGCATGCTCGACGGCTTCGCCGCCGACGACGAGGTGCGCGTCGTGGTGCTCACCGGCGCCGGCGGCAAGGCCTTCGTGTCCGGCGCCGATATCTCGAAGTTCGAGAGCGAACGCGCCAATCTCGAAGCCGCGCGCGCTTACAACGCCAAGTCCGACGCGGCTTATTCCAGCATCGCCGAATTCCCCAAGCCGACCATCGCCATGATCCGCGGCTATTGCATCGGCGGCGGGCTGGGGCTCGCCACCTGCTGCGACCTGCGCATCGCTTCCGAGGATTCGCGCTTCGCGGTGCCGGCGGCAAAGCTTGGGCTCGGCTACGGCTATACCGGCCTAAAGCGGCTGGTCGACATCGTCGGGCCGGCCTTCGCCAAGGAGATTTTCTACACCGCGCGCCAGTTCGACGCCCGGGAAGCGGTGACGATGGGGCTGGTCAATCGCGTGGTGCCGCCGGCGGAGCTGGAGACCTATGTCAAGTCCATGACCGACATGATCTGCGCCAATGCCCCGCTCACCATCAAGGCGGTGAAATTCACCGTCGGCGAAATCATGAAAGACAAATCCAAGCGCAATCTGGCGCGCACCGTCGAGCTGGTGGAGCAGTGCTTTTCCAGCCGCGACTATACCGAAGGCCGTAACGCGTTCATGGCAAAGCGCAAGCCGGTCTTTACCGGCAGCTAAACGGCGGCGCGACATTTCACGTTCAATTCTGCTGCCCACTCGTCGCAAACGTACCGAACGTGGGCGACAGCCGGCCGCAGTGACGCTTAGCATCGGCCGGCGTGCCTTGCTAAGCTATGCGCTTAAGCCGGAAAGCGGCCCTATCGCCCGCTCCGGATTCTCGGGAGACGTATTCCAGGGAGATTTGCAAAAATGTTTCGTGCCACCAAGGACATCAAACTGCCGACGACCATCACCGGCTCGCTGCCGCGGCCGAGCTGGTACACCGAAAATCTCGGCACTCGGCATTTTCTCGAAGCCATGGTCAGCCGCAGATTCCGCGAGCAATACGAAGACGCGCTGACCTGTTATCTGCGCGATCAGGAGTTGGCCGGCCTCGACATCGTCACCGACGGCGACTGCCGCTTCGACGACGATGTCGGCGGCCAGAGCTGGACCGCGTATCCGCCGAACCACATGAGCGGGCTCGACGCGCTGCACCCGGAGGCGACGCCGGCCGGGCGCGGCGGCATCATGTTTCCGCGCGGCCACATTCTGCATGATTATCTGGAATCGCGCGTGATGCCGGTCATCGCCGGCCCGATCGGCCGCGGCAATCTGCAATACGCCGCGATGTGGAAGGCGGCGCAGCGCTTTACCACCAAGCCGGTCAAATTCGGCGCGGTGTCGGCGGAGATCGTCGCGTTTGCGCTGCAGGACCGGCACTATAAAAGCGTGCCCGAGCGCCTGTTCGCCATCGCCGACGCCTTCAACGAGGAGTATCACGAATTGGCCGACGCCGGCTGCCCGGTGATCCAGATCGAGGAGCCGCAGATCCACCTGATCGCCATCCGCAAGATCCAGGACAAGGTCATCACGCCGCAATTGATGGTCGAGGTGTTCAATCGCACGGTCAAGGGCCTGCGCGCCAAGACCGAGGTGTGGGCGCATTCCTGCTGGGGCAACCCGTCTCAGCAAAGAATGTTTGCCGAGGTGCAGAGCTACAAGCCGGCGCTCGAGACCTACGATACGGTCGACGCCAACGTCATCACCTTCGAATCGTCAAGCTCCGGCGGCATCGATCTGGAAGCGATCGGCAAGGCCATCACGGGCAAGAAGATCGCCATCGGCGTCATCGATCATCATGTCCTGCAAGTGGAAACTCCGGCCGAGGTGGCGGAGAAAATCCGCGCCGCGCTCAAGCACATTCCAGCCGACCGGCTGGTGATCTCGACCGATTGCGGCATGGGCCGCGAAGGCATGAGCCGGCGTCACGCGTTCTACAAGATGGTCTCGCTGGTGCTCGGCACCAACATGGTGCGCAAGGAGCTAGGCCTGCCGCCGGCTGAGTGTCTCGCCGCCGACGAGCGCTATTCGCTGGTGGTGCCGGCGAAATAAATCGCATTGGGCCGGTGTTTGCATTTCTGCCCGGCATCTGCACAGCAAAGTTAACGTCAGATGGGGCGTAAGGGGGGATACCATGTCGGAAGCGCGGACCGAGCCGAAACTGCTGCTGCCCGTCCTGCAACCGTTCTACGATGCCGTCATACCGCTGTCGTGGCTGATCGTTCGTCTCGCGGTCGGCTGGAGCTTGCTGGTGCACGGCTGGAACAAGATCATGGTGGGACCGACGCCCGGCTTTCTGCAAGGTTTTGCCGACCTCGGTTTCACGCCGCCCGAACTGTGGTTCTGGACCTCGACGGTGAACGAGACGGCGGCCGGCATCGCGCTCATTCTCGGCCTGTTCACGCGTTTCTTCGCGGCCGCGGCGGCGATCGAGCTGCTCGTCGTCATGATCATATATTGGCACAACGGCTTTGCCTGGACGCACCGCGGCTACGAATATGTGCTGGTATGGGGCCTGGTGTGCTTCGCCGTCGCGCTGCGCGGCGGTGGCCCTTATTCGCTCGACCGGATGCTCGGCAAAGAGCTTTGAGCTAAGGCTTCCGAGCGGTGGCGGAGGGAGTGGAACTGTAATCCAACATTCTCTCGCAGAAATTCGAAGGGCTGCGCGCCGGTTCGCCCAAATGGCCGCAAATTCCTAGTTTGAAGCTATTTCGGTTTGTCCGAAAGGATAATGTTCTTCTTACGCTTCAAACCCATGGGCGTCTCACGGCGAAATCGGTCCGGGTTATCACGAAGGAATTCTTCGACAATCGTCCTGATCAACTCGGCCTTCGTCTTTTGAGTATGAGCTGAGAGCCGTTCAAGCGTCAGGAATTCCCGATCGTTGAACGACACGGAAATCCTGTTTTGAACGGCCATTAGTGCAGCACCGACATGAATTCATATACTACGAAGGCCAATCCGAAGACGACTGCCATTTGGGCGATATGCGAACCGCCGACGGGTAGAAGCCGCTCCGTTCTTTTGGTTATTGCTCCAACTACCTCAAGAAGCACAAGCACAGCTCCGGCTATGGGCAAAACCGCTTCCATCGGCAATACTCCCTGCTCAACCTTGTGAGCAGAGCTTAGGCCCGATAGCTTAATAATATGTTAATAGTGCACCAGCACGGGCTTCGCCCGTCAGCTCTGGTGCGCAAACCCCTTGGCAGGAGGACCGGAAGATGCCAGAGGCGCTTTCGGAAATCGGCTTCTACTATCCTGGTCATGTATGGCAGCGCGGAGACTGGATAAAGACGCTCCTACTCTTCTTCGATGGAATCGGTCTCTTGGTACCGGAGTACAAGCAGGAAGAGCCCGAGCGATTCGATCCTGTGATCGCCGGTCCGCTCCGAGATCAGGGGTTACTTCATTATTTCGTTGCCGACGAGGTTGTAGATAAAGGCGCAACCGAACGGATGGCCAAACCACTAATCGATCTAGTTTCCTCCGGCGCGTTGGACGCCTTAGCGACGGGCGATACCGCTTTCCATGCCATCTCCATGTCGCGCATGGGCTACTATGGTGACACCAAACTCGCGCACGAACTATACACCGCGCTCGCTTCCCGCGGCCTAGCCAAACCGTCAAGTGACGGTGTATCGATTCCTCTTCACCCCCTCGTCCGATATCTCATTCTCGTCCTTCTTGCCCAAATACTACGCGAAAGCGGAGCCAAACGCGGCTTTGATCTCCTCCCTACAACAGACATGCCGGAGCTATTGGACGCTCTCCAAGAATTCCTGAAATCTCCCCACCAGCCCCGCTGCTGGTCAAGTCGTGGCATTCGATCTCCAGACGGTAGCTGTAGATTTGGAAAAAGTGCCGTTGGACGAGGTACTCGCCTTTAGGCAGGAGAACCTTTCTGATTTTCGCAGGTATGCGCGATCGGTTCGACAGTTTTCGCGCGAACTCAGCCTGCTGCCGGCCGATGCGCGGGCCAGGGCCTTTAACGATCGACAAGCAGAACTGGACGACTTGGCTAGTGACCTCAAGCGGTCTCTCGGACAGCATGGAAAAAGCCTGCGACCTTCGCTCTCGGGCTCGCAGGCGCAGCTTGGACTTATGTCCATGGATTGGATTTGGTGGGAGCCTTGCTGGGCACGGGAGCGTTAGTCACCGGGCGCCAGGAACCGGGGCAACGAAGCGCCTTCAGCTATCTATTCCGCGCTCGCGACCATTTCCAATGGTAGGCATGCGTCAGCGTTGGGCAATGGAGCGAAAGCGCGAGTAGTTTAGCGAAGTTCTGCGTAAGTGGCGGAGAGGGAGGGAAGGAAAGCCAACACCCCAAAACATGCAGAAAGTGCCTATTTCATAAGGATTTACCATGTCGCCAACTACTGTCGCCAAGGGCTGTCGCCGCGCGCTGTCGCCACGTATAGTCGCCGCGTCCATAGGAGCGGACGATGGCACGCAAGATCGATTACATTTTCCAGCGGGCCGGTTCGGCGAACTGGTACATCAAACTGCGCTCGCCCGGCCAGAAGCGCAAAGAGCATTCGCTAGGCACGTCCGACAAGCTCCGGGCGGAAAGTCTCGCCGCGACGATGATCGGCGATCACAAGAAACGACTCTTGGATGCCCGGCCCCGGATCGAAACAGGTTGGCGGCATCAATACGAGCCGGGCCGCAAGCACGTCGCGCCCGATGGTAGCGAAATCATTGCAACCGACAAAGAGCTTTTGTACATCGGCCATAATGGCGCGATCATTCGCACAGAGCCGAACGGCGGCACTGCATTTCAGCTTGTCGGCGGCCCGCTGACATTGCGCTCCGTCGCGGAAGCCTTCATAGAAGCCGACTTCGGCGACGGGCGCGGTGAGCGGCCGAAAGTGCCGACGAAGAACGGCGATGATGCGATCATCGAAACCTATTTGGAGCATCGGCGCGTCGGCGGCTATAATGCGAGTGAAGCCCGCGCCGTATGGTCGCTATTCAAGTCGCTGTGCAACAAGCCGTTGAAAGATTGCGACCGCGACGACGGCCGCTTGCTGGTCAAACACTTCATAGACAAGGGCCTTAAGGGTGCAACCATAGAAAAGAAAATCGCATGGTTGAACGCCGCCGTGAACCTCGCCATCAAAGAGAACAAGTTAAAGTTCAACCCGTTCGCTGGCATCATCCCCAAGCTCAATGACGCGAAACGGCGACTACCGCTTGATGATGCCGACATGAAGGCGATCCGCGCGAACCTCAAACGACTCGACAAGAGCGACCAATTACTTTTGCACATACTCGCAGCAACCGGAATGCGCTTGGCTGAGGCATTCGAGATTGACGGCGAGGAAAAAGAGCGCGGCGTGCGCTACGTGATTGTCGGACGAAAGACCGAACAATCAACGCGCCGCGTGCCGCTACCGGCCGCCGTGCTGCCATCCCTGCCGAAGTACATCAAGGGGCCGCTCTTTGATCGGACAAAGCACAAAGACCCTTCGGACGCGGCGTCGAAACGCCTCAATAGGTTCTTAGACGACTGCGGCATAACGGACCCGCGCAAGGTGGTCCATTCGCTACGGCACCGCGCGCAAGATCGGTTGCGCGCCGCCGGTTGCCCGGAAGATGTCCGATGGTCGATATTAGGCCATGAGGAAGAAACAGTCGCCGCCGGGTACGGCGAAGGCTTCCCCGTGACGTTGCTCAAGCGGTGGATTGATAGGGTCGGTTTTTAAGGCCGCCCTACGCGCTAAGCCGGAAGATGCGTCACCGGATCGTATGGCGTCGTCACTCCCTCGGGGTGTTCCGTCTCCCATTGCCGAAGCTCGTCCGGCGTCATGCTGCTCTCATAGGTGCCGCTCTTCGGGTTGGCGGAATGTCTTTCAAGGCAATAGCTCTCGGGGCCGGTTTGCCAAATATTCTCAGAAGTCTCGAAGCCATCAACGTCGTAGAAATATCGGGTAGACCTTATTACGGGCGTCATACAGAGTTGCCTCTCACGATTTGAGGATCAGTCGGGTCACATTGTCACGCTACTTGGGTAAGCGTACAAAGGATACTCAATGCTTTTAATTCTTACAATTATTACGATTGCCGCCGCCACGCTGTCGCTACTGGCGTTTCTTGCCGTACTCCGGCTTCCCAAGGCCGTGATGAACGTGGTCCAACAGGTGCATGCCGAACGGACGGCTGAGCGCCAGCAGGCTGTCAGGGTTGAGTGCATCTACCGCGATTACCTCGGGTACTCCAACATAACGTCACTCGTTAGAACTCCGATGGATGTCGGGACGGCGAAAGATCAAACATTGGCTTCTATCCGATATTTGGCCAGCGGTACCCACCTAGATTACTATTATACAAACATCAGGCGTGCCTTAAGTTTTGCTGCAACGGCTGAATACGCGCTGCGGGAAAAGCGTCCAGACGAATTGGGCGACTACCATGAAAGAGGGGTGGCCGAGTGGCACGCATTCGTCAAATACGCACGCTATGCCTCTGATTATCATGCCAGTGAGCAGGTCAAACGCCTTGCCAGAATGTCGGCGGACCTTTGGAAAGAAATAGGCATTGGTTTAGGGATCGGCTTGGATGAAATCGTCAGAAGAATAGAGGAGGCGGACGGCCGGTCAGTGCAAATTCTTGAGTTTGTCCGCGAGACGGAACAGGCCACCGACTGGATGAAACGCCACATCGGAAAGATGTAGCGCGCGAGCTTCGCTAGGCCGCCACCAACTCAATCACCGTGTCCGGTGACACGCTTTCCAGCGCCGCGCGCTCGCCCAGCGCGTCGAGGTGGCAGACCGCGAGGTCCGCATCATCGGCTCGAAAAGCAACCTGCTTCAGACGCTGACCGCCGCAGCCGGTGCAAAGCCGGCTACGCCCGGCGTTCGCAGTTCTGTTCTGAATTGGCGGAGAGGGAGGGATTCGAACCCCCGATACGGTTGCCCGTATGCCGCATTTCGAGTGCGGTGCATTCAACCGCTCTGCCACCTCTCCACAAGGCTAAAGCCCGAGCGTCGCGGCGCAGTATGTAACGGCCGCGAGCCTGCTAAACAAGTGCGAACACCCGACCCGGTCGCTATCCCGATCGCATCGCCCGTGTGCACGACTCGCCCTGGCGCGCCGCCGCGTGCAGGATAAACTGTGCCCACGCGGCGAGTTTTTTCGGAGACTGCGGAGACACGGCATGAAATTCGGCATCGGTCAGCCGGTGCGGCGCTTCGAGGATCTGCGTCTCGTCACCGGGCGCGGCCGCTACACGGACGACATCGTCCTGCCGCGGATGGCGCATGCCTTCGTGCTGCGCTCGCCGGCGGCGCACGCGGACATCAAGCGCATCGACGCCGCCGCGGCGCGGCAAATGCCGGGCGTGCTGTTCGTGGCCACCGGGGAGGACGTGCGCGCCGACGGTCTCGGCGACGTCCCATGCACGGCGCCGCTTAACAATCGCGACGGCACGCCGCGCCATGACACGCCTCGTCCCGTGCTTGCCATCGGCAAGGTGCGCCACGTCGGGCAGCCGGTCGCGCTGGTGGTTGCCGAAACGTTGAGCGCCGCGCGCGATGCCGCGGAAGCCATCGCCGTCGAATACGACGCGCTGCCGGCCGTCACCGAAGCCGGCGACGCGGTCAAGCCCGGCGCGCCGCAACTGTTCGACCACATTCCTGGCAACGTCGTGTTCGACTGGGACAACGACATGGGCGACGCCAAGGCGACCGACGCCGCGTTCGCCAAGGCGACGCGCACGGTCACGCTCGAACTCGTCAACAACCGCGTCGTCGTCAATTCGATGGAGCCGCGCAACGCCATCGCCGAATTCGACCCGTCCAGCGGCCGCTCGACGCTCTACACGGCGACGCAAGGTCCGCATTTCGTGCGCGACCCGCTGGCCGAGACCGTGCTCAAGATTCCGAAAGACAAGCTGCGCCTGATCACGCCCAATGTCGGCGGCGCCTTCGGCATGAAGGCGTTCGTCTATCCCGAACATGCGCTGGTGGTCTGGGCCAGCCGCAAGATCGGGCGGCCGGTGAAGTGGCAGGAGGACCGCTCGGAGGGATTCGTCGCCGACAATCAGGGCCGCGATCACGCCACCCGGGCCGAACTTGCGCTCGACGCCAAAGGCCGCTTCCTCGGCTTGCGCGTTTTCATCCTTGCCAATGTCGGCGGCTATCTGTCGCCATTCGGCAGCTTCGTGCCGACGCGCTCGACCGATCTGGTCTCCGGTCTCTATGCGATCGGCGCGATCCATATCAACGTCAAGGGCATCTGCACCAACACGGTGCCGGTTTGCGCCTATCGCGGCGCCGGCCGGCCCGAGGCGGCCTATCTGTTGGAGCGCCTCGTCGATGTGGCGGCGCGCGAGCTCGGCATGAGCCCCGACGCGATCCGCCGCGTCAATTTCGTGCCGCCCTCGGCGATGCCCTACACCTCGGCGACCAAGCTCGTCCTCGATTCCGGCGAGTTCGAGGAAATCATGGAGCGCTGCATGGCCGCGGCGGAATGGGCGTCGTTTCCCAAGCGGCGTTCGCAGAGCCGGCGTGACGGCAAGCTGCGCGGCATCGGCATGGCGACTTACACCGAGCGTTGCGGCGGCGGCTTTCCCGAGACCGCGTCGATCGAGTTCAAGGACGATCGCGTCGAGCTGGTGATGGGCAACCAGGAATACGGCAGCGGTCTCGTTACCTCATACAAGCAGCTGGTCTCCGATCAGCTCGGCATCGACGCCGACCGTATCGACGTCATCATGGGCGACACCGACCGCACGCCGGCGGGACTGAGCGGAGGCTCGCGCGCGCTCGCCGTCGGCGGCACGGCGCTTTACGAGGCGGGGCGCAGCATTGTCGACAAGGGCAGCGAGCTCGCCGCGCATCTTCTGGAAGTCTCGGCGCAGGACGTGAGCTTTGCCGACGGCGCGTTTGCGGTGCCGGGCACCGATCTGCGTCTCGATCTGTTGGCGGTGGCGAAGGCGGCGCGCGACCCGGCAAAGCTGCCGGCGGGCATGGCGGCGGGGCTCGACACCACGCATACGCGCGTGCCGCCGGCGCAGACCTTTCCCAATGGCTGCCATATCGTCGAAGTCGAGATCGATCCGAGTACCGGCGTTGTCGCCATCGACCGCTACACCGTCGTCGACGATTTCGGCCGCACCATCAATCCGCTGCTGCTCGAAGGCCAGGTCCATGGCGGGATCGCGCAGGGGATCGGCCAGGCGCTCTTTGAGCATGCGGTCTATGACCCAAAGGACGGGCAGCTTTTGTCCGGCTCGTTCATGGATTACGCCATGCCGCGCGCCGACGATCTTCCGGCCTTCGCGTTCGCGACCCATAACGTGCCGTCGACATCCAACCCGCTGGGCGTCAAAGGTGCCGGCGAGGCAGGAGCGGTCGGCGCGCCGCCGGCGGTCATCAACGCCATCGTCGATGCGCTCCGCCAACGCGTCGATTTGCGCCACATCGACATGCCGGCGACGCCGCGGAAGGTTTGGGAAATCCTCAACGGCGCGCATTAGGGCACGCCCCGCAAGGCGGCTACACAAGGCGGCTACATCCGCAGTGTCCGGAGGGATCGCACTGCCTCGTCGCGCGTTATCGACCCCGGGTATTGGGTTTACCCCTTGGTTTTAGCGATGGCGGCACCAAATCTCGGACCTGTCCGCGGGTATGTGCCGGCTCGCATTTTGCCGCATCCGGCAGGGCTGGCAATCGCGGTCGTTGTCTTCCTAACCGCGTCCGCCGCGGCTTCCGCCGCGCTGGCGCAGCACGCCGGCGCCGGTGCGGGCGGCTCCGAGGCGATCTTTATCGCCGAGCTCGGGCTTCTACTCGTGGTCGGACGGCTGATGGGCGAGGCGGCGCGGCGGATCGGCCAACCGCCGGTGATGGGACAGCTGATCGGCGGGCTCCTGCTCGGGCCCTCGCTGTTCGGGCTCATTTGGCCGGCCGCGCAACATGCGCTGTTTCCCGATGACGCCGCGCAGAAAAGCATGATCGATGCGGTGTCGCAGCTCGGCATCCTGATGCTGCTGTTGCTGACCGGCATGGAGACCGATCTTCAGCTGGTGCGGCGGGTCGGCCGCGCCGCGGTGACCGTGGCCATCGCCGGCGTCGCACTGCCGTTCGTCTGCGGCTTTACGCTCGGCGAAATGCTGCCGGCGCAATACCTGCCCAAGCCGGACGCGCGGCTCGTCACCGCGATCTTCCTCGGCACCGCGCTGTCGATCTCCTCGGTGAAGATCGTCGCCATGGTGGTGCGCGAAATGAATTTCATGCGCCGCGATCTCGGCCAGATCATCGTCGCCTCGGCGATCCTGGAAGATACCATCGGGTGGGTGATCATCGCCGTTGCTTTCGGGCTGGCGGCGGCCGGCACCGTCAACGTCTGGTCGGTCGGCCGCGCGGTGATCGGCACCGGCTTGTTCATGCTTGCGAGCTTCACGGTCGGCCGCCGCGTCGTCTTCAGCCTGATCCGCTGGGCCAACGACAATTTCGAAAGCGACTTTCCAGTCATCACCACCATCCTGGTCGTCATGATCGGCATGGCGCTGATCACGCAACTGATCGGCGTCAACACCGTGCTCGGCGCGTTCGTCGCCGGCATCCTGATCGGCAAATCGCCGATCCTGACGCGGCACATCGACGAGCAATTGCGCGGGCTGATCGTGGCGTTGTTCATGCCGGTGTTTTTCGGCCTGTCCGGGCTGCGGGCCGACCTTACCGTGCTGCGCCACGCCGACCTGGCGCTGCTCACGCTCGGCCTCATTCTGATCGCCAGCGTCGGAAAATTCCTCGGCGCGTTCGTCGGCGGCAAGCTTGGCGGGCTTACCCGCGCCGAATCGCTGGCGCTCGGCTGCGGCATGAATGCGCGCGGCTCGACCGAGGTAATCGTCGCCACGATCGGCCTTTCGATGGGCCTGCTCAACCGCAACCTGTTCACGCTCATCGTCACCATGGCAGTGGTGACAACGACGGCGATGCCGACGATGCTGCGCTGGGCGCTCAAGCGGCTGCCGTTGCGCAAGAAGGAGCGGTTGCGGCTGGAGCGCGAGGCGCTCGACGCCAGGGGCTTTGTCACCAATCTCGAACGCCTGTTGCTCGCCGCCGACGACAGCGCCAACGGCAAATTGGCGGCGCAACTGGTCGGCGCGATCGCCGGCTCCGGCGGCAAACCGACCACCATCCTCGACCTGTCGGACGGCCATAGTCGCGACCGCAAAGCGGCGGAGAAACCGCCGGACAAATCCGGAGAAAAATCCGCGGCCGGCAAGCCGAACGGCGACGGTTCGAAGCGCGCGGTCAAAGCCGCGGCCGCGGCCGTGACCGCGCTCGACGCCCCGCCCGACGAGGACAAACCCGGCAAGGTCGACGTGCTGACCCGGCCGGAGCAATCGATCGGACCCGAGGACGTCGCCGACGAGGCGCGCAAGGGCTACGATCTTCTGGTGGTCGGCATCGCCAAGACCCGCAATCCCAAGGGCGGTTTCAGCAAGGACGTCTCGCGCGTCACCGACGGCTTCGACGGCCCGCTCGCCGTCGTCGATTCGCGGCAATCGCGGACCGACCGGCCGCCGGAGCGTTATGGCCGCATCCTCATCCCGGTGAACGGCACGGAGGTGTCGCGCCGCGCCGTCGAGGTCGGGCTGACCCTCGCGCGCGCGAGCGACGCCCAGGTCACCGCGCTTTATGTCACGCGCGCCAGCGGCGGCAAGCGCAAGAGCGCGCTGCGAAACCGCGCGATCCGGCGCGACGAACGCGGCGTGTTGAAGGATATCGCGGCGCTGGCCGACCGTTACGAGATAAATTTACGCAGCACCACCCGCGCCAAGATGTCGCCCGACGAGGCGATCTTGCGCGAATCCAAGCGCGGCTACGATCTCATCGTGCTCGGCGTGAGCCGGCGGCCCGGCGATACGCTATACTTCGGCAACACCGCGGCGGCAGTGCTCGATCGTTCGCAGATTTCCAATCTTTTTATCGCCAGTTGATGGATTGCAAGCACGGAACCGTGTCATGTCGATTATTCCCCTGCTCGCGCAATCGGCTTTCGAGCCGGAAGCGATCGCGTTTCTGGTTTCGGTTTTCGAGACCGCGTGGCGCAAAGTCGAGCAATCGGGCAGCAAGCTCGCCTCGCCGGCTTACGAACGGGCGGCGCAGGAAATCATCGCCAAGCGCATCATCGACATGGCGCAACGCGGCAACCGCGACCCGGGCGCGCTTGCCGACGATGCGGTGAATTATTTGGAGCGGTCTTACGCGTGATTGCGCGTAATCGCACGGCCGAAAAATCAAAGAAATCAATCGTCATAGTGCAGGAAGCGGGACTCGAAACTGGAGCCTTCGCGATAAGCCAGGCGTTTGGCGCGCTCCGTGCCGAATAGCTGGCGCAATTGCTTGTGCGAAGCCAGCGGCTTTTGCCGGGCATCGATGGCGACGTCCCGCATAGCGACTTTGGTCTTCACCGCCGCAGCGGCGATAGCACCGTCGGGCCGCTCGATCGTGGCGGGCGGTTTTGCTGCGGCGACGGTCCGCACCACGCTCGGCCTGACCGTCATCGCCATGGCCTGCGCCATGGCCTGCGCCGGTGCACGCGCTGCCGGTTGCAGGCCGGGAGGGGAAAAGAAGGCCACGAACGCGACCGCGAGCGCGCCGACGATGCCGCCGGCGCAGACGAGATAGGCGAGCATGGCAGCAAGAATATCCATCGACCACCGGCGCTTGCCGCCCCGCCACGGCTTTACAATCACCGTCGCCGATTTTCGTTCCTGGAACCTTGATTTTGCCGTCGGGGAAGCCGCGTATGTTTTGCCGCGCCGCCGACACATACGCGTTCAAAAAATGGCGCGCGTTCAAAAAATGGCGCGCGTTCAATAAAGTGACGCAGCGTCGCCAACGCGTTTCATTTTAATAAAGCGCAAAATAAACAAAATAAAACCGCCGGGACTTTCGGTCCCGGCGGCGTTCTCGCATCGCGATCGTGTCGGGCTTGGTCGCATACCAACGGCGATAATTATTGACTTGTCATGCTCCGCGAAGGCGGAGCATCCAGTAAGCGCCGCCAGCACGGTGATTACTGGATCATCCGCCTTCGCGGATGATGACAGGGCATGAGTTATTGCTTGCTGCCGTCGGTCTCAGCCTTGCGAGATGAATTTGGTGACCAGATACGCGCCCAAGCCCTCGATGCCGCCTTCGCTGCCGTGGCCCGACTCCTTGACGCCGCCGAACGGCGTCTCCGGCGTCGACACGGCGATGGAGTTGACGCCGACCATGCCGGACTCCAGCGCGTCGCCAATCGCGGCGGCGGTCGCGTTCGATGCGGTAAACGCGTAGGCCGCCAGGCCATATTCCAGCGAGTTGGCGCGCTCGACCACCTCATCGAAAGTCTTGAAGGTGACGATCGGCGCCAGCGGCCCGAACGGCTCATTTTTCATGATCTTGGCGTCGTCGGGAATGTCGGTGATCACCGTCGGCTCGTAGAAGAAACCCTGGTTGCCGCGCCGCTTGCCGCCAGTCGCAATCTTGCCGCCGCGGCTCTTGGCGTCGTTGACGAGGCCTTCCATCGCGTCGATGCGGCGGCTGTTCGCCATCGGCCCCATGGTGATGCCTTTTTCCATGCCGTCGCCGAGCTTGATGCCGTTCGCGTATTCGGTGAAGCGCTTGAGAAAGCGCGGATAGGCGTCTTCCTGCACGTAGAAGCGCGTCGGCGAGATGCAAACCTGGCCGGCGTTGCGGTACTTGAACGCGGCGATGGTGTCGGCCGCCTTCTCCGGATCGGCATCGGCGAACACCACGACCGGCGAGTGACCGCCGAGCTCCATGGTGGTGCGCTTCATGCCCTTGGCGGCGAGCGCGGCCAGATGCTTGCCGACCGGGATCGAGCCGGTGAAGGAAATCTTGCGCACCGCATCCTTAGCGAGCAGATGCTCGGAGACTTCCGCCGGCACGCCGAACACGAGATTAAGCACGCCTGCCGGCAGGCCGGCATCGGCGAAGCAGCGCACCATCTCGATGCAAGCGCCCGGCGTCTCTTCGGACGCCTTGAGGATGAGCGAGCAGCCGGCCGCCAGCGCGCCGCCGACCTTCCGCGCCGGGGTCAGCACCGGAAAATTCCACGGCGTAAACGCCGCGACGACGCCGATCGGCTCCTGGATCACCAGCTGGCGCACGCCCCGGCCGCGGCCCGGCACGATGCGGCCGTAAGAGCGGCGGCCCTCCTCGGCGTACCAGTCGATGATGTCGGCCGACGTGATCACCTCGGCGCGGGCTTCGACGTAAACCTTGCCCTGCTCCAGCACCATGATCTTGGAAATCGCGTCGTAGCGCTGGCGCAGCAGATCGGCGGCCTTGTGCATGATCTTGCAGCGGTCGTAGGCGGACACCGCGCGCCACACCGCGAAGCCTTTCTTGGCGGCATCCAGCGCCGCGTCGAGATCGGCTTGGCTCGCATGCGGCAGATGCGCCAGCGGCTTCTCGGTCGCCGGATTGATCACGTCCTCGCCCTGGCGGCCGTCGCCGCCGAGCCACTTGCCGTCGATGAAAAGTTCGAGATTGGCGTACATGACATCCTCGCTGGGCTTACGTTTGGGTTGTCCTTGTGAGGTGGATTAGCAGCTTTTGCCGGCCCTGCGTAGGGTGGGCAAAATCGTCTGCTGGTGTGTGACCGCGTGGGCACCGCGACCGCACGATTTTGCCCACGCGGGACATTCAGCGCGCGCGGTGCCCACCCCAAACTCGCTAGTCTATGCGCGTCGGGTCGATGACGAAATTGGTGAAGCCACCATTGCGCTCGTCCATGCCGGCGAGGACCTCGTTGACTTTGGACAGGGGTGACACACGATGTTCGAGCGCGGACAGATCGAGCGTGCCGGCGCCGGCCATCGCCGCCATGTCCTCGCCTTCGCCGGTCGTAAACCAGACCGAGCCCTGCAGGCCGATGCGGTTAGTCATCAGCCAGAACGCGTTGAGCGGCAGCGTTTCCATGACCGCGCCGACATTGACCGCGCGGCCGCCGCGGCGGAGACAATAGAGCGCGCGCATCATCGCGCTTCCCGGCGCGCCCGGCGGCAGGCAATCGATGACGCCATCGACGCCATAGCCGTCGGTCGCCTTCCTCGCCCAGGCGACCAGCGGGTCCGCGGGTCCGGGCGGCGCATCCGGCATTGCGATCACGTCGATCCGTTGCGGGGCGAGCGCCTTCACGCGATCGAGCAGTTTTTGATTGCGCCCGGTGCCGAGGATTTTGCTCACGCCCATGGCGAGCGCCAACTGCGCGGCATTGAGACCGAGCTGCCCGCTGATGCCGTTCACCAGAAGCGACGAGCCCGGACCGGCGCCGATGTTGCGCAGCGCCGCATAGGCCGTGCCGCAATAGCCAAAGCGCGCCGCGGCTTCAAAGCCGACATTGTCCGGCAGCCGAACCAGCGCGGTGGCTGGCGCGGTGATAAACTGGGCGAACCCGCCATAGGGATAAGCCCGCATGATGTCCTGCGAACGGCCGAAATAACCTTGCAGCGTCCAGCTCGGGCAATCATATGGCTGACCGCTGCGGCACATCCGGCATGAGCCGCAAGAGCGCGCCGGATTGACATAGACCCGCTCGCCCGGACGCACCGACCGCACCTGATCGCCGACTTTCGCCACGACGCCGGCCGGATCGAGGCCGAAAATCGCCGGCAGCGGCGGCATCATCTTGTTGTCGGGCGTCAGCTTGCCGAAGAAATTACTGACCACGCGTGCGAGATTCGGCACGACGCCGCAGGCTTTGACCTCGACCAGCACATCGTCCGGACGCGGCTCCGGCACCTCGATGCGATCGAGCGTCATCGGGGCGCCGTAGGCGTGCAGTCGCGCGGCGATCATCGTGGTCATGGCGCTTCCTGCCCGGCGGATGCACGCTGGAAGTCATCCGCTAAAGCCGGAATTGCAGCAAAATTGCCGCCGCGGCGCGAGTCCTAAAAGCGCAAGAGTCGAAGCCGGGCCGAGCAGGCCGCTAAAGCGCGGCGGCGTCGGTCTCGCCGGTGCGGATGCGCACCGCGTGATCGAGACCGAATACGAAAATCTTGCCGTCGCCGATCTGTCCGGTCTTTGCCGACGCCGAAATCGTCTCGATGACCTTGTCTACCTGATTGGACGGGCAGGCGATCTCGATTTTGATCTTCGGCAGCAGGCTCACGGCATATTCGGCGCCGCGGTAGATTTCGGTGTGGCCCTTCTGCCGGCCGTAGCCCTTCACCTCGGTGACGGTCAGTCCCTGAATGCCGATCTTGGTGAGCGCGTCTCTGACTTCGTCGAGCTTGAACGGTTTGATGATGGCCATGACGACTTTCATTGTGTACCTCCCGCCGCCCTGTCGGCGCCTCTATGGCAATCAAGCCCCGTGCCAAGTCGGGAACCAAGTCGGAAACCAAGTCGGAAACCAAGTCGGGAACCCGGTCTTAGGCGTTCGGTAAGCAATGGAGTCTCGCAGCCGCGGCATAGGCGCGCCGCGCGCGGGCGCGGCCTGCGCCCAAAGATCAAACATGGCGCTTAAAAACTAGGCGTATTGTCCGATGCCCACCATATCGGCATTGCCGCCGGGGATTAAGCCCGGCCTTTTGCCTATCGTTTGAGCGGCGCCCGGCGGTCACGTGGTCTGGTCGCGGCGTTGCCGCAGCAGGCCTTCCTGGGCGACCGAGGCGATCAGCGTGCCGTCACTCGTGAAGATCAGGCCGCGCGAGAAGCCGCAGGCGCCGGCAAGACTCGGGCTGTCCTGGGCATACAGCAGCCACTCGTCGGCGCGGAACGGCCGGTGAAACCACAGCGCATGGTCGAGGCTCGCCGCCATGATGTCTTCGTTGAATACGCTGCGGCCGTGCGCGATGAGCGCCGTATCGAGCAATGTCATGTCGGACGCATAAGCGAGGACGCATTGATGGATCGCCGGCTCGTCCGGCAGCTTCCCGGTGGCACGAATCCAGACGTGAAAGCGGTCGTCCTTGGACGTCTCGCCGAGATAGCGGCCGTATTCGACCGGCCGTAGCTCGATCGGCCGCTCGCGCTCGTAATAGCGCCGCACCGGCTCGGCCATGAGCGGCCATACGCGTTCCTTCATCTCGGCTTCGCTCGGCAGCGCCTCGGGCTTCGGCACGTCGGGCATTGCGAACTGATGCGAAAGACCCTCCTCGCGCACGTGGAACGACACCGCCATCGAGAAGATCGGATGGCCGTGCTGGATCGCCATGACGCGGCGCGTGGTGAAGCTCTTGCCGTCGCGGATGCGGTCGACCTCGTAGATGATCGGCACTTTCGGATCGCCGCCGAGCAGGAAATAGGCGTGCAGCGAATGCGGCGGCCGCGTCGCCACGTCCTCGACCGTGCGGCAGGCCGCAACCAGCGCCTGGCCGATGACCTGGCCGCCGAACACCCGTTGCCAGCGCGCTTGCGGCGAACGGCCGCGGAACAGATTTACTTCGAGGGGTTCGAGATTGAGGATATCGACCAGTTCCTGGACGGCGGAGGCCATAGTGTCTTCTCTCGCGCCGGAACCGTGCCGGCCGCCTCTGTTTCCTTCTACGGCCTCGGGGGCGGGTCAAGTCCACACCGGACATGGTAGGATAGGCCATGTCGCGTAACCAAGTTGACGTGCTGATTGCCGGCGGCGGCTTTGCCGGGCTGACGCTCGCTATTGCGCTCCGCCAAGCGCTGGGGCCGTCGTTTGCCGTCGCCGTCGCCGATCCGGCGCTCGGCCGCAGCCACGCCGAGGACGAGCGCGCCTCGGCCATCGTCGCCGCGGCGCGGCGGCTGTTCGAGACCATCGGCGTCTGGGACCGCGTCGCCGGCGAGGCGCAGCCGATCCTCGACATGGTCGTCACCGACAGCCGGCTCGGCGATGCGGTGCGGCCGGTGTTCCTGACGTTCGCCGGCGACGTAGAGCCGGGCGAGCCATTCGCCCACATGATCGAGAACCGGCATCTCCTCGATGCGCTCATCGCGAAAGCGGCAGAGGCCGGCGTCGAGCTGCGCGCAACGGCAGTCGCGAATTTCTCTTCCCCTCCCCTAGAGGGGGAGGAAAATCAGATTCACGCCCGGCTATCCGACGGCGGCGCGCTCGCAGCGCGCCTCCTGGTCGCCGCCGACGGCGCCCGCTCGACGATCCGGACCGCAGCCGGCATCGCAACCCATGGTTGGAGTTACGGTCAGTCCGCCATCGTCATCAATGTCGCGCACGAGCGCGAGCACGACGGCCGCGCCGAAGAGCACTTTCTCCCCGCCGGCCCGTTCGCGATCCTGCCGCTCAAGGGCGCCCGCTCCTCGATCGTCTGGACCGAAACCGACGACGAAGCCGGGCGCATCATGGCGCTCTCAGACGCCGCGTTTCACGCCGAGCTGGAGCGGCGCTTCAAGCTGCATCTCGGCGAGCTTAGGGTTCTCGGTCCCCGCCGCGCCCATCCGCTCGGTTTCTTTGTCGCGCGCTCGTTCATCGCCGAGCGCATCGCGCTCATCGGCGACGCCGCACATATCATCCATCCGATCGCCGGCCAGGGCCTCAATATGGGGCTCAAAGACGGCGCCGCGCTGGCCGAGGTAATTGTCGATGCCGCGCGGCTCGGGCTCGATCCAGGCTCAGCCGACGTGCTGGAGCGCTATCAGCGCTGGCGGCGCTTCGACACCATGGCCATGGGGCTCACTACCGACGGATTGAACCGGCTGTTCTCCAACCGCTCCGATGTGCTCCGCCTCGTCCGCGACATCGGCCTCGGCCTGGTCGACCGGCTGCCCAATCTCAAGCGCCTGTTCATCCGCGAGGCGGCGGGACTGGTCGGCGAAGTGCCGAAGCTCTTACGCGGCGAATCCCTGTAGCGGTCATGGCCTTCGACCACATCGCGGTGATCGGCGCCGGCGCCTGGGGCAGCGCGCTGGCTTTGACCTGCGCGCGCGCCGGACGCCGGGTTACGCTGTGGGAGAAGGATGCCACCAATGCCGCGCAGCTTCGGCAACTGCGCGAGAGCCGGTTCCTGCCCGGCGTGCGGCTCGACGACGGCATCGGCCTTGCCGGCGACCTTGCCGATGCGGCGGCGGCCGAGGCGCTGCTGCTTGTCGTGCCCGCGCAAGCCGTGCGCGGTGTGGCGCAGGCGCTGGCGCCGTTGCTCGCGGCGGGAACGCCGGTGATCGTCTGCGCCAAGGGCATCGAGCGCCGCAGCAAGAAATTCATGAGCGAGGTGATCGGCGAATGCGCGCCAAACGCGGTGCCGGCGATCTTGTCCGGGCCGAGCTTTGCCGCCGACGTGGCGCGCGGCCTGCCCACGGCAGTCACCTTGGCGGCGAGCGACGCCAAGCTTGCCGGGGAGCTCGCGCAAGCGGTCGGCTCGGCGACGTTCCGGCCCTACCATTCGAGCGACGTCCGCGGCGTCGAAATCGGCGGCGCGGCCAAGAACGTGCTCGCCATCGCCGCCGGCGTGGTCACCGGCCGCGGCCTTGGCGCCAGCGCGTTGGCGGCGCTGACCACGCGCGGCTTTGCCGAGCTGGTCCGGTTCGGCAAGGCCTATGGCGCCAAGCCGGAAACCATGATGGGCCTGTCCGGGCTGGGCGATCTCCTGCTGACCTGTTCGAGCCCGCAGTCGCGCAACTTCAGCTTCGGCGTCAATCTCGGCCGCGGGCAAAAGCCCGACGCGATCCATGGCGGACTTGCCGAAGGCGTCTTCACCGCGCCGGTGCTTCTCGACATGGCGCGCGAGCGCTCGGTCGATATGCCGATCTCGGCCGCGGTGGCTGCTTTGCTTGACGGCACGATCAACGCGGAAACGGCCATTGCTTCGCTCTTGGCGCGGCCGCTGAAGGCGGAAGCGTAACCAACAGCCTTGTCATGCCCCGCAACGGCGGGGCATCCAGTACCCGCCGGATTTGAAGTAGTATTCAATCGCGGTGATTACTGGATCGTCCGCTGTCGCGGACGATGACAATTGAGGATGGGCGTGCATGGCCTATTGGCTGCTCAAGACCGAGCCCGAGACGTTCTCCTGGCACGATCAGGTCGCGCGCGGCGGCAAGGGCGAGCCGTGGAGCGGGGTGCGCAACCATCAGGCCAAGCTCAACCTGATGAAGATGAAGAACGGCGAGCGCGCCTTGTTCTATCATTCCGGCGCAACCAAAGAGATCGTCGGCGTGGTCGAAGTGATCCGCGAGCACTATCCCGACCCGACCGCCAAGCCGGGCGAACCGTGGGTCGCGGTCAACGTCAAGGCGGTCGCGCCGTTGCCAAAGCCGGTGCGGCTCCTCGAAGCCAAGGCCGAACCGCGGCTGAACGCGATGGTGCTCGTCAACAATACGCGGCTTTCGGTGCAGCCGGTGACGGCCGCGGAGTGGACCGTCGTCTGCAAGCTGGGCGGCATGAAGCCTTAAGGCCGCACCCTTGTCGCTGGTCCGCGCCTCGTCGCATAATATGACCGGGAAACGCCCTTAATCGGGCCATGGCTTGGGTGCGCGTGGAGGATAGTCAGATGTCCGAGAAAATCTACGAAGTTCCCGCCGAGTGGACAAAGCGCGCATTCATCGACGACGCCGAATACCAGAAAATGTATGCGCGCTCGCTCGCCGATCCGAACGGGTTTTGGGCCGACGAGGCCAAGCGCATCCACTGGATGAAGCCGTTCACCAAGGTGAAAAACACCTCCTTCTTAAAGCCGAATATCTCCATCAAATGGTTCGAGGACGGCTCGACCAACGTCGCCTACAACTGCATCGACCGCCATTTGCACAGCCGCGGCCACCAGACCGCGATCGTCTGGGAAGGCGACGATCCGAAGGACTCAAAGCACATCACCTATAAGGAGCTGCACGACGAAGTCTGCCGCTTCGCCAACATTTTGCGCAACCGCAACGTCAAGAAGGGCGACCGCGTCACCATCTACATGCCGATGATCCCGGAGGCGGCCTACGCCATGCTCGCCTGCGCCCGCATCGGCGCCATCCATTCGGTGGTGTTCGGCGGCTTCTCGCCGGATTCGCTCGCCGGCCGCATCGAAGACTGCAAGTCGAACATCGTCATCACCGCCGACGAGGGCATCCGCGGCGGCCGCAAGATTCCGCTCAAAGCCAATACCGACGCCGCGATCGCCAAAGTCGGCGGCGTCGACTACGTCATCGTGGTCAAGCGCACCGGCGCGGCGGTCGACATGGATCCGGTGCGCGACGTTTGGTACCACGAGGCCAAGGAGGTAGTCACCGCGGAGTGCCCGTGCGCGGAAATGAACGCCGAGGACCCGCTGTTCATCCTCTACACCTCGGGCTCGACCGGCAAGCCGAAGGGCGTGTTGCACACCACCGCCGGCTATCTCGTCTTCGTGGCGATGACGCATCAATACATTTTCGATTATCACGACGGCGACATTTATTGGTGCACCGCCGACGTGGGCTGGGTCACCGGCCACAGCTACATCGTCTATGGGCCGCTCTGTAACGGCGCCACCACGCTGATGTTCGAGGGCGTGCCGAATTATCCGTCGATGTCGCGGTTCTGGGAGGTGGTCGACAAGCACAAGGTCAATATCTTCTACACCGCGCCGACCGCGATCCGCGCGCTGATGCAGTCGGGCGACGCGCCGGTGAAAAAGACCTCGCGCGCCTCGTTGCGGCTCCTCGGCACCGTCGGCGAGCCGATCAATCCGGAAGCCTGGGAGTGGTATTACCGCGTGGTCGGCGACAACCGCTGCCCGATCGTCGATACCTGGTGGCAGACCGAAACCGGCGGCATTCTGATCACGCCGCTGCCCGGCGCCACGCGATTGAAACCCGGCTCGGCGACGCGGCCGTTCTTCGGCGTCGTGCCGCAGATCGTCGACGCCGAAGGCAAGGTGGTCGACGGCGCCACCAGCGGCAATCTCTGCATCGCCGATTCCTGGCCGGGACTCATGCGCACGGTCTATGGCGACCACCAGCGCTTCATCGACACCTATTTTTCCGCCTATCCCGGCAAATACTTCACCGGCGACGGCTGCCGGCGCGACGCCGACGGCTATTACTGGATCACCGGCCGGGTCGACGACGTGATCAACGTCGCCGGTCATCGGCTCGGCACCGCAGAGGTGGAGTCGGCCTTGGTCGCGCATCCGAAAGTCTCGGAAGCCGCCGTGGTCGGCTATCCGCACAATATCAAGGGCCAGGGCATCTATGCCTATGTCACGCTGATGACCGGCGAAGAGCCGACCGAAGACCTGCGCAAGGAGCTGGTCGGCTGGGTGCGCAAGGAGATCAGCGCGATCGCCTCGCCCGACTTGATCCAATTTGCGCCGAGCCTGCCGAAGACGCGCTCCGGCAAGATCATGCGCCGCATCCTGCGCAAGATCGCCGAGGACGAGTTCGGCAATCTCGGCGACACTTCGACGCTCGCCGACCCGGCGGTGGTCGACGACCTCGTCAACAACCGGCAGAACAAGAGCAAAGAGGGCGCGTAACTCCTCCCTCTCCCCGCTGTGCGGGGAGAGGGTTGGGGTGAGGGGGCCTATCCGCTGGGCGCATATAACGAAGCTCAGAATTGCGGTGAGGCCCCCTCACCCTCGCTCGCTACGCTCGCTCGACCTCTCCCCGCGCGGCGGGGAGAGGTAAAGCCCTATTGCACTCCGACCACACTCCCGGAAAAATTAGCGAAAACCTTACCCTGTTGCCGCCGGGATACTGAGGCAGCGCCGCGCTTCGGCTAGAATGATCGCGGGCCAAGGATCCGAACCAAGGATCCGAACCAGGGGTCCGAACACGTCGGAAAGTTGGTTTCGTAGTAGGGACTATGACAATGCGCGTAAAAATCCTGTTGTCGGCCGCGCTTGCGGCGTTCATCGCATTCGCTGTCGCGCCCAAAGCAGCGCAAGCCCGCGGCGAATTGGTGACGGTGCAGGAGGGCTATCTGCCCGGCACTATCGTGGTGCGCACCGGCGAGCGGGCGCTCTATTACTTCGTCGGCTACGACCAGGCGATCCGCTATCCGGTCGCCGTCGGCCGCCCCGACATGCAATGGAGCGGCACCGTCTTCGTCGACGGCAAATACATCGAGCCGGCCTGGAAGGCGCCGGCCTCGATCGCGCGCGACTATCGCTCGCTGCCGCCGGTGATCCCGGGCGGCTCGCCGCATAATCCGATGGGAGTGGCGGCGCTGACGCTGTCCGGCGGCGGCGAATACGCCATCCACGGCACCAACCAGCCTTATTTGATTGGGCGTTTCGTGTCGCACGGCTGCATTCGCATGTACAACGCCGACATCCAGGACCTGTACAATCGCGTCAGCGTCGGCACGCGCGTCGTGGTGACCCAGTAATCAGGTATCAGGGATCAGGTATCAGGAAGCAAAAGCTGATCCCTGATCCCTGATTCCCGTCACCCGCACCAACTCCCCCGCTTCCCCCCGTCGTAAGCCCGCGCGAACCCACCGTTGAGCATCGCCGCCGACACGTCGGGGGTGTTGCGGGTGGCGATCGTGGCATCGACACGGCCGCCATATTTGTCGATGCCGACGCGCGAAATCGTCACGCCGCCTTGCGTCAGGATTTTATCGAGCGCTGCGCGCGCGGCTTGCGCTTGCGCAAGCTCGCCGGCGCAGCGCGCATGCAGCTCGGCGGCGTCGATGCCGCGCAGCCGGATTTTGGTATCGACGTCGAGGCCGGGCCACACCCGCACCCGCGCCTCGAAGGTGTCGCCGTCGATGATGCGCAACACCTCGATCGGATAGACGATGCTGGGATCGAGCCGATGCGCCAGCGGCGCCTCGTCGGCAGCCGGCGCCGCGTCGGCAGGCGGCGTCACGCTGTCATTCGCCGCCGCGAGCGCCGCCTCGACCGAGCTCGCGCCATGTTGGGTGACCGATTGCGGCGCCAGTGCCGGCCGCAGCATCGACCCGGCCGCGAGCCCAAGCGCGAACACCGCACCGGCCGCGAGCAGCACATTGCCGCGGCGCGGATTGGTCAGAGCCGCAAGGGGAAAGGTGCGCCTCACCGTCTGTTCTCTCACTGATTGCATATAGAACAGAATCAATCAGAGATGTATAGGATTATATTCAGCATATTAGGAAAAATGTCAAGTCGCTCGACCCGGCTACAGGTCAGAAATCCGACGTAAGCCCGTCCTTTTCCCAGTCGCCATACCGCGTCGGGTCGAGGCCGCCACGGCCGCCGGCTTCCTTGGGCTTCTCGGCCTCTTGGCGCTCGCGTTCTGCGCGCCGCGCCGCGGCCTCGGCCAGCGCACGCTCGGCCGTCGGCGTCAGCGGGGGTTTGCCGGCTCCCTGATTGCCGCCGGCATCCGTCGCGGGCGGCTTTGGCGCGTCGGTTGGCATCGGCTTTGACTTGGCGTAGCCGTCCCCCGCCTGCAAGGAGGCATTTTCCGAATGAAGGCTTCGGACAATTCGAAGGCTCGTTCCACGAGCGCGCAAGATGTGCCCGGCCTTGCCGTCCGCCGGATCGCCGCCGACATCGTCGACGGCGTCATCCGCCGGCATCGCCCGCTCGACGAGTCGCTCGACAATACCGGCGAACTCAATTCGCTCGACGCGCGCGACCGCGCGCTCGCTCGCGCGCTCACCTCAACCGTGCTGCGCCGGCTCGGCAGCTTGCGTCATCTCATCGGTCTTTTTCTCGAACGCGGCCTGCCGCCGCAGGCGCCGCGCGCCGAGACCGTGCTCCTTCTTGGCGCCGCGCAGATTCTTTTCCTCGACGTGCCCGACCATGCCGCGGTCGATCTTGCGGTGCGGCTCGCCCAGGCCGACCGCCACGCGGCGCGTTTTGCCGGCCTCGTCAATGCCGTGCTGCGGCGCGTCGCGCGCGAGGGCGGAGCGCGGCTCGCCGCGCTCGACGCCGCCGTGTTCGACACGCCCGAGTGGCTGTTGGCGCGCTGGACCGCGACATATGGCGCCGACACCGCCCACGCCATCGCCGCGGCCAACGGCCGCGAGGCGGCGCTCGACCTCACGGTGACAAGCGACGCCGAAGCTTGGGCGGCCAAGCTTAACGGCCGCGTTCTTGCCACCGGTTCGGTGCGTATCGTCGGTCATGGCACGGTCGCCGCGCTGCCGGGCTTTGCCGAAGGCGCCTGGTGGGTGCAGGACGCCGCGGCCGCGCTGCCGGCGCGCTTGCTCGGCGACGTGCGCAACCGCCGCGTCGCCGACCTGTGCGCGGCGCCCGGCGGCAAGACCGCGCAGCTTGCCGCCGCCGGCGCCCATGTCACCGCGGTCGATCGCGCGCCCGCGCGAATCGGCCGGCTCGCCGAAAATCTCGCCCGGCTGTCGCTTGCCGCCGATCTGGTCTGCGCCGACGTTGCGGAATGGACCGCGGAGCAACCATTCGACGCCGTGCTGCTCGATGCGCCATGCTCGGCGACCGGCACCGTCCGCCGCCATCCCGACCTGCCGTGGCGCAAAAGCGATGGCGACATCGCCGGGCTCGCCGGCGTGCAACGCCGCCTGCTCGAGGCCGCCGTGGCGCTGACCCGGCCGGGCGGCACGCTCATCTATTGCACCTGCTCGCTCGAGCCCGAGGAAAACGAGAACATCGTCGCGGGCCTCCTCGCCCGCGACGCGCGCGTGCGGCGCGCGCCGGTCGCCGCATCGGAGCTGTTCGGTCGCGATGAGTTGATCGGCAAAGACGGCGACCTGCGCACGCTGCCTTGCCATTTCGCCGACACCGATTCGCGCTTCGCCGGATGCGACGGCTTCTATGCCGCGCGACTGGTAAAACTCTAGCGATATCAGCCCATTATTCGCCGGTTGGCCGTCCCGTCACGGTTTCGTTATGGTCGCGCGCGGGATGCTTTCGCATCCGCGCTTTTTGCTTGAGCATGATCTTTTCCGAAAACCGGTATCCACTTTTCGGGATCATGCTCTGAAGGGGCGAGCGGGGCCGATGTCGCGGGTTTTCGTCGCGAACCATGCAAAGCTGTCTTGGCTGCTGGCGCGCGGCGCGCTGCGGCGCGTTGCCGGCCGCGTCAACGGCCATCCGTTCCTGCGCTGGCCGCTGATTCCGTTCAAGACCGACCGGCTCGTCATCGCGCCGCAGGATTTGCGCACCGCGGACTCGACTCGCGCCGGCGAAATCTATGCCGGCCGTTTCGCCTTTGCCGGCAAGGTCGTCATCTGCGACGGCCGCTCGATTTTCGAAATGGAGCCGCCGTCCGAGGACTGGGCGGCGGCGTTATTGGGCTTCGGCTGGCTGCGACATCTGCGCGCCGCGGATTCCGGCATCACCCGCGCCAATGCCCGCGCGCTCGTCGACGAGTGGATCGCGCTGCACGGCGCCTGGCATACGTTGGCTTGGCGCCCGGACGTGCTGTCGCGCCGCATCATCTCCTGGCTCAGCCAGTCGACGCTGCTGTTGCAGGACGCCGATCCGCGTTTCTACCGGCGCTTCCTGCGCAGCCTCACCCGCCAGGTGCGCTACCTGCGCCACACCGCGGGCGACGCCCGGCGCGGCGTAGCGCACATGCAGGCGGTGATCGCGTTGAGCTACGCCGCGTTATGCATCGCCGGCCAGGCGCGCCACATCAAGTCCACGACCGCGCGGTTGCAGCACGAGATCGAGCGTCAGATCCTGCCCGACGGCGGCCATGTCAGCCGCGATCCCGGCGCCATCGTGGAGATTCTCCTCGAACTGTTGCCGCTGCGGCAGGCCTTCGCGGCGCGCAACATCGCGCCGCCGCAGACGCTGTCGAACGCCATCGACCGCATGATGCCGATGCTGCGTTTCTTCCGCCATTCCGAGGGAACGTTCGCGCATTTCAACGGCATGGGCGCGACGCCCGGCGATCTTTTGCTCACGCTGTTGGCCTATGACGAGAGCCGCGGCGCGCCGCTGTCGAACGCGCCCTATTCGGCCTATCAGCGCCTCGCAGCCGGCGGCGGCGCCGTCATCATGGATACCGGGCGCGCGCCGCCGATCGAGATGAGCCTCGAAGCCCATGCCGGCTGCCTGTCGTTCGAATTCTCCACGCCGAAGCAGAGCCTGATCGTGGTGAACTGCGGCATGCCGGCGGTCGGCCGCGAGAACTGGCGGCAGCTGGCGCGGGCCACCGCGGCGCATTCCACCGTCACCTTCAACGACACCTCCTCGGCCCGCTTCGTCGAATTGGCGACGTTCCGGCGCGTGCTCGGCGGCGCGCCGATGCTGGGCGGGCCGCGCACCGTGTCGGTGACGCGCGAGGACCGCAACGACGCGATCGTGCTGCGCGCCATGCACGACGGCTATGCCGACCGCTTCGGCATCATGCATGAGCGCATGCTGACGTTCGCGGCCGACGGCACGCGGCTCGACGGCGAGGATGTATTTCTCGACGCCGACGGCGGCGCGCAGGTGCGCAACCTCCAGGACGAATTCGCGGTCCGCTTCCACCTGCATCCGGCGGTGAAGCCGACCCGGCTCACCGACGGCCACGGCGTCATGCTGATGACGCCGAACAAGGAGGTTTGGACGTTCAGCGCGCATGAGGATCGCGCCGAGCTCGAGGACAGCGTCTATCTCGCCGGCAGCGAGGGCCCGCGCCGCACCAGCCAGATCGTCATCCACGGCCATGCCCGCAGCGCCGCGCGCGTGCAGTGGAGCTTGCAGCAGGTCGCTACGTCAGGCGCCGCCGCCGCGGCGCGCCGCCCCGAGGAAGACGAAGAGCCGAGGCTGCCGCTGTGATATGAATTTCCTGCCCCGCGAAGCGGGGCGGAAGAATGAGGCAGGTGTAGAGAAGAGCCATGACCGCCGATCTGCGCCGCGCCACGCGCGCCTTGGTTTCCGTCTCCGACAAATCCGGCGTCGCCGAATTCGCGCGCCGGCTCGCCGGCTTCGGCATCGAGCTCGTCTCCACCGGCGGCACCCGCAAGACCTTGAGCGAGGCCGGACTAAAAGTGCTCGACGTCGGCGAACTCACCGGATTTCCGGAAATGATGGACGGCCGCGTCAAGACCCTGCATCCGGCGGTGCATGGCGGGCTCCTCGCCAGGCGCGGCAATCCCGCCCACGCCGAGGCGATGCGCGCGCATAACATTCGTCCGATCGATATTCTGGTCGTCGATCTCTATCCGTTCGAGGAAACCGCGGCGCGCGGCGGCGATTTTGCCGCCTGCATCGAGAACGTCGACATCGGCGGGGTGGCCATGATCCGCGCCGCGGCGAAAAACCACGACAACGTCGCGGTCGTGGTCGAGCCCGGCGATTACGCAGCGCTCCTCGACGCGCTCGCCAGAGACAACGGCATGACGACGCTCGAGCTGCGCCGAAAACTCGCCGCCAAGGCGTTCGCGCGCTGCGCGGCCTATGACGCGGCGATCGCCAACTGGTTCGCCAAGGAAATCGGCGAGGTCGCGCCCGGCTATCGCGCCTTCGGCGGCCGGCTGATCGAGCCGCTGCGCTATGGCGAGAACCCGCACCAGGCGGCGGCGTTCTACCGCATGCCGGAGCCGCGCTTCGGCGTGTCAACCGCGCGGCAGGCCCAGGGCAAGCAGCTCTCCTACAACAACGTCAACGACACCGACGCGGCCTACGAATGCGTCGCCGAATTCGATCCGGCGCGCACGGCGGCTTGCGCGATCGTCAAGCACGCCAATCCCTGCGGCGTCGCCGAAGGCGACAGTTTGCTCGATGCCTATCGCAAGGCGCTGGCCTGCGATCCGGTCGCGGCGTTCGGCGGCATTGTCGCGCTCAACCGCAAGCTCGACGCCGCGGCGGCGCGCGCGATGACCGAAATCTTCACCGAGGTCATTATCGCGCCGGACGCGACCGACGACGCCATTGCCATCGTCGGCGCCAAGAAGAATTTGCGGCTATTGCTCGCCGGCGGCCTGCCCGATCCGCGCGCCTCCGGCCTGACCGCCAAGACCGTCGCCGGCGGATTTTTGGTGCAGACCCGCGACAATGCCGTGGTCGACGACATGGATTTAAAGCCGGTGACCAAACGCGCGCCGAGCGATGCCGAGCTGCGCGACCTGCGCTTTGCCTTCCGCGTCGCCAAGCACGTCAAATCCAACGCCATCGTCTATGCCAGGGATTTGGCGACGGTCGGCATCGGCGCCGGGCAGATGAGCCGGGTCGATGCCGCGCGCATCGCCGCGCGCAAGGCGGAAGACGCCGCGCGTAACGGCAGCCTGGTCGAGCCCGCGACCAAGGGATCGGTGGTGGCCTCCGATGCGTTCTTTCCGTTCGCCGACGGCCTCCTGGTCGCGATCGAGGCCGGCGCCACCGCGGTGATCCAGCCCGGCGGCTCGGTGCGCGACGACGAGGTGATCAAGGCCGCCGACGACCACGGCATCGCTATGGTGTTCACCGGGACAAGGCATTTTAGGCATTAAGCGGATTTCGATTACATTGAACCGTCATTGCGAGCGCAGCGAAGCAATCCAGGGGTCGGCGTAATGAACACTGGATTGCTTCGTCGCCCCGGTGGGGCTCCTCGCAATGACGGCACGCCAAAATCTGTCACTCACACCGGCTTGTAATTGCGGTCCGTCGCCACATCGATCAATAGCGGCGCGTCGCTTTGCAAGCCCTTGGCGATCAGGTCGGTGGTGTCGTGCACGGTCTTGGCGCGCTCGGCGGCGATGCCGAGCGAGCGGGCAAGCCCGACATAATCGATCGCCGGATCGACAAGCTCCATGCCGACGAAGCGGTCGACCTGCGCCGCCAGGCCGCGCTGCGCGTACAGGCGCTGCTTGAGAATGCGGTACGAGGCGTTGTTGAAAATGACGAACACCGCGGCGATGCGCTCGTGCGCCGCCGTCCACAACGCCTGGCAGGTATACATGGCGCTGCCGTCGCCGACGAGCGCCAGCACCGGCCGGTCGGGCAAAGCGAGCTTGACGCCGAGCGCGGCGGGCAGGCCCCAGCCGATGCCGCCGCCGCGCAAGCCGTAAAAGCTCTGCGGGTCGTCGCTGCGCAAGAGCGAGCGGATGCCGGCGCCCGACGAGATGGTCTCGTCGATCACCACCGCGTCCTTGGGCAGCATGTCGCCGATGGCGGCAAGCAAGGCGAGCGGCGCGACCGGCGTGTCGCCTGCCATGGCGCGGGCCTTGGTCTTAAGCGCCTCGCGCTCGGCGAGCGTCGTCCGTTTCGCTGCTTCGAGCCGCTCGCGCGCCAGGCCGCGTGCGCCGCTCGACATCCGCTCGCGCAGCGCCTTGGTGATATCCGGCAGCGTCGTCTTCGGATCGCCGAGGATCGCGACCTTGGGCGGATAATTCTTGCCGAGCTCCCACGGATCAACGTCGAGATGGATGAGCGTCAAGTCCTTCGGCATCGGCTCGATGTCCGACGGCAGCGACAGCGTGAACAGATCGCCGCCGACCGAGAACAGCACGTCGTATTGGTCGAGGATTTTGCGCACCGGCCCCTGCATCCTCGTCATGGCGCCGCGAAATAGCGGATGCGACGCCGGAAACGACGCGGTGGAGGGCACCAGTTCCGAATAGACCGGCGCGCCGAGGAGTTCGGCAAGCTCGACGAGCTCGGCGTGCGCCCGGCTGCGCGCCACCGCATCGCCGGCGATAATCAGCGGCCGCTTGGCCTGCGCCAGCACCTCCGCCGCCGCCTCGACCGCCGCTGGATCGCCGCGCGACTGTGCGGCGATGCGGGTGGGCGCCGACAGGTCGAGCTCACCCTCGGCTTTGAGAATGTCGCCCGGCAGCGCCAGGAAGACCGGCCCGGTCGGCGGCGCCAGCGCGGTCTTCGCCGCGCGATGCACGAGCCGCGGCAGATCGGCGAGGCGATGCACTTCGGCCGACCATTTCACGAGCGGCCGGGCGATCGGCGGCAGGTCGGCCCACAGGATCGGTTCGGTGGCGTTGAACTCCTGGTCGTGCTGGCCGGCGGTAACCAAAATCGGCGAGCCCGCCTTCTGCGCGTCGTACAGCATGCCCATGGCGTTGCCGAGGCCGGGCGTGACATGCAGGTTGACCACCGCGAGCTTGCCGGAGGCCTGCGCATAACCGTCGGCCATGCCGATCACGGTCGCTTCCTGCAGGCCGAGCACGTAGCGCAGCTCGTTATCGACCGCGAGCGCGTCCATCAGCGGCAATTCGGTGGTGCCGGGATTGCCGAACAAAATCTCGACGCCCTCCTGCTTGAGCAGCTCCAGGAAGGCGCGTTTTCCGGACATTGCGGGCAAGGTTTCCTCCGATTGTCATTCCGGGGCGCGCGCAGCGCGAGCCCGGAATCCATAATCACGATATTCGCAGTTTTGCGATGCGGAGACTATGCCGTTCGCGCTGTGGATATAGATTCCGCTAAGCGCGGCAGCCTTCACTCGCTTCGCGAGCGAATGTTTGGCTGGCTCGCCAAGCCGTAGCAAGCGGCGGGCGTCCGCCTTCGCCCAAGGTGGGCTTCGGCGCGACAGCCTTCGCTGCGCTTCGCTTGCGAAGGCTGGTGCCGCGGAGAGGATTCGAACCTCCGACCCACGCATTACGAATGCGTTGCTCTACCGGCTGAGCTACCGCGGCATACCGAGGAGATGGCGTAGTAATACCCGGTGCAAGTTAACGCAAGCCATCGCCCTCATCCTGAGGCGCGAGCGAAGCGAGCCTCGAAGGATGCGGCCGCAGCGGCGGAGCTGGCACCCTTCGAGGCTCGGCCTTCGGCCGAGCACCTCAGGGTGAGGGATTATCCGGCTTCCGCGCGCAGCTTAAATCGCTGGATCTTGCCGGTCGCGGTTTTCGGCAGCTCGCGGCGGAACTCGATCCAGCGCGGATATTTGTAGTGCGCGAGCTTGTTCCGGCATTCGTCCTGCAAAGCTTGCGCTAAGGCGTCGCCGGCCTTGTCCGGCGCTTTGAGCACCACGAAGGCCTTGGGCTTGATCAGCCTGTCGGCGTCCGGCCAGCCGACCACGGCGGCTTCGAGCACGTCAGGATGGCTTTGCAAGACGCCCTCGACCTCGAACGGCGAGACGTACATGCCGGAGACTTTCAGCATGTCGTCGCGCCGGCCGCAGTAGACGAAATAGCCGCCGTCGTCCTCGACATATTTGTCGCCGGAGCGCGTCCATTCGCCCAAAAACGTCGCGCGCGATTGCTCGCGGTTGTTCCAATACATCATCGCGCTGGTCGGCCCGCGCACCTGCAATTCGCCCATCTCGCCGCGCGCGGCGACGATGTTGCCGTCGTCGTCGACGAGGCGCAGGTCGTAGCCGGGTATCGGCTTGCCGCTGGTGCCGTATTTAACATCGCCGGGGCGGTTCGACAGGAAGATGTGCAGCATTTCGGTCGAGCCGATGCCGTCGAGAATGTCGACGCCGTAGCGCTCGCTCCAGCGCCGGCCGATGTCGGTCGGCAGCGCCTCGCCGGCGGAGACACAAGCCCGCAGCTTCAACTCGTCGCGCGCCGGCGCCGCGGGGCTCGCGAGAAACGCGGCGTAAAATGTCGGCACCGCGTAAAAGATCGTGACGCCGTGCGTTTTCAGGATATCGGCGACCAGGTCCGGCGTCGGCCGCGCCGGCAGCAGCACCGTCGTTGCGCCGGCCGACATCGGGAAGGTCAACGCATTGCCGAGGCCGTAGGCGAAGAACAATTTCGCCACCGAATAGCAGATATCGTTCGCTTTGATGCCGAGGATCGGCGCGGCGTAAAGATCGTCGGTGAGCTTGAGATCGGCGTGGGTGTGCACAGCGCCCTTCGGCTTGCCGGTCGAGCCGGAGGTGTAGAGCCAGAAGCACATGTCGTCGCGCGTCGTCCGCGCGGTCAAAGATTCCGGCTTCGCCGCCGCCAGCACGTCGTCGAAGCGCCGGCGACCGGGCGCCATGTTACCGGGGACGGTGTCGCCGGAGACGATGACATGGGCGAGGTCCGGAGAGGCGGCGATGGCTTTTTCGAACTTCGGCAGCAGCTCCGCGGACACCACCAACACGCGGGCGCGGCTGTCCTCCAGCATGAAGCGGTAATCGTCCTCGGTCATCAGCGTGTTGACCGGTACCGCGACCACGCCGGCCTTGATCGCGCCGAGAAACGCGGTCGGCCAGTCGATGGTGTCGAGAAGGCAGATCAGCACGCGTTCCTCGCGGCGGACGCCCAGCGCGGCCAAGGCGTCGCCGAAGCGCGCGACGCGATCGGCGAGCTCGGCGTAACTGTATTGGCCGCGATGATCGATGAAGGCGATTTTGCCGCCGCGCCCGGCGTCGAGATTGCGCTTAAGGATGTCGGCGGCGAAGTTGTAATCGCGCGGGATCGCGGTCGCGGTCAAAGCGCTACTCATTGCGGCGTTTCCTCACGAGCTATGCGGGGACGTGGCCCACTCATGCTCACGCAATGACATTATGCCGAGATGAAAATTCGACTGCAATGCGCTATTAGCTTCGTCATTGCGAGCGCAGCGAAGCAATCCAGTTTTCCCGCTGTCCTGGATTGCTTCGTCGCTTCGCTCCTCGCAATGACGCTCTATAAGGCGTAGGAGTGCATCATGATCTTCAGCCGCGACCGCATTCTCACCACCCATGTCGGCAGCCTGCCGCGCAACGAGACCTTGAGCGACCTCTTGATAAAGCAAGAGGCGGGCGCGAACTACGACGCCAAGGCGCTGGCCGACGAGATGGACAAGGCGGTCCGCTACGTCGTCAACAAGCAGATCGAGGCGGGCATCGACATCGGCAACGACGGCGAGCAGCGGCAAATCGGCTTCCAGACCTACGTGCCGCAGCGCATGTCGGGCTTCGCCGGCGTCTCCAAGCGCCGCCGCGGCCGCGAGTTCGAGGAGTTTCCCGAGCTCGTGAGCTACCTGATGCGGCGCTTTCCCAATTCGCCGAAGAGCCAGCAGGGCGCGCCCGAGGCGCAGGCCGACATCAAATACCGCGATTTGAAACCGATCGCCGGCGAAATCTCGGGCTTCAAGCGGATCGCCGACGAGCTGCACGCGTTTTCCGAACGCTTCATGACCGCGCCGTCGCCCGGCATCATTTCGACGACGATGCTCAACGCTTATTACCCATCGCACGACGCCTATCTCGACGCCATCGCCCGCGAGATGAAGAACGAATATCAGGCCATTCACCAAGCCGGCCTGGTGCTGCAGATCGACGCGCCCGACCTCGCCATGGACCGCACCATGATGTACCGCGACCTCTCCGACGCCGACTTCGTCAAGCGCTGCGAGCGGCACGTCGCCGCGATCAACGCGGGCATCGCGGGCATTCCGCGCGACCGGGTGCGGCTGCATGTCTGCTACGGCAACTGGGAAGGCCCGCACATCCACGACATCGCATTGGAAAAAATCCTGCCCGCGCTTTATGGCGCCAAGGTCGGCGCGCTGTCGATCGAGTTTTCCAATCCGCGCCATGCCCATGAATATTCCGCGCTCAAGCGCGTGCCGTTGCCCGGCGACATGATCCTCATGCCCGGCGTGGTCGAGACCACGTCGAATTTCGTCGAGCATCCGGAAGTGGTGGCGCGAAGGATCGAAGAGGCGGTGGCCGCGGTCGGCGACCGCGAGCGCGTCGTCGCCTCGACCGACTGCGGCTTCGGCACGTTTACGCGGCGCGAATGGATCGTCGAGCCGGTGGTCTGGCTCAAGCTCAAGGCGATCCGCGACGGCGCCGATATCGCTTCGACGCGGCTGTGGGGTAAAAGGAGCGCGGCGTAATTATCCGCCCTCACCCTGAGGTGCGAGCGCAGCGAGCCTCGAAGGGCGGCAACCCGGGCGCATCGGCCGCATCCTTCGAGGGCCGCTTCGCGGCCACCTCAGGATGAGGGAATGTAAGTAATCTTCAATTTCAGACTGCAACAACGAAGGACCAACACCGTGATCGATCTTTACACCTGGACGACGCCGAACGGCCGCAAGATTTCCATCGCGCTCGAAGAGCTGGGATTGCCCTATACCGTGCACGCCGTCGACATCGGCAAGGACGAGCAGTTCAAGCCGGAATTTCTGAAAATTTCGCCGAACAACCGCATCCCGGCGATCGTCGACCGCGACAACGGGTTGAGCCTGATGGAATCCGGCGCCATCCTGATCTATCTCGCCGACAAGACCGGCAAGCTGTTGCCGAAGTCGGGCGAGGCGCGCTACCGCACCATCGAATGGCTGATGTGGCAAATGGGCGGCCCGGGGCCGATGTTTGGCCAGGTGCATCACTTCACCAAATACAATCCCGGCAAGGCGCCCTATGCCGAGGAGCGGTACCTGAAGGAGGCGCACCGGCTCTATGGCGTGCTCGACCGGCGGCTCAAAGACCGCGACTACGTCGCCGACGCCTATTCGATCGCCGACATCGCGATCTGGCCGTGGGTGTCGCGCTATGAGTGGCAGACCGTCGATCTCAACCAGTACCCAAACGTCAAGCGCTGGTACACGGCGATCGCCAAGCGCCCGGCGACCCAGAAGGGCTACAAGGTGCCCAAGGACGTGGGCGAGGTGCCGATGCCATAACGTCGAGGATCGTAGGGGCGGGTTTTAAACCCGCCCCTACGGAACCCGTGTCAACAAGCGGTTGGATTAGGCTACAATACGAACGACAATCGCAGTGGCCGATCGTCCTTCGAGGCTCGCTTCGCTCGCAGCTTAGGATGACGGAACAGGTAGGGAGCCGACCATGGACGACATCACCAAGCGCGACCCGATCAAGATCACCGCCGAAGACGTCAATCCGCGCTACAATTGGGGGCGGCATCTGCCGGTGCTCGGCACCATGGGGGTGGATTTCGAGGAGCGCGTCGATTACCGGCGTATGCACCGCTACCGGCTCGGCCGGGCGCAGGCCGCGCTCGAAGCCTCCGATCTTGGCGCGCTGCTCTTGTTCGACGACAACAACGTCCGCTACGTCACCTCGACCAAGATCGGCGAATGGGCGCGCGACAAGCTGTCGCGCTGGGTGCTGTTGCCGCGCGGCGGCGAGCCGATCCTGTGGGATTTCGGCTCGGCGGCGGTGCATCACCGGCTCTATTCGCCGTGGCTCAGGCCGGAAAACTGCCGCGCCGGCGTGATCGGCATGCGCGGCACCGTGGAGCCCGCGTTCGGGCTGATGAAGCACCACGCCGAGGAAATGGCCTCGATCCTGAAATCCGCCGGCCTCGCCAAGATGCCGATCGGCGTCGACATTATCGAGCCGCCGATGATGTTCGAGCTGGAAAAGGCCGGGCTGAAGATCAAGGATGGCCAGCAGGTCATGCTCGAGGCGCGCGAGGTGAAATCCGCCGACGAGATCGCGCTGTTGAACCGCGCCGCGGCGATGGTCGACGGCGCCTACGACCTGATCAACGAGAAGCTCCGCCCCGGCGTGCGCGAGAACGAGATCGTCGGCGAGGTCAACAAGTTCCTCTATTACCACGGCTCCGACAACGTTGAGGCGATCAACGCCATTTCCGGCGAGCGCTGCAATCCGCATCCGCACAACTTCACCGACCGCATGGTGCGCCCCGGCGATCAGGTGTTCTTCGACATTTTGCAGGCGTTCATGGGTTACCGCACCTGCTACTACCGCACCTTCAACGTCACCCGCGCCACCCCGGCACAGCAGGACGCCTACAAGAAGTGCCGCGAATGGCTCGATCTGGCGATCGACCTAATCCGGCCCGGCGTTACCACCGACGAAGTATGCAGCGTGTGGCCGAAGGCGCCGGACTTCGGCTTCCCCGACGAGTTCGCCGCCTTCGGCCTGCAATTCGGCCACGGGCTCGGGCTCAACCTGCATGAGCGGCCGATCATCAGCCGCGTGGTGTCGATGGACCATCCGACCGTGATCAAGGAAGGCATGGTGTTCGCGCTGGAAACCTACTGCCCGGCGACCGACGGCTATTCCGCCGCGCGCATCGAGGAGGAGGTCGTAGTCACCGACAAGGGCCACACCGTCATCTCGCTGTTCCCGGCCGAGCAACTGCCGATCAGCGCGAAGTATTGATATTCGATACTGCTCTCCGCGTCATTGCGAGGAGCCAACGGGTCCGGCCCGAAGTGGCCGGCCCGATGACAAGCTCCGCGACGAAGCAATCCAGAATCCTCGCACTGGATTGCTTCGCTTCGCTCGCAATGACGGAAGTAAGCGCGCATGTCATCCGCCGACCTCCCCAAAACCACCGTTGCCGAGCATCTGGCGCAGAAGATTTGCGCGCTCGATGCGGCGCGTTTGCCCGCCGCGGTGCGAAAGAAATGCGAGGAGCTGCTGATCGACACGGTCGGCCTCGCGGTGACCGCGCGCAACGAGGATTACGTCAAAGCCGCGCTCGCTGCCTGCGACGACGACGGGCCGTGCACCGCGATCGGGCATGCGCGCGCTCTCAGCTCCGCCGCCGCGGCGCTGGTCAACGGCACCGCCATTCACGGCGAGGATTTCGACGACACCTTTGAGGGCGGCCCGGTCCATGCCGGCGCGGTAATCGTGCCGGCGGTGCTGGCGGCCTGTGAGCGGCATGCGCTCGATGGCCGCGCTGCGCTGCTCGGCATCGCCACCGGCGTCGAGACGATGTGCCGGCTCAGTCTGGTGGCGCCGACGCTCACCCACAAAGCCGGGTTTCATCCGACCGCGGTGTTCGGCGCCGTGGGCGCCGCGGCCGGCGTCGGCGCGGCGCTCAAGCTCACCCCGCGGCAACTGGTCGATGCACTCGGCACCGCCGGCTCGATGGCGTCGGGCATCATCGAATATCTCGCCGAGGGCGCCTGGACGAAGCGCCTGCATGCCGGCTGGGCGGCGCAATCGGGGCTGCGTGCCGCGCTGCTTGGCCGCGCCGGCTTTGTCGGCCCGCGCACGGTGTTCGAAGGCACCCACGGCTTCTTTCACGGCTTCGCGCACACCACCGCGGGCGACTACGATGCGCTGGTCGGCGATTTCGGGGCGTGCTGGGTGACGCAGACGCTCGCCTTCAAGCCATACCCGTGCGGGACCATGGCGCATCCTTACATCGACTGCGCGCGGCGGCTGGGTGCGCGAATCAAATCCGACGACGTGGCCGACATGGTCTGCGAGGTCGGCGAGGGCACCGTGCACCGGCTGTGGGAGCCGCTCGCGGCGAAGCAGCGTCCGGGGAACGGCTATGCCGGCAAATTCTCCACGCCCTATTGCATCGCCGCGGGCTTTATTCGCGGCAATGTCGGTTTAGGCGATTTCTCCGACGCCGCGGTGCGCGATCCGGCCGTGCTCGCGCTCGCCGCCAAGGTGCGCTACGCCATCGATCCGCAAAATCCCTATCCGAGAAACTTCACCGGCCACATCCGCGCCACCTTGCGCGACGGCGCGACGGTCGAGGAGCGCCAGCCGCATCTGCGCGGCGGCGCGCACGAGCCGCTGACCCGCGCCGATATCGAGCAAAAATTCCTGCTCAACGCCCGGCACGGCGGCTGGAGCGATGCGCGCGCCGCCGCGGCGCTCAAGCTCATTGCCGGCTTGTTCGACGGGGCCGTGAATCTTGCGCCATTGCGGTCGTAGGGGCGGGTTTCAAACCCGCCCCTACCAAGCGATGGTCGCGACCTCTTTCTGCGTCGCATTTGTCGTCACATCCCCATTGACAGTAGTCCCTGGTTTAGTTATATATGGTGACAAGTCATTCTCGCCCGCAAGGACGCCGCCGGGAGGCATATCCGGCGGTCGGGGCGAGGACGGTGCCTGCGGGCGGGCTTGCAACCCGCTCCCGGGCGGTCCGGGCATCATGCCTGCCGGCATTACGACCGGCATGCGAGGTGCGTCGCTGGATGTGGGCAAGCCGTCGGCGGAGTGACCCCCGCCCCTTGGACGGTTTCGCCCACGAAGCCTGGCCCGGATCGCACCAAGGGACCACACACCCCTTGGGCAGAGCCGTGGTGGAACGCCGGCAGGCGAGCGCGCCCGACAGCGGAAGGGGCGGCGCAAGCCGCCCTCTCCGTGGCGCGCCGCCGTGCCCGCTGGCACGGCGTCTTGGACTACTGCGTCTGCCGGCGTTCCGCTTCCTTATTTTATTTTCTTACTTCGTCATTGCGAGGAGCGGCAGCGACGAAGCAATCCAGAACCGATCCGCTGCACTGGATTGTTTCGCTGTCGCTCGCAATGACGCTTCGTTCGTCGCTGTTTGACAACCTCGCGCGCATTGCGCCCGCGAGAACGGATTGGTGCGCACACGCCGCGTAGGGGCGGCCCTTGTGGCCGCCCGCCCGCTTGCGTGCCGCCGCACCACGGGCGCCCACGAGGGGCGCCCCTACGGCGCGCGCGGGGGAGGGAAATCGTCACCCGAGCGGCCCGTCGCGAAGCCGCGATAGGTCGAAACTATGAATCTCGCGCAAAAGTTCGACGAACGCTTCGGCGCCGCGCTGCAACGCCGCTTCGCCCTTGGCGGCGGTCGCCAGCGTGGCGTCGCCGACCGCGCCGGAGGGATGCAGATCCTGCGTCATCCAGGCGAAACCGGCCGGGCGATAGGCGCCGAGCCATTTGAACTCGCGCGCCATCGCCAGTGTCGCCGGGATCGCAGCGGGCGCCTCGTCCATGCGCACCGTGTCCGGCTGCGCCGCCAGCATCAGCGAGGTCTCGATGTCGCCGCCGTGGATGCCGTGTCTCTTCTCGTCGGGCGAAAACGTTCCGTCCGGATAGCCGAAGCGATGCCAACCGACCGTGACCGCGAGCATGTCAAGCCGCACGCGCAGATCGCGCGCCACCAATTCCATCGCCGCGACATTGCCGCCGTGGCTCGTCACCATCACGAGCTTGCGCAAGCCGGCCCGCGTCAGACTCTCACCAAGCTCTGTCCAGGCCGCGATCGCCGTCGTCGCCGCAATCGTCAGCGTACCGGGGTAGGACAAATGCTCGCCCGAAATACCGACCCGCTGCACCGGCAGAAACGTCACCGGCAGATCGTCCGGCAGCATGGTGCGCACGCACGCCAGATAGGCTTCGGCGATGAAGCTGTCGACGCCGAGCGGCAGATGCGGCCCGTGCTGCTCGATGGCGGCGAGCGGCAGTACCGCGATCCAGGACGCGGTTTGCCCGCCGGCGATGTCCGGCCAGGTCATCTCCATCCAGTCGCGCTTGGGCAGCTTCGTCGCGCTCACTCGCCAATCTCCTCGGCCTCTCCTATTGTCGCGTCGCCGGCGGAAAGGAGCAACCGATGCGGTGGATCGTGACGGTGTGGACCGGATTAACAGGCGCCGTCGTCGCGCTGGGCGCTGCGATCGGCCCGGCCTCAGCCCAGGCCCAGGCGCTCGACAAGGTCACCTTCGGCACCAATTGGATGGCGGAGGCCGAGCATGGCGGCTTCTACCAGGCGCTGGCCGACGGCACCTACCGTAAATACGGCCTCGACGTGACCATCCGGCAGGGCGGGCCGAACGTCAACAACCGCATCCTGCTGCCGGTCGGCAAGATCGATTTCTTCCTGTCCGCCAACAACCTGGAAGGCTTCGACGCCGTCGCCCAGAACATCCCGACCGTCGAAGTCGCGGCCTATTTTCAGAAGGACCCGCAGGTGCTGATCGCGCATCCCGATCAGGGCATCGAGAAGCTTCAGGATCTGAAGAACCTGACGCTGTTCGTGTCGCAGGAAGGCGTCGCGACCTATTACCAATGGCTCAAAGCGACGTACGGTTTTAAGGATTCCCAGGTCAAGCCCTACACCTTCAATCCGCAGCCGTTCCTGGTAGATAAAAATAGCGCGATGCAGGGTTACGTGACTTCTGAGCCGTTCGCCATCGAGAAGGCTGCGCATTTTACGCCGAAGGTGTTTTTGCTCGCCGACGAAGGCTTGGCCGGCTATTCGACCCTGATCGAGACGCGGCGCGATCTCATCGACAAAAAGCCCGATCTGGTGGCCCGCTTCATCGATGCATCCACCATCGGCTGGTACAACTATCTCTATCACGACAACAGCGCCGCCAATGCGCTGATCACGGCGCAGAACCCGGAAATGACCGACGATCTGCTCGCCTATTCGGTAAATGCGATGAAGAAATACGGCATCGTCGATTCCGGCGACGCTTTGACGCTCGGCATCGGCGCCATGACCGACGCGCGCATGAAAAACTTTTTCGACGAAATGGTGCGCGCCGGCGTCACCAAGCCGAACGTCGATTACCGCAACGCCTACACGCTGCAATTCGTCGACAAGAAAGTCGGGCTCGACTTGCGGCCTAAAGCGCAATGAGGCCTCATCCTGAGGTGGCCGCCACAAGCGCGTTTACGCGCGTCTTCGGCGCGCTTTGGCGGCCCTCGAAGGATGGCAGCGGAGAGGCTGGGGCTGTCGCCCTTCGAGGCTCGCTTCGCTCGCACCTCAGGGTGACGGAAGAATTTTGATGCCATCGACCCCAACGCACTCCAACAATCCCCTGGTCGCGCTGCGCGGCGTCGGCAAGACGTTTCCCTCCGGCACGGTGGCGCTCAACGGTTTCGATTTCGACGTTCGTGCCGGCGAATTCGTCTCGCTGCTCGGCCCGTCGGGCTGCGGCAAATCGACGGCGTTGCGGATCATCGCCGGCTTGAGCGAGCCGACCGCGGGCGCCGTCGAATGGCAGGCGCCGCCGGCGGCGTCGGAGAGCGAAAGCCGGATCGGCTTCGTATTCCAGGAGCCGACGCTGATGCCGTGGACGAGCGTGTTCAACAACGTGCTCTTGCCGCTCAAGCTCAAAGGCATTCCGACCGAGAAAGCGCGCGGCGCGCGTCGTGGCCGCGCTCGACCGGGTCGGGCTCAAGGAATTCGGCCGCGCTTATCCGCGCGAATTGTCGGGCGGCATGCGCATGCGCGTTTCCATCGCCCGCGCGTTGGTCACCGAGCCGGCGCTTTTGCTGATGGACGAGCCGTTCGCCGCGCTCGACGAGATCACGCGGTTTAAGCTCAACAACGATCTGTTGCAGGTGTGGCAGGCGCTGCGCACCACGGTGGTGTTCGTCACCCATTCGGTGTTCGAGTCGGTCTATCTGTCGAGCCGCATCGTGGTGATGGCGGCGCGGCCGGGCCGCGTCTTCACCGAGCTTGCGATCGACGCGCCCTATCCGCGCGACCGGGATTTCCGCACCTCGGCCGAATATGCCGCATTCTGCCGCCGCACCTCGGACGCGTTGGCGCAGGCCATGGCTCACAGATATGAGTACAGATACGGCTGCCGGAGGCGCGGCATGAACACGCAAAACTCCGTGCGCGAACGCCGCGACCGCGCGTTGCGCATCGCGCTGCCGATCATCGTGCTCGCTGCTCGGGCTTTCGCTCTGGGAAGCGGTGGTGCGGATCGAGAATATTCCGCCCTATGTGCTGCCCGGCCCCGGACTGATCCTGCAAACCTTGTCTCCGATTGGGCTCTGCTGTTCCAGTCGCTCCTCGTCACGCTCACAACGACCTTCGAAGGCTTTCTGCTCGCGGCGATTGGCGGCGTCGGTTTGGCGGTTCTGTTCAACCAATCGCGGTTTGTCGAATATTCGCTCTATCCCTATGCGGTGATCCTGCAAGTGACGCCGATCGTCGCCATCGCGCCGCTCTTGTTGATCTACCTGCCGCAGCCGCTCGCCGTTTTGGCCTGCGCCTGGATCGTGGCGTTCTTCCCGGTGCTGGCCAACACCACGCTCGGCCTGCATTCGGTCGACCGCAATCTCGCCGACCTGTTTGCGCTCTACGGCGCCTCGCGCGGCCAGATATTGTGGAACCTGAAACTGCCCTCGGCGCTGCCCTATATTCTCGGCGGGTTGCGCATCGCCGGCGGGCTGTCGCTGATTGGCGCGGTGGTCGCCGAGATCGCGGCGGGCTCGGCCGGCGCCGGCTCCGGGCTTGCCTACCGGATCGCCGAATCCGGCTATCGGCTGAACATCCCGCGCATGTTCGCGGCGCTGCTCTTGCTCTCGGTCGCCGGCATCGTGATTTTTTATCTGTTGTCGTCGATCAATTATCTGGCGCTGCGGCGCTGGCACGAGAGCGCGCTGGAAGAGGAGCGCTGCACGCTCATCGCCAGGACGCGCGCGACGTGCAGCGCCTCGCGGCCGGCGCCGTCGTGGATTTGATGCCGGCACGAGGTGCCGTCGGCGACGATGAGCGCGTCGGCGGGCGCCTTGCGCACGGCGGGCAGCAAAGACAATTCGCCCATGGCGCGCGACACATCGACGGTGTCGGCGGCGTAACCGAAGGCGCCGGCCATGCCGCAGCAACTCGACTCGATCGTTTCGACTTCGAAGATCGGGGATGAGTTTCAAGGTCGCTTCGACCGACGGACATCGTATCGAAGGATTTCTGATGACAATGGCCGTGCAGCAAAGCACGTTTCTTCATCGGCGTGAGATCGAGGGAAAGCTTGCCGGCCGCGGCCTCGCGCGCCAAGAATTCCTCGAACAGCAGCGCGGCGCCGGCGACTTCGCGCGCGGCGTCGCTGTTTATCAGCGCGGGGATTTCGTCGCGGAAACCGAACAGGCAGCTTGGCTCAAGCCCGAGCACCGGCATGCCTTGCGCGACCAACGGCGCCAGCGCGGCGAGCGTGCGCTGCATTTCCCGGCGCGCTTCGTCGACCTTGCCGATCGCGAGGAACGTGCGGCCGCAGCACAGCGGGCGTTTGCCGTCGGTTGGCGTCGCAAAGCGAACCCGATAGCCGGCGGCGCCGAGCACCGCGACCGCGGCGTCGATGTTTTCGCGCTCGAAATAGCGATTGAAGGTGTCGGCGAACAGGACGACTTCGCGGCCCGCGCCTTCGCCTACGGCGAATTCATCCTTGAACCAATCCGTTCGCCATTTCGGCAGGCTGCGCCGCGCGGAAAAACTGGCGAGCCGTTCCGACAATTTCGCCGCACCCGGCAATCGGTCGCGCAGGTTCATCAGCCACGGCACTTTCGCCGCATAAGGCGCGTAGCGCGGCAGATAGCCGACCAGGCGATCGTGCAGCGACAGTCCGAGCTTTGCCGCCCGTGCGCGCAATACTTCGATCTTCATGCGCGCCATGTCGACGCCGGTCGGGCATTCGCGCCGGCAGGCCTTGCAGGAGACGCAGAGCTTCAACGTCTCCGCCATGTCGTCGGAGGTGAACGCGTCCGGTCCGAGCTGGCCGGTGATGGCAAGGCGGAGCGTATTGGCGCGGCCGCGGGTCACGTCGCGCTCGTCGCGCGTGACGCGGTAGCTCGGGCACATCACGCCGCCTTGCAGCGCGCGGCAGGCGCCGTTGTTGTTGCACATTTCGACCGCGCCCTGAAAACCGCCGCCGGCGCCCGGATAGGCCGACCAGTCGAGCGCGGTCGCGATTTCGCCGGCGCGATAATCGGGGCCGTAGCGGAAATTGCTGCGGTCGTCGAATTTCGGCGCGCGCACGATCTTGCCGGGATTGAACAGGCCTTGCGGATCGAAGCGGTCCTTGACCTCCTCGAAGGCGCGCACCAGTTCCGGCGCCGAACATCATTTCGTGGAATTCCGAGCGCACGATGCCGTCGCCATGCTCGCCGGAATGCGAGCCTTTGTAGTCGCGCACCATGGCGAAGGCTTCCTCGGCGATGGCGCGCATGGCGCGCACGTCCTTGTCGAGCCGCAGATTGAGCACCGGCCGCACATGCAGGCAGCCGACCGCGGCATGCGCATACCAGGTGCCGCGCGTGCCGTTTTTCTCGAAAATTTCGGTGAGCCGCGCGGTGTAGTCGGCGAGATGTTCGAGCGGCACCGCGCAATCCTCGACGAAGGACACCGGTTTGCCCGCTTCCTTCATCGACATCATGATGTTGAGCCCCGCGGTGCGCACTTCGGTGATGCCGGCCTGCAATTTCGCATCGAGCACCTCGACCACGCCGCCCCATTTGGCGCCGGCCTTGTCCCACGACAGGCCGAGATCGCCGATCAGTTCGCCGAGGCGCTTCAGCCGGCGCAGATTTTCGTCCCAGTCGTCTTCGGCGAACTCGACAAACAGGATTGCCTCGGGATCGCCGCGCAGGAACGGCATCGACCGTCGGGCGGAACATGGCGATGTCGCGCGCAAGCCCGAGCATGGTGCGGTCGATCAGCTCCACCGCGATCGGCCCGAGCGTGACGATGTGCTGCGCCGCCAGCATCGCCTCGTGGAAGCTGCCGAAATGGCAGGCGCCGACCGCGCGGCGGGGAAGCAGCGGCGAAAGCTTCAGCTCGATCTTGGTGGAGAAAGCGAGCGTGCCCTCGGAGCCGACCAGAAGATGTGCGAGATTGATGTCGTTTCTTCCCGGAACGAGCGCATCGAGATTATAGCCGCCGACGCGGCGCTGCACTTTCGGAAACCGCCGCTCGATCTCGCCCGCCTCGCGCGCGGCAATGGCAAGCAGGTCGCGCACCAGCGGCTGCGGCACGTCGACGCCGGCGTCGCCGATTCGCCCGAAATGCGCGTGCGTGCCGTCGGCCAAAACGGCGTCGATCGCAAGGACATTCTCGCGCGTATTGCCGTAGCGCAGCGAGCGCGCGCCGCAGGAATTATTGCCGACCATGCCGCCGATGGTGGCGCGCGATGCCGTCGATATATCGACCGGAAACCACAAGCCGGAAGATTTGAGCTTGCGATTGAGTTCGTCGAGCACGATGCCCGGCTCGACCGTGCAACGGCGATTAGCGGCGTCGAACGCGATGACGCCATCGAGATGCCGCGAGCAATCGACGATCAGCGATTCGTTGACCGTCTGTCCGGCCTGCGATGTGCCGCCGCCGCGCGGCGTCACCGCCACGCCTTCGGCCCGGCAAATCGCGATCGCCCGTTCGGCTTCTTCGATCGTGCGCGGGATCACGACACCGAGCGGCACGATCTGATAATGCGATGCGTCCGTGGCATACCGCCCACGCGTAAACGCGTCGAAGCGGACCTCGCCCACCTTTGCCGCCTTGAGCCGCCGTTCAAGCCCCGGCAAGAGCCGCGCTGCCACGTTATTCCCTCCGCCATTTCCCCGAATTGTCATCATCCGCGCACGCGGATGATCCAGTAACCGCAGAAATCGAAATTCTTATATGGAGCGTGCGTTTACTGGATGCCCCGCTTTCGCGGGGCATGACAGGCATTGGGGACTTGACCCGAATGTCGCATTCGCTATTCAACGCCACAAGCCGCGTGCGCTCACGGACATGCGCCGCCGGGGTAAATCGTTGCGTCCGAAGGAGTGCCGAAAATGCCGCAGAACGCTTCGCGCGCCGCCGGGCGTCACTTCCTGCAGATTCCGGGGCCGACGCCGCTGCCCGACCGCGTGCTGCGCGCCATGGATACCCCGATCATCGACCATCGCGGGCCGGAATTCGCCAAGCTCGCCAAGCGCTGCCTCGAAGGTATCAAGACCATCTTCAAGACCACGAGCCCGGTGATCATCTACACCGCGACCGGCACCGGCGCCTGGGAAGCCGCATTGGTCAATACGCTCTCGCCCGGCGACCGCGTGCTGATGGTCGAGACCGGCCAGTTCGCCACGCTGTGGAAGGTGATGGCGCAGAAGCTCGGGCTTAAGCCCGAATTTATTGCCGGCGATTGGCGCACCGGCGCCGATGCCGCCAAGATCGAGGAGCATCTGCGCAAGGACAAGGCGCACGAGATCAAGGCGGTGTGCGTGCTGCACAACGAGACCGCGACCGGATGCCTGTCGCCGATCCAGCCGATCCGCAAGGCGATCGACGCCGCCGGCCATCCGGCGTTGCTCCTGGTCGACACCATTTCCTCGCTCGCCTCGACCGACTACCGGCACGACGAATGGGGCGTCGACGTCACCATCGGCGGCGCACAGAAGGGCCTGATGCTGCCGCCAGGCATGTCGTTCAATGCCTTGAGCGACAAGGCGCTCCATGCGTCGAAAACCTCGAAGCTGCCGAAATCGTTCTGGGCGTGGGACGACATGCTGACCATGAACAAGATCGGCTTTTTTCCGTACACGCCGGCGACGCAAATGCTGCAAGGCCTCGCGGTGTCGATCGACATGCTGCACGAGGAAGGCCTCGACAACGTGTTCGCGCGCCACGCCCGGCTTGCCGAGGCGACGCGTCGCGCGGTGCGCGGCTGGGGCCTCGAAATCCTGTGCCGCGACCCGAAATATTATTCGCCGACTATCACCGCGGTGCTGCTACCTGACGGCCACGACGCCGACGCGTTCCGCAATCTGGCGCTCGATACGTTCAACATCTCCTACGGCGCGAGCTTCGGTCCCTACGTCAAGAAGTATTTCCGCATCGGACACCTGGGCGACGTCAACGACGGCTGGCAGGTCGGCGCGCTGGCGGCAACCGAAATGGCGCTGTCGCTGGCCGGCATCCCGCACAAGAAGGGCGGCGTCCAGGCGGCGATGGATTACATCGTCTCGGCGCATTCGGGCGCCGCGCGCGCGGCCGCGGAGTGATCTACGTCAGCGGCACGGAGGCGATCTGGTCCTTGAACGCCTGGCGTCCCGATATCGCCGCGTACCAGCGCTCGAAATTCGGCAGCGGCGGCCGGTCCGGCACCAGCTGGCGAAAGCGATAGGCCATGATGCCGACCGGAATATCGCCATAGGAAAAGCCGTCGCCGGCGAGATAGGCGGTCTTGGCGAGCTGGTCGTCCATCATTTGCACTGCCGCCGTGGTTTTTTTCTTCCCCTCTTCGATCGCTGCATGATCGCGTTTTTCCGGCGCCGTGCGGATCAGACCCCAGAACACAGGCGTAATGGCCGGCCCCAAGACGGCAAGCTGCCAGTCCATCCATTTGCTGGCCAAGGCGCGCGTGCGCAAATCCGCCGGTTCGAGAACCGTCGATTTATATTTGGCGGCGAGATAGCGCACGATCGTATTGGATTCCCACAAAAGGAAGCCGTCCTCCTCTTCGAGCGTCGGCACGAGCCCGTTCGGATTCATCGCGAGATACGCCGCTTCGCGATTTTTACCGAACGGACCGCCGATATCGATGCGCTCGTGCGGCAGGCCGAGCTCGGCGACGGCCCACATCACCTTCTGCACGTTCGACGAGGTGTTCCGGCCCCAGATTTTGATCACGATTATACTCTCCAGCAACGGGGGACGTTTTAGCACCTCTCCCCGCGTGCGGGGAGAGGTCGAGCGAAGCGAGGGTGAGGGGGCCTCTCCGCGATTCTGAGCGCACCAAGATTTTTGCTGCGTCCCAGACAACGCCCTCGATTTTTGAGCCCAGCGGAGAGGCCCCCTCACCCCAACCCTCTCCCCGCGTGCGGGGAGAGGGAGCACTCAATCGATGCGGCGCGCTTCCTCGGGCAGCATGATCGGGATGCCGTCGCGAATCGGGTAAGCGAGCTTGGCGGCGCGCGAGATCAATTCCTGCTTCTCGGCGTCGTATTCGAGCGGGCATTTGGTCAGCGGACAGACCAGGATTTCCAGCAATTTCGGGTCGACGCTGTCGGCAGGACGGTCGGATGTGGGCGTGGACATTGCATGATCTCGGCTTAGCTGGCGAATTCTACCACTTTCGTCATTGCGAGCGAAGCGAAGCAATCCAGAATTGCCGCCGCCTGAATTGCTTCCACCTACGCGCTCCGCGCTTCGGTGGACTCAAACCCGCAGTAGCTCGCGAAGCGAGCGAAGGCGGGTCGTCGCGTTGCTCCTCGCAATGACGCATTATTGCAACGGTGTTTCGCCTGGCGTCTTGCTTTTGGCAAGCTCGATTTCGGTCACCGCGACCAGAATTTCGGCGCGGGTTTTCAGATCCGGGGCTTCCAGCATGGCCTGTTTTTCGGCGGCGTCATAGGGCGACATCATCGCCAGCGCATTCACCAAGGCCTCGTTGGGAGCGTTCTCGATGCCTTCCCAATCGGCCTTGAGGTTGTTGGCCTTGAGAAACGCGGTCAGCGCGCGCAACAGCGCCTTGCGATCGACATCGTCCTCGCCCTTGCGCGCGGTGAAGTCGTCGATGAACGGTCGATAGGTCACGCGGCATTGCCGGTATGGCGTGCCGACCGCAAGCTCCGCTTCGACGCGGAAGCGGGCGATGCCGGTGAGCTGGATGAGATAGCGCCCGTCGCCGCTCTCGGCGAATTGCGTCATGCGCCCGACGCAGCCGACGCGGAATAGCCGCGGCTTGCTCTGATCGGCGCCCGGATGCGCGGGATCGGGCTGGATCATGCCGATGAGCCGGTGGGTCGAGCGCAAGGCGTCGTCGATCATCGCCAGATAGCGCGGCTCGAATATGTTGAGCGGCATTTGCCCGCGCGGCAGCAGCAAGGCTCCTGGCAGCGGAAATACCGCAATGACGTCCGGCAGGTCGTCCGGCCCCTTGTAGATCGTGTTCATCGGCATGCCGCACTCCACTCCGCGACGGCACCGAATTTCAATTCATCTTATCATGCTCTATGCAAATAAAATCGACGACAGCTGCCTGCGGCCCTCGACGGTGGCTTCGTCCGTCGGACCCCAGGCGTCGAAGAACTGAACGAGCTGCTTGCGCGCGCCGTCGTCGTTCCATTTGCGGTCGCGCCTGACGATGGCGATCAACTGCTCCAGCGCATCCCGCCGCCGCCCCTTGGCATTGAGCGCCAGCGCGAGATCGAAGCGCGCCTGATGATCGAGCGGATTGGCGGCGACCTTGTGCTCGAGCTCGGCAACGGGGCCGATGGTCTTGGCTTGCTCGGCGAGATCGAGCGCGGCGCGCGCCGCGGCGACCGCGGCGTCGTTGTGCTCGGCTTCCGGCACCATGGCGAGCGTCTGCCGCGCCTGATCGAGCGCGCCGGTTTGCACGTAGCAGCGCACCAGGCCGGCGAGCGCCGGCACGTTGGCGCTGTCCTCGGCCAGGAGCTGCGCATAAATTTCAGCCGCGCCGGCGGCATCGCCGTCGGCCAGCGCGGCGTCGGCCGCTTTCAGCAGATCCTTGGCTTCGCCGCCGATCCGGTCCTTGGTCAGCCGTTCCAGGAAGGCGACCACCTGGCTCTCCGGCAGCGCCCCCATGAAGCCGTCGGCCGGCTGGCCGTTGACGAAGGCGATCACCGCAGGGATCGACTGGATGCCCATCTGGCCGGGAATCGCGGGGTGCTCGTCGATATTCATCTTGACGAGCTTGACCTTGCCCTTGGCCGCTTTCACGGCCTTTTCCAGCACCGGGGTGAGCTGCTTGCACGGCCCGCACCACGGCGCCCAGAAATCGACCAGCACCGGCTGGCGCTTGGATTCCTCGATGACGTCCTTGACGAAGGTTTGCGTCGTCGTGTCCTTGACCGAGGTGTCCGCTGTCGCGGTTCCGGCTTGCTGCAACATGGTCCTTGCCCAAATCTTCCTTGCCCGAATCTTCCTCGCCAGACATCCGGCCCCTTTTCGCCGGGACCGGTATCTGCCCTGATTCCTCGATTAAATGGGAAGAAAGCCGGCGAATGCAATCAGGCTTTTTCAGGCCAAATCCTTAAGTGACGGCGGCCGCCACCGGCGCGATCCGCGGCAGGTGCCCGGTGGCTTCGAGGAATTTCAGGAGCCCTTCGCGGGAAATCGTCGTCGTGCCGGTATTGACCAGGGGGTGAAAGTTGAGCGCGGGGTACGCCATCATGGCGGCATCGAGCACGACGGTAACGCGGCAGGCGGTGTCGTTGATCACGGCGAACGGGGTCACCGAACCGGGCTCGACGCCAAGGAGTTCGCGCATCAGTTCGGCGGAGCCGAACGAGAACCGTCCCGTGGCGCCAAGGAGCCGATGCAGCGAGCGCAGCTCGATCGCCGCGTCCTCGCTCGCCACCACGAGATACGGCACGCCCTTCTTGTCGCGCAGGAACAGATTTTTGGTATGGCCGCCGGGAACCGCGCCGCGCAACCCGCGCGCTTCCCCAACGGTAAAGACCGCTGGATGGGTGACGGTCTTGTGCGCGATCCCGAGATTGTCCAAATAGGCAAAAAGCTCGTCAGGCGACGCAGGCATTGGCGATTTCTAGGCTTCGCCTCGGCGGTTGCAAAGCGGCAAGCTCTTTGGCATAGCTTGGCCGCGGTCCGGCGCGGTGCGCCCGGCCGTCATACCCTTCTCGGATGCGGGTGTAGCTCAGGGGTAGAGCACAACCTTGCCAAGGTTGGGGTCGAGGGTTCGAATCCCTTCGCCCGCTCCAGAAATTCTTTATCGCTCAGAGGCTTTTGCGGCGAGCGGCGAACTGCCATTCGGCAACAATCGGCAGAACGAAACGCGAAGTCCCCGCCCCATTACGGGGAAAATCCGGGGACTCTGTTCCCTCAAAGTTCTAGTGCCCTTACCCAAAATAGTACTGCCTGCAGATCCGCCCGTTTAATATCGGTAGAGCCATGTACGTCGAATACGAAACGGACACACCTCCGCCTCGCGAACATCCGTGGACCGTTTCGGAAGCGGTCCCTGACGGGAGATTTTGGGACTTTAAAACATCTCCCGAGCAGATTCCTTTGGTCTTGGAGGACTTCAAGCCCTGGTCGCACTATCCTGCGATTCTCGGCTTTTACGATTTGCTGAGATGGCTAAACGGGAGCGACTCAATCTTTGAGACCAATGATTGCGGGTTACGTCCTCCCAGACCTGACAGCGAAACACCGGAATTCCTCAGACACTTGTTTGCTAACGATCCCATAGTTGTGCACGGCCGGCTCACTTTACTCTTTCGCGATCTCGCATGGAATGTTTCGGAGCCGACTGTGGATGGTTTGATAAAATCCATTCATGACGGACTGCGCAATAACGTTTCCTTATTTCCAGCGGTCGTGATGGTCGGAGATTGGCATCATTTTTTTACCGCGATAAATAAGCCCGGCCGTGCTGTCTCGCTGCGCTTCTGGAGCTGGGGCGACGACGAGGAAATGGCCATGGGTCATCTCCACTCGACCTTCAATGCAATACTCGGCTGCTTACAGTGGATTTCAAACGGCGTAAAAGCCCAGAACTCCAAAGCATAATAAGCTTCTGTGGGCGCCCGGCGGGCCGAGTTCTGCTCGCTACGCTCGCCCCGCCGCAAGATCGCGCCCGCTGAGTTGCCGGATCGGCGCTTGCTATAATGCGCCAGCCCTTTGTTTTGGCCTCACATCAGCGCCTTAATTCTGTGAATTATAGCCGCTCGCCTGGAATCAACAGAGTCACCAAGTAGGACGTATGAGAACATGGGCGCGAAACGAGTGGAACCGGTCGGAGGCCAAGCAAATGAGTCCGCCAGCGTCCCGCTCTACAAATATGTAGACGTCGCCGGGCTGCGAAGAATCTTGGACGGCAGCATCCGGTTCACCCAGCCGAGCGCCTTCAATGATCCGTTCGAATTGTTGCCGGAGATTGTTCTCGCATCAAATGAACAGGAAAGACCGATCAACGTCTCATTTGATATCTTGGCGCAACGGCGGTCTCCGCCCGTCGGAGAAGTAGACCATATACCGCAAAATTACTGTTCGAGCGATGCGACGTCGCGGGATATTGTCCGGCAGCTAAGTGAGCTTATAGGCATTCTTTCTCTCTCACGAACGAATCAGTCGCTGCTAATGTGGTCGCACTATGCCGATCAATATACGGGCGCTGTTATAGAATTCGACGGCTCGCACGAGTTTTTTGCTGGCCAAATCGACATCGAATATCGGCCAATTCGACCAAAGAGAGACTTGAGCGATTATTTGGCAGGAGAGCCAATTCCCGTTTCCGAGCTTTGTGTAAAGTCAGATCAGGCAGCACATGAACAAGAGGTTCGGGTCATCCGCACTCTCGCGGACTGCGAAAAAACCGACCAGTGCGATCGAAGAGGTTTTCAGATATATATTCGCAGAATACCCATGGAATGCATAAAGGGGGTATTTCTCGGTGAGCGAACGGATGTAGGCGTGCAGCGAGAAATATATTCGCGTGTGAAAGACACAAACATTGGCCTTACGCTAGCGGCCGTTGATGCGTCCGGTTATGCATTCAGACACGAACGAGTTAAATTCAACGTCCCCGCCTCTCGCATGGGACCGATGATGTCACCAAGAACCGCTCACATCTTCAGCAATGAGCAGAACGTCCGCGCAGAATTCGCCCGCTGGATGATCGACCATCATCCTCTGAGCAGGGTGGTCAATAAGCCTATCTAGCGGCGACGATACGTCGACCGTCAACACCATTTTGGGCGCCCCCTCCGGGTCGGGCTCTACTCGCTTCCGCTCACCGAGCCGCTGTGGAATCCCGCACCCGGGATCGGCATCTCGGCCGTTCGGCGACGATCCCTTCTGAAATCCGATCCGTGAGGTCAAGTCCTCTTTTCACCGGACTCAGCACCGCATTGGTTAGGTGCAAAAATCAAGAATTGCGCACCGGCTATGGGCAGCACAGGCATGATCTCCACTGACCCGCCGGGGAAGGCCCAGCTATGCGTCCCGTCAGTCAGCGCTCTTTGGGGGCTTGACCGGCTGCAACGGCCAAGTCGCGGCGGCGGCCCTGACGGCTGCGGAATCCGCAAAAAGATGTGGGTTTGCGACAAAGTAGGTCGCCGCGGCGAATTCACCGGGCTTGTAAGCGCGTTCCCGCACAAAGCCCAGAAAGTGGACGCGTTGGCGCATCTCGGCCGCGCCCTTACGGCTCGTATGTTCGTCGAAAACGCCAGTGATCGGAAGCCCTTCCCAATAGCATCTGAATGGTGGCTTAACGTAATCCGCGCCCAATGCGACGTGAAGCATATCATTGCCATCGCCACCGTTCATAAACGTGCGAAAATCCACGAGGAGCACTTGGAGAGCGTCTCCCGGCTCCGGAAATTTATGCGGTCGCCCGTTACGCTCGCACTTCTGGCAAATCCGCCGTATCGCCTTGAATGTCTCGTCTGTGATGGCGTCTGTTGAGAGGTATCGGCTGGTCAATTGGATGCCGTCCTCGACAGGCCGGGAGACTGTGGCCTCTTTCACTGCCTCGGTTTCTCCGAGCCGCATCATCTCCACAGCCCATTGCTGGCCTTTCGACTCAAATCCAAAATCGATCATGGATTTCGCTTCACCTGGAACTTCATGCTTCGGAATAACGCCAGCCCGGTACAGCGCGTGCGCGAACCGCAGCTCGAATAGGTAGTCTTTCAATTGCAAAAGGTTATCGAGGTTTTCGCGATTGAGGCCGCTATTCTTGTTGATGCGATCGATAATCGGCCCGGCCCACGGCACATCCTTCAGCTCCCCCACTAGCTGTTGTGCAAATTCGGCTTCGCTCGATTCCAACGTGTCCCAGAACATTCAAGCCCCTTGGCCTTGGGAGTTTCTCTTAATTTTGCCCGTCGATTCAAACGCGAAGGTCGGCCGAGCAACTCACATCTTTCCGATGTGGCGTTTCATCCAGTCGGTGGCTTGTTCCCTCTCGCGGACAGACTCAAGACTTTGCACTGAGCGGCCGTCTGCTTCTATTCTGCTGGCGACTTCGTCCAGGCCGAGGCCTAAACCAATGCCTATTTCTTTCCAAAGGTCCGCCGCCATTCTGGCAAGGCGTTTGACCTGCTCACTGGCATGATAATCACCGGCATACCGTGCGTATTTGAGGAATGCGTGCCAGTCGGCCACCGCTTTTTCATGGTAACCGCCGAATTCATCTGGGCGCTTTTCGCGCAGCGCGTATTCAGCCGTTGCAGCAAAACTTAAGGCACGCCTGATGTTTGTGTAATAGTAATCTAGGTGGGTACCGCTGGCCAAATATCGGATAGAAGCCAATGTTTGATCTTTCGCCGTCCCGACTTCCATCGGAGTAGTTATGAGTGACGTTACGTTCTCGTACGCACGATAATCACGGCAGATGCACTCAACTGTGACAGCCTGCTGGCGCTCAGCCGTCCGTTCGGCATGCACCTGTTGGACCATGTCCCTCATGGCCTTCGGAAGCCGGAGCACGGCGAGAAACGCCAGCAGCGACAGCGTGGCGGCGGCGAAGGTGAGAATTAAAAGCATTGAATATCCTTCTACTGGTATCATTCCCGATCCTAAGCAGACCGTCAGGGTTTTAACCATCATGCTGGCAAGCGAGTATTGATCGAGGGAGTGGCCGCGCCGCAAGCGGGGCCTCTTTCGCGCCATGTTCGTTTTGTGCTAATATGCAAAATTCAAGAATTTTGCACCAGAATCTTGGTCGAGCGATTTCAAATGCTTGGCCCGTGCAGAAATTAGGGGTGAAGGTCCGAGTATGTCGCCTGTTGGCTCTTCTCGGCTGTCCGGTCCTTTCCGCCGTACGACTGCTTTGGGGTAAAAGGAGACATGCTGATTGGCGGCACCTCCCGTCGGTCGGTCACGCTCTAGTCGCAGGCATGCCAGCGACCGAAGCCGCCACTGGCGTCTCCGCCCGTTGGGTGACGATCGTTGCCGCGGAGCACTCTACCGCGATGCAGCTTGCATCTGCCTGGCCCGCGCTTCTGTCCGGAGTCGGCCGCTAGGCTCGCTCCATGAGCTTCCCGACGGTCGAATTCTATTTCGATTAACGCAGGCAGGGCGCAGTCGGGCCGATTTGGCGAGAAATAATAGCGCCATGGCGGTCACCACGTACCACGACTAGCGAGAAACTCCCGGCCGAAAGAGCTTGCGGCTAATTGAACCCCTCGCCGGGGGCAGTCGGTCCCGCGGCCCGCCTCTCGGCGGCGCTATGCTGCCGCTCCTGCGGCTGCCCTGTTGAACCGGTCTCGGGGTTGGCGAATGGCTCGCCTATTTTGCCCTCTGGCGCTCGCCATACGCCGGTCTACCCAATTCCACAGAAAAACCGCTTCCGCAATTCCCCCGCGGTACCTTTCCGCTAGCTTGCTCCTGACACTTCCCGAGTCGCGCCCAACACAATGCTCCAGATCACCAATCGCAAGCTCCCAGTACAACGTCTCCTAAACACTACGTTTGCGGGGGACGCCTACGACCTATTCGAAGACGTACCGCCGTCTTCCGTTGACCTGATTATTACCAGCCCGCCGTACTGGGGGCACCGCGACTACGAACTCAAGCACAATTGGGGTCGATTTAATAACATCCCGCAGGTGCGGAAGATCGGGCCGCAAAGCCCTGGGTACTCTTGGTATCGCTCACAGGGTGGAATCCTGGGCTTAGAGCCCTACCCCGAGTGGTACATCACCCACCTCGTGGAAATCTTCGATCGCGCTTTTAACTGTCTCAAGCCCACCGGCAGTGTATGGATCAATATTGGCGACACGTACTTTGCCCGTTGGAGCAGCATTCGCAATGGAGGCAGGCAGGGCCTGGGCGACCCCACCCGTAAACGGCGCAAGACGCCTATGGGAGGGTTCCGGGCGGAAAAGCAATTGCTCCTCATCCCCGCTCGGTTTGCGATAGCAATGCAGGATTGCGGTTCGATTCTTCGCAATGATGTAATTTGGCACAAACCAAACGCACTGCCATTGCGCGAAGCTGATCGCCTCAACCTATCACATGAACACTTCTTTCATTTCGTGAAGAAGCCCAAGATCGGCCGCCCGAAATATTATTACGATACCGAAGCCACCGAAAACCGGCAGTCAGATGTCGTGTCTGTTATGGTCGAGCCCGGCAACGACGGGCACACGGCGACTTTTCCGCGTCCTCTGATTAAACCTCGCATAACGTCAAGCAGCCCGGTCGGCGGTGTCGTACTCGATCCGTTTTGTGGTACGGGCCGCGCCCTTGAAGTTGCCATCGAAACCGGGCGCCACGCGATCGGCTTTGACTTGCAACCGAAATTTGCTGCATCAGCGCTAAGACGAATGAAAAATGAAACAGCCCGCAGCGCCTAGGGGCAATTTTATCAGCGAATGGTTCGGTCAAAGGATATATCCCGAAGTTAAACTCGATTCGAAAGCGATCTCTGGCCCAAATTGGGGCCTGTGCCCGTTCTTGAGCGCGACTAAGCGCGCTAAAACACAATGCATCAAAAGCGAAAACGCATTCGGCGTGTGCACCATCAATTCGTTGGGCGCTGAGGGCAGGAAAGATTGGCTCGTCTGTCCCTATCGGGTGATCGACAGTGACATCGTCCAAACCGGTTGCGCCACGATATTCGACGCTCCCCTCTTGTCTCCACCGGTCCCCATTTCAATCCTGGGTGACGCAAACGGAATCGCGATTCTCGAAAAAACACTTGATGAGCACGAACGCGCATTTGTCTTTTTCCAGGATAAGCTAGGCGGAGAAATTTCCATCAGCGCGACTCCGTCGTCTCCGGAAGTCGCATTCGACATCACTGTGGTCGAAATCTCCCGTCAGCCCGCCGGTACTCTCAAGGTCGGCCGATATGGCTTCATCGAAATTCAAACCATGGACTTCCACGGCAGCTATAAGGCGGCGGTCAGCAACCTTCGCGATGGCTATCGTTTGCACGGCAAGGATTTCCCAAAAGCCCTGGCGCAGAACCAATCGTGGGCTGCAAAAGATATCGAAGGCCCCAACATCGCGAATGTCTTTAAGCGAACCTTCTATCAGACCCTTTTGAAGTTTGAACTCAGCAAGGAGGGGGCGGCGGCGGGAACCATTCTCGCCCTACCCGAAGCGGTGTGGGAGAGCTGGCAGCCATTCCTTGGCCGGCCCACAATCGAACACGTCAGCGGCTCCGAATTCAGGATCGCCGGCACGGACAATGTCGACTATCACGGGACTAACGCTTGGGTGTTTGTTTTCGAATTGGACGACACGGGGTCCAAGGCGATATCCCCTGTCACAATTAAGTCCCGGATACGCGTTAGCGCTACCGATCTCGTGCAGCATGCGTTCGTTACGGTCCCGAAAAACATGCTCCACTGGGCCACTTCGGACGACGTTCTCTTAAACCGAATTCGGGATCGCATCCGGCGAACCGTTCGAACCGTTGCGATCGAGTAATGAGCTTTCCTCTTTGGCTCCCTGGGGATAACCGCCGAGGCGTGGAACGAGGCCGGTTATCATTGACCCTATGCCTGACGACCAGTCGCGACCAGTCGCGACACGTCCCGACAACGAATTCACCGTCACAATCGACGAGGCGTTAGAACGCTACGCCCGTGCTGGACTTCCCCGGACGCCACGGAGCATCCAGCGCTATTGCGCCAAAGGTCACCTTGAGTGCCGCCTGATCGAGACTTCGTTCGGCGAGAAATATCTGATTTCGCCCGAATCCATAGACAAGCACATCGCTTATATTGAAGAAGTGCGACCTGCCGCGGCAAGCCGCGACCCGTCGCGACTTGTCGCGACAACTGTCGTGTCAGAACAAAGCCAGAGCGAGCAAAGGCAGAAACCATCGACAAGCGCCGACCTATCGCGACCAGTCGCGACAGCCTATGCCGAACGGCTCGAAAACGAGAACGATTTTCTCCGCGGACAAATAGGGGCAAAGGACAAAACCATTGAAGCTCTGTTGGAGCGCGACAGGGAAACTAATCACCTCATCGCCGGCTTACAGAAAATACTAAGTCCACTGCTCGAACGCCCCAGCTCGACGCATCTTGAAACGCTGTGAGGCAGGCCGGGCCGCATCGAAATCCCGTAACTCGGACGAGGCGCGCCGATGCTGCGGCATGGCGATTTATTTAGCTCAGCCCGATACTTAGGGGGCTTGGGTTGCAAAGGTCGCACGCTGCAAATTTTGCGTGACGTGGCGACATATTCTCGATAACTTTTACATAGGGGAGTGTGGGGAGTGCCTACTTCAAGCGCGCCTAAAAGCGTTCGTGCGCCGATCCTTTGGTGGATCGCCGGCGCAGATGCTGACATTCTGACCCAGTGCCCCCGAGGCGATCAAATATTCGTGCAGCATCTGGGCTTATCGCTCATTGGCGCCTTTGCATTTGTTTTCCTCATTACGACCGTCTCGCTCCTGGTCGCATTTCCCGATCTTTCGAAGAATTCCGTTGGTCTCATTCTCGCGCCGGGCTTTGCCTTCCTGATTGCATCGCTGGTGTTCCTCATCGATAGGCTATTCATTCAATCCGACTGGGATTGGCAAGCAGGCACACAGAAAAGGGAGCTTGCACAAGCTGCATGGGAGAAAGCCCCTCTAGAGGAAAGGTTAGTCGAGAAGGCGCTGCACTCTGATTGGAGGATTTTGCAGTTTCTAAAGCGCTGTCTGCTTATTTCGTTTCGCGTTCTGCTCTCGGCGGCGATCGGTTTGACCATTGCTTCGTTTCTGGAGCTCGTGATTTACAAGGAGGAGATCAAAACAAATATTCAGAGACTTCACTACGAGGAAAACAAGAACGTTTATGACGAGATCAACACGCGGACCGCCTTACTGGATCAAGAAATCGATAAAGCGAGAAGTGAAAGAAATCGATTTCTCGCATTAAAGGCCACTACAGAATCTGAACTTAACAAGTTGGAACTGCTTCCACCTCCGCTTCCTTCCGACAAGGCTGTGTCTCAAATTGACGCCCAAATAGCTGACTTAAGAAAGAAGGTCACAGAGGAACAAGCCAAAATAAGACAGTACGAAGAGGACATGGTCGCGGAATTTCATGGAACCACCATAAATCCGTGGAATACCGGACGCCAAGGTGTTGGCCCTTGGTATCAAACGGCTCTTGATCGAAAGTCGCTAAGCGAATCTGCAATAACCGGCTATCGCAGCAACATTGCCGCGCTAGAGGCCGAGAAGAAGCGCACCGTTTCCAATCAGGATTCGGAGTACCAGGAGGCCAAGAAGAAATCAGATGAGCAAAAAAACGGATTGCACGCTCACGCAAATGACCTTGCCGGCTCCTTGTCACAAGCGCAAGTACGGCTTAACGAGCTCGAAAACGGACGGCAGCCTGCCATAGAGCAGTTTACTGCTGACCTAAAAGGCAAACCGAATTTTATTCCTATATCATTCGGCGTGGCTAGTCAGTTTCGGGCGCTGCGCACGCTCTATAAGGACTACGGGAGCACGTTCGAGATGTACATGATAAAAATGCTTATCATGTTGCTCGAAATGACTCCAGTTTTGCAGAAATGGCTAATGTCGCCGACGACCCTCTATGCTGCCAGATTGGATGCCGTCAAGCGATCGGGTGCGTATGAGCATTTCGAGGAAGAACTACGAATGCGACAAGAACACCTAAGAAACAAGTACTACGCCGCCAATGATGAGGAATTGGACAAAAAAAGCATTGTCCGATCTCGTCGAAGTAATGTAGCAGCCCTACATGAAAGCCAACGGATGGAGTGACCCATGGCTCAGGACATGATTCGAAAGGGACCAGAGCTTCCTATTGATCAGCGCATGTCGCATGCGCAACATTTGGAAGACTCCATTGGCGCGATGACCAGCAAGCTGAATCTTTTTGCACGCTGGAGCACACACGTGAAGAGCGGCAAGCACATGGCCGTCGCCATAGTCGAAATGCGAAAAGAGGTCACGGCAGCACAGCACAGCGTCGTACGAACCTATGCAAACTTGATAGCGCGTGAACAAAACATACAACTTACGGACCATTTTCAAGAGCGAATATCCAACGTCACCAAGCGCGTCGATGAAAGAACTGCTCAGGAGACGAAATATTATTGGGCCAAGCTGGACGAAAGACGCGATTACTATGAGGATTTTTTCCAAGAGAGGATCCGCAAAATCGAGACGAAGGTTGCTTCAGGCGAAATGACCAAAGAACGTGGCGACGCTCGCATCAAAGAGTACGAAACAGAACGTGTTGAGCAGATGGAGCAGGACAAACTCATAATCTCCGAATTACGCGACGCGAGCTTTAAGATAGTTCGCCGCGCGCTGCAGGAATACCATCCAGACTAATGGGGGCTAAGTACCTTTGGACCAGATAACTGATTAAGCGTTCAGCCTCGTGTGGTGAAAGCTCGTTGTGATCAACGGCTATCAAACAGTCGCGTATCTCTTGAAACGCCGCTGCTTTTGCCATGAACCTTTCACTCTTGAGCGCAATTTCGGGATTGCCGGTAAACTTGTAAAACTGCGCAGGACAATCTTCGGGGCGCTCTTCTAATGGCCTCCGAGTTTGCAAGAGCACGACGTTGGTTTGCACTGGGGGCTCCATCGACGATTCCGGAGCATGTGCAGCCGATGGTAAATGAATAGTAAACTATCCGGCGGCAAACGGGTCATGAGCCCAATAAATAGCGTCAGATCGGCCGTTATATCGCTATCGATAATTCTCGCCGCGGGTTGCTGGCCCGGCAAGAGAACGGCCACAATGCAATTGGATACACCTTCCGTACCGGTCGGCTTCAAATATAAATCCGGCACGAAATATTGCAGATACGGCTGGCTCCGTTTTGCGAGTGAATATCAATACGACTCGACACTGAGCAAAGACGTGGCGTTGGATTTGCTCAAAAAATGCATCACACCAATCGCGGACACTAGATTTGTATCCGAGGCGATACTTCGCCCCACAATCGCCGCTGCTGATGCAAGCTTGCGTTTGTCTACTTGCGTGGCTTCAAAAACCAGTGAACATGTAACCGTTAATAATGTCCAAGTTGGCATCAATACAACTGATTGGGCTCGTTGCTAATGACGATCGCCGCCGTTTTGCCATTGGTTCTTGCGTCAATGTTTGCGTTCGAAGCGCAGGCTGCCGACATCATTTCTGGCATACCGCGCATTGTGGACGGTGACACAATTGTTATAGGAGCCACGAAAATCAGGCTCGAAAGCATCGATGCGCCGGAATCGGATCAGGTGTGTCTTGATGCCAACCGGAACCACTGGACGTGCGGCATCGAGGCGCGTGACCGCCTGTCCGCTCATATTCGAGACCACTCCATCGAATGCACACCTAGCGGTTTGGATGCGTATGGCCGCACGCTCGCAATGTGTACTTTGGCCGGAGAGGATTTGAACGCCTGGATGGTGCATGAAGGATGGGCCTTGGCGTTTGTCCGGTACTCCAAAACTTATATAGCTGACGAGGAATCTGCTCGCGCGGCCCGACGCGGTATTTGGAGCGGCGCATTCATCGCACCGTGGGATTGGCGCCATCGCAACCGCCAGACTGTCATCCTTGGCGCGACGGCCGTCCCGATAGACGCTCAATCCGAGTCGCTCGCCCCGAACTGCCGGCGCAAGCTCCTTCCCCGAATTGCATCATCAAAGGCAATCTGAACCGAAGTGGCGAGCGGATTTATTTCCAACCTGGCCAACTCGATTACTCTCGGATCAACACGACTAAACAAGGCACACGATGGTTCTGTACCGAGGATGAGGCGAAGGCGGCCGGATGGCGGCCGGAGCTCGTTGAGCCGCCCATAACAGGCACGCCGAGATCCCAACCGGCCGAGCCCCGTTCAAAAATTAAATCGGCTTGGCTTCGTTAGTCCAATCAATGCACGAAACGGGGATAAGCAGGGGATAGCGCATTGCGCGGCCCGTATAATGACCGTATGGAATATCAGTCCGAGCGACACATCGGCGACATCTTCAGAGAGCGCAACATCGAAATCGTCGGCGCCGATCTTGCGACGCGTCACGGCTTCACTCAAGTTCCGAATTTCATCCTCACCAAAAGTGATATCTCCGTGGGCGCCAAGCTCGCTTACGCCATGCTTCTCAAATATGCGTGGAACAACGACGCTTGTTTTCCTGGCCAGACCACGCTCGCGCAGGACATGGGAGCAGCCGAGCGCAGCGTCCGACGCTACCTTAAAGAACTTGAAAAAGGAGAGCTGCTCGAGATCAAACAAAGGGGCCTCGGAAAAACCAACCTTTACCGTCTACACCTCACGATCAGAAGAAACCACCGACGAGTTGGCCGGTCCTGACCGGCAAATTTTGCCGTTCTGGAACGGCAACCAAACTGCCGTTCCAGAGCGGCAAAATTGCCGCTCACTCAATAGAAGAATACCCATCTAAGAATACTCATATAAAAAATACCCAGTAGGGAATGCTTTTTCAAAAGGAAAACAGCAATCAAAATGCGCCTAAAAGGGCGACCTAAAGGTCGTCATTCAACAAGGCCGATCGAGCTCCGGGCTATCGAACAGCGAGCCGTCCGATAGTCCTCACTGAAAGCCGATCGAGGGGTACAAAGGGGTACGCCTGACTTGTACCCAGAGGAAGCGACAAGTGCTTGTCGTTCCTCACAATCCGCCCCCGCTTTGTCGGGCTTGCCGCCCGACCCCGCGCCGCCATTTTGCCCACACAGCTATTTGCATTGCTGTGCGAATGGCAAAGCGGCGGCTCCTTCGCGGTCGCTTCGACTGGCAGGCTCGCCTTGACGCGCACTGTCAGCCCCGGGCCGGGCGCAGGTCTCGCCCGCGTCCCTAGGGGCGCGGGGCTCGACTGGCGGCGCGGGGTCGGCCGGCTCGCCGGACGGTCGCGCGCCCCGCTGGGGGCGGGTGCCCTCGGCGGTATCGAACACGCGTCCAATAGTCCTCGCAAGCTGCGGGCTATCGAACACGCGTCACGATACGCCTCGGCGCGTTCCCTCCGACAAAGCGGGGGCGGGGACAGGGGCTATGGAAGTCGCCTCAGGCGACTGCATCTATGGGCCGGCTCCCCGGCGGACTGCACGCCCGAGCCGAAGACACGCAAGTGTCGCGCGCCGGATCAGCGCCGTTCAAGGCGTCCCTGCGGGCGTCCAATGCGACGACCTTGAGCGGCGCTGGCGGCGCGCACGCATGAATGCGTCGGCTCCGGAGGAATTCAGCCCATGTCTCTCCAAGGGAATGGGCGGGGGGAAACGGGCCTCGCCTTTCCACAATTCCATCCCCAATGCTGCGAGCTGTTCGCTGCGGGAACGGTAAAATGGAAGGCCACGTCTCACGGCGTGGCGCCGGTCTCTTGTAGTTCGCCGACTACACCTCACCATAGGTCGCTCGGCGTGCCGCGCTATCCCGACCTCCACGAGTAGGGAAGAGCGCACGACGGCAAATGCGGCTGCTTGGCAGCTCGCGTTTTCACCGGAGGCTGGCGCGACGTTATGGAGCCAAAGCCTTTACCTATTGCGACCACCGCGCACGGCGGGGGCGTCGTATTATCGCGCGAGGAGCGCGAGCGCCATGTTTGGATTGTCGGCAAGTCGGGCTCGGGGAAAAGCACGCTCCTCTTCAATCTCGCCATGGGCGACATCTTCGCCGGCGAGGGCGTTTCGTCATCGATCCGCACGGCGATCTCGCTGAGGATATACTCGACGCCATCCCGCGATCGCGCATCAATGAGGTTTGCTACCTCGATGCTGGCGAAACGGAATACCCGGTCGGGTTCAATCCGGCGACCAGGATCGCTCCCGAGCGCCAGGCACTCGCTGCCTCGGGCATCGTCGCGGCATTCAAACATCTCTGGTCCGACAGCTGGGGACCGCGCCTCGAACACTTCCTGTATCATGGCGTTGCCGCACTCATCTCGCGCGAGCACGCCACCTTGATCGACCTTGCGCGTTTGTATACCGACGATCGCTTTCGCGACCGCGTCCTTGGCCGTAACCGATCCGAAACGCGGCGCTTTTGGCTGGAGGATTTCCCAGCTACACGAAGTCGCTTCGCTCCGAAGCAATCGCGCCGATATTGAACAAGGTCGGCCAGATTGCCGCCTCGCCGCATCTGCGGCTCATCCTCGGCCAAGTCGCGCCGCGGTTCGATCTCGGGTTCACGATGAACAATCGCCGGATTTGATCGCCAACCTCGCGAAAGGGACGATAGGGGAACAGGCGACGAACCTTTTGGGCTCGCTGCTTGTCTCGCACCTCCAGCTTATCGCAATGGAGCGGGGCACGCTTCCACCCCAAGACCGCGTGCTTTTTCGCTCATGTCGATGAATTCCAGACGTTCAGCTCGGACGCATTCGCCTCTTTGCTTTCGGAAGCGAGAAAATTCCTCTTCACTTCGCACTCGCAAATCAATTTGCGGATCAACTATCAAATGCCGTGCGATCCGCAGTTATCGGCAATGCCGGCACGCTGATCGTCTTTCGGGTCGGCAGCCGCGATGCGGAACTGCTTGCGCCGGAATTTCGCCCCATGGATGCGGGGGACTTACCGACCAGGGGCCCTTCACGGCCTGGCTTCGCCGGGGAATAGGGCATGACCGTATTTTCGTCGAACCCCATCTATACGATCCGCTGGTACCGCCGCGTTAATCCGCGAGCAGAGCCGACAGCGGTTCGGCCGATCGCTGCGGTGCGATTGAGCGCCAGCGCCGACTCCCGTTATGAAATAGCCCTGACCGGCTTATCGACATCTGTCAGCACCTCATCCGCAATTCCAAACCATCAGTCCGATAGGCGTATGAGTTCAGCACGGACCGAAACTGCCGCCATTCCAGCGACCATGGGAAAAGCCCGGCTCGCCGAAATAGTACCAGCCGCCGCCATACCAGTAGCTTGGCGCGTCGTCTGGAGTGCCGTGGAATAGACCCCTTCGAAGCATAAATTGGAACGCTGTTGCTAGGCGGCTGATGATAGCCGGGTAGGAAGCCGTAGCCGTGCCAGCGGTGGATGACGTGCGGCTTTCCGTGCACGGACGCAGCGAATGCGATGGCGGGCAGCGATAGAAGCTGCAATTGCGATCGCGAGCGAGAATTTACTAGCATCTTCACCAAACCAGTCCTTCTATCCTATCCCCAGTCCTAGAAGCGCAACGTCGATTTTGTCCCCACGCGTCGCGGTGCGCGAGTATTCCCTCTCATGCATACATGGTACCATGCGGTATATGTACCGAGTAGATAGAAATAATTTTTATAAGAACGAGAAGAAAGCTACGATATTTACTCCAAGATTTGGTAAGCGACTTTCTCTACGACCTTCTCCACGTGCACATCAAAAAAAATGGCGGCGTCATAATTGACCCATGCGTCGGGCAAGGTTCGCTCCTGAAGCCGTGGAAAAAAGGCGGCTACGATGTCATGGGAATAGACATCGAACATCAAGGCTTCCCGAACACGAAAGTGAAAAACTATCTCGAATAAAAAAGGGACGAAATAGACAAGAAAATCTCGATGGTCATAATGAATCCACCTTTCAACATTGACACGAAAACGAAGCAGTACATCCAAGAAAACTACGGCGGGCGCCCCTTTTGCCCGAGGTGTGGTTTGCGAAAGCCGTCGAATTGTTCGGCTCGAAATTGCCCATCGTCATGTTCACCCCTTACGGCTTCCGCCTCAATCAGACGGAAAACAGCAAGCGGTGGCTGAAGTTCATCAACGAGGAATATCCGCCGATTACAAGCATAATTTCACTTCCAAAGGATGTGTTCGAAAATATTCTCTTTCACAGCGAGATACTAATTTTCAACGTGCCTGAATTGAGCGGTCATTATTTCGTAAAAGACATTAGTCATGAGCACGAGCGAACAACTACGACAAAACACCTCCCAGCATTTGCCTAAAAACACGCTCTCGAAAGGCGATGACAGGAAGATCGCCATTGTGATGGCTAGGGTCATTGAGCACCTTGATACGCGCTTCAAGTTGGCGGACCTGGGCTACTACCTCGAATACGTCAAGTCCATCAAGCTCTCGGAGCTTTTGGGCATCATCAAGGGCTACGATAAGCGCACGGAGTTCGCCACCCTCACAAAAGAGGACTCCTACATCAAGCCGGATGGCGGCATTTTAGTACTGCGAAAGACTGAGGACGAGCATTACAAGCGGATAGCTCTTGCGGTTGAGATGAAGCATCAGGGCACCAATTCCAAGCGGCTCGCCGAGGGCAAAGGAAAGCAGTCAATGGGCAACGCGATCGAGAGGCTCGGTAAAAATCTCATCGGCATACGTGCCACGCTTCAGTACGAGAAAGTAACGCCGTTCGTGTGCTTCGGATGGGGCGACGACTTCGCCGAGGGTTCTTCGATCCGCGATAGGGTTATCACGATGAACGAGTTTTATCCGCTCAAACAGGATCTTTGTGCACAAGCGCGAAAATTACGCTCCCGTCTCGATGTTTTTCAGGGAACATGTGTGGGGAGAAGACGAATTATTCAAGGAAATGAAGGAAATCGCCGAAGCGTCAATAAACGCCTATATCTATTAGCGCATTTTGCGTCGAATGCACGAGCGACTTGACGATTGACCAAATGCGTGGCGCCGGATGCCGCTCGGCAGGTATTGGCTCAACACAGCCATATTGTAAGCTTCGCGAAATATCTGTTTTGCGAAGGCGCGTCATCAGCAATGTGCCTATAGAAATCAATTAAAGTGGACTATAGCGACTTTATAACCTGGCATTTCGCGTTGCAGTCTTCGCCTGATTCATCCAACCGCGCTCAACCGCAGCAACCTTAGTAGAATCTTCGACCAGATAGTCAAACCAAAATGGCGCGCCGAGATCGGTTCCTTTCCGCTTCAGCTTCTGTGTCCAGGTGGCATCCCATACGATTCCGTATACTCCCCGTCGCTAAGCCAACATATAGGACATCGCCACTATACGTAGCCAGCGCGTAGCACCCTGGCTTGTCAGGCACCGTTACATGATGCGACCAAGCGAAGCGCGTCCTTTGGTCTGGCTTTGGGAATAATTGGTCTACCCGCATGGCGACCTCACAACTGCACGCCGCTCGCGTTGTCCTGAACGTTGATCGCGAGGCTGAGCGCATTCGCGAGCTTGCCGATCGCGCCCCGATTGAGCCCGGATGCAGCACCGCCGCGATGCCACCATTCTGAATGCGACATCCCAATGTGCTCCGGTGGAAGATTATCAAAGCCGCGCTTCAAAAGCGCTTTGATCGTGTCCTTCTTGAAGTCAGACCTCGTCGCGAGGTGCGTAAACACTGTTGGGGAGACGGTGTGGAACAATTCCACTCCGTTGGTTTTGAAGATCACCGTTTGCGTTTCTGAGCTGTCGACCAACAGCTCAGTTACCGCCTTCCAATAATTCAAAAGAATCATTGGCCTATTCCCGTCCCAGACCGGATTTGAAAGCGGATTATTTGCAGAAAAGATGTGACGCCTGAGCGAAGTGATAAAGCTCTTTTGATTGATGGTGGCGCCGTCACCTTCATCATTCGCCATGCGAATCTTACCGTACCAGGGGGACACGGGGTCGTCATTCAAATGGTTCGCGACCGCTAGAGCTCGTGCATCTTCACCTTTCTCCACCTGGCGGCGAATCCAACGCGGCATCGTCAGCGATTTTCCAGGCCGATCATCTTGGTCAAGCGCGCGACAATCTGTTGCTCGATCGCCCTGTCAACGGACCGTTGCGTGGTATTAACGATGAGAAAATGGCACATCTGACTGATCTCATCGAGGTTGACCGCGATGTTCACAGGAATCTCGAATTCCAGCATCTCGGGGTTCTTCTCCGCCGCCAAGACAGTCCCGCAATTCGGTGCTGACCATCAACAACATTGAAAGGCCCAATCTGACTTACATCAAACGTTATTGTATTTGTCGCGGAATCGAACGGGATGTCCTTATTCGTCGCCAAGAAGATAGAGGTTGGCAAGGACACATTATTTTCAGTCTGCCCGTCGACTAGATAATCAGCGAGCCTTTTAGCCCCGCCCTTCGTTCAGAAGACGCTGGTAACCGGGACCGGCATCAGCGGGGTCAAGCTTGCTAATAGTGTAGAAATTTGGCCGTTTCAGGTCGCTTACCTTGAGAGAGGTAGAGTACAGCTTGAGCGAACCTTGACGAACCAGTGCTGCCGGCCGAGTTATTGTTTCCACATCAATCCTCTTGAATTGGCGTAATGCCCTTTGCCGTACAGTCGAGCACGATTTACGGCATGACAAGCATCACCAAAACAAAACATATTGCATGCCCGCTCCGCCCGCCAGACCTACGCCGCCATTGGCGCGCCTCGCTTTTATGATCCCGCCCCCAATGCCTATCCCGTCTAACGTTTCCCCGACCGTTCGGCATACCAGAAGAGCTTGGGTCAATTAAGGTCACTCTTTGCAGGATCGCGGTGTACCCTTTATCTTGCGAAGCTTCACATGGGTCTCAAGCTCGGAGAAGCGCGGGAGGGGTATATGGCACGAAAAAGCGACGACTACCTTGGCACGATTGAACCAGCTAGAAACGAGTTGAAGAAATTGGCGGCGGCCGGGCGCGTGACGTACTACAAGGAGATAGGCAGCAAGGTCGGCCGTCACGAACGCTGGCCGAAGTGGAAAGATGTTCTCGATACAATTGCAAAGGATAGTCCTGATATTAGCGTTTTGGTGTTGAACGCAGGTTCTGGCTGGCCCGGTCAGATAGGGGGCAAGCCCGTCATCGACGGGAAGCCAACTGACAAACAAAAAGAATATGCGCAGGCAGAACTTGATCGCGTATTCAAGCAATACGCGCAAGGCAAACCCACACCGACTCTTCCCTTGCGAAAACGTCGCTAGCTCGTCTTTCGCCGAATAGACAATGTGCGCCCTTTGGGCAGGGACCTTTTCATGGAGGCGGCAATGATGTGGGCAGACCGAAGCGGGATCGGCCTCGCTGCCCTAGTGGTGCTGGGGGGCTTGGTGTTTAGCGCGTTGGATAGCACTGAAAAAAGACCAGACGGAGCAGGCGGCAAAATACGCTGCCGAGGTAGAAAGCTGTAACAGGTTGCCCCTCCCATGTCCAAAGAGCACAAAAATGGCACCGAGCTGGATGTCGAGGGATTCTCTTTCGCTGGGCAGCAAGAATTGGCTGTCCGCCGGATGAGCCGACACCGATACCCGACAAACCTATCGGCGATTACATGGGAAGGCTGATTGCATTTGTGGTTCTACCGATTTGGGTAATATTGCGGATAGTGGATTTTATGTTTGGCGGTCCGGCACGGCGCCGCATGACAAGAGCATAAAGACTAACGGCTCCCGGTTATCTAATCCGAGAGCCGCAGTTTAGTAATCTAAGTTCAATTAATGAACATTAGTTGCTGAATGCAAGCACTATATATAAAGCTGCAATCATCAAATGAATAAATGTGTGCATTTTGTCCTCCTTTCCCCAGCGAAAATTGCCGGAAGCGAGCAGAGCAACTTACTGAGGCCTCCGATCCAGTCAAGTTAGGGAGTGGAAAAAACTCTTCGCATCCTTCCTTTCCGCGAGGCGGTCTAATAAGCGGTGACGAATCGCCGGCCACTTTCCAATTTTCTTTCAGCTAAAATCAATCCGTTAATCGAATTTTGTTGCCCTTCCCCGTCGTCCATAAAACATCGAGTGCGTTGCTCTCCGCCAAGCTCACTTCATCCGTGAACAAGAATAAATTCGAGCCGCGGCCTGTCGTAAATTCTAGTTGCGCCTCGATCATTTGTTCGATGCGCTCCGGCGTGGTCGTTACGGTTGTCATTCGAAAATTCGGGATGCCGAGTTCGCGGATGTGCTCCCCTACCCTGTTGGCCTCGTAGTAGATGAGCATCTTTTTGGCATAGAAGGTTTGATCTTTGCTCTTGCGCCGATGCACAGGCATTTCTCCACGATCACGCTCGAAGAGAAAATAACTCTCCTCTTCCGTTTCGAGGAATCGCAACCCGAACAGCTCATCGGGATCGACGGAGTGCTGCTTGAGCGCACCGTCTATTCGAACCTTGGCCGAGAGACGCGCCCGCCGATCACGGCGTGTCTTCGGGGCGTCCTGAAGTATGTCTCGGCGATCGAGCACCCCAACGTCTGTTCTACCGCGTGCCGCAAGTTGCAGGCTCACCATGAAGGCTGTGATTTCGACCCGGTGTTCGATGAATCTCCAGCCGGCATCGCGCTGCTTATCGATTTCGTACAGCAAGCGTCGCCGCACTTCGTACCCGTTTTTTCTTAGCAGCCAGGCGCCTTTGCGCGTCAGTCCGTAAATCGTCGGATACGACCCTTTGTATAGAAGCCGGCTCTCCACCTGGCCAATCACGCGCTCCACGAATTGATTTTCCCACAACGCCAGTAGCGAACGTGACACATTCTGTTCGCTACCGCCATCGAGCGCGGCAAGCTGCGATACGGACGCCAGCCGCAGGCACGCGAGATTATGTAGCAGCTCGAAATCACGATCCGTTACACGCAGCGCTCTTGGCTGCGCCGGCCGCTCGAAAAGTCTTCCACGCTCCCTTGTAATCGTTTCCATGATTTCAGTTTACACCCGTCTGACGCACCCAGGCTCAGGGCGGCTGTTGATACGCTTTCGGTGTCCCGTCGTTCGCATGGATGCCCGCTTTGCGGCGGGCGCTGCCCCGTCAAGGGTCTCGATCGCCGGAGGCGACGGCCGTTGGCCGCCCTTGACCGGGCAAGTTGCCCGTCGCGTTTCGCAGTCCATGCAAACGACGACTTGCTTGACGCGTCACTGGACGATGCTTTTTCGTGCGGTAGTGCGCCGGTGTCGGCGGCTCATCCGGCGTGCGGGCTTTGGAGGCCGCTTCGATAAGGGCCTTCTTCCGGGCTGCAATCTTTTCGATTGCTGCTCCAACGGGCGTGGCCGACGGGCTGGTAGCGAAGACACGCTCGCGCAGCTTCTCGAATTCCGTGCTCGGGAGCGTATGCGGTTCCACATTGGCAACCGTGAGCGAGGCGCGCTTCATGCCGCCAGCGTCTACGAAGCTAATTGCTGCTCGGCCGGTGGTGAGGTTGCAGAGGATTTGCCCTGCCATATAGCGCACGTTCTCCAGGCTGTGCACGGATGTGGGGCGATCTTCATACAGCGGTTCGAACGTTTCCTGTTGGCCTTGGGTGCGCGCCTGGCCGAGCGTGTGTGCGCTCCCCACCGATCGCGACGAGCTTGCGGTGTGAGCGACGCTTTCACTCGTTGAGCTGGCAGTGGTTCTCGCCGTTGACGAGCTTCGCCCGCCTCGAGCTGGAGGAACTGCGCCCGCGTGACGAAGCCGAGCCGGTCATGTTGGACTGGTTGGACTGTGCGCTCTGCCCTTCCGCGACCCCAATGACGGTCGGGATGCCGAATAAATTTGTGTCGACCGAAAGCGTGTTTGTAATGGCGGAGCCGGCGCCCGTGCCGGAGGCGCTGGCGTTTCGACGCGGATTCCGCATTCATTGCTGCATCACTCTGCGCTGAGCTGATCGCCTCGCCTACGGTATCGGCCGTGCTCTCAGCAGAGCCGCAGCTTTCGGTGACGCTCCGTCCCTCCGTCTCACTCTGCATCTTGCTTATCGCGCTTTGCTCCGAGGCGCTCTCGCTCTTGAGCTTGACGAGACGGTGGCCGACAACCGTCGGCTTGGTAAGCGTGTGAACCGGCATTTCGAGGTTATAGTTGAGCACCATGTCGGCGAGTTCGGTCGCCTCAACGGGGACCTGATGCGGAACGCCACCTTTACGTTGGTTGCGTTTCGGACCGCGGCGAGCATATTTTCGTCATCTCTGGCAAGTTGTGCTTGCCACTGATGACTCAGCACCGCTCCGCATCCAAACTTTCGGAGCTCTGCCAAAATATTTTCAAGATCGCCGGAAAGATATCGATGGCATTCGTCGAGGTACGCGAAAAATGCCCGTTCCGGATACCGTCGCCTCTTCGCGTGGAAGAAGAGGAAACGCGTCAGCAATCGTCCGAGCAGTCGGCGTCGCGTTCGTACACACGACTACCCCCGAAAGGTTGGCCAGGTTATGTGGCCCTCATCCATCGCCTTGCATAAGTCGATTGTGTTTTGCGTCTGTCCGACAATTGACCGAACAGCGGACGAGCTCACGAACTCAGCAAGACGATTGATTGGTCCGACGACCTCCATGCCGAAATCACGCCGCGTACGCGGGTCTCGGGCGAGCTGGTCAAGTCGTTTGAGTTCGTCTTGCGCGTATGGGTTCGTGACGCGGTCGATCACCCACGCGCGGACACCGGCTGCATCATCGGGATCGAAAAGGAGGCCGGCTTCAACGAGCGTCAGGCCAAGTTCAGAAGCGCCATAAATGTGGCTTTAAGCAGCCGCCTGATAGTCGGTTTTGTCTGTGTGTCTTCGCCGCCCCATACCCGCTCGAAAGCCTCCAGCGCGACGCCGGCGACGACCGACAAGTCGGTTTCCGGGTCAAGCCATTCAAGCGGGTTGAACCCGACAGTATGGGTCGGCGCGTTCGGATCGATCAGGTGGATTGTGCGCGTTTCCGCGTAACCCTTCGCGTCCAACCAAGCCAAAATCGATTGGTAGCCGCTTCCAGGGTGATCGCCGTGCGGATCAACATACAGCACGCCTCGGCCATCGGCGATGTCTTGTCTTACGCAGTGTTGCAGAAAGGAACTTTTCCCCCCACCGGTCGTGCCTATCGCATGCATATGTTCGAGTCGCGCGCGCAGCGGCAGAGAAACAGGTGCTGCGCGCTCGTTTCGGCCGAGACTATGGCAGAGCGGTCAACGCGAGCTAAGGAGCGCGCCGCCGGTAGCAAATGCGGACAGCGCTGGCGGATTCCTCCCGCACCGCCAACCGTCGCGCTTTGGCCCGTTCGGCGATCTTGCTCATGCCGTGTTGACATTCACTTGCGCGTTTTTTCGCCCCGCCGAGCGAGCACCGTATCGATCTTGCCGGTATCGAGCCCGCTAGCGCGCAGCTGCGAACGCGCCTCGTGCAGCGCTTCGTCGACTTCAACGTCGCTCGCGTCCGCCCCTCCTCCACTGGTTTCCTCGCGGTCCTCGAATTCGCTCATGTGCTCGCGAAGAATCGCCCTCCGCTCAGCCATGGTCAGCTCCACGTCGAGGATTTCGCTTTTGCGCCTCTTCCATTCAGGCTCGTAACTTCCCGAGCCGTTTTCTTGCTGCGCCTTTAGGGCCTGTTGGGCGTCGACAAGCACGCAATTGGCGTGCGCGAGCTCTGTCATCCGCCTAGTCTCGGCGACCTCGTATTGATGTTGGGCTTGCCGAAGTTCGTCCGCCCGCTCAGATCGCCTCCGCGCCCGATCGGTGGCGATAATTTCTGGAAGTCTTGTACGCGCGCGCCAGCGCGCTGGCGCTTGACGTAGCTCTCCACCGCTTGAGTTTGTGCATCGAATAGGTTTGCCTCTGCTCGGAACCGATCGGCAACTGCCGAGATCGCACGAGCGTGTCGGTTTGCTTCCCATCGGATCAGTGTTGAGGACACGACGCCACCGGGATTCATGCGCGGCGGTACTGCCGGCGCGGGCACCTTGGCGGGGCGACGTTCCAACGACCTACCAGGCGGAATGATCTCGACTTTGGCCATGAGGAGCTTCCATTTCTGCCGGTTCTGCTGCCGCTTCAGTCGCGAAACATCTCTTCGATGTCGTCGAGTTCCGCGCGCGTTCGCTTCGCTTTGATTACGCTGTCGGCGAGCTCGGTTTCGGCATCGAGCTTACGGCTCATCGCCCGGAACCGCGCCGCTTCGCTGATATCGTTCCGCCGTTTCCGTTGAACCGGAAAAGTCCACTCCTTGCGGAAGGATTGCTTCCGCAAGGCAGCGGCTACGCAGATCACCGCCACGAAGCCAACCGCAAGAAGAAGTATTGGATCCCAATCGATCGGCGCCGAATAGATGGCTACCCCTGCTCGCGATTCTCTTCCGCGCGCGGCGGCTGCGGCGGGTGGGATCGGCGCCGGCGGCGGAGTGACCGGTATGGTATCGGCAACGAGCCCGCGCGTCGCAAAACGCCACTTTAACTTCGCATGAGCGGCCAGATGCAAGACAATGATCCATCACCGCCTCGCGCGCTTCGGCCATGGTATCGCGCGTAGCCCAATAATAGCTGCCGGTGCCAGGCGGAATTGCCAGCGAGAAACACTTTCGGCTGAAGTAGGTAACGATCGAACAGTTCGGACCGTGCTGTGCACAGTGCTGCATGCATCGCGCCCAGCATCTCATAATTCGCGGCGTCTCTTCCACCACCCACAGGGACTCCGGGCATCTCCCGATGGCGTACGCGCCCGCGGCGTGGCTGACATTTATCGCACGCACTGAATGCAAGGCCCACTGACAAAATGCAAAACGTGCCGGCACTGCCCAGTCTCCGCATCGACCGCACCAAAGTCGTCAGCGCACATATCCCCAATCGGTTTACTGTCAACCGTCGCGTACGCGCACGTTCTCCTGTCAACGATGCGCTTTACTGTAAACCGTGTATCGTTAAATAGGACTCCGCCTCGCTGACCGGCATCCGAGTGGAGAGATGCCGGTGTCACGAGACGGAGAATTCCATGATCCTTGACGTACAGAACGGGCCCCGGCCAGCCCGGCCGCGTTGCCTATCGAATTTGTGACGATGCAATTGATGCCTCTCGCCGATGGCATGATCGGCGTGTCCATGAAATCGACGGTGTTCGACGAGCAAGAACTTGAGCTGATCGACCAAAATATCGTCGATGAGCGGGTCACATCACTTGACCAGCTTTTCAACCTTATCCGCTCGCATGTGCGGATTGTGGCGCCTCACTAACGGGATGCCGAGATGCCCAAAATGGATACGCGTACCGAGACGGACCGCATTCGCGTGCTCAACGATAACTTTCGCAGCACGTTTGTCGGCGGACAGGTAGTCATGACGCAGGGCGTCAGCGAACTGCCGCTCGACACCAAAGCCCGCCTACTGTTGGCCGTTAAGTCCTTCGACAACTTCAATGGTGACAACGACCCGCACCATGAACACGACTTCGGCAGTGTCGAGATCGACCAGCAGACCTACTTCTTCAAGCTCGATTACTACTCGCTCGACATGCACGGCGGTTCTGAGGATCCCGCCGACCCCGAGAAGACGACGCGCGTGCTCACAATCATGCGCGCCGATGAATATTAAGTCTCAACCAGCAGAAAGGAGGCCAGCTATGGCCGCGTCACAAGTTGCCTACCGAGCCTACACCGTCGTCAAACGCGAGGGCCAAGATGATTTTTGGCTCGCAATCGGAGCGGCGTTCATGCATCAGGACGGCGAAGGTTACAACATCGTCCTGCAAGCACTCCCAATCGACGGCAAGATCGTGCTGCGATTGCCGAAGGGAGATGAGCAGTCTCCCGAGACGCCGCCGCGCGCAGCTGCCGGCACGGATCGGGAGAAATCAGGTCAACGGCGCCGTTAGCGCGACATTGACCTACTGAGAGCCGCTGGAAAACCAGCGGCTCTTTATTTTTAGTGGGACAACTGCCAACGTCTCCATAAAAGTAAAATGGCAACCGCAGCATTCACGACAATCAGTGTTGACGGATAGATGCAGGTTGCAATTGAAACACTCTCCATCGCAAATAAAGAAGGAACAAATTTCACACTGTTTAACGCAAAGCTCGTTACGCTGTCTGTCGCCGGCCGTGACCAAGCTTTCGTTAGAGTTGGACCGTAGCCCAGTACGTCGACCGCCGTCGCTAAGACCGCCGAGATGGTCGGCTCTTTAGTCCAGATGTAAAAGATAAACACTACTCCCGCAGCAATCAAAAAAGCCCATTCATACCAAGGAAATGTTCGCTCCCCTCTTTTGATGCTCATTGCGGCCAAAACGATACAAATCACGGCGGTGAAGCCCATAACCCAGCTGCCCGCGCCGGCTCCTTGATTCCATTGCACCAGGAATCCCGTCCCGGTGAGAATCCCAAAGATCAACCAGGATAACGGGTGAGGTCTTGTATGGCCGGTCGCCGTTTGCCAGCCGTATATACCGTAGGCCACCACAGCAATTAGAACTGCCAGCGCTCCCATCATCTCCTTGTAGCTTATGTCAAGCAACACTGGCGGTCCTCCAAACAGCGGAATATATCATGACCCCATCAATTGCTCTGCCACAGGTAATTATCAGGCAGGTTTTCTGCCCACCCTCCCTCCTTTTCATCCTTCCAGTGGTTTTTAAATTGCTCCACAAAAAATTGGCACCAGCGCGAGTCATTGCGATTGAACTTTATTATGGGACGGTCATCGAGAAAGACGTTTTTCTCGGGGAACGGATAGAAGCGCACATATACCGTAGTTTTAGGCTCATCATTGCCATTCATAATGTCCAGGCCGAAAGTAATCGCGTAATCAATTGTCCTGACCAGCAGTTTTTCACCGCCCTTGCATTTAGTTCTCATCCTGCTGAACGTCTGAAGATTTCGACCCACGATATCCCTGTACGAGTCGAGATCACGCGCACGACAAGAGTCCTGCATCATCGCATATTTGCAAACATCCGAGAGCGGATGGATCATCAGCACCTTGACTGTTCCGCCATTACCGAGAATCCTCTCGATACACCCAAGCAAATGACGGTCGCCATCATCCGTAACGATGCGCCGCATGTTTGTACCGGTCAGCCACAATTCTTCCGCCCTTTCAAAGTCCCGTGAACGTTCATCGGGATAAACCCGCTCCAGCACGGTTTGTTTTCGCATCGTCAAATCATCCAGCCCTTCAAGCTCGCGCGTCAGGTCGGCGGCCAAGGGCGATTTCAGCTTCCGCGAGACTCGTTCACCGGCGCGGAGAAACTCCTTCGCATCCTCAATATCAAAACGATGAACAAATTCTGGATGTGCAGCATTGTCGCGCAGAAACCGCATGCGTCTCAAATCATCGCGGAACTCATTGAGATTTAGCTTCCGGTATTTTTTGCGAAAAAAAGCCTCGAACTCCTCGGCTCCCGACTGTGGCCTCCAGTTGTAGTAGATGACATCCGAAATGTCAGTAATGCTCCACGTGGTAATGTCTTCACTCAGAGGATCGCTAGTCCTGCGCGCGCGCCGATTGATCTCCGCGACACCGGTGTTTCCAAATATCTTCCTGTACTCGACGGCCTCACTCACCTCGGGTTGAAGGACCTTGGCAAGAGCTATTCCGTATTCAATCACCACACCACGCGCCAATGCCCGCGCTCGAATATCATCCATGACGTTCTCCCCCCGGTCTCACCAGCCATACAACCATTAGCTCATCCAAAAAAATACCGCAGCATTAAGCTGCGGTAGGTTGATCGCCCAAACAGGCCACTATTGCGGACCGGCGCGGCAAAGCCTCAATGGTCCGCATCAGCAGGCGGTAGTCTCTCGCCAGCTGCGCGAACTGCGCTGCCGCCTTCGGCGCCAGGGCACTGCCGCAAAGCATCGAGTTTCCGTGCTCTGCGGCAAAGCTGGAGAGCTCGTCCTCGACCAGCTGGGCGATGTCGCCCAAGTGCTCCTCAAAAACGCGCTTTCGGATTTTATGAGCAGAGAGAACAGTCATGCATTTCTCCTTTGCGGCACGACAGACGCTTAGGTATTAAGCGCCTATTCTCCGCAAAGGAGCGACCGATTACTGACGGTAAGCTTATAATCTATTGCCGTTTTGTCAAATTTTGGAAAAAACTATCAGGAAATACATTCGGACGCTCTATTATTATTTAATCAACAACGTAGGCAAGGATTCCGGTTTCTGTTTGCTTGACTTGTAAACCGCTTTTGCCGATTGGGAGACTGTCGGCCACTTCACTACAGGTGGCTTCGGCACTTGGTACTTGAGCGAGCGTCACTGAGCCCACTGCACGAGCCGTCGCTGGTGCATCCCCTGGCTTATGGCTCGCGCGAAGGAGCCAGTGCCATGTTCACCAATCGTCGCCCGCAGTACAGCCGCATCCGGAACGTCCAGAGGGTGCGAAGGACGCTGTCTGACGGTCGTTGCAATTATCATCACTACCATCGGCCGTCGCGCACCAAACTGCCGGGACAACCCGGCAGCCCGGAATTTATGGCGGCCTATGAGGAGTGTGAACGCAAACAGGCCGTCCGCAAACTCATTCCAATTGAATCCTCAATAGCGGGGCCCCTGCGATGACAACGCGTACCACCGCCAAATTCCTGACCAAGCCCGGGGAACGTGTCGCCGTGACCGTCACCCGTCACAGCCGCGCACACGGCAGCGAGGTGATATGGATCGTCACAGTCAAGGATGCATCAAACGTCCTTCTGTTGCGAAGATTTAATTCACTGGACTATGCGCTTGGCTTCACAGCCGAAACACTCAACCGCAAAGTATCATGATTGTCGGGTCTCATGCGTCCCTGTACACGATTGAGGAGGTTGCGCGCCGCTTTCGCGTTAGTCGGCGCACGATGCAGAATTTTGTTCGAAGATTTCCCTTCTACCGGACTCTCGGACGTTGTAAATTGTTCTCGGAAGTAGACATCGCTCGACTGTATGAAGTGTTGCCATGTCCCTCAAACTCACCCGACGGCACGGAAGCCCGAACTGGTATCTTCGCGGCACCGTCCGAAGCGTCACTGTGGACGAGAGCACAGGCGTTACTGATCGACAGGCCGCAGAAACCATCCGGTCGAAACGGGAATGGGAAATCATCGAGGCAAGTATCCACGGCCGCAAGGCGACCGTGACCTTTCTGGAAGCAGCTGTCGATTACATTGAGGCGGGCGGCGAACGGCGCTACCTGAAGCCGCTCATCGACCACTTCGGGACAACGCCGCTCGCGAAAATCGACCAAGGGGCGATCGACCGCGCCGCGGACTCGCTGAAACCGCTCGCCAAAACTTCCACCCGTGACCGCCAAATATACACGCCGATATCGGCCGTATTGAAACGGGCGGCTAAGCGCAATCTTTGCGACTGGCGCCAGATCGAGCGGCCGACGCAGCCCAAGGGGCGCGTCCGCTGGATTGCACCGGCAGACGCGGATCGATTAATCCGGGCGTGCTCCCCTCACATGCGTCCGCTCATCGTCTTCCTGTTCTACACGGGCGCCCGCGTCGCAGAAGCCGTCTATCTCGAATGGCAGCAGGTGGACCTCGCCCGCCGACAGGTACAGTTCCTCGCGACAAAGAACGGGGAGGCGCGCGGCGTGCCCCTGCATCCGCGCGCCATCCAGGCACTCGAACGGCTTCCCCATCGGGAGGGCGCGGTGTTCCGTCGCGCGGACGGTCGCCCCTACGAGCGGAAGGCGGATGGAGGCGGACAGATCAAGACGGGCTTCAAGGGCGCCTGCAAGAGGGCCGGCATTGTCGACTTCCATCCGCACGATTGCCGCCACACCTGGGCCACTTGGCATTACGCGGCCAACCGCGACTTGGTCGCGCTCATGGAGCTAGGCGGCTGGAAATCAGAGCGCATGGTCCTGCGGTATGCTCACATGAACGTTGCGCACCGCGAGCAGTCAGTCGCTGCGCTACCTTGGGAAAAATCCGGAGAGCCGGGAAAAGTAAAAGCGTAATTTTTAGCTATACCAAGTCGTTAGGAGATGATACCTGCCACCTTGCCAAGGTTGGGGTCGAGGGTTCGAATCCCTTCGCCCGCTCCAAAATTTCCCGCAAGAATTTGCAGGAGATTTGCGCTGCCGCGCGACGATATCACGCAGAAACCTGGCGTTTCTGGAGTGTTTATCCAGACGGATTTCGGGTCCAAAATAACCTGATTGCAAGCCATGGATTGGGAGGATGCAATGACAACAAGACGATCAGTATTGCTGGCCGGGCTTGGCTCGCTGACCGCCGCCGCCGTCGGTACGCGCATGACGGCCCGCGCCGCTCCCGCGCTGCAGAAGGTCAACGTAGTCATCCCGCAATCCAGCGTCTTTGTCTTGAACTATTTCGGAGGCAAAGACGCCGGCGTGTTCGAAAAGTACGGCATCGACCTGGAGATCGACGCGCGGCCCTTTGCCGGGTTCCTCGCCGGCCTGCCGAGCAAGCAATGCATGGCGGTGACCTATTCCGGTATCGACTCGATCCAGAAGATCAACGAGGGCTTGGATTGGGCGATCATCGGCGGCGGCCTGACCGTGGTGCAGGACGTCATCGTGCTCAAAGATTCGCCGTATAAGACGGTGGACGACCTGCGCGGGAAAAAATTCGGGACTTTTTCCACCGGCGCCGGCTCGTTCAAGGCGGCAAGGGCGGCCATGATCGACGCCTTCAAGCTCGATGTCGTCAAGGACACGCAGTTGGAGCAAGTGGCAGGACCGGCACTGAACACGCTGTTGGAACGCGGGCAGCTCGACGCCATGATCAACATCAGTTCGTTGAACATTGCGGCGGAAGCGCAACCGGACAAATTCCGCGTCCTGTTTTCTCCCAATGATTATTGGCGGCAAAAGACCGGCTATCCGATCGTCTGGGCGGCGCCGCTCGTCGCCTGGAGAAGCTGGGTCGACGAGGACCCGACGCGGGCAAAGAACTTTGCCCATGCGACCGAGGAATCGTTTCGCTGGCTGCGGAATCCGCAAAATCTCGACACCGTGGTCAAGAGCCACGGCGAGCTCGCGGGCGTGACGAATCCCGCAGACGTTGCAGAGTACAAGAAATGGCTTGAGGCGAAGCGGATGTTCCTGACTGACTGGGACCGCAAAGCCGTCGATGCGCAGTGGAAGTTCCTGGAAGTATGCCAGCAAACCGGTATAATCAGTAAGGTGCCCGCCGAGGATAAATACGCATTGTTCGTGGAAAGCTGAATGCACGGAAAATTGCCGGTCGAAAAGACCAGGCGTTGGACATTGCCGGCTTGGATCGCGCAGATCGTTCCGGGGGCGCTGACGGTGGCGGCCGGCATTGTCGTCTGGAAAGTCATCTCGCTATTTTTCTTCCCGATCTTCTTTCCCGGGCCGCTGCTTCTGTTGGAGCGCATGATCGCGCTCTACAGCAGCCCGGCAACCTATACCGTGGTCGGGGAGACGTTGGCGCGGATATTGGAGGGCTTCGCGATTTCGATGCTGACCGGGATGGCATTCGGTCTGCTGATGGGATTAAAGCGCAGCATCGAGATTTTTTTCGACAGCTGGATCATGGTTCTGCTGACGATCCCGGCGGTGTGCTGGGCATTTCTTTCCGTGTTGTGGTTCGGGCTGTCGCAGACCGCCCCGATCTTCACCATCGTCTTGATCGTCTTCCCCTATGTCGCGATGAACATCTGGGCGGGCACCAAGGCGGTGGAAAAAGATCTCATCACCATGGGAAAAGTCTATAAGGCCGACCGTTCGCTCATGCTCCGCAAAGTGCTCGTTCCGCAGCTCATGCCCTATATATTTTCCTCGCTGCGGATATCGCTTTCGCTGTCGTGGAAGATCGCGCTGGTTGCCGAGGCGTTCGGGGCCGGCAGCGGCGTCGGCCAACAGCTGACCTATTGGTTCCAGGAGACGAGGGTCGACATGATGCTTGCTTGGGGGGTGAGCTTCATGATCGTCATGGTCTTGATCGATCTCCTGGTCTTTCGCGCCTGGGCACGCCGCACCTTTGCCTGGAGACCTCAAATTGCGACCTGACACGCCGGCCGGAACTCGAATTTCGTCCTTTAACAGCGCGCGCCGCATAGTCCCTTGTCACAGCCACACTTGGCGCCGCCGCCGCTTGGCCGGAGGGCCGCAACCGCTGGGACTGGACCATGTCCGCGCGACCCGTGCATAACGTTCAACGCGTCGAGACGGCGCCTGTCATTGCGGGGGAGCCGATGAGGCAGAGTGCGACGGCGTCATCAGCCATCACGATTGACAATCTGACGAAGCGATTTCCCGCTCCGGGATCCGGAGACCACTTCGTCGTCCTCCATGACATCAGCCTGACGGTGAGCGAGGGCAAATTCGTCAGCATCGTCGGCCCGTCGGGCTGCGGAAAGTCGACGCTCTTGAACATCATTGCCGGCATCGAGTCCTACGACGGCGGGTCGGTCATCATTCATCCGAAAGCGGGCAGGGCCGGCTCCGAACCGCGCATCGGCTATGTGTTCCAGAGCCCGCGCTTGCTCAACTGGCTGACCGTCGAGAACAACATTCATTTCGTGCTGGAGGCGCAGAACGTGCCGCGCGCAAGATGGCGGGAGCTGGTTGCAAAGAACCTGGAAATGGTCGGACTCGCCGGGCAGGAACGCAATTATCCGCTGAACCTGTCGGGCGGGATGCAGCAACGAGTCGCCATTGCCCGCGCTCTCGCCATCGAGCCGGATATTCTTTTGATGGACGAGCCGTTCAGCCATCTCGACGCCATCACGGCGAGGAAGATGCGATCCGATCTGATGGAGATTTTGCAGCGGGCCAGGCCGACCATCCTGTTCGTAACCCATGATCTTTCCGAGGCCGTCTTCCTGTCGGACAATATCTACATGATGAGCACCAAGCCGGCGCGAATTTTCAAGCGCGTGGCGATCGATGTTCCGAGGCCGCGGAAGCCCGAAGATTCGACGATCATCGATCTGGAAAAGACCTTGGTGCGCGAATTTTTCAGCGTCGTGGAGGCGAGCGAGTAGATGGCGTCCCGTCTCAAGATCATTGCGCTGCGCGTAAGCTCGATCGTCGCTCTGCTTCTGATCTGGTGGGTGGCGTCCGAGCTGATGAACGATTCCCAGGTCCTGCCGGGGCCGTGGGCGATCGCCACGACAATCGTCGCCGATTTCAAGACGCGGGGGCCGTCAGGGGAGACGGCCTATTACGACGTCGGCATCACCTTGGCCCGTATTTTCATTACATTCTCCGCATCGATGGTCGCCGGCATAGGCATCGGCCTGGCGATGGGATTGAACCGACTCTGCGAGCGCTCGCTCTTGGCATTGATCCCGTTGATGCTGACGATGCCGACGATCCTCATGGTGTTCCTCGCCATCATGTGGTTCGGCTTCAGCGAGGCCGGCGGCCTAGTCGCTGTCATGGCGGTGGTCACGCCGTTTGTCGCAGTGAATATTTTCGAAGGCACCAGGGCCATGGACAAGTCCTTGAGCGAGATGGGGATGACGTTCAAGGCGAGGCGATTTTTGCTGCTTCGCAAGGTCTATCTGCCCCAATTGATGCCGTATATTTTTTCCGCCTTCCGTTATGCGTTCGGCCAGACCTGGAAGATCGTGGCGCTGGCGGAGACTTTCGGCCTCAAATTCGGCATCGGTTACATGTTCTTCTTCTGGTTTCAGCAATTCGATATGACTCAAGTCCTGGCCTGGATCGTCATGTTCGTCGTCTTGATGCTCATGTTGGAACATTTCGTATTTGCGCGGCTCGAAAGCCGCGCGTTTGCCTGGCGCCGCTCGGTTGCGCAATAGCCGCGCACGAAAGGTCTCTGCGCGCCTGATCTCGTTTCAGCGCACGACGCTGCGGGTGCCGAGCGCGGGGCGCGCGGGCTTCGTGCGCTGCCGCGCCGGAGAACGGATATGCGCCGCCAGCATCGCCGCCGTATGGCCGGTGCCGTAGACGAAGCGCATGACCGGGCCGAATGACGCCGCGCTCGGGAGCCCGACGAAATGCCGCTGCGGCAGCGACAATGGAAAGCGCCCGGCGACCGCCGTTTGGGTTAACATCGCCGCCGTTTCGCCGGGATCACCGTGGCAAGCAACTTGAAGTCAGCCAGCCAGCGCGCCCTCGCATTTGTCCTGCTCTGGCTCGCCGGCGCATGTCTGCGGCTCACCGTTCTGGCGATACCGCCGGTGGTGCCGCTCCTGCATGTCGACTTGCATCTGTCGGAAACCGACATCGGCTGGCTGTCGAGCCTGCCGCCGATGCTGTTTGCCATCGCCGCGGTGCCCGGCTCGCTCTTGATCGCGCGTTTCGGCCTGGTGCCGGCCTTGCTGGTGGGGCTGTTGCTTAACGCCGTCGGCGGCGCCGCCCGCGGGGCGATCCCGAACGCCGCGTTCCTCTATGCCTCGACCGTCGTGATGGCGGCCGGCGTCTCGATCATGCAGCCGACCCTGCCGCCGCTGGTGCGCGCCTGGTTTCCCGACCGCATCGGCTTCGCCACGGCGGTCTATACGACCGGGCTCCTGATCGGCGAGATTCTCGCCGCCGCGCTCACCATTCCCTTGGTGCTGCCGCTCATTCACGACAGCTGGCGGTTGAGCTTTGTGGTCTGGACGCTTCCGGTTCTCGCGACCGCGGCGATCGTCGCCGTCTATGCGCCGCGCCTCGACGGGGCGCGCAACACCGCGCCATTGGCCGGGCGCCGTTGGTGGCCCGACTGGCGACGGCCGCTGATCTGGAAGCTCGGCCTCATCCTCGGCAGCGTCAATGCGACCTATTTCGTGTCGAATGCGTTCCTGCCCGATTACATGACGGCCGACGGGCGCCCCGACCTCATCGGCGCCGCGCTCACTGCGCTCAATCTCGGCCAGCTGCCGGCGGCGTTCTTGATGCTCGGGGTTGCCGGGCGGCTGGTGACGCAGCCCTGGGCCTATGCGTCCACCGGCCTGCTCGCGCTCGCCTGCATCGCCGGCATGCTGGCGATGCACGGCGGCTGGATCGTGCTCTGGGCCGGGCTCCTCGGCTTCACCGGCGCGATCACGCTGATCCTGGCGCTGGCGCTGCCCTCGGTGCTCAGCGCGCCCGACGACGTGCATCGGACCTCGGCCGGGATGTTTACCATCAGCTATAGCTGCGCCATGGCGATGTCGATCCTCGGCGGCTGGCTGTGGGACCTGACGCACATGCCGATTGCCGGGTTCGCGCCGATTGCCTTATGCGCGCTCGCGATCATCGCATTGGCGTCGACCGTCAGAGGCGCGGAACAGCGCTCGACTGCATCCTAGTCAATACCCGACCCCGAGCGCCGCCGTGCGCCTAACACGGACAGACCCTTGCTCGAAGACTGCCATCCGTATTTGCCCTTACTTGCATAAAACTGAAACAGGCAACTTTATTCACGGCATGTAACACGCGCGTGCGAACTCCAGCCCTGCCGAGGATCGCATGTCCGACACCAGCGAACGCGATGCGGATGAGTCATTGGCGCCGACGTTACCCGCACGCAAGCCCTGGTCGACGCCGCGCGTGATCCTTTCCGAGTTCAAAGATACGGAAAAGTTACTTAGTGTTATTGAGGTTTCGTCCCATCTTGGGCCGTCATGACTGCACATTCCCGAGGACGGCGGCGGCTAATCTAGCGATTGCTTCGCCAAAACCAGCTAAGATAGCGGGCCATCAGGAACCCGTGGGCCGCCAGTTGAGTTTCTTGCTCCCAACCGGAGTTGTGTTGCGCCGCGTCGCGCGATGCCAAGAGCGCCCGAATTTGTGCAAAGTCGATATAGCGGTTCAGATTCTTTGATTCTTCCATTTGCGCAATTTCGGCAAGTAGCTGCGGCTCTATCGACTTAACCATGCACTGAAAATCCGGAATCTGGTCGTCGTTCTTCCGCCAACGGTTTTGGAATTCGCGCGGATAAACGTCTTTCAGGGCCGCGCAGGCAAGGTAGCGATTGCGGCCGTTCTTGACATACAAGTCTTGTGGAATGGCCAGCGCCAGTTCGACGACGCGTTTGTCGTGAAACGGCCGCGTGAGCTCCAATCCGTGCAGCGCCGCCATAGAAGCTCCGGCCGGCGAAGAACCGTTCACGATTCGCGCAATCACATCCGCCATTTGGCCGCGCATGTCGAGCTTGGCCTCAACGATGCGTGATCGTCCAGCGTCGATCGCATTTTCGGCAATAAGCCGTTCGGCGAATGCCGCATTTATCGGTTGATCGCACCAGACCGTCGTTTGGCCGCGACGGATGCGCCGCCATAGTTTCATGACAGCATGCGGAAGCAGCAGCGCCGCAATGTCATTCTTGAGCGTCGTCCACAACGAATGCCCTGGCAGGCGCAGATGGCAGCGCAGTTCGAAGAAAAAACGGCGGACATTCAGTGTCGCCAAGAAACGCGCGAGCGCCGCCCGTCCCCGCGGGTTTAACGTGTAGTCGCCGCCGTGGCCATCCATGATCACCTGCGCTCCGACGCCTGCCAGCTTCGACATGAGTTCGTGATTGACGAAATGATAGGCGCCGGTGGGCAATCCAGTCCTAAGAAATATTTCATTCAGGCCGGTCAGGAGATTCTTGCCGTACCGCGTCACATAATGGACTTCGAGCTGCGGCATGTCGCGTGCGCACATTTCGACCCAGCATCGGGCGTGCCGGATCGTGCCGCGATACTCGGCCGGCATCACCGAGGCCGCAGCGATGAGCTTGCGGCCCGATCGAGCGAGCACCGGTCCGGCAAGTCCGGCGATGGCGGCGCTATCATATCCGCCGCTGAAAATGATGCCGGGCGGCCGAATGGCGCGGCCGATGCGGCAAGCAACGGCCTCGCCGAGCACGCGCCGATAGGCATCGACATAATGGGCTTCGTCGCGCTCCATATCGCCCGGGCTGGGATGAGGCTCCCAATAGCGTCGCTTACGCAGCTTGCCGTCGAACTCGACCGTCATAATCGATCCGCCGGTCAGGCCATAGATGCCATCGAATAGAGTTCCGCCTTCAAGTCGCGAATGATCGCACAACAATAAGCGTCCAAGTTGCGCGTCAGACAGCAACTGCGGCACGGCCGGATGGAAACAAAGTGCTTTGATTTCGGTCGCGAATGCGAAGAAGTCTCGGCCATGATGATAATGGACGAAACGCTGACCCATATGGTCCCGGCCAAGGACGAGCTTCTTGGCGCCGTCATCCCAGATCGCGAATGCAAAATCCCCTAGGAGATGCTCGGCGCAATCCTCTCCCCACCGCTTATAGGCGCGCAGCAATAACGCGCTGTCCGGCATCCCGCGCAGAGCGGCACTGTCGATGTCAAAAGCGGCAGCGAGATCTTTACGGTTGTCGAGCCGCATATCGGCGACCAGCGTGACGCCCGTGTCACGCTCGCACAACGGCTGGACCTCGAATTGGTCTTCCTGGTTGACCCGCATCAGGCAATGGCCGAGTCCAATCGGGCCGCGCCTCGTGAACCTACGTCCATTTGGTCCGCGGTGCGCCAATGCATTGGCTATCCGCTCGAGGTCGCGCGCCGCTACCTCGGCACCATCAAATCGCAGGATGCCAAAAATCGCACTCATCGGAAGTATCGCACGGGAGGCGTTGCCCGGCCGCGCGCAGTTTGGGCGACGCACCTTTGCGCTTTTTGAGCCTGCAAGAATGAGAAGCAAAGCCGAGACTGTCGAAATACGTAGTTGTACGTAAGCGTTGGAGAATTCACTTTGGGCTTTGCGTCCATACCAAGCGCCGAAATCGGCGAACCATCCGCCGTCAATCAGGCGCAATGGGCATCAATACCCGACCGCCACCGCGCCGCCCTCGCGCGGATCGGCGGCGCCGACCAGGCCCTCGGGCGCGACCATGATCGAATTGGCCGAGGTGAATGGCCGCTGCGGCACGACCTTGTCGCCGCGCGCTTGCAGCGCCGCCACGATATCGGCCGGCAGCGCCGGCTCGGCATAGACCTGATCGGGCATCCATTGATTATGCACCCGCGGCGCCGCAACGGCATCCGCGATGTTCATGCCGCGGTCGATCACGTTGACGATCACCTGCAGCACCGCGGTGGTGATGCGGCTGCCGCCGGGCGAGCCGGTGACCAGGAACGGCTTGCCATCCTTCAAGACGATGGTGGGCGTCATCGACGACAGCGGCCGCTTGCCCGGTCCGGGCGCGTTGGCGTCGTAACCGATCAGGCCGTAGGCGTTCGGCGCGTCGGGCTTGGCGGCAAAATCGTCAAGCTCGTTGTTCAGCAGAATGCCGGTGCCGTCCGCCACCAGCCCGACGCCATAGCTGAAATTGAGCGTATAGGTGTTGGCGACGGCGTTGCCGAAGCGGTCGACGACGGAGAAATGCGTGGTGTTGTGGCCTTCCGGCTCGAGGCTGCCGCCGGCGCGAACTGCGCTCGCCGGCGTGGCCTTGGCCGGATCGATGGTGGCGCGCCAGGCGGCAGCATAGCTCTTGGAAATGAGCCGCGCGACCGGCATTGTCACCGTATCGGGATCGCCGAGAAATTGCGCGCGATCGGCGTAGGCGCGCTTCATCGCTTCGATCATCAGAAACAGCGCCTGCGTCGCATCGTCATGGGCGAGATCGTAGCCTTCCAGGATGTTGAGCATTTCGACGAGCTCGATGCCGCCGGACGACGGCGGCGGCATCGAGACGATGTCGTAGCCGCGGTAGGTGCCGCGCACCGGCGTGCGCTCGATGGCGCGGTAGCCCTTCAGATCCTCGACGGTCATTACGCCGCCGGCGGCCTGCACGGCCGCGGCGAGTTTTTCGGCGATCGGGCCCTCATAGAAGGCGCGCGGGCCGTCGCGCGCGATGGTTTCAAGCGAATTCGCCAGATCGGTTTGCACCAGCAAATCGCCGGCGGCCAATGCGCTGCCGTCGCTTTTGAGAAAAATTCTTGCGGTGGACGACCAGCGGGCGAGCCGCACGAGAATGTTGGGCGGGCCATCGGCAAGGTCATCGCTCAGCGCGATGCCGTCGCGCGCCATCGCCACCGCGGGCGCGATCAGATCGGCCAGCTTGAACTTGCCGGAGCCGTATTTCGCCTCGGCCAGCGCCAGCCCGGCGACGGTGCCGGGCACGCCGATGGCAAGCGCGGATTCGCGCGATTTCTGCGGATCGGCATTGCCTTCGGCATCGAGGAAGCTCTTGGCATCGATCGCCGCCGGCGCGGTTTCGCGATAGTCGATCGCGGTGTCGGCGCCGTCGGCGAGGTGAATCACCATGAAACCGCCGCCGCCGATATTGCCGGCGCGCGGATAGCTGACGGCTAGCGCAAAGCCAACCGCGACCGCGGCGTCCACCGCATTGCCGCCGTTGCGCAGAATGTCGACGCCGATGCGCGCCGCGCGCGCCTCCTGCGCCACCACCATGCCGTTGTGCGCGACCACCCCTTGAGCGCGCGCGGACCCGGCGAGCGCCAGCACGCCGGCGACCACGAAAGAGATCGCGCGTCGCGGCAAAAGACGATGCAAGTTCACCATTTCCGGAATGAACGCATTACAACATCGACGGCAGGACGCGGTCCGGCGGACGATGGCCGTCGAGGAAGGTCTTGATGTTGACGATGACCTTCTCGCCCATGTCGACGCGGCCCTCGAGCGTGGCGGACGCAAGATGCGGCAACAGCACGACCTTGCCGGCTTTGGCGAGCTTGATCAGCTTCGGGCTGACCGCGGGCTCGTGCTCGAAAACGTCGAGGCCGGCGCCGGCGATTTCTTCGGCCTCGATGAGCCGCGCCAGCGCGTTTTCGTCGATCACCTCGCCGCGCGCGGTGTTGACGATATAGGCGTCAGGCCGGATCAGCTTGAGACGCCGTGCCGACAGCAGATGATAAGTCGCCGGCGTATGCGGACAATTGACAGAGACGATGTCCATGCGGGCGAGCATCTGATCGAGGCTCTCCCAGTACGTCGCGTGCAGCTCCGCTTCGATGTCCGGCGCGACGCGGCGGCGATCATGGTAGTGGATCTTCAGGCCGAAGGCGTGCGCCCGTCGCGCCACCGCCTGGCCGATGCGGCCTATCCCGACGATGCCGAGGCGCTTGCCCCAGATGCGATGGCCGAGCATCCAGGTCGGGCTCCAACCGCTCCATTCGCGGTCGCCGATGAGCACTTGCGCGCCCTCGGCCAACCGGCGCGGCACCGCGAGAATGAGCGCCATGGTCATGTCGGCGGTGTCTTCGGTGAGCACGCCCGGCGTATTGGTTACGGTGATGCCGCGCTGCACGGCGGTCGCCACATCGATATTGTCGACGCCGTTGCCGAAATTGGCGATCAACTTCAATCTTTCGCCGGATTGGCTCAGCACCGACTTGTCGATGCGATCGGTCACCGTCGGGACGATCACGTCGGCGGTCTTGACCGCCTCGACCAGCTGCGCCTGGTTCATCGGCTTGTCGCCGGAATTCAGCCGGGCGTCGAACAATTCGCGCATGCGCATTTCGACGCTGTCCGGCAGCCTGCGGGTGACCACGACCAGCGGCTTCTTGCCCGTCGCCATGCGCTGCCTCTCACGCCACCAATCCGGTGCGGAAACTCGGCATTCACCGTGCAGTTTCAACCGGTTGCAATGACCGTTTGCCGCATCCGCCCGTTCAGGTCTCCTTAACCCCGCTCGCCCGACACTGGGCGTGCGGGAGGTGTTTCATTAAAATCTCTCTACCAGATGGCTGCGCTGCCACAAAGCGCGCCGGGGCGCTCCGCCGCGTTCACGCAGCGATGCAGGGATGCGCGTGCGCGATGACGGCAGCCCTGGTTCTGGTGACCTGCGCGGCGGGGCTGGCGCGCGCGGGCAACGATCCCACGCCGAGCGGACTGCCGGTTCCACGCTTCGTCAGCCTCAAGGCGGACCGCGTCACCGTGCGCGGCGGCCCCGACAAGGATCACGACGTCTCCTGGATCTACACCCGGGTCGGCTGGCCGGTCGAAATCACCGCCGAATTCGAGAATTGGCGCCGCATTCGCGACTCCGACGGCTCGGAAGGCTGGGTCTATCACTCGCTGCTGTCGGGAAAGCGCATGGCGGCCGTGCAACTGAAATCGAAGACCGACCTCGCGCCGCTCTATGAAAAGCCGGACGCCAAAAGCGCGGTGACCGCGCAATTGCAGGTCGGCGTGCTCGGCGCGGTCAAACGCTGCACCGGAACCTGGTGCCAAATCTCGGGCACAGGTTTCGACGGCTGGATCGACCAGAACGAGCTGTGGGGCGTTTATCCCGACGAGAAGGTCGAGTGATACTCGTCATTCCAGCCCTCGCGCGGTGCGCTCGGCCGCAACGACGGCGACTTACCGGCTCTTGCGCCGCAGCCGCACCACCACGTCGATGCGCGCGATCTCGTAACCCTCCGGCGGAATCGGCGCCTTGCCGACAACCACGTCGCTCGACGGGATGTCCATGAGATCGTTCTGGTCTTCGATGAAAAAGTGGTGATGCTCGGAATTATTGGTGTCGAAATAGGCCTTGGAGCCGTCGACCGCGACCTGACGCAGCAAGCCCACTTCGGTGAACTGGTGCAACGTGTTGTAGACGGTGGCAAGCGACACCGGCACCTTGGCGCGGGTGGCTTCCTCGTAGAGCATTTCCGCCGTCACGTGGCGGTCGCCTTTGGCGAACAAAATCCAGCCCAGCGCCATGCGCTGCCGCGTCGGGCGCAAGCCGACATCGCGCAACTTTGCTTTGACGTCGTGCCACGGGCAACCGGTGAGATCGGCACGGCCGGGCTGAGCCTGCTGCATCGGCATGGCCGGCCCGAAAGCGGCCGGATTTACAGGGGCGATGGGACGCGATTCCGTCATAATGGCACCACGCGGGCCGGCTCGGCCGACAAGATCGTTGCAATTGAAATTATTATACGCCAGCCTGCGCCCGCTGCAACTGTCTTGCGGCAACGCCGCGGGGGCGGTTTCCCACTGCGCCTGTGCAATCCCAGGGGGTGCGGCTTTGCCGCATTGCCTCCATATGTTAGGGATTCAACCAGCGGCCGGAAACGGCGGAGCTGAACCGAGAATGCAGGATCGCCGCTTCAACTTCGAATACGAGGACCTGCTGGCCTGCGGGCGGGGCGAGCTGTTCGTCGAAGGGCCGCAACTGCCGCTGCCGCCGATGCTGATGTTCGATCGCATTTCCGAAATCGCGGAAGTGGGCGGCGAGTATGGCAAGGGCCTGGTGCGCGCCGTGCTCGATCTCAAGCCCGACCTGTGGTTCTTCCCCTGCCACTTCAAGGGCGATCCGGTGATGCCCGGCTGTCTCGGGCTGGACGCGCTGTGGCAGTTGCTCGGCTTCTTCCTCGGCTGGCTCGGTTCGCCCGGTAAGGGCCGCGCGCTCGGCATGGGCGAGATCAAGTTTTCCGGGCAGGTGCTGCCGACGATGAAGAACATCGTCTACGGCATCGACATCAAGCGCGTGATGCGCTCGAAGCTGGTGCTCGGCATCGCCGACGGCTGGCTTTCGGCGGACGGTTCGGTGATTTACCGCGCGCTCGATCTCAAGGTCGGTCTGTTCCGCAACGCCGAGCCGCAGCCGAACGGCGCCTGACCGATCGGCACAAACCGGCACGTGGCGGGCTGAACGAGGCAAACATGAAGCGCGTGGTCGTCACCGGGATGGGCATCGTCTCGTCTATCGGCAACAACACGCAGGAAGTGCTGGCGTCGCTGCGCGAGGCGAAATCGGGCATCGTACGCGCCGACAAATACGCCGAGCTCGGCTTCCGCTGCCAGGTGCATGGCGCGCCGACGCTCGATCCGGGCGAGGCGATCGACCGCCGCGCCATGCGCTTTCTGGGCGGCGGCGCCGCCTGGAATCACGTCGCCATGGAGCAGGCGATCCGCGACGCCGGCCTGCAAGAGACCGACGTTTCCAACGAGCGCACCGGCATCATCATGGGCTCGGGCGGGCCGTCGACGCGCACCATCGTCGAGAGCGCCGACATCACGCGCAGCAAGGGGCCGAAACGCGTCGGTCCGTTTGCGGTGCCGAAGGCGATGTCGTCGACCGCCTCGGCGACGCTCGCGACCTGGTTCAAGATCAAGGGCGTCAACTATTCGATCTCGTCGGCCTGCGCGACTTCGAACCATTGCATCGGCAATGCGTTCGAGACCATCCAGGTCGGCAAGCAGGACATGATTTTCGCCGGCGGCTGCGAGGAGCTGGATTGGACGCTGTCGGTGCTGTTCGACGCCATGGGCGCGATGTCGTCGAGCTTCAACCAGACGCCGGACAAGGCCTCGCGCGCGTACGATGCCGACCGCGACGGTTTCGTCATTGCCGGCGGCGCCGGCGTGCTGGTGCTCGAAGAGCTTGAACACGCCCAGGCGCGCGGCGCAAAAATCTATGCCGAGATCGCCGGTTACGGCGCCACTTCGGACGGCGCCGACATGGTGGCGCCGTCGGGCGAAGGCGCGGTGCGCTGCATGAAGATGGCGCTGGCGACCGTGAAGCCGGCGGTCGATTACATCAATCCGCACGCCACCTCGACGCCGATCGGGGATCTCAAGGAGATCGAGGCGATCCGCGAAGTGTTCGGCGCCAAATGCCCGCCGATCTCGGCGACCAAATCGCTGACCGGCCATTCGCTCGGCGCCGCCGGCGCGCAGGAGGCGATCTATTCGCTGTTGATGATGAATTCGGGCTTCATCTGCGAGAGCGCCAATATCGAAAAGCTCGATCCGGCTTTCGCCGACATGCCGATCGTGCGCTCCCGCCGCGACGACGCCAGACTCGGCTGCGTCTTGTCCAATTCGTTCGGTTTCGGCGGCACCAATGCCTCCGTCGTGTTCAAGCGCGTGGATGCGTGAGGACGACGGGGATTGCCGTGGCAAGTGAGTTGATGCACGGCAAGCGCGGTCTGGTCATGGGGGTCGCCAACGACCACTCGATCGCCTGGGGCATCGCGCGGACGCTCGCCGCGCATGGCGCCAAACTCGCTTTTACCTATCAAGGCGAAGCGTTGGGCAAGCGCGTCAAGCCGCTTGCCGCGTCGGTCGGCGCCGATCTGGTGCTGCCCTGCGACGTCGAGGATTTAGCCTCGCTCGATGCGGTATTTGCCGAGCAAGGCCGCAGGTGGGGAACGCTCGATTTCCTGGTCCACGCCATAGCGTTTTCCGACAAGACCCAGCTCACCGGGCGCTATGCCGATACCACGCGCGAGAATTTTCTCCGCACCATGCTGATCTCATGCTTTTCCTTCACTGAGGCGGCCAAGCGCGCGGCCGTCCTGATGAAGAACGGCGGCGCCATGCTCACGCTGACCTATAACGGCGGCGAGCGCGCGATGCCGAACTACAATGCCATGGGCCTCGCCAAGGCGGCGCTGGAAGCCTCGGTGCGCTATCTCGCCGTCGATTTCGGCGGCCTCGGCATCCGCGTCAACGCCATCTCGGCGGGGCCGATCCGCACGCTGGCCGGCGCCGGCATCGGCGATGCGCGGGCGATGTTCGCATTTCAGCAGCGGCACTCGCCGCTGCATCGCGGCGTGACGCTCGACGAGCTCGGCGGCGCGGGGCTTTATCTGCTGTCGGACCTTTCGACCGGCGTTACTGGCGAAATCCATTTCGTCGATTCCGGCTATAACGTTATCGCCATGCCGCATCCCGACGCGCTGCGGGCCGATCATGCGCGGCCGGCGGACGACGCTGCGAAGTGACCGCACTTGCGGTCATTCCGGATCGCCGCAACGCGGCGAGTCCGGAATCCATATCCCCAGACGGTGATTATCGATTCCGGGTTCCTCGCGGAGCCTGTCATCGGGCCGCGCGACTTCGCGCGGGCCCGTTGGCTGGGCCCCGGAATGACGAGCGTTAAAGCCCCGCCAGATGCGGCATGACCTCGGCGCGGAACAATTCTAGCGAGCGTAGCGCGTCGTTCAGCGACATCGTGCCCATGAAAAGATAGGTGAGCAGGTAGTTCACGCCGAGTTCCCTGACCTGCCGCTCGATCGCGGCGCGCACGGTCGCCGGCGAGCCGGCGATCACCGAGCCGTTGGCGAGACAGTCTTCGAAGTTCTCGCCGTGCGGGATTTTCAGGCGCGAAGTCAGGTTGGTGTCGCCCTGGTTGACGCGGAGCCAATTCATGTTGCCGAGATGATAATCCATGGCCGGCTTGCCGATGCGATGCGCCTGCGCATCGGTATCGGCGAGGAAAATGTGCCGCATCACCCCGATCACGGCGCCGCCGGGAAACTCCGGCTTCGGCTGCACCGGCGCGCCGCGTTTGGCCAGCGCTTTCTTGTAGGCCTCGATATTGGCCCGGGCCGACGCGGTCGGTCCCAGCGTGACGAAATGCAACCCGTGCTGGCCGCCCCAGGTCGAGCCGATTTCGCTGGATGAGGCGTACCAGAACGGCGGGTGCGGCTGCTGCAGGGGCCGCAGCGCGATCGGCACGTTCTCGTAATCGTAGTTATCGCCTTTATAGGTCAGCGAATCCGTCGTCAGGCCGGCACCGATGCAGTTGAATGCGTCGATGAATATGTCGCGGGACTGATCGTGCTCGACCTTGTGGAATTTAAGCTCGTAAGGGGAAACGCCGCGGCCGACCCCGACATCGAGCCGGCCGTGGCTCAGATGATCGAGCATGCAGATCTCCTCGATCATCCGCAGCGGCGAATACAGCGGCAACAGATAGACCAGCGGTCCGAGCCGCATCCGCTTGGTCGCGCGCGCGACCGCGCCGAGATAGACGCCCGGCACCGGCACCATGTTGAGCGGGGTCTGGTGATGCTCGGCGACGTGCAGGCAGTAGAAGCCGGCTTGCTCCGCCATTTCGGCGAAGCGCAGCCGTTCGTCGAACAGCGCGGTCAACGGCCGTTGGCCGTGTTCGACGTGATCGAAAAGTCCGATTTGCATGGTGCCTCGTTGCGCTGGCGCTATGTTGTGCCAGCTTTCATGGCGCAATTCCACCGCGTCCCGCTCCCCTTGCCTCCGGCCGCGGAGCGCGCCAAATGTGCGCGATGCCGGATTTGCCTCCCATAGCAGTCGAACGCCTCGTCAAAATCTACAACACCATTCCGGCGGTCGACGGCATTTCGTTCACGCTGGCGCCGGGCTCGATCACCGGGCTGCTTGGCGGCAACGGCGCCGGCAAGACCACGACCATCGCCACCATCATGGGCCTGATCACGCCGACGTCGGGCCGCGTGACGGTGCTCGGCGCCGAGATGCCGCGGCAGCGCTATCGCGTGCTGCAGCGGATGAACTTCGAAAGCCCCTATGTGGCGATGCCGATGCGGCTCACCGTCCGGCAGAACCTGACCGTGTTCGGCATGCTCTACGGCGTGCCCGATCTCGCCCATCGCATCGAACAGCTTGCCGGGCAACTGAATCTCACCGATCTACTCGACCGCCAGGCCGGCCGGCTGTCCGACGGGCAAAAGACCCGCGTTTCGCTGGCGAAATCGCTGATCAACGCGCCGGAATTGCTGCTGCTTGACGAGCCCACTGCGTCGCTCGATCCCGACACCGCCGACTGGGTTCGCGCCTGGATCGAGCGCTATCGCCGCGATCGCTGTGCCACCATCCTCATCGCCTCGCACAACATGGCCGAAGTGGAACGGCTGTGCGAACGGGTCATCATCATGAAACGCGGGCGCATCGAGGACGACGACACCCCGGCGAGACTGCTGACGCGTTACGGCCGCCGCACCCTTGAAGAAGTCTTTCTCGACGTGGCGCGCGGGCGCGGCATCGAGATCGAGGCCGCGCAATGATCGCGCTCGGCGAAAACGCCTTTGCCTATTCGCCGCGGCGCGTCGCGGCGATGATGCTGCGCTACTGGTATCTGTTGCGCTCGTCGTGGCCGCGGCTGATCGAGCTGGTCTATTGGCCGACGGTGCAGATGCTCACCTGGGGATTTTTGCAATTCTACATCGTGCAGAACGCCGGCTTCTTTGCCCGCGCCGGCGGCACCTTCATCGGCGCGGTGCTGTTGTGGGACATTTTGTTCCGCGGCCAGCTCGGCTTTTCGATCTCGTTCATGGAGGAGATGTGGGCGCGCAACATCGGTAATCTGATGATGAGCCCGTTGCGGCCGTTCGAATTCATCACCGCGCTGATGGTCATGAGCGTCGTGCGGCTGTCGATCGGCGTGATCCCGGTCACGGCGCTGGCGCTGTTTTTCTTCGGCTTCAATCTCTACGGGCTCGGGCTGGCTTTGGTGGCGTTCTTCGTCAACCTGATGCTGACGAGCTGGGCGGTCGGGGTTTTCGTCACCGGCCTGGTTTTACGCAACGGTCTCGGCGCCGAGAACCTCGCCTGGTCGATCATGTTCTTGTTCATGCCGCTGACCTGCGTCTACTACCCGGTCACCACGCTGCCGGTCTGGTTGCAGCCGGTGGCCTGGATGTTGCCGCCGACCTATGTGTTCGAGGGCATGCGCGCGCTTTTGATCCACAAGATTTTTCATCTCGACCTGATGGTCGATGCGCTCCTCATCAACGCCGTGTGGTTTGCCTGCGGCGTGTTCGCGTTTCTCAAGCTCTTGGAGAGCGCGCGCCGCCACGGCGCCCTGATGCAGACCGGCGAATGAGGCAGCTCGGTTCCGGGGATACGGCGAATCGACGCTATGTGCGCTGCGAATGGCAGCAAAGCGTTGACCCAGGTGTGTAACGAATCCTGGTGCGTAACGAATAAGGAAAAATTTGCTTTTATATTAGCGGCATGACATATCATCGTCACAATGCTGCACCGCAGCAAGAAGCCGGACAAGGTTCAGCTATGGCCATCGGGGAATTTGGCGGCGCGCCTGCCGTGCCGGGCGCCAGCGGCGCGTTTCTGTCGGCGGCGCCGCTCTATTGGTTCTATGAAATGAGCCACGCCGCGCTCAACCCGTCGCGGGCCTGGGCCGACGCCACGCGGCTGTTTTTCAAGAACCCGGTCAATCCGCTGTCCTTCACCACTTTCGGCAAATCGGTCGCCGCGGCTTGCGAACTGTTCGAGCGTTCGACGCGCCGCTATGGCCGGCCGGAATGGCGCATCAATTCGGCGCTGGTGGGCGGCGAGCGCGTGCCGGTGCACCTCTCCACCGTCTGGGAGCGGCCGTTTTGCAAGCTCATTCATTTCGAGCGCGTGTTCGAACGGCAGCCGAAACGGCCGCAGCCCCGGCTTCTGATCGTCGCGCCGATGTCTGGCCATTTCGCATCGCTGTTACGCGGCACGGTCGAGGCGTTTCTGCCCAACCATGACGTTTACGTCACCGATTGGATGGACGCGCGGATGGTCCCCCTGTCGGAGGGAAAATTCGATCTCGACGATTACATCGATTACCTGATCTCGATCCTGCACGCGCTCGGCGGCGACATCAACGTGGTCGCGGTGTGCCAGCCTTCGGTGCCGGTTTTGGCCGCGGTCGCGCTCATGGAAGCGGACAACGATCCCTATGTGCCGACCTCCATGACGCTGATGGGTGGGCCGATCGACACGCGGGTCAATCCTACGGCCGTCAACACGCTTGCCGAGAAACGCGGCATCGACTGGTTCCGCAGCCACGTTATCACCAAGGTGCCGTTTCCGAATCCCGGCTTCATGCGCGACGTCTATCCCGGGTTCCTGCAGCTCAACGGTTTCGTCAGCATGAATCTCGACCGTCATATCGAGGCGCATAAGCAATTGTTCCTCAATCTCGTGAAGGGCGACGGCGATTCGGCGCACAAGCACAAGGAATTCTACGACGAATACCTCGCTGTGATGGACCTCGCGGCCGAGTTTTATTTGCAGACCGTCGAGACCGTCTTCGTGCGCCATGCGCTGCCGAACGGCGAGATGACCCATCGTGGCCGGCGGATCGATCTCGCCCGCATCAAGCGCGTCGCGCTCCTCACCGTCGAAGGCGAGCACGACGATATTTCCGGTGTCGGCCAGACCGAGGCGGCGCATCGCTTGTGCGTCAACATTCCGCCCGACCGCCAAGCGCATTACCTGCAGCTCGGCGTCGGGCATTACGGCGTATTCAACGGCTCGCGCTTCCGCTCCGAGATCGCGCCGCGCATCGCCGATTTCGTGCTGTCGATGAACCAATCGAGCCGCGCCTGGTGGAAGATCGCCGGCGCGCGACATGCGGGCAACGGCGTCGCGCTGCATACCGCCTGACCGCCCGATCTCCGCGCGAAATCTCGCCAGCCGCATCCCGGATATGGCAGTATCGTGGAAGTTGGATTCGGGGTGCTCCGCCATGCCGCTGCATGCGCTGCTTTATCGTCGCCCGAGTGAGCCGCAAAACATCGAGATCGAGTTCGATGGATCGCGCTATGCGGTGCGGTTGCGGCGGCACCGGCAGGCGCGCCGCTATACGCTGCGCATCCAGACGGCGACGCGCGACGTCATACTGACCATTCCGCCGCGCGGCACGCTCAAGGAGGCGCGCGAATTCGCGCACAAGCACGGCGGTTGGATCGCGGCGCGGCTCGGCCGGCTGCCGGAAGCCGCGCCGTTTGCCCACGGCGTTACGGTGCCGCTGCGCGGCCTGCCACACCGGATCGCGCATCGTCGCGGCGCGCGCGGCACGGTATGGACCGAGACGGATGCGAGCGGGGAGCGGCTGCTATGCGTCGCCGGCGACGCGCCGCACCTCGACCGGCGGATCGGCGATTTTTTGCGCCGCGAAGCCAAACGCGACCTGGAAGCGGCCAGCCGCCGCTTCGCGCGCGATCTCGGGCTTACCATCCGGCGCGTCAGCGTGCGCGACCAGTCGAGCCGGTGGGGCTCGTGCTCGACGACCGGGATGCTGTCGTTTTCCTGGCGGCTCATCCTGGCGCCTAATCATGTGCTCGATTATCTCGCCGCGCATGAAGTGGCGCACCTCGTCGAGATGAATCACTCGGCGAAATTCTGGCGGCTGGTGCGGCGGCTTTGTCCGGATCACGAACGCGCCAAGGCTTGGCTCGACGCGCAGGGCGCGGATTTGCATCGCTATGGCTTGCCGGACGCGGGCTGCGCGCCGCGGTGAAACGACGCACGCCGCAGCGGCATCAATGCTGGGTCTCGGCGGTGACCGACGTGTCGGCCGACGGGGATGGATGCATGTCCAGCGACAGCTTGGTCGCCACCACGACCAACGTGGCGGCGAGCACCAAGCGGAGCGCCTTTTCGGGAATGCGCGCGGCGGCGTAGCTGCCGATCAGAATTCCCGGAATGGAGCCGACCAGCAAGGACAACAATACATCGAAATTGATCGAGCCGAGGAACCAATGCCCGATCCCCGCGGCCAGCGTCAGCGGCACGGCGTGGGCGATGTCGGAACCGACGATCCGGGCGGTGGGTAGCTGTGGATAGAGCAGGACGAGCGCCGTGACGCCGATGGCGCCGGCGCCGACGGAGGTAATGGACACCATGACGCCGAGGACGGCGCCGACCGATATCGTGAGAACGGCCACGCGTTTGGCCGGCAAGGCGCCGATCCGCGTGGCATATCGCGCGACGATCTTTTCGCGGAAAACGAGCGTTGCGGCGGTGACGAACAGCGCGAAGCTCAGCACGATCGTGATCAAATTCCGCGCTGCCGGGCTGTGGATGTCGATGCGGTCCAAGACGGCGATGGTCATCACGGTCATCGGCACGCTGCCGGTTGCCAATCGCCGCACCACGCGCCAATCGATGGTCCGATTGAACCCGTGGACGGCGCTGCCGACGGTCTTGGTCGCAGCGGCGTAGAGCAGATCGGTGCCGACCGCGGTCGCCGGATGGATGCCGAACAGCAAAATGAGCAGCGGCGTCATCAGCGAGCCGCCGCCGACGCCGGTCAGCCCGACCAATAGACCGACGCAGAAGCCCGTCGGCGGAATAAACCAGGTGCAGGAACTGGATGGCGTTCATGCCGTAAAATCTCGTTCAGACGCCAGGCCCGATGGCCGGGCCGATTGATCGTAGCCGAAGGGCGTGACGGTGTCCGCTGCGGCTTGCCCGCGATAAGAGAATGATTTTCCTCAATAAAATCGTAATTTAGCAGAATTGCGAGGACCCCCCAACGAGGACGATTACTGAAGGTTGCGCAACCGAGCTATGCGAAAAGCACGTGCGTGCACGTCGCGCCGCATTGCCGGCGGCCAACAGCCGCGCGTTTTGCCGCAGCGAATCACACTAACGCGTGATCTGCATTGCATCTGCGGATCGCGCTCCTATTTTGCCGTCATGAAGGCCGACCGGGCGGCTCCCCATCCCCCGACACCCCGTCGCCCGGCCAAATAAGCCTGAGTTGAGGCAACAACTCAAGGACCCCAAGCGCGTATTTGCTTGGGGTTCTTTTTTGTCGGTGCCGGCGACGGCGGCCGTTCCGCCGATCGGGTTCAGTTTTTCACCAGATCGCCGAGCAGGCTGGCGGCGACGGAAAGCTTCGACAGCGTCAGCCCGGAATTGGCGATCTCGTGGATCGCCATGCGGATGCGCTCGACCTCGCTCTTGCGCGGCGCGACCCAGGCCTCGACGGCGCCGGCGCCGGCCGCGCCATTGCCGACCATGGCGGCGGTGAGCCGGCGTTCGGCATCGCCGATCGAATCCCGGGCGCGATCGAGCGCCAGCCGGTCGAAATAATCGGCGATCGGAATGGCGCTCGCGGCGCTGGCGATGCGGTCGAGACGGAAGAACGTGCCGGCGGCGAAATAAGTGGCGGCAACCTCGCCGACCGGCTTGCCGGTGCGATCGGCGACCAGAACGATGTCGGGCGCGGCGGTAAGCGCGCGAAGATCGGCGATGCGGCCGGCAAGCTCGTCGGGCACGCCGGCTTTGCCGAGTTCCTGCCGGCGCGCTGCGCGCGCATTGCGACCGTCCTGCGACAGCGCGCCATCGAGCGCGGCCGCGACCGCGGCGATGCCGTCGCGGTAATGCGTCACCACCTCGGCGAGACCCTTGGACAGATCGACATTGCGCAAGAACCAGACGATGCGATCGAGCAGCAGATCCTGGACCGCCGCATAGAGATCGAGCTGGAGCTTGCCGGGAATCTTGTTGTCGAGACCGTCGATCGCGGTGTTCAGCGCGGTCATGCCGTAGCTGTCGCGCACGGCGGCGAACGCCGAGGCGATCGACGCCGGCACCGCGCCGGTCTGGTCGGCGATGCGCACGATCAGCGACGGCCCGCCGCGATTGATCATCGAATTGGCGAGATGGGTGGCGATGATTTCGCGGCGCAGGCGATGATGTTCGAGCGCATCGGGATAGCGCTCGGCGATCGCCTTGGGAAAATACCGGCCAAGCTCGCGCGCCAGATAAGGATCGTCCGGCACCGCGGATTCGAGCAGATCGTCGTAAAGCGTCAGCTTGGCATAGGCGAGCAGCACCGAAAGCTCCGGCCGCGTGAACGGCTGCGAGCGGCGCCGCCGCTCGGCGAGCTGCATGTCGTCGGGCAGAAATTCCACGGCGCGGTCGAGCAGGCCGCGCGCTTCCAGCGTCTGGATGAGACCGCTGCAGAAAGCCGAAATCCTCCATGCCGCGCCGCTCGGCAAGCGACAGCGCCAGTGTCTGCAAATAATTGTTGCGCAGCACGAGGCCGGCGACTTCGTCGGTCATCTCGGCCAAAAGCGCGTTGCGCGCGTCCATCGCCAGACGGCCGTCGCGCAACGGAATGCTCAGCGCGATCTTGATATTGACCTCCATGTCGGAGGTGTTGACGCCGGCGGAATTGTCGATCGCGTCGGTGTTGAGCCGGATGCCGTGCAACGCCGCCTCGATGCGGCCGCGCTGGGTCATGCCGAGATTGGCGCCTTCGCCGATCACCTTGCAGCGCAAATCCTTGGCGGCGACGCGAACGGCGTCGTTGGCGCGGTCGCCGACCGCCTCGTCGGTCTCGTCCGCGGCGCGGATATAGGTGCCGATGCCGCCGAAGAAGATCAGATCGACCGGCGCTTTAAGGATGGCGCGGATCAGCTCCTGCGGGGTGAGGTGTTCGCCGACGCCGAACAGCCGTTGCGCTTCGGGCGAAAGCCTGGATGTCCTTGGCCGTGCGCGGATAGACGCCGCCGCCCTTGGAGATCAGCGTCTTGTCGAAATCCTGCCAGCTCGAACGCGGCAGATCGAACAGCCGCTTGCGCTCGGCGAAGGTCTGCTTGCGGATCGGGGTCGGGATCGATGAAAATATCGCGATGATCGAAGGCGGCGACGAGCTTGGTCGTGGTCTCGCGCAGCATGCCGTTGCCGAACACGTCGCCGGACATGTCGCCGACGCCGACGACAGTGAACGGCGTCGCGTCGATGTCGACGTCCATCTCGCGGAAATGCCGCTTCACCGATTCCCAGGCGCCGCGCGCGGTGATGCCGATCTTCTTGTGGTCGTATCCGGCCGAGCCGCCCGAGGCGAAGGCGTCGCCGAGCCAGAAATCGTGCGCGATCGCCAGCTCGTTGGCGATGTCGGAAAACGTCGCCGTGCCCTTGTCGGCGGCGACCACGAGATAGGGATCGTCGCCGTCATGGCGCACGACGTCGGGCGGCGGGATCACGCCCTTGGTGCCGGCGCCGATATTGTCGGTGATGTCGAGCAGCGTCGAGATGAACATTTTGTAGGTGGCGACGCCTTCCGCCTGGATCGCCTCGCGCGGGCCGCCGGCCGGCAGATATTTCGGCACGAATCCGCCCTTGGCGCCGACCGGCACGATCACCGCGTTCTTGACGTTCTGCGCCTTGACCAGGCCGAGTATTTCGGTGCGGAAATCCTGCGGCCGGTCGGACCAGCGGATGCCGCCGCGCGCCACTTTGCCGAAGCGCAGATGCACGGCTTCAAGCCGCGGCGAATAGACGAAGATTTCGTAGAGCGGCCGCGGCAGCGGCATGCCGTCGACCTTGCGGCTGGAAAACTTGATCGCGATAAGCTCCTTGACGCGGCCGTCGCGGCCGAGCTGATAGAAATTGGTGCGGATCGCGGCCGCCACCGCGTTGACGAAGTGGCGAAGGATGCGGTCTTCGTCGAGGCTCTCGACCGCCTGCAGCGCCGTTTCGATCGCGGACGCGATCGCGGCCTCGCGGCCGGCGCGCTCGTCGGCCGACACGCCGAGATGCGGATCGAAGCGGGTTTGGAACAAGCTCCACGATCTGCGCGGCAATGCCCGGATATTTGCGCAGCGTCGCCCACATATAATCTTGCGAATAGGGCACGCGGATCTGGCGCAAGAAGCGCGAGATGGTGCGGATCAGCGCGACCTCGCGCCAGCCCAGTCCGGTCGCGAGCACCAGCGCGTTGTAGCCGTCGCTCTCCGCCGTTTTTCCCATGACGACGAGGAAGCAGGACTCCAGCCGGCTCTCGCAGCGCGGCAAGGTCGAAGTCGGCGCCCAACGCGCTTTCCAGCGTCATGTCGTGGAACCAAACTTCCGCCGGTTTCCTTCGGCTGGATGTGGTAGGTGCGCTCGTCGACGACGCGAAAGCCCATGTTCTCCAGCACCGGCACGCGCTCGGAGAGCGGGATCGGCCGGCTGTGGCTGAACACTTTCAGTCCCGCGCTGCGCGGGCCGCGCGCTCGGCGTCGCGGTAAAGTTCGACGCCGAGCGGACGCTCCGGGACCAGCGCCTCGATGACGCCGATGTCGGCAACGCGCCGTCGCCGGCGGGTAAACCTCGCGGTAGTCGATCGGAAAGGCCTCGCGATAGCGCGCGAACAGCATGCGTCCCGCGTGCCGGGTCGCGGACCGGCGACGAGCGCCTCGCGCAGCCCGTCGGTCCAGCTGCGCACGATCGCTTCGACCGCGCGCTCGAGCGAAGCGCGGTCCGGATTCGGCGTCTCGCCGTCGGCGCGTCCGATGATGAAATGGACGCGCACCAGCGGCCCTTCCGGGAAGAACGGATAGTAGGCGCTCAAGCGTCCTTTGAAGGCCGCGGCCAGATAATCGCCGATCGCCGCCCTGATCTGGCCGCCGTAGCGGTCGCGCGGAACGTAGACGAGGACCGACACGAAGCGGTCGAAGCGGTCGCGCCGCGGCAGCACGCGCACGCGCGGCCGCTCGTCGAGCTGGAGAATGGCCAGCGCGAACTGATAGAGCGTGTCTTCGTCGATCTGGAACAGCTCGTCGCGCGGATAGGTTTCCAGCACGTTGACCAGCGCCTTGCCGGAATGGCTCGACGGATCGAAACCGGCGCGGCGGATGATGCTGTCGATCTTGCGCCGCAGATAGGGAATGGTGCGCGCCGGGCGCGTATAGGCGGTCGAGGTGAACAGGCCGCAGAACCGGTGCTCGCCGACGAGCTTGCCGGAGCGGTCGAAGCGCTTGACGCCGATGTAATCGAGATGGACGCGCCGGTGCACGCGCGAGCGCGCCGTCGCCTTGGTGACGACGAGCAGCCTTCGGCTCGTTCGAGGAATGCGCGGATTTCCGGGGTGATGGTGAGCGGCTCGTTCCAGACGCTGCAACAGCCGCATGTCGCGCGAGCGCAGCAGGCCGAGGCCGGTCTCGAACGCCGGTTCGAGCGCTGCCTCGTCGTCGGTGAAGGCATAATCGCGCGCGCCGAGCAGCGTGAAATTGTCGTCCGCCATCCATTCCAGAAACTGGATCGCTTCGGCGATCTCCTCGACCGGAAGCGGCGGCGGGCTTGTCCTTAGATCGGCGATGACGCCGCGAATCCGCGCCAGCATCGGCTGCCAGTCCTGCACGCAGACGCGCACATCGGCGAGGATGCTTTCGAGCGCATGCGACGATTTCGGCCCGCTGCGCCGCATCCTCCACGCCCTCGACATGAAGGTGGATGAAGCTCTCGCGCTGGCCGCCGACCGTGCGCGCGGCCTTGAAGTTGACGAGACCGGCCCGATGCGTCGCGCTCGACCACAAACACCGGATGGACGAACAGGCGGATATCGAGGCCGCGCTGGTTGAGTTCGCCGACGACGGAATCGACCAGAAACGGCATATCGTCGTTGACGATTTCAAGCACCGCAATGCCGCGCGGCGCCGCGGCCGGCTCGAAACGGAGCTTGGGCAGCGCCGGCTGTGCGCTCGGCGAGGAACGACCAGGATCGCTCGGCGATGCCGGCGAGCTCCTCGGCGCTGTAGCGCTCGAGATCCTCCGGCACCGCAAGGCCGAACAGCTTGGCGAGAAAATCGGCGGGGATGTCGGGCTTGCGCTTTGCCAGCAAGGCTGTGGCGGCGTCGATCAGCGCCACGCCGGCGTAGTCGTCGCCGCCGCGGGGAATATCCTGGACGTTCATGCTCCCCTCTCGATTCTGCGCATATTACTCGCTCAACGCTCGTATCCGCTACCGGCACGTTCCGCGCAGCGCGCAATAGACGCACCTGATATAGTGCTGTTTTTGCCGTCGGCAGCGGCGATTTGCAACGAAGAGGTCGCGATGGCCAAGCGCAACAGCAAAACCGCCCGTCACGCAAAAAACGCACCGGTCGGTGCCGGCGGCGGCCGACGACACCACGATCACCGCGCTCAAGCTTGCAGCCGGCGCCGCTTAGCCCCGACATGGCGGCCTATTTCGCCAAATGCGAGGAAAAACTCGGCTTCGTGCCGAACGTGCTCAAGGCCTATGCCTTCGACATGGCCAAGCTGTCGGCGTTTGTCGCCATGTACAACGATCTGATGCTGGCGCCCTCGGGCTTGAGCAAGCTCGAACGCGAGATGATCGCGGTCGCGGTCTCGGCGCACAACCGTTGCTATTATTGCCTGGTCGCCCATGGCGCCGCCGTGCGGCAGTTGTCCGGCGATCCGCCGCTCGGCGAATTGATGGCGATGAATTATCGCGCGGCGCGTTTGTCGAAGCGCCAGCGCGCCATGCTCGATTTCGCCGTCAAGCTCACCGCCGAGCCGTGGCTGGTCGAGGAGGAGGATCGCGCAGCGCTGCGCCGCGCCGGTTTTTCCGACCGCGACATTTGGGACATCGCCGCCGTCGCCGGCTTCTTCAACATGACGAACCGCGTGGCCTCGGCCACCGACATGCGGCCGAACAGCGTCTATCACCGGCAAAGCCGGTGACGATCAGCGCGTGCCCCGACAGATCGCGGATCGTCGGCTGCTCGCCGGAGAGCGGGTTCTCCGGGTCCCAGGCATAGCGCAGCGTCTCGAAGCGCATGGCGCGGGCATCGAGCATGACCAGGCGGCCGACCAGGCCCTCGCCGAAGCCGACAATTTCGCGGATCACTTCGAGCGCCATCATCGAGCCGATCACGCCGGCAAGGGCGCCTAGGATGCCGGCCTCGGCGCAAGCGGGAACGGTGCCGGGCGGCGGCGGCTCGGGAAACAGGCAGCGGTAGGTCGGGTTCGGCTTGCCGTCGGCGCCGCGCTCGATGCGCGCGGATGGTGGTGAGCGTGCCGTCGAAGGTGCCGAGCGCCGCGGTCACCAGCGGCTTTTTGGCAAAATAGCAGGCGTCCGACACCAGATAGCGCGTGGCGAAATTGTCGGAGCCGTCGGCGACGATGTCGTAGCCGCCGATCAGCTCGAGCGCATTTTTCGCGGTCAGCCGGGTGTTGTGCTGCTCCACGGCGACGTGGGGATTGAGCCGATGGATCGTCGCCGCGGCGCTGTCGACCTTCGGCACGCCGATGTCGGGCGTCGCGTGGATCACCTGCCGCTGCAAATTCGACAGCGCCACTACGTCGTCGTCGACGACGCCGAGCGTGCCGACGCCGGCGGCGGCGAGATAAAGCAGAACCGGCGCGCCGAGGCCGCCGGCGCCGACGACCAGCACGCGGGCGCGGCCGAGCGCGGCCTGTCCCGGGCCGCCCACCTCGCGCAGCACGATGTGGCGCGCATAACGCTCGAGTTCGTCGGCAGTCAGCATGGCGGCAATATAATAGGTCCGGGCGGCGCGCGCCGGGACTACCTATGGGTAAATTTGGCCGGCCGCTTTGCGATGAAGGCCGCCATGCCTTCCTTCTGGTCGGCGGTCGCGAACAGCGAATGAAACACCCGCCGCTCGAAGCGCACGCCCTCGGCGAGCGACGTTTCGAACGCGCGATTGACCGCCTCTTTCGCCGCCAGCACCGACGGCAGCGACATCGCGGCGATGGTCTCGGCGACTTTGAGCGCCTCCTCGATAAGATTTGCCGCCGGCACGATGCGCGCGACGAGGCCGGAGCGTTCGGCTTCCTGCGCGTCCATCATGCGGCCGGTCAGGATGAGGTCCATCGCTTTGGCCTTGCCGACCGCATGCGTGAGCCGCTGCGTGCCGCCGATGCCCGGGATGATGCCGAGCTTGATTTCCGGCTGGCCGAATTTGGCATTGTCGGCGGCGATGACGAGATCGCATTGCATGGCAAGCTCGCAGCCGCCGCCGAGCGCGAAGCCGGCGACCGCGGCGATCACCGGCTTGCGCGCGGCCGCGACGCGGTGCCAGGCCGCGGCGAAATCGCCGAGAAAGACGTCGATGAATGTCTTGTCCGCCATCTCCTTGATGTCGGCGCCGGCGGCGAACGCCTTGTCCGAGCCGGTGATGACCATGCAGCCGATAGCGCCGTCGGCCTCGAAGCCGTCGACGGCGTGGGCGAGTTCGCGCATCAGCGCGCGTGTTGAGCGCGTTGAGCGCCTGCGGCCGGTTGAGCCGGATCAGTCCGACCCGGCCGCGGGTCTCGACGATGATGTTTTCCGTGCTCATGTTTTCCGTGCTCATGGGCGTTCCCGGGCTGAATTTCATTTCTGGCACACCGGACAATAAAACGTCGAGCGGCCGTTCTGCACGATGCGTTTGACGGTGCCGCGGCAGCCGGGCGTCCGGCATGGCTCGCCTTCGCGATCGTAGACCCGGAAGCGATGCTGGAACATGCCGAGCTCGCCGTCGGTGAGCCGGTGATCGCGCAGCGACGAGCCGCCGGCCTTGATCGCCTCGTTGAGCACCGCCTTGATGCTTGCGACCAGCCGTCTCGGCGCGCTCGTTCGGCTCGCCGTTTCGGCCGGCGATCGTCGAGGCCATGCGTTTGGGCGAAAGCTGCGCGCGATGCAGCGCCTCGCAGACATAGATGTTGCCGAGCCCGGCGACGATCCGCTGGTCCAGCAGCGCCGCCTTGAGGCTCGTCTTCTTGCCCGTGCAGGCGCGCGCCAGCATGGCGGCGTCGAAGGCATTGCCGAGCGGCTCGGGGCCGAGCCCTTTCAGCAGCGGCTCGGCGTCGAGCTTGTCCCGCGCCACGAGCTTCATCGAGCCGAAGCGGCGCGGATCGTTGAAGGTCACGATCGCGCCGGACGACATGTGAAACACGACGTGGTCGTGCGCGACGTGCTTGGAGCGCTCGTGATAATAGCGGCCGACCGTGGCATCGCCGTTTCCACGCGAAACATGAAACGAGCCCGACATGCCGAGATGCATGACCAGCACGTCGCCGGAGGACAGATCGGCGAGCAGATATTTCGCGCGCCGGCCGAGGCCGGTCACGGTCTTGCCCTTGCAGCCGCTGCGCAAAATCCTTCGGCAGCGGCCAGCGCAGATCGCCGCGGCGGACCTCGACCTTGGCGAAGCGCGCGCCCTCCATCGCCGGCTGCAAGGCCGCGGCGCACCGTCTCGACTTCGGGAAGTTCAGGCATCGCTCGATCCGCCGCGTGACCGCGGCAACATGGTTAATTTCAAACACATAGCGTCCCTGACGGCGCCGCGCTATGGTTGTGCGTTGCAGGATCAGACAATGGCAGAAACCGCGCATTTCGGCTCCCGGCAGGTGCCGCTTGAGGACAAGCAGGCGCTGGTCGACGACGTGTTTCACAGCGTGGCGCGCCGCTACGACCTGATGAACGACCTGATGTCGTTCGGCCTGCATCGGGCCTGGAAAGACGCGCTGGTCACCGCGGTCAATCCGCCGAAGAACCGGCCGTTTGCGCTGCTCGACATCGCCGGCGGCACCGGCGACATCGCGCTTGCGCGTGGTCGAGAGCGGCGGCGCCGCGAACGCGCGCGACGGTCTGCGACATCAATGCCGACATGCTCGACGTCGGCCGCGAGCGCGCCGCGGCGCGCGCTCGTGCCCTCGAGGGCGACGCGGATCGACCTTCACCGAGGCCAATGCCGAGGCGCTGCCGTTTGCCGACCGCAGCTTCGATGCCGCGACCATCGCGTTCGGCATCCGCAACGTGCCGCGCATCGAACAGGCGCTCGCCGAGGCCTATCGCGTGCTCAAGATCGGCGGCAGATTTCTTTGTCTCGAATTTTCCGCCGTCGATGTGCCCGGCCTCGACCGGCTCTACGACTTCTATTCGTTCAACGTCATTCCCGCGCTCGGCCGCGTGGTCGCCGGCGATGCCGAATCCTATCGCTATCTGGTGGAATCGATCCGCCGCTTCCCGAACCCGCAAAGCTTTGCCGCCATGCTGCGCGCGGCCGGTTTCGCGCGGGTTTCGTTCCAACCGATGACCGGCGGCATCGTGGCGCTGCATTCCGGCTGGCGTTTGTGATCTCCGGCCCCGCGCATCTCGTCCGTCTCGGCCGCGCCGGCTTCGTGTTCGCCCGCGAAGGCGTTTTCGGCATCGTCGATCCGGCCGTCGTGCCGGTGCCGGCGCGCCCGCTGCTCCGCATCGCGCGGCTGTTCGAGCGGCGCTCGACCGGCGCCGGCGGAGACGCGGCTGTCGGCGGCGCTGACCCGGCTCGGCCCGAGCTATGTCAAGCTCGGCCAGTTCCTGGCGACGCGGCCGGACGTCGTCGGCGCCGCGCTGGCCCGCGATCTCGAACGCTTGCAGGACCAGATGCCGCCGTTCCCGCAAGCCGAGGCCGAAGCGGCGGTCGCCGCCTCGTTCGGCAGGCCGGTCGCCGCGGTGTTTGCGAGCTTCGGTCCGCCGGTCGCCGCCGCCTCGATCGCGCAGGTGCATCGGGCGACGGTCGCGACGGCGACCGGAGCCGCGCGCCGTCGCCGTGAAGGTGCTGCGGCCCGGCGTCGAGCGGCGCTTCCACGCCGATCTCGCCGCCTTCACCTTTGCCGCGCAGCACGCCGAAAATCTTTCCGCCGAGGCGCGGCGGCTGCGGCTCGTCGAAGTCGTCGATACGCTTGCGGCGCTCCGTCATGGTCGAAATGGATTTCCGGCTGGAAGCGGCGGCGCTTTCGGAAATGGCCGAGAACACCAAGGACGATCCGGATTTCCGCGTGCCGGCGGTCGACTGGGATCGCACCACCAAGGACGTGCTGACGCTGGAATGGATCGACGCGACGCCGCTGTCCGACCGCGCGCGGCTGCAAGCCAAGGGCTTCGATCTGCCGCAACTCGCCCGCGCCCTGATCCAGACCTTTCTGCGCCATGCGCTGCGCGACGGCTTCTTTCACGCCGACATGCATCCGGGCAATCTGTTCGTCGACGATGACGGCCGGCTGATCGCCGTCGATTTCGGCATCATGGGCCGGCTCGGCGCCAAGGAGCGGCTGTTCCTCGCCGAAATCCTGCACGGCTTCATCACCCGCGATTACTACCGCACCGCCGAGGTTCATTTCGAGGCCGGCTATGTGCCGCCGCATCATTCGATCGAGAGTTTCGCGCAGGCGATCCGCGCCATCGGCGAGCCGATCCACAACCGCACCGCCGAAGATATTTCGATGGCGAAGCTGCTCGACGCTGCTGTTCGAGGTGACCGGCCTGTTCGACATGCGCACGCGGCCGGAATTGCTGCTGTTGCAGAAGACCATGGTGGTGGTCGAAGGCGTGGCGCGCTCGCTCGATCCCAAGCTCGACATGTGGAGCACGGCCGAGCCGGTGGTGCGCGAATGGATGACGCGCCATCTCGGCCCCGCCGGCAAGCTCGAAAACGCCGCGCAAGGCGCGGCCGAGGTCGGACGTTTCGTCGGCAACGCGCCGGGGCTGCTGACGCGCGGCGCCCGCGTGCTCGATCAGCTCGACGAGATCACCCGCGACGGCCTGGTGCTGTCGCCGCAGACCATCGCCGAGATCGACAAGGCCGAAGGCGCGCCGCAGCCGCTGGACCGTCGCGGCGCTGTGGGTCATCGCGGCGCTGCTGCTCTGGATCGCCTTTCGGCTCTGGTGATTGCATTGATTGCAATGCAATCATTGCTATGCTAATATCCTGATCTTATTGCAGGAAACGCCATGGCCAGTCTCACCGTCCGGCAGCTCGACGACAAGCTGAAGAAGCTGCTGCGGCTGCGCGCGGCGCGCCACGGCCGTTCGATGGAGGACGAGGTCCGCGTCATCCTGCGGCAGGCGGCGGCGGAAGCCGGCCGCGATAGTCCTCGACCATTTCGAGCCGCCGCGCGCAGCCGGCACGGCGAGACGGCGCCGCGCCGCCGCGGTCGCACGGCCCGCGCATCCTGCTCATCATCGGCGGCGGCATCGCCGCCTATAAGTCGCTCGATCTCATCCGGCGCCTGCAGGACCGCGGCGCGCAGGTGCGCTGCATTCTCACCGCCGCCGCGCAGCATTTCGTCACGCCGCTTGCCGCCGGCGCGCTTGCCGGCGAGCGCGCCTATACCGATCTGTTCGATCCGCAGAGCGAATTCGACGTCGGCCATATCCGCCTCGCCCGCGATACCGACCTCGTCGTCGTCGCGCCGGCGACCGCCGATCTGATGGCGAAAATGGCGGGCGGCCACGCCGACGATCTCGCCACGCGCCGTCCTGCTCGCGACCGACAAGCCGATCCTGATCGCGCCGGCGATGAATCCGCAGATGTGGGCGGCCAAGGCGACGCAACGCAATCTGGCGCAACTTGCCGCCGACGGCATTCGCGTCGTCGGCCCCAATGCCGGCGAGATGGCCGAGCGCGGCGAAGCCGGCATCGGCCGCATGGCCGAGCCGCTCGAAATCGCCGCCGCCGCCGACGGCGCTGCCTGCACCGGCGCCGGACCGCTGACCGGCAGGCGCGTCCTCGTCACCTCGGGTCCGACCAGCGAGCCGATCGATCCGGTGCGCTTCATCGCCAACCGCTCGTCGGGCAAGCAGGGCCACGCCATCGCCGCGGCCGCGGCCGCCGCCGGCGCCGACGTGGTGCTGGTCAGCGGCCCGGTCAACCTGCCCGATCCGCCCGGACTTGCCGTCGTCAAGGTCGAAACCGCGCGGCAAATGCTCGAAGCGGTCGAACAGGCGCTGCCGGCCGACGTCGCGATCTTCGCCGCCGCCGTCGCCGACTGGCGCGCCGACGAGCCGAGCGCAAGCAAGATCAAAAAACAGCAAGGCCGCACGCCGACGCTCAAGCTCGTCGAAAATCCCGATATCCTGTCGACGATCGCGCATCGCAAATCCGGCCGGCCGCGGCTCGTCATCGGCTTTGCCGCGGAAACCGATCACGTCATCGCCAATGCCAAGGCGAAGCTCGCCAAGAAGGGCTGCGACTGGATCCTCGCCAACGACGTTTCGCCGGAGACCGGCATCATGGGCGGCGACGCCAACACGATTCACCTGATCACCGCGGACAGGCGTCGAATCCTGGCCGCCGCAGTCCAAGGATGACGTCGCGCGCATGCTGGTCGCGCGGATTGCCGCGGCGCTTGACGGGAGCCAAGCGGTGACGTACCGACAGTGCGCATCATGCGGCTGCCGCACGCCGCCGACCTGCCGCTGCCGGCCTATCAAAGCGCGCTCGCCGCCGGGCTCGATCTCGTTGCCGCGGTGCCGGCCGACGCGCCGGTCGAGATCGCGCCGGGCGGCCGCGCCATGATTCCGACCGGCATCGCGATCGCATTGCCGCCGGGCAACGAAGGCCAGATCCGGCCGCGCTCGGGGCTCGCCATCCGCCACGGCGTGACCGTGCTCAATGCGCCGGGCACGATCGACGCCGACTATCGCGGAGAATTACAAGTCATTCTTGTAAATCTCGGCGCGGAATCCTTCGTAATTCGGCGAGGAATGCGCATCGCGCAGCTAGTAATCGCGCCGATACAACATGCGAGAACTTGTTGAATTGACCGAGCTTAGACGCGACTGAGCGTGCCGCCGGAGGCTTTGGCTCCACCGGAATGGCGATCGAATATTGTCGACAAGCGCGACTAAAGCGCAGTTCAACTAGACCGTACGCGGGCTCGTAATATATTACCGCTGCGGTCGAACCAATTCCCACTCAGCGACGTTTCGTAACCTTCATGCCTCTGCTCCCCCGCAAAGGAGTTCTTGCCGTCGCTGCGGTCATCGATGTCGCGATGCAGGACGCATGGCCATCCGATTTCCGCAAAGACGCTTGCCGCGCGTCATGGCCTGCCGCCGCGGCATCTCGAACCCGTGCTGCAGGCGCTGGTTCGCTGCGGAATTCTGCAAGGCATGCGCGGTCCGCGCGGCGGCTACGAACTTGCCCGCGACCGCGCGGCGCGTGACGGCCAACGATATTCTGCGCGCGGCCGGGACGGTCGATGACGACGACGCAGCCGCACGCCGGCTCCGAGCTCTTGAACAAGATCGTGCTGCCGGCCATGGCCAATGCCGAGCACGAATTCGGCATCGCGCTCGGCCGCATCAATCTCGAAGACATGGCGCGCGAGCGCGCAGGCGCTCGAGCAAGTCGGGTCGCGGCGCCGCGGCGAACCTAAACGTCGAGCTTGCCCCATACTCCGTTCACGATCTGGACTTTTTCGGCGCGATTCCGCTTGAGAGTAAAGTCGTGCGATTCGCGGGCTCGCCCGCGACGGAATCCGCTGGCGGAATGGCGGTGGCAGCCAGCAGAGGCGAAGGGGCATGCCGGACACGATCCGGACGAGCCGGAGCTATGCGCAGCGGCGGCCGTGGCGAGGAATTGGCGGATTCCTTGCGGCCGTCGACAGCCATTCGCGCCGCGGCCGGCTGGCGGCGGCCGAACCGCCGTCGCTGGCGCTGCATGAACTTGTGCTCAAGCGCGCATCGCAGCATCGACCAGCACGAGATCGCGTTTCTCGCGCTGGTTCTCGGCGTCGTGTTGTTTGCCGTCGTTACCGCGATCATGCTGGTGCGCACGCGCGCGCGCGCGGCGCGATCGGAGGCCTGGTCGCGCGACGAGATCGCGAGGCTGCGCGACGAGGTCGACCGCGCCAACGCGCTCATTGCTCTCCGAGCCGCAAGTGGTGGTGGATTGGCCGGCGGGGTCCGACGAGCCCTCGATCGACGGCGATCCGGCCGCCCTCGGCGTAACGGCTTCGCATCGCGTGCTGGCGTTCGGCAGCTGGCTCGACGCCGGCAAAGCCGGCGCGATGGAGCATGCCGTCGAGGCGTTGCGCGCGCGCGGCGAAGCCTTCGCGATGACGCTGACCACGCTTGCTGGGCATCCGATCGAGGCGCAGGGCCGCGCCATCGGCGGCCGCGCCGTGCTGCGCCTGAAAGACGCCAGCGGCATCAAGCGCGAACTCGTCGAGCTGGTCGCCCGTTACGAAAGGCTGTCGACCGAAGTCGCGTCGCTGCGCGCGCTGGTCGAAACGCTGCCGTCGCCGGTGTGGGCGCGCGACGCGACCGGACCGGCTGACCTTCGTCAACGCCGCCTATGCGCGCGCCGTCGAAGCCAAGAGCGCAGCCGACGCCGTCGAGCGCCGCTTCGAACTGCTCGACAGCGCCGCGCGCGAAAGCATCGCGCAGGACGCGCGCCAGCAACGGCCTGTATGCCGGCCGGCTCCGCGCCGTCGCCGCCGGCGCGCGGCGGACGTTCGACGTGCTGGATGTTCCGCACCGAGACCGGCAGCGCCGGCATCGGCATCGACGCCACCGAAGCGGAGACGATGCGCGGCGCGCTCGCCCGGCTTGCCGACGCGCATCGCCGCACGCTCGATCAGCTTTCCACCGGCGTCGCCATGTTCGACGCCGATCACCGGCTGACGTTCTACAATGCCGCCTATCGCGCGCTGTGGGACCTCGATGCCGGCTTCCTCGATCAGGGCCCGACCGATTCGGCGGTGATCGAGATTCTGCGCGCGGCGCGCAAGCTGCCGGAGGAGCAGGATTTCCGGCAATGGAAGGCGCAGCTGCACGAGGCCTATCGCGCCGTCGAGGCCAAGGAACATACCTGGCATCTGCCCGGCGGGCGCACCTTGCGCGTCGTCACCACGCCCAATCCGGACGGCGGCGTCACTTATCTGTTCCACGACGTCACCGAGCGGCTCGATCTCGAGCGGCGCTTCGAAGAGCTGATCCGCGTGCAAGGCGAAACGCTCGACAATCTCGCCGAAGGCGTCGCCGTGTTCGGCAGCGACGGCCGCTTGCGGCTGCACAATGCCGCCTTCGCCCGCATGTGGCGGCTTAACCCCGCCGCGCTTGCCGACCGGCCGCACATCGAAAAGATCACGGCGCTATGCCAGCCGCTGCACGGCGATGCCCCGGCCTGGCAGGCGTTGCGCGACGTCGTCACCGCGATCGACAGCCGCGAAGCGACACCGGGCCGGCTCGAACGGCGCGACGGCAGCGTCGTCGATTGCACGACCGTGCCGCTGCCCGACGGCGCCACACTGGTCACGTTCCATGACGTCACCGACTCCGTCAATGTCGAGCGCGCGCTGCGCGAGCGCAACGAAGCGCTGGAAGACGCCGACAAGATCAAGATCGATTTCGTCCATCACGTGTCTTACGAGCTGCGCTCGCCGCTCACCAATATCATCGGCTTCGTCCATCTGCTCGGCGATCCGGCGACCGGACCGCTGGCGGAAAAGCAGCGCGAATATCTCGACTACATCACGGTCTCGACGAATACGCTGCTGGCCCTGATCAACAACATTCTCGATCTCGCGACCATCGATGCCGGCCGCATGCAGCTCAATCTCGGGCCGGTCGATATCCGCGAAACCATGGCGGCGGCGGCCGAAGGCGTGCAGGACCGGCTGGTCGGCGCCGGGCTGACACTCGACATCCGGCGCGCCCGACGACATCGGCAGTTTTATCGCCGACAAGCTGCGGGTGCGGCAGATCCTGTTCAACCTTCTGGCCAATGCCGTGAGCTTTTCTTCCGCCGGCGCGACCGTGACGCTGATCGCCGAACGCACCGTCGACGCCATCGTGTTTTCGGTCACCGACCAGGGACCCGGAATTCCGCCCCATGTGCTGGAAAAGGTGTTCGACTGGTTCGAAACGCATTCGCTGGGCTCGCAACACCGCGGTCCGGGCATTGGCCTGTCTCTCGTGCGCTCATTCGTCGAGCTGCACGGCGGCACGGTGACGATCGCTTCGACGGTCGGACAAGGCACCGCCGTGACCTGTACATTCCCGCTCACGGAAACCGCCGCGCTGACAGCGGCGGAGTGACATGATCCCGAAAAGCGGAAACCGGTTTCCCGCTTTCGCGAAGCCCGCTTCGGCGGGCGAAGGAAGGTCGGGATAGATCATGCTACAAACAAAAATTTCCTAGCGGAGCGTCTCGATGCTTCTGACCACCCCCGGTGGCGCAAGCTTTACCGTGACATTGGCGAACGAGCAGGCGACGCAGCGATTGGCGATGGACGTCGCCGCCGCGCTCGAACCCGGCGATCTGGTCACGCTGTCCGGCGATCTCGGCGCCGGCAAGACGACGTTCGCGCGGGCGCTGATCCGCTATCTCGCCGGCGACGACACGATCGAGGTGCCGAGCCCGACCTTCACCTTGCTGCAAACCTACGATCTGCCGCGCTTTCCTCTGGTTCATGCCGATCTGTACCGGCTGTCCGGCGCGGCCGAGCTCGCCGAACTCGGCTTCGACGATTTGCCGGCAGGCGCGGTGGTGCTGATGGAATGGCCGGACCGCGCCGCCGGATTCCTGCCGCCCGACCGTCTCGACATCGCCTTTACGCTTTCGCCTGAACTCGGCATCGAGGCCCGCAATGCCCGCTGCATCGGCTATGGCGGTTTTGCGCCGCGCGCCGAGCGTATCGCGCGCGTTCGCGACTTTCTCGACGAGTGCGGAGTTCGGCGAAGCGTATCGCCGACGGATGCAGGGCGACGCCTCGACGCGCATTTTCGAGCGGCTGACGCAAAACGACCGGACGGCGGTGCTGATGAACGCGCCGCGCCGGCCCGACGGCCCGCCGGTGCGCGACGGCAAGCCCTATAGCGCCATCGCGCATCTCGCCGAGGATATCGTTCCTTATGTCGCGCTCGCGGCCGGCTTGCGCGACTTCGGGCTTTCGGCGCCGGAAATCCTGCATGCCGATCTCGAACTCGGCCTCATCGTCATGGAGGATTTCGGCGACGAGCGGCTCATCGGCGGCGAGCCGCCGGCGCCGCTCGAGGCGCATTACGCCGCGGCGGTCGATCTTCTCGCCGCACTGCATGGCCGGGACTTGCCCGACACGCTGCCGGTCGCCTCGCAGCTCGACTATCGCCTGCCGCCCTACGACCTTGAGGCCTTCCTGATCGAGGCCGAGCTGTTGCTCGACTGGTATCTGGTCGCCGCCGATGCCCCCACGACGAAGTCCGCGCGGGCGGAATTCGTCCGGCTGTGGCGCGAGGCGCTGCTGCCGGCGATCGAAGCGCCGCCGACCTGGGTGTTGCGCGATTATCATTCGCCTAATCTCCTGTGGCTCGACCGGCGCGCCGACATTGCGCGGATCGGCATCCTCGATTTTCAGGATGCGTTGATCGGGCCCGCCGCTTATGACGTCGCCTCGCTCTTACAGGATGCGCGCGTCGATGTTTCCGAAGCGATGGAAATGGCATTGCTCGGCCGCTATGTGCGCGCCCGGCTCGGCGACGAGCGCAACTTCGATACCGCGGGCTTTACGCTCGTCTATGCGACGCTGGCGGCGCAACGGGCGACCAAAATCCTCGGCATCTTCGCCCGGCTGGATCGGCGCGACGGCAAGCCGCAATATCTGCGCCACATGCCGCGCCTGTGGAATTATCTGCGGCGCTCGCTGGCGCATCCGGCGTTGGCCGCGCTGCAGGCCTGGTACGCGGCGAATGTGCCCGCGCCGGATCGGCTATGATATTGCGATTCGAGGGTGTCGCCGGTTGGGTTGGGCAATGCGATGATGCCGAAAAGCGCGATCGTGCTGGCCGCGGGTCTCGGCACGCGCATGCGGCCGTATAACGGCCAGGTGCCGAAGCCGCTGGTCGCGGTCGGCGGCAAATCGTTGATCGATTACGGGCTCGACCGGCTTGCCGATGCCGGGGTCGAGCGCGCGGTGGTGAACGTGCATCATCTCGCCGACGCGGTGGAGCGGCATCTCGCGCCGCGCCGCAAGCCGCAGATCGTCATTTCCGACGAGCGCGGCGAACTTCTCGGCACCGGCGGCGGCATCGCCAAGGCACTGCCGGAACTGGGCGACGCGCCGTTCTTTCTGATCAATTCCGACACTTTCTGGCTCGACGGCGTCAAACCCAATTTCGCGCGGCTTGCCGAAGTATTCGAGCCCGAGCCGATGGACGCGCTGCTGCTGCTGACGCCGACCGCCGGCAGCATCGGCTACGAGGGCCGCGGCGACTATGCGATGCTGCCCGACGGCCGGCTGCGGCGGCGCGCCGAGCCGGAGGCGGTGCCGTTCATCTACGCCGGCGGCGCGATCCTTTCGCCCGCGCTGTTTGCCGCCGCGCCGCCGGGGGCCTTTCCGCTCACGCTCTTGTTCGACCGCGCCGGCGCCAACGGCCGGCTGTTCGGCTTGCGCCTCGACGGCGTCTGGATGCATGTCGGCACGCCCGAAGCGGTCGCGGCGGCTGAGGCGGCGCTCGCCGCCGGACGTTAAAATCTGATAAGGCTGCGCCGCGATTTTTGCGAATCCGCCATGACCCCGCGTGTCTTCACCATTCCGGCGTCGGCGCCGTTTTTGCCGACGCTGATCCAGGCGTTGACGACCGGCAGGCTCGGCTTTGCCGTTGCCGGCGATCCGCTGGCGCTTGCCGCGGCGACGCTTTATCTGCCGACGCGCCGCGCCTGCCGGCTCGCGCGCGACGCCTTCCTCGATGCAGGTAAAGGCAACGCCGCGATCCTGCCGCGCATCGTCGCGATCGGCGATATCGACGAAGACGAGATTGCGTTCGCCGAAGCCGCATCCGGCGACATCGCCGCCGATGCGCTGGCTCTGCCGGAAGCGCTCGGCGGCCTCGAGCGCCGGCTGCTGCTGACGCAGCTGGTCACGAAATGGGCCAGCTCGCCCGAGCTGCACGGCGCGCAGCGGCACGCCGCTGGTCGCCCAGACACCGGCGGCGGCTTGCGCGCTCGCCGACGATCTGGCGCGGCTGATCGACGACATGACGACGCGCGGCGTGGCGTGGGATCGGCTCGACGATCTCGTGCCCGAAACTTTCGACGAATATTGGCAGCTCACGCTGCGATTCTTGCAGATCGCACGCGAGGCCTGGCCGGCGATGTTGCAAGAGCGCGGCTGCTATCGAGCCGGTCGAGCGCGCGCGACGCGCTGATCAAGGCCGAGGCCGCCCGGCTCTGCCCGCAAGACCGACGGGCCGGTGATCGTCGCGGGCTCGACCGGCTCGATTCCGTCGACTGCCGAATTGATTGCCACCATCGCGCGCCTGCCGCATGGCGCCGTGGTGCTGCCGGGCCTCGATACCGATCTCGACGAGGAATCGTGGCGGCTGATCGGCGAGAAAAGCGCATCGACGGCGCCGGGACATCCGCAATTCGCCATGCAGGCCTTGCTCGCGCGCATCGGCATCGCCCGCGACGCCGTCGTCAGCTTTGGCGCAGCCGTGCGGGCGCGAGCGGCTTGTCTCGGAAGCGCTGCGCCCGGCGGCCGCGACCGACATGTGGCGGCAAAAAGCCGCCGACCCGGCATTCGAAGCGCATGCCGACGCCGCGCTCGACACGCTGGCCATGATCGAAGCGGCCAATCCCGAGGAGGAAGCGCTCGCCATCGCGGTGGCGCTGCGCGAGGCGGTGCATGACGGCAAGACCGCCGCGCTGGTGACGCCGGACCGCGCGCTCGGACGGCGCGTGCTCGCCGCGCTGCAACGCTGGAACATCGCGGCGGAGGATTCCGGCGGCGATGCGCTCGCCGACACGCCGGCCGGAATTTTTGCGCGGCTCGCCGCCGCGGCGGCGCTCGATGGAACTCCGCCGGTGACGCTGCTCGCTTTGCTCAAGCATCCGCTGCATGCGGCTCGGCGAGCAATGCCGCCGTCGGCGCGCTCGAGCGCGCGATTCTGCGCGGCCCTCGGCCGCGCGCCGGCAGCGCCGGCCTCGCCCGCGCGCTCAAGGCACTGCGCAGAAGCAAAAGCCGATCTGCATCCGTCCGATCCGCGCACGGATCTGACCGAGGCCGAGCTTGCCGCCGCCGCAGATCTTGTCGCCCGCCTTGGCGCACGCGCTCGCGCCGCTCGAAAGTCTCGGCAAGGGCCGCATGCCGCTCGGCGAACTCGCCGCGCGCCATCGCGAAGTATTGGCCGCACTGTCGCGGCAAGACGGATGCCGAGATCGCCTTCGCCGGTGCCGACGGCACAAAACTCGCCGAGGCGCTCGACGAACTCGCGACGAGCAAGGCCGCCGCGCGGCTTCTCGTCGAGACATCCGACTATGTCGAACTGTTTTCCGCCGCGCTTGCCGGGCCGCGTCGTGCGCCGGCCGCCGCGGCCCGGACTTGCGCGTGCGCATCCTCGGGCTGCTCGAAGCGCGCCTGACCGAGAGCGACCGCGTCGTGCTCGGCGGCCTCGTCGAAGGAACCTGGCCGCCGGAGAGCAATACCGACGCCTGGCTCAGCCGCCCGATGCGGCTTGCGCTCGGGCTCGATCTGCCGGAGCGCCGCATCGGCCTTTCCGCCCACGATTTCGCGCAGCTCCTCGGCGCGCGCGAAGTGATCCTGAGCCGCGCCGCCAAGATCGCCGGCACGCCGACGGTGCCTTCGCGCTTCATCCAGCGCCTCGCCGCCGTCGCCGGCGCGCGGTGGCAGGCGGCCGTCGATCGCGGCGATAATTATCTCGCCTGGGCGCGCGAGCTCGATCGGCCGGAGCGGGTCGCGCCGGCGCCGCAGCCCGCGCCGACGCCGCCGCGCGGCGGCGCGGCCGAAAGGTCTTTCGGTCACCGAGATCGAGCATTGGCTGCGCGACCCCTATACGATCTACGCCAAGCACATTCTGCGCCTGCGGCCGCTCGATGCGGTCGATGCCGAGCCGGGCGCCGCCGAGCGCGGCACCATCATCCACGCCGCCATCGGCGAATTCACCAAGCGCTTCGCCAACGAACTGCCGGCCGATCCCGGCGCGCGAGCTGATCGCGCTGGGCGAACCGCATTTCGCCGCGCTCGAGGATTTTCCGGAGGCGCGCGCCTTCTGGTGGCCGCGTTTCTGCGCATCGCGCATTGGTTCGCGCGCTGGGAAGCGCGAGCGGCGCGCCGGCATCGCCGCGATCGCCGCCGAAATTCGCGGCGAGATCGACATTCCGCTCGCTGACGGCTCGTTCAAGCTGCGCGGCATCGCCGACCGCATCGAGCGCGACGCGCGACGGCCGCTATGTCATTCTCGACTACAAGACCGGCGCCGGCGCGACCGAAAAGCAAGTGCGCACCGGGCTCGCGCCGCAACTCACGCTGGAAGCCGCGATGCTGCGCAACGGCGGCTTTCAGGACATTCCGGCCGGCGCCTCGGTCGCCGAAATCGCCTACGTGATGCTCAAGGGCGGCGAGCCGCCCGGCGACTAGCGAGCCGATCGAATTCAAGGACGGCACGCCGGACAGCCAGGCCGATCGCGCGCTGGAAAGACTCGCGCGATCTCGCCCGGCGTTTCGAGGACGAGAACGCACGCCCTACCGTTCGCTGGTCCATCCGATGTGGACGACCCATTACGGCGACTACGACCATCTCGCGCGCGTCAAGGAATGGTCGAGCACCGGCGGCGCGGGCGACGACGGCGGGAGCGGCGAATGAGAACGCCGGACGACATTCCCGCTCAGCGTGCGCGAAGCTGCAGCGCGAGGTCGCCGATCCGAACGTCTCGGCATGGGTCGCCGCCAATGCCGGGTCGGGCAAGACCCATGTGCTGGCGCAGCGCGTGATCAATCTCCTGCTCGAAGGCGTCGAGCCGGAAAAAATCCTTTGCATCACCTTCACCAAGGCCGCCGCCGCCAATATGGCGAAGCGCGTCTTCGACACGCTGGCCGAATGGACGACGCTCGACGATGCCGCGCTCGACGAGGCGATCCGCGAGCAATCGGGCATGCGCGCCCGACGCCGCGCGGCGGGCGCTGGCGCGGCGGCTGTTCGCGCGCGCGCTGGAAACGCCCGGCGGCCTGAAGGTGCAGACCATCCACGCCTTCTGCACGCAGCTCCTGCACCAGTTTCCGTTCGAGGCCAATGTCGCCGCCCGCTTCAGCGTGCTCGACGAGACCGAGCAGACGCAGCTTCTGGAGCAGTTGACGCTCGACGTGCTGCTCGACGGCGCCGGCACCCCGGACAGTCGGCTCGGCCGCGCGCTCGGCGCGGCCATGACGGCGGCCGCCGACCAGACCTTCCGCGACGTCGTGCGCGGCGCGATCGGCCGAGCGCGACGCGATCGGCCGCTGGGTCGATGAGCGCGGGCGGCGTCGAAGCCGCGATTGCCGCACTGTCGCGCGCGCTCGGCATCGATCCGGAACCACGCCTGACGCAGGTGAACGAGGAGATCGTCGACGGCCCGATTCTTCCGTCATCGCAATGGGCCGCCGTCGCGGCGATCTGCAAGGCCGGCTCGGCGCGGGACCAGGAGCAATGCGCGACCGGCTCGCTCTGGCGGGGCGTCGTCGCGCGGCTCGGAGCGCGTCGAAGCCTATCTCGAAAGTCTTTATCGACAGCAAGTTCCAGCCGCGCGCAAATCCTCGTGACCAAAGGACTCGCGCAAAGCACCCCGATCTCGCGCAAACGACTCGTCGCGGAGCAGGCGCGCGTGCTGCGCGCTGCGCGAGCGGCGCAACGCCGTCGATCTGCCGCGACCGCAGCGCCGCGCTCCTCACCGTCGCTTATGACGTGCTGACGCGTTATCAGAGCGAGAAGAAGCCGCCGCGGCCTGGTCGATTACGACGATCTCATCGACAAGACGCTGCGATCTTCTGCGCAACGTCGATGCGGCCTGGGTCCATTACAAGCTCGATCTCGGCATCGATCATCTGTTGATCGACGAGGCGCAGGACACCAGCAGCAAGCAGTGGGAGATCGTGCGGCGACTGGTCGCCGAATTCACCGCCGGCGCGGGCGCGCGCGCCGTACGCGCACGATCTTCGCGGTCGGCGACGAAAAGCAATCGATCTATTCGTTCCAGAATGCCGCGCCGAAGGAGTTCGCCGACATGGGCCGCGATATTCGCGCGAGCGCACGCGGACGGCGAGCTCGAATTCGTGTTCGGCAAGCTCGAGCACTCGTTTCGCTCGGGCGACAGCGTGCTCGCCGCCGTCGACGAAGTGTTCAGGAGCATCGAACGATGGCGGCAAGCGTCACCTCGGATACCGGCCGGCTTCCCGCCGCACATTGCGCTTGCCGACGCGCCGCCCGAGCATGGTCGAAATCTGGGAGCCGATCGAGCCGGACAGAGCGCAAGGAGATCGAAGGCTGGGATGCGCCGTTCGATCAAGGTCAGCGAGACGAGCCCGCGCGTAAAGCTGGCGCGGCGAATCGCGCGCACGGTGCGGCGGCTGGTCGACGGCGCGAGCCGGTCGGCATCGAACGCCGCGCCGCGCGTTACGGCGATATTCTGGTTCTGGTGCGCCAGCGCGGCGAATTGTTCGAGGCGATCATCCGCGCGCTGAAGAACGAGAATGTCGAGGTCGCCGGCGCCGATCGCCTCGTGCTCACCGAGCATATCGCGGTCATGGACCTCATGGCGCTCGCCGACGCGCTGCTGTTGCCGCAAGACGATCTTGCGCTCGCGACCGTGCTGCGCAGTCCGCTGTTCGGCTTCGCAGACGAGGATTTGTTCGCGATTGCCTGGGACCGCGGCCCGCTGTCGCTGCGCGCGGCGCTGGCGCGCAAAACCGGCGAGCGCGAAATATTCGCGGCGGCCGCCGCGCTCCTCGATAAGCTCGCGCGAGACGCGCGCGGCGCGAAACGCCGTTTGCGTTTTACGCGCAGATCCTCGGCGCCGGCGGCGCGCGGCGGCGCTTCCTGGCGCGGCTTGGCCACGGAGGCCAACGACGCGCTCGACGAATTCCTCAATCTCGCGCTCGACTATGAGCGGCGCGAGACGCCGTCGCTGCAGGGTTTCCTCGCCTGGCTGCGCGAGGCGCGCGCCGAGGTCAAGCGCGACATGGAGATCGCGCGCGACGAGGTGCGGGTGATGACCGTGCATGGCGCCAAGGGCCTCGAAGCGCCGATCGTGATTCTCGCCGACACCATGACGCCGCCCGCCGGCCCGCGCCAGCCGCGGCTGCTCAAGCTTGCCGGCGGCGCCATGATCTGGGCCGGACGCAAGGCCGACGACGTGGCCGGCCGTCGCCGCGGCGCGCCAGACGGCGCTTGGCGAAGCCGAGATGAATATCGCCGGCTGCTCTACGTCGCCATGACGCGCGCCGCCGACCGGCTGATCGTCTGCGGCGCGGAAGGCCGGAGCAAGCGGCCGGAAGGCTGTTGGTACGACCTGGTGCGCGGGCCGCTCGGACCGTTCCTGGTCGAGGAAGACGACGGCGGCGAGAAGGTCTTGCGCTATCGCAAGGCGGCGGCACCGCGCTGTCGCGGACGCGCTCCGCCGGCGATCAGCGCGCGAAAAACCGCCGAGCGGCGCGAGCTGCCGTCCTGGCTGCGGCAAGCCGGCTCCCGCCGAAGCGGCGCGTGCGGCACCGCTGTCGCCGTCTGCGGCCTTTGACGAGGAAATCGGCCGCATGGCGCAGCGGCGGCCTCCGCCGCCGAGCGGCAAAAAGCGATGGAACGCGGCCGGATCGTGCATCGGCTGATGCAGTCATTGCCCGATATTCCGCCGGCGCGCCGCAAGGATGCGGCCGAACGCTATCTCGCCGGCGCCGCCGCGGATTTTTCCGCGGCCGAGCGGAGCCGAGATGGCGCAGCAAGTATTCGCCATCCTCGATGATCGAGCAATTCGCCGAAGTGTTTGCGCCGGGCAGCCGCGCCGAAGTGCCGATCGTCGGCCGCATTCCGCGCGCGGGCAACGAGGCCGATCGCCGTTGCCGGGCAAGTCGACCGTTTGATCGTCACCGAGGACGCCGTGCTGATCGCCGACTACAAGACCGATGGCATCGTGCCGCACCGCATCGAGACGTGCCGCCGCCCTATATCGCCCAGCTCGCGCTTTACCGCGCGGTGCTGTCGCGCATCTATCCCGGAAAAGACCGTGCGCGCGGCACTGATCTTCACCAATGGGCCGCGCGCTGATGGAGGTCCCGCCGCGGCTATGGATGCGGCGCTGCGCCAAATCTGACGCAGCGCTAACCGAGACGCCGTCACGCTCCGGTGAGCGCGCCTTGACGCCCTTACGAGCCGGTTCATACGTTCAGCGCCCCCGGGCTGCCGATTCCCTGAAAAAGACGAGGTCTTCCATGGTCGACAAAGTGACGGATGCGACGTTCGACAAGGACGTGCTCAAGGCGAGCGGGCCCGTGGTCGTCGATTTCTGGGCGGAATGGTGCGGCCCGTGCCGGATGATCGCGCCGGCGCTCGAAGAGATTTCCAATTCGCTCAACGGCAAGGTCAAGATCGTCAAGCTCAATGTCGATGAAAATCCCGGCACGGCGGCGAAATACGGCATCATGTCGATTCCGACGCTGATGCTGTTCAAGGACGGCCAGCTCGCCTCGCGTCAGGTCGGCGCGCAGCCGAAGCAGAAGCTGGAGCAGTGGATCACCGCTTCGGTGTGATTGGCGCAAGTCGGCCCGAGCCGCAATGACGGCTCCGGTCTCAGCCTCGTAGCGCGCGAGCGAAATCAGCTCACGCGGCGCGCCGCCTGGCCCGCCATCCACATCTTTTCGAGATTGTAGAAGTCTCGCACTTCAGGACGGAACACGTGGACGATGACGTCGCCCGCATCGATCAGCACCCAGTCGCAATGCGGCATGCCTTCGACGCGGGCGTGAATGCCGTCTTTGCGCAAATCTTCGACGACCCTGTCGGCCACCGATCCGACATGGCGCTGCGACCGGCCGGAGGACACGACCATATAATCGCCGATTGTTGATTTATCCCGAAGATCGATGGTGAGGGTGTCCTCGGCCTTCATATCGTCGAGGCGGGCGAGGACCAAGCGGAGGATCTCCTCGGCGTCAAGACGCATTCGGGAGACCGTTTCGGGCGCGCGACGTTCGGCCCGAGAGATTACAACTGTGGACAGGGTTCTTTATCCTTTCGCTCCAATGTTTCCTTGCCGCTACATGTCGGGCCCCGACCGCCGAATCCAGGGCCCGCGTTGCCTAAGATAGTCACGCTACGTTAGCAGTTTCAACCACTTTGCACTCAGCCGCTTGCATTCAACCGCTCCGCACCGCGCGTGCCGCGCGCAATACCGTCGACGACAGCGGCGATTTGAGGCCGTGCAGGTAAATCCAGGCCGGCGCGGTTCGTTCCGGCAGCGTCTTGCCGCCGATTCGGGGAGCCGCGCGAAGCCGAGCGCCTGGCCGGCGATCCCCGCGCTTGCATAAAGGCTCGGCCCAAGCCGATCGATGACCGCGATCGGCACCAGCGCCGCGATATCGCGCCAGCGCTGCCAGCGATGAAAGTGGCGCAGATTATCGGCCCCCATGATCCAGACGAAACGCACGCCGGGGCAGCGCCGGATCAGGTAGGAGATCGTCCCATAGGTGTAATTGGTGCCGAGCTCGGCTTCAAAATCGCTGACATCGATGCGCGGATGATGGGCGAGCGCGCGCGCGGTGGCGAGGCGTTCGGCTAGCGGGGCGAGGCCGTGAATGTTCTTGAGCGGATTGCCGGGCGTGACGAGCCACCATACCCGATCGAGACCGAGCCGCCGTAGCGCCAATAACGAGGCCGCACGGTGCGCCGCGTGGGGCGGATCGAACGTGCCGCCGAATAGGCCGATGCGCATGCCGCGCGCATGCGCAGGCAGGACGATGCGGCCGCGTCCGCCCAGCCGTGCGGCAGCCAGGCGCGCGGGAAGGACCTCGCAGTTCATGACTTTCAGAAAGAAACCCCCTCCCCACGCATCGCCCGCCTGCCGCGCTGCGGTCCCCTCTCGACCTTCCCCCGTTGACCGGGGACAGTAGGTGGAGTGCGGCGAAAAATCATGGCCGCGTCTGCCCGCTGCCGCGTATGCGGTAGTTGAAACTCGTGAGCTGCTCGACGCCGACCGGCCCGCGCGCATGCAGCCTGCCGGTGGCAATGCCGATCTCCGCGCCGAAGCCGAACTCGCCGCCGTCGGCGAACTGCGTCGAGGCATTGTGCAGCACGATCGCCGAATCGACTTCGCGCAAAAACTTCTCGGCCGCCTTCTTGTCTTCGGTGACGATCGCGTCGGTATGATGCGAACCATAACGCTCGATATGCGCGATCGCGGCATCGACGCCGTCGACGACGCCGGCGGTCATAATGGCGTCGAGATATTCGGTGCCCCAATCGGCCTGGCTCGCCGGCTTCACCCGGCGGTCGACGGCTTGGACGGTCGGCGTCGCCGCGGATCTCGCAACCGGCGTCGAGCAGCATGGTGACGAGCGGCTTGAGGAGCTTTGCCGCCGCCGCGCGATCCACCAGCAAGGTCTCGGCCGCTCCGCACACGCCGGTGCGGCGCATTTTGGCATTGAGCACGATCGATTTGGCCATGCCGAGCTTGGCCTTGCCGTCGACATAGACGTGGCAGACGCCTTCGAGATGGGCAAAGACCGGCACGCGCGCCTCGGTCTGCACCCGTCCGACCAGGTCTTTGCCGCCGCGCGGCACGATCACGTCGATCGCGCCGTCGAGACCGGCAAGCATCATGCCGACGGCCTCGCGGTCGCGCGTCGGAATGAGCGCGATCGCCGTGCGCCGGCAGCCCGGCTTCGACCAGGCCTTCGACCAGCGCGGCATGGATCGCGTGGCATGATCGGAAGCTCTCGGAGCCGCCACGCAGAATTGCGGCATTGCCGGCCTTGAGGCAGAGCGCGCCGGCATCGGCGGTGACATTCGGCCGGCTCTCGTAAATCACGCCGACGACGCCGAGCGGCACCCGCACGCGCTCGATGCGCATGCCGTTGGGCCGGCGCCATGCACGCCATGACGGTGCCGACCGGATCTTTGAGCTTGCGGATGGCGTCGAGCCCGGCCGCCATCGCCTCGACCCGCTCGGCGTCGAGCGAGAGCCGGTCGAGGAAGGCCGCGGTGGCGCCGGCGGACTTCGCCTCCGCCCGGTCGTCCGCATTGGCGGCGAGGATCGCGGCCGCGAGCCGCGGATCGCCTTGGCCATGGCGGCAAGCGGCTCGGTTCTTTTGCGCTGCCGGGGCGAGCGCCAGCGCGGCGCGCGGCCTTGCGCGCTTCGCGGCCGATCTCGCGCATGCGTGGCTTCGAGGTTGCCGGAACCGGCGACCGCCTTGAGCGGGGCGTTCATGGCACTTGATCCGTCTTGCATTCGGGGAACTTCCTACCATGTTCGGCCGAATCCGGCGAGGCGGCCGCCGATGGCGGCTGCCGGGCGCGGCTACCCACAGCAATCCACAGCATTCGCGTGCCGGTCACAGAATTCGAGGAACCTTCGCCGAAATTACCGGCGTTCCGCATTCGGGGTCGCACAAACGAGAGGGTGTCATGCATTTATCAGCAAGCCGTAAGGCGAGCCGTCTGCCGAAGCGCTTGCCGGTCGGCACGACCTATGTGGTCGAGGGCCACGGCGGCGAAACACGGGCATTTGCGCGTATTTTCGCGCTACGTGATCTTGCCTGGCGGCCGGCGCGTCAATATTGGCGACGGATTTCGGCGGTCCGGCCTCGCCGCGGGCCCGGCAGCGCACGCAGCCGCAGCCAAAACCGGGCCAAAGGCGGGGAAAAGCCCGCTCCGGCAGGATCAAAAAAATTATCACCGGGGGCGGAACCGCCCGCCAACACCGTCGTTAACGGTCAGGTGCCGGGCGAAGCCCCCCAGCCCCTCACCCTCAATCACCCGGCGTCGAACCCCGGCCGTTTTAGCGGCCGGGGTTCATCCTTTAAGGTTCGGCCGCGACACGTAGCGGCTGCAGCCGCGTGTGGCTTATTGCCGGCCGACGACCAGATCGTCGCGATGGACCATCTCGGCCCGGCCGGGAAAGCCGAGGATCGCGTCGATATCGGCGGAGGCGCGGCCTCTGATCTTCTGCGCATCCTCGGCGTCATAGGCGCACAGCCCGCGGCCGATCTCCGCGCCGTCGGGGCCGCGGATGATGACTGCATCGCCGCGCGCAAAATCGCCCTCGATGCGCACGACCCCGACCGGCAATAGGCTGTTGCCCCGCCGCAGCGCGGCGACGGCGCCGGCATCGATGACGAGCGTGCCCTTGGGTTCGAGCGAGCCCGCGATCCATTTCTTGCGCGCCGTCACCGGATTTCCCGCGGTAAGGAACCAGGTACAGCGCGCGCCCTTGGCGATGGCGTCGAGCGGATGCTCGACGCGTCCCGAGGCGATCACCATGTGGGTGCCGGAGCCGGTCGCGATCTTGGCCGCTTCGATCTTGGTCTGCATGCCGCCGCGCGACAGACCCGAGCCGGCCGCGCCCGCCATCGCCTCGATCTCCGGCGTGATGCGCTCGACGCGCGGCAATATGCCGCGCCGACGCGGTCGATGCCCGGCGGCGCGTCGTAGAGGCCGTCGACGTCGGACAGCAGCACAACGAGATCGGCACTCACCATGGTGGCGACGCGCGCGGCCAGCCGATCGTTGTCGCCATAGCGGATTTCGGTGGTCGCGACCGTATCGTTCTCGTTGATGACCGGCACCGCGCGCCATTCCAGAAGCTTGTCGATGGTCGAGCGGGCGTTGAGATAGCGCCGCCGCTCTTCGGTGTCGCCGAGCGTCACCAGCACCTGGCCGGCGGTGATGCCGTGCCGCGACAGCGCCTCGGTCCAGGTGCGCGCCAGCGCGATCTGGCCGACCGCGGCGGCGGCCTGGCTGTCCTCGAGTTCGAGCCGGCCCGCCGGCAGTTTGAGCACCGCGCGGCCGAGCGCGATGGCGCCGGACGAGACCACGAGCAGGTCGCGCTTGCCGCCATGCAGCGCGGCAAGATCGGCCGCCAGCGAGGCCAGCCATGATTCATTGAGCCGGCCGGCCTGGGCATCGACCAGGAGCGAGGAGCCGACTTTCACGACGATGCGGCGGAAGTCGGCAAGCCGAGGCGTGTTCATGGCAGGCTTTTAGCGAGGCTTTTGCCAAGACGGTAGGTAGGCCGACAACCGCTACAGCTCGGCTTCGTTTTGCAGCTGCGCTTTGTTTTCGAGGCAATAATAGCCGGACAGCCGGCTGACCAGCTTGCGGCGCTTCCAGTCGTTGAGAATGCGGCTGACGTTCTCGCGCGCGATGCCGGCCATGGCGGCGAGGTCGCTCTGGCCGATCTTCTGGCGGATGACGATGCGGCCGGAGCCGACGTCCTGGCCGAAATCCTGCGCCAGTTCGAGCAGCGTGCAGGCGACGCGGCCGCGCAGCGGCAGAAAGCTTCCGGCGGCGAGCGCCGCGTCGGTTTCGCGCAACCGCGCGGCAATCAGAGTGACAAGCGATTTGTAGACTTCGGGATGCTTTCTTGGCGAAGTCCTCGAATGCGGCGCGGCTGAGAAAGCTCAAGCACGGCGTCGCGCACCGCCACCACCGACGCCGAACGCGGCAGCCCGTCGATGATCGAGAGTTCGCCGACGATCGCGCCCGGGCCGAGGAAAGCCAGAATGCGTTCAGCTGCCGGCGCGCGACACCATGGTGACTTTGAGCAGCCCGTCCTCGACGCGATAGCAGCCGTCGCCGGCATCGCCGGCAAGGAACAGCACCTCGTCGGCGTCGAGCTTTACCGGCGTCGCGCTGGTGAACAGATTTGCCGAAAGATGTTCGCGGCAAGCCCGACAGCAGGCTTGGATTGGTACGCGGTGGTGGCATGACGCCTGTCGCCGCGCCTGTGCTCGGGACCACTTCCCGGTCGGCCGGCAAAGCATGCGGCAGAATTGCCTGGAGCGCAATTGCTTGGGGTTCGAGCAATTACGCTCCAGGATTTTAGTGGCGCGCGATCTTTTCGGAAAACCGGTTCCCACTTTTCCGGATCGTGCCAAAGGAAAAGCCCGCCCGGACCGTTTCGTCCGGGCGGGCGAGGTTGACCCGTTCCAGGGTCATCGGGGTGTATGGGGACTGATCTCACCCCTTGGACGTCGGGACCGGGTCATTGGGGGTGTGGGGACCGAGATATGACCCGATGACGTCCGAAGTTGAAGTCGGCGCAATCCTAGAGCGTTGCCGGCCGAGGCGAAGTGACCGCCATCACATAAAGTCGCATTCCGCTACGATATTGATTTACAAAGGGATATCGACGGAATTCGGCGCGAGCCGATTATGCTTTCGGCGCGCGGACCTCGACGCCGGCGCGGTGCTCGATCGGCTGCACGATCGTGGTGATGTCCTGGTCCGGCCCGATCTCGTCGCAGGTGAGCTTGAGCAATGCGGCGACCGCCTCGCACACCTCGATCGGCACGCCGAGCGCCTTGGCTTCGGAGACGAACAGGTTCACGTCCTTCATCATCAGTCCCGCGGTGAATCCCTGATTGAACTTGCGCGGAATGACGACCTCGGGAAATTTCTGCTCGGTCGCCGTGCTGCGGCCGGAGCTGGCGTTGATGACGTCGACCATGGTGCGCGGATCGAGGCCCGCCTTCACGCCCACCACCATCGACTCCGAGGTCGCGGCCATCGCGGCGGCGGACAGCACGTTGTTGCAGAGTTTCATGGTCTGCCCGGCGCCCGGCCGGTCGCCGATGTAAAAAAACTTGCCGATGACTTTCAGCGCGGGCTCGACCGCCTCGACGTCGGCGCGCGGCCCGGACGCCATCACGGCGACGGTGCCTTTCTCCGCGCCTCTGACGCCGCCGCTCACCGGCGCGTCGATCTGCACGATGTTTTGCGCCGCGAGCAACTTGAAAATGCGCTGCGCCATCACCGAGCCGGTGGTCGACAGGTCGACGAAGCGGCGCACGCGCTTGCCTTCGATCACGCCGTCGGGCCCGGTCGCGACTTTGAGCACGATGTCGGGCGTCGGCAGGCTCACCATCACGGTCTCGACCACGTCGGCGACCTCTTTCGGCGAGCGCGCCGCAATGGCGCCGAGCGCGGCGATATTGCCGATCGCCTCCTGACGCGTGTCGTAGACGATGACTTTGTGCCCGGCCTCGACCAGCCGCCGCGCCATATGCGCAGCCCATATTGCCGAGACCGATGAAGCCGATGTCCATGGAAATACTCCCTTCAACAACTGTTCCCCTCCCCCTTGTGGGGAGGGGCGGGGGTGGGGGTCGTGAGATGAGGCGCGAGCGTAGACACTTTCGCGTCGCCTCCCGACGCCCCCTCCCTACCCTCCCCCATAACGGGGGAGGGAAACAAGAAATTCCGCGCGCACCTTCTCGGTGTGCTCGCCGAGCGCCGGCACCGGACCGTAGCGCCGCGACGCCGCGGCGCGCTGTTCGGCCGGCGCCGGATAGGACACCGGGCCGCTCGGCGTGCCGACGGTGATGCGGCGCAAATGCGGATGGCGCGCCAGATCGGCCGGACCGTTGACGCGCGCGAAAGCGATATCGGCGGCGGCGAGCTTCTGCTCCAGCGCGTCGGCATCGAGCGCGCCGAATACCGCGGCCACCCTGCCGTCGGTCTCGGCGCGGCGTTTGACGCGCTCGACATTGGTGGCGAAGGCCGGGATCGGCGGCGAGCGCGGCGTCGCCCAAGACCCTTTCCGCCAGCACGCGCCATTCGCGGTCGCTCTGGATGGAGATGAGGATGTCGACGCCGTCGCGGCTGTGGAACGCGCCGTAAGGCGAGATCGAGGTGTGGGCGAGGCCGATGCGTTGCGGCGGCGCGCCGGCTTCCTGCTGCAAGAGCGGCACCGTCATCCAGTCGGCCATGGCGTCGAACATGGAAATCGAAAGCTCGGCGCCTTCGCCGGTGCGCTCGCGCGGCGATCAGGGCTTCGAGGATCGCCTCATAGGCGTCCATGCCGGATGCGATATCGACCACCGAGACGCCGACGCGCGACGGCTCCGTCGTGCCGGTGATCGAGGCGAGGCCGGATTCGGCCTGGATCAGCATGTCGTAGGCTTTGCGCATGGCGTGCGGTCCGCTTTCGCCGAAGCCGGAGATCGAGCAGCAGATGAGCCGCGGATGCTCGCGCCGCAATTTTGCGATTGGGAAACCGAGCTTGGCCGACCGCGCCGGGTTTGAGGTTCTGCACGAACACGTCGGCGCGCGCGATCATGGCGCCAGCAGCGCCTGGTCGGCGGCGTGCCGAGATCGAGCACGACCGATTCCTTGCCGCGGTTGAGCCAGACGAAATAGCTGCACTCGCCATGCACCAGGTCGTCGTAGCCGCGCGCGAAATCGCCTTCCGGCCGCTCGATCTTGATGACGCGCGCGCCGGCGTCCGCCAGCCGGCAGGTGCACATCGGCGCGGCGACCGCCTGTTCGAGCGAGACGACGAGAAGGCCGGAAAGGGGGAGGGTCGTATTCATTTGTCATCATCCGCGAAGGCGGATGATCCAGCAAACCGTGACGTTTGAGTGTGGCACAGCAAACGTTTCACCGACAGTTCAGTGTCTACTGGATGCCCGCCTTCGCGGGCATGACAATTGTTAATACGACCTCGGCAAGCCCAGCACATGCTCGGCGATGTAGGAAAGCACCAGATTGGTCGAGATCGGCGCCACCGTATAGAGCCGGGTTTCGCGGAATTTGCGCTCGATATCGAACTCTTCGGCGAAGCCAAAACCGCCATGGGTCTGCACGCACATATCGGCCGCGGCCCAGGAGGCTTCGGCGGCGAGGTGCTTGGCCATGTTGGCTTCGGCGCCGCAGTCCTTGCCGGCTTCGTAGAGCGCGGCCGCCTCGCGCACCATCAGTTCGGCGGCGCGCATGCCGATATAGGCGCGCGCGATGGGAAACTGGACGCCCTGGTTTTGCCCGATCGGCCGGCCGAACACGACACGTTCGCCGGCATAGGCCGTGGCTTTGCCGATGAACCATTTGGCGTCGCCGATGCATTCGGCGGCGATCAGAATGCGTTCGGCATTCATGCCGGAGAGGATGTAGCGAAAGCCCTCGCCCTCCTCGCCGATGAGGTTTCGGCCGGCACGCGCATGTTCTCGAAAAACACTTCGGTCGTGGCGTGGTTCATCATGGTGCGGATCGGGCGGATGGTCAGGCCCTTGCCTTTCACCTCGCGCATATCGACAAGAAAGACCGAAAGCCCTCCGGTACGCGACGCCCCCACCCTACCTTCCCCGCCTGCGGGGATCGGCCGCGGCGTGGTGCGGGCGAGAAGCAGCATGAGATCGGAATGCTCCGCGCGCGAACGTCCAGATTTTCTGGCCGTTGACGACATAAGTCGTCGCCGTCGCGCACCGCCGTGGTGCGCAGGCCGAGCGTGTCGGTGCCCGAGCTCGGCTCGGTGACGCCGAACGCCTGCAGGCGCAATTCGCCGCGCGCGATCGCCGGCAGATAGCGCGCTTTCTGGTCGGCGCTGCCGTGACGAAGCAGCGTGCCCATCGTATACATCTGCGCGTGGCAGGCGGCGCCGTTGCAGCCGGAAGCCTGGATTTCCTCCATGATGGCGACAGCCGCAGTCATATTCAGCCCGCTGCCGCCGTATTCTTCGGGGATCAGCGCGGCAAGAAAGCCGGCCTTGGTCAAAGCCGCGACGAATTTCTCCGGATAGGCGCGCTCGCGATCGAGCGCCCGCCAATATTCGCCGGGGAAATCGGCGCATAGCGCGCGCACCGCCGCGCGGATCGGCGCGAGGTCGGCGTTATGCTCGTTCCGCGATTGGTCGTCTGCCATAGGTGTCCAAATTTGATCATCGCCCCCGCAAGGGGGAGGGAGCAAGTCAGCGATTGCGGCGCCGCCGCTCACAATTCCTCCTGTAATCCGGTCACTCTCGTCAAGCGCGTCGTTGTTCGGTATTTCTGAAGATCGCGGCGATTTTGTTGAGACTTCCTAGGCTTCAAAGGAAGCCAGTCCGGACATGCGAGATTCCACGGACCTTTACGTATTAGCTGCTTCACTCTTTGTTCATGGGCAGCCGCTATCTCCGAATTGCATCAAAAATTGCTCACACGAGTAGAGTTTTATGCAAGTTCATCCGATTGAACGCCTCAAACTCGTGATCAGGCGCTACCGCATCGCTCTTCGGGATGGCTTTCTTCTACTGGCGCTGATGTCGGTCGCCACGCTGATTGCCTACCAATACGATATCTTTCCAAACGCGCCTGGCCTGCCGACGCAAGAGCACGTCATCGAACTCGACGAAGCCATTGCCCTGGCCGGCCTTTTCTGCGCCGGACTTTTCGCGCTATCCTGGCGGCGCTTGCTGCGGGAAGTGGCACGGCGGACCAGGGCCGAACACCGGGCGCGTGAGCTTGCCCTCCAGGATCCTCTGACCGGGCTTCCCAACCGCCGCCAGTTCGACCAGGAGCTTAGGACCGCGATTGCCGGACCGCCTCGCATCGACGGGGCGCATGCCGTGTTTCTTCTCGACCTCGACAACTTCAAGCACGTCAACGACGTGTACGGCCATGGCGTTGGAGACGAGGTTCTCATCAATGTCGCCAGGCGGTTGAAACGGGCAGATCCGCGAGGGCGACCTGGTTGTGCGGTTCGGCGGCGATGAATTCGCGGTCCTCGCGCGTCAATTGGCCGGAGCCGAGGAGGCAACCAGCATCGCCCTGCGCGTGATCAGGGAATTCGACCAGCCGATCACAGCCGGCGCGACACGGCATCAGATCGGGGTGGGCATCGGCATCGCCCTTATTCCGCAGGATGGTCACAACCAGGCCGAAATCATGCGCAAGGCCGATATTGCCATGTACCGCGCCAAGGCCGAACCGGGCTCCACCTCACGCTTCTTTGAAGTCGAAATGGATGCGCGTATCCGCGAGCGAGATCTTATCGAACGTGACCTCCAGGCTGCCATCAGCAACGGGCGCCATGCAGCCTTACTATCAACCCCTGATCGATCTGCGGACCAAACAAGTCGCCGGGTTCGAGGCGCTGGCCCGATGGACCCACCCAACACTCGGCAATGTGCCGCCTGATCGCTTTATTCCGATTGCGGAAAGCTGCGGCCTACTCGGTGAAATGACCGATCACCTGCTCCGCCGGGCCGCCGGCGCCGCCTGCCAGTGGCCGGAAGATGTTACTCTCTCCTTCAACATCTCGCCGTCGCAACTGAAGGACCGCACCTTGGGCCTTCGGATTCTCTCAATTCTCGGAGAAGCGGGGCTCTCCCCCCGCCGCCTCGAAATCGAACTCACCGAATCCGCCCTCGTGCAGGACCTGGAGGGCGCGCAGCAAGTACTTGGCGCATTGCGCGATGCGGGCGTGCACATCGCCCTGGACGATTTCGGCACGGGCTATTCGAGCCTCTACCATCTGCGCAATTTCAAGATCGACAAGGTCAAGATCGATCGCAGCTTCGTCGCTAACATGGAGCGCGACCCGAGGGGGCCGTGTTCGTGCGCGCCTTGCTGGGACTCAGCCACGGATTAGGGCTGACCGTCACGGCAGAAGGTGTCGAGCAATCAGCGCAGGCGGCGGCCTGCTGGAGCAAGGTTGCGAGCAGGCGCAGGGTTACCTCTACGGCCGCGCGATGCCCGCTGCCGACGCGATCAATTTCATGACCGTACACGGCGCAGCAACCGCCGAAGCAATTGTTCACGTCGCATAGAATTCGAGCAAATCTGCTCTGCGGCGAGATTGCGTCCTCAAGAATCGAATGGGTTGGAATCGGGCTATCCCAGCTCACTTACGGCCGCACCTCGGCGCGGCCGTTGTTGACTGCGATCACGTCGCGCTCGACGACGCGCGAGCGGAAGCTCACCACCTCGCCGTCGCGCCACATTTCGGTGCGCAGCGTCTCGCCGGGGAACACCGGCGCGGAGAACCGGCCGGCGAACGAGACCAGCTTTTGCGGATCGTAGCCGCAGAAGGTCTTCAGCACGGCGTGGGCGGCGACGCCGAAACTGCCGAGCCCGTGCATGATCGGCCGCGGATAGCCGGCCTGTTTCGCCACCGCGGGCTCGGAATGCAGCGGATTGAGATCGCCGCTCAGGCGGTAGATCAGCGCCGCTTCCGGGCGCGTGGCGAGATCGCAGACCGCATCGGGCGCGCGCGCCGGAAGTGGATGCGGCGCCGGCGCTTGCCGCTGCGGGCCGCCGAAGCCGCCGTCGCCGCGGCAGAACATCGTGTGCGTCACCGTCGCGATCGGTTCGCCGGTCGCCTTGTCGGCGATCTTGCGCTCGGACAGGACCAGCGCGCCCTTGCCGGCGCCCTTGTCGATCACCTCGACGATGCGCATGCCGGCCGATCACGGTGCCCTGCCCGGCGAGCGGCCGGTGCAGCGCGATGCCCTGCTCGCCGTTGACGACCTTCACCCAGTCGATGCCGGTATCGCGGTGGCGCGCCCAGAAGCCGGGATGGCCGAGCACTGTGCCCATCGTCGGCAGCACTTTCAGGTTCTTTTCATAGACGAACGGCAGCTCGTCTTCGTTCATCGGATCGTGGCCGAGCCCGATGCCGAGCGCATAGAGGATGCAGTCCTTCGGCGTCGTAAGTCTGTTCCCCGGGCGGAACGTCGAGCGCCATCAGTTTGTCGTAGACGATGGCCATCACACCGGGTCCCAGGAAAACACGTCGCTGGAACGGTCGAGCGGCGTGAACGACGCGGCGAACGCGCCTTTGAGCTGGGCGTCGAGCTTTTCCGGCGTCCAGCCGTCGGAGCGATGCAGCGTGCGGATCGGCCGGTTCTGATTGAACAGATAAATCTCGTTGTTGCGCACCGAGAAAATCTGGCCGCTGATGCCGGCGGCTGCGATCGGAGCCGAGATAGACGACGAGCGGCGCGATTTTTTCCGGCGTCATTTCGCGGAAGCGGGCGACGCGCGCCTTTTCCTCCTCGGTTTCGGCCGGGATCGAATCGATCATCCGCGTCCAGGCAAACGGCGCGACGCAATTCGAGCGCACATTAAAGCGCGCCATATCGAGCGCGATGCCGCGCGACAATCCGACGATGCCCATCTTCGCCGCCATGTAATTGGCCTGGCCGAAATTGCCCGACCAGCCCCGAAGTCGACGTCATGTGCACGAAGCTGCCGGAATTCTGCTCGCGGAAATGGCCGGCGCAGGCCCGGCTCATGGCGAAGCTGCCGTGCAGATGCACGTCGATCACGTCCGACCAGTCCGACCAGCTCATGCGATGGAAAATGCGGTCGCGCAAAATGCCGGCATTGTTGACCAGGATATCGACGCGGCCGAAGGCGTCGAGCGCCGCCTGGACGATCTTCTCGGCGTTCCCCGGGGAGCTGATCGAGAACGTCGAGGCGATGGCTTCGCCGCCGGATTTTTTGATTTCGTCGACCACCGCCTGCGCCGGGCCGGCATCGGTGCCGGCGCCGTCGAGGCTGGCGCCGATGTCGCAGACGACGACGTGGGCGCCCTCGGCCGCCAGCAACAGCGCGATGCCGCGCCCGATGCCGCGTCCCGCGCCGGTGACGATGGCGACTTTGCCGGCGACGATATTCGGCATGCGCTAGTTCCCCCACACCTCGCGCGCGACCTCGCCGATCATGCGCAGCTTCGCCCATTCTTCGTCCTCGGCGAGAATATTGCCTTCCTCGGTCGAGGCGAAGCCGCATTGCGGCGACAGGCAGAGCTGATCGAGATCGGCGAATTTGGCGGCTTCTTCGATACGGCGCTTGATCGCGTCTTTGTCTTCGAGCGTGCCGGTCTTGGTCGTTACCAGGCCGAGCACGGCGAGGCGGCCGTTTTGCAGCCGCCGGAGCGGCTCGAAGCCGCCGGCGCGCGCGGTGTCGTATTCCATGAAATAGCCGTGCACCTTGATGCGGTCGAACAGCACTTCCTGCATCGCGTCGTAGCCGCCGGTGCCCATGAAAGTCGATTTGTAGTTGCCGCGGCACAGATGCATCGTCACCGTCATATCGGCCGGAATATCGGAAATCGCCACGTTGATGAGATCGCCGTAGATGACGCCCAGCGCTTGCGGATCGTCGCCGCGGTCCTTCATCTGCTGCCGGTATTTCGGATCGCACAGCATGGCGATGAAGACTTCGTCGAGCTGCAAATAGCGGCAACCGGCGTCGGCGAAGGCGCGCACCGCCTTCTTGTAGGCCTGGCCGAGATCGGCGAAGAATGTGTCGAGCGTCGGGATAGATCGACTTGTCGATCGGCGTCGCGACCGGGCGGCCGTAGATCGCCGACGGCGCCGGAATGGTCATTTTCGGCGTCCGCGTCGTATTCGCCTTGAGGAATTTGAAATGCTCGATCATCGGATGAGCGGAGAAGCCGAGCTTGCCGGTGACTTTGATGCCCTCGTTGCGCGTCGTGACCGCGGCAAAGGCAATGCCGGTGTCCATGACGTGGCTTTCGACGCCGTCGAGCCCCCACAGGAAATCGAGATGCCACCAGGAGCGGCGGAATTCGCCGTCGGTGATCGATTGCAGCCCGACCGCTTCCTGTTTTCTGATGACGTCCTTGATCTCGCGGTCCTCGACCGCCTTGAGCTCGGCGGCGCCATTTCGCCTTTGGCGCGCTTCTCGCGCGCCGGCTTTCAGCGCGGCGGGCCGCAACAGGCTGCCGACATGATCGGCGCGGAACGGCGGCTTTGTTCGTTGACTCATCGTTTTCGCTCCCAATCGCTGTCATGCCCGCGAAAGCGGGCATCCAGTAATCACCGCCCAACCGGCAACGCTCGCGATTACTGGATCGTCCGCCGCGCGGACGATGAAAGTTCATATTATTTTCCCCACACTTCGTCCGCGATTTCCACGATCATGCGCAGCTTCGCCCATTCTTCGTCCTCGGCGAGCAGCATTGCCCTCCTCGGTCGAGGCGAAGCCGCATTGCGGCGACAGGCAGAGTTGGTCGAGGGATCGATGAATTTCGTCGCCTGCTCGATGCGGCGCTTGATGGCGTCTTTGTTTTCCAGCGCGCCGGTCTTGGTGGTGACGAGCCCGAGCACGACGGTCTTGCCCTTCGGCACAAAGCGCAGCGGCTCGAAGCCGCCGGCGCTTTCGCTGTCGTATTCCATGAAATAGCCGTGCACGTTGATGGCGTTGAACAGCACGCTCGGCGACCGGCTCGTAGCCGCCCGAGGCGACGAAGTTGGAACGAAAATTGCCGCGGCACAGATGCATGGTGATCGTCATGTCGGCCGGAATGTCGGAGATTGCGGCGTTGATCATGCCGGCATAGGCGGCGGGCAGGGTCGCCGGATCCTCGCCGCGGTCGGCGATCACCTTGCGCAGCGATGGATCGCACAGATAGGTGAGATTGACCTCGTCGAGCTGCAGATAGCGGCAGCCGGCATCGGCAAAGGCGCGCACGACCTTGCGGTAGGACTGGCCGAGGTCGCGATAAAAATCATCCATCGACGGATAGATCGATTCCGGCACGGCGTCGCGGCCGTAGCGGAAATGCAGCGACGACGGCGACGGGATCGTCATTTTCGGCGTTTGTTCGGTATGCGCCTTCAAGAATTTGAAATGCTCGATCATCGGATGCGGCTTGTAGCCGCCGAGCTTGCCGGTGACGCGCAACAGCAGCGGCCGCGGTTGCGGTCCGCTCGATTGAAATCTGATTTTGCGTTCGCCGACATAGGATTCGACGTTATCGAGCCGTTCGAGGAAATCGGTATTCCACGACATGCGGCGGTATTCGCCGTCGCTGATGGATTTAGGCCGGCCGCTTCCTGCTTCTCGATCACGCCCTCGATTTCGCGCTCCTCGATCTCCTTGAACGCGCTCGGCGCCGATCTCGCCGCGCGCGCGTTTTTCCCGCGCCGCCTTGAGCGCGGCCGTGCGCAACAGGCTGCCGACGTGATCGGCGCGGAATGGCGGCTTTCCCGCTGCATCCTCAGCCCCACACTTCGTCGGCGATCTCTACGATCATCCGCAGCTTCGCCCATTGCTCGTCTTCGGCGAGCACGTTGCCTTCTTCGGTGGAGGCGAAGCCGCATTGCGGCGACAGGCAGAGCTGATCGAGCGCGACGTATTTGGTCGCCTCGTCGATGCGGCGCTTGATGTCGTCCTTGTTCTCGAGCTTGCCGCTCTTCGAGGTGACCAGCCCGAGCACGAGCTGCTTTCTTGCCCTTCGGGAAGAAGCGAAGCGGTTCGAATCCACCCGCTCTTTCGCTGTCGTATTCGAGGAAATAGCCGTCGAAACCGGTATTGCCGAGCAGCTGCTCGGCGACGAATTCGTAGCCACCCGAAGCGATGAAGGTCGAGCGGAAATTGCCGCGGCACGAATGCATGGTGATCGCCAGGTCGGCCGGCTTGCCGGCGAGCGCCGCGTTGGTCAGCCGCGCATAGCGTCCCGGCAGCGCATCGGGATCGTCGCCGCGCGTCTTCGACTGCGCGCGCTCGTTCGGATCGCACACCATCGACCAGGCGGTATCGTCGAGTTGCAGGTAGCGGCAGCCGGCGTCGTAGAACGCGCGAATCGCGTTGCGATACGCCTTGGCGAGATCGTCGAAGAAGGAATCGATCTCGGGGTAGACTTCCTTGCTGATCGAAGCGCGGCCCTGCCGGAAATGAAACGTCGACGGCGCCGGAATTGTCATCTTCGGCGTAACCCGCGCGTGGCCTTTGAGAAACTTGAAATGCTCCAGCATGCGGATGGCCGGAGAACCCGACCTTGCCGGTGATCTTGATACCCTCTGCTTGGTCTGCACGCCGTGGAACTGGATACCGCCCTCGGTGGTGTAGGGCGTGACGCCATCGAGTCCTTTGAAGAAATCGAAATGCCACCACGAGCGGCGAAACTCGCCGTCGGTGGCGAGTTTCAGCCCGATCTCTTCCTGTTTCTTGATCGCCTTTTCGATTTCGCGGTCTTCGACCGCCTTGAGCTCTGCGGCGCCGATCTCGCCTTTGGCCCGCTTCTCGCGCGCGGCCTTCAGCGCCGCGGGGCGCAACAGACTGCCGACATGATCGGCGCGAAATGGCGGCGTAGTCCGTTGCATAATGCTCCTCCCAACTGCTTTTATCCGTCCCGCTCCATTGTCGTGCGCGACGCCGGGCGCGGCCAAGGCGGCTCCCGCGACGCGCAAGCCGGTGGGCAAGGCCCGCGGTGGGCAAAGCCGAGATCGATTTAGCAACGGGCCTGCGCGAGTGTAAATGCCGTTGCGCGCGAGGCCGTCGGCACAGACACTCGTCCCGCGCATGACAGTTCAGGAGATCAAGATGCATCCGATGCTCCGGCTCTACGAGGACGTGCTGTGCAACGATGCCGAGGCGGCGTTGCCGGCGCTGCCGCGCATGATCTTCGTCGTGCATGGGGCGGTGAAAGCCGCGGATCGCACGCTGCGGGACGAGGAGGCGTTAGGCGGCGAAAGCGCCGTCACGCTCAAGGCCGGCGGCGGCGGCGCAACGTTGTGGCGCTGGGAGCTGGGTGCGGACGACGCCGGCAGGGCGCCGTGGCGGGACGCGGCGTCGTGTCCCGCGAAAAGCTTGCCGCGCGCCTTGAAACCCTTCCCAAGGGCGCGCTGCTCCTTCGCGGGGACGGCGTCGCGTTCCCGCCGGGCGGCTGCGCCTATCTGCACCGCCATCAGGGACCGGGCATCCGCTGCCTGATCGAAGGCGGCATCCGCATCGATACCCACGGGCGCTCGACATCCTATGGTCCGGGCGGCGCATGGTACGAGACCGGGCCGGACGGGGTCTTCGCGCAAGCCGCGGACCGGCCGAGCCGCTTCATCCGCGTCATGATCCTGCCGCGCGCCTATGTGGGAAAAAGCTCGGTCGAATATCTCAACGAGGAAGACAAGGCCAAGCCGAAATCGCAAAGCTATAAGATTTACGTCGACATGCCTTTGACCCAGGAGGCCGTGCTTTGAGATTTTCACCGCCATAACGATGGCTGCCCGTCCATGCGCATCCTCATCGCCGCCGTCGGTCGCGTGAAGCAGGGTCCGGAGCGCGAGCTCGCCGCCGCCTATCGCAAGCGCGCGCAAGCGATCGGCCGCGCCTTCGGCCTTCGCGACATCGAGATCGTCGAAATTCGCGAGAGCCGCGCGCACGATGCCGAGCGCCGGCGCACCGAGGAATCGATCGCGATCGCCAATGTGATTCCCGATCGGGCGATCGTCGCCATGCTGGACGAGCGCGGCGAAAATCTGGACAGCGCGGCATTCGCCGCGCTGTTGCGCAGGTGGCGCGAGGAAGACCGTCCGCCGTGTGCTTTCTGGTCGGCGGCGCCGACGGGCTGGCGCAAAGCCTGCGCGAACGCGCCAAATTGAAGCTCGCTTTCGGCGCCGCGACCTGGCCGCATCAGCTCGTCCGCATCATGCTGTTGGAACAGCTGTACCGCGCGGGCACGATCCTCGCCGGCCATCCCTATCACCGCGCCTGACGGTCCGGCGCTTGGGTCTCGCGCGTCACCCAATTGTGACGGCCGCAGCCGCCAGGCGTCTTATTCCCGTCTCAAGGCGGCCCGTTTTATGCTGTTTCTCTTGCCTTCCTGAGGCCCGCGTCTACCCTTGAACACGATGATTCTCCGCCGGTCGAGCCGCACCGATCCGCGCCTTGTGCTCGGTTCGGCCTTGGCTTTGGTGCTGCCGTTTGGCGCAGACCTGGGCCCGAATTCGGCCGCATTGGCGCAAACGCCGCCAGCGGCGCCCGCTCCGGCCGCGCCGCCGTCGAGCAATACCGATGCGCTCAAGCAGCGCGACAAGGAACTCGATGCCGCGCTCGCCCGCCAGCGCGATTCAGCCCAGAGCCAAGCCAAGCTGCGGATCGAGATCGAGGCGCTGAGCCAGGACCGCCGTAAGTTCAACCAGCAACTGATCGACACCGCCGCCAAAGTTCGCGAGGTCGAGGCCAATATCGACGCCACGCGGGCGCGGCTCGAGCCGCTCGACGAACAGGAAAGGCTGCTGCGCAAGTCGCTCGCCGGGCGCCGCGGCGCGATCGTCGAGATTCTCGCCGCCTTGCAGCGCATCGGCCGACAGCCACCGCCGGCGCTGATGGTGCGGCCGGAGGATGCGCTGCAGGCGGTACGCACGGCGATCACGCTTGGCGCGGTGCTGCCGGAGATGCGCGCGCAAGCCGAATCATTGGCCGGCGACCTGTCTGATCTGATTCGCGTGCGCAAGGAGATCGCTGACGAAAACAACCGCCTTTTGGGCGATCTCGATGTGCTCGGACGCGAACAGCTGCGCATGACGCTGCTGATCGACGAGCGGCAGAAGAAACAGGCGGTCACGGAACAGGCGCTCGGCGCCGAGCGGCAGCACGCCGCGGAACTGGCGCACCAGGTCGAACTCGATCAAGGATCTCGATCGCCACGCTTGAAACCGGCCTCGATCCCGCCACCCGCGCGGCGCGCGATTCGGCCCGCGCGATTACCGCCGATGCGACGCAGCCGGAACTCGCGGCGCTCAGCGATCCCGGCCGGCTCGCCCCGGCGGTCGCCTTCGCCGACATGCGCGGACACCTGCATTTACCGGTGAATGGCGTGCGGATCCGCGAGTTCGGCGGGTCCGACGGCGCTGGCGGCACCCAAAAGGGCCTTTCCATCGCCGCGCATCGGGGTGCCGAGATTACCGCACCATGCGACGGTTGGGTTGTTTACGCCGGACCGTTTCGCAGCTATGGGCAACTCTTGATCCTGAATGCCGGCGGCGGGTATCATGTGCTCCTAGCGGGGATGGAGCGGATTTCCGTCGATCTCGGCCAGTTCGTGCTAACCGGTGAGCCGGTGGCGGCGATGGGTGACGGTTCGCAAGCGACCGCGAGCGTTATGACCGGACCCAATACGACCGGGCCCAAGCAGCCGGTACTCTATGTGGAGTTCCGCAAGGACGGCACTCCCATCGACCCCAGCCCGTGGTGGGCGACAAACGAAGGCGAAAAGGTTCGCGGATGATGCGCAAAACTTCTCTGGTTTTCCTCGGTGCAGTGGCCGGCGCCGTGGCGACGATGCTGTTGACCCAGCCACACCCATTGTTGCTCGGCTCGACGGCGCGAGCGGCAGCCTCCGACACTTATCGGGAGCTCAACCTGTTCGGCGACGTGTTCGAGCGCGTGCGGGCCGATTATGTCGAGAAGCCCGACGACTCCAAGCTCATCGAATCGGCCATCAACGGCATGCTGGCCGGGCTCGATCCGCATTCGAGCTACATGGATCCGAAGAGTTTCCGCGACATGCAGGTGCAGACCCGCGGCGAGTTCGGCGGTCTCGGCATCGAGGTCACCATGGAGGACGGCTTGGTCAAGGTCGTCGCCCCGATCGACGACACGCCGGCGGCTAAGGCCGGCGTCATGGCCAATGACATCATCACCAAGCTCGACGACGAGCAGGTGCAGGGCCTGACGCTGAACCAGGCTGTCGACAAGATGCGCGGGCCGGTGAACACCAAAATCAAGCTCACCATCGTGCGCAAAGGCGTCGACAAGCCGATTGAAGTGACGATCACGCGCGACATCATCCGCGTGAAATCGGTCCGCTCGCACGCCGAGGGCGACGATGTCGGCTACATCCGCATCACCCAGTTCAATGAGCAGACCACCGACGGGCTGAAGGACGCAATCAACGGCCTGAACAGCCAACTCGGCGCCGACAAGATCAAGGGATACGTCGTCGATCTGCGCAATAACCCCGGCGGCTTGCTCGATCAGGCGATTTCGGTGGCCGATACGTTCCTCGACAAGGGCGAGATCGTATCGACGCGCGGCCGCAATCCCGAGGAGACGCAGCGCTTCAACGCCCGGCCCGGCGACATGACCCACGGCAAGCCGGTCATCGTGCTGATCAACGGCGGCTCGGCCTCGGCGTCGGAAATCGTCGCCGGCGCGCTGCAGGACCACAAGCGCGCGACGCTCATTGGCACGCGCTCGTTCGGCAAGGGATCGGTGCAGACCATCATCCCGCTGGGCGCCGGCAATGGCGCGCTGCGGCTGACCACGGCGCGCTATTATACGCCGTCGGGGCGTTCGATCCAGGCCAAGGGCATCGAGCCGGATATCGAGGTGCTGCAGGACGTGCCGGCCAGCTTGAAGAGCGACACCGATTCCAAGGGTGAGGCCTCGCTGCGCGGTCATCTCGCGGCGACGGGCACCGAAGAATCCGGTTCGCAGTCCTACGTGCCGCCGGACGAAAAGGACGATAAGGCGCTCAAAATGGCGCTCGATCTCCTGCGCGGAACCGCGAGTAATGCCGCCTTTCCGCCGAATCCGAAGGCCGCCGTGCCCAATTAAGGGCAAGGTCCTTACGGGTTGCTTGAAGTTCGGGGCGGCCTTGGGCCGCCCCGATTTTTTGCCGCTGCCGGTCTGCCTTGGGGCGCGCCGCCGGTCCGGGGACCTTTGCCGGCCGTGATAGACTGCCGGGCATGATTCGCGAGGCCACGATTCGCGCGAGAATGGCGCGAGCAACCGTCGAAACGCTCATCGAACCACTCGTCCGGGGACTTATCGATGACGGCGGATGATCTGACCGCACCGCTCGGCCGCGAGCCGAAGAAGCGGCGGCGCGCGATCAAGATTCCGGTGCCGCAGATCATTGCCGGAGCGCTCGCCGCGTTTCTTGCCGTATTCGTACTGTGGGCGGTCGTCGCCGACGATCCGTTCGGCGGCGAACCGATGGCCCTGGTGCCGGCGAATCTGCGCATTGCGGCGAACACCCCCGATACCGGCGTTGCGTCACAGTCGACCGTCGTGCCCGAAGCCGCGAAACCGCACGCCGCGCTGGGGCCGGGAACGGCCGTGCCGGGAACGGCGCCGCCGCCGGCCAATACCACCACGGTCACCATCATCGACGGTAAGACCGGCGCGAAGCAGGAAGTCGTGGTGCCGGCGCCGGCTGCCGGCACGGCGGCGGCAGCCGAAGCGGCGCCGGCTGCCGGCGCGGTGGCGGCAGCGGGCGCGGCGGCGGCGCCCAATGTGGCCCCGCTCGACCAGAAATTCGTCGAAATGACGCCGCACGGCCCGATCCCGAAAATCGCCGCCGATGGCACCCGTCCCGCGGATGCCTTCGCGCGACCGGTCCAGCCGCTGCCCAACAGGCCGGACGCTCCGCGCGTCGCGCTGATTGTCGGCGGCCTTGGCGTCAGCGCCAATCTCACCGCCGATGCGATCACCAAGCTACCCGGTCCCGTGACACTCGGCTTCGTGCCCTATGGCACCGGCGTCGTGTCGCTGGTCGCCCACGCGCGCGCCGTCGGCCACGAGATTCTGCTGCAAGTTCCGATGGAGCCCTTCGAATACCCGAACAACGATCCGGGCCCGCAGACGCTACTCACCTCGCTCACTGCGCAGCAGAATATCGACCGGCTGCATTGGCTGATGAGCCGGTTCCAAGGCTATGTCGGGCTTTCCAATACGATGGGTGCGCGCTTCACCGCCTCCGAGCCGTCGTTGGCCCCGATCCTGCACGAGACCGCCAAGCGCGGATTGATCTTCGTCGATGACGGCTCCAATCCGCGCAGCGTCGCCGGCCGCATCGCCGGCGCCAATAGTTTGCCGTTCGCGCGCGCCGAGGTGATCCTGGATTCGGTGCCGACCCCGGTCGAAATCGACCGCGCGCTGGGCCGGCTGGAAATGGCCGCGCGCGAGCGCGGCGTCGCGGTCGGCATTGCGTCGGCGCTGCCGGTGTCGATCGACCACATCGCCAAATGGGCCAAGGCGGCGGCAAGCCGCGGCCTGCTCCTGGTCCCGATCAGCGCAGTAGCGTTGAAGGCGAAGCAAAGCTGAAGCGCGCGAATAGCGAAGTGGCGAAATAGCGAATAGAGTGGCAGCCTGATCACTATTCGCCATTCGCTACTCGCCATTCGCTACTCGCCATTCGCCATGCGTTTTGAAGATCTCCCCTATCGCCCCTGCGTCGGCGTGGTGCTGCTCAATCGCGCCGGCCTTGCCTTCATCGGCCGGCGCACCGATGGGCCCGAGCATATCGACCTCACTCACGCATGGCAGATGCCGCAGGGCGGCATCGATCCCGGCGAAGAGCCGTGGCCGGCGGCGGTGCGGGAATTGCGCGAGGAAACCAATATCCGCTCCGTGGAGCGCATCGGCGAGATCGCGGAATGGCTCAAATACGACATTCCGCATGAATTGGTCGGCCAGGCCTGGAAGGGCAAATATCGCGGGCAGACCCAAAAATGGTTCGCCATGCGCTTTACCGGCATCGAGAGCGAGATCGACGTAGCGCACCCCGATGGCGCACCGGAGCCCGAATTCGGCGACTGGCGCTGGGAGCCGCTGCCGAACGTTCCGAAGCTGGTGGTGCCGTTCAAGCGCGCGGTCTACGACCGCGTGGTCGGCGAATTCCGGCATTTGGCAAGGAATTAGCGCGTCAATTCGGCTCGACGGCAAACGGCCCCACGGCGATCACGCGGCAGGAGCACATCTCGCCCGTCAGCGGCCTTGGCGAGCGAGCGCCGGGCCGCAAAATCGCCTTCATATTCGCTGACTGATCCCCGCTCATTCAGTATCCTGCAGTGCTGCCCCGGCGGCAGTGGCCGAATGCGGTTTCGGGGACTCCGGGAAGGTGGCTCACATGCTCTTAACACGCCGGTCTGTTGGCGCCGCGATGGGATTGTTGCCGATCGCAGGGGCGTTTTTTATCGCCCCATTCTCGGTAGAGAAAGCAAGCGCCCAAGCTTCGTCCGGCGCTTGTGAAGACGCGGCCGGGGTCGCAATTTTGTCATCGCCGATCGCGCCGTGGAAGGGCATGCCGCTGCGCGTCATCGTCGCGGCGGAGAAGCCGCTCGATGGCGAGCTGTCGCTGATCGGGCCCGACGGCAGCGTCGCGGCCAAATCGCGCGACCGGCAAGGCGGGCCGCCGTATTTCTGGTACGCCGAGGTTGCGGCGCCGGCGACAGGCACCTGGCGCGCAATACTTACACCTGAAGGCGCAGCATCGGCCTGCGGCCGGAGCACGCGCGATATTGCCGTGCGCGCCGACGCGCCGACGCCGCCGGCTCCGACGCCGGGCAGCCTCTGGCCCCTGCGCAATAGCTGGAACCGCGCGACGGAAAATTTGTATTCGGCATGGATCCAGAAACTCTTCGATGGACCGCTTGACGCCGAGCTGTCGTGGCCGACGCTCTATAACGTGCTGCGCGACCGCTCGCGCAATATGCTGTTCAACTATCTCGGCCTTAGCGAAGAGGCTGCGGCGATGTCGTTCCGCCCCGACTGCGCCGATGCGGTGTACTTCCTGCGCGCCTATTTCGCGTTCAAAATGGGGCTGCCGTTCGGATATTCGAATTGCTCGCGCGGCGACAACGGCAAACCGCCGAAATGCTACGGCTGGTTCACCATCCTCAACGCCCAGGCGGCAAAGCAGCCGGGCCTGGCGGCGTCGTTCGCCCATTATTTGCCGATCGTCGGCGACGCCGTTCAGTCCGGCAACGGGCGGGTGGCGGCGAACGACGACAACACCGATTTTTATACCGTGCCGCTGACGCAGGGGACGCTGCGCCCCGGGACTATCTATGCCGATCCCTATGGGCACATTCTGATGCTGGTGCGGCGCGTGCCGCAGTCCGCGAGTTCCCCCGGGATTTTTCTCGCCGTTGATGCCGAGCCGGACGGATCGGTGACGCGCAAGCGCTTCTGGCGCGGCAATTTCCTGTTCGTGCACGATCCCTCGCTCGGCAGCCCGGGTTTCAAGCGCTTTCGGCCGGTCGTGCGCGAGACCAACGGCACGTTGCGGCGATTGAGCAATGCCGAGATCGCCAAAGATCCGGACTACGGCGATTTTTCGCTCGAGCAGTCGCAGCTTTCCGTCCAGGATTTCTACGATCGGATGGATGACGTGATGTCGCCGCAGCCGCTCGATCCTCAGGTGGCGATGGAAGACGCCATCGCCTCGCTCGAAGAGCAGGTCAAGACGCGCGTCACCTCGGTCGAGAACGGGCGCAAGTACCAGAACACCGGCAAAGGCGACACGACCATGCCGGACGGCCCGTCGATCTTCGAGACGACCGGACCATGGGAAGATTTCTCGACGCCGGCACGCGATTTTCGCCTGTTGATCGCGATCGACGTGGTGCGCGGCTTTCCCGACCACGTCGCGCGGCGGCCCGACCGCTACGCGATACCGCCAGGCAAGAGCGTGGCGGATGTGCAAGCCGAATTGCAGAGCGCGCTCGCCTCGGAGCTTGCGGCGCGCAAGGTTTCCTATACCCGCAGCGACGGCTCGGCGTGGACGCTCACGCTCAAAGACGTGGTCGACCGGGAAGCGGATCTCGAGATGGCGTACAATCCGAACGACTGCGTCGAGCTGCGCTGGGGCGCGCCGGAAGGCAGCGCCGAGGCGTCGACGTGCAAGCGGCATGCGCCGGCGGCGCAACGCGCCAAGATGACGGAATACCGCCCGTGGTTTCACGACCGGCATTGGCCGACGCCGTCGGGTGCTTAGCGGCCCAACCATGCCGCGGCGGAATTCGTGGAGTGGGGAAGGCCGCGCCGGCGACTGGATGGTGACGACGGTTTGCTTGGTCGTCGGCCTGGCAATGCTCGCGGCCAGCGCTCCTCTTCTCGCGCAGGATGGTCAGGTCCGCTTGGCGCTCGACAAGCTGGTTGCGGCTTACCCGGACGCACTCGTTGGGCATGACGGCAAAGTGCTGCGTTGGCGCGACGGGACAGTCATGCCGGTATCCGTCGGCATCGCGGGTAAGACGTTTCCGGAGCTTTTGCGCCACGCCTCCATCGCCGATCAGTTTCGCATCCCGTATCCGCGCGGTCCGCTCGAAAAGCCGCCGGCTGTCGACGCCGATCCGGGCCGCTTCCGCAATACCGCTTTCTTCACCAAGATGTATGGCGACTGCCAAATGGGACAGGTGACGCCGCGTCTGGTTTCGCTCGCCTGGCTTCCCAAAACTTGGGGCAAATCAATCCGCATCACTGCCGTAAACAATGTCGATAAGCAGCTGCGCGCGGTATCGGCCGAGATTGACGCGCTGCCTGACAAAATCAAACGCGCCGCATACCCGATCGCCGGCACTTACAAATGCCGGTCAGTGGCGGATACCGGCCAGCCGAGCCCGCACGGCTACGGTATCGCGATCGATCTCAATACCGCATTTTCGGATTATTGGTACTGGCGGCCGCATGACGGCCCGATTCTTTATCGCAACCGCATGCCCGCGGAGATCGTCGCGATCTTCGAAAAACACGGCTTCATTTGGGGCGGCAAGTGGTATCACTTCGATACGATGCACTTCGAATTTCGACCCGAACTCCTTGCGACGCCGTGAGATGGGCACGTCCTTTGCAGTTTGCGCTACTGCGCCAGCGCGGCCTGCAGCGACTTTAACTGTTCGAGATGGCGCGCGAGCCGATCGCGCTCGGCGTCGTCTTTGCTGTCGGCGACATCTTCTTCGGCATCTTTGATCTCAGCGGCCAGCTGCGCGGCGTCGAAGTCCGCCTGCGCCACTGCTTTGTTGGCAAGCACGGTCAGCCCCGCCGGGCTCATTTCGGCAAAACCGCCGATGACCACGACCGGTTCACGCCGGCCGTCGCGAAAAATCGTGACAATGCCCGGCCGCAGCGTCGTCACCAGCGGCGCATGACCGGGCAGGATGCCCATATCGCCTTCGGCGCCGGGCAAATCCACCTGGTCGACGTTGCCGGAGAACAGCACGCGTTCGGGGGACACAAACTCGAAATGAAGTCCGGCCATTGTTTACCTGATGGCGAATAGCGAATGGCGAGTAGCGAATGGAAACATCGGTTCTTCCCCATTCGCCATTCGCTATCTCGCCATTCGCTTTCTTCGCTAATCGCTCTGTTACGCCGCTTCGGCAAGTTTCTTGCCCTTCTCGACTGCCTGATCGATGGTGCCGACCATGTAGAAGGCGGCTTCGGGCAGGTGATCGTATTTGCCCTCGCACAGGCCCTGGAAGCCGCGGATGGTGTCGGCGAGATCGACAAAGACGCCGGGCGAGCCGGTGAACACTTCGGCGACATGGAACGGCTGCGACAAGAAGCGCTCGATTTTGCGCGCCCGCGCCACCGTCAATTTGTCTTCCTCGGACAATTCGTCCATGCCGAGGATGGCGATGATGTCCTGCAGCGCCTTGTAACGCTGCAGAATCTGCTGCACGCGGCGGGCCACTGCATAATGTTCCTCGCCGACGACCGTGGCTGTGAGCATGCGCGAGGTCGAATCGAGCGGATCGACCGCCGGATAGATGCCCTTCTCGGCGATCGAACGCGACAGCACCGTGGTGGCGTCGAGATGGGCGAACGAGGTTGCCGGCGCCGGATCGGTCAGATCGTCTGCCGGTACATAGATCGCCTGCACCGATGTGATCGAGCCTTTGGTGGTCGTGGTGATGCGCTCCTGCAGCGCGCCCATGTCGGTCGCCAGCGTCGGCTGGTAACCCACCGCCGAAGGAATACGGCCCAGCAGAGCGGACATTTCCGAGCCGGCTTGCGTGAAACGGAAGATGTTGTCGACGAAAAACAGCACGTCCTGGCCCTGATCGCGGAAATATTCGGCGACCGTCAGCCCGGAGAGGCCGACGCGGGCGCGGGCGCCGGGCGGCTCATTCATCTGGCCGTAGACCAGCGCGCATTTCGACCCTTCGACCGAACCCTTGTGCGGGTCCTTGTTGACGCCCGACTCGATCATCTCGTGATAGAGGTCGTTACCCTCGCGGGTGCGCTCGCCAACGCCGGCGAATACCGAATAGCCGCCGTGCGCCTTGGCGATATTGTTGATCAGCTCCATGATGATCACGGTCTTGCCGACGCCGGCGCCGCCGAACAGGCCGACCTTGCCGCCCTTGGCGTAGGGCGCGAGCAGGTCCACGACCTTGATGCCGGTGACCAGGATTGCCGCCTCGGTCGACTGATCGGTATAGGACGGTGCATTCTGATGGATGGCGCGCGTTTCCTTGTGCGGCACCGGGCCTGCCTCATCGACCGGATCGCCGATCACGTTAATGATGCGACCGAGCGTGCCCTCGCCGACCGGCACCAATATCGGTTCGCCGGTATCGGTCACCTCCTGGCCGCGCACCAGCCCTTCGCTTGTATCCATGGCGATAGTACGCACGGTCGACTCGCCAAGGTGCTGGGCGACCTCAAGCACCAGACGATTACCCTGGTTCTTGGTCTCCAGCGCATTGAGAATCGCCGGCAGATGATCTTCGAAATGCACGTCGACGACTGCGCCGATGACTTGGGTGATGCGTCCGACTTTTTTGGCCATCAAGGTCCTCTTCACAAATTGGTTCACAGCGCCAATGTTTTACAACGCCTCGGCTCCCGAGATAATCTCGATCAGTTCCTTGGTGATCATCGCCTGGCGGGTGCGGTTGTAGGTGAGCGTCTGCTTGCGGATCATCTCGCCGGCATTGCGCGTGGCGTTGTCCATTGCCGACATCTGCGCGCCGTAGAACGACGCGGCGTTCTCCATGAGCGCTCGGAAGACCTGCACGGCGATATTGCGCGGCAAGAGCTCGTGAAGAATGTCTTCGGCGTCCGGCTCGAACTCGTAGGCGGCGCCGCCCAGGGCATCGGCCGCCTTCTTATCGAACAGCGCGGGGATGATCTGCTGGGCCGTCGGGATTTGCGCGATCACCGAACGGAAGCGCGAATAGAACAGCGTGCAGATGTCGAATTCGAATTTGTCGAACAGCGCGATGATCTTTTGCGCGATCATCTCGGCATTGTCGAAATGCAGGACGCGCACCGCGCGCAGATCGACCATTTCGACGATCTGTCTGGCGTAGAGCCGGCGCAATTGATCGTAGCCTTTGCGGCCGACGCAGAAGAACTTGACCTCCTTGCCCTCGGCCGTCAGCGCGGTCGCTCGCTCGCGGGCGAGCCGCACGATCGCGGTATTGAACGGCCCGCACAACCCGCGCTCGGCGGTGCAAACGAGCAGGAGATGCCTCTGATCGCCGCCGGTGCCGCGAAGGAGCCGCGGCGCGGTGTCGAGCCCGGCGACCGACGCGGCGATATTGCCGAGCACCGTGTCCATGTGGCTTGCATAGGGACGCGCCGCTTCGGCCGACGCCTGGGCGCGGCGCAATTTCGATGCCGCGACCATCTGCATGGCCTTGGTGATCTTCTGCGTCGCCTTGGTGGCGGCGATGCGGTTGCGCAGGTCTTTGAGGGAAGGCATGGGGTCTGACGACGGATGACAGACGACGGAAGACACAAGAATTCAGTGTCTTCCGCTGCGTTGTTCGATAATCCGTCCTCTGTCCTCCGTTGTCTGTCGTCCGTCTACGCGAACGCCTTCGCATAATTATCGACCACGCCCTTGAGCTTGCCGGCGGTGGCGTCGTCGAGGTCGCGCGATTCGCGGATCGATTTGAGAATCTCGCCGTGCTGGGTGTGCAGCAGGCCGAGCAGGCCGTCTTCGAAGGCACGGATGCGATCGACCGGCAGCGGATCGAGATAGCCGTTGACGCCGGCATAAATGACGCAGACCTGCTCCTCCATGCGAAGCGGCGAGAATTGCGGCTGCTTGAGCAGCTCGGTGAGCCGCGAGCCGCGGTTGAGGAGCCGCTGCGTGGTGGCGTCGAGATCGGAGCCGAACTGCGCGAATGCCGCCATTTCGCGGTATTGCGCGAGCTCGCCCTTGATGCGGCCGGCGACTTTTTTCATCGCCTTGGTTTGCGCCGCGGAGCCGACGCGCGACACCGAGAGCCCGACATTCACCGCCGGCCGGATGCCCTGGTAGAACAGATCGGTTTCGAGAAAGATCTGGCCGTCGGTAATCGAGATGACGTTGGTCGGAATATAGGCCGACACGTCGTTGGCCTGCGTCTCGATGACCGGCAGCGCGGTGAGCGAGCCGGCTTTATGGTCGTCGTTCATCTTCGCCGAGCGTTCCAAGAGCCGCGAATGCAGATAAAACACGTCGCCCGGATAGGCTTCGCGGCCCGGCGGCCGGCGCAGCAGCAACGACATCTGGCGGTAGGCGACGGCCTGCTTGGACAGATCGTCGTAGATAATCACCGCGTGCATGCCGTTGTCGCGGAAATATTCGCCCATGGCGCAGCCGGAAAACGGCGCCAGAAACTGCATCGGCGCCGGATCGGACGCCGTGGCCGCGACTACGATCGAGTAATCGAGCGCGCCGTTCTCCTCCAAAACCTTGACGAACTGCGCGACGGTGGAGCGCTTCTGCCCGACCGCGACATAGACGCAGTAGAGCTTGATCTTCTCGTCGCCGGATTGGTTGAGCGATTTCTGATTGAGGATGGTGTCGAGCGCGATTGCGGTCTTGCCGGTCTGGCGGTCGCCGATGATCAGTTCGCGCTGGCCGCGCCCGATCGGGATCAAGGCGTCGATCGCCTTCAATCCCGTCGCCATCGGCTCGTGCACCGACTTGCGCGGGATGATGCCCGGTGCCTTGACGTCGACGCGCGACTTGGTGTCGGCCTTGACCGGCCCCTTGCCGTCGATCGGGTCGCCGAGCGCGTCGACGACGCGGCCGAGCAAGCCCTTGCCGACCGGCACTTCGACGATGGCGCGGGTGCGCTTGACGGTCTGGCCTTCGGCGATCTCGCGGTCGGTGCCGAAGATCACGACGCCGACATTGTCGGGTTCGAGGTTAAGCGCCATGCCGCGCACGCCGCTCTCGAATTCGACCATCTCGCCGGCCTGCACGTTGTCGAGGCCGTAGACGCGCGCGATGCCGTCGCCGACCGAGAGCACCTGGCCGACTTCGGATACCTCGGCCTCCTGGCCGAAATTCTTGATCTGCTCTTTGAGGATTGCGGAGATTTCCGCGGCGCGGATGTCCATTAGCGAGCCTCTTTCATGGCGTGCCTGATCGCGTTGAGCTTGGTGCGCAGCGAGGTGTCGACCATCCGGCTGCCGAGCTTCACCACGAGACCGCCGATAATGGCGGGATCGATCCTGATATCGAGGTCGACGTCCTTGCCGCTGACCGATTTCAGCGCGGCGCGCAGCGCCTGCGTATGCTCATCGTTGAGCTTCTCGGCGACGGTGACCTCGGCCGTCGCCTCGCCCTTGTGCCGGGCCACCAGGGCGCGAAACCCCTTGATCATGTCGCGCACCGCGAACAGCCGGCGGTTCGCCGTCACGAGCTTGAGGAAATTTGCCGCGAGTCCGCCGATGCCGGCGCGTTGCAGCACCGCGCCGAGCGCCGTGCCCCGCTCGTCGGCGGAAAACACCGGACTGCGAACGAGCCGCATGAGATCGGCGCTCTCGGCCATGAGCGCGTCGAAACGATCGAGATCCGCTTTGACCACGTCGATGGCGTCCGCCTCATCGGCGAGTTCGAACAGCGCGGTCGCATAGCGGCCCGCCATGCCCGATACGATTGTTACTTCGCCTGCCACGTCGCGTGCTCGTTCGGCGTGCTTTGGGGCTCGTTCCGCAAGAATCGCTACCGGCGCGAAGGGTCGGTGCAAGCCCTTGGGATTCAAGCGGGACTTGGAGATCGCGGGCGTGGCCGAAGACGCCGGGAACCCGCAGAAATCGCGGGCTTGCTAACATAGAGCGGATTGGGGCGCAACAATGAGAGCCTGCGCGAAATAGCCGGTTCGGCGCTCGATTGCTGTGCCGATCAGGGGCTGCCCGCCGCATGCTGGCGGATCGCGTCGAGGAAAATCTCTCCGTACTGCCTGAGCTTGGCTTCGCCGACGCCATGCACCGCGCTCATCTCGGCCGCCGTTGCCGGCTTGCGCCGGACCATGTCGATCAGCGTCTTGTCGGCGAATACAACGTAGGCCGCGACACGTTGCCCCTTGGCGAGCTCGGAGCGGCGTTTTCGTAGCGCCTCGAACAGCGCCGTATCGCCGGCCCCGCCCTCCGCCAGGGCGGCGGTATTCATGGCGGCGCGGGCGGCTTTGCGGGTCGCCGGCTTGAGCGTGTCTTTGCGCAGCGTGACCTTGTCGAGGCCTTTGAGCACCCGGCGGCCGGCTTCGGTCACCGACCAGGTCCCGTGGCCGGCAACGTCGAGCGCCACGATGCCGGCGCCATGAAGCTGCCGGAAGACCGAGCGCCATTCCTGCCGGCCGTATTCACTGCCGACGCCGAAAGTCGGCAGGCGATCGTGGCCGAATTTAACGATCGCGTCGCTGGTTTCGCCGATCAGTATGTTGGTCAGGTGCTCGGTGCCGAAGCGCTCGCCGGTGCGCACGATGGCGGACAACGCTTTCTGCGCCGCGATGGTGCCGTCGATCACCTCGGCGCCGTCGCAGCAGAAATCGCAATGGCCGCACGGCTGCGTCGTTTCGCCGAAATAAGCGAGCAGGGTCTGCCGCCGGCAGCGCGGCGATTCGCAAAGCGAGACCAGCGCATTGAGCCGCTGGCGATCGACACGCTTTTGCTCCTCCGTTGCGTCGCCCTCGTCGATCTGCAAACGGCGCAGGCGGATGTCGCCCATGCCGTAAAGCGTGAGCGTGTCGGCCGGGAGCCCGTCGCGGCCGGCGCGCCCGATCTCCTGGTAATAGCTTTCGATATTGGCCGGCATGTCGGCGTGGAGCACGAAACGCACATCCGGCTTGTCGATCCCCATGCCGAAGGCCACGGTCGCGACCACGACAACACCGTCTTCCTGAAGGAACACATCCTGATTGTGCGAGCGCACGGCCGGCTCCATGCCGGCATGATAGGGCAGCGCCTTGACGCCACTCTCACGCAGGAATTCGGCCAGTGCCTCGGTCTTGCGGCGCGAGGCGCAATAGACGATGCCGCTTTGGCCGCGATGCGCGGCGACGAAATCGGCGACCTGCTTGCGGCCGCCGATTTTTGCGCGCATCGCAAGCCGCAAGTTGGGCCGGTCGAAGCCGTGCACGAACACCTTGGGCGGGCGCTTAAAAAGCTTTTCCAGGATATCGGTGCGCGTGGCGGCGTCGGCCGTGGCGGTGAACGCGACCGTCTGCACGCCGCCGAGTGCCGCTTGCACCTTGCCGAGCGCCGCATATTCCGGACGGAAGTCATGGCCCCATTGCGAAATGCAATGCGCTTCGTCGACCGCCAACAACGCGATCTTGGCGCGCTTGAGGCGATCGATCGTATCGGGCCGCACCAAGCGTTCCGGCGCGACATAGACGAGACGCACCTCGCCGCGTGCGATCCGATCGAGGGTTGCGCGGTTCGCCATGGCACCGTTGGCGGAATTGAGTGACGCTGCCGCAATGCCATGGCTGCAAAGTTGCGCGACCTGATTGCGCATCAGCGCAATCAACGGCGAGACCACGATCGTAAGACCGTCGCGGATAAGCGCCGGAAGCTGGTAGCACAGCGATTTGCCGCTGCCTGTCGGCATCACCGCAAGCACGTCGCAGCCGTTGAGAACCGCCGTAACGATCTCGGCTTGGCCGGTCCGGAACGCCGCAAAACCGAACGTGCTGCGAAGCGTGCGCTGTGCCGCCGCGAGGTCGGACATTGATCGCTCCAAAAGCACTGCTGGCGCGCTATACGTTCTACATTTGTTCTAAGCGCGCCGCAAGCGCAAAACAGCGATGCGGCGGACTTTCTTGCGCCTTCGCGTTCACTGATGCAGGTTGGCCCGCCACGCCGGGTTTTCCTTCATGACTACCGCCGCAAGCCGAGACGGCCTCTCCGCCGGCCGCCTCATCAAGCTCATGTTCCTGCTCTGGCTTGCCGGCGTCGCCATGCGCATGACCATCCTCGCCATGCCGCCGGTGATCCCGCTCATTCATGACGAATTGCACATGTCGGAGACCCAGGTCGGGCTCCTGGTCGGGCTGCCGCTTGCGGTGTTCGCGCTCGCCGCCGTGCCGGGATCGCTGCTGATCGCGCGGATCGGCACGCGGCTCGCGGTTGTCCTCGGCATGGTCATTGCGGCGCTGGCCGGCGCCGCGCGCGGCGCCGCGGTCGACGTGGCGACGCTATACGCCGCCGCGATCGCGACCGGCTTCGGCGTCGCCATCATGCAACCGGGACTGCCGACTTTGGTGCGCGAATGGCTGCCCGCCCGCATCGGGCTCGGCACCATCGCCTATAGCAGCGGCATGCTGATGGGCGCGATGTTCGCCACCGTACTGACCATTCCATTCGTTTTGCCCTTGGCCGGCGGCAGTTGGCGGCTCGATCTCGTGATGTGGGCCGTGCCGGCAGTCTTGATTGCGCCGGTATTTTCCTGCTGAGCCCGAAAGAGGGCAGCATCCGCCGCCAACAGCGCGATCGGCGGCCTGTGGTGGCCGGATTGGAAACATCCGCTGGTCTGGCTTCTTGGTCTTACTTTCGGTAGCAACAATAGCGCTTTCTTTTCGACCAACGCGTTCCTCGGCGATTATCTGGCCAGCACCGGAAAGCCGGACCTCCTCGGCGCCGCCTTGGCATGGCTCAATGGCGCGCAGATCGTGACCCCGATCATATTGCTGGTGATGGCGGAGCGTATCCAGCGGCGGCGATGGCCGTTCCTGATCTGCGGCCCCGCGCTGCTCGCCTCGTTCCTCGGGCTGATGTTCGTGCCGTCCACTCCAGCGATCATCGTCTGCGCCGCACTGGTGGGCTTGACCACCGCGATCACGCTGACTGCGACGCTGGCGTTGCCGCCGCTGCTCGTGCACGTCGGCCGATCTGCCGCGCACCGCCGCCGGCATGTTCACCATCAGCTACGCCACGGCAATCATCATGCCGACCATCAGCGGCGCGCTGTGGGATGCAACGGGCAAGCCGTGGACCGTATTCGTGCCGCTATGCCTTTGCGCGGTGACGCTGACCGTGCTTGGCGTCGTCGTCACGCGCTATCCGCCGGCACCCGAAACAGTTCCCGGCCGGTAATGGGCAGCCTTGGTACGACGGCAAACGACGGGCATAATTCCGCAATGACAAAACGACCGAAAAAACCCGCACGTACAAAATCGGCAGCGAAGCGTCCGATGCTGCCGACCGACCGCATCGCCTATTCGCCGATCGTCGAGCGCGCGCCGCTCAAATTGCCCAACGGCGCCCGCATGGCGGTGTGGGTGATCGTCAATGTCGAGGAATGGGACGCCACCGCGCCGATGCCGCGCACCGTGCTCACCCCGCCGGCCGGCGGCTCGCCGATCCCCGACGTGCCGAATTGGGCCTGGCACGAATACGGCAACCGGGTGGGCTTCTGGCGCTTCATCAAGGTGTTCGACGAGTTCGCCATTCCCGGCGTGCTCTGCGTCAACGGTTCGGCGCTCGCCGCCTATCCGGCGATCGTGCGCGCGGCGGTCGAGCGCAATTGGGAGTTCATCGGCCACGGCTTCACCCAGCGCAACATGCAGAAAGTGCCGGACGAGCGCGCCGATATCCGCAAAATCCGCGAGGCGATCGCCAAGGCGACCGGCAAGCCGCCGCGCGGCTGGCTCGGCCCCGGCCTCACCGAGACGTGGCAGACGCCCGACGTGCTGGTCGAGGAAGGCTACGACTATGTCGGCGACTGGGTGCTCGACGATCAGCCGGTTTGGCTCAAGACCCGCACCAGGCCGATCCTCAGCGTGCCCTATACGCAGGAATGCAACGACGTCGCCATGATGCTGATCCAGCACCACAAGGCTGCGGAATATTGCGACCGCGCGCTCGACCAGTTCGAGCAGATCTATGCGGATTCGGCCGGGCTCGGCGCGCATCATGGCGCTCTCCGTGCATCCCTACATCATGGGCGCGCCGCACCGGGTGAAATACTTCCGCCGCGCCTTCGAGGCGATCCGCAAAAGACAAGACGTGCTGTTCTGGACCGGCGCGCAGATCGCCGACTGGTACCTTCGCGCCGGGCCGAAAGCTCCGTGAGAAATCCGCGAGCCCGTGCATGAAGCGCCGGGTCGCGCCGATGTCGGGGCGCGGCTCATGCTCGTCGTTTTATGCGTGCATCTGGGGCGTGACCTGGCCGATGATGCAGGATCGCGCTCACGCGAAGATGCCGCCATTCAGCATGCGCACCGTGCAGCACGCTGGTCGGCGCGCTGACGCTTTACGTCGTGTGCCTGGTCAAGCGCCGCAGATTTCGACGTTCCGACCGCGCGGGCCTGGACGCATGTCGTTCGTCGCGTCGCTGCTCAATGTCGTCGCGCTTCAGCGTGTTGACGACCTTCGCGCAACTCGCATGCTGCGACATCGCGGGTCGTCGATCCTCGCCTACACCATGCCGATCTGGTCGGTCGTGCTGGCGTGGCTGTTCCTCGCGAGCGGCCGACCGGCATGCAGACGGTCGCCTCGGCCTGTGCGTCGCCGGGCTTGCGATCCTGATCTATCCGCTCGACCGCGGCCGGCGTTCCGCTCGGCATCGTGCTTGCGCTCGATACCGGCGTGAGCTGGGCCGGCTGGCACGGTCTATCTGAAATGGGCGCGCATCCCGCCGATCCGATGGCGCTCGCGATGTGGCAGGTGGTGATTTCGCTGTTCGTCATCGCCGCCTGCATGTTTGTGTTCGAGGGCGGTCTCGACTTCGCGCCGCCCATGTCGACGGCATCGCGGCAACGATGCTGTCCGGCGTTATCGGCAGCGGCGATCGCCTACGGCCTATGGTTCACAATCGTCACGCGGCTGCCCGCGATGACTGCATCGCTCGGCGTGCTCGGCAGCCCGGTGATCGGCGTCATCGCGTCGGTGCTCTTCCTCGGCGAGCGGCCGACTGTCGCCGACATCATCGGCTTTGTCCTGATCTTTGCCGCTTCGCGCCTGCGCGCTGCTCGCCGGCCGGCCACCGTCGAAACGGTCGAACAGCATACCTGATTGTTTGCAAGGCCCCGATTACACCGGCAGGCACAGCGCGTTGTCGACCAGCAGGTTGTCATAGACGCAGCGCCGCTCGGCGAGCTTGAGGTGATCGCCGACGCGGCGGAATTTGTCATGGTAAACGCCGACCTGGTGGAGTTTCGCCTCCGGCCGGTCGAACAGTACCTGGATGACGACGTAATTGGCGCGCGCTCGGATATCGCCGTTCGGCTCCTCGCCGAGCATTTGCAGGTTGCCGACGATATGGCGCAAATAACGCGGCGCGAACATTTCCGTCTTCATTGCGTTGGCGCGATCCAGGATCATGCCCTTGTTCTCGCAGTAAATCAGGCCGACCGGCAGGCCGCGGTCGGCGTTCTCGCGCGAAATCACGACGTAGAACGCATCGTCGGTAAACATCTCCGCCCAGTCGGTCAGCCGCTGCTCGTCGAGCGCCGCCGCATAGGCAGCGTTGAACTCTTCGAGCTCGCGGTGCAGCAGCAGCGCTTCGATGCGGCGGTCATCAGTCATTGCTTTTGGCGAATCGAGCATCGCGATGGCCCTACAGGTCCATCTCTTGCCGCCAATGCTTGTACATTGCGCGAATGGCGGATTCGGAGATCAGGGTATCCGCGGTTCCCTCCGCGGTTTTCGGATCGAGCTTGACCAGATGCTTGCCGTTCGGCACGCGCTGCCATGCCGTCCTGGACGAATTTGATCGCCTCGTTATCCTCGAGCCCGAGGAATCCCGCCGGCCCCATCAGGTTGCCCTGGCGCAGGCGATGCCGGGTCATTTCCTCGTCGTCGCCCTCGAAACCGAACATGGTCCATTTCATGATGAACTCGTGCGGCCCGGTCGGCACGATTTGGCGGACACCCAACGTGTTCATTTCCCGCTGCACGATCAGGTTCGGCCAGATCGTCGCCATGGTCACCGACCACGGGCTGTCGAATTCCTCGATGAAATCCATGAAGCGCTGTTCGCGCAGTTTCATGCCCTCCTTGAAACTGCGCATCTCTTTCTTGGCATCGCCGGAGATCGCTTTGGCGTCCGATTTCGCCGACGCCATCACGCCGTGCCGTCCGCTCTTGTCGGCGAGCATCAGCGAGCGGTTGCCGACGACGAGAAGGCCGAAGGTCACCAAGAAGGTGTGCAGCAACGTGGCGTGATAAGGGTCCTTCAGATTCTCGTGATAGAGCTTCCAGTTGCCCGGCAGCGAATGCCGATAGTGGCCGAGCACGCGCAGCCTGCGGCCGTCGAACGTCGCCTCGAATTCGCGCAACACTTCGGGGCCGAGATAGTCGGCCAGCGTTTCCATATTGTCGGAATAGGATGCGAAGACGACCCCGCGATGAGTCGTTACGGCGAGTCGGCGCGGGCCGTGATCCTGCATCTTGAAGTCCGCCGGCATGCCGCCCTTGCCGCCGACCCCGCGGCGGAACGGAATGCCGATCAGGTTGCCTTTGAGGTCGTAAGTCCATTGATGGTAGGGGCAGATGAACTCCTTGGCGGAACCGCTGAGCTCGCGGCAGAACTCCGAGGCGCGGTGCACGCAGCGGTTCTCGAAAGCGTTGATCGAGCCGTCGCTGGCGCGCGCAAGCACGATGGGAGTTGGCCCGACATTCGAGCGGATGAAGTCGCCGGCGTTCGGAATCTCGGCTTCCAGTCCGACATAGTTCCAGGTCGGGCCGTGGAAGATGCGCTCGACTTCCCGCTCATAGACGGCTTGATCGGTGTAGACCCAATCGGGGATGACGGAGAGATCGTCATCGGGCCAAACATAGCTGTCGTTCTTGAATTGCAACGCCATGCCGATTGCCTCGCGATGCCGTCGTCAATGCGCCAGCAGCATATCCGAAGTCAGCGTCGATTGCACAGCGCCAGGGCGCAGCGTACGCTCGCGGCAATCCGACAAGGAGGCCCGTCATGGCGCAACAACCGCTCGCGACCCGTGGCAATTATCTGCACATCTACGATTTTCGCGTGATGAAGGGCAAAGAAGCCGAATTCATCCGGCTGTTCGAGGACTTCGATTACTCGGACGGCAATCCGATGCATAAATCATCGGCCCAAGTAAAGGATGGCGTGCTGTGCCGCGACACCGAGGATCCGCAGCGCTTCTTTCTGATCGCCGAATGGTCCGACATCGAAGAGCACGCCCGCATTCGCAAAATCCTGGCCAACGAGATCAAGCCGGAGTTCATCAAATATATCGAAGGACACAAATTCGTTCCGAAATATGTCGAGGTGGTGTCCTCAACGCCGGACGAAATTCTCCAAAAGGCGGCTGAATAGATTCAGTGCGGCCGCGACAGCTACGCCTTGATCGCCCGCGCCAATTCGGCGACGCGCGCGGTCATCGCGCTTTGCGGGTCGGCCAAGGCGTCGACCACGGTGAAATGGTTGGTGCCGGGAAATTCCTCGTAGCGGGTCTGCGCGCCGCTTTGCCGCCAGCCCTGCGCCAAGGTTTGGCTTTGCCGCTTGAATTCGCTCGATTCAAGATCTCCGACCACGGCGTCAAAAATGCGGCCGGACGCGATCGGCCAGAATAGCGGCGAGACCGCGCGCGCGGTCTCGGCATCAAGCCGTAAATCCTGGTTAACGCTGATGCCGAGAAGCGGCGACAGGTCGAACACGCCGGAAATCGAATATCCGGCCGGAACCAGATCGGCCGGCGCCTTGGGATAGAGCGAAGGCCAGTCGGTGGCGACCATCGCGGCGGCGAGATGGCCGCCGGCCGAATGTCCGCAAACGACCATCCGCCGCCCGTAGCGTTGCCACAAGAACGCGCAAGCCCGGCGGATTTGCTCGATAATGTCGGCGATGGTGACCTTCGGACAGAGATCGTAGCCGGCGACCGCAACCGCGATGCCGCGCGCGTTCGGGCCGCGGGCCACCTGGCTGTACATCGATGGATCGAGCGAGCGCCACCAGCCGCCGTGAATGTACAGCGCGAGTGGGGCGCTCTCGCCCGCCTCCGGCAGAAACAGATCGACAAATTGCCGCGGCGTATCGCCATAAGATAGGCCGAGCTGGGCGCGCCCGGCCTTGAGCGTCTCGGCGCGGTAATTCTCGGCTTCGCGGGTCCAGCGGGCGAAAATCTCCGGATGTTCCGGCACCCGCGCGCGATTATTGTATTCGGCCTCGTAGTCGATTGTCGCCACCGCCATCTCCTGCGCATGGTGGGCGCGAGATTGTGCCATGTCCGCCGCGCTGGCAAGGCGCCGCCGCATTTACGGGATCGACAGCCGGTCGGAATCTGGTAGTGGAAGCGCATGAAGGTCAACGGCAAATCGATGCGCAGTATCTGGCTCGAGCCGGACGGCTGGTCGGTCGGGGTCATCGATCAGACGGCGCTGCCGCATCGATTCGCGACGGCGCGCCTGACGACGCTCGACGAGGCGGCGCACGCCATCCGCGCCATGCTGATCCGCGGCGCGCCGCTGATCGGCGCCACCGCGGCCTACGGGATCTGTCTGGCGTTGCGCGCGGACGCGTCCGACGACGCGCTCGATCGGGCTTATGCGACGCTCATCGCCACGCGGCCGACGGCGATCAATCTGAAATGGGCGCTCGACGAGATGATGGCGGCGGTGCGCAACCGGCCGCGCGTCGAGCGGACCGCCGCCGCTTATCGGCGCGCCGGCGAAATCTGCGAGGACGACGTCGCCATCAATACCGCCATCGGCAGGAACGGCCTGCCGCTGATCGCGGCGATCGCGCAGCGCAAAAAGCCGGGCGAGCGGGTCAACGTGCTCACGCATTGTAATGCCGGCTGGCTCGCCGCGGTCGACGTCGGCACCGCCACGGCGCCGATTTACCTGGCGCATGACAACGGCATCGCCGTTCATGTTTTTGCCGACGAAACGCGGCCGCGCAACCAAGGCGCCTCACTGACCGCCTGGGAGCTCGGCAAGCACGGCGTGCCGCACACCGTGATCGCCGACAATACCGGCGGCCATCTGATGCAGCACGGCCTGGTCGACCTGGTCATCGTCGGCACCGACCGCGTCACCGCCAACGGCGACGTCTGCAACAAGATCGGAACCTATTTGAAAGCGCTTGCCGCGCGCGACAACAATGTGCCGTTCTATGTCGCGCTGCCGTCGCCGACCATCGATTTCACGGTCGCCGACGGCGTCGCCGAGATTCCGATCGAACAACGCGGCGCCGACGAGCAGGCGACCGTGACCGGGCGGACCGCGGACGGCCGCATCGAAACCGTGCGCATCGTGCCGGAAGGTTCGCCGGTCGCGAATTACGGCTTCGACGTGACGCCCGCGCGGCTTGGTGACCGGTCTCATCACCGAGCGCGGCGTCATCGCGGCATCGCGCGCCGCCATGGCGGGGGCTTTCCCCGAGCGCGCCGGCGCGGCAGAATGAACGTCTTCGATCAGCTGCACAGTCGGAGTTTGTGGCGTGCGTAAGCTTGCGTGTCGTCCGCTGTCGAATCTGCCGCTGCCCGGAATCCTGGCCATGAGTCTCACATCGTTGGCGGCCCCGTTGCCGGTCGATGGGCGGCAATCGCCGACCGCGCTCGCCATCGCGCGCGGCACCGCGCGCTACCTCCATGCGCTCGGCTATTGCGTGGTCAGCGAATTGCCGCTGCCTTCGGGCCGGCGCGCCGATCTCGTCGCGCTCGGCGGCGACGGGGAAATCGTCATCGTCGAGATCAAATCCTCGGTGGCCGATTTTCGCGCCGATCAGAAATGGATGGATTACCGGCTGCACTGCGACCGGCTGTTCTTCGCCACCGTCGTCGACGTGCCGCGCGAGATATTTCCGCCGGATGCCGGACTGATCGTGGCCGACGCGTTCGGCGCCTCGATCGTCTGCGAGGCGCCCGAGCATCGGCTTGCGGCGGCGACGCGCAAGACCGTGATGCTGCGCTTTGCCCATGCGGCGGCGCTGCGCCTGCAGGCGCTCGCCGATCCGCAAGGTCCTTATGCCGGAGCGATTTGACTGATTACGCCGCGGCGACGGCGGCGACCGCGGTTGCCGGCGTATCGCATTTGAGTCGCTCGAACCAGTACCGCAGCACCGCGAGATCGACCGGTTTCGCCATCGATTGCCAGATATTCAGATTGAGCGACTTGGCGAGCTTCACCGTCTCGTTGCAGGTCGCGTCGTCGCAGCCGCTGATGACGATGATCGGCGCCTTGCAGCCGACGACCCAGAGATGGCGCAGCATCTCGACCCCGGCATGCGGGCCGAGCGAAAGGTCGAGCGTGATGCAGTCGAACGCGGTTTCCTGCGCGAGCTTGGCGGCCTCCTCGTAAGTCGCCGCGCCCGCCGGCACGTAGCCGGCCTTGGCCGCGACGCGGCAGATGATCATGCGGTGGAGATTATCGTCGTCGATGACGAGAAGACGCGGCCTATCGGGCGCCGCCGCGTGCGCGACCGCCAAACTTTCTTCGTTCGCTTCGAGCGATCGTGCCGGTTCGAGCATCCGCTCCCCCGCCATAATTCCAATAATGCTTATGGGGACAATACGCGAAGGCCGCGAAATTCGGCTTAATGCATTCGCTAAAATTTGAACTGGTATCGATTTAGTCTCGCGCCACGGCGCGCCGGCGCGGTTAGCCGGCGGTAAACATGGTCATCATTTCGGCGCGCGTTTGGCGAGAATGCGCTGCAACGTGCGGCGATGCATATTGAGGCGCCGCGCGGTTTCCGAAACGTTACGGCCGCACAATTCGTAAATGCGCTGGATGTGCTCCCAGCGCACGCGGTCCGCCGACATCGGATTTTCCGGCGGCTCGATCTTCCTGTTGTCGAGCGCCAGCAGCGCCGCGGCCACATCGTCGGCATCGACCGGCTTGGCGAGGTAATCGACCGCGCCGAGTTTGACCGCATTCACCGCGGTCGCGATGTTGCCGTAGCCGGTGAGGATGATGGCGCGCGCTTCCGGCCGGCGCTTCTTCATCGCCGAAATGACGTCGAGCCCGTTGCCGTCGCCGAGCCGCATGTCGACCACGGCGAAGGCCGGCGCGGCTTTCTCGACCTGCAACAGGCCGTCGGCGACCGATTCGGCGGTCGTCACCGACAAAGCCGCGGCCCTTCCATGGCGCGGGCAAGCCGTTGCAGGAACGATTTGTCGTCTTCGACGATCAGAAGCGTGCGCTCGGCGGAAGAGGCGAGCCGGCTGCGGCATTGATCATGGCAAGATCTACTCCGTCAAAGCGAATGCGGGGCGCCTGATGACGATCACTCAAGCCGATTCCTCCGCAGCATCGCTAAAACCGATGACAAGTGCAATCGGGAGGCTTCGCGTCTGCAGGTCACGCTAATTCAACAAGCAGCGACCAATGGCGCCATTCGGTATCTGACAGCTAAGGCGCCCGGCCACCGGCTCAAGGGGAGGCGAAGCGAGCGGCCGTTCAAAATCGGCCCGGCTCCAGGTCACCGTGACCGTGGCGCCATGCAGCGGCGGCGCCTGATTGATGAGCGAGAGCTTGCCGCCGGAGCGTTCCAGCAGCGTTTTGGCGATGAAAAAGCCCAAGCCCAGGCCGAACACCGCCTCCTCCTCGCCTTCCGGCCCGCGGCCGGCGCCGGCGGTGGGTCACATAGGGCGCGCCGATGCGGTCGACGACTTCGGGAGCAAAACCGGGGCCGTCGTCGCTGATGGTGATGCTGACTTCATCCGCCGTCCATTTTGCCGAAATCTCGACCCGGCTATGGGCGAAATCGACGGCATTCTCGATCAGGTTGCCGAGGCCGTAGCGGATCGCCGGATTGCGGGCGCCGACCGGTTCCGCGGCGCGGTTGGGCGGCAACGTCACGCCGATCGAGACGCCGAAATTGCGATGCGGCGCCACCGCCTCCTCGATCAGCGCGGACAGCGGCATGCGGTCGAACGGTTCGCCGGTCGGAAGCTCGGTGATCTTTGCCAGGATTTCGCGGCAGCGCTGCGCCTGCTCGCGCAACAAGCTTCACGTCCTCGGCATAGGGCGAATTCGCTTCGAGCGCGCGTTCGATCTCGCGCACGACCACGGTGATGGTGGACAGCGGCGTGCCAAGCTCATGCGCCGCAGCGGCGGCAAGACCGTCGAGCTGAGACAGGTGCTGCTCGCGCGCCAGGACGAGCTCGGTCGCCGCCAGCGCATCCGAAAGCTGGCGCGCCTCTTCGGCGACCTGCCACGTATAGACGCCGATATAGCCGATCGCGAGCAGGATCGAGAGCCAGACCCCGACCATATAGATTTCCGGCAGTTCGAGCGGATTCGCGGCGTCCCACGGCAGATCGTAGTGCAGGAAAACCAGCACCGTGGCGCAGAACATGGCGAACGTGCCGATCAGCAACGTCATGCGCGGCGGCAGCGCGGTTGCCGAGATCAGCACCGGGCCGAGCAGCAGGAAGGCGAACGGATTTTCCAGGCCGCCGGTGAGATAAAGCAGCGCCGCAAGTTCGGCGATATCGAAGGCAAGGAGCCACGCCGCCCGGTCGGGCTCGAGCCACTGCGTCTGGTGGAAGCTCACGCGCAGCGCCACGTTGAGCAGGGCCGCAAGCGCGATCACGGCAAGGCAGGGCCAGATCGGCACCTCGAATTCGAGGCCGAAATGCACCACCAGCACCGCCGCGAGCTGGCCGAAAACGGCCAGCCAGCGCAGGCGGATCAGCGTATCCAGCCGGACGTTGCGCGGCCGCTCGTAAGTCCGTGGCAGACCGAACATGGCGGCTAATGTAGCGCCTGGCGGAAGTCATATCCAAACCGTGCCGCTGGCGCCGACGGCGCCGATGCGCGACATTATAGACGATAGGCGACCGAAGCGCCTTGGGAGTGACCGCAATGGCCTATGAGCTCGATCAATTCATATCGGATTGCCGTTCCATCCTGTCGCGCGACCCCGGGCCGCAAGGCCGCGAAGCAGGTGCGCACGCAGCTCGAGCGCCTGCTGCAAAATCCGGATTTCATCCGCCAGCATGCCGGCGAAGATACGCCGCGCGGGCTGCACGTGCTTTATGAGGATCCCGAGCTCGGCTTTCAGATCCTCGCCCACATCAACGACAAGGCGCGGGTCTCGCCGCCGCACGATCACGGCGCGTCATGGGCGATCTACGGCCAGGCCACGCATTACACCGACATGACCGAATGGGAGCGCGAAGACGACGGCGGCGATCCCGAGCACGCCAAGCTCAAGCCGGTGAAGAAATACCGCCTGACGCCCGGCCATGCCGGCATCTATCAGGACGGCAAAATCCATTCGATCGACTATCCCGATCACGCCCGCTTCATCCGCGTGACCGGGACCAATCTCGACCGCATCCACCGCGTGCGCTTCGATCTGAAGACCGGCGAGGTCAAGCGCATGACGCCGCAGCAGGCGACGTGACAGCAGCTCGTCAGTCCCCGCCGAGCTGCGGGGCATGCTCGGCGACGGCGGCGAACTCGCGCTCATCGATGTGCGCGAGGAGTTGATCTTTTCGCAAAGTCATCTGCTGCTGGCGCGCTCGGTGCCGTTGAGCCGGTTCGAATTGAAGTTCGCGCGGCTGGTGCCGCGCCGCGCAACGCGCATCGTGCTGTGCGACGACGACGACGGCCTCGCCGCGCGCGCGGCGGCGATCCTGTCGCGCAACGGCTATACCGACCTCGCCATTCTCGCCGGCGGCGTCGCCGCCTGGGGCGCGGCAGGCTTCGAGCTGTTCTCCGGCGTGAACGTGCCGAGCAAGGCGTTCGGCGAATATATCGAGCACGCCAAGCGGCACGCCGAGCATCGCGGCCGGCGAGCTGGAACGGCTGCATTCGCGACGGCGCCGACCTCGTCGTGCTCGACAGCCGGCCGTTCGACGAATATGTCGCGCGTGTCGATCCCGACCGCGACCAACGTGCCCGGCGCCGAACTGGTGCTGCGCGCGCGCGAGATCGCGCCGTCGCCGGAGACGCATGGTGGTCGTCAATTGCGCCGGCCGCACCCGCAGCATCATCGGCGCGCAATCGCTGATCAATGCCGGCGCTGCCGAACAAGGTCGTGGCGCTTGCGCAACGGCACGATGGGCTGGAGCCTCGCCGGCTTTGCCTGCGAGAGCCGGCAAAAACCGCCGCGCGCCGGACGTTTCGCCAGCGACGCTCGATTGGGCGCGACAAGCGGCGCAACGCGTGGCGCAAAGCTGCGGCGTCGCGCGCATCGATCGCCCGACGCTCGAAGCCTGGCGCGGGGACGAGCGAACGCACGCTTTACCTCTTCGACGTGCGCGATCCCGCCGAATACGAAGCCGGCCATGTGGCCGGCGCGATCTCGGCGCCCGGCGGCCAACTGGTGCAGGCGACCGATCAATATGTCGGCACGCTCGGCGCGCGCATCGTGCTGGTCGACGATGCCGAGGTCCGCGCCGCCGATGACCGCGTCGTGGCTGCGCCAGATGGGCTTTGCCGACGTCTTCGTGCTGGCCGAAGCGGGAACCGAGACCGGCTGGCCCGACGCTCCAGTTCTGCGAAGCCGAAGCGCCGCGGCGACGCCGCCATCGACTGCGCCGCGCTCGGCGAGCTGCTCGTCCGGCAACGCGGCGACGGTCGTCGATCTTTCGCTGAGCCGGGACTATCTCGCGCGGCACATTCCGGGCGCCTGGTTCGCGATCAGGACGCGGCTTGAACGCGGCGCTCGAAAAAGATTCCGCTGCACGGCACGCTGGTGCTCACCTCCGAGGATGGCGTGCTGGCGCGTCTGGCGGTGCCCGAAGCGGCCGCCCTGGTCGATCGGCCGGTGCGCTTTCTCGCCGGCGGCAATGCCGCGTGGCAGGCGGCCGGGCATGCCTTCTCGGCCGAAGCCAAGATGGCCGACGACGCCGTCGATCAATGGCGCAAGCCCTACGAACGCGCGCGGCGACACCAAGGCGGCGATGAGCGAATATTTGGCGTGGGAGACCGACCTCCTGCCGCGCATCGAACGCGACGGGTCGCTGAAGTTCGCGTCCGCTTCATTGCGCGGCTTCGAGCAGAATTTCGGTGAGCCGCTCCGGCATATCGACCATCACGTCGTGGCCGCAGGACACTTCGTAGGTGCGCCATGACGGGTCTGAGCGCGCCGCGGCGAGCGCCCGATCGAATCCCGGATTGGCATAGCTCGCGGCGCGAATGTAGCTCTTGCGCGATACGCGATCGCGCGCGCCGGTGAGCGCAATCTTTTCGCGTGAAGGTGCCGATCGGCTGCGCCGACGCAGAGGCGATCGACCCAGGCGCGGTCGGCAGCGTTGACGCCGAAGGCTTCGGCGGGCCGCGGCGGGATTGCCGAGATCGCCACGCTGCATTGCGGCACGGGCGATCTCCCGCACGGCGGCGCTGGTCAGGTCCTGCGTCGCCTCGCCGTTGTGCGGCACGAAGGCGTCGAGGAAAACGATCGAGCGGATCGCCGGCGCCATCTGCTCGGCGACGCCGGAGATGACCATGCCGCCGTAGGAATGGCCGCACAGCACGACGTCGGTCAGCTCGCTCCCATTTCATCACATTGACCACGTCGGCGATGTGGGTGTTGAGATCGATGCCGGCGCGCAACAGGTGCGAGCGCTCGCCGAGCCCGGTCAGCGTCGGCGTGAAGACCGTGTGGCCGCCGCCGCGCAGCCGGTCGGCAACCCGCCGCCAGCACCAGCCGCCGTGCCAGGCGCCGTGAACCAGCACGAAAGTGTAGGCCATTGAAATCTCCTCGCTGTCCGATCAGGACTGCCAGGCGGCATCGCGCGCTTGCCGCACGGCGCCGCGGCGCGCGTCGTCGATCACCTCGAGCAGCGCCCGCAACACGGTCCGCCACGCCCTCGCCGCTCACGGCGGAAATCACGAGCGGCGTTTTTTTCGCCGCGCGCTTGAGCCGCGCGACTTGTTGCTTGATGTCGTCGGGGCTCGAGCGCATCGGCCTTGTTGAGCGCGACGATCTCCGGCTTCTCCGCAAGCCCGTGGCCATAGGCCAAAAGCTCGGCGCGCACCGTCTTGTAGGCCGCGCCGGCATCGCCGCCCGTGCCGTCGACCAGATGCAACAGCACGCGGCAGCGCTCGACATGGCCGAGAAAGCGGTCGCCGAGGCCCGACGCCTTCATGGGCGCCTTCGATCAGGCCGGGAATGTCGGCGAGCACGAATTCGCGGCCGTCGACATCCACCACGCCGAGCTGCGGATGCAGCGTGGTGAACGGATAGTCGGCGATTTTCGGCTTGGCCGCGCTGACGGCGGCGAGGAAGGTCGATTTGCCGGCATTCGGCAGCCCGACGATGCCGGCATCGGCGATCAGCTTGAGCCGCAGCCGGATCGTGAGTTCGCCGCCGGGCTGGCCGGGATTGGCGTGGCGCGGCGCGCGGTTGGTCGAGGTCTTGAAATGCGCATTGCCGAAGCCGCCATTGCCGCCGCGCGACGAGCACGACGCGCTGCGCCGGCTGCGGTGAGATCGGCGATGCAGCGTCTCGCCGTCCTCGTCGTAGATCTGCGTGCCGACCGGCACTTTGAGCACGGCGTCGGCGCCGTTGCCGCCATGGCGGTCCTTGCCCATGCCGGCGCGGCCGTTCTTGGCCGTGAAATGCTGCTGATAGCGGTAGTCGATCAGCGTGTTGAGGCCGTCGACCGCCACCGCGACGACATCGCCGCCATTGCCGCCGTCGCCGCCGTTCGGCCCGCCGAACTCGATGAACTTCTCGCGCCGGAACGACACGCAGCCGTTGCCGCCGTCGCCGGAGCGGATATAGACCTTGGCCTCGTCGAGGAATTTCATCGGTCCACTTGGTAAAGCGCGGATGCCGCGGACACAATCGCGAATTGCCGCGGTGGCCGGCCATCGCCGACCTGATATAGTGTGAAATCGGCGATTGCGGCACTACGCTCTCGCCGGCTTTGCTGCGGAGAATGTTAGGCGTGTGGCGTGTTTTGAAGTTTGCGGCGCGGGCTGCGGTGTGGCGGACGACGCCCGATCCGCCGCTGGTCGGGCTGCCCGTCCTGCTGGGCTTTGGCATCGCGGTGGCCGTCGTCCGCATCGCGCTGCAATTGCTGGCGGCGGGCTCCTGGCACGCTTTCAATCCCTATGGTCTCAATGCGGTCGTGGCCTGGATCGCGCTCGAGCTTGCGGTCGCGGCGCTGTTCGTGCGCCCGGCCGGACGCGCCACTGCGCTTTCGGCCATGTTCGTGCTCTCGATCATGGCGGACATCGCGACGTCGGCGATCAAGCTCGGCTTTCCGCGTGCTGGCGCCGGCCGCCGCGCAGAGCCGCATTATGGACCGGCAGCGATCGCGACAAGCGCTCATTTATGCGCTCGCCGTCGTCTGGTGGATCGGCGCCATGGCCTGCGTCATCGGCAGCCTGGAACCGCAATGCGCGGCTCCGCCTGATCGGCAGAGTCGCCGCATTATGGGTGGCGCTGTTCGTCGCCAATGCGCTGGTGCCGCACGCGCCGGTGTTCCTGCCGCCCGACTTCGATCCCGCAACGCCAATTGGTGGGAGGCACTCTACGCGCTCCATCGCGACGAGGCCGGCGAGGCGCGCGCCGCGCCCGCCGAAATCGCGCGGATCGAGAAGGCGCAGCCCGCGCTGCTTGCAGGCCGAAATCGCCCGCCTGGCGCCGCAGCGACCAGGGCGTGACCGACATCTATGCGCTCGGCATCGCCGGCTGGGCCGATCAGGACGTTTTCGTCAAGGAACTCGACGGCGGACTGGCGGCGATCGCCGGCGTGCTGCCGATCAAGGATCGCACCGTCCGCCTGATCAATCGCCGCGATACGCTGGAAACCTTGCCGCTCGCGGATTTGCAGAATTTTCAAGCCGCGGTGCACGCCATCGGCGACGTCATGGACAAGGACGAGGACGTGCTCGTCCTGTTCATGACCTCGCACGGCGAAAAGACCGGCTTTGCGCTGGAATTGCCCGGCGGTCCGGCCGAGCTGACGCCGCAACAGGTCGCCGCGACGCTTGACGGCGAAGGCATCAAGAACCGGGTCGTGATCGTTTCGGCCTGCTATGCGGGGATTTTCCTGCCGCCGCTTGCGAACGACAACACCATCGTCATGACGGCCGCGGATGCCAACAGCACGTCATTCGGCTGCGCGCCGGAACGCGACTGGACCTATTTCGGCGATGCTTTCTTCCGCCAGAGCCTGCATCCGGGATCGGATTTCGAGAACGCCTTCGATCATGCCCGCATCCTGATCCAAGGCTGGGAATTGATGGACCATGCGCCGCCGTCAAATCCGCAAGGCTGTTTCGGCCCGGCGCTGGTCGACAAGCTCGCGCCGTATCTTCGCCACCAAGCCCGGGCAGTAGAGCGCGTCCAGCCCGTTCTCCGATCACGCCACGTCCCGCGCCCGGCCCCAAGCCTTGAGCGACGCCCACAAGCCGCGATCGAGGCGGAAGCGATCGACCGGCGCCGAGGAATTGATGGCGCGGATGCGGTAGAGACCGACGCCGGTCCACTGAAAGCCGCACTTCTCCAGCACCCGCCGCGAGGCCGGATTGCTGACGCGCGCGCCGGCCTGCAAGCGCGTCATGGCCGAGCGCGCCGAACGCATGATCGATAGCCGCGCGCACCGCTTCGGTGGCGTAGCCGCGGCCCCAATAAGGCGCGCCGAGCCAATAGCCGATCTCGGCGGCGTCCTCGCGCGGCTCGACGCCGCAGACGCCGATCAGCTCGCCGCCAAGCGTGATGACGAACGTCGCCTCGCCGTCGCTGCCGATTGACCGCCGCGATAAAGTGCTCGGCGTCCTCGACGCGATAAGGATGCGGAATGCGCGCGGTATTCTCCGCGACGCGGCGATCGTTGGCGAGACGCGCAATGGCTTTGACGTCGCCGCGACGCGGCGCGCGCAGCATCAGCCGCTCGGTTTCGAGAACGGGAATGCCGCGCTCCGCCGGTCGTTGCGCGAGGACATGCTTTGCTTGTTGCGTTGCTAGAGTCATCGCCTGGGCTCCTGCAGAAAAACCGAAAGGGGGAGCCGGCATCCCGGTCTCCCCCTTTTCGAAGCCCATTCGGGTCCGCCGGTTCGACTGGATGCCGGCGGACCTCGTATGATCCACCGTATTACTGCGCCGCTGCCTCCGACATCGGACGTACCGATACGAATACGCGGCCTTTGGTTTTGGTACGGAACTCAACCTTGCCGTTGATCAACGCAAACAACGTGTGGTCCTTGCCGACGCCGACATTGCGGCCGGCATGCCATTTGGTGCCGCGCTGGCGCGCGATGATGTTGCCGGCAAGCACTTCTTCGCCGCCGAAAATCTTCAGCCCCAGGCGCTGCCCGGCCGAATCGCGGCCGTTGCGCGAGGATCCGCCTGCTTTCTTGTGTGCCATGACCGGCCTCCGAAACTTACTCGCTCAAGTGGTTATACCGGATTCGTGACAAAAGCATCACTGCTCCGCATCACTTCTTTTTGCCCTTTGTTGCCGGCTTTTTACCCTTGGGCGGCGCCTTGGCTTTTGGCTTTTCGGGCTTCTTCGCCGCAGCTTTGCGCGCCTTCGGCGCGGCGTCTTCCTCCGCCGCCGTCGCTTCGGCGGCGGCCGGCGCGTGTTTTGGGCTCGGCTTCGGTCGCGACTGCGCCTGTTTGCTCGGCTTGTTGCCGTCGGTGAGGATTTCGGTGATGCGCAGCAGCGTGAATTCCTGGCGATGGCCGATCTTGCGCCGCGAGTTCTTGCGCCGGCGTTTCTTGAACGCGATGACTTTCGCACCGCGGCCCTGTTCGAGCACTTCGGCCGCGACCGTGGCGCCGGCAACGGTGGGAGCGCCGAGCGTCACGGCCTCGCCGCCCACGACCAGAACCTCGCCGAACTCGACGATCTCGCCGGGCTCGCCCTTGACCTTGTCGACCTTGAGCACGTCCTCGGCGGCCACCCGGTATTGCTTGCCGCCCGTTTTGAAGACCGCGAACATCTTTCTTCCTCGTGTCCGATCCCGAGCGTCCGGACCGGCTTCTTCCAGTCGATTCTGCTGATAGTCAGCGGCGGGACGACGGATTTAAGGCCGCACCGGATGCGCGCTGACCGGCGTTCTTATGGCGGCACGCCAAGTCCCTGTCAAGAAACGCCAAGCGGCCGGTATTTCCTCATTATCGGCGCTTTTGCCGGTCAGTCCGGATTGATGACGTCACAGCGCCGGCCATGTTAAAGCGGCGCTCGGGAGGACACGGTGATGACAATACCGGCGCCAGTGCAATTGTCGCGCCGCGCGTTGCTCGCCATTGTCCTTCCAGCGACGATGGCGAATCTGGCGCGCGCCCAAAATAGCCCGCAAGTTAGCCCGCAATCCGCGACCGCGATCGCGAAAGATTTCCCGAACCATGCCGTCGCCTTCATCGTGCCGTTCGCGCCCGCCGGCGGCACCGACTTGCTGGCGCGGCTGTTGGCCCAGAAGCTCGAACTGGAGCTCGGCAAGCCTTTTGTCGTCGAAAACCGTCCCGGCACCGGAACGGTCATCGCCACCAACTTCGTCGCCAAATCGCCGCCCGACGGCTACACCATCATGATGGAGGTGTCCTCGCTGGCGATCGATGCAACGCTCTACAAGTCGCTGCCTTACGATCCGGTCAAGGATCTGGCGCTGGTGGCGCTGGTCGCCCGGGTGCCGTTTGTTTTGGTCGTCAACCCGGCGCTGCCGGTTCACAGCGTCGAGGAGCTCATCGCGCTCGCCAAGAAGCGGCCGCTGAGCTACGGCTCCGGCGGCATCGGCAGCTTCCATCATCTGGCCGCAGCGTTGTTTGCCAGCATGACCGGCATCAAGATGACGCACGTGCCGTATCGCGGCACGGTGCCGGCGCTCAACGATCTGGTCCGCGGCTATATCCAGCTGATGTTCAGCGATCTCGGCCCGGCGCTGCCGCTGATCAATGCTGGAAAATTGCGCGCGCTTGCGGTGACCACCAATCAACGTTTCGCTGCGCTGCCCAACGTTCCGCCGCTCGACCAGGCCGGCGTGCCCGGTTTCGACGCGGCGGCATGGCAGGCCGTGGTCGCGCCGGCGCAGACGCCGCAACCGATTCTCGACAAGCTGAACTCGACGCTCAACGCCATCGTCGCCATGGACGACGTGCGCACCCGCATGACCGATTTCGGCATGGAACCGATCGGCACCGGATCGGTGGCCGAGCTTCACAAGTTTCTACAGTCGGAAATCGTGCGTTGGGGCAAGATCGTCGAGGAAGCCGGCATTGCCCACTCCGAGTGACCGATTTGCCCGCGCCGGACGCACCGCATGACATCGATCGCCGGCTGCCGGAAGGCGACGAGATTTTTCTCGATCACGTCGGCCACTTCGTGCGCGACGCCGAAGCGGCGAGCCGCGCGCTTGCGGCTTGCGGATTTGCGCCGACCCCGATTTCGATTCAGGTCGATGCCGATCCGGCCGGTGCGCGCCCGACCGGAACCGGCAACGTCACCGCGATGCTGCCGCGCGGCTACCTGGAAGTCCTGTTCAAGACCTCCGACACGCCGCTGAGCCGCGAGCTGGATGCCGCGCTCGATCGCCATGCCGGGTTGCATCTCGCCGCCTTTGCCGTCGCCGATGCGGCGGCGGCGCGGCGGCGGCTCGCGGCGAACGGCTTTTGCGTTCGCGACCTGGCGCGCATGCAGCGTCCGGTCGAGACCGCAGCCGGCGCGGCGACGGCGGCATTCACCATCGCCCGCGTCGCGCTGGACGCGATGCCGGAAGGCCGCATGCAGATGCTGACGCATCATTCCGAGCAAGCGGTGTGGCAGCTGCGCTGGCTTACGCATCCGAACAGCGCCGCGGGCCTCATCGACGTCGTCATTGCGGTCGCCGACGTTAAGGAGGCCGCACAACGCTTTGCGCGGTTCACCGGCCGCGCAGCGACGCCGACGCCCGGCGGCGCGCTCATTCGCCTCGACCGCGGCGGCGTCTACCTCGTCAGCCATGACCGGGCGACGGAAAAACTGCCGGAGATGGCGATCGCAACGCTGCCGTTCATAATCGGCTACGCGTTGCGCGTGGAGTCGCTTGCCGCCGCCGAAACGGCGGTGGATGGCGCCGATCTTGAATGGCGGGCCATCGAGGACGGCGTGGTGGCGTGCTTTCCCACCGAGCTCGGTGAGGGCGCCTGGTTCTTTGTCGAGCGTGCCGCCGCGCTGCCGTGGCGGCGCTGAGCTCTATTCCGCCGGAACTTTCTCGCTCTCGGCCGGAACGACTTCCTTGACCGCACCGCGCCAGCCGTTGTGCGTCAAATCGAAGATGATGCCGTCCGGGTTCCGGTATTTGACCTCGTAAAAGGTGTTCGGATTGTCGTCCGGGCGGCCGCCGAAATACGTGGCGCCCGCGTCCGTCACTTTCTTGGCGGCTTCTTCGAGATCGTCGACCCACATGCCGAAATGCACGAGGCCGTGGTAGCCCCTGTGAAATCCCGGCACCTCGCCGTCGTATTTCAACAGCGCGACGTTGATGGTGCCGTCCGACACGTAGCAACCGATGCCGGCCTTGCCGACGCGCTTCATGCCGAAGGCGTCCTCGAAGAATTTCGCCGCCTGGTCCGGATCGGAAACCGACAGCGCGATGTGGCGCAGCCGTGCAGCCATGGCAACCTCCCTTGCAGTCTCGCAATGCGCGGTTGGCGCAGTGGGGGATGGCGCACCATAATCAGCGGTGCGATATTTGCAAAGCCTTCGTCCCCGCCCCCGGCGGACGACAACGCAGAGATTGTCCTTGCATACGCCGGCGACCATCGAACCCTCCTGGCCGGACGCGATCTATTCTCATCTCCGGCGCGCCGGCGTCCGCCAGGTCGGCTATGTTCCCGACGCCGGCCACAGCCGGCTGATCGCGCTGTGCCGGGACGATCCGAACATCGCCGACGTCGTACTGACGACCGAAGAGGAGGGTGTCGGCCTTGTCGCCGGCGCGGCGCTCGGCGGCCAGCGCGCGGCGCTGTTGATGCAATCGAGCGGCGTCGGCAACTGCATCAATATGTTCTCGCTGTTGCGCAATTGCGGTTTCGGCTGCGTCGTTCTCGTCACCATGCGCGGCGAGTTCGGCGAGTTCAATCCGTGGCAAGTACCGATGGGCTCGATCACCGAAGACGTTTTGCGGCTCGCGGGCTTCCTGACCTACCGGATCGAGACCGCCGACGCCGCCGACGAGATCGTCGGCGCCGGCTGCGACATGGCGTTCAGCGGCAATCTCCAGGTTGCAATCCTGTTGTCGCAACGGCTGATCGGGCCCAAAAAATGGACAAGGTAATGGACCAAGTGATGCTCGACCGGCGCGATTTCGTGCGGCAGCTGCTGGTCGACCGCGGCGACCTTCTGGTCGTTCCAGGGCTGGGTTCGGCGACCTACGACGTCGCCGCCGCCGGCGACCACCCGCTCAACTTTTATCTGTGGGGCGCGATGGGCGGCACGGCGATGATCGGGCTCGGACTCGCACTGGCCCAGCCGACGCGGCGTGTCGCGGTGCTCACCGGCGACGGCGACATGCTCATGGGGCTGGGCAGCCTTGCCACCATCGGCGTCAAGCAACCGAACAATCTCGCCATCGTCGTGCTCGACAACGCCCATTACGGCGAGACCGGCATGCAGCCAAGCGCGACCAAGGCGGGCATCGATCTCGTCGCCACGGCGCTCGCCTGCCGCTTCAGGCACGCGCGCGCCGTTAGGCGCATCGAGGAGGCCGCCGACGTCCGTGAACTCCTTCACGTCGGCGAAGGGCCGATCCTCATCAGCGCGCGCATCAAGGAAGATGACGCGCCGCGCGTCCTGCCGCTACGCGACGGCCACGCCATTAAAGAGCGCTTTATCGCTGCGTTGAATTCCCCGTGACGGCCGAGCGCGACGGCGTCACTTGACGTTGGGATAAAGCCCGGAGGCCTTCACCACAGCGAGGCCCTCGGCGCGGTCGGCCGGAAGCTCCTTGGCAAACTGCTCCGGCGAGCTGAATACCGGAGTCAAGCCGCGGCCGATCAGGAAGCGCTGCTGAAAGTCCGGCTTGGCTCCGATCGCGGCGATCGCCTTGTACAGTCTATCCAGGATCGGCAGCGGCGTGCCGGCCGGTGCGAAGATACCGAAGAACGTCGCCGAGATGTGCTGCCTGTAGCCGACCTCCCTGAAGGTCGGAATGTCGGGCGCGAGCGGCGAGCGCACATCGCCGTCGATCGCGAGGCCGACGATCTTTCCGGCCCGAATGAACGACACCAGATTTCCGATGCCGAATATCGCGATCTGCGTCGTGCCGGTGAGCATGCTGTTGACGGCGTCGCCGCCGCCCTTAAACGGCACCCGGACGATGTCGGTGCCGTTCGTCTTGTTGAACTCCTGCATGAAGGCGACTTTCGACAGCGACGGCGCCATGTAGTTGAGCGTGCCGGGCTTGGCCTTGGCCGCCGCCGCGAGATCGGCGAACGATTTCACGTTCAGCGATGCGTTCACCGCAAAGACCTGAGTCAGGTAATAGACCCGGCTGATTGGCACCAGGCTTTTCGCCGGGTCGAAATCCGAATTCGGCTGGATGATCGGGTTGATAGTGACCGTCTCGCCGGGAAGGATGCAGATGGTGTAGCCGTCCGGCGCCGCCGCCGCGCAAGCCTGGGCGCCGATGGTGCCTTCCGCGCCGGCGCGGTCCTCGACCACGATCGAGGTGCCGAGCGCGGGACCGAGCTGGTCGGCGAGCCCGCGCATGAACAGGTCGCTCAAGCCGCCGGGACCTTGCGATGCAATCGCCTTGATCGGCCGCGTCGGATAGTTTTGTGCGAGGGCCGGCAGCGGCAGCGCGGTCGCTACAAGCAACGCGAGTACGAGGCGGCGCATGGCATTTCCTCCCGGCTGTGTTTTAGTGGTGTTGCCGCCGACAATGCCGCAGGCTGCCACGCGCGGGCAAGCGACTTAAGCGCGCGGCTTTAACGGGCGACGCCATAGCGCAGTCCGGCAGGGAGGCAAACAGCGTGTCCGGTTACACCATGAAGGTCGAAAAGGACGTTGCGGTTGCGATGCGCGACGGCATCCGCATTTCGCTTTGCGTCTATCGCCCGGACGCCGAAGGCCGTTTCCCGACGCTGTTCGCGGCGTCGCCCTATCAATACGAAATGGACGAAGTGCCGGCCTATCCGCTGTTCCTGTGGCGCGAGACCGGGCCGATCGAATGGTATGTCGGCCAGGGCTACGCCTATGTCCACGCCGACGTGCGCGGCGCCGGCCGGTCCGACGGCGAGTTCGAGTTCATGGGGCTGAACGAGCAGCAGGACTACGTCGAACTGATCGACTGGATCGTCCGCCAGCCCTGGTGCAACGGCCGCGTCGGCGGCATCGGCCAATCCTATTACGCCATGGCGCAGTGGCTGATGGCAACCTACAACCCGCCGGGGCTTGCTTGCATTGCGCCTTACGACGGCCTGGTCGACCAGTATCGCGGCTCGAATTATCACGGCGGCATTTATTGCTCCTATCGCTCGGTCTGGTACACCTCGTTGCGCACCGACAATCAACATCGTCTTGCCGGCAAGCATGGCCGGCCGCCGATGCGGTTCGATCTGGTCGGCGAAATCATCAATCATCCGCTCGACGACGACTTCTGGCGCCAGCGTTCGCCGTATTGGCGGCTCGACAAGATCAAATGTCCGGTATTGTCGATCGGCCATTGGGGCAAGATGGGCCTGCATCTGCGCGGCAATATTCTCGGCTTTGAGGAGGTCAAGGCGCCGAAGAAACTCGTCGTCACCGGCGCGCGCAACACCTTCGAGGCGCACCGCATGTTCGACCAGATCGAATTTCACGAAAAGGAGCTGCTGCCGTTCTACGATTTGCATCTCAAGGGCAAGAATAACGGCTTCATGGAGGCCGAGCCGGTCAAGCTCTACGTCCGCGGCACCAATGCCTGGCGTGCGGAGGAGGAGTGGCCGCCTCGGCGCACGACCTCCGTCCGTTATTACCTGCGCAAGGGTCCGTCGGGCAGCGTCGCCTCGCTCAATGACGGCGCGCTGTCGACCGAGCAGCCTGCCGCGGGCGAAGCGGCGACCAGCTACAGCTATCCGGACTGGCAATGGGTCAATGGCGTCGCGGTGATCGGCGCGGACGGCCGCGTCGATCCGGTGCGGCGCGTGCTTACTTTCGTGAGCAATCCGCTGCAAGCCGATCTCGAAGTCACCGGGCCGATCGTGCTGAAGCTTTTCGCGTCATCGACCGCGATCGACACCCAGTTCATCGTCAAGCTCGTCGACCAGCATCCGCAAAGCCCGCAATCGCGCGCCAATGGCGAGCAGCCGGCCTATACGCCGGTGTCGAAGGGTTGGCTCAAAGCCTCGCATCGCGAACAGGATGAGCTGCGCTCGACGCCCGAGCGGCCGTTCTACATGCATACCAACCCGCAGCCGCTTGAGCCGGGCGCGATCTACGAATTCGACATCGAGGTGCTGCCGATCGCTTATGTGTTCAAGAAAGACCACCGCATCCGGCTCGAACTCGCCAACGGCGACTCGCCGGCAACCGATGGCGTGTTCTCGCATCCCTATCATCCATCGCTCGTGGGCACCGACACCATCCATCACGACGGCGTGCATGCGTCGTGCCTGATCCTGCCGGTGATGGCGAAAAACTGATGGCTCAGCCGGCGGCAATCATCCGCGACCCGACGCCGGCCGACGAGACGGCATGGCGGGAGCTGTGGGCGCAATACAACGACTTTTACGAAGCAAAGGTCCCCGAGGCCGTCACAGCGCGCACATGGCTGCGCATTCTCGATCCCGCAATATCGATTTTCGGCCGGCTCGCAACCGTCGATGATGCGGTGATCGGATTCAGCACCTGCGTTCTGCACGAAATTACCTGGGCGATCGCGCCGGCTTGCTATCTTGAGGACATATTCGTCGCGCCCGCATTCCGCGGCCGCGGCATCGGGCGCATGCTGATCGCCGATCTGGTCGGACGCGCCAAATCCGAAGGCTGGTCGCGGCTTTATTGGCATACGCGGGCCGGCAATCCAGCGCGGCGGCTGTATGATGAATACGTCAAAGCCGACGATTTCGTGCGTTACCGGCTGATATTCCCGGATGTTACGTAGCTTTTGCCGCGCGTTTCACCGCCTCGATAATCTCAGGATAGGCGGCGCAGCGGCAAAGGTTGCCGTTCAAATAATGGCGGATGTCGTCGTCGCTCGGGTCGGGGTGCTCTTTGAGCAATTGATGCGTCATCAGCACGAAGCCCGGCGTGCAGAAGCCGCATTGGAACGCGCCGGCCTCGATGAATGCCTGCTGCACGTTGGACAACGTGCCGTCGGCATCGAGATGCTCGACGGTCGTGACGCTCTTGCCGTCGACCCAGACCGCGAAATAGAGGCAGCCGGACACCGCCTTGTCGTCGACCAGCACGGTGCAGCAGCCGCACAGGCCCTGGCCGCAGCTTTCGCGCGCGCCGAACAGATCGAAACGCGCCAATAGCTCGACCAGATTGCGGTGCGGCTCGATCGCGGTCGATACCTTCTCGCCGTTGAGCGTGAAATTGATGGTGCGCGCGGTTGTCATTGGTCCAATCGTTCGTCCAATCATTCGTCGTCCAGCGGGCGGCCGGCTTTGGCGCGCAACGCGCGCAATACCGCCTCGGCGGTAATCGGCAGTTCCATGATGCGCACGCCGACAGCGTCGTGAATGGCGTTGGCGATCGCCGGCGAAACGCCGAACGTGCCGGTCTCGCCGAGTCCCTTGGCGCCGAACGGCCCGGAATGCTGCTCGGCGGCAACGAACTCGTTCTCCATCGGCGGAATGTCGCCGATGCCGGGAATCTTGTAGTCGGCGAGCGAGGCATTGGTGACTTGGCCGCCGTCGAGCTGCATGGCTTCGGACATGGTGAAGCCGAGCTGCATGATGGCGGCGCCGGACAGTTGCGTGCGCGCGACTGCGGGATTGATCGGCTTGCCGCAATCGGCGGCGTTAACGAGCCGCAAGATGCGCACGTGTCCGGTCTCGGTATCGACCTCGACCTCGGCGCCGGCGCCGCCGACCATCCAGAACGGCGTGACGTTATCCGACAGGCCGGTCTGCGGATCGGGTGACTTGTAGCTCGGCACATAGCTCGCCGTGCCGATGACGTTGCCGGCCTGCATGCCGTAGCGCTTCTTGAATATTTCCGCCGGCGGATAATTGGTGCCCTCGGGCAGCCCGGCCTCGGCGGCAAGCGCGCGCAATTTGGCGCGGGCGTCCTCGGCCGCGAGCCGCACCGCGGTGCCCATGTGATAGAGCGAGCGCGAGCCGAGCGTGCCCATGTCGTAGGGCGTCACGTCGGTGTCCGGTTGGACCACCCGCACATTCTCCGCCTTGACGTCGAGCACCTCGCCGACGATCTGCGCAAAGGCGGTATCCGAGCCCTGTCCCATATCGACCGTGCTTTTATAAAGATAGATGCTGCCGTCGGCGGAGACGTTGACGATCGCGACCGAGGTGGTCGGCGAAATCGAGGCCTTAAAGCCGATAGCGATGCCGCGGCCGCGGCGCAGCGTGCCGCTGCCGCGGTCGAACGGCTTGTTCCAGCCGATGCGCGCGGCGAGCGTATCGAGCACTTCGGCGATGGCGGCGTCGTGCAGCACGGTGCCGCTCGCCTGCGGGCGGCCATTGCGCAAAATATTTTTGCGCCGGAATTCGACCGGATCGATGCCGAGCTGGCGCGCGATCAAATCGGTGTGGCTCTCATAGGCCCAGACCAGCTGCGGAACGCCGAAGCCGCGCAGCGCGCCGGCCGGCGTGCGGTTGGTATAGAGCGCGTAGGAACCGATGCTGACGTTCTCGATGTCGTAGGGACCGGCCGCGGTGAAGCCGGATTTTTGCGTCACGCGCGGCCCGATATCGGCATAGGCGCCGCCGTTCCAATACACCTCGCAGGCGCGCGCGATCACGCGGCCGTCTTTGTCGACGCCGCTCTTGATGCGGAACGTCGTCGGGTGCTTGGTGATCATGTAGAACTGCTCTTCCATCGTCAGCGCGATCTTGACCGGACGGCGCACCAGCATCGCCAGCGCGGCGACCAGCGCTTCGAGCTTGACATAGACCTTGGCGCCGAAGCCGCCGCCGAGATACGGAACTTTGACCCGCACGCGGATTCTCCGGCCAGCCGAACAGCCGCGCGATTTCGATGCGGACGAACGACGGCGTCTGGTTCGACGTATAGATCGTCAGCCGGCCGTCGCCGGGCTCGGCAATCGCGACATGCGGCTCGAACGGCAGGTGCAGGCATTGTTGCGTCTTAAACGTGTGCTCGAATGACGCGATCGGCGCGCGCCATGGCGCCGTCGACGTCGCCGCGCCGCAAATGATAATCGAGCGCGATATTGGTGCCCTTGCGGCCCTTGAGGTGCTTGAGATCGGCGAAGGTTCCGGCCGGCCGCAACACGTCGTGGACGAGGACGTCCGGCTGCATCGCCGCGATCTCGTCGTACACCGCCGGCAGCTCGTCATATTCGGCGGACGATCAGCTGCGCGGCCGCTCGGCCACATGCGGATCGCTCGCCAGCACGACCGCGACCGGCTCGCCGACAAGCGCACTTTGTCGAGCGCCAGGATCGGCTGGTCGTGAAACGCCGGGCCGTAATAGGGCTCTGGGATCAGTTTGCGGATATCTTCGCCGGTGACGACGCGGTGCACGCCGGGCAGCTGCCCGCGCCGCTTGCGTATCGATGCTGCGGATGCGGCCGTGCGGCACCGTCGAGCGAAACACCTTGCCGTAAAGCATGCCGGGCAGCCGCAGGTTATGCGTATAGTCGGCGCGCCCGCTCACCTTGGCGCGCACTTCGAGGCGCGGAATATCGCGGCCCACCTGGTTCATTGCTGCACCGCCTGCCGCACGGCGCGGCGCAGATAAACCCGCAGCAGTTCGCGCTTGTAGGCGGCCGAGCCGTGCGCGTCGGCGAGAATCGAAGCCTCCGCGGCCGCGGCGTCGCCGGCGCGCATCAGCACCGCATCGTCGAGCGCCGCGCCTTGCAGCAATTTTTCGGCGCTCGTCATGCGCGTGACCTTCTCGGTGGCGGCGCTGACGACGACAATGGGATCGCGCATCGCGCCGTCATCGAGCGCGAACGACACCGCGACGCCGAGCGCGGGCCAGTCGTCGGCGGAACGCGACGGTGACTTTCATGTAAGCGGCCTTGCGTCCGTCAAGTTTCGGCACCGTTACCGCGGTAATGAGTTCGTTCTTCTCCAGTCGCGTTTCGTAATAGCCGGCGTAAAGCTGCTCGAGCGGCAATTCGCGCTCGCGCTTGCGGACCGCTGATCGCGACGCGGGCGCCGAGCGCGGCCAGCACCGGCGGCAGATCCATGTGCGGATCGCCGTGCGCGAGCGCGCCGCCGACGCGGGCGACGTTGCGCACGCGGGGATTCGACAGCGTGCGCAGCGCACGGGTCAGGACCGGCAATCGCGCAGCGACATTCGCATCATGTTCCAGTTCGCTCAACGTCGCCATGGCGCCGATCCGCAATTCGCCGCTAGCGGTGACGGCGATGCGCGCGTAGTTGCGGCTCGATGCGGTGCAGGCAGACCAGGCGGCGTCGGCTGGAACACGCCGGCCTTCATCATCAGCATCAGCGCGGTGCCGCCGGCGACGGCGCGGATCGTCGGCTCTTGCGGGTCGAGCAACGCCACCGCTTCTTGCAGCGACGTCGGCTCCACCATGTCGAAGGCGATCACGGAACGCTGTCTTCGGCAGTCTTGTTGTTCTCATGCGGCCGCACTGTTAGCACATGTTCGGCGATTTCGGCGCGCGTGCCGACCCAGACGTCCGGGGCCGACATCGCGCGCCTCGACGATCCGTTCGTAGAAGTGCGCGCCGCGATGGTGGCCGAAGATATGGGCATGGCTCGTCACATCGATGATGCGCAGTTCGTCGTCGCGCGCGCGCGCAATCCCGATCACTTCGTTGAACGATTCCAGCATCATCCGCGGCGGATGGCCGTATTTCATCGACGGCATATCGTTGACATCGTAGGACAGCGGTATGGCGACGATCCGCTTATTGCCGTGGTTCACGACATAGGGCAGATCGCGATCGAACACGTCGCCATACCAGCGGTAACCGGCTTCGGCGAGGAGCCGCGGCGTCTCGGCTCGCGACGTGCCGCGCGGCGAAAGCCAGCCGACGACCGGTTTGCCGGAGGCCGTCGGCGAGCAGCTTGGTGCAGCGCGCGATGTTGTTGCGCTCCTCCTCATCGGAAAGCAGCGCCGGGATCACGTCCATGGCGTAGGAATGCGACAGCACTTCATGGCCGCGCTCGGCGATTGCCCGGACCGTATCCGGCGAGCGTTCGGCGACGATGGCGTTGACCATGACGCTTGCCTTGGCGCCGTAGCCGTTGCAAGCCGTCCATCAGCCGATGGATGCCGACCTCAACGCCATAAGCGGCCCAGGAAATCGCCATGGTGTCGAGCACGCCGGCCGGCAGCGGATTGCCCATCGGGCTGATGCCGGGCGCCTTGCCGTCCGACCAGGCTTCGAGACAGACGTTGAACACGACGGCGATGCGCTTGCCGTGCGGCCACTCCCAGTTCGGCTTGTTATTCATTCCCGGCTCCGCGGGCGCGGGCCGGGCCGAGTTTAATCACAGGAGGGTTCGCCGCGTCGAGACCGCTCGCCGCGGCGAACAGCGCAACTAGATACGGGTTCGCGGGCTCATGAACCAGGCGCCGGCGACCACCAGGAGCGCGAGCAATGCCGGCGCGACGGCGAGCGCGACATTGGCGGCAGCCACCGCCGCCGTGGCGGCCCAGCCGATCGACGAAAAGGCCTCGGCGAAAGTCGCGACGCCGCGAAGACACCTGACGGCGGCGAAATTGGCTGCGCTTGGCCTGGCTGCGGAACCAGAGCTGGATCGAGGTCGACGCCGCCGCGGCAATGACGATGCCGGCGCGGTGACCAGCAGCGTGCCACGGCGAGGCAACGGCGAGCGACCGCGACCAGCGGCGCGAAAATCACGGCGATAACGCCGAGCACGGCCTCGATCTTGGCCCGCACGATAAAGCCGCGCCGGCACCGGCGCGGAGGCGACGAGATCGGGCGCATCCTCGCCCGAGATGGCGAGCCAGGCGAGACCGCCGGCAAGCTGGCCGGCCGCCATGACCAGCACCGGCACCAGGAATTGATAGGCGCCATCGCCGCTATTGAAGCTGCGCCACAGCAGAACCGCGGGCGGAATGAGATAGAGCATCTGCATGAGCGTCTGCGAAACCAGCCAAGGATCGCGCCGCAACAGCGTCCATTCCTTGTGGCGCAGCGCGCGCCGTGGCGACAGTCGGCCGGAAATCGGTCGAGCGCCGGGCTTGAATCGACCGACGCAGCGCCGCGAGCCCGCGGCGGTGACGGCGTATTCGCCAAAGCGCGGCGCGACCATGACGATGGCGGCGGCGAGCAAGGCAAAGGCTCAGGGCGAGCACCCCGACGAGCGCCGTGCCGTCGCCGAGCGCGGCGCGCGCCGGCCACCAAAAAATGCTGCCGGCATCGGGCGCCAGCGCGATCGCGGTCTGCGACTGCAACGACCGAGACCCGCGAGATCGTCCCATAGGACAGGATCGCCGCCAGTTGCAGGCCGATGACGAAAGGCGGCGCCGATCACCGCGGCGACGACTTGCGCGACGAGCCGGCGTGCGTTTCGGGCCGACCAGGCGGAACAGCGCGACGGTGAGACCGACCGCCAGAGCCGTCGCCGCCGCGCCCATGGCGACGATCAACCCATAGGCGCCGAGCCAGCGCCAGCCGCCGAGCGCGATCAGCACGTCGATGAACGGCGCCGCAAGCGGAACCGCCATCATCGCCATCGACAGCGCCACCGTGGCGATGCGCACGGCAAAGACTTTTTCCGCCGCCGCCGGCGAAGCCAGGATCAGATCGAGATCGGAGCGCGAATAGAACGCGCGCGTCGTCGATTCCATCGCCTGCGAGACCATCAGTAGCCACGACAGCAACACGCTCGCCGGTGATCGTGACGAATGTCGCCTTGTCCGGCGTGGCGTCGGCATAGCGGCCGACCACCCAATAGGCGACGAAATGCATGAAAACCACGAACGCCGCGATGGCGACGATGGCGCGGCGCAAGCGCTCGGGCCGGCCGGCGGTCATCATCGCCGAGCCAATCGCGCCAGGCCAGGCGCGACTCGTGGCGGGCGAACCAGACCGCGGTTCCCGGTTGTGCGATCATGCCGCTGCGGCGGGCGCGGTGGGCGCGGCGACCAGCGCGAGGAAAGTGTCTTCGAGGCTGGCGCTGTTGCCCGCGGCCGCATCCGCGCTCGCTTGCGCAGCGTGCCGGCCTGGCGCCGCAATTCTTCGAGCGTGCCTTCGGCAATAAGTTTGCCGTGGGCGATGACGCCGATGCGGTCGGCCATGCGCTCGGCGACTTCGAGAATATGCGTGGTCATGATGACGGTGCCGCCGGCGCGAACGCGTTCGCGCAGCACGCTTTTGACCTGGCGGGCGGAGCCGGCATCGAGCCCGGTCAGCGGCTCATCGAGGATGATCAGCCGCGGCTCGTGAATGAGCGCGCCGGCCAGCGCCACCTTCTGCCGCATGCCCTTGGAGAAACCTTCGCAGCGCTCTTGCGCATGCGGAGCAAGTTCGAGCCAGCCGAGCAGTTCTTGCGCGCGCGCTTGCGCCGCTTGCGCGGGCTCGATGCCCCAGAGCCCGGCGACGAATTCGAGATATTCCTGCGGCGTGAGCTTGTCGTAGATCATCGGCTCGTCGGAAATCCACGCCATCAGCCGCTTTGCCGCCACCGGATCGGCGAGCGCGTCGATGCCGCGACGCGGATCGAGCCGGCGTCCGGCCGCAGCAAACCGGCGATCATGCGCAAGCGTCGTGGTCTTGCCGGCGCCGTTCGGTCCGAGCAACGCGTAAAACTCGCCGGCGCGGACATTGAGATCGAGGCCGTCGACCGCGGGACGGTCGAAGCGCTTGACGAGGCCATGGATTTCGAGGGCAGAGCGGCGGCGCGAAATGCTGCATGAATCGAGCAGGTTAACCGACAGAGGTTTCGGCTCGTGAATCGGCAGCGCCGCGAATTTGCGGCGCAGCGTTAAAGAGTTATGCGGTCGATCTCGGCAAGCTCGGCCGCCGACAGAGCCCAGTCGACGGCGGCGACGTTGGCTCGACCTGCTCGGGCTTGCGTCGCGCCGGCGATAATGCTGGAAATAAACGGCCGGCCGGCGAGCCAGCTCATCGCCAGTTCGAGAAGCGTATGGCCGCGCGCGGCGGCGAAGTTGCGCAGCGCATCGACGATGCGCCAATTGCGCGCGTTGAGAGACCACCGGCGTGGCGCGCGCTGTTGGCAAGCCGGGAGCCGGCGGGCAACGGCGCGCCGGCCTGGTATTTGCCGGTCAATAATCCGCTCGCCAGCGGAAAATACGGAAGCAGCCCGAGGCCGTGGCGTTGCATGACGGCAACGCGATCTTTTTCGATATCGCGATCGAGCAGGCTGTACTCGTCCTGACATGAGGCGAAGGCGCCGAAGTCCATGCCGCGCCGCGACGGCATGCGCGTCTTCAAGCTGCGCCGCGGAAAATTGGAGCAGCCGATGCAGCGAACCTTTCCCGCCGTTGATCAGATCGTCGAGCGCGCGCAGCGTTTCTTCGATCGGCGTTTCCGGCATCGGGCCGGTGCACCTGATAAAGATCGATCCAGTCGGTCTTCAGCCGCCGCAAGCTCGCTTCGACCGCCTGCATGATGTAGCGGCCGGAGGCGCCCTGGAGCTTGCCGGCGTCGTCCATCGGCAGGCCGAATTTGGTCGCCAGCACGACGTCCTTGCGCCGCGGCCCCAGCACTTTTCCCAAAATCTCCTCGGAGCCGCCCCAGTTGCCGTAAGCATCGGCGGTGTCGAATCAGCGTGATGCCGAGCATCGAGCGCCTTCTCCACCACCAGCCGCGACGCCTCGAGACCGATGCGGCCGCCGAAATTATTGGTGCCGAGCCCGACCAGCGAAACCTCCGGGCCCGACGTTCCGAGCTTACGTTTTGCAGTGACCGCAAACGCTCGTTCAGGCGCCGACATTATATGCGGCGAGCGCCGCCATGTTGACGAGCTGGGCGTCGTTCGCCGACAGCGGCACGATCTGTACCGAGCGGTCCAGCCCGACCAGCATCGGGCCGATCACGTTGGCGCCGCCGAGCTCCATCAACATCTTGGTCGAGATCGAGGCGGAGTGAAACGCCGGCATGATCAGCACATTGGCGGGGCCGGACAGGCGGCAGAACGGATAGGCCTCGCGCAGCTCCATGTTCAGCGCCACGTCGGCGGTCATGTCGCCGTCATATTCGAAATCGACGTGCTGCTGATCCAACAGCCGCACCGCTTCCTGCACGCGCTGCGAGCGTTCGCCCGCCGGATGGCCGAACGTCGAGAAGGCGAGCAAAGCGAGTTTCGGATCGTAGCCGAGCGCGCGGGCGACGCGCGCGGCCTCGATCGCGATCTCGGCGAGGTCGATCGCGGTGGGCATTTCGGTCACCGCCGTATCGGCGACCAGCACGGTGCGGCCGCGCGCCAGAACCAGCGAAATGCCCATGACGCGGTGGCCGGGCTTGGGATCGATGCAGCGCCGCACGTCTTCGAGCGCGACGGAGAAATTGCGGGTGACGCCGGTCACCATGGCGTCGGCGTCGCCGAGCGCGACCATGCAGGAGGCGAAATGATTGCGGTCCTGGTTCACCAGACGCTGGCAGTCGCGTTGCAGGAAACCGCTGCGTTGCAGCCGTTCGTAGAGATAAGCGGCATAGGCGGACGTTGCGCGAGCTCAGCGCGGCATTGATGATCTCGATATTGCCGCCAAGCTCGACGCCGAGCGCCTGCGCGGTTTCGCGCACCGGCGCTTCGCGGCCGCATAACAGCGCCGTGCCGAGGCCCTGGTGCACGAAGGTCGCCGCCGCGCGGATCACCTGTTCCTCCTCGCCCTCGGCGAACACCACGCGCCGCGGCCGCCGGCGCAGCCGCTCATAAACGCCCTGCAAGACGCCGGCGATCGGATCGCGCCGGCTGCGCAATTGCTGCCGATAGATTTCCATGTCGGGGATCGGCCGCCGCGCGACGTTTGTATCCATCGCCGCTTTCGCCACCGCCGGCGGAATGTCGGAAATCAGCCGCGGATCGAACGGCACCGGGATGATGTAGTCGGGGCCGAATTTCGGCCGCGCGCCATAGGCGACGGCAACTTCATCGGGCACGTCCTCGCGCGCCAGGTCAGCCAGCGCCTGCGCGGCGGCGATTTTCATCTCCATATTGATGGTACGGGCGCGCACGTCGAGCGCGCCGCGGAAAATGTAAGGAAAACCGAGCACGTTGTTGACCTGGTTCGGATAGTCGGAGCGGCCGGTCGCCATGATGGCGTCGGTGCGCACCTCCGCCACCTCCTCGACGGTGATTTCCGGGTCGGGATTGGCCATGGCGAAGATGATCGGCTGCGGCGCCATCAACTTGACCATCTCCTGGGTCACCGCGCCCTTGACCGAAAGGCCGAAGAACACGTCGGCGTCGATCATGGCCTGGGCGAGGGTGCGCGCGGAGGTCTTGACCGCATAGGCCGACTTCCATTGGTTCATGCCATCCTTACGACCCTCGTAGATGACGCCCTTGGTGTCGCAGAGCACGAGATTTTCCGGGCGGAAACCGATGGCGCGCAACAGCTCGAGGCAGGCGATGCCGGCCGCGCCGGCGCCATTGCAGACAAGCCTGGTCTCGCCGATCTCGCGGCCGGTGAGATGCAACGCATTGATCAGGCCGGCGGCGGCGATGATCGCGGTGCCGTGCTGGTCGTCGTGAAACACCGGGATGTCGAGCAGCTCGCGCAGCTTCTGCTCGATGATGAAGCATTCCGGCGCCTTGATGTCTTCGAGATTGATGCCGCCCCAGCCTTTGCCGAGAAACTTGACGCAATTGATGAACTCGTCGGGGTCCTCGGTCGAGACTTCGAGATCGATGGAGTCGATATCGGCGAAGCGCTTGAACAGCACCGCCTTGCCTTCCATCACCGGCTTGGCCGCCAGCGCGCCGCGATTGCCGAGGCCGAGAATGGCGGTGCCGTTGGTGATGACGGCGACGAAATTGCCCTTGGTGGTGTAGTCGAAGGCTTTCGACTCGTCCTCGGCGATGGCAAGCACCGGAACGGCGACGCCGGGCGAATAGGCCAGCGACAGGTCGCGCTGGGTCGCCATCGGCTTGGTGGCGACGACTTCGAGCTTGCCGGGCCGGCCTTGGCTGTGAAACAGCAGGGCTTCCTGGTCGGTAAAGGTCGGCCGCCGCGATGGGCCGCCGTTTTTGCCGCCGTTTTTGAAGGCCATAGCAATTTCCCTACTGCTGACGCCGAGACGATCGAGGGGCGGCAATGGAACCTTAGCGAAACCGCCGGCCTATGCTCAAGGGAGTGCCGGCCGGCGGACCCGCCGTGCCCGGCAACCTATGGTGCAAAAAAGCGCCGCAGGTCCCGTGCATTGAACAAGCGGGCGGCTAAGCGTAATCCCTGCCTGGAGAGCCACGCGACTAACCCACCCGATGAGCCGCACGGCTCAGCCGCAGCGCCGCACCGTCTCATGATCAGATTCCTGCTTCGCCTTATCGGCCTCTGCCTGCTCGCCACCGCGTTTGTGTTCCTCGTCTATGACGGAACCAAATCCATCGCCAATCACCAAATCGTCTACACCAAGGTGGTCGACGTGTGGGCCATAATCGACCAGAACAGCCTCAATCTGGTGCAGAATTGGCTGAAGCAGAAGGTCGCCTGGGCTTGGGACCCTTACCTGCAACAAGTTTTCGACCTGCCGGCCTGGGCGGTCGTCGGCATCCTGGCGACGCTGTTGATCTTGCTCGGCCGCAAGAAGAGACCGCTGATCGGCTACGCCCGGGATTAGACGGCCGTCGTCGCCACCGGAGGGAGGTATGGCAGGCTACGATTACATCGTCGTCGGCGCCGGCTCGGCGGGCTGCGTGCTGGCCAACCGGCTGAGTGAGGATTCCGCGCGGCGTGTGCTCATTCTCGAAGCCGGCGGCCGCGACTGGCATCCTTACATTCACATCCCGCTCGGCATGGGGCGCATGCACGATCGCGGCATGTTCGATTGGGGCTATCGGACCGAGCCGGAACCGAATCTCAACAACCGGCGCATCGAGGCGATGCGCGGCAAGGTTCTGGGCGGCTCGTCCTCGATCAACGTCATGGCCTATACGCGCGGCAACCGCGGCGACTACGACCGCTGGGCGCAGAAAGGCGCGCGCGGCTGGTCCTATGCCGACGTGCTGCCGTATTTCCAGCGCAGCGAGACTTGGCAGGGCGGCGCCAGATGCCTGGCGCGGCGGCGCTGGCCCGCTCGGCACCGAATTCGCCAAGACCAAGGATCCGCTGTTCGACGCCTGGCTCGCGGCGGCGAAAGCGAGCGGCTATCCGCTGACGGCGGATTATAACGACGGCCGGCAAGACGGCTTTGGCCGCGGCCAATTCACCATTCGCGATGGCCGGCGCGCGTCCTCCGCCAACGCGTTTCTCAAGCCGGCGCGCGGACGCAAGAATCTCAGCGTGGTCGTAAACGCCCATGTCACGCGCATCGCGCTCGACGGCGCCCGCGCGCGAGGCGTCGAATACCTCGTCAATGGCGCGCGCGTGCGCGCCGAGGCGGCGCGCGAGGTGATCGTTGCAGCCGGCACGTTCAATACGCCCCAGCTCCTGATGCTCTCGGGGATCGGGCCGGCGGAGCATCTGCGCAGCTTCGGCATCGCCGTCGTCGCCGACTTGCCGGTCGGCCGCAATCTGCAGGACCACCTCGGTGCCTATATGACCTACACGCGGCCGCGGCCCGGCACGTTCCATCGCGAGATGCGGTTCGACCGCATGGCCTTGAGCATGGTCCGCGCCTACTTGTTGGGAACCGGGCCGGGAACCGTCGTGCCGGGCGGACTGCACGCCTTCATCAAAACGCGGCCCGAGCTTGCGGTGCCCGACATCGAATTCATGTTCCGCGGCACCGCGGCAAATCCCCGTCTGTGGTTTCCCCTCATCCGCCCGGCGTTTCTCGACGGCTTCGGCATCCGCCCGACGCTGTTGCATCCCGACAGCCGCGGCGAGCTGTTGCTCGGCAGCGCCGATCCGCTGCAACCGCCGCGTATCGTCTATCGCTTTTTCACCGCGCCGAACGACCTGCCGACGCTGCGCGAAGGGTTCAAGCGCGCGCGCGAGCTTGCCTTTCACCGAGCGCTCGACCCCTATCGCGGCGCCGAAATCGGCCCGGGGCTCAAAGTCAAAACCGACGCCGAGATCGACGGCTGGCTGAAGCGAACCGTGATCACCGCGCATCATCCCGCCGGCACTTGCGCGATCGGTCCCGACGCCGTGCTCGAGCCCGATCTGCGCGTGCGCGGGGTGGAAAATTTGCGCGTCTGCGACGCCTCCGCCATGCCGGACCTGGTCTCCGCCCATATCAATGCCTGCGTGCTGATGATGGCCGAGAAAGCCGCCGATCTCATTTGCGGCAAGCCGGCGCCGCCGCAAGCGGCCGCGGCGTGATCCGCGGCACGGCAACGGCACCGCCTTGCGGCGCCTCGCCGGGCTTGCGGTCATCGTCGCCGCCGTCCTGGTGCTCGCGCCCTATGCGATCGCGCCGCTTTACCGTTTCATCGATCCGGTCTCGATGCCGATGCTGTGGCGCTATCTGACCGGGGCGCGCGTCGAGCGCATCGACGTTCCGCTGTCGCGGATCGCGCCGGCGCTGCGGCTCGCCGTTATCGTCGCCGAGGACGGCAGCTTCTGCCGCAATCACGGCATCGACCTCGGCGCCATCCGCGAGGCCTTGGAACAGTCGGACGACAATATCGGCGAGTCCCGCGGCGCCTCGACCATCACCCAGCAGACGGCCAAAAATCTGTTCCTCTGGCAGGGCCGCAGCCTGATCCGCAAGGCGCTCGAAATTCCGCTCGCGCTGTGGATCAACCTGGTCTTGCCGAAGCGGCGGATTCTGGAAATCTATCTCAACATCGCGCAATGGGGTCCGAACGGCGAATTCGGCGCCGAGGCCGGCGCGCGCTGGGCGTTCGGCAAATCGGCACGCGAGCTCACCGCCAATCAGGCCGCGGAACTTGCCGCGATCCTGCCCAATCCGATCCTGCGCAGCGCCCGGACGCCGAGCCTGTTGGTGCGCCGGCTCGCCGGATTTACGAGCGCCGCGCCGCCGATTTCGGCAACCTCGATGCTTGCGTGCAGAGGCCCGTAAAATCGGGTACTAGCGCGATGCTGGTCATTCTTCTATAAGCCCGGCATTCCGGGCCGGGCGGAGCCAACGTAGAGGAGAGCGACCCTATGGCCGTGCCGAAAAGAAAAACCTCGCCTTCAAGACGCGGCATGCGCCGTTCGGCCGACGCGCTGAAGGCGCCGACCTATATCGAGGACAAGGATTCCGGCGAATTGCGCCGTCCGCATCACATCGATCTCAAGACCGGGATGTATCGCGGCCGGCAGGTGCTGACCAAGAAGGCGGAAGCGTAGGAGCTTCCCGGGCGCGGCGAAGCGCAGCCGGGCGCCCGGCATATACGAAGAGCAGACCATAGGCATGCGTCATGTTCGTGCTTGGCTTCCCGTTACTGCTCATTCCCTTCGCCATCTACAACATGATTGCGTTTCTCACCCCGGGCGTGAGCTGGACCGCGCCGGTGACCACCGTGCACATGATGTCCGGCCGCGATTGGGTGCTGACCTGGGAGGATATCCTGCTCGCCGTTTCGATTTTTCTGCTCTGGATCGAAATCATCAAATCGACGCGGATCGGGCCGCGCAGCGTCATGGATCATATCCTGGCGATGGCGCTGTTCATCGTCATGCTGGTCGAGTTCTTGCTGGTCGATCGGGCCGCGACGTCGACGTTCTTCCTGCTGACGACCATCGCGCTGGTTGACGTGCTCGCCGGCTTCATCATCGGCATGCGCAGCACGGCGCGGCGGATCGAGATCGAAGGTCCGGGTCAAGTCTGAGGCGCCGGGATTCGGCTGTATCCGCTTAGAGCGAGCGCGACAGCGCGCGGCCCGGGAACGCGGGCGCGCAATCCTGCGCGCGATAGACCGCGGTTGCCGCATCCGCCGTGGCGCGGCGGCGGGCGCAGGTTTGCGGCGCCTTGATCGAGGTCGCGATCAGCTGGGCGACGAAGTCGGCGTTCGGCCGACCGGCGGCTTGCCGCTTGGCCGGCGCCTGGTCGGCCGGCGCGATGGGGACGAGAGCGTTAGGCATGGACGTGACGCCTGGACGTTTGCTGGCCGCTTGCTGTCCCAAAACGGGACAACGATTGCGCTTTGCCTGCTTACTCGCAAACGCCATGCCGGGGCCGTCGGATCGGCCAACCCGCGCGCGATACTTTCCGAATTATTTAGCCTCCTGCGCTAGCTTGGCGACGCAAAAGCCGTGTGCCGTGGGCGCCCGCGGACCGCAACATGTCCACACGAGGCGACCTTGACCAACGTCGGTCCGCACCATCCGTTACCGCCTCGCAGTTCCGGCGCGGCCGCCAAACCGGCCGTGGCGCCGGCGCGTCCGGCGCCCGCGCTCGATACCGCCAAGATTCTCGCCTCGGTCGGCGAAGTCGCCTACGAGTGGCGCATCGACAGCGACGTCTTGCTGTGGGGCGCGAACGCCGCCGACGTTCTGCTGATCCGCGACATCGCGGCCGCTTCGACCGGCCGCGGCTATGCGCAGCTCTTGGAGGCGGACAACGCGCAGGCCCGCTTCGACGTCGTCATGAAATCGGACAAGCGCGACGAGGGCCACGGCGTCGCTTATCAAATTCAATACTGCATCCGTCCCGATCCGGCGTCGGAAACCAAGCTTTGGGTCGAGGACACCGGCCGCTGGTTCGTCGGCCCGGAAGGCCAGCCGTTTCGCGCCCACGGCGTGTTGCGCGTCATCAACGAGCGCTACGAGCATGAGCGGCGGCTCACTTATCTCGCCCGCCACGACGGACTCACCGGCGAATTGAACCGCCATCACTTGAGCGAGGTTCTCGAAGACACGCTCGACGAAGCGCTGCGCTTCCGCTCATCCTGCGGATTTCTTCTGGTCGCGATCGACAACTTGGCGCGCATCAACGAATCGTACGGTTTCGATATCGCCGAGCAGGTGATCGGCGCGGTGGCCAAGCGCTTGCGCGCCCGGATGCGCGGCAAGGATACGCTCGGCCGCTATTCCGGCAACAAGTTCGGGCTGGTGTTGCGCGACTGCACGCCCGACGACATGGCGATCGCCGCCGAGCGGCTGCTCACCGGCATTCGCGACGAAATGGTGCCGACCGGCGCCGGACCGATCGCGGTCACGGTCACCATCGGCGGGGTCACCGCGCCGCGTCACGCCCGCAGCGTCGCCGAAGTGCTGGCCCGCGCCCAGGAGAGCCTCGATACCGCGAAAGCGCGCCGCCGCGGCTCGTTCCAGGCCTACCGGCCGAATATCGAGCGCGAAGCCATGCGCCGCGAAAACGTGCGCGCCACCGACGAGATCGTCGCCGCGCTCAACGAGCGGCGGATCTTCCTCGCCTATGAGACCGTGACCTCGGCGACGGACCGGCAGCCGGCTTTCTACGAGTGTCTGATGCGTATTCGGCGCACCGACGGCAGCCTGATCGCCGCGAACGACATCGTGCCGGTCGCGGAGCGGCTCGGACTGGTTCGGCTGCTCGACTTCCGCGTGCTCGAACTCGTCGTCGACGAGATGGTCGCGGCGCCGACGCTGCAGACCAGCTTCAACGTGTCGCCCGCTTCGACCACCGATCCCGATTGGTGGGCGGGTCTGGGCTCGCTGTTGCGCAGCCATCCCGGCGTCGCGGAGCGGCTGATCGTCGAAATCACCGAAAGCGCGGCGATCCACGACATCGACGAGACGCGCGGCTTTGTCGCGCGCGTCAAGGACCTCGGCTGCCGCATCGCCATCGACGATTTCGGCGCCGGCTACACGTCGTTCCGCAATCTGCGCAAGCTCGGCGTCGATATCGTCAAGATCGACGGCGCCTTCGTGCAGCACATCATGCGCTCGGAGGACGATCGCGCTTTCGTGCGCACGCTGATCGATCTCGCCAAGCGGCTTAAGCTTACAACCGTCGCCGAATGGGTGCAGGACGAAGCGGCGGCGAAGACGTTGCAGGCGTGGGGCTGCGATTATCTGCAAGGCGCCCTGATCGGGCTCGCTTCGACCGAGCGGCCGTGGCTGGCGAGCCTCGCCAAAGCGATCTAAACAAATCCGACGTGAGTTATTCCTTCTCCGTCAGCCGGTCGACTTTTCGCTTCATCTCGTCGAGCTGACGCTTGAGATCGTCGATATCGCCCGATTTCGGCGGCGATTTTTCCGACTCTGCGGCCGCCTCGGCGGCGGCGCTCTCGCGCCGGGCAAACGGCGTGAACATGGCGAAGGCGCGCTCGAACATTTCCATGTTCCGCCGCACCGTGCTCTTCGAGCGAGCCGAACGGGCTGACACCGAAGGCCTGTGTCAACTGTTCGCGGAATTTCTCCTGCTCGCGCGTAAGCGAATCGATCGAGACTTCGAGATAGCGCGGCACCAGCATCTGCATGCTGTCGCCATAGAACCGGATCAGTTGGCGCAGGAACGCGATCGGCAGCAGATTCTGGCCTTCCTTGTTCTCCTGCTCGAAAATGATTTGGGTGAGGACCGACCGCGTGATTTCCTCGCCGGTCTTGGCGTCAAAGACGACGAAATCCTCGCCGGTCTTGACCATGGCGGCGAGGTCTTCGAGCGTGACATAGGTGCTCGTGCCGGTGTTGTAGAGCCGCCGGTTGGCGTACTTCTTGATCGTGACCGGTTCGGCGGGCTTGGTCGTGGTTTCGGGCATGGGGCGGCAACCGCGCAATTTTGCCGTCAAAATAGGCGGTTTCGCCGGGCGCGGCTACCCTTTTGTGACCGTCGCGTAGGGGCGGGTTTCAAACCCGCCCCGACATGGCGTGACGTGGCATGCCAGCGCTGCGCTGCCTTATGCCTTGTCGGGGGCGGATCGCATCCTTATGACATAGGGCAACGATCCCGCGGCCCCGCCCGCGTCCGAAATAGCCCGATAGCCCGGAAGGAAGTTGCCATGAAAGACGATGTCGTCATTGTCAGCGCGACGCGCACGCCGGTCGGAGCCTTTAACGGCGCATTTGCGTCCTTGCCCGCCCATGAACTCGGCAAGACCGCGATCAAGGCGGCGCTCGAGCTTGCCGGCGTCGAGCCGGCCCGCGTTTCCGAGGTCATCATGGGGCAGATCCTGACCGCCGGAGAGGGTCAGAATCCGGCCCGCCAAGCCTCGATCGCCGCCGGCGTTCCGGTCGAAACGCCGGCCTGGGGCGTCAACCAGCTGTGCGGCTCGGGCCTGCGCACGGTCGCGCTCGGCTATCAAGGCATCGTCAACGGCGACAGCGAGATCGTGGTCGCCGGCGGCCAGGAATCCATGAGCGTCGCGCCGCATTGCGCGCATCTGCGCGGCGGCGTGAAGATGGGCAATTTCGAGATGATCGATACCATGATCAAGGACGGCCTGTGGGATGCGTTTAACGGCTATCACATGGGCAACACCGCCGAGAACGTCGCGCGGCAGTGGCAGATCACCCGCGCCCAGCAGGACGAGTTCGCGGTCGAGTCGCAGAACAAGGCCGAGGCGGCGCAGAAGGCCGGCAAATTCAAGGACGAGATCACGCCGGTCACCATCAAGAGCCGCAAGGGCGACATCGTCGTCGATGCCGATGAATATCCCAAGCACGGCACCACGCTCGAAGCGATCGGCAAGCTGCGTCCGGCCTTCGATAAGGACGGCACCGTGACGGCCGGCAATGCCTCGGGCATCAACGACGGCGCCGCCGCGGTGGTGTTGATGACGGCGAGCGAAGCGGCCAAGCTCGGCAAGACGCCGCTTGCGCGCATCGTGTCTTGGGCGCAGGCCGGCGTCGATCCGAAGATCATGGGCACCGGGCCGATTCCCGCCTCGCGCGCGGCGCTCAAGAAAGCCGGCTGGAACGTCGGCGATCTCGATCTCATCGAAGCCAACGAGGCCTTCGCCGCGCAGGCTTGCGCGGTCAACAAGGACCTCGGCTGGGATACCGGCAAGGTCAACGTCAATGGCGGCGCCATCGCCATCGGCCATCCGATCGGCGCGTCCGGCACGCGCGTGCTGGTGACGCTGCTGCATGAGATGCAGAAGCGCAATGCGAAAAAAGGGCTCGCCACGCTGTGCATCGGCGGCGGCATGGGCATCGCGATGTGCTTGGAGAGATAAAGGCACCTCGCCCCGCGTGCGGGGAGAGGTCGAGTGAGCGAAGCGAACGAGGGTGAGGGGGCCTCTCCGCGATTCTGAGCCCAGCGGATAGGCCCCCTCACCCCAACCCTCTCCCCGCAAGCGGGGAGAGGGAGAAACTATCAGGGAGAGCACCATGCCCCGCGTTGCGTTGGTTACGGGGGGAACGCGCGGTATCGGCGCGGCCATTTGCAAGGCGCTGAAGGCGGCCGGCTACACGGTTGCGGCCAATTACGGCGGCAACGACGAGGTGGCGCAGAAATTCAAGGCCGAAACCGGCATCGCTGTCTACAAATGGGACGTCGCCTCGTTCGACGCCTGCGCCGCCGGCGTCAAACAGGTCGAGGCCGAGCTCGGCCCGATCGATGTCCTGGTCAACAACGCCGGAATTACCCGCGACGCTCAGTTGCACCGCATGAAGCCGGACCAGTGGACCGCGGTGATCAACACCAATCTCGGCTCGCTGTTCAACATGACCCGGCAGGTGATCGAGGGCATGCGCGAGCGCAAATTCGGCCGCATCGTCAATATTTCCTCGATCAACGGCCAGAAGGGGCAGTTCGGCCAGGTCAATTATTCCGCGTCCAAGGCGGGCGAGATCGGCTTCACCAAGGCGCTGGCGCAGGAGGGCGCGCGCTCAGGCATCACCGTCAATGCGGTCTGCCCCGGCTACATCGCGACCGACATGGTCAAGGCGATGTCGCAGGAAGTGCTGCAAAAAAGCGTGTTGCCGCAAATTCCGATCGGCCGGCTCGGCGAGCCGGAAGAGGTCGGCCGCTGCGTCGTATTCCTCGCTTCCGACGACGCCGGGCTGATTACCGGCTCGACCTTGACCGCAAATGGCGGGCAATATTTCGCCTGACTATATATCCGCAGCACCGGGACTTGTGGGCGGCAAATCATTATGGCGGCGGCACCACAATCGATCATCGAGAAGCGCCACGATCAGATGTTTCCCGATCTCGATGCGGTCGAGATCGAACGGGTGCGTCGGTTCGGCGAAGTGCGCTCCATTGCCCCGGGCGGGTCGCTGCTCACGGCCGGTCAAGTCGGTCCCGGCCTCATCGTCATCCTCGCCGGCAAGGTTGAGGTCAACCAAACGGGCCAATCCGGCCGGCGCGAGACCATTATCACGCACGGCCCTGGCCAGTTTATGGGCGAACTTGCGCAACTGGCCGGACGGCCGGCGCTGGTCGACGCGACCGCGCGGGAGCCGGTGCAAGCGCTGATCATCCCGCCCGACCGACTGCGCGCGCTGTTCGTGGCCGAAGCCGAACTCGGCGAGCGGATCATGCGCGCGCTGATCCTGCGCCGTGTCGGCTTGCTCGAAACCGGCGCCGGCGGACCGATCATCGTCGGCCGCGCCGATAATGGCGACGTGCTGCGGCTTGAAAGCTTCCTCCGCCGCAACGGCCATCCGCACCAATTGCTCAATCCCGAGACCGATGCCGCGGCAAAGGCGCTGATCGATCGCTTCCATGTCGATCCCGGGCAATTGCCGATCGTGCTGTGTCCCAGCGGACAGCTTCTCCGCAACCCCGGCGAGGACGAGCTGGCGCGCTGCGTCGGCCTGGTCGGGCCGATCGATCCTAATCGCGTCTATGACGTTGCGGTGGTCGGCGCCGGACCTGCCGGCCTGGCGACCGCGGTTTACGCCGCGTCGGAAGGGCTCTCCGTCCTGGTGCTCGATTGCCGCTCGTTCGGCGGCCAGGCCGGCGCGTCCGCCAGGATCGAAAATTATCTCGGCTTTCCGACCGGCATTACCGGCATAGCTCTGATGGCGCGAGCCTATAATCAAGCGCAGAAATTCGGCGCCGAAATGGCGATTCCCGATGAAGTGACCGGATTGAGCGCAGCGGACGGCGCCGGCGGCGACGGCGGCCATTTTGTCCTGCAATTGCATGACGGCGAACGCGTCACCACGCGCGCGGTGGTGATCGCCAGCGGCGCGCGATACCGGCGGCTTGGCGTCGCCAATCTCGACGCGTTCGAGGCCGCGAGCGTGCATTATTGGGCAACGCCGCTGGAGGCGAGGCTGTGCGCCAACCAGGAGATCGCGCTGGTCGGCGCCGGCAATTCGGCCGGTCAGGCCGCGGTTTATCTGGCGAGCCAAGGCGCCAAGGTGAAGATGATCGTGCGCGGGCCGGAGCTGGGCGCCACCATGTCGCGCTACCTGGTCGATCGCATCGAAGGCCATGCCAATATCGACGTCGTGACGCGCGCCGCGATCAGCGGACTTGAGGGCCGCGACGGACTGCTGGAAGCGGTCCGCTGGCGCCACACGAACGGCGAGGAGCTGCGCCAGCCGATGCGCCACCTGTTCCTGTTCATCGGCGCCGACCCCAATACCGATTGGCTCGCCGGCTCGGGAGTTGCGCTCGATGCCAAAGGCTTCGTGTTGACCGGCGAGGATGCCGGTCGCGATCGCCATCCGTTAGGGACCAGCCGACGCGGCGTCTTCGCCATCGGCGACGTGCGGGCCAAATCCGTCAAGCGCGTCGCCGCCGCCGTCGGCGAAGGCGCGCAGGTCGTCGCCGCGCTGCATTCTTACCTCGCCGCCGCGGGTCATCCCGCTATGGCGCCAAATCTTTCGGCGCCAAGTCTTTCGGCGACCAGTCCTTTGGCGCCAACTCAAAGCCGCTGAAATCGAAGCCCGGCGCCACGGTGCAGCCGACGAGCGTCCAGTCGCCGAGCGAGCCGCCGTTTCAGGCCACGTCCAGCGGCGGCCCTACGATTTCCACGTCGTGTGCGCGCGCGACGGTCTGCCAATCCTGCAAAGTCGGCTGGCGCAATTTGCCCACTTCGCTGATTTCCAAAAACAGCCGCTCGATTGTTCCAGCGGGTTGAAAGACGATCATCAGAGCGCTCATGCCGCTCAAGCTTGCGAAGGCATGCGGCACCCGACGCGGTCCAAGAACCGAATCGCCGGGCCCGAGATGAAATGTCTCGTCACCGATCTTGAACAGAAATTCTCCCGCGCGGACGTAGAACCACTCGTCCTGGCTGTGATGAACATGCATCGGCGGCCCGCCGCGCGCTGTCCGTATCGTATCGTAGATGCAGTAGTCCCCAGCCGTATCCCGGCCGGACAATTTGCACTCGAACCGCCAATTGGCGAGTTGCAGGATAGCGCCAAAGCGGCCGGTCCCGGCCGGGACATGGACGCCGCTCATCGCGCGTTTGGCACCGGCACCCTGAATCATCGTCATTCGCCTGGCACGGTTTGATCGGTTCGGTCGGGTATCGCGACGTGTTGGCTGTCGTGTTGCGTCCCTATACGCGTGCGATGAAACAAAACGCAGCAGCAAGATTGCGAAAGCGCCGTTCAAAAGTGCATAACTAACCAATGTTCAATTGGGACGATCTAAAGCATTTTCTGGCCGTGGCGCGCCAAGGCAGCACGCTGGCAGCCGCCAAGGCGCTCGGCGTGAGCCAATCCACGGTGCATCGGCGGCTGGAAGAACTGGAGCAACGCCTAAACCAGCGCCTCGTTGTGCGTCATCCGACCGGCTACAAGCTCACCGAGATTGGCGAACAGTTATTGCCCTATGCCGAGCGCGTCGAAGCGGAAGCGCACGCGTTTGAGCTCCGCCTTGCCGCATCGCGGATGGAGCTGACCGGGGTCGTCAAAGTCACCTGCCCTGAGCCCGTCGGCGTGCGCCTGATGCGCTCGCGCGCGGTCACGCAGTTTCACGATCGTTATCCTAATCTGCGGATGGAATTCATCATCAGCGACAAACTCGTCGATCTCGGCAGCGGGCAGGCTGACGTTGCGATCCGGGCGGTGCCGTCCGCGGATCCGGCATTATTCGGACGGCGAATTGCGGACGCACCGTGGGCGATCTATGCGAGCCACGCCTATGTCGAGCGCCACGGCTCGATCAAGCGGGTCGGGGACATTGATCGTCACGCCATCGTACTGTTCGACATTGGGTTGCAGCAGCATGTCAGCAACCAATGGTTCAAGGAGGTTGCGCCGAAAGCTCGGATCGCGGCGCACTGTAATAGCGTGACGGCGCTGATATCGACCGTCAAATCAGGGATCGGACTGGCGGCGCTCCCCATTGCCGCCGGCGATAAAGAGAGCGATTTGGTCCGCCTGTTGGGTCCAATTTCCGACCTCACGACTCACTTTTATCTGCTCGTACACAAGGATATGAAGCACTCGCCGCGTGTCATGGCGTTCTTCGACTTCGTCGTCGAGAATCTGCGGGAATTCCGTCAGCTTTTGTCTGGCAAGCTAGGATGAGACGCCCCGCGGTGGGCTAGCCTGGCGACCAATCCTTCGGCGCCAATTCGAATCCGAAAAACTCGAAGCCCGGCGCCACGGTGCAGCCGCAGAGCGTCCAGTCGCCGAGCGTCTGCGCTGCCTGCCAGGCGTGAGCCGGCACGATCGCCTGCGGGCGTTCGCCGGCGGCGAGATCGCCGCCGAGCGTCAGCCGCTCGATGCGGCCGGGCTTTTCCGCTAATTCGAGCTTAAGCGGCGCGCCGGCATACCAATGCCAGATTTCGACGGCGTCAATGCGATGCCAGTGCGAACGCTTGCCGCGCGCCGAGCAGAAAATAGATTGCAGTGGATGCACCCGGCGCCGGCGGCGCCGCGCATCACGAAAGGTCTCGCGGAAATGCCCGCCTTCCGGATGCGGCTTCAAGTCGAGCAACCGGATCACCTCGGCGGCGGTGAGATTTTCGCTCAAAACCGGTTCTTGCGCTCGCGAATCTCGCCGAACACTTTCCAGGCCGGCGCGCTGCCAAGCCCGAGCGATTGCGCCAGCTCGAGATTGTCGGCGCGCAGGAACGGATTGGCGGCTTTTTCCGCGCCGATCGTCGCCGGCAGCGTCGGTTTGCCCGCGGCAAGGAGCTTCTCGACCTCCTCGGCGCGCGCGGCCAGCGCCTTGTTGTGCGGCTCGATGGTCTTGGCGAAGCGGATATTGGCGGCGGTGTATTCGTGGCCGCTATAGAACCGCGTGTCGTCGGGCAGCGCGCGCAGCTTCACGAGCGAATTCCACATCATTTCGGCGCTGCCTTCGATGACGCGGCCGCAGCCGATCGAGAACAAGGTGTCGCCGACGAAAGCGAGCTTGTCCGCCGGGAAGAAATAGGAAATGTGGCCCGCGGTATGGCCCGGCGTGTCGATCACGCGCGCTTGCAGGGAACCGACTTGCACCGTGTCGCCTTCGCCAACGGTCTCGTCGACGTGGGCGATGCGCGCCGCCTCGGCGCGCGGGGCGACGACACGGCAGTGGTGCCGCGCTTTGAGCGCACCGATCCCGGCGGTGTGATCGCCGTGATGATGCGTGACCAGGATATCGGTGAGCCGCCAGCCGGTCTTTTGCAGCGCGGCCTCGACCGGGGCGGCTTCCGGCGCGTCGATCGACGCCGTGGCGCCAGTCGCCGGATCGCGGATCAGCACGCCGAAATTGTCGGTGAGGCAGGGAAATTGATAGGTCTCGGCCGGCATGTTTCGGTCATGTCATGCCCCGCGCAGACGAGGCATCCAGTAATGCGCGACGATCAGGACAAGGTTGTCCGATCGCCCGCGATTACTGGATCATCCGCCTTCGCGGATGATGACGCAATAAGGGGCGATTAATGGCATTCAAAGCGTGGCCCGAACCCATGGTAATCCGTGCTATTTTGCCGCCATGGACGTCGTCGACCTCCGCAATTTCTACGCCCAGCACCTCGGCGTCGTGGCGCGGCGCTTTGTCGGCCGCGGTATCCGCGCGCGCTGGAAGGATACCCGGGCGCTGCGCGTGCTCGGTATCGGCTATGCCACGCCGTATCTCGGCCTGTTCCGCGAGCAAGCCGAGCGTTGCCTCGCGCTGATGCCGGCGCCGCAAGGCGTTATTCGCTGGCCGTCGACGCGGCCGGCGCTGGCGGCGCTGGTAGAGGAGGACGAGTGGCCGCTGACGGATTCGGCGGTCGATCGCGTGCTGCTCGTGCATGCGCTGGAAATGTCGGCAGATCCGGCCGAATTGTTGCGCGAAGCGTGGCGCGTGCTTGCCGCCGGCGGCCGGCTTCTTGCCGTGGTGCCCAATCGGCGGGGCTTATGGGCGCGCATGGACACGACGCCGTTCGGCCAAGGCCGGCCCTATTCGCGCAGCCAGATCACGCAGCTCTTGCGCGACACCTGGTTTACGCCGACCGGCTGGGGCGAGGCGCTCTACGTGCCGCCGATCGCGCGCGGCTGGTTTTTGCGCTCGGCGGTCGCCTGGGAACGCACCGGCGCGACGCTGTCGGCGCCGTTTGCCGGCGTCCACATCGTCGAGGCGACCAAGCAGGTCTATCGCGCCATCCCGGCGCGCCGCGAAAGGCGCCGGCTGGTCCCGGCGCTGCAGCCGGTGCTGGCGCCGTCGTCGGGCGCGGCGGCGCTGCGCTGACGCCACAGCGGGGCTCGCAAGATGCGGATGACGATCAATTGCGACATGGGCGAGGGCTTCGGCCTTTACCGCCTGGGCAACGATGCGGCGCTGATGCCGCTCATCGACCTCGCCAATGTCGCCTGCGGCTTCCATGCCTCCGACCCGAGCATCATGCACGAGACCGTGCGGCTCGCGAAACAGCATGGCGTCAAGGTCGGCGCGCATCCGTCGCTGCCCGACATGCAGGGTTTTGGCCGAAGAGCCATGGTCATCGCGCCGGCGGAAGTGGCGGATTTGGTGATCTATCAGGTCGGCGCTCTGAAGGCTTTTCTCGACGCCGAGGGTGTTACGCTCAACCACGTCAAGCCGCACGGCGCGCTCTACGGCATGGCGGCCCGCGATGAGAAAATCGCGGCGGCGATTGCGGACGCGGTGCGTCCGTTCGGCGTACCGATTCTCGGCATGGCCTTCACCGCGCACGAAACGGCCTACAAGGAAAAAGGCGTCGAGCTGATCCCCGAGTTCTACGCCGATCTTGAATACGACGGCGACGGCAATCTGATCCTCAGCCGGGTGCACGACGCGGTGGATCCGGTGCGGGCGACCGAGCGGGTCTTGCGGGTGATGCGCGAACACGTCGTGAGCACGACCGCCGGCCGTGACATCCCGGTCAGGGCGGCGACGGTGTGCGTTCACTCGGATACGCCTGCGGCAGTCGCCATTGCCGGCGAGCTCGCCCGCGCGCTGCGCTGAAGATCAACCCGGCCACGGTTCGGCGGTGACGGCTGCCGCGTCGGCGCCGATATAGTCCGTGAGGCTGTCCTGGCCGTCGCTTTGCAACGCGGCAAGCAGCGCCGCCTTGATCTCGGCAACGAGGCCGAGGCCGCGAAATACCAGCCCCGAATAGACCTGAATGAGGCTCGCGCCGGCGCGAATTTTGCCGAGCGCGCTGCTGCCACTATCGACGCCGCCGGCGCCAATGAGCGGAAAGGTGCCTTCGACCCGCACAAACGTCTCGGCCAGCATGCGGTCGGCGAGCGACAACAGCGGCGCGCCCGACAAGCCGCCAGGCTCTTTTGCTTGCTTGATGTCGCGGAGGCTTGCCGGCCGCGTCACCGTGGTATTGCCGACGATCATGCCGTCGACCCGGCGCGAGCGCGCGATGCCGACCATGTCGTCGAGATCGGAGAGCGCCAGATCGGGCGCGATCTTTACGAGCACCGGCGTCGGCCCGGCATTGCGCACCGCGCGCTCGCGCGCATCGATCACCCGCGCCAACAGCTCGTCGAGCACCGCGGCCTGCTGCATGTCGCGCAAGCCCGGCGTATTGGGCGAGGAGATATTGACCGTGACATAGCTCGCGACCGGCGCGAAGCGCTCGATCAGGTCGACATAATCGGCGATGCGATCGGGCGTATCCTTGTTGGCGCCGATATTGATGCCGACAATGCCGCCGGCGCTGGCGCGCGCTGCAAGGCGCTTGAGCACCGCGCCGGCGCCTTGCGAATTAAAGCCGAGCCGGTTGATCACGCCGCGGTCGGCGTCGAGCCGGAACAGCCGCGGCCGCGGATTGCCGGCTTGCGGCAAGGGCGTGATGGTACCGACTTCGACAAAGCCGAAACCCGCCCGCAACAGCGCGTCGGGCACCTCGGCGTTCTTGTCGAAGCCGGCGGCAATGCCGACCGGATTAGGAAAATTGAGCCCGAACGCCCGCATCGCCAGCCGCTTGTCGTCGTGCGCGGCGGCCGGCAGTGGGGCAAATTGCAGCATCCGGATCGCGAGCCGGTGGGCGTGTTCCGGATCGAGCGCATGCAAAAACGGCCGCGCCAGACGGTCGAACAGCCCGATCACGGCATCAGCTCCGGCAGCGCGCGGCGCCCATCGACCGCCTCGGGCAGCGGCCGCGCCCAGCGCACCGCATCGAGCGGCAGCACCGCATAAAGGTGCGGAAACAGCTCGCCGCCGCGCGATCGCTCCCATTTGAGCGCCGCGCCGAGCGCATCGCCATCGACCGCGACGAGCATCAGATCGGTCTGCCCGGCGAAATGCTTTGCCGCCGTCTCGGCGAGCTGCGCCGCGGTCGAGAAGTGAATGAAGCCGTCGCGCGCATCGACTGCCGATCCGCGATAAATCCCGGCGCGAGCGGCGATATCCCAGGCCGTGCGCTCGCAGATTTTGTAGACCGTCGTCACCGTGCGGACCTCCGGTGGACCCCGATTTGACGCGCGCGACCCTATCGGCCCTTGAGCCGTCAGGCAATAATTCCTATGATCCCGGCGCTCCGCAGAGGCTTGAATGCTCACCCACGCGCAGGTCTGGTCGGCCATCGATCGCCTTGCCGCGCGCGCAGGGCTGTCGGCGTCAGGCCTCGCCAGGCGGGCGGGACTCGATCCGACGACGTTCAACAAATCAAAACGCATCACCGCGGCCGGCCGCGCCCGCTGGCCTTCGACCGAATCGATCGCCAAGGCGCTCGCCGCAACCGGCACGCCGTTCGACACTTTCGTCAGCCTGATCGAGCCGTCGGGCGGCGCGGTGGCGCGCGCGGTGCCGCTCCTTGGTTTTGCCGAGGCCGGCGCCGGCGGCTATTTCGACGATGGCGGCTTTCCTGCCGGCGAAGGCTGGGACGAGATCGCGTTTCCGGCCGTGACCGACGAGCATGCCTATGCGCTCGAAGTCTCCGGCCAGTCGATGGAGCCGGCCTATCGCGACGGTGACGTTATCTTGGTGTCGCCGTCGGCGCCGATCCGCCGCGGCGACCGCGTCGTGGTGCGAACCAAAGACGGCGAGGTCATGGCCAAGGAGCTCAAGCGGCGAACCACAAAGTCGATCGAGCTGAAATCGCTCAATGCCCAGCATCCCGATCGCACGCTTGCCGTCGCCGACCTGCTGTGGATCGCGCGGATTTTGTGGGCGAGCCAGTAGGGGCGGGTTTAAAACCCGCCCCTACGAGATTGCACTGTGAAATCGCGCCGACCTCGCCAGCGCGCCGTCGATCATGGCGACGGTGTCGGCAATGCCATAGGCGGCGACGAAAGAGCCGAAGCGCGGCCCGCGCTCCTGGCCGAGCAGCACCTGATAGAGCATGTCGAACCAGGCGAGCGCGACGCCGGGCTTGCCGTCCTTGGCTTTCTTCTTCTGGTCGAGAAACGGCTCGCGCCGCCCGATCTCATAGACCACATCTTGAATTCTCTCCGCCGCGGCGTCGGCCGGCAATTCGGCGAGCGCATCGCGCAGGTCGATCAGCGCGGCGCGCTCGGCCGCATTGGGCTCGCGGAATTTCTTCGTCGGCGCGACAAAGTCGCGATAATAGTTGATCGCGTAGTCGACCAGCGCGGCGAGCCGCGGATGGGATTGCCGCGTCACGCCGGGCCGGTAGCGGCCGATGAAGCCCCATAGCGTTTCGGCGTTCGCCGCGTTCGACGCCGTGACCAGCGAAATGAGCATGGCGAACGGCACCGGATTGTCGGGCACGGGCGGTGAGCCGGCGTGAATGTGCCAGACCGGATTGCCCAATCGCTCCTTGAGGCCCTGCCGCGGATAGGCGTCGAGGAATTGCAGGTAGTCGTCGACGTGACGCGGGATGACGTCGAAATAGAGCCGCTTCGCCGCCTTCGGGTCGCGATACATGAACAGCGACAGGCTCTCCGGGCTCGCGTAGCGCAGCCATTCCTCGATGGTCAGCCCGTTGCCCTTGGACTTCGAAATTTTCTGCCCCTCTTCGTCGAGAAAAAGCTCGTAGATGAATCCGTCCGGCGGCGTACCGCCGAGGGTGCGGCAGATTTCCCCCGACAGCTTGACCGAATCGATCAAATCCTTGCCGGCCATTTCGTAGTCGACGCCGAGCGCCAGCCAACGCATCGCCCAGTCCGGCTTCCATTGCAGCTTGCAGCGCCCGCCGGTGACCGGCGTGGTGACGCGTTCGCCGGCGTTGTCGTAGGTGATGGTTCCGGCCTCGGCATCGTGCGCGACGATCGGCACCTGCAAGACGATGCCGGTCTGCGGATCGATCGGCAGGAACGGCGAGTAGGTTTGCGCCCGCTCTTCGCGCAGCGACGGCAGCATCACCGCCATCACTTCCTCGAAATGCGCGAGCACCGTGAGCAGCGCGGCGTCAAACCGGCCCGAGCTGTAGCAGGCGGTCGATGACATGAACTCGTAATCGAAGCCGAATTGATCGAGAAAGGCGCGCAGCCGGGCATTGTTATGCTCGGCAAAACTGCCATGCGTGCCGAACGGGTCGGGCACTTTGGTGAGCGGCTTGCCGAGATGCCGCTCCATCATCTCTCTGTTGGGCACGTTGTCGGGAACTTTGCGCAAGCCGTCCATGTCGTCGGAGAACGCGATCAGCCTGGTCTTGATCTTGTCGTCGGTGAGAACGCGGAAGGCATGACGCACCATCGTCGTGCGCGCGACTTCGCCGAAGGTGCCGATATGCGGCAGGCCGGACGGGCCGTAGCCGGTCTCGAATATGACCTCGTCCTTTATGACTTCGTTCTTGGGCTTGCGCTTGAGCCGCGCCACGATCTTGCGCGCCTCCTCGAACGGCCAGGCATGCGATAATTCGGCGATCTCGCGCAGCGAAGCGGTGGAGGTCTCGGTCGTCGTCATCGGATCGTGCTTATCTGCTTGCGGTCCCGGCGCGGACAGTAGAAAGCGCGCGATACTGCGTCAAACGCCGGCGGCTCAAAACGGACTGACCGGGAAATAGCGCAGCCACAGATCGGTATAGCTGCCCTTCTCCCACTGCCGGAACAGCGCCCAGTTCAAGGCCTGGCGCAACAGATCGTTGCCGCGCTTGACCGCGATGCCGACGCCTTCGCCGAAGAACCGGCTTTCCAGGTACGGCCCGCCGCGGAACGCGCAGCAGCCGGCCGAATCGGTGCCGTTGAGCCAGAACGCCAGCGCGATGCCGTCGCCGAACAACAGGTCGACGTCCTTGTTGCGCAGCGCCTCGCGCGCCGCTTCGGCGTTGGCATAGGGCCGGATCACCGCCTCGGTGAACATCTGCTTGAGGAAGGCCTCATGTGCGGTGCCGGCGACCACCGCGATGGTCTTGCCCTCGACCAGCTCCGGCTCGACGTCGCGGATCGGGCTGTCGATGCGCGCCACGAAGCGCGCCGGCGTGCGGTAATACGGATCGGTGAAATCGGCGCGGCTGCGGGTCTGCGGGGTCACGGCAATCGATGCAATCACGGCGTCGCCCTGATTGGCGTCGAGCGCGGCGAGCAACAGATCGAAGCGGCGCGCCTGAATGGTGCAGGTGGTCTTGATCTCCTCGCACAACAGCCGGGCAAGATCGACGTTCAATCCCGCCGGATTGCCGTCGGGCCCGGCATAGTCGAACGGCGGATAATCGAGACCGGTGAGAAACCGGATCGCCTGGATGCGCGACAAATCGGGCCGTTCCGGCCGGCGCCGCGGATCCCAGAAACCGGGCACGCCGGCGCCGTGCGGCAAGTCCACGCCGTTTTGCGCCACCGCCGGGCCGGCGCTGGCGCAAGCGGCGACCAGCGCGCCGACGAGCGCGGCCAGCGCGACCGGCAGCCGCGCGCGCGCGGCGGCGTGCAACGGCCTCATTGCGGATGGCATGTCCGATGACATTATGGATGGCATGGCGAATGGGATGGCCGACAATCTTGTCGCTGGCATGTCTTTGCCGGTCTTAGCCGGTTTTCTCGGCCCGATTAGCCGGCCGCCGTGCAAAAGTCGAGGCAGTCGGCAGGCATCGTTCTCGCGGCGCGATGCGCGCGAGCTTGCAAGCCGGCGATGTCAAACAGCGACGAAATGTAGCCCGGCAATGTAGCCCGGATTGAGCGCAGCGAAAGCCGGGAACGATCGCGAAGCTTCAATGTCCACCCCGGTGTTCGCTGCGCTCACCCCGGGCTACGAAGAAAGGAAGAAAGAAAAGCAAGGAAGCGGAGCGCCGGCAAACGCATAGTCCAAGACGCCGTGCCAGCGGGCACGGCGGCGCGCCACGGATAAGGCGGCTTGCGCCGCCCCTTCCGCTGTCGGGCGCGCTCGCCTGCCGGCGTTCCACCGCGGCTCTTCCCAAGGGGTGTGTGGTCCCTTGGTGCGATCCGGGCCAGGCTTCGTGGGAAAGACCGTCCAAGGGGCGGGGGTCACTCCGCCGACAGCCAAGCCCACATCCAGCGACGCACCTCGCATGCCGGTCGTAATGCCGGCAGGCATGATGCCCGGACCGCCCGGGAGCGGAGTGCAAATCCGCCCGCAGGCACCGTCCTCGCCCCACCTTGCCGATATGCCTCCGGCAAGGCGTCCTTCACGGGCGAGAATGACTCGTCCCCATATATAACGGAAACAGGGACCGATGTCAAGGGGCTGGCACGGAAAGAGTGACTAGCTGCGTGCCGAAGCGATGCGCTCGATCAGGTCGACAATGCAGCCGCGCAGATCGGCGTCCGCAATGCTGGCGAAGGCTTGCGCCAGGCGGAGCGACCGCGTTTCCCCGGCGACCTCGCCCGCGGCGGTCTGGGCGCCGGCGGGAAGCGCGGCGACACCCTCAAACAGCAAAAGAATTGGAACTTCGAGGACTCCCGCGATCCGGCTCAGCCGGCTGACCCCGATCCGGTTCGTGCCTTTTTCGTATTTCTGGACCTGCTGATAGGTGACGCCAATTCTTCGGCCGAGCTCTTCCTGGGTCAATCCTGCGGCAATGCGCTGGAGCCGTACGTTGCGTCCCACCGTCATATCGACCGGATCGGCCGTTTTGCCTGGCATGCCCTACCCCGCCCCGTCCCGAGCCCACACTCAAGGCTGCTGCCCGGCAAAGGTTAAACTCAGGATAGCCTAGACGCCCCGCCAAAGGCAGGCAACAGGGGGTTTGACCCCTTTAAATGGGTGATCGCCATGCGCAGGAATTGCGCGCTGGTCTCGTTCAGCTCGGCCACGTCGTCGACGGCGTATTGAAGATAGGAAATCAACGTCGTGCGGTCGGCAAACGCATAGCCTTGGCGCGGCCCGCCAGCGGCCCGTTTTCTGCAACTGCGCATGATTGTGCCCCGTCGAAAAACCTGGATCGGGACCAAAATGCCGCCGGTCGCGGCCGCTTGGGAAGCAAATAGATTTTCATGACCTATGAATATTGCTGCCGACACGGCGTGCCGGCCGGTCAACCGGCCGGGCCGGCGCAGACGGGTTTGCGGCGCGCGCCGGCGTCGCCGACACCGGCCGAACCGCCGACACAAAGGCGTCCACCACCGCGCCGTTGCGCTTGAGATCGAACCCTTCCTTATAAAAAACTCCGGCGCGCATGTTCGGAATCTCGGGCAGCATGGCGTCGTCGGCGACGACCAGCGTCTCGGAAAGACTGCGCACGACGCGTTCCGGAGCCACCAACAGGCCGATGCCGACTTCGGCGGCGGTGACCAGCGTCCCCATATCCGTCGCGCTGAACACGACCCGGTACGGCACGCCGTGATCGTCCAACAGCTTCATCACCTTGCGAGCGAACAAGCCGGCTTCGCGCTGGATCAATGGGACGGGCTCGTCTGGCGCCAGCGGGCGCCGATGCGGCGCCTTTAGAAACACCATCTTTTCCGGCCATTCCGCGAGCACGTTACGCCGCAGATCCGTCGGGTGCAGCATCAGCGCCAGGTCGACATAGCCGGCGCGCAACTTCTCCGTCAAAGACGGCGCGCTGCCGCAAACGATCTGGCAGCTGCTTTCGTCCACAGCCGCGCATTTATCGACCACCTCGGCCAGTGTCTTGCGCACGAACAGGCTTTGAATTCCCAGATATATCGTCTCCCTCTGCACCGCCCGGCCCGCCATTGCCATGACTTGATCGTTCAAGATCAGAATGCGGCGGGCATAGTCTTCGACCATCGATCCCAACTCGGAGAGGCCGATGCCGAGCGCCTGTTTCACGAACAGGTCGCCGCCGATCAGCCGTCGCAGCCGTTTCATCTGCGCGCTGATGGCGGACTGGGTGAGGTTCAACTCTTCGGCTGCTTTGGTGAAGCTGCCGAACTCGCTGATCGTGACGAACGAGCGATAGAGCGCGATCGGAATGCTGCTGTATCGGCTGCGGAGCTGCATCGCCATGATCGTGGATCTTTTGGCGGGCTGCCGGGCCGCCCTCTAATCAGGCTGCCACAACGGATCAATGCGCGCCAGCGTGCTTTGCGCATCGGTTGAGATCGGCTAGTTTCGCGACCGGCGAGCGAGCAGCCGCCGTCAGGCCGGTCCGACGCGGACGATGAGTTGGCGACGATGCGAGGAATCTTCCACAGCTGCGGGTTGTGTTTGCTGGCGCTCGCACTTTCTTTGAGCCTCGCGCACGCTCAGAACTACCCAAGCAAGCCTATTCGCATGATCGTGCCCTATCCGCCGGGCGGCGGGATGGATGTGACCGCCCGTATCGTCAGCGAAAAGCTCGGCGATATCTTCGGCCAGCAGATCGTGATCGAGAACCGGGCCGGCGCCAGCGGCACGATCGGCGCCGCGGTGGTGGCGCGGGCGAATCCGGACGGCTATACGCTTTTGCTCACGCCCAGCGACCCGTTCACCGCGCCCGCGCTGTTGCCCAAGATGGATTTCGATCCGAACAAGGATCTGCTGCCGGTCGCGATGGTCAGCGAGAATCCGATAGTGCTGGTCGCCACCGCGGGCGCGCCGTTCGGCGACGTCAAGGGAATGATCGCGGCGGCCAAGGCCAATCCCAACGGCCTTACCTATGCCACGCCCGGTTCGGGATCGATCAACCACGCGATCGGAGCGTGGATCGGGCTCGCCGCGCATATCAAGCTTCTCGAGATACCCTTCAACGGCGGCCCGCAGGCCGCGACCGCGATCGCGGCCGGCGACGTGTCGCTCGGCCTCATCTCGACGCCTTCGTTCTATCCGGGGCTGGTCGATGCCGGCAAGATCAAGGTCATCGCGCTGACCGCCCGGTATCGTCCGTCATTCGTTCCCGCGTCGTGGCCGACGCTCGCCGCGGCTGGACTGCCGATCGACACGACGCTGTGGATCGGCGTGTTCGCGCCCGCCGGCACGCCGGATGCGATCGTCGCCCGGCTGAACCGGGCCATAAGCCAGGCCTTGCGGGACGATCAGGTCCGCAAACGCATGAACAATATCGGCTTCAGCCCCGAATTTCTCGGTCAGGCCGAATTCGTCAAGCGAATCCGCGCCGATGCCGCCAGTTACGATCAGATCATCCGGCAAACAGGCATTGCCATCGTGCGCTGACCATGTCGCGATCAAGAAGGCCGAATTTGCATAGTTGGGAGTTGGGGGCGGCGATGCACGATGTTGACACGCTGATCGACCGGCAACGCTGGCTGATCGGCGACCGGGTGTTCTCGCGGGAGCTTTACGACCGCGAACTCGAGCGCGTGTTCGGCCGTTGTTGGCTGCTGCTCGGCCACGACAGCATGATCCCGAACCGGCACGACTATTTCACCCATCTGATGGGCGAAGCCAACGTCATCGTGCAGCGCGACGGACAGGGGAAAGTCCGCGCTTATCTGAACAAATGCCGGCACCGCGGCAATCTCGTCTGTCCCTACGACCGCGGCAATGCCAAGAGTTTCAGTTGCGCTTATCACGGCTGGGTCTACAGCGACGGCAAGCTGACCGGAGTTCCGCACAACCGCGAGGCCTATGCCGGCGGCATCGACATGGACGAGTGGGGACTGGTCGAAGTCCCCCGGCTTGCGACGTTCGGCGGCTTGATCTTCGGCTGTTGGGACACTGGCGCGATGCCGCTCGACGACTACCTCGGCGACGCCAAATGGTATCTCGAGCATTTTCTGCTGCGCCAGAAGCTGGGCGGCCTCGAAGTCGTGCCCGGGCCGCAGCGCCATATCCTGCCGGCGAACTGGAAGATCGTGTCGGAAAACCTCGCCGGGGATAACTACCACTTCAGCGTCACCCATGGCGGCTTCGTCGAAGCCCTGGGCAAATCCGCCGACAAGCGCGTGGCGCTTACCGGCCCAAGCACCGCCGGCAGCTTTTATGATTTTTCTGTGGCGCTCAATCACGACAAAGGCGTACCGCACGGCATCTTTTTGTTGCGGTATGGACCGGGCCCGTTGCAGACCGATCTGGCGGCGGCGGCGGAATTGGGTGCGGACGCGGTCGACTGGGTGCGGGAGCGGCACCGAATCCTGGAGGAATCGCTGGCGGCCTGGAAGCTGAAGCCTTACTCGTTCCAGGGCGGCAACATTTTCCCGAACTTCGCCATGACCGGGGTGGGCTCCGCGCTGTACGGCAAGGCCTTGATCCTGCACCATCCGCGCGGCGCGGATTGCACCGAAGTGTGGCTGTGGTGCGCGGTGGAAAAAAACGCGCCGGCGGCGGTCAAGGAACGGGCGCGGTTCGTCCTGATGCAGCGCTTCGCGGCGACCGGCATGGTCAACGCCGACGACAATGCCATTTTCGAGCGCATCGGCGAAAACCTCAACAGGCCGCCGTCGCGCCGCTGGCCGATGCATTACGCGATGGCCTTGGGCCACGAGGACAACGATCCGCGGCCGCCCGAGCTTGCCGGCGTGCCGCAGCAATGGCCGGGTCTGTTGACGCCCGCGCATCAGGAAACCGCGCAGCGCGATTTCTATCGCCATTGGTCCGATCTCGTGAGCCCGGATTGAGCATGGCGGCGATGTCGGGCGTTCCGGTCGAAATCCAGCTCGCGATCGAGCGGTTTATGGCGCACGAGGCCCGGCTGCTCGAAGAGCATCGGCTGGACGAATGGCTCGAGCTGTTGGCCGACGATGTCAAATATTTCATGGCGTCGCGGGAAGCGGTCGAGCCGCCGTCCGACGGTTCGCCGGCCATGCCGCAAGGCGGCTTCGCCTTGTTCGACGACGATAAGGAGTTGCTTCAGCTTCGGGTCGGCCGCATGCAGTCGAAGCTGGCGCCGACCGAAGTGCCGCCGGCGCTGGTGCAGCGGCTGATCACCAATATTCACGCCGACGGCACGGACGTAGCCGGCCAATACCGGGTGCGGTCGAACTTTCTGGTGCATCAGGAACGTCGCGGCCGGCATACCAGCACGTTCGTCGGCAGCCGCGACGACCTGCTGCGCCGCGCCGACGGATCGTTCCGGATCGCGCGGCGCGAGATTCGTCTGGCGCACACGGTGCTGCCGGCGACAATCTCGCTACTGTTCTGAGCGGTGGCGACGGTCGCTCGATGCGGAGCGGTCGACGCTATGTAGGGTCATGTAGGGTTGCGTTGGGGGGTCAACGGTGGCGTTCGAGAGCGTTGCAGGGACGGCCGTTCTCCGCTTCGAAGCGGACAACCGGCGCGGCGGCGGCGCGCCGCAGGCGCTGGCGCGGCAAGGCCGGCGCGATGCGCCGGCCGCGGCGGCGGCGGGCCATTGCGCGGAAATCGATTGTATCCGCGGCCTGTTGCCGCGCCGCGTCATCGCCGCAGCCGAACGGCGCGCCCGCGCCATCGGCGTCGGCGCCGAGCGCGTGCTGATTTGCGCCGACGCGATTACCGAGGAAGCCTATCTGGTCGCGCTGGCAAACGCGCTCGATACATCCTACGAGCGGCTCGACGGCGTCGCGCGCGCCGACTGCCCGCTCGACGGCGATCGGCTGATCGAGGCCGCGGCGGCGGGCTTGCTGCCGCTGCGGCGGGGACGCGAGCTTATCTGGATCGTCGCGCCGCGCGGATTGACCGCGCGCCGGCTCGCCGACCCGCGCCAGGCCGGCCAACGCTGGCCGCGATCGTTCCGTCTCACCTCGGACGAGCGGCTGCGCCATTTCGTGCTGCGGCACAGCCAACGCGCGCTCGGCGAGCGCGCCGCCGACGGCCTGCGCCGGACCGCGCCGCAGTTCTCCAATGCGCCGCCGCCGCGCGGCCGGCGCAGCATCGCCGCCGCCGCGCTGGGGATGCTGGGCTTTTCGTTTTTCGCCGCCGCGCCGCTCGCCATGATCGAAACATTGAGCGGATTGCTCTGCGTGCTGTTCATGGCCGCGGCGCTATTAAGGGTCTGGAGCGCGTGCTTAAGCGGCGCCGGCGCGCCGCGCCCGGCGCCCATCGACGACGCCGCGCTGCCGATCTACACGCTGATCTGCCCGCTTGCCCGCGAGGCGGCGATGGTCGAGCGGTTGGTCGCCGCCATCCGCGTGCTGGATTATCCGCGGGAAAAGCTCGACGTGAAATTCGTCGTCGAAGCCGACGACGACGAGACGCAAAGCGCACTGCACCGCCTCAATCTCGGTCCACCCTTCGAAATCATCGTCGCCCCGCCGATCGGCCCGCGCACCAAGCCGAAGGCGCTCAATGTCGCGCTGCCGTTCGCGCGCGGCGCCTACACCGTCGTCTATGATGCCGAGGATCTGCCGGAACCCGATCAGCTGCGCCGCGCGCTCGACAGTTTCGCGGCCGGCGGCCAGCGGCTGGCTTGCGTGCAGTCGAGCCTCACCATCGACAACACCGCCGACAACTGGCTCGCCCGCATGTTCACCGCCGATTATGCCGGCCAGTTCGACGCCTTCCTGCCCGGCCTCGCGGCGCTGCACCTACCGTTTCCGCTGGGCGGCTCGTCCAACCATTTTCGCACCGCCGCCTTGCGCAAGGTTGGCGGCTGGGATCCGTACAACGTCACCGAAGACGCCGATCTCGGCATTCGTCTGTATCGTCTCGGCTATCGGTCGGCGACCTCGCCGTCGGCGACCTACGAGGAAGCGCCGCCGCCGCTATGGCCGTGGCTGCGCCAGCGCACCCGCTGGTACAAGGGCTGGATGCAGACCTGGCGCGTGCATATGCGCCGGCCCAAAACGCTGTGGCGGGAGCTTGGCCCCGCCGGCGCCATCGCCTTTCAGATTTTCTTTGCCGCCAATGTGCTGGCGGCGCTGATCCATCCGCTGTTCATGGCCGGGCTCGCCTATACGCTCCTCGCGTTGCCGACGCCGTGGGCGAGGTCGGTCATGGCAAACGCGGCGCCGATCTTTATCGCCAGTCTCGCCTCCGGCTATGCTCGACCGTCGCGCTCGACATCGCCGGACTATGGCGGCGCGGCCTATTGCGTCAGGGCTGGGTGCTGCTGGCAACGCCCGTGCATTGGTTTCTGCTCTCGCTCGCCGCCTGGCGCGCCTTGTTTCAGCTGTTGTACGACCCGCAGCGCTGGGAGAAGACCGAGCATGGCTTGGCAAAGCATTCGCGGCTTACCGAGGCGCGCGGGGTGCCATCGCGGCGGCGCCAACCGCCGCACCGGAAGCCGGGGCAAGAGTGGCGCCAAGACTGGGATCAAGGGCTGCTGACCGAACCGCCGGCCACACCTGGCATCGCACGGATCGGTCCGACGGCACCGATTGCACCGCTGCAACTCATGCAGACCGCGCGCGGCACCATGCTCGATTTCGGGCGATAGAGCATGATCTCGAAAAAGCCTGGTTACTAATAACGTTATCAATGATCTATGTGTGATTCCGGCGGCCAGACTTTTTTTGTCGCACTTGTCAAACCCCTCTTTCCGATTCATATTGACTCGCGGGCTCCATTCGGGGCCCGGTTTGACTCTTGGAGATATGGGGTCATGGCGGGATCGGCTACAAAGACGCTGGGAGCGCCGGCTAAGCAAATTAGTCGGGAGCTACGCGAGTTTTCGCGGGGGGCACGAATACTATCAGCCAGCCACCCACGTCTCATTCACAAGTATCCAAAAAAGTGGGTTGGTATCTTCGCCAAGAAAGTTCGGGCGACAGATAGCAGCTTCAATGGGCTTATTCGAAAACTAAAGCAGAAAAAAATCGACCCGAGCAAAGCAATGATCCGATTTATTGATACTAGTGATCGTAAACTGATTCTCTGATCCGATGATCCGTGGGCGATTTGGGGATACCACAACAACCCCATTTATTGAGGCGTCGGTTCATTTTCCCCGATTTGATTTGTGGGGCTACGTGTCCTTTTTAGCGGACACCGGCGCTAGCGGAACGGTTTTGATGCCTACCGATGCAAAAAAATTGGCCATCAATTTCAATAGTCTGAGAAGAGCTAGAATCAGCCGCACTGTTGGTGGCCCGGCAAAGGGCTATCTGGAGCAGGCCGTTTTGGGTTTCTTGGACAGGGACTTCGAACAGAATTTATGCATATAACGCCGAAATCCAGATATTCGAACCCACGAGGGATAATGCGACGCTCCCATCGTTGCTTGGTAGAGACGTTCTTAATCGTTGGCGAGTGCTAATCGATTTCCCCCGAAAAAATGTGGAATGCACACCTGTCACATGGGATTTTCGCGTAGCCGTTAATTAACACGCCGCTGCCCATATCCGCTGAAATCCACCGACGGCTTTTGCTTCATCGCCAGGCGTTTGCGCGATAATACCATCAAAACCAAGTAGGCGCTGGAGCGCGCGCCGGCGCTCACATGTAGCGGCGCAGAGCGGCGGCTTCGGCCTCGGGCGTGCGGTTTAAGTTGAACGGCGCGACGAAGCGGCCGTCCTTGTCCATGAGATAGACGACGGCGGTGTGGTCCATGGTGTAGTCGCCGTCTGGCAGCGGCACTTTCTTGGCATAGACCCGGTATTCCTTGATGGCGGCGTCGATCGCGGGCCGGTCGCCGGTGAGCCCGCGCAGATGCGGATCGAAATTCGACAGATAATCCTTCAGCACCTTTTGCGTGTCGCGCTCCGGATCGACGGTGATGAACAGCGCGCCGACGCGGTCGGCATCGGGACCGAGCGCCTTAAACATCTGCGACATTTCGAACAATGTGGTCGGGCAGATGTCCGGGCAGCGGGTAAAGCCGAAGAACACCAAGAACGGCTTGCCCTTCATATCCGCGTCGCTGACCGTTTTGCCGTTCTGGTCCTCGAGCCGGAATGGGCCGCCGACGGAAGCCGCCGACGGTCCAATCGCCGACGGCACGCGCCCGGTGACGAGCAAGATGGCGCCGAAAAACAGGAACAACCCGCCCAGAAACGCGGCGAGGATGAGCATGACCCGCGAGGCTTTGGCGCTGGTTGCAGTTTTCATCGCTCGGCCCTCGTCACCCGGTCAGCCGAAACACGAGGAAAACCCGACACGGATGGTCTCGAAAAACACCGCGGTTCCGTAATGCGCCCACAGCAAGACGGTGCCGAACAGAACGAGCGCGACCACGGCGCTCGCCGCAACGAGCGGTCCGGATCGACGCGGGCGGACGACGATGTCGGGCATGGCTTGAGTTCCGGCCACTGCTAAATAGTCCGGAACGCCGGCGAGGACAACGGCGGAAGCCGGCGCAGGCGGCGGCGCCGGCGAGGCCGCTGCGGCGGGCTCTATTGGCAGGTGCGGTAAAACGCGGCGAGTTCGCGGCCGCGTAGCGTGAGCAGCCGCGGCGTGAGCCCGCCATGGCGGTCGATCCAGGACCGGATTTCCGGCGGATAAAGCTGCATGACCAGGCGGCTTCCGGCCCGCGTCGGCACCAGCGAACGCGAAGCGTCGTCGTAATAGGACGCGGCATGAAAGCCGAGCAGCGCGCGGCCGGTGACGCAGATGCGATCGCGCGGAACGATGCCGGTCAGCAACGTGCAGGCCGAGAGGCACGGGCCGTCGATGACGACGCGCTGGCCGGAATCGCGCACTTGATGGAACTCGCGGATATAGGAGGAAACCTCGCCGCCGCGGTCGTTGACGATCCGCACCTCGGCCGATGCCGCACACGTCACCACGACCGACGCCAGCGCGCCGGCCAAGACTGCCTGCCATTTCATGGAGTACCCTCTCCCCGCTCAATCGGCAGTGCTATCGCCCGGCATTGTGGCAACAGTTCGGGGATCCCCCGCCTTTATGCGAAAATGATCGCGCCCGTCCCCGCCGGAAAGAGATGCTATAACGGGGAACCAGAGTTTGGAACCGGCAAAAACCCCCCGGCCCTTCCGATAAAACCACTACAAACGAGTGCTCCCCCCATGGACACGTCAGTCGCGCGCAATAAAGCCCCGCAATCCAATGTTCCCGATTTCGCCACCGCCTATTATCTGCTCGAAGGCTTGAGCGAGATCGGCATCGATTACCTGTTCTGCAATTTCGGCACCGACCATGCCCCGATCATCGACGAGATGGCGCATCGGCGCAAACGCGGCGAGGCGATGCCGGGCATCGTGCGCTGCCCGCATGAGAACACCGCCACCCATATGGCGGCGGGCTATGCGACGGTGACCGGGCGCGGCCAGGGCGTACTGGTCCATGTCGACGTCGGCACCGCCAATTCCGCGAACGGCATGCACAATCTGTTCCGCAGCCGGCTGCCGGTGCTGCTGATGGCCGGCAAGGCGCCCTATACGGCCAACGACGAACTCACCGGCTCGCGCGACACTTACGTGCATTTCGTGCAGGAGCCGTTCGACCAGGCGAGCCTGGTGCGGCCGTATCTGAAATGGGAATGGACGCTGCCGTCCGGCGTCGTGGTCAAGGAAGCGCTGCGGCGGGCGTGCTCGATCATGCAGAGCGAGCCGCGCGGCCCGGTCTATCTGATGATGCAGCGCGAGACCTTGACGCAGCATTGGAACACCGACGAGATCCGGCGCTATCCGGCCGAGCGCTTCGCGGCGACCTCGGGCGGCGGCGGCGATCCGCAGCTCATTGCGGCGCTGGCGGACAAGCTTCTGGCCGCGCGGCATCCGGTTTTGATCGCCGGCTATGCCGGGCGTCACGCTCATGCCTCGCGCGCCATCGACGCGCTGGCGCAATTCGCCGGCATCGCCGTCTACGAAGCCAACATGACCAACAATATCTCGCATGCGAGCCCGTGCTTTGTCGGCTTTTCGGCGGACAAGGCGGTGCCGGAGGCCGACGTCGGGCTTCTTGTCGACGTCGACGTGCCGTGGTTCCCGAGCGCCGTGCAGCCGGACGAAAAATCGTTCTGGGCGCACATCGACATCGATATCCTCAAACCCGGCTCGCCGATGTGGACCTTCCCCGGCAATATCCGCATGCAGGGCGACAGCGGCCGCATCCTCGAACAGCTACTCGAAGCGCTCAAAGCGAAAGCGACGCCGCGCTTTAAGGAAGCCGCGGCGGCGCGGCTCATGCGAATCGCCGCCGCGCGCGAGGAGCGCATCGCGCGCGCCGCCAAACTCGCCGCCGACCGCGGCAGACCCGGCGCCATCAATCCGCACTATCTGATGGCCGAACTCGGCAAGCTCGTCGACGACGAGGACATTCTGTTCAACGAAGCCGTCACCAATGCCGCGGCGGTGCTTATGCAAATTCCGCGACGGCTGCCCAATACCACGGTGCGCGTCGGCGGCGGCGGGCTGGGCTGGTCCGGCGGCTCCGCGCTCGGCGCCAAACTCGCCGCGCCGGACCGGCTCGCGGTACAGATTTGCGGCGACGGCGCCTTCTATTTCGGCAATCCGTCCTCGGTGTTCGCGGTCGCGCAGCAGTATGAATTGCCGATCCTGTCGATCGTGATGGACAATTCCGGCTGGAACGCGGTGAAGCAAGCGACGCTGCGCGTCTTTCCGGAGGGCGAAGCCAAGACCGCCAACTCCTTCGAGGCGGAGCTGGCGCCGCGGGTCCACTTCGCCAAGGTCGCCGAGGCGTTCGGCGCCTATGCCGAGGAGGTCGGCGATCCGGCCGACGTTGCCGCGGCGCTCCTGCGCTGCGTCAAGGAAGTGCGCGGCGGCCGCGCCGCGCTGCTGCACGCGCGGGTGACGAAATTGTAGGGTGGGCAATGCGCGCTGTGAGGCGCGTCCCGCGTGGGCAAAATTGTATCCGCGCGTTGCCCACGCGGTGCAGCCGAGCAGACAATTTTGCCCACCCTACCGGCTACGGGCTGGCGTGATTGATGAATTTTTCCGGCGGCCGTTCGCCCCATTGCGAGCGCAGCGCTTCGTCGGCGGCAATGAGATGGGAGCCGTTGGCGAGGTTGAGCCGGTCGCTGTCGGCCCAATGCTCGTGCACGCGGCCCCACGGATCCGCCCAGTAATCGTAGACCTGGCTGCCGAGCACGTGGCGGCCGATGCCCCACATGTGCTCGTAGCTGCCGAACGACTTGAGATAGTCGTGACCCATGCACACGTCGTCGATATCGGGAACCTCGAACGACAGATGGTTCAATCCGGTCTTCTCATGGCGCAGGCAGAAGAAGACGTGATGATCGACATATGCGTCGCCGCGATCGCAGCGGTTGAACGATCCGATCAGATTGTCCTTGCTGTCGACATAGACGTCGTCGGAGCAGATCATTCCCAGCATTTCGCGGAACCAGCCGACCGTTTCGCCGAACCGCGGCGTCATCAGCACGCCGTGGCCGACGCGCTTGACGTGGGCCGGGCCCTTGGGCAGGCGCATCAGCTCGCCGGCGCGCGCGGTCGGCGCTTCGCCGGTGTTGAGCTTCTGCCGCATGACCGGAATCGGCGCGACCGGCGCGATGCCGGCGACCACCTCGATCTGATAGCCGTTCGGGTCGGTCAGCCGCACCCGCTTGCCACCGCCGGGCTCGTCGATGCTCTCGACGCCCGAGGCGCCGGGCGCCTTGGCGAGCTTCTTCAAATCGTCTTCGCTGTCGATGTGATAGGCGAGGCCGACGAATTTGGGATCGCCCTTCTCGGTGACGTGGATGTGGTGGCTGGGGTCGGTGCCACGCATGTAAAGCGCGTTATTGGTCCGCTCGGTCCGGCGCAGACCGAACCGGGTCAGAAATTCCTCCATGACATCGAGATCGGGAGACCGCAGCCGCCCATAAGCGATATCCGTAACCTTGGCCCACGACATTACGTTCTCCTTTGCGAATGCGTATCGGCGCGGCAACGCGGCAGCGCGGCGCGCGCGGCTTTGCCGTAATGTGCCACGACCGACGCGGTGACGGCAATAATCGGCTCAGCCGCGGTAATCGGCCGCCACGGTCGCTTCGAGCCGACGACGGGCCGATTCTGCAATCGCAGACCGAATCCCGGCACGAGCGCAATCGCCGAACCGGTACGGCATAACACCGCAGATATGGCCTACGACGGACCCGAACGCCTAACTATGATAGCAGCCGGACGGGTTGACACTTGATGGGCTTCTTGCGTCCGTCGTTATCCGCCGCCGTCCGGTTTGCAACTTAGCCATGCGTACAACGCGGGTTCGATTTCCCCCACCAGCTCCAGCCCGCAGCGCACCCCGAAGAACAATGCCACCGCCCGGAGAGCAAGGCCGATGAGCGCAGCTGAGGAGTCCGGCGGCCGGTCGATCCTGGCGGGCATCGCGGATGGGCTGAGCAATCTGGTCGACCGCGTCGGCCGCTGGGCGGCGTGGCTTTGCCTGCCGGTCATTGTGCTGCTGTTCCTGCAACTGCCGCTGCGCAATATCGTCCATGCCGGCAATAACACCGACAACGATTTCGGCCAGGTGATCTTTGCCGCCTTCTTCATGCTCGGCATTCCCTTCGCCATGTACCACGACGCCCATGTACGGGTCGATATCTTCTATCAGCGCCTCACGGCGCGGCGGCGCGCCGCCATCGAGCTAACCGGCACCGTGCTGTTCCTGTTGCCTTGGCTTGCATTGGTCGGCTGGTATTCGCTGCCGATCGTGCTGAATTCGTTGTTCGAGATGGAGAAGTTCGCGGAGACGTATAGCCCGGGCTATTTCATCCTCAAGCTGCAGCTGTTTTTCTTCGTGGCCTTGGTCGGGGCGCAGGCGATTGCCAACGTCATACGCGCCGCCCTGGTGCTGACGGGCACGCCGGGAGACCGGCGTTGACACCCGATCAGGGCCTGAACCTGGCGCCCTCGGCGCCGGAGGCGATGGGGCTGGCGATGTTCGTCAGCGTGTTCGCGCTCTTGATGTTCGGATTTCCGGTCGGCTTCACCCTGGTCGGCACGGCGGTCGCCATGGCGGCGCTGGGATGGCTTGTGGGCCTGTTCGATTTCCACCTGCTCTCGGCGCTGCCGCTGCGCATCACCGGCTTGATGGAGAACGACCTGCTCCAGGCGGTGCCGCTGTTCCTGTATTTGGGCGTGGTGTTGGAGCGCACCACGCTGGCCGCCGATCTGCTCGAAGGCATGAGCGGGCTGTTCGGCAAGCGCGCCGGCGGCATCGGTGTCGCCAGCTTCATCGTCGGCGCGCTGTTCGCGCCGATGACCGGCGCGGTCGGCGCGACCGTGTTGACCATCGGGCTGTTGGCGCTGCCGAGCATGCTCAATGCCGGCTACGACAAGCGCCTGGCGAGCGGTATTGTGTGCAGCGCCGGCACCCTGGGCACCATCCTGCCGCCTTCCATCATCTTGATCCTGCTCGGCGATTACATGCAGGGCGCGACCGTCGAGGCGCAATTGGCGCGCGGCGAAACCGTGGTGAACCCGCTCACCGTCGAGGACATCTACATGGGCGCGCTCGCCCCGGCGGCTTTGGTGCTGACCCTCGGCATATCCTATGTCGTGCTGGTGGCGTATCTGCACCCCGAGCGCTGCCCGCCCTCGCCCGCCGTGCTGGCGCATAAGCCGAGTTTCCGCGAGCTGGTGTTCCGCCTGTTCACGCCGCTGGGTCTGATCCTGTTCATGCTCGGCGCCATCATTACCGGACTGGTTTACACCGTCGAGGCGGCGGCGTGCGGCGCCATCGGCGCCACCCTCTACACGCTGGCGCGCGGCCAGCTCACGATGCGGCGCCTGACCGAAACCGTTCAGACGACGATGAAGCTCACCGCCATGGTGTTCATGCTGCTGATCGGCGCCACCACCTTCTCGCTGGTGTTCCGCGGCTTCAACGGCGACGTCTTTGTGACCCGGCTGCTTACCGCGCTGCCCGGCGGCACGCTCGGCCCGGTGGCGGTGGTGATGGCGGTGTGCTTCGTGCTGGGCTTTTTCCTCGACGCGCTCGAGATCATTTTCCTGGTGATCCCGATCGCCATGCCGCCGCTGTTGTTCCTCGGCGTCAACCCGGTCTGGCTGGCGGTGCTCACCGCGATCAATCTGCAGACCAGCTTCCTGCATCCGCCGTTCGGCTTCGCGCTGTTCTTCATGCGCGGCGTCGCGCCCAAATCGATTTCCACCCTCGACATCTATTGGGGCGCGGTGCCCTTTATCTGCGTGCAGATCATCGTGCTGGCGCTGGTCTGGGCCGAGCCGCGCTTCGTCACCGCCATTCCCCAGTACTGGAATGGCGCCCCCATCGCCGCGCCGGCACCGGCCTCGACCCTCAACACCACGAATGTCGTGATCCCCCGCCCGCCCGACGCCGGATCTGGCACGCGCTGACCGGCAGCCGCAAACCCGGCTTTTCAAGCCGTCCCCGGCCCGGCCGCAGCCGCCAATTTGATCTTGGGTCCGGACCCTGATCGTGTATGATCACGCCTAAGCTTGGCGCACGGCAAAGGCCGGCGCCGGGGCTGGAGCAAAAAATCAAATCGCGGAGGATCTACCCATGAATCGACGCAAATTCTTGGCTGCCGGCGGCGTCGGCTTGGCGGCCAGCACCGTTGCCGCGCCGGCGATCGCGCAATCGGCGCCGACGATCAGCTGGCGCATGGCGTGCAGCTGGCCGAAGAGCCTCGATACTGTCTTCGGCGGCGCCGAATATTTCGCCATGCGCATGGCCGAGATGACCGACAACAAATTCCAGATCCGGGTGTTCGCGGCGGGTGAGCTCGTTCCGGCGCTCCAGGTTCTGGACGCGGTGCAGAACGGCACGGTCGAGATGGGTCATACCGCAAGCTACTACTATGTCGGCAAGGACCCGACCTTCACCTTCGACTGCACCGTGCCCTTCGGCGATAATTATCGCGTCATGAATTCGTGGCTGCGCGAGGCTGGCGGGCAGGACATGGTCGACGAATTCTTCGCCGGCTACAACATCTTGCCAATCCCGGCCGGCAACACCGGTACCCAGGCGGGCGGCTGGTGGCGCAAGGAGATCAATTCGGTCGACGATTTGAAGGGCGTCAAGTTCCGCATCGGCGGCTGGGGCGGCGCGGTGCTGGTCAAGCTCGGCGTGGTGCCACAGACGCTTGGCGGGCCCGACATTTATCCGGCGCTCGAAAAGGGCACGATCGACGGCGCCGAGTGGGTCGGCCCCTATGACGACGAGAAGCTCGGCTTCTACAAGGTGTGCAAGTATTACTACGCGCCGGGCTGGTGGGAGGGCCAGACCAACCTGTCGCTCTATACCAATCTCGAGAAGTGGAACACGCTGCCGAAAACCTATCAGGCGATGATCCGAACCGCCGCGGCCGACACCAATAACCGGATAATCGCCGCCTACGACTTCCGCAATCCGCAGGCGCTGAAGCGCCTCATCGCCGGCGGCACCCAGTTGCGCTATTGGTCGAGGCCGATCATGGACGCCTGCTTCAAGGCATCCCGCGAGCTTTACACGGAAGAATCGGCGCGGAACCCGAAGTTCAAGAAGATCTACGGGCCGTGGTCGGAATACCTCGCCCAGCAGGACGAATGGATGCGCGTCGAGGAGCAGCAGTTCGACAACTTCATGTACTCCAAGGTCGGCGCCTAGAGCTGACCGGCGGCGGACCGCAACGAGAAATGCCCCGCGGCAACGCGGGGCATTTTTTTGCGCGCGGGCCTATTTGAAGTTGGGCGGCGGCGACTTCATCGACCGAGGGCGCCTGAAAATGGACGCTGTTGGGATTGACCCCGGTGCCTTTGTCGAGCGAGCCCAGCACCAGCCGCGGGAAGCCGATGACAAGACCGACCATGATGACCTGGATCACGACGAAGGGAATGATGCCCCAGTAGATCTGCCCGGTGGTCAGCGGCGCCATGCGCTTGCCGGTGACGCGGTCGGTGTATTCCTCGCTTGGCGCGACACTGCGGAGATAGAACAGCGCGTAGCCGAAAGGCGGATGCATAAACGAGGTCTGCATGTTGACGCCCAGCAGCACGCCGAACCAGATCAGATTGATGCCGAGCTTCTCCGCCACCGGGCCGAGCAACGGCACGATGATGAAAGCGAGCTCGAAGAAATCGAGGAAGAAGGCCAAGAAGAACGCCATCGCATTGACCACGATCAGGAATCCGACCTGCCCGCCCGGCAGGCTGGTCAACAAATGCTCGACCCAGAGATCGCCGTTGACGCCGCGGAAGATGAGGCTGAACACGGTCGAGCCAATCAGAATAAACATGACGAACGAGGACAGTTTCGCCGTCGTGTCCATCGCCTGCTTCATCAGCTTGATGTCGAGCCGCCGGTTGACGAAGGCCAGGATCAGCGCGCCGGCCGAGCCCATGGCGCCGCCCTCGGTCGGCGTCGCGATACCGAGAAAGATGGTGCCGAGCACCAGAAAGATGAGGCCCAGCGGCGGCATCATCACGATCACGACCTGACGCGAGAGCAGGCTGAGGATATTGAGCTTGAGATACTTGTCGGCCAGGGCCACGGCATAGGCGCCGCCGCCCGCCGCCGCGCAGGCCCAGATCGGGTGCAGGATGTCGTAGTCCGTCAGGAGATAGGCCGCGGCGACGGCGATCACGACGACGATGGCGAGCGACGGATAGCCCGCCTTGCCGCCGGGCTCGCGCACCGTAATGGCTTCGAGCGGCAGCGCCGGCATATAGCCCGGCCTGATGAACGAGACGATGAGGGTCCAGACGGCATAGAGCGCCGCGAGGCTCAGCCCCGGTATGAAGGCGCCCTGATACATGTCGCCGACCGAGCGGCCGAGTTGGTCGGCCATCACGATCAGCACCAGGCTGGGCGGAATGATTTGCGCCAGCGTGCCGGAGGCCGCGATCACGCCCGCCGCCACTCGCCGGTCGTAGCCGTAGCGCAGCATGATCGGCAGCGAAATCAGCCCCATCGAGATCACCGAAGCCGCAACCACGCCGGTGGTCGCCGCCAGCAATGCGCCGACGAAAATCACCGCATAGGCAAGCCCGCCGCGGATCGGCCCGAACATCTGGCCGATAGTGTCGAGCAGATCCTCGGCCATGCCGCTGCGCTCGAGGATCAGGCCCATGAAGGTGAAAAACGGAATCGCCAGCAGCGTCTCGTTCGACATGATGCCGAAGACGCGCTGCGGCAGGGCGCCGAGCAATTCGGGACCCAACAGCCCGTAATGGATGGCGATGGCGCCGAACAAGAGGCCGTTGGCCGAGAGCGAGAACGCGACCGGATAGCCGATCATCAACAGGACGATCAGCATCGCGAACATCAGCGGTGCGATGTTGGCGATGAACAGTGCGGTCATTGCTCGCCCTCGGACGGCAGGAAACCCTCGATCGCGGGCGTGTCGGCGCCATGGGCGTGACGCGGCGTCGGATCGGGGATCAGATGCATCAGGAAGGCGGCGCGCTTGATGATTTCCGAGAGGCCCTGGAGCGCCAGCAGAAAGAAGCCGACCGGGATTAAGAGTTTCACCGGCCAGCGCAATAGGCCGCCGGCATTGGGCGAATACTCGGTGAGCGCGAAGGAATTGGTGAACACCGGCCAGGCCAGCGTCATGATGATGAGCGCCATGGGCATCAGGAAGAAGATGCCGCCGAGGAGGTCGATCCAGGCGCGGGTGCGCGGCTTGAGCCGGCTGTAAATGATGTCGATGCGGACGTGCTCGTTCCGCAGCAGCGTGTAGCCCGCGCCGATCAGGAAAAAGCCGGAATAGAGATACCATTGCAGCTCGAGCCAGGCGTTCGAGCTGTAATCGAACAGGTAGCGCACCATGGCATTGCCGGAACTCACCAGCACCGCGGCGAGCACCAGCCAATAGACCGTCTGACCGACCTTCTCATTGAGAAAATCGATGCCGCGGCTGAAAGACAGCAGGAATTTCAAACCCGAAGTCTCCCCCGGTCCCCGAAACAGCAGTTAGTCCATCAGCCCGGCATTGTCGACGCGGCCATAATGGCACGCGGTTTCGGTCAATTCCAGTTTTCCCATCCGAGTCGCGTTCGGGTGCGGTATCGCGGGGCTGGGCATTTTGTGCAGCTTGAGACATAGGTGACAGACCGTACCGGACACATGGGTAACACTTTTCGCCTTTGGGCGGGAGGTGTCGATGCCGTGGAAGGAGTGTTCGGTCATGGACGAACGTCTGCGATTTGTCGGACGGCTTCTGGATGGCGAGGCGATGACGGAGGTCTGTCGCGAGTTCGGCATTTCGCGCAAAACCGGCTACAAAATCTTCGACCGCTATAGGGAGCATGGGCTCGAGGCGCTCACCGACCGGTCGCGGCGGCCGGTCCGCTATGCCAACCAGCTGCCGGCCCAGATCGAGAGCCTCATCGTCGGGCTCAAACGCAATAAGCCGCATTGGGGCGCGCGCAAGATCCGCGAGCTCCTGGTGCGGCGGCTGGCCGGCGATGTGCGCGTGCCGGCCAGGAGCACCATCCACGCCGTGCTCGATCGCCACGGCTTGGTCAAACGCATCGGCAGGCCGCGCCGGCACGCCACCGGAACGCCGCTGTCGGCCGGCGCCAATCCCAACGATCTGTGGTGCGCCGACTTCAAGGGCGAGTTCAAGCTCGGCAACGGCCGCTACTGTTATCCGCTCACCGTCACCGACCACGCCTCGCGTTTCCTCTTGTTGTGCGAGGCCCTGGAATCGACCCGCGAAGAGCTGGCTTTCACCGCCTTCCAGCGGCTGTTCGGCGAGCGCGGCCTGCCGCTCGCCATCCGCTCCGATAACGGCGTCCCGTTCGCCAGTCCCAATGCCCTGTTCAATCTCTCCAAGCTCTCGGTGTGGTGGCTGCGCCTCGGCATCGCCATCGAACGCATCAAGCCCGGCAAGCCGCAGCAGAACGGCCGCCATGAGCGCATGCACCTCACCCTCAAGAAGGAAGCCACGCGGCCGCCAGGCATGAACAGCCTTCAGCAACAGGCCCGCTTCGATGCCTTCCTGAACGAGTTCAACGCCGAACGGCCGCATGAGGCGCTGGCCATGAAGTGTCCCGTCGAGCTCTATGCGGCTTCAACGCGGCGCTACGACGGTCTGCCCGACCTCGCCTACCCGCTGCATGACCGCGACATCCTCGTCACCGCCTGCGGCCGCATCTGCCTGCATCGCAAGAAGATCAACATCTCCTCCGTGCTGGCCGGTCAGCGCCTCGGAATCAAAGAAGTCGACGACGGCATCTGGCTCGTCAGCTTCATGCACTACGATTGGTATATCGCTCTGGAGCAGCCTTGAACGACAACCCGTTCGGCGGCGGCCAGTACGTTACCTATGTCTGGCTGGACATTGTGCAGCTTGAGCGGGCGATGGGAATCGAACCCACGACACTCAGCTTGGGAAGCTGATGTTCTACCACTGAACTACGCCCGCGCCCGGATCAGCATAGCCAAGCGGCGGCGGCCGGCAAGTAGTCCGGACGCGCAGGGATGCGGTTGCGGCTACGCTGCGCCGCCGAGCCGATCGCGCCAGCGGCCGAACCGCGGCACCACCGCGAATACCAGCCAGGCGGCGATCGCCCAAAACGCCACCACGGTTCCGATCTCGGCAAAGGTGCCGGCGTCGGCGAGGCGCAAAGCGACGATGGCGCGCGCCAACAGCCAGTTGAAGGGAATGACAAGCAGCGGCCCGAACAGCACCGTGTCGCCGAGCGTGACAAGGTCGCGCCGGTCTCGCATGACGGTCAGCGTGGCGAGGGCGAACAGGCCGGGCAGCGGCAGCGCGCTCGCCCAACCCACCCAGCGCGAGTCGTTTGCGACATAAGCGACCAGGGACAAGAGCGCGAAGGCAGCCACGAAGCAGGCGATGCGAACAACGCCGCGGCCGTTGAGCCACATGGCGGCGAAGGCCTGCGACGACGGCGCCGCCGGCCGCCGCCAGCAGCGCCAGACATATAATCCGGCGAAGCAAAGCTCGATCGAAAACAGCCGGCCGGCGAACGACAGAGCATCGCGGAAAAAGGCGAGGATTGCCGCGCCGGCGGCCCATGCCAGGCACCAGACAACCACGCGCAAGACGATCTTGGTCTCGTCGCTCAAGCCGGCGGGCAGCGGCGGCAACGCCTCGTAGCGAAACATCGCGACAAGAAACACCACGCAGTTCCACATGACGACGAGATAGACGGTACCGGCGATGCCGAGCGGGTCGACGCCGGTCAGCATGGCGATGCCGTTGAGCAGAGGAAAGGTGAGCAGCACGCCGCCGATGCGCTTGTCACGCACGCCAAGCCATCCGATCAGGGCGAACGCCGACGTTGCCAGCAACAGCTTGAATATGCCAACCAGGAACCCGAACATTGCCGCCTTCGCGCAGCGACGCGCCCGCAACGGCTCGGCGTTGCGCGTGTCATAAGCGAACCCGGTTGCCTTCTTCCACGCCGGCAACGCTGCATCAAGGTCCCTGCCATGCCGCCGGATAACATCGCGTTCCTGGCGCCGCCCGGCGCGATTACCCCGACCGGCACCTGGAGCGTCGGCGTGCGCGCCGGCGATTTCGTCTTCGTGGCCGGCATGCGCGGCATCGATCCGGCGACCGGCAAGCTCGTCGACGGCGCCGAAGCCCGCGTCCGCCAGGCCTTCCTCAACATGAAGACGGTCGCGGCGGCGGCGGGCGGCGGCTTGCGCGACGCGGTGCGGCTCGTGGTCTATGTCACCGACATGGACCGCTATCGGCCGCTGGTGAATACGATTCAGCAGGAGCTTTGGGGCGGGCCGCCCTATCCGCCGCGCAGCATCGTCGAAGTGAGCCGCCTCAACCAGGACGACATCGTCGAGGTGGAAGGGACGTTCTATTGTCCAGCGAAAGGCCCGTAAGCTGGGTTGAACGGAGTGAAACCCATCGCCTCCGTCACCTCGTTATCCCAGAAAGCAGATGGGTTTCGCTGCGCTCAACCCATCCTACGCGCTATTCGGCGGCGATGGCGTGAGCCGGCGTCGCCGCGAGATCGGCGAGGCATTTCGACAGCGCTTCGCCGTCCGGATCGACCAGCGCCGCGGTCCGCGCGCTGGCGATCGCGTCGATCGCTTGGCGCACCGGCATGGCGCCGGCCAGCGCCGGACCGATCGCCTGTTCGACGATCGCCCCGTAATTGGCGGCCCCGCGCTTGTGGGTGTCGCCATAGCCTTTGATGAGGCGGGCGCATTCGGCGATCTCGATCGCAAGCTCGGCGGACAGCGGTGCGGCTTGCGCGATGAGCGCAAGCCAGGCCTCGATGGCGCGTTGCTCCTCCTGGAAGCGGAAGGTTTTGCGGCGGAACCGGCGCAGCCCGGCGAGAAGCTTGAAACGCAGATAGCCGGAAATCGACGCGGTATTGACCGCCATGCCGTAATGAGCGCGGCCGAGCGCGGGATAGCGCTCGGCCAATTTAAGAATGCGGCGCGCCAGCCACGGCGGCAGCGTCGAGCACAATTCGTCGATGCCGGGCTTGAGAAATTCGGTGACCGTAAAGGTCTGTTCCAGCTTGACGACGAGCTCGCGCGCGATGCGAGGAATCCGCGCCGGATCGATCTTGGCCTGCGCCACCCGGATCACGTCTTCATAGGACATGCGCACGGCGAGATGCCGAGCGGTAGCGGCGAGCAGCCGTCCCTCGGCCGAGGCCCTGGCGTCGGCGTCGCTAAACTTCGCCAGCCGGTCGAGATAAAGCCGCGCGTAAGCGAGATCCTGATAAGCGGCGAGCCGGCGCACGCCTTCGCCGGCAAATGCGCGCGCCGCCTGCGGCAGGCCGGCGATCGCGTTTTCGAGACCGGCAAGCGATGCGGACGGCGGGCAATGACGTTTCGCCGGCTCGGCCCGGCGTTGCGAACCGGCGAGCGCGGCGTCAAAGCCGGCGCGGAACCCGCGCAAATTGGCGGCGACCGCCTTGCCGTCGGCGCGGATTGCCGCCTCGAAGGCGTCGGCGGGAATCGGCAGCGCGCCGGCGCCGGCGATGGCGCCCAGCATCACCGCATTGATCATCGCGCCGGCGTCGCGCGCGATCGCTTCGAGATCGAGCAGCAGGGTTTTCTGCGAATTCTTCTCCACCGCCGCAATGAGCCGGTCCTGGTCGTAGCGGCCGTCGCCCATCGCCATTTTCTCGACCACCAGATAGGACCGGCTCAAGGAGGCAATGGTCGTGGTGCGGTCGGGTGTGACAAAACCGCCGGCAATGGCGCGGCCGGCTTCCATCAATTCGCTGGCCACGACCAGATCGACGTCGCCGATGCCCGGCGCCAGCGCCAGGATCGGGCGCGGTGCGGACGCCGACCGCGCCACCGGCACCAGCTCGACGTGATAGGTGGTCGCGCCGGTCCGCTGCGCGACGCCCGGAATCGAGGTCGATTGCACCGGGAAGCCGAGGCTTCCTGCCACGGCGACGATCCAATCGGTCAGCACGCCGCCGCCTTCGCCGCCCAGCGCGGCGATCAAGATAGTGAGCGGACGTACATTGCCTTGCGGTTCGCTCAAGCGATCCCCCTCGCCCCGTAGGGGAGAGGGTTGGGGTGAGGGGGTTCGAGACTCGCCAATAGGTTCGAGCCCCCTCACCCCTCCGTCTCCCCCCTGGCGAGAGGGAGCAGTTTCTCCGGCGCCGCCGAGCCAGCCAATGACGCTCCTGCGCGTGCGGGCGAGCGTGCGGTCCCACCAATTGGGATTGCTGACCACGTCGGCGCGGTAGAACGACGGACAGAGCACGGCGGCGTGCGCCACCTCCCCGCATAATCCGCAGCCGACGCAGCTTTCGATCACGGTTGCCACCGGATCGGAGCGCAGCGGATCGGGATTGGGCTTGACCGTCAAGGACGGGCAGCCGGACAGCCGGATGCAGGAATGATCGCCGGTGCAGATATCGTCGTCAACGCCGTAGCGCGTTTTCACCACGCGCTCGCCGCGATCGAGCTTGGCGGCATCCTCGGCGCGGATGCGGCGCTGGCGCGCCAGCATGCATTCGCCATCGGCGATGATGACTTTCAGCCCGCGCTCGGCCGTGCGCATCGCCTCTTTCAGCGTCGCCGCCATTTTCGCCACGCTATAAGTGCGCACCGTGCGCAGCCACTTGACGCCGAGCGAGCGCAGCGTCTTCTCGATGCTGATCCCGGTCGGCGTGCCGCTGCGGTTCGACGCGCTCGACGGCAGATATTGTTGGCCGGTGGCCGAGGCGTAGCCGTTCTGCATGACGATGAGAACGCCGTCGCCCTTGTTGAACATGTTGGAGGCGACGCCGGTAATCAGTCCGTTGTGCCAGAAGCCGCCGTCGCCCATGATCGAGATCGATCGTTTTGTCATGTTCGGGCCGACCGCGGCGGCGCTGGCGAGCGACATGCCGTAGCCGAGAATGGAATTGCCGAGCGAGAACGGCGCGAAGGTCGCGAACGAATGGCAGCCGATGTCGGCGCTGATATGGGTCGGCCCGATCTCGCGTTGCGCGAGCTTTATGGCGGCGAACACCGGCCGCTCCGGGCATCCGGTGCAAAAATTCGGCGGCCGCGGCGGAACGTCGCCGACGCTGTCGGCCGCGTCCGGCTGGTGCGCGAGGATCGCCGCGACCTGCGCGGCAACGGCGTCGGCATCGATGCCGGCGGGGCGCGTGTCGCGCAGGAACGCGGCCAGGCCGCGCAAAAACACCTCCGAAGTGTAGTCGCCGCTTTGCGGCAGGCAGCCCTTGCCGAGCACGCGGGTGGCGCTGCCGGCGCCGCGCAGCACGACATTGATCTGCTGCTCGACATAATCGGGCGAGCCCTCCTCGACGACCAGCACGGCGCGTTTGCCGGCGCAAAATCCGGTCACCTCGTCCGGCACCAGCGGATAGCCGACGTTGAGCACATAGATCGGAATCCGCGAGGCGCCGTAGAGATCGGCGAGATCGAGCCGCGCCAACGCGCGTAATAGCCCATTGGTGAGCCCGCCGAGCACGACGATGCCGATGTCGTCGACTTCGCCCGGGATGAGCTCGTTCAGCTTGCGCTCGCGAATGAATTTCTGCGCCGCCGGCAGGCGCTGCTCGATCTTCAGCCGCTCCTGGCTGAAAATCACCGGCGGATGGGCAAGCCGGCCGTATTCGAAGCGCGGCGGGCCGTCGAGGCGATGCCGGCCGCTATAGGCGCCGCGCTTGTTGTCCTTGGCGGCGAACTCGCCCGTGACATGGCAGGCGCGCACCCGCAAATCCAGCATCACCGGAGCATGGCTCGCCTCGGACAGTTCGAACCCCTCTTCGACCATGCGCACGATGGTCGGCAGATCGGGCCGCGGATCGATGAGCCAGATCGACGATTTCATGGCATAGGCGTAAGAGCGTTCCTGGATGACGCTGGCGCCTTCGCCGTAATCCTCGCCGAGCACGATCAGCGCGCCGCCGATGACGCCGGGCGAGGCGAGGTTCGACAGCGCGTCGGCCGCGACATTGGTGCCGACGATCGATTTCCAGGTCACCGCGCCGCGCAGCGGATAATTGATCGAGGCGCCGAGCATGGCCGCGGCGGCGGCCTCGTTGGTGCAGGTTTCGACATGCACGCCGAGATCGGCCAACAAATCCTCGGCATCGACCATGACGTCGAGCAGGTGCGAGACCGGCGCGCCCTGATAACCGCCGACGTAACTGACCCCGGATTGCAAGAGCGCCTTAGTGACGGCAAGGATGCCCTCGCCGCGAAACGTCTCGCCGGCGCCCAGCCGCAGCGCGGCCACTTCCTTCTTGAACGAGCGTTCCATCGGCGCTTCCGCGGCCTTCGGCTTTAATGAAATCAGATATATCCGCTTTTCCGGCATCCTGCCAAACGCGCGGTCCGGTCGCGCCAAACCCGGCTCCGTTGGCCTTGGTGCGTGGCGCCGCTCCGGTTAGGGTGCGCGGCAAACGGGGCCCCGGGGCCGGCGCCGGGGATGCGTAGGGGTAGATGGACGGCAAAGGCCAGATCGTCATCGAGCGGATGAGTCACACCTATCGCCCGGCGCGCGGGCGGACCGTGCTGGCGCTGTCGGATGTGTCGCTCGAAGTGCGCCCGCGCGAGTTCCTGGCGCTGCTCGGCCCGTCGGGCTGCGGAAAATCCACGCTGCTCTATCTGGTCGGCGGGTTTTTGCCGACCGAGTCCGGCCGCATCGTGGTCGAGGGCAAGCCGGTCAGCGCGCCCGGCCCCGACCGCGGCATCGTGTTCCAGCATTTTGCGCTGTTTCCGTGGAAGTCGGTGCGGGCCAATATTCTTTACGGCCTGGAGCGCCAGCGCCTGCCGCGCGCCGAGCGCGAAAAGCGGGCGCAGGCCTTCATCGACATGGTGGGATTGCGCGGCTTCGAGGAAAGCTATCCCTCGCAACTGTCCGGCGGCATGAAGCAGCGCACCGCGATCGCCCGCACGCTCGCTTTCGATCCCAGCATTCTGTTGATGGACGAGCCGTTCGGCGCGCTCGACGCGCAGACGCGCCACCTGATGCAGACCGAACTCCTCAACATCTGGAAGCGCACGCCCAAGACCGTGATTTTCGTCACCCACGACGTGCAAGAGGCGGTCTATCTTGCCGAGCGCGTGGCGGTGATGTCGGCGCGGCCGGGGCGCATCAAGAAAATCGTCGATACCAAATTCGACCATCGCGATCCGGGTATCTTGCGCAGCAAGGAATTCGTGGAAAAGACCGACGAAATATGGAATCTGGTGCGCGACGAGGCGATCAAGGCCCAAGAGGTCCAGGAGGGCAAGGCCGGCTGATGCAGAGTGTAGCCCAAGGCGCCTTTCGCTATCTGCCGCTCCTGCTGCTCGCACTGGCCTGGGAGCTGGCGGCGCGGCTCAATATTGTCGACAGCCTGGCTTTGCCGCCCTTGAGCCAGGTCGCGGCGGCCTGGTTCGATCTCCTCCGCGACGGCGAACTCATCAATAACGGCGCGTCGTCGTTGTATCGCGGGTCCGCCGGCCTGTTCTTCGCCGTCGTCGTCGGCGGCGGCTTGGGCATCTGCATGGCGCGCTGGCGGCTTTTGGACGTGTTCCTCAATCCGCTGGTCGAGCTGTTCTACCCGCTGCCGAAATCGGCGCTGATTCCGGTGACGGTGATCTGGCTCGGCTTCGGCGACAGCTCCAAAATCCTGCTTATCTTCCTCGGCTGCATGATCCCGGTCACCATCGGCGCCTATAACGGCGCCCGCGGCGCCGATCACGCATTGCTCTGGTCGGCGCGCAGCATGGGCGCGAACCGGCTGCGCCTGATGTGGGATGTGGTGGTGCCGAGCGCGCTGCCGGAATTGCTCAACGGCATCCGCACGGCGCTGGCGTTGGCCTTCATCCTGCTGGTGGCTTCGGAGCTGATCGAAGCGCAGCAAGGGTTTGGCTATCTGATCGGCTATCTCGGGTCCATTGGTTCCTACGCCGCAATGTATGCGGTCGTGCTCACCGTCGCCTTCCTCGGCTTTGCCGCGGACCGGCTCTATCAGCTTCTCATGCAATGGTTGCTGCGATGGCGCGAGTAGAAGACCAAGCGGCACTTGCGGCCGAGCCGTGCGATCTTGCGCGCGACCCGGCAATGCGCCTCGATGCCGTCTTCCGGCTCGGGGCGGGCACGTTCTCGATCCTGCTGCTGTTCGTCTTCTGGGAGGTGCTTGCCCGCAGCGGCCGGGTGACGCCGTTCATGCTGCCGACGTTCACCTCGGTCGTCGAGCGCATCTATGACGACGCCGCCTCCGGCGTTTTGTGGATCAATCTCGAACAGACGATGTACCGGTCCATGATCGGTTTTGTCATCGCCATGGTCGGCGGCATCGCGCTCGGCGCCTCGATGTCGCGCAGCCGGATCGTCCACTGGTTCTTCGATCCGATCATTTCGGTCGGCTTTCCGATGCCCAAAATCGCGTTCCTGCCGATCATCATCTTGTGGCTTGGCGTTTACGATGTCTCCAAGATCGCCATCGTGGTGTTCGACGCGATCTTTCCGGTGGTGACGGCGACGCTGGCCGGCATTGCCAGCGTGGAGAAGGAGCTTATTTGGTCGGCCCGCAATATGGGTGCGAACAATCGCGAACTGATGTGGCAGATCGTGCTGCCCGCGGCGCTGCCGCAAATTCTGACCGGCCTGCAGGTCGCGCTGCCGATCGCGCTGATCGTCGAGATCGTGGCCGAGATGGCGATGGGCGGTTACGGGCTGGGCGGCGCCATGATGACCGCGTCGCGCTTTGCCGAGTCGCGCGGCGTGTTCGCCGGCATCCTCGAAATCGCAATCGTCGGCTATATCTTGATGAAGGCGATGGCGTTGATCCGCCAGCGGCTGTTGGTGTGGCACCAGGAGACCGCCGAGCGTTCCTGACCGCCGCAGGGTGCGGCAAGCTACAGCCTTGCGCAATATCGCTTTTTGCGCCCACAATCGGTCGAGCATCGGGCCGAAGACACCGGACACCGGCCGGCCCATAGCGAAACTGGGAGGACGCAATGCGTGGAAGAATTGGACTGGCGGCGCTTGTTGCCGCGCTTTTGCTCGGCGTGGGCCTCGCCCATGCGGACCCGCTGAACATCACGCTAGGCTGGGTGGCGCCGGGCAACTGGGCCTCGATCTGGCTGCAAAAGAAGGATCTCGCCACGCATTACGGCAAGTCCTATGTGGTCGACCCGATCCATTTTGCCGGAACGCCGCCGATGGTTACGGCGCTCGCCGCCAATCAGGTGGACATCGCCAACCTCGCTTATTCGACGCTCGGCATCGCCATCGAAAACGCGGGTCTGAGCGACCTGCGCATCGTCGCCGACGAGTTCCAGGATGGCGTCGAAGGCTATTATTCGCAGGAATACATGGTGCTCAAGGACGGCCCGATCCAAAAGGTCGAGGACCTCAAGGGCCAGGTGGTCGCCACCAACGCCGAGGGCAGCGCGGTCGACGTCGCCTCGCGGGCCATGCTGCGCAAGCACGGGCTCGAAGCCAACCGCGACTACACCATCATCGAGGCACCGTTCCCGGCGATGCAGGCGATGCTGGCGGAGAAGAAAGTCGCGCTCATTCCCGCCGTGCTGCCGTTCTCCTATAACCCCGCACTGCGCGCGATCGGCCGCGATCTGTTCACGCAGAAAGAGGCGATCGGCGTCACCGACATGATCGTGTGGGTCGCGCGCAAGCCGTTCCTGGACGCGAATCGCGCCGCCCTGACGGATTTCTTCGAGGACACGCTGCGCATCGTGCACTGGTATCTCGATCCCAAGAACCACGATGCGGCGATGCAGATTTATGCGGAGCTGCTCAAGCGCCCCGCCAATATCTTCGACTGGATCTACACCAAGCGGGACGTCTATCACAATCCCGACATGCTGCCGGACCTCGCCGCGCTACAGAAAAACGTCGACCTTACGGCCGACCTCGGCTTCGTCAAATCGAAATTCAACGTCAACAAGTATACCGACCTCAGCATCGTCAAGGCGGCGGCGAAGCAGCTGAAGTGAGGTTGCGGCATCGCGCCGCCGCCGGTTGCGAATTTGCACGGTCGTAAGCCGCAATGCCCGGCTTGCCCCTCACCTTTGCCTGCGGCCTCTACGACCGCATGCAAGCGCTGTACACCGGCGAGGTCAAACCCGACGGCGTCGAGCTGAATTTTCTCGCCATCGACAACCCGCGCGAGATTTTCGACCGGATGTCGAACCGGCTGGAATTCGACGCCTGCGAAATGTCGGCGTCCGAATTCGTCAGCCGCTTTGCCGCGAGGAAATTGCCGTTCGTCGCCTTGCCGGTATTCGCCTCGCGGGTGTTTCGCCACGGCTTTATCGCGGTCAACCGCAAGTTCGTCACGTCGGCGCACGAGCTTGCCGGCAAGCGCATCGGCGTGCCGCTCTATACCCAGACAGCCGCGATCTTCATCCGCGGCCTGATGCAGCACGATCTCGGCGTCGACCTCTCGGCCATCGAATGGGTGCAGGGCGCGGTCAACGAGCCCGGCGGCTACGGCAATCCGGCGGTGATGCCGCTCGTCAAGCCGGTCAATATCATGCCGAACCGGAGCGGCAAATCGCTGAGCGACCTTCTCGAAGCGGGCGAAATCCACGCCATCGTCGGCTCGAACCTGCCGCGCGCGCTCAAGCGCCATCCCGACGTGGTGCGGCTGTTCCCCGATTATCGCGCCCGCGAGAAGGACTATTTCCGCCGCACCGGCATTTTCCCGATCATGCATCTGATCGTGATCCGCAACGACATTTACGAGCGGCATCCGTTCGTGGCGACGAGCCTGTTCAACGCGTTCTGCGCCGCCAAGGACCACGCGTCGCGGAAAATGCGGTTTTCCGGCACGCTGCGCTACATGCTGCCGTGGCTGCCCGACGACATCGAGGAGATCGACGAATTGTTCGGCGGCGATTGCTGGCCCTACGGGGTCGAGCCGAACCGCCCGACCTTGCAGGCGCTGGTGACCTACATGGCCGAGCAGGGCCTGATCGCGGAACCCGTTCCAATCGAGAAGCTCTTCGTGCCGACGTTCGGCTAAGGCAAGCTAGGGTCTGGTATAGGCCGCGCAGAATTTCGGCGCGCCATCGCCGAGACCGTTACATCGGAAAATATTGTGCGAGACGATCAGCTCGCAGGAATTGTCTGCATTACAGGGCGGGTGCGTCTCCGTGGCCACCGCGATGCAGTCCTTGACGTAAATCGCGGCCTGTTCGGCGCCGACGATATCGCGACACGGCACGGCCCTGGCCTCGGGCCCGGCCAGGAGCGCAGCTTTGCGAAAGGCATAGGCTTTGTAGATGCAGCCCCAGTCGGTGCCGCAACTGTTGCGATGGGCGAGCCATGCCTTTTGCGTGATGACGAGCGACTTGACCAACTCGTCCAGCGCATCGGCGGATTCAACCGGCAGGCCGTCGAATTTATATCTGTATGCGGTGGCGACCGCGCGATCGAGCGCCGCCAGACCGTCGTCCGAGCAAATGACGGTCTCGGTGGGCTTGATCGCGCCAGTGCAGGGAAAGCTCGGATCGGCCGCGGCGGCGGGCGTGGCCAGCGGCCATAGCAGCAGGGCCGCGAGCGCGGCGATGCGGGCTGTTGCGGCGTCCGCCACCTACACGGCCTTCAGATGCGCGTCCTTGCGCTTGAAAGCTCGTCGTCGGCATAGCCCATGGTCTCCGGCTTGCCGCGGCCGAGCATCACCTGGAAATAGACCGGCTGCGAGCGAGTCGTTGTGGAAGCCGTGGATGACGCCGGCCGGACAACAGATGCATTCCCACGGGCCGAGCCGCGTGGTCAGCCGATTGCCGCTCTCGTCCTCGACGAAGACGTCGAGAAAGCCTTGCAGCACGAAAAAGCACTCCTCGACCTCATGGGTGTGCGCGGCGTTGCCCTGGCCGGGCTCGCAATAGACGATCGACAGCGTGAAATTGCCGGGCGGGATGATCGTCGGATCGTCGTGCTTGCCGGAGCCGCCGGCGCCGATAAAACGGTGCTGGGCGCGCTTGAAGCCTTCGATCTTGGAATCGGCAAACGCGGCCCAATCGGGCTTTTTATCCCGAAAGCGGCCGACATATTTGTTGATAATTTCTTCGAGGGGGACGCCTTCGAGTTCTTTCGGGCGCGGATGCCGGGCGGCGCTCATGAAGTCCACTCCTGTCAGAGGCATTGGGAGCGAGTTTACGCCATTGCACTGCGCAACGCACGCTCGACCATGACGCCGATCAGCGCTTTGCGATAGGCGCCGCCGGCATGAATGTCGTCGGGCGGATCGACCGCGGCCGACGCCGCGGCTTCGGCCTTGGCGATCGTCGTTTCGTCGATCGTGTTGCCATTGACGACCTGCTCGACCGCCGTGAGCCGCAGCGGCCGGTCGGCGATGCCGACGGCGCCGACATGGGCGTTGGCCGCTTTGCCGCCGGCTTGATCGTAAAACAAGGCCGCAGCCGCCAGCGCAAAATCGCCGCGGCGGCGGGCGAATTCGGCAAAACCGAAGCGGCGCTGTGCCGGCCATGCCGGAAAGCGGATTGCGGTGACGATCTCGTCGGGTTTGAGCGCGGTCAGCAAAGGTCCCCGGAAAAAGTCGGCCGCGGCGATGACGCGCGTGCCGGCCGTGCCGAGGGCGACAATCTTGGCCTCGCAGGTCACGGCGATGCCCGGCAGTTCGGCGGCGGGATCGGCATGCGCCAGGCTGCCGCCGACCGTGCCGCGATTGCGGATCTGATAATGCGCGACATGGGTAACCGCCGCGACCAGAAGCGGATGCGCCGCGGCAAGCCGGGCGTCGTCGAGAATATCGCGCCAGCGCACCATGGCGCCGAGCGTGATGCCGTCATTGCCGATCTCGATCTGCCGCAGCTCGGCAACTTTCGCAGATCGATCAGGAGCGCCGGCGCGGCAACGCGAAACGCCAGCATCGGCACCAGGCTCTGGCCGCCGGCGAGCGGTTTTGCCTCGCCGTCATGCGGCGGCGAGAAGCGCGACGGCTTCGGCAATGCTGGTTGGGCAGGCATAGTCGAACGGCGGTAAGTTTCATCGCGGCACGTTAACGCCATGCCGCCTCGCTCAGCAATGGCCGCAGCCGCGGCGGCGGTCCGCCGCCCCGGCGGGCATGGCAGGTCAGGGGAGCCAGCGCAAAAGCGCCAACTTCGATCTGGAGCCGTCGCGCCAAAACTGATAGTTTGCAACGACGTGGGCAAGCTCGACTCGCTCCGGACGTGGAGAAAACCGATGCTGGATAAGACGCCGCGCAACGGCAAAAACGGCAAGAACGGAAGCCGCAAGAACAAGCCGCCGATCAGCGAACTGCCGAAGATCACGACCCATACCGACACCCGCGACATCCTCGCCCATGCCGCGCAAGGAAGCCCGGCCCGACGATTATTTCATCGTCGACGTCGATGCCCATGTCACCGAGACCGCGTTCTGGTCGGAAGTCATCGACCGCATGGACAGCGACGTCTACCGGCAGATGGCGCGCGCGTTCAAGGATCGCGGTCCGGCGCCGGGCCTGATCAATGCGACGCCGGGATTTTTGCACCAGGACGTGTTCGGCCGCATCCCGCACCAGCAGCGCCTCGCCGAAGCGGTGCCGGAGGGCGGCAGCCACGCCCAGGTGACGCTGGTGCAGCGCGCCATGACATCGCTGGGCATCGATTACATGGTGGTGTTCCCCACCCCGATGCTGGTGCTCGGCATGCATCCGCAGGTCGAGATGGAGGTCGTGATCGGCAACGCCTTCAATAAATGGCTGACCGAGGAAATCCTGCCGCAGGACCCGCGCATCAAGGCGATGCTCTACCTGCCGTTCAATCATCCCGAGGAAAGCCTGAAGACGGTCGAGAACTATGCCAATACGCCCGGCGTGATCGGCTATTCGGTGACCTCGACGCGCTTTCGCGCCGTCAATCACGACAGCTATATGCCGCTTTATTCCGCCATCCAGGCGACCGGAAAGCCGCTCGCCTTCCATTCCGGCTTTCACTGGGGCGACCAGTCGATGCAGCAGTGCAACCGCTTCATCTCCATGCACTCGATCTCGTTCGTCTATTACAACATCATTCATCTCACGAACTGGATCATCAACGGACTGCCGGAGCGTTTCCCGAAGCTCAAAGTGCTGTGGATCGAGAGCGGGCTCGCCTGGGTGCCGTTCCTGATGCAGCGGCTCGACTCCGAATACATGATGCGGTCCTCGGAGGCGCCGCTGCTCAAGCGTCGGCCGAGCGAATACATCGCCGACATGTATTTCACCAGCCAGCCGCTGGAACGCTCCAACATGAAGCTCACCGAAGCGACGTTCGACGCGATCAAGGCCGACACCCAGCTGCTGTTCGCCTCGGACTGGCCGCATTGGGACTTCGACCTGCCGAACTCGATCACCTCGCTGCCGTTCCTCAACGAGCAGGCCAAGCGCAATATTCTCGGGCTCAACGCGGCGCGGCTGTTCAACCTCGAAGTGCCAAAGCACAAGCTGGCGCGGCCGAGGCGAAGAAGGCGCCGGCGGTTCGCGCTGCCGGTCACGGCGTGAGCGGCGGTTGCGCAAACATGAAAGCAGGCCAAGCGCGCCGGCAAGCCACGCCGCAAGGCCGGCGCGCGCGCGGCAAGCGGCGGATTTCTGCGCCGCCGCGCGCGATGCGCTCAAGCGCGGCGAGCCCGACGCGATCTCCGATCATAGGCTGCAGCAGGTTCTGACCGCCGCGGTGAAGGTCTATGCCGCCAAGGTGGAGCGGCGCGGCCATGACGTGGCGCCGTTCGCGCCGGGCACGGTGACCGCGACCGAGACGGTGGTGACCGCCTGCGGCCTGATCCGCGCCGCCGACCTCAATATGTTCGACGTGGCGATCTGGTTTCATCGCCCGCCGGATTGAATCGAAAAGGAACCAGGGGAAAACAGCGATGGAAGAAATTGCGGTTGGCAAGCTGACCGATATTGCCGACGGAGATTATCGGGTTTTCGCCCTGGACAATATCGAGGTCGGCATTTTCCGCGCCGGCAGCAAGGTGCTGGCCTATGAGAACGTCTGTCCGCATGCCGGCGGCCCGGTCTGCCAGGGCAAGATTTTCAATCAGGTCGAGGAAGTGATCACGCCCGACAAGAAGAGCGCGGGCTGCGCTTCGGCAAGCAGCGCCACATCGTCTGCCCCTGGCACGGCTACGAGTTCGATCTGGCGACCGGTTGCCATCCCGGCGACCCCTCGGTGCGGCTCACCCCGGTGCCGGTCGCCGTTCGCGACGGCCAGATTTACGTCAGCGTGCCGTAGGGGCGGTCCTCGTGGCCGCCCGCGGGGCCGCTTGGCACATCCACAAGAGGCCTGAGGGCACCCACAAGGGATTTGCCCCTACGTTCGCAGCATCTCGGCGGCAAGCTTTTCCGCGACCATGATGGTCGGAATATTGGTGTTGCCGCGCGGCACGGTCGGCATGATCGAGGCGTCGATCACGCGCAAGCCCGCAAGCCGCGAACGCGGCCGGCCGGATCGGTCACCGCGTTGCGATCGTCCGGCCGCGCCCATGCGGCAGGTGCCGACCGGATGGAACGTGCCGGCGACATTGTCGCGGATATGATCGGCCAGCGCCTCGTCGTCCTCGACCAGCGCGGCGAGATCGACGCGGCGGTCGGCGAGCGTCGCAAAGATCGGACCGGCGAGCGCCGGCACGGCATCGATGAGGGCGGCGATGCGCCGCGCTCTTGACCTTGTTCGCCGGCGTGATGCGGTTGAGCCGCCGCAGCCGGTCGTTGAATTTCACCGGAAAGGTCAGCCGCGTCATCGCCCGCACCGCATCGTGCGCGAGAATTTCGACGCAGCGGCGAAAGCCTTGCATGAAGCGCTTGCAGGTCGAGCTCGTGGCCGGTGAAATTGAACTCGACGCGCGGATAGGCGCGCCGGATCGGCCGCGATCAGCGACACGCGGCCGCGCGCCATCGGCTTGAGCAGCGACGGCGCCAGATTGGCGACCTGGTGGCCGAGCGGGCTCCACGACGTTTTGCACTGCACATTAAGATACATGTCGGCCGGCGGCGCGCCGGGCAGGCCGGAGGAATAGCGGAACGCCGTCATCGGATGCGGCCGGATGTTTGGCGATTGCCGCGTCGCCGCGCTTTTGCAACAGGCCGATGAAGATGATGGCGTGATTGGAGAGGTTTTCGCCGACGCCCGGCAGGTCGGCGCGCACCTCGATACCGAGGTCGCGCAGCGCCGCGCGCCGGCCCAAGCCCGGCGCGCATGCAAAAATGCCGGCGAATGGATGCCGCCGAGCGCAACGATGATTTCGCGGCCGTAAAATTCCTTGTTCTCGCCGCCGATCGTGGCGGTAACACCGGTCGCCCGGCGGCCCTCGAACAAAAGGCCGGTGACCGTGGCGTCGGCGACGATGCGCAGATTGCCGCGGCGGCGCACATCGGCATCGAGATAGCAGATCGCCGCCGAGGCGCGCTTTCGCGGCCAGTTGCTCATCGGCACCGCGCCATAGCCGTCGCGAAAGTCGGCATTCATGTCGGCGATAAACGGAATCTGCCGGTCCTGCGCAAAAGCATGCACCGCCTTGGCCAGCGGCGCCCAATCTGCCGCCTTGGTGCGGCGGATCGGCACCGGCCCGGTTTTGCCATGCAGTGCGCCGCCGAAATCGAGATCGCTTTCGAGCTTACGGTAATAGGGCAGCACATCGTCCCAGCCCCAGCCGGCGGCGCCGAGCGCTTGCCATTCGGCATAATCGTCGGGCGTGCCGCGATAGGCGACCATGCCCATCACGGTCGAGCCGCCGCCGATGACGCGGCCTTGGGAAAATCCGACCGGCGGCGAATTGTCTTTGCGCCGCCAGTGCACCTTCAGCTCGGGCCAGAAATAGGCGTCGTTGTAATAGGACCGCGGATAGGAATCGAGCACGTCGGCGGGCTCGGTGCCCGGCGGCAAAGTCGCGGCCGGCTTCGAGTACGAGCACGCGCGTCGCCGAACGCGCCGACAGCCGGTTCGCCAGCACGCAGCCGGCCGCGCCGGCGCCGACAATGATGACGTCGAAGCTCTCCGTCATCGCAATTGCCCGCTCGATTGAACATCGCCGCGTCATGCTTTACTGGATCGCGCCTGGCGCAAGCGGCGCCGGCGGGTTGCGCGAGCCAGGTTGCGCAAACCAGGTTGCGCAAACCATGGCACCGACCATGACGAAACCACTCCACGGCGTGATCGCCGCGATCGCGACCGCGGTCGACGAGAAGGGCGAGCCGGATTGCTGCGCGCTCGACCGCATTGGCGCGCTTCCTCCTCGATAACGGCTGCGACGGGCTCAATGTGCTCGGCACCACCGGCGAAGCGACTTCGTTCTCGCTGGATCAGCGCAAGCGCGTGATGAGCGCTTACGCGACAAGCGGCTTGCCGCTCGACCGGATGATGGTCGGCACCGGCGCTGCCGCGCTGGCCGATGCCATCGCGCTGACCAGGCACGCCGCCGAACTCGGTTTTGCCGGCGCGCTGGTGCTGCCGCCGTTTTATTACAAGGGCGTGCACGACGACGGGCTGGTCGCCGATATCGACGCGATCCTGGCGGCGACCGCGGCGCGGCCGATTCCGATCTATCTCTATCATTTCCCGGCGCAATCGGGCCTGCACTGGCATGTCGCGCTGATCCGCCGCCTGCTCGATGGCTTCGGCGAACGCATCGTCGGCCTGAAGGATTCCTCCGGCGACATGGTCTATGCCCGCGAAGCCGCAAGCATCCTGCCGCGCTTTAAGGTCTTTCCCTCGACCGAAGCGGCGCTGCCGGAGGCGCGTTCCGGCCCGTTTGCCGGCTGCATTTCGGCGACCGCCAATCTCAATGCCGATCTCTGCGCGCGCGCCTATCGCTCCGGCGATGCCGCGGCGCTGGGCGAGGCGGTCGCGATCCGCAAACTGTTCGACGGCAAGCCGCTGGTGCCCGGCGTGAAGGCGCTGCTCGCCCATATCCACGGCGAGCCCGCAATGGGCGCGCGTCGAGCCGCCGCTATCGGCGTTCCCGGCGGCCGACCGCGCCGCCGTGATCGCCGGCTACGATGCGGTCCGCGCCAAACGCGTGGCCTAGCGCTCCGGGCCGCGTTGACGATGCCGCCGCACGCCCCTATAAGCCCCGCTCTCGTTCACGACAGTCCGTGTCCAACCGTCCATGGCCAATACCAAGTCCGCCAAGAAGGCCGCCCGCCAGATCGCGCGCCGCACCGTCGTCAATAAATCGCGGCGCTCGCGCGTGCGCTCGGCCATGCGTCAGGTCGAGGAAGCACTGGCCGCCGGCGACCGGTCGCGAGCGCTTGCCGCCATGGCGGAAGCCGAGCCCGCGCTCATTCGCGCGGCGCAAAAGGGCATCGTTCACCGCAATGCCGCCCGCCGAAAAGTTTCGCGGCTGGCGCACCGCATCGCCAAGCTCGACAAAAAATAAATTTTTCGGCAATTTCGCGCGGCTCGATCGGCCCGCCGAGCGGATCGATACCGTCAAAATTGTGCATTACCATCAAACTGTTACATTATTGTCATGGCGGGGCGTAAAATTGCCGACCGTCGTCCACGGCGTTTTTTGCCGCTGCATGGCGGTGGCTTTTATTTGCTCCGCGCGCATGCCGCGAAGGCTACCCTTCAAATTGTGCAGAAGAATTGATTGACCATGAACGGGTTATTGCGAACAAGATGCTCGGACTTGAGAATCTCCGGGATTCCGCCGCGCGCAGTTTTATTTGTTCCAGCTGCAAAATTATGCCGCTTCCGGTGCGTGTCGCATATTGCAGAAATATGAAATCGTCAAATTGACTCAATACTTTGGTGGCGCGCAATCGCTTGAGCGCGTTATCGGCTTGCCGCGCGTGCTTGTGAAAGTCCAATGTTGTCGCGGTTTTTTGCGGTTGCGGGCCGCAAATCGCGTGCTACCGTTTAATTCCCTTCCGTTCCGAAGGTCTTCAAAAATCGGTCTGGCGGTAACCCATCGAAGAATGGGTGCGGGAAAGCTGTGTCCTGTGGCGTGACATTGCGACCTTGTCGTGGCGGGGAGTTTTGCGGGTCCAGCGCCCGGCGCTGCGGTCGGAATGGGCAAATACGGTTTTGCGGCCGCGTTGCACAATTCGCGGCGACAACCATCGAACCGGGAGCGATGGAAATGGGGGGCATGATGACGACAATCCATAATGTGCGGTCGGTCGCGAGCGTTACATGGCCCGCTGTGTTTCGGCCCAGAGCCGCATCCAGCGGCTGAGCGTAATTCTCCCTTGGTCGGCGTCCGCGTTCGCCGCTGCAATTGGGTACGCGGCCGATACCACCCTCGATCAGTGAGTTGCGTCTCGGCGATGTCGGGCCTCGTGGGATCGACCCACGCCCGGCCCGCCCGGCAAATCTCCTCCGACGGAAAAGCAGACCGAAATGGCAAACACGGATCAGGAGCGCTGGCGACGGATCAAGGAACGGTTGCGTTCCGAACTCGGCGAGGATGTGTTCTCCAGCTGGTTCGGGCGCATGGAACTTGAAACCGTGGATCAGGGCGTCCTGCGGCTGTCGGTGCCGACGCGGTTCCTGCGCAACTGGATCCAGTCCCATTACAGCGAGCGCGTGCTGGCCAAGTGGCAGGAGGAAGAGCCAGAGGTCACCCGCCTGGAATTGAGCGTTCGCTCGGCGACCATCAAATTGCCCATGGCCAAGCCCAAGGCGCCGGAACCGCAGACGCCGCTGCGCGAGGTGCGCGACGCCATGGCGGGCAATGCCGACATGCGCGCCAGCGTGCCGTTCATGACCGTGCACGAGGCGCTCGGCGGCTCGCCGCTCGATCCGCGGCTGACCTTCGAGACTTTCATCGTCGGCCGCTCCAACACGCTCGCCCATGCCGCGGCAAAACAGGTCGCAACCAGCCGGCGCGGCGAGCCGCTGATGTTCAACCCGCTCTATACCCACGCCGCCGTCGGCCTCGGCAAAACCCATCTGTTGCAGGCCATCACCTGGGCCGGCAACGGCGGCGGCGACCGTAAAATGCTGTATCTGACCGCCGAGCGATTTATGTACGGTTTCGTCTCGGCGCTGCGCACGCAAACCACGCTGGCGTTCAAGGAGGCGGTGCGCGCCATCGACGTGCTGGTGATCGACGACATGCAGTTCCTGCAGGGCCGCTCGACCCAGGCCGAGTTCTGCCACACGCTTAACGCGCTGATCGACGCCGGCCGGCAGGTGGTGATCGCCAGCGACCGGCCGCCGGCCGATCTTGAAAGTCTCGACGACCGCGTCCGTTCCCGGCTCGCCGGCGGCCTGGTGGTGGAAATCGGCTCGCTGGGCGAGGAATTGCGGCTCGAAATCCTGAAGAGCCGGATCGACGCCGCGCGCGCTCATCATCCCGGCTTCGAGGTCCCGGCGCCGGTCTTGGTCTTCATCGCCAAATCGGTCACCCATAACGGCCGCGACCTCGAAGGCGCGGTCAATCGCCTGCTCGCCCACAACAAGCTCAGCGGCCAGCCGGTCACGCTGGAAATGGCCGAGCGCGAAATGCGCGACTTGATCCGGCCGGCCGAGCCGAAACGGGTGCGGATCGAGGACATCCAGCGCATCGTGGCGCGCCAGTACAATGTCAGCCGCTCCGATCTGTTGTCGTCGCGGCGCACCGCCAACGTGGTGCGGCCGCGCCAGGTGGCGATGTACCTGGCGAAGGTGCTGACGCTGCGTTCGCTGCCCGAGATCGGCCGCCGTTTCGGCGGGCGCGACCACACCACCGTGCTGCACGCGGTGCGCAAGATCGAAAATCTGGCCGGCAACGACAGCGCGCTCGCGGAGGAGATCGAAGGCCTCAAACGCCAGCTCCAGGATTGATCCTCCCCCGAGAGCGGTTCCGCGCCGCTTGCGAAAAGGTCGGGAAAAGGCCGGGCTCGGAGACGCTCCGGCCTTGCCGAAACCGCCGCGGCGCGCCACTTTTGTCGTCCGCCCGTTCGGTTATCCGCCTGACAACGGTTTTCGCGATGAAAGTCACGGTAGAACGTTCGGAATTGCTGAAATCGCTGGGCCACGTCCATCGCGTGGTCGAGCGCCGCAATACCATTCCCATTCTTGCCAATGTGCTGTTGCAGGCCGATCGCGCCAAGCTGGCGCTGAAAGCGACCGACCTCGACGTCGAAGTGACCGATGCGATCGCCGCCGAAGTCGGCCCCGGCGGCGCGACCACCGTCCCCGCGCACATGTTCTTCGACATCGTGCGCAAGCTGCCGGAAGGGGCGCAGATTATCCTGGAATCCTCGGGCGACCGCGCCGCGCTGTCGATCCGCGCCGGCCGCTCGCGGTTTACGCTGCAGACGCTGCCGGAGAGCGATTTTCCCGATCTCGCGCCGGGCGAGATGACGCACAAGTTCACCCTGCAGGCCGCCGAATTAAAGCGGCTCATCGACAAGACCCAGTTCGCCATCTCGACCGAGGAGACGCGCTACTACCTCAACGGCATCTATTTGCACGCCGCCGGCACGGCCAAGGCGGCGACCTTGCGCGCGGTGGCGACCGACGGCCATCGCCTGGCCCAAATGGAAATCGAGCTGCCGACGGGCGCCGCCGGCATGCCGGGCATCATCGTGCCGCGCAAGACGGTCGGCGAGGTGCAGCGCCTCCTGGAGGATGCCGAAGCCGAAGTCGGGATCGAACTCTCGCCCGGCAAAATCCGCTTTACCGTCGGCCAGACGATTCTGACCTCGAAGCTGATCGACGGCACGTTTCCCGATTACAGCCGCGTCATCCCGCTCGCCAACGACAAGGAGCTCACCGTCGACAAGAAGGAATTCGAGGCGGCGGTCGATCGCGTCTCGACGGTATCGAGCGAGCGCGGCCGCGCCGTCAAATTGTCGATTACCGCCGGCCGGCTGCTGTTGTCCGTCACCAATCCGGATTCCGGCAGCGCCACCGAGGAACTCGAAGTCGAATACCAAGCCGATCCGATCGATATCGGATTTAACTCGCGCTACCTCCTCGACATCGCCGCACAGGTCGAGGGCGAGGCCGCCGTGCTTAAACTCGCCGATCCCGGCTCGCCGACGCTGATCCAGGACAAGGAGGCGCGCGGCGCGCTCTATGTGCTGATGCCGATGCGAGTTTGACAGGGATCGGGTATCAGGGATCAGGTATCGGAACCGTCCTGATCCCTGATTGCTGATCCCTGATGATTCTGAAACTCACGCTCAGCAATTTCCGCAACTACTACACGGCGTCGCTTGAGGCCGCGGCGAAAACTATCGTGCTCTTCGGGCCGAACGGCGCCGGCAAGACCAATCTGATCGAAGCCATCTCGTTGCTCGCTCCCGGCCGCGGTCTACGCCGCGCCGCGCTCGACGAGGTCGCGTTCAGCGAGGGCGACGGCTCGTGGGCGGTCGCGGCCGAGATCGAGGGCGCGCTGGGGCTCGCCACTTTGGGCACCGGCATCGAACGGCCGCTCGACGACGGCTCGGCGGTCGCGCGCAAATGCCGGATCGACCGCGAACCGGTCGCTTCGGCCGCGGCCTTTGCCGATCATCTGCGCGTGGTCTGGCTCGTTCCGGCGATGGACGCCTTGTTTAGCGGCGTGCCGTCCGAGCGGCGGCGCTTTGTCGACCGGCTTACGCTCGCCGTCGATGCCGAGCATGGCAGCCGGGTCAACGCGCTGGAACGGTCGCTGCGCTCGCGCAACCGGCTGTTGGCGGACCCGCAGCCTGATGCGCATTGGCTCGATGCGGTCGAACACGAGACCGCCGAACTCGCCGTCGCCGTCGCCGGGCTGCGGGTGGAGACGGTGCGCCGGCTCGACGCCGTGCTCGGCGATCGCAGGCAGTCGGCCTTCCCGGCGGCGAAGATTTCGCTCGTCGGCTGGATGGAAGCGCTCATCCCCGACCATCCCGCCGGGCAGATCGAGGAACGCTATCGCGCGGTGCTGCGCGATAATCGCGCCCGCGACGCGGCGGCGGGACGAACGCTCGACGGTCCGCATCTGACCGACCTCAAAGTCGTTTATGCCGCCAAGGACATCGCCGCCGCCGCCGCCTCGACCGGCGAGCAGAAGGCGCTGCTCATCGGGCTGGTGCTGGCGCATGCCGGATTGATTGCCGCGATGACCGGACACGCCCCGCTGCTTCTGCTCGACGAAGTCGTCGCCCATCTCGATCCGTCGCGCCGCGCCGCGCTGCACGACGAGCTGGCGCAACTCGGCAGTCAGGTCTGGATGACCGGAGCCGATCCGGCGCTGTTTGCCGAACTCGGCGACAACGCCCTTACGGTCGGCGTGAGTTCCGGACGTCTACAGTCGAAACCGGAAGGCCCATAAAGATTTTCGTGCCGAATCGTTCCACCTCCTCGCGGCGATTTGCAATTGCGACCGCTTGGCCCCCGGGGAACCAGACTGCGAGAAGCCTCTTAACTCCTACGGAGGAGGACATGTCCGGTATCGGACAGAGGCGTCAAGGCAATGCCGGAACCGGCCGAAGACATCATTGTTCGCAATCTGATCGAATCGCTCGAACACTTGCGCGAGGATCTGGATCGCATGGAACTTTGGGCCGCGGTGCTCGGCTCGTTCCAGCATCCGATTCCCGATTATCGGCCGGGCGACCAGCACCTTCTCAAGCCGCGGACGAAATTGCCGCCGCGCTCTCCCGGGCTTTGATCGGGCCTATTTTCCCGGCGCAACGAAATGGTGACCGATGCGGCGGTTCGGCGGCCGAATCGAGGCCCCTTCCGGCGCCGTGCGAAACCTTGAAAAATGACGATCTGACAATATCTTAATAGCGGTCGTTTTGCCCTGTACGAGGCGCGGTTTTGGTGTACAAGATTCGTCGATTCCCGCAGCGTCTTTTCAGCCGATTCGAGAGCTTCCCGCATGGCCGAGCCCGTCCGTAAACCGAGCCCCGCAGCCTCCGATTACGACGCGGAATCGATCAAGGTGCTCAAGGGGCTCGATGCCGTGCGCAAGCGGCCCGGCATGTATATCGGCGACACCGATGACGGCTCGGGGCTGCATCACATGGTCTACGAGGTCGTCGACAATTCGATCGACGAGGCGCTCGCCGGCTTCGCCAAGGACGTCATCGTCACGCTCAACCCCGACGGCTCGTGTACCGTGCGCGACGACGGCCGCGGCATTCCGACCGACATCCACAAGGGCGAAGGCGTGTCCGCCGCCGAGGTCATCATGACCCAGCTGCACGCCGGCGGAAAATTCGACCAGAACGCCTACAAGGTCTCCGGCGGATTGCACGGCGTCGGCGTCTCGGTGGTCAATGCGCTCTCCAGCTCGCTCAAGCTGACCATCTGGCGCGACGGCCAGGAGCATTTCATGGAATTCGCCGACGGCGAGGCGGTCGCGCCGCTCGCCGTCATCGGCGCCGCGCGCGACAAGCGCGGCACCGAGGTGACGTTCCTGCCGTCGAAGAAGACCTTCACCATGACCGAGTTCGACTTTGCCACGCTGGAGCACCGCCTGCGCGAGCTCGCGTTTCTCAATTCCGGCGTCACCATCGTGCTCTCCGACATGCGCCATGCCGTCGAGAAGCGCGAGGAGATGCGCTACGAGGGCGGCGTCGAGGCCTTTGTCAAATACCTCGACCGCAACAAGACGCCGCTCATTCCACAGCCGATCGTCATCCAGGCCGAGCGCGACGGCGTCGCCGTCGATTGCGGCATGTGGTGGAATGATGGCTATCATGAGAGCGTGCTATGCTTCACCAATAACATTCCGCAACGCGACGGCGGCACCCATCTCGCCGGCTTCCGCGGCGCGCTGACGCGCCAGGTCACGAGCTACGCAGAATCCGGCGGCGTTGCGCGCAAGGAAAAGGTCGCGCTGACCGGCGACGACTGCCGCGAGGGCCTCACCGCCGTGCTCTCGATCAAGGTCGCCGATCCGAAATTTTCCTCGCAGACCAAGGATAAGCTGGTCTCTTCCGAAGTGCGCCCGTCGGTCGAGGGCATCGTCAACGACATGCTCAAGGCCTGGTTCGAGGAACACCCGTCGGAAGCAAAGGTCGTGGTCGGCAAGGTGATCCAGGCCGCGGCCGCGCGGGAGGCCGCGCGCAAGGCGCGCGAAATGACCCGCAAGAGCGCGCTCGGCATCACCTCGCTGCCGGGCAAGCTTGCCGATTGCCAGGAGCGCGATCCGGCCAAATCCGAATTGTTCATCGTCGAGGGCGACAGCGCGGGCGGCTCCGCCAAGCAGGGCCGCAATCGCGAATTCCAGGCCGTCTTGCCGCTACGCGGCAAGATCTTGAACGTCGAGCGCGCGCGCATGGACAAGATGCTGTCGTCGGAGCAGATCGGCACGCTGATTACCGCGCTCGGCACCGGCATCGGCACCGACGAATTTACCGCCGACAAGCTGCGCTATCACAAGATCATCATCATGACCGACGCCGACGTCGACGGCGCCCATATCCGCACCCTGCTGTTGACGTTCTTCTACCGGCAGATGCGCGAAATCATCGACCGCGGCCATCTCTTCATCGCGCAGCCGCCGCTCTACAAAGTCGCGCGCGGCAAGTCCGAGCAATATCTGAAGGACGAGCGGGCGCTCGAAGATTACCTGATCGATACCGGCCTCGAAGAGACGGCGCTGCGGCTGTCCTCCGGCGAGGTGCGCGCCGGCAACGACTTGCGCAAGCTGGTCGAGGATGCACGCGCGATCCGCAATCTCCTACACGGGTTGCACAGCCGGTATAATCGCCAGGTCGTGGAACAGGCGGCGATCCTCAGTGTGCTCAACCGCGACATTTTCGGCGATCCGCAGAAGGCCGTGGCGGCGGTGCCCTATATCGCCCGACGCCTGGATGCGCTGTCCGAAGAAACCGAGCGTGGCTGGCAGGGTCAGTTCACGGAGGGCGCGGGCTTTCAGTTCGAGCGCACGGTGCGTGGCGTGAAGGAAGTGGCGGTGATCGATCAGGCGCTGCTCGGCTCCGCCGATGCCCGCAAGCTCGACGAATTCGCCCCGTCGCTGCAGAAGGTCTTCCCGCGGCCGACGCCGCCGGCGATGCTGCGAAGAAAGGACGACGAAATGCCGATCCACGGCCCGGTCGGCCTGTTCGAGGCGGTGACCGCGGCCGGCAGGAAGGGCGTGGCGCTGCAACGCTACAAGGGCCTCGGCGAGATGAACCCGTCCCAGCTCTGGGAGACCACGCTCGATACCAATGCCCGCTCGCTTCTGTGCGTGTCCGTCAAGGAGATCGACGAGGCCAACACCATCTTCGACGAATTGATGGGCGACAAAGTCGAGCCGCGCCGCGAATTCATCGAGGCCCACGCGCTGGCGGCAAGCGTGGATGTCTGAGCCGCAGAGGGGGAGATCATGCCAGCCTACCTTTACGTGTTGTGGGCTGTCGAAGATGAGCTAGTGAAAGTTGGAATTTCGGTGCGGCCGGACAAAAGGATATCGGCTCATACCGCTAATTCTTCAAATCCTCTCAGATTTGTAACATGGAAGCTATATCAATTTGAGCAAGCCGCGGATGCGAGGAAGATTGAAAGTCTCACTGTCAAATGTTTGCAGAAACGCGGCTTCCGGCATCCCAAGAGAGAATTGTTCAATTGTGAACCTACAACGGTTACTACCGTGATCGATGAGCTCTGTCATGAGGCCGGAATTTGTCCCCTGAAGAACTTTCCCCCGACATTGAATGACATATTGCTCAGTTTTGGAAGCTTTCCCTCCCTCCCAAGCTACGGTCTTGAAGTTCTTACCTCAGAGCAACGAAGCTTATATTGGAGGGGCGCTGAGGATGCACTTGGCTGCATCGGATGTTTAGATGGATTGACAATTTCTCGCAGCGATTTTTGGCAAATACAAGGGATGGTGAGAGAGCTGAGAGGGGCTAATTCGGAATTATGGACGACCATCGTTGACCATTATAGAAACGGGCAATCTGATGCAAATAGGGAGACTGCAAATGCCGCCCTCGATGAAATCAAAGAGGAACGCCGCTTCGCGTTCAACGACTGGCAAAACGTCCGGGATGACGACAGCGTTGAAGAAGCACACGGCTTACAAGGGTCTTGATGTCGCCGACGCGAAGAGGCATTTCAGAGCCATTTTAGAACAAGTCTTGGATGGCGAGACAGTACGCATCACGCGTCTCGGAAAGGCGGTAGCGCAGATCAGCCCGGTCGAAACCACGCGTAAGCGGATCGATCTTGCGGCGTTGGGTAACTTGACCGAAGCCATGCCGATACAGCGAGAGTCCGCAGGCGCATTCATCCGCCGGATGCGGAATCAAGAGCGGTACTGACGCGAAGCATTGCATTCTTGAATTGTCATGCCCGCGAAGGCGGGCATCCAGTAATCGCGGGCGATCCATTCTCGCTCAACAGTGCAACGCCGGATATTTGGCGACTACTGGATCATCCGCCTTCGCGGATGACGACAGTTATCATGACGACGTGGAGAGTGGCCTTCGACGAGATGCGGCGCTCACCGCCCCGACGTGATGGTGCCGCGTTCGGTGAGCACCAGCCACTGGCCGTCCTGGCGCTTGATCTGGTCGACGCGGCCGACGCCGGGCAGCATGCTGCCCTCGCCGACGTCGAACATGCCGCCGTAACGGCTCTCGACCAGCGCGCGGCCGCCTTGCACGTCCTGCACCACCCAATCCGGCAAAATCCGGTCGGTCAGTTTCGGCGCTGCGGCCGCCGGCTGCGGCGATGGCGCCGGCGCGGGCGCAGCGATCGAGCCCGTGGTTTCGATGGCCGCGCTGGCACGGCGATCGAGCCCATCGAGCCGGTCGGTGAGCTTGGCGAATTGGCTCGTCGTGCTGCGCGAGGCGGTTTCGAGATTGGCCTTGATGGCGGACAGCTCGGAAAGTTCGAGCTTCATATCCCGCATCGTATCGGTGGTCGCCGCCACGCCGGTGACCGGCGCCGGCGGATCGAGATAACGCGCCAGACCGGAGCCGGAGGCCGCGCCGACGAAGGAGCCGAACGCGGCGGCGCAGGCGACCGAAGCCGCCAGCATCAGAAAGCGGGAAGCCTGCGCCCGAGCAGCGGGCGCGGCGGCTTGGTCCGCAGCGGCGGCGCCAGCGGCCTCCGCATCGATCGTTTCGTCTTCCCCGGCGCCGAGTTTCGGCGCCAGCACCATCGGCAAATTGCTCGACACGGCTTTGCTCCCGTTCTGACCGGCGGCGCCCGATGGCGCCTTTTGGCTGTCGCCTGAGCTGTCGTTCGGGTTCTCGGCCATGCTCGTATCTCCCTCGCATCTCCGGAATGACGGTTGACCAGTCGTTAACCGGCTTTGGTTAGCAATCGGTTACCGGAGATTTTTGCCGCGCGGGCGATTTTAATCGGCCAAGCCGTTGTCGCACGCCAGCTCTTTGAGCGAGGTTTCCGGGCGCGCGCCGATGTGCTGGATGACTTCGGCCGCGGCGAGCGCGCCGAGCCGGCCGCAGCTCCGGTCGTCGGCGCCGCGGGCGAGCCCGGACAGAAATCCCGCGGCGAACAAATCCCCTGCGCCTGTGGTGTCGACCACGCGCTCGACCGGAAACGCCGGCACCGCCTCGACGCCGTCGGGGCCGACCACGAGGCACCCTTTCTCGCCGCGCGTCACCACCGCGACGTCGATATCGGCGCGCAAGGCGGCGAGCGCGGCGGCAAAATCCGAGCTTTGATAGAGGCTGTGCAGCTCGGCTTCGTTGGCGAAGATCAGATCGACCGTGCGCGAGCGCATCAGTTGCAGAAACTCCTCGCGCCAGCGGTCGACGCAGAACGCGTCCGACAGCGACAGCGCCACCTTGCGGCCCGATTCATGCGCAATCCGCGCCGCCCTCAAAAACGCATCCTTGGCGTTCTTGGGATCCCACAAATAACCTTCGAGATAGGTGATCGCGCTTCCCGCCACCGCGTCGGCGTCGATATCGGCGGGGTGCAGGTCCTGCGCCGCACCCAAATAAGTGTTCATGGTGCGCTCGCCGTCTGGCGTTACCAGCACATAGCAGCGCCCGGTCGACGGCCCGGCGACCGCCGGCCTGGTGGTGAAACTCACGCCGGCCGAGCGGATGTCGTGGCTATAGGCGCGGCCGAGCAGATCGTCCTTGATCTTGCCGACGAACGCGGTGCTCGCGCCGAGCGATGCCAGGCCGACGATGGTGTTGGCCGCCGAGCCGCCGGACATTTCCACCGCCGGGCCCATGGCGTCATAGATCGCCTCGGCGCGCTTCTCGTCGATCAGCGCCATGGTGCCCTTGCGCATGCCTTGCGCGAGCAAAAAGTCTTCCTCGGCGCGGGCGATCACGTCGACAATCGCATTGCCGATGCCGAGAACGTCGTAACGGGCGGATGGCATAGCTCTTAACGGCTGAACTCGCGGCGGGCCGCGCACTATAGCGGCCGGCTCTTGCACGGCAAGGCGGCGTCATGGCATTGGACCCCGCGAGCGGCGTCATGGCATGGGACGCCGCGAGCGGCGTCATGGCATGGGACGCCGCGAGCGGCGTCATGGCATGGGACGCTCATCCGACGCGGAGACCTCGCATGGCGTTCAAGGAACTGGTCTTTTCCGGCGTGCAGCCGAGCGGCAACCTGCATCTCGGCAATTACCTCGGCGCCATCAAGCGCTTCGTCGAATTGCAGGACCGCTATGACTGCATCTATTGCGTCGTCGACCTGCACGCGATCACGGTGTGGCAGGAGCCGGCCGAGCTGCCGCAGGCCATTCGCGAGGTTACCGCGGCGTTTATCGCCTGCGGCATCGATCCGACAAAACACATCGTGTTCAACCAGAGCCAGGTCGCCGAGCACGCGGAATTGGCCTGGGTGTTCAATTGCGTGGCCCGGCTCGGCTGGCTCAATCGCATGACCCAGTTCAAGGAGAAGGCCGGCAAGGACCGCGAGAACGCCTCGGTCGGGCTTTATGCCTATCCGACGCTGATGGCGGCCGACATTCTGGTCTATCGTGCCACCCATGTGCCGGTCGGCGAGGACCAGAAGCAGCATCTGGAACTGTCGCGCGACATCGCGCAGAAATTCAACAACGACTTTGCCGCCTCGATCCAAGAAAAGGGTTACGGCGACGCCTTGTTCCCGCTGCCCGAGCCTTTGATCACCGGCGAAGCCACCCGCGTGATGTCGTTGCGCGACGGCACCAAGAAAATGTCGAAGTCGGACGCCTCCGATCAGTCGCGCATCAATCTGACCGACGACGCCGACGCCATTGCGCTGAAAATCCGCCGCGCCAAGACCGATCCGGAGCCGCTGCCGAGCGAGGATAAGGGCCTGGCGAGCCGGCCCGAGGCCGATAACCTCGTCGGCATCTATGCGGCGCTGGCGGGAACAACGCGCGCGGGCGTGCTCGGCCAATTCGGCAACGCGCAATTCTCGACGTTCAAAACCGCGCTGACCGACCTTGCCGTCGCCAAGCTCGGACCGATCGGCGCGGACATGAAGCGGCTCCTCGCCGATCCGGCCGCCATCGACGCCGTGCTGGCCGACGGCGCCGGCCGCGCGCGGGAACTCGCCCGCCAAACGATGAACGCGGTCAAGGACGTGGTTGGATTCGTGCGCTCATAGCACGCGTGGGCAGGTGTTTTCCGGGCCCTTGAACTTCCATGGCAATTCGCCACGTATTATGATGGATTTAGGCGAGTCACGGCGCCACCCCCAGGGCCGGCGTCCGGTGACGGAGGACCTGAAATGTTCATCCAGACCGAAGCGACGCCCAATCCGGCGACCCTGAAATTCCTGCCCGGACGGCCGGTGCTGGAAAACGGCACGCTCGACTTGCGCGACGCCGAGGAGGCGGCGCAGTCGCCGCTCGCCGAGCGGCTGTTCGGCGTCGCCGGGGTGAGCGGGGTGTTCTTCGGCTCCGATTTTATCACCGTGACCAAGTCCACCGGCGAGTGGCAGCAGCTCAAGCCGATGATCCTCGGCGCCATCATGGAGCATTTCATGTCCGGCGCGCCGCTCCTCAACGCCGGCACCACCGCAAAGACCGATGGCGACGAATTCTTCGATGCCGCCGACGCCGAGACGGTGGCCACGATCAAGGAGCTGATCGAAACGCGGGTGCGGCCGGCGGTCGCCAATGACGGCGGCGACATCACCTTCCGCGGCTTCAAGGACGGCGTCGTCTATCTCAATATGAAGGGCGCCTGCTCGGGCTGTCCGTCGTCGACGGCGACGCTGCGCCACGGCATCCAGAATTTGCTGCGTCATTTCATCCCCGACGTTACCGAAGTCCGGCCCATGTAACGCTGATGTGACCGGAATCCGGCGCGTCGTGCCGGACCCCGGCGCGATGTGACCCGCCATGCGCGTGCTCGCCATCGATACGGCGCTGGCGGCTTGCTCCGCCGCCGTGCTTGACACCGCCCATGGCGGCATTGCCGCGAGCGAGAGCCTTGCCATGATCCGCGGCCATGCCGAGGCGCTCATCCCGCTGGTCGGTCGCGTTATGAAAGCATCCGGGATGGCGTTCTCCGATCTCGGCCGCGTGGTGGTGACGACGGGACCCGGCAGCTTCACCGGCCTGCGGGTCGGCATCGCCGCCGCCCGCGGCCTTGCGCTGGCGGCCAAGATACCGGCGGTCGGCGTCTCGACGCTCTCCGCCTATGCCGCGCCCTATCTCGGCGTCGACGCCAATACCGCTGTCGTTGCCGCCATCGATGCGCGGCATGGCCAGGTCTATTTGCAGGTTTTCGATGCCGGCGGCCGCACGCTTATTGCGCCGCGGCTCGCGCCGTTGGCCGATGCGGTGCGCGCGGCCGCCGACGCCCCGGCCCGCATTGTGGGCTCGGCCGCGCAAGCGGTCGCGGATGCCTTGCCCGATACCGCGCCGTACCCGGTCGCGGTCGACCCGCGCGCGGCGCCCGATATCGGCTGGGTGGCGCGGATCGGCGCCGTCGTAGCGGAACCAGGCGCGCCGCCGAAACCGCAATATCTGCGCGCCCCCGATGCGCAACCGCAGCACGCCGCTTCGCTGCCGCGCCGATGACGAATTTGGTTTCCCGCCTGTTTACCCGCAGCGCGCCCGCCTTCGCCGAAGCGCGGCCGGCCGATGCCAGAGCGATCGCCGCCGTGCATGCCGCCGCATTCCAGCGCGGCTGGGGCGAGGACGAGGTTTACCGACTGTTGCGCGAGAGCAATGTCGTGGCGCATCGCGCGACAAGCGGCCGCAAATTGATCGGCTTTATCCTGTCGCGGCACGCCGCCGGCGAAGCGGAAATTCTCTCAGTCGCGGTCGCGCCGGCTTGGCGCGGCCGCAGCCTGTCGCGGCCGCTGCTCGACCTGCATCTGCGCCGGTTGGCCGGCCTCGGCGTGCGTTCGGTGTTTCTCGAAGTCGGCGAGGACAATGCGCCGGCCTGCCGGCTGTACCGTCGCGCCGGTTTTGGCGAGGTGGGCCGCCGGCAAAACTATTACCGACACGGCGACGAGAGCGGCGCGACCGCGCTGGTGCTGCGGCGCGATCTCGGCTGACGCGGCAGGGTGAAATCGCTAGCTGAAAACGCCAATATCAGGTCGGAAATCGTCAAATGGGGCCAATGTCCAGCCGATGGAATGCGCGGATGGACCAGCGTTTCCTTTTGCCGGGAAACCCGCTAGCATTCCGCCGTTGCGCGGCAGTCTCGCCACGTCGCCACGGAGCGTAATTTGCAAGCTGCACCAAAGGCTTAGGGCTCGACTCCAACCGGCATGAACGGACCCCGCAAGCTCTACGTGAAATCGTTCGGGTGCCAGATGAACGTCTACGACTCGCGTCGTATGGCGGATACTCTGGCGCCGGAGGGCTATGTCGAAACCGCCGCCGCCGAAGACGCCGATCTCGTCATTCTCAACACCTGCCACATCCGCGAGAAGGCGGTAGAGAAGGTGTATTCGGAGCTTGGCCGGGTGCGCCGGATGAAAGAAGCCGCGGCCGCCGCGGGGCGCCGCATCGTCGTTGCCGTCGCCGGTTGCGTCGCGCAGGCCGAGGGCGAAGAGATCATCCGCCGTCAGCCGGCGGTCGATCTGGTGTTCGGTCCGCAGAGCTATCATCGCCTGCCCGACTTGCTCGCGCGCGCCGGACGCGACGGCAAAGCCGTCGATACCGAATTCCCGGCCGACGATAAATTCGATTCTCTGGCCGCGCCAAGTGCGGCGGCGATCCGCCGCCGCGGCGTCGCCGCCTTTGTCACGGTGCAAGAGGGTTGCGACAAATTCTGCACCTTCTGCGTCGTACCCTATACGCGCGGCGCGGAAATCTCGCGGCCGGTGCAAAAAATCGTCGCTGAAGTCGAGCACCTGGCGGCGTCCGGGGTGCGTGAGGTCACGCTGATCGGCCAGAACGTCAACGCCTATCACGGCGCCGGTCCGGACGGCCGGCCGTGGTCGCTGGCGCGGCTTCTGCACCGGGTGGCGCAAATCGGTGGCGTCGATCGGCTGCGTTACACGACCAGTCATCCGCGCGACATGGCTGACGATCTAATAGCGGCGCATCGCGATCTGGCTGCGCTCATGCCGCAACTGCATCTGCCGGTGCAATCGGGTTCCGACCGCATCCTCGCGGCGATGAACCGCCGCCACAGCCGCGCCGATTATCTTAACGCCGTCGGCCGCCTGCGCGCCGCGCGGGCCGATCTTGCGCTCACTTCCGATTTCATCGTCGGCTTTCCCGGCGAAACCGAAAGCGATTTCGCCGCCACGCTGAGCCTCGTCGACAACGTCGGCTTTGCCGGCGCGTTCTCGTTCAAATATTCGCCGCGGCCGGGAACGCCGGGCGCCGACATGAGCGATCAGGTCGACGACGCCGTGAAGTCGGAACGCCTGCAACGCCTGCAACAGGCGATCGACCGCAATCAGGCGGCGTTCAACCGGCGTTGCCGCGGCCGCAGCTTCGATGTGCTGTTCGAGCGCGAGGGCCGCCATCCCGGTCAGCTGGTCGGTCGCTCGCCCTATCTGCAACCGGTGCAGGTCACCGCGCCCGCCTCGCTGATCGGCGAGATCGCCGCGGTGACGATCACCGAGATCGCCAGCAACAGCCTGTTCGGCGCGCTCGCGCATGCGCCGGCACGCCAGCCGGCTTTTATTGGCGCAGGAGCCTGACTTGCGCACGCGCGAACCGGATCATTCCGTTTTCGTCGGGCCGGACGGTCCGACCCAGATTGTTCTGAGTTTCGACGACAACCGCCTCGCCTCGACCCTGTTCGGGCAATATGGCCAAAACCTCGCTTTAATCGAGCGGCGGCTGGGCGTGGTCGCCAATTCGCGCGGCAATCAGGTCACCATTGAAGGCAGTCGCGACGCTTGCGACCAGGCGCGGCGCGTGCTGGAGAGCCTTTATGAGCGATTAAAGCGCGGCGACGAGCTGGTTTCCGGCGACGTTGACGGCACCATCCGGCTCGCATTGTCGCAGGGCTCGCTGTTCGATTTCGATCCCGCCGCGGCGCGGGAGAATTTCGAAGAGATCAATTTGCGCAAGCGCCGCGTGCGCGCCCGCACCGCCGCGCAAGACGCCTATGTTCGCGCGCTCAAGCGCCATGCCCTGGTGTTCTCCGCCGGCCCCGCCGGAACCGGCAAGACCTGGCTCGCGGTGGCGCACGCCGTGCAACTGTTCGAGCGCAAGGAAGTCGATCGCATCATCCTGTCGCGGCCGGCGGTGGAAGCGGGCGAGCGGCTCGGTTTCCTGCCCGGCGACATGCGCGAAAAAGTCGACCCCTATCTGCGGCCGATTTTCGACGCGCTCTACGACCTGATGGACTCCCGCATCGTCGAGCGCGCGTTGCAGACCGGCGAAATCGAGATCGCGCCGCTCGCTTTCATGCGCGGCCGCACGCTGTCGCATGCCGCGGTCATTCTCGACGAGGCGCAGAACACCACCGCGATGCAGATGAAGATGATGCTGACCCGGCTCGGCGAGAACAGCCGCATGGTGGTAACCGGCGACCCGAGCCAGGTGGATTTGCCGCCGGGCCAGACCTCGGGGCTGGCCGAAGCGGTGCGGCTCTTGCAGGGCATCGAAGGCATCGGCCATGTCAGCTTCACGGCCGCCGACGTGATCCGGCACGAGCTGGTGGCGCGGATCGTCGAAGCCTACGACAAGGACGCTGCGAAGAAGCGCGAGCGCCAGGAATGACGCGTGCGGCGCGTTCCGCGCTCACGGTCGACGTCGTCGTCGTCAGCGACCGCTGGAACGACGCCGGCAAGCCGGAAGCGATCGTGCGGCGCGCCGTCGGCCAAGCCGCCGCCATGCTGTCAACAAGAGGAACGGAGCTTGCTATCGTTCTCGCCGATGATTCGGCCCTACGCGCACTCAACCGGGATTGGCGGGGCATCGACGCGGCCACCAACGTGCTGTCGTTCCCGACGAAAAATGCCGCGGGCGGGCACCTCGGCGACATCGTTCTCGCCTTTGAAACGGTCGCGCGCGAGGCCCGCTCCGAGCGCAAGCCGCTTGCCCATCATCTTGCCCATCTTGCCGTGCACGGTTTCCTGCACTTGGCCGGCTACGATCACCGGGCACATAAGGACGCGCTCAGGATGGAACAGGCCGAACGCAACGTCCTGCGCCGGCTGGCGATTCCCGATCCGTATCGGCCAAGTTCGTATCGGCCAAGAGCGGCTCATGCCGGCAAACGCGCCGCTAGGCCGGCCGGCAAGCGGCCGCGGAAATCCTGAAAGCCGGCACGAAGCCGATCGTCACGTGCAACGTCAAGCCTGATCCCGAAAAGCCTGATGCCGAAAAACTTGATGCCGAATTCGCCGATGGCTCAATCTCCACAGCGCAACCAACCGGCCGAGGGCGAGCACCGCGGGCTGCCGATGCTGCGGCCAGAACCGGGCGAGCAACCGGAAGGCTGGCTCACGCGCATCATGCGCATTCTGTTCGGCTGGAAGGCGGCCTCGACGCGCGCGGATCTCGAACTGGTGCTGACCGCCGAGCAGCCGCAATCGGGTTTTTCGCCCGAAGAAGCCGCCATGCTGAAGAATATTCTTTCGCTGCGCGAAACGCGGATCGAGCGCGTCATGGTGCCGCGCGCCGATATCGTCGCCGTGCAGCAGGACATCGCGATCGGCGATCTCGTCAAGGTGTTCGAGGTCGCCGGCCATTCGCGCCTCGTCGTCTACAACGACACGCTCGACGATCCGACCGGCATGGTCCATATCCGCGACCTGATCGCGTTCATGGCGGGGCGCGCCGCGCCGGAGGGGGCCGACGCCGGCGAAAGCCAACACCAGCAAACTGCCGATTTCAACTTTGCCAATATCGATCTGTCGCTGCCGCTGGCGTCAGCCAAGATCGTCCGCGAGATCCTGTACGCGCCGCCGTCGATGCCGGCGCTCGATCTGCTGGCCAAAATGCAGGCGACGCACATTCACCTCGCGCTGGTCATCGACGAATACGGCGGCAGCGACGGACTGGTGTCGATCGAGGATTTGGTCGAACTCATTGTCGGCGATATCGCCGACGAGCATGACGAAAAAGAAGGCCCGGCGGTGACGCGGCAGAGCGACGGCTCGTTCCTGGCCGGTGGCCGCGCCAGCCTCGACGAGGTGCGCGCCGCGATCGGCGAGGAGTTCGACGTCGGCGAAGCGGCGCAGGAGGTCGACACGCTCGGCGGCTATCTGGTCACCAAAGCCGGCCACGTGCCGGTGCGCGGCGAGCTTGTGCCCGGGCCGGAACCGTTCGAGGCGGAAGTGCTCGACGCCGATCCGCGCCGGGTGAAGCGGGTCCGGATTTATCTGCGCAAGGATCGCCGTCCCGCAGGCGCGCGCGAATTGCCGGCACCGCCGCGTGCGCCGCGGCCGGCTTTGCCGCGTGACGAAACCAACCGGCCGAACCGCCGCTCCCGCCGCCCCCGCCGCGCGCGCCGTGAAACAGCTCATTCACGCCATCGTGCTGTCGTGGGGCTGGCGGCGCCGGCTGATCGCGTTTGCCGCCGGCGCTGTTTCCGCACTGGCGATGGCGCCATTTAACGCCTGGCCGGTGCTGTTTCTGACATTGCCGGCGCTGGTCTGGCTGATCGACGGCGCGGGGGTCGGCCGCTTCGCCGGGGTGGCCGCCGCGGCGGCGACCGGCTGGTGGTTCGGCTTCGGCTACTTTCTCGCCGGATTGTATTGGATCGGTTACGCCTTTCTGGTCGATGCGCCGACCTTCGGCTGGATGTTGCCGATTCGCGGTGATCGGCCTGCCCGCGGTGCTTGCCGTTTATACCGCGCTCGGCGTCGCGCCTGGCGCGCATGCTGTGGACGCGCGGCGCATTCCGCATTCTGGCCTTGGGCGTCGGCGCTGACGACTTCGGAATGGCTGCGCGGCCACCTGCTGACCGGTTTTCCCTGGAACGCTTTCGGCTATGCGCTGACCGCGCCGCTGGCTTTGGCGCAGTCGGCGGCGCTGGTCGGCATCTGGGGTCTGACTTTCATTGCCATCGTCGTATTCGGCGCGAGTCCCGCGGCGCTCACCGACGATCCGCAGCGAAACCCGAAGGCCGTGGCTGCCGCTTGCGCTCGGCGTCGTGGTGCTGGCCGCGCTTGGCGGATTCGGCGCGTGGCGGCTCGACCGCACGCCGACGCGGCTGGTCGACGGCGTGCATTTGCGCATCATGCAGCCGAACTTGCAGCAGGACGTCCGCTTCAATTACGCGGCCAAGCAGGAGGTGATGAACCGCTATGTCGCGCTGTCCGAGCGTGCCTCGGCGTCCGCAATCGCAAGGCCTCGGGCGATGGACGCAACTGATCTGGCCGGAATCGCCGTTTCCGTTTTTCCTGACGCGCGAAGCCGACGCGCTCGCGCAAATCGCCGATATGTTGCCGCAAGGCACCGTGCTGATCACCGGCGCCATGCGGCTTGCCGATCCGGACGATCCGGCGCAATCCGGCGTCTACAATTCGATCTACGTCATCGATCACAGCGGTTCGATCGCCGCGGTCTACGACAAAGTGCACCTGGTGCCGTTCGGCGAATATCTGCCGTTCGAGCATATTCTCGAACGGCATCGGGCTGCAGGAGCTGACGCGAGCAACGCGGCGGATTTCTCGCCGGCGACCGGCACCGGCTCATCGCCGTTCCGGGCGCTCCGATCGCGCTGCCGCTCATCTGTTATGAGATCATCTTTCCCGGCGAGGTGATACCGCGCGGTAAACGGCCGGGCTGGATCGTCAACGTGACCAATGACGGCTGGTTCGGCATTTCCACCGGACCCTATCAGCATTTCCAGCAGGCGCGCGTGACCGCGATCGAGCTGGGTCTGCCGTTGGCGCGCGCCGCCAATACCGGGATTTCCGCCGTCGTCGATCCGGTCGGGCGGATCGTCAATGCATTGCCGTTGGGACGCGAAGGCGTGCTCGACTCGCCGTTGCCGCAGGCGATCGCCGCGCCGCTCTATACTCGCGCTCCGCGACGCGCCCGCCGCCCTCATGGTCGCGATCGTGCTTATCGCCCTGATTCGCCGCCGGGTACGCGCGCGCATGGTGAAAGATCTGATACTCGGCGAACATTGATGTCTAGCTTAACGAACATCGTTAATGCGCGACGTCTCGGCGCATAAGCGGTTCGATTAACGACCGTAAGATGATTGACTTCAATTATGTGCAACTGACGCGCGTGACACGCGGTCGATAGTACTCCTATAGGACGAGCCACGCTTCCCTCGCATGGGGATGCAGCATTGCCGAATCAAACTAATGCGTGACGAGCGGCGCGGAAAGTGGTTTCAATTGTGACGGATTTGCTGTCTATAGCCATTCGCGCTAAACAGGAGGCACAGGAGTTGAAAGTTATGTTAGGCAAAAAGGCGCCGAACCCGACTGACAAACATGTCGGCAGCCGCGTGCGCATGCGCCGGATGATGCTCGGCATGAGCCAGGAGAAACTCGGCGACTCATTGGGCCTCACGTTTCAGCAGGTGCAGAAATACGAGAAGGGCACCAACCGAATCGGCGCGAGCCGGCTGCAACAGATTTCGCAGATTCTTCAGGTCCCGGTTTCATTCTTCTTCGAAGGCGCGCCGAGCGCCCAGATCGTCGGCCGCCACGAGGGCATGGGCGAGGCGCCGTCGCCGGCCTATGTGTCCGACTTTCTCGCCACCTCGGACGGCTTGGCGCTGACCAAGGCGTTTCATGCGCATCGACGATTCAAAACTGCGGCGCCGCATCGTCGACCTCGTCGAGCAAATCGCCGGCCGCGACAAGCGCTGAACAATTCCGCCGCCGCGATCGGCGCGGCGCAGGACAGCCGCCCACTTTTCGCCCACATCTTGACCGCGCAGGGGTACGCTGCAACAACCACCTGTGCCGTGCGGCTTGAACCTGCGCGGGGCTGCATTGACGGCCGGCGACCGCGAGGCCGGGTATCGAGGGGAGTGATTCGCTGTGGGACGCGCCAACTATCTGTTCACGAGCGAGTCGGTGTCGGAGGGCCATCCCGACAAAGTCTGCGATCAAATCTCGGACGCGGTGCTCGACGCCTTCATCGAAAACGACATCAAGCTCGGCATTGCCGACCAGAGCGCGGTGAATACGCGGCTCGGATGCGAGACGCTGTGCACCACCAACAAAATCGTCATTGCCGGCGAAGGCCGCGGCCAGGCGCCGCTGTTTCACAAGCACGGCGAAAAGGCGGTGGTCAATCGCGAGATGATCGCCGAGATCGCGCGCGGCGTGGTCAAGGATATCGGCTACGACCAGGACGGCTTCTCCTATTACGGCGCCGACGTCGAGGTGCTGCTGCACGGCCAGTCGCCCGACATCGCCATGGGCGTCGACGCCAAGAAGAAAAAGGACGGCGAGCAGGAGGGCGCCGGCGACCAAGGCATGATGTTCGGCTTCGCCTGCACCGAGAGCGAGGTCTACGAAAAGGGCTCGTTCATGCCGGCGCCGATCTATTTCGCGCACAAAATTCTCAAAGTGCTGTCGGACAAGCGCCGCTCGGGCGCCTTGTTCGACCTGCAGCCGGACGCCAAAAGCCAGGTCACCGTGAAATACGTCGATGGGCAGCCGGTCGGCTGCACCAAAGTGGTGGTTTCGACGCAGCACAATGCGCAGACCCGCAACGGCAAGAAATATTCCCCGGACATGGTCCGGGAAATGATCGCGGACACGGTCGCCTCGGCGCTGCCGGCCGGCTGGATGCCGAAAAAGCCGAGCGATTTTCTGGTCAATCCGACGGGGAATTTCGTCATCGGCGGGCCCGACGGCGATTGCGGGCTGACCGGCCGAAAAATCATCGTCGACACTTATGGCGGCTATGCGCCGCATGGCGGCGGCGCGTTCTCCGGCAAGGATCCGACCAAGGTCGACCGTTCCGCCGCCTATGCCGCGCGCTACCTCGCCAAGAACGTGGTCGCCGCCGGGCTCGCCGAGCGCTGCACCATCCAGATCGCCTATGCGATCGGCGTCGCCGATCCGATGTCGCTTTTGGTCGACACCCACGGCACCGGCAAGGTCGAGGAAGCGAAGCTGCAAAGGCTTTTGCCGGAGATGTTTCCGCTGCGGCCGACCAGTATTCGGCGCACGCCTGAAACTCAGCCGTCCGATTTACCGGCGCACCGCCGCTTATGGCCATTTCGGCCGCGCGCCGGAGAAGGACGGCGGCTTTTCCTGGGAGCGGACCGACCTCGCCGACGCGCTCAAGCGCGCGCTGCGCTGAAGTCCGCATGCCACCCGGCGAATGTCATCGTCCGCGCAAACGCACGATCCAGTAATCGCCTGCCGTGCATCTTCGGCGTGACCGGTGTTTACTGGATGCTCCGCCTTCCGCCTACGCGCTCCGCGCTTCGGCGGACTCGAACCCGCCGTAGCTCGCGGCGCGAGCGAAGGCGGGTCGCGGAGCATGACAGTGGTCGAAATCCAGGCACGGCGATCCCGCGCGTTTTTCGGCCGGCGCAAGGGCCATAAGCTGCGCACCGGCCAGGCGCGGCTATTCGAAACAGTGTTGCCCGCGCTGGCGCTCGATCTTTCGCGGCCCGCCCCCGCCGGCTCTCGCGCTCGGCACGCTGTTTCCGGTGCCGGTCAGCGAGGTTGCGCTCGAAATCGGCTTTGGCGGCGGCGAGGCGATGATCGCTCAGGCCAAGGCGGCCGCATACCGGCTTTATCGGCGTCGAGCCGTTCGTCAACGGCATGGCCAAAGCGCTGGCGGCCATCGAGGGCAACGGACTGCGCAATGTGCGTCTGCATTTCGACGATGCGGTCGGTCTGATCGCCTGGCTGCCGGAAGCTCACTGGCGCGCATCGATTTGATCCATCCCGACCCGTGGCCGAAACGGCGGCATTGGAAGCGCCGATTTGTGCAGGATGACATGGTGGCGCGGCTTGGCGCGCATCCTGCGGCGCGGCGGCGAATTCCGCTTCGTGACCGATATTGCCGACTACGCCGCCTGGACGCTGCAACGCTTGATCCGATCGAGCGCCTTCGAATGGACCGCGCTTTGCGCCGACGATTGGCGCCAGCCTTGGCCGGGCTTTACGGCACGCGTTACCACGCCAAGGCCGCGCGCGAAGAACGCGCGTCGTGTTTTTTGTTGTTCCGGAGGATCTGAATCTTATGCAACGGGCGCGGCGGAAATGCCGGGTCTGCGGCGATCCCGGAACGGCGATGCCCCACCTCGCGCCGCAGCGCGTCCGGGAAACATCAACCGGCCTGCCGGACCTGCCAGAACCGCACCACGCGTTGCGCCGTCGGAGCCGAAAGCCGCCCATAATTGGCGAAGGCGGAATCGACGCCCAGGCTCGACGGCGCCTTGCCGTCGGGACGCACCGCGATGACGGACTTCACCGTGGGCCAGCTCATGCCGGCCGCCTTGCACAGGATCAGCACCGGATCCGGCCGTTCGCCGGCCATCAGCCGGTCGGCCACGTCGATCGGCACTTTGGACAGCGCGGCCAGCGCGACCACCGTCTCTTCGTATTTGCCGTCACTGGAGAATCCGGCCAGCGCCGCCTCGTTCATGGCGCCCGCGCGATGCAGGCCGAGCACCACGCGCTGCGCGGCACGATAGTCGCGCGGGCCGACGCGCGCGCCGACTTCGCTGGAGACTTTTTTCAAGACGCGGCGAATTTCCGTCTGCAACTCCGGCGTCGCCGCCGCGAGCAACCGCTTATGCACGATTGCAGTCGCCCGGGTCAGCAGTTCGCTGAACATTTGCGGCGGAATATCGGGCCGCAATCCGACTTTTTCGGCGAGGATGCCGTCGTTTTCGGCGCGCTTGACCAGGCGGAAGAAGCCGGTCTCGGAAATGCGCGCGCCGCGATTGTCGGCCACCCGGCGCACGACCTCGCGATCGCCGCGCCGCACCAGAACGTCGGTAACCGCCTCGCCGAGCTTCGGCCGCGTGGAGATCGCCTGCAGATGCGCCTGGCCTTTGGTCTTCGCCAGATCGACGAGATCGGCTTCCTGCAAGCGCGGCGCCCGCTCGAGCACCGGACCGGCAACCGCGATATCGTCGTCATTGGCGAGCCGGCGCAGCAGCTTGATCGGCGCATTGTCGACCGGCGCAAGACGGTGCGCGAGTTCGGCGCGCGCCTTGTTCTCGATTTCCTCGATCAGCACCCCGAAAACGTCATCGAACAGATCGACATGGGCGTCGTTGTAGCTGCTGGCGCCGTCAAGAAACAGCGCAGTGACGCGGCGCAACGTCTCGGCGCGCTTGTGGCGCGAGCCGTGCTGAAGAACGTCCTCGAGTTCCGGAATAAGCGAGATGGCGGCGCCCATGACGGGGACCAATAGTCAGCGAGCGGTATTCAGCGCTTTCGCACCCTGATTACTGATTACCGACTACTGATTACCGATCCCTGAAGAGGCCTTGCAACGGCCCGGTAAAGCGCTATATTTGGCTCGTCCGTCATGGATACCTCATAACGGTCGGGTCATCCGAACGGTTTTGAGAGTGGGTTCCCCCGGGGCCCGCTCTTTTTTATTACCTGAGGCCGGACGGCGCTTTGCAGTCCGCGTTTGCGGGATGAATGGCCGAACAGAGCATGGACGATAGGCCGACGAGCGTTGCGCATAGCGAGTTTGCCGCCGAGCCGCGGCTCATCACCGAGCCGGGCCGGGCGGCGCGCGTCGCCGCGCTGGCCGAGCCGGTGCTTGCCGCGCTCGGCTACCGGCTGGTCCGGGTGCGCATATCCGGCTTTGCCGGCTGTACCGTGCAGATCATGGCCGAGCGGCCGGACGGCACCATGACGATCGAGGACTGCGAAGCCGCGTCGCGGGCGCTTTCGCCGGTGCTTGATGTCGCCGACCCGATCGAAAGCGCTTATCGGCTGGAGATTTCGTCGCCCGGCATCGACCGGCCGCTGGTGCGGCGCTCGGATTTCGACCGCTATGCCGGCCACGTCGCCCAGGTGGAAATGCAGGTGCCGATCGAGGGGCGGCGGCGATTCCGCGGCGAGCTTATCGGCGCCGACGGCGACTGCGCGCGCATTCGCCGCGGCGATGCGCCGGCAAACGACAATTCCGAAGTGTTGCTGCGGATCGACGACATGATGGAAGCCAAACTTGTTCTCACCGACGCGCTCATCTCCGAATCGCTGCGCAAGAGCAAACAGAACCAACGCAAGGGAGACTGACCGATGGCGACCGTAAGCGCCAACAAACTCGAACTCCTGCAGATCGCCGAGGCGGTCGCCCGCGAAAAGGGGATCGACCGGCGGATCGTGCTCGGCGCCATGGAGGACGCCATCGCCAAGGCCGCGCGCTCGCGTTACGGCAGCGAGACCGAGGTCCGCGCCGAGATCGACCGCAAGAGCGGCGAGCTGCATCTGTCGCGCCACATGCTGGTGGTGGAAACCGTCGAAAACCCCGCGACGCAGATCAGCCTCGACGATGCGCGCCGGCGGCATCCGGCCGCGCAGATCGGCGATACCATCGCCGATCCGCTGCCGCCGCTCGAATACGGGCGGATCGCCGCGCAATCGGCCAAGCAGGTGATCGTGCAGAAGGTGCGCGAGGCCGAGCGCGACCGCCAATACGACGAATACAAGGATCGCATCGGCGACATCGTCAACGGCATCGTCAAGCGCGTCGAATACGGCAACGTGGTGGTCGATCTCGGCCGCGGCGAAGCGATCGTGCGCCGCGACGAGATGCTGCCGCGCGAAGTATTCCGCAACGGCGACCGCATCCGCGCCTATATCTACGACGTCCGGCGCGAGCAGCGCGGGCCGCAGATTTTCCTGTCCCGCACTCATCCGCAATTCATGTCGAAACTGTTCGCGCAGGAAGTGCCGGAAATCTACGACGGCATCGTCGAGGTCAAGGCGGTGGCGCGCGATCCCGGCTCGCGCGCCAAGATCGCCGTGGTGTCGCGCGATTCTTCGGTCGATCCGGTCGGCGCCTGCGTCGGCATGCGCGGCTCGCGCGTGCAGGCGGTGGTCAACGAGCTGCAGGGCGAGAAGATCGACATCATTCCGTGGTCGCACGATATCGCCACTTTCGTCGTCAACGCGCTGGCTCCGGCCGAAGTCGCCAAAGTGGTGCTCGACGAAGAACGCGAGCGCATCGAGGTGGTGGTCCCCGACCAGCAGCTCTCGCTCGCCATCGGCCGGCGCGGCCAGAATGTGCGACTCGCGTCCCAGCTCACCGGCTGGGACATCGATATCCTGACCGAGCAGGAAGAATCCGAACGCCGCCAGGCCGAATTCGAGAACCGCACCCGCATGTTCATCGACACGCTCAATGTCGACGAGGTGATCGGGCAATTGCTGGCTTCGGAAGGATTTCAATTCGGTCGAGGAACTGGCGATGGTCGATGTCAAGGAAATCGCCGGCATCGAAGGCTTTGACGAGGACACCGCCGGCGAATTGCAGACCCGCGCCCGCGAATACCTCGCCAAGATCGAGGCCGAGCTCGACGCCAAGCGCAACGAGCTTGGCGTCGAAGACGCGCTCAAGGAGGTCGAGGGCGTCACCACGGCGATGCTGGTGCGGTTCGGCGAGAACGGCATCAAGACCGTCGAGGATCTCGCCGGCTGCGCCACCGACGATCTCGCCGGCTGGACCGAACGCAAGGACGGCGAAGCCGTCCGCCAGGCCGGCATTCTCGACGGCTTCGAACTCTCGCGCGAGGAGGCCGAGGCGATCATCATGCAGGCGCGGCTGAAGGCCGGCTGGGTCAGCGAAGCCGATCTCGCGCCGCCGCCCGCCGCCGAGGAAGCGGCCCGCCGCCGAGGCGCAGCCGTGAACGGAGCCGGACATTGCGCATGACCGCCGCCGCGCTAAGCGACATCGAGCTCGACAGCGGACCGCAGGCGCGCGACCGCGAACGGCTGTGCGTGGCGACGCGCACGGTGCGGCCGGTTGCGGACTTGATCCGCTTCGTCATCGGGCCGGACGGCGAGGCGGTGCCGGACCTCAAGCGCAAGCTGCCGGGCCGCGGCGTCTGGGTGACGGCGACGCAAGACGCGCTGGGCGACGCGATCAAGCGCAAAGTCTTCGCGCGCGGCTTCAAGCGGGAGGTTCGCGTCGCCGCCGATCTTGCCGGCCGCACCGAGCGCCTGCTCGAACGAGCGGCCCTCGATGCGCTGGCGATGGCCGGCAAGGCGTCGCTGGTGGCCGCCGGCTTCGCCAAGGTCGAAGCGGCGCTGGCGCAGGACAACGTCGTCGCGCTCCTGCATGCCGCCGAGGCCGCCCCGGACGGGGTCGGCAAGCTCGATGCCGCACTGCGCCGCAGCCCGCGATCCGGCTCGGTTGCCGTGATTCGAGCCCTGACCTCGGCGCAATTGGATTTGGCACTGGGCCGGCCAAATGTGGTACATGCAGCCCTGCTCGCCGGGCCCCCGAGTGACACGTTTTTGGCGCGTTTACGGCGCTTGGAACGGTTCCGGACCGGCGATTCGGGCCAAGCGGGCCGCCGCGGCGGCGCCGCACCGAGTCGAGCCGGAATACGACTGGGTATGGAACTGGATAGGTAATGGCTGAGACGACCAAAAACAGCGGCGAGAAGCTGAGCGTGGCCCCGACCAAGACGCTGACGCTCAAGCGCGGCGGCGTCGAGCAGGGCGTGGTGCGCCAGAGTTTCAGCCACGGCCGCAGCAAGGCGGTCGTCGTCGAGAAGGTCAAGCGCCGCGTCGGCCCCGGCGAGGCCAAGGCCGAGCCCGTCGCGGTCCCCGGATCGCGGCGGCGCGCCGAAGCGCCGCCGGCGCTGCACGCCAAGGCCGCGCCGGCCGCTACGGCGGCTCCGAGCGCCGCGCCGGCGCGCGCCCGAAAGCCGTCCGGCGTCGTGCTGCGCACGCTGACCGAGGACGAGCGCAACGCGCGCGCCCACGCGCTTGCCGACGCGCAGCTGCGCGAAACCGAGGAGCGCGAGCGCGCCGAGGAAGAAGCGCGCGTTCGCCGCGGCCGCGAAGAAACCGATCGCGCCGAGCGCGCCGCCGCGGAAGCGCGCAAGCTCAACGAAGAAGTGCGCCGCAAGCACGACGAGGAAACCAAGCGCAAGGCCGACGAGGTCGCCAAGAAGCGCTTCGGCGCCGATGCGGCAACGGCAAAGCCGGGCGCACGGCCCGCGCTCGAAGCCGACGACGACGAGGCCCCGCGCGGCCGCCGCGCGCGGCGGCGCCGCCGCACGGCCGGCTCCGGCGCCCAAGGCGCCGCGCAGCGGCGGCGAAAAGCGCCGCGGCCGGCTCACGGTGGTGACCGCCCTTTCCGCCGACGAGATACGCGAACGCTCGGTCGCCTCGTTCCGCCGCCGCGTCCAGCGCATGACCGGCCACCGCGACGAGCCCAAGGAAAAGATCGCCCGCGAAGTGACCATTCCCGAGACGATCACCATCCAGGAATTGGCCAATCGCATGGCCGAGCGCGGCGTCGACGTGATCCGCATCCTGATGCAGCAAGGTCACATGGCGAAGATCACCGACACGATCGACGCCGACACCGCCCAGCTGATCGCCGAGGAACTCGGCCATACCGTGCGGCGCGTCGCCGAATCCGACGTCGAAGAAGGCATGTTCGACGCCGCGGACGATCCGGCGAACCTGCAGCCGCGCGCGCCGGTCGTCACCATCATGGGCCATGTCGATCACGGCAAGACGTCGCTGCTCGACGCCATTCGCTCGACCGAGGTCGCGGCCGGCGAGGCCGGCGGCATCACCCAGCATATCGGCGCCTATCAGGTGACCTCGCCGTCGGGCGGCCGCATCACCTTCATCGACACGCCCGGCCATGCCGCGTTCACCGCCATGCGCGCGCGCGGCGCCAAGATCACCGATATCGTCGTGCTCGTGGTCGCCGCCGACGACGGCGTCATGCCGCAGACGGTCGAAGCGATCCAGCACGCCAAGGCGGCGAAGGTGCCGATCATCGTCGCCATCAACAAGATCGACAAGCCGGACGCCAAGCCGGAGCGCGTGCGCACCGAATTGTTGCAGCATGAAATCCAGGTCGAATCGCTCGGCGGCGACGTGCTCGAACTCGAAGTCTCGGCCAAGGCAGAAGACCAATCTCGACAAGCTGCTCGACATGATCGCGCTGCAGGCCGAAGTGCTCGAACTCAAGGCCAATCCGAACCGTCCGGCCGAAGGCACCGTGATCGAGGCGCGGCTCGATCGCGGCCGCGGCCCGGTCGCCACCGTGCTGGTGCAGCGCGGCACGCTGAAACCCGGCGACATCGTCGTCGCCGGCTCGGAATGGGGCCGCGTGCGCGCGCTGATGTCGGATACCGGCCATTCCGTCGTCGCGGCCGGGCCGTCGATGCCGGTCGAGGTGCTGGGCTTCAACGGCACGCCCGAAGCCGGCGACCGGCTCGCCGTCGTCGACACCGAGGCGCGCGCCCGCGAGATCGCCGATTATCGCGACCGCCAGAAGCGCGAAAAACTGGCGGCGCGGCAGACCGGCATGCGCGGCTCGCTCGAGCAGATGATGAGCCAGCTCAAGACCAGCGGCCTCAAGGAGTTTCCGCTGGTGATCAAGGGCGACGTGCAAGGCTCGATCGAAGCGATCGTCGGCGCGCTGGAAAAGCTGTCGACCGAAGAGGTCGCCGCGCGCATCATCTTCTCCGGCGCCGGCGGCATCACCGAATCCGACATCACGCTGGCGGAAGCCTCGGGCGCCGCCGTCATCGGCTTCAACGTCCGCGCCCACAAGGAAGCGCGCGAGGCCGCCGAGCAGGCCGGCATCGAAATCCGCTATTACGACATCATCTATAACCTCGTCGACGACGTGAAGAAGGCGATGTCGGGACTGCTGGCGCCGACGCTGCGCGAGACCATGCTCGGCAACGCCACCATCCTCGAAATCTTCAAGGTCTCCAAGGTCGGCAATGTCGCCGGCTGCCGCGTCACCGACGGCACCGTCGAGCGCGGCGCCAATGTGCGGCTGATTCGCGACAACGTCGTCGTCCATCAGGGCAAGCTGTCGCAGCTCAAGCGCTTCAAGGACGACGCGCGCGAAGTCGTCGCCGGCCAGGAATGCGGCATGGCGTTCGAGAATTATCAGGACATGAAAGTCGGCGACGTCATCGAGTGCTACCGGGTGGAGAGCGTGCAGCGGACGCTGTGAGTTCAAGACTCACGTTCGCAACTCCACCGCTCATGGCCGGTTCAAGCCCGGGCATGACGAAAAATAGAAAAGAAAAATGCCACGTCACCAACATCGCGATCAATCTCAAGGCGGCTCGCAGCGCCAGCTCCGCGTCGGCGAATTGATCCGCCACGAGCTCGCCGACATGCTGTCGCGCGGCGACGTCCACGATCCGGTCATCCAGGCGCACTGATCACGGTTCCCGAAGTGCGCATGAGCCCCGATCTGCGGCTGGCGACGATCTACGTCATGCCGCTCGGCGGCCGCGACGAGAAAGAAGTGCTCGACGCGCTCGACCGCAACAAGCGCTATGTCCGCGGCGAAATCGCGCGCCGCGTTAACCTGAAATTTGCACCCGAGATTCGATTCCGCATCGACGAGCGATTCGACGAAGCGGAACGGATCGAGAAGCTTTTGCGAACGCCGGTGGTCCAGCGCGACCTGAGCAGAAAGACGAGCGATGAATGATCGACACGAGACTGGCGCGCCGACTCGCCTCGCAACTCTCCGCCCAACAGGGGGAAGGAACAGTCGGAGCAAGGCTCGCGGCAGAAAAAATTCAAACGCGACGTGCACGGCTGGATCGTGCTCGACAAGCCGGTCGGCATGACGTCGACGCACGCGGTCGCCGTCATCAAGCACCTTTATGCCGCCAAGCGCGCCGGACATGCCGGAACGCTCGATCCGTTGGCGTCGGGCTGCCTGCCGATCGCGCTCGGCGAAGCGACCAAGACGGTGCCGTTCGTCGTCGACGGCCGCAAGACCTATCGGTTTACCATTCGCTGGGGCGAGGAGCGCGACACCGACGATGCCGAGGGCCGCGTCGTGGCGACGAGCGACGGCCGCCCCGACGCGGCGGCGATCCAGCGCCTTGCTGCCGCGGTTTACCGGCACCATCGAGCAGGTGCCGCCGCGCTTCTCGGCGGTCAAGATCGACGGCGAACGCGCCTACGATCTGGCGCGCGACGGCGAGACCGTCGAACTGGCGCCGCGCGCGGTCGCGATCCACCGGCTGGAATTGGTCGAAATGCCCGATCCCGACCATGCCGTGCTCGCGGCCGAATGCGGCAAAGGCACCTATGTGCGGTCGCTCGCCCGCGATCTCGGCCGCGCGCTGGGCGCGCTCGGCCACGTCTCGGCGCTGCGGCGCAGCCGGGTCGGGCCGTTCGGCGAGGCCGACATGATACCCCTGGAACAGATCGAGGCTTTGTGTCATAGAGCGGCCGCCGGCGAGGGACACCTCGCCGATACGCTGCTGCCGATCGAGACCGCGCTGGACGACATCCCGGCGCTGGCCGTGAGCCCGGCAGACGCGGCAAGGCTCGCAAAGGGGCCAAGCCGTATTGTTGCGCGGACGGGACGCTTCCATCTTCCGCGGCATGGTTCAGGTCGCTTGCGAGCGGCCAACTTTTGGCCATTGCCGAGGTCGAGCGCGGCGAAATCGTTCCCCGCCGCGTGTTTAATTTAACCGGCACGTTGGTCGTGCCGGCAGACAAAGAGGTTGGTGACGATGTCGATAACGACCGCGCGCAAGGCGGAAGTGATCAAGACCTATGCCGTCAAGTCCGGCGACACCGGTTCGCCCGAAGTCCAGGTTGCGCTGCTCTCGGAGCGGATCAACAACCTGACGGACCACTTCAAGACCCATGTCAAAGACAACCATTCGCGGCGGGGCTTGCTCAAGCTGGTGTCGCAACGTCGCCAAATTCTCGATTATCTTCGGCGCACCGACGACGGGCGTTACAAGGGGTTGATCGAACGGCTGGGTATTCGCCGCTGAATGTTTCCGCGCGGGAGGCCCCGCGCGTTTGTCGGCGGAGCGCATGAAGCGCCCGCCTTTTGCCCGGCAGCGGAGCTGCCGACTGTAACCGGCGGCAATGCCGCCGACCCGTGGAACGGGCCGTTGCCCGTTCATATCTAAGGAAGGTCCGAAGGCCATGGCAGGATCGCCAGACGCTGAACCGGCATTGCAGCATCGGTGCTGCGCCGTCAGCGTCTCGCCGTCTTGCTTATGGCTTTCGCGCTTTCGCGAAAACCATGAGAGACAAATCGCAATGTTCAACATTCATCAGTGTGCAACTTGACTGGGGTGGCCGTAAACTAACGCTGGAAACCGGCAAAATAGCGCGTCAAGCCGACGGCGCCGTGCTCGCCACTTATGGCGAGACCACCGTGCTTGCCACCGTCGTCGCCGCCAAGGAGCCGAAGGAAGGCATCGACTTCCTTCCGCTCACCGTCAACTACACCGAGAAATACTACGCGGCCGGCCGGATTCCCGGCGGCTATTTCAAGCGCGAGCGCGGTCCGACCGAAAAGGACACGCTGACGTCGCGCCTGATCGATCGTCCGATCCGTCCGCTGTTCGCCGAAGGCTGGCGCTGCGACACGCAGGTGATCGTGACCGTGCTCTCGCACGATCAGGAGAACGATCCCGACATCGTCGCGATGGTCGCGGCCTCGGCCGCGCTGACCCTTTCGGGCGCGCCGTTCATGGGCCCGATCGGCGGCGCCCGCGTCGGTTTCATCAACAACGAGTACGTGCTCAACCCGACGATCGACGAAATGAAGGAAAGCCAGCTCGACCTCGTCGTCGCCGGCACCCAGGACGCCGTGATGATGGTGGAATCGGAAGCAAAGGAGCTGTCCGAAGAGATCATGCTCGGCGCCGTGATGTTCGGCCACCGGCATTTCCAGCCGGTGATCGAGGCCATCATCAAGCTCGCCGAGAAGGCCGCCAAGGAGCCGCGCGACCTCGCGGTTGCCGACAACAAGGCGCTGGAAAAGGAAATTCTCGGTCTCGCCGAGAAGGATCTGCGCGCGGCCTATGCGATCGTGGACAAGCAGGAGCGCCAGGACGCCGTCGCCGCGATCAAAGCAAAAAGTGATGGAGCACTTCTTCCCGGAAGGCGCCGAACCGAAACACGAGAAGGCCGCGGTCGCGGGCGTGTTCAAGGAACTCGAAGCCAAGATCGTGCGCTGGAACATCCTCGACACCGGCAAGCGCATCGACGGCCGCGATGTGAAAACCGTTCGCGCAGATCGTCGCGGAAGTCGGCGTGCTGCCGCGCACCCACGGCTCGGCGCTGTTCACCCGCGGCGAGACCCAGGCTTTGGTCGTCGCCACGCTCGGCACCACCGAAGACGAGCAGTTCATCGACGCGCTGCAGGGAACGTATAAGGAAACGTTCCTGCTGCACTACAACTTCCCGCCATTATTCGGTCGGCGAAACCGGCCGCATGGGCGCGCCGGGCCGGCGCGAAATCGGCCACGGCAAGCTCGCCTGGCGGGCGATCCATCCGATGCTGCCGTCGAAAGAAGAGTTCCCCTACACCATCCGCGTCGTCTCGGAGATCACCGAATCGAACGGTTCGTCGTCGATGGCGACGGTGTGCGGCGTCTTCGCTGGCGCTGATGGACGCCGGCGTGCCGCTCAAGCGGCCGACCGCCGGCATCGCCATGGGCCTCATCCTTGAAGACAAGCGCTACGCCGTGCTGTCCGACATTCTCGGCGACGAGGATCATCTCGGCGACATGGACTTCAAGGTCGCCGGCACCGAAGGCGGCGTCACCTCGCTGCAGATGGACATCAAGATCGCCGGCATCACCGAAGAGATCATGAAGGTCGCTTTGGCTCAGGCCAAGGACGGCCGCATGCATATCCTCGGCGAAATGGCGAAAGCACTGGCCACCGCGCGCGCCGAGCTCGGCGAATACGCTCCGCGCATCGAAACGTTCAAGATCCCGGTCGACAAGATCCGCGAAGTGATCGGCTCCGGCGGCAAGGTGATCCGCGAGATCGTCGAGAAAACCGGCGCCAAGATCAACATCGAGGACGACGGTACGGTGAAGGTCGCTTCCGCCAACGGCGAGTCAGATCAAGGCGGCGATCAACTGGATCAAGTCGATCGCATCCGAGCCGGAAGTCGGCCACATCTACGAGGGCACCGTCGTCAAGGTGATGGACTTCGGCGCCTTCGTGAATTTCTTCGGCGCCAAGGACGGTCTCGTCCATATCAGCCAGCTGGCGCCGCGCCGCGTGCAGAAGACCACCGACGTCGTCAAGGAAGGCGACAAGGTGAAGGTCAAGCTGCTCGGCTTCGACGAGCGCGGCAAGGTGCGGCTGTCGATGAAAGTCGTCGATCAGCAGACCGGCGAGGACCTCGAAGCCAAGCAGAAGGCCGAGGGCGAGCCGGCCCGCGAGGCGACTGCAAGCGGCGCGGCGGAGTAGCGGGCAGGCTTACGCCCGGCACGCAAGGTCGTCCGGCACACAAGGTCATGGCGAAGGCGGCCGCAAGGCCGCCTTTTTGTTGGCTGCATTGGCTCGGTAGTTCGCAAAATAATAAGAAATATCAATGTATTAAGCGAAAAACGCCAAACTGTGACCGCGGTCACGTCGCGCCGCGATAGGCTGCGCTAGGGTGGCTTTAGTTCAACAAGCCAACCGTGGAGACCGCCATGACCACTCGCACCACAAAGACCGCCTCACGGCTCGTTCGCTGGTTCAAGGAATTCAGCGCCAGGAACCGGCCGCCCTATCGCTGGTATGAACACGACCATTACGGCATCTGACCCGACCGGGCGCGCGAGAGGATATGACGGGCGGCGCTGCATGTGCCGCCCGTTTCCATTATGGCGTTCCGGCCGGATCGATCGAGACGAGGATACTGCAATCGACGTAGTCGAGCAGTTGGCCGTGGCCGGGGCCGGCCCACCATCGTTCAAGCGGCCCAGTCGGCCGATGCCCGATCACGATCAGATCGACACGCAGTTCACGCGCCACCGCCGGGATGTGATCAATCGGACGGCCAAAGGCCAGATGACCGGTTGCGGCGAGCCCGCGCGCCCGCAGGCGCTCGACGCCCTCGTGCAATACTTCTCTGATGGCCCTTTCTTCCTCGCCCAGCGCCACCGCGGACGGCATGTCGATCATGGCGCTGCCGACGAGCGTCGGCGCGATGGCTAAAAGATGTGTTTCCGCGCCGAGCTTTTGGGCGAGTTCTGCGCCCTCGATCAGCGCGCGCCGTCCTTCGCGCGTCGAATCGTAGCAGAGCAGAATTTTGCTGAAGGCGGCCATCGCCAATACTTTAGCTCGGCAGACCGCCGATCGTTAGTGAATTCATCAGTCCGCCACGACCGCTTGAGCAGGACCGCCGCCTCGGGACGTGCGCCTGAACACGATCAGCAGCGGCATCACGGCAAGCGTTGCGATCATCAGCAACTTGTAATCGTCGATATAGGCGATGATCTGCGCCTGTTCGGTAATCATGGCGTCAAGCGCGGCGCGCCCGGCCGCGTCGAACGGATCCCAGAAACGGACGATGTTCGGATTCGCCAGCGCGCGGTTTACGGCGGTGACATGCTCCGCGATTTCGGCGTGGTTGACCTGGGTGTTGCGGACCAGAAGCGCGTTGACGACCGAAATGCCGATGCTGGAGCCGATATTGCGGAACAGGCTGTAGAGGCCGGCGCCTTCGGTGCGCTCCTGCAACGGCAGCGTCGACAGCGTCGCCGCGCTCAACGGCACGAACAGAAAACCGAGGCCGAAACCCTGGACCATGGTGACGCCGACGATCGAGGCTTGCGAAACGTCCGGCGTCCAACCCGTCATCGCGTAGTAGGCCCACGCCGTGAGGGAGAGCCCGATGGCGAGCAGGATGCGGGTATCGGTGCGCCCGACCATGCGGCCGACGATCAGCATCGAAATCATGGTGCCGACGCCGCGCGGCCCCATGATGATGCCTGCCGACACCACGGGATAGTTCATCAGCTCCTGCAAATATGGCGGTTGCAGCGCCATCGATGCGTAATAGGTCAGGCCGACGATGACGATGAAAAGCATTCCGGCCGAGAAGTTGCGATCCCGGAACAGCGAGGGGCGCACGAACGGCCGCTCGGCGGTGAAGGTATGGACGATGAAAAGATAAAAGGCAGAGGCCGCGATAATCGCCTCGATGATGATCTCGCCCGAATTGAACCAATCCTTCTGCTGGCCGCGATCGAGCATGATCTGCAGGGCGCCGAGCGTAACGCTCAAAGTGCCGAAGCCGAACCAGTCGAGCTTGCCGAGCGGATGGCGCGGCGCTTCCGGCAGAAAAACCAGGATGCCGATAAGGTCGAGAATTCCGATCGGAAGGTTGATGTAGAAGACGTAGCGCCAGGAATAGCTATCGGTCAGCCAGCCGCCGAGTACCGGACCCAGCACCGGTCCGATCATCACCCCGACGCCGAACAGCGCCATGGCGAAGCCCTGCCGCTCGCGCGGATAGATAGCGAACAGCAAGGATTGCGACAGCGGCACCAAGGCCGCGCCGAACGCGCCCTGCATGACCCGGAACAGCACGATCTGCTCCAGGGATTGCGCCATGCCGCACAGCATCGAGGCGAGAGTGAAGCCGCCGATGGAGACGAGAAACAATCGCTTGATGCCGAATTTCCCGGCGAGAAATCCGGTCGGCGGCGTCATGATCGCGGCGGCGACGATGTAGGAGGTGAGCACCCACTCGATCTGCTCATAGCTCGCCGACATGCTGCCCTGCATGTACGGCAGCGCCACATTGGCGATCGTGGTATCGAGCGCCTGCATCAACGTGGCCATGATCAAGCAGACGGTGAGCGCCGTACGATGGCCGGCTATTTCCGCGGTTTGTTCGGCAGCCATGGCGGGCCGGCTAGAAAAGCGCGCTCAAAAAGTGCAGGAAACCCCGCGCATGGCCGGTATCGACGTTGACTTCGGCGCTCATGCCGGCGCGCAACGGCGGCAATTTGCTGTCGCCGGTGTTGACGCGCACGCGCATCGGGATGCGCTGCACGACTTTCACCCAATTGCCGCTGGTGTTCTGCGCCGGTAACAGCGCGAATTGCTGCGCCGCCGCCGGGCTGACGCTCTCGACGGTGCCGTGCCATTCCCAGCCCGGATAAGTGTCCACCGTCACCGTGACCGGCTGCCCCGGCCGCACATAGGTCAATTCCGTCTCTTTCGGGTTGGCGTCGATCCAGACGTGATCGGTATCGACCAGATAGAAGGCGGTCGTCGAGGCGGCGAGGTATTTGCCGGGCGCGATCGACGGCACGTTGGTCACGATGCCGCCGAACGGCGCCTTGACGACGGTGTGATCAAGCTCGCGCTGCGCCTCGGCAACCTGGGCGTCGATCTGCATGATACTGTGGCTGCTGAGCCGTCGGAATGTCGGCATTGCCGCCGAGTTTTGCCAGTTGCACCGCCGCCTGCTGACGCAGCGAGTCCAGCTTGGCCTTGTCGGAGTCGAGGGTGGCTTTGGCCTGATCGTAATTCGACTGCGGAACAGTATTGCTGTTCAAGAGCATCTGGGCGCGATTGTAATTTATCTGATCGAGCTCGACCTGGGCCTGCTGCGCGACGACGTCGCTCAGCATGCGCTTATAATCCTCCTTCATCGAGGCGATGGTCAGCACCGTCTGCGCCAGGTTGGCCTTGGCGTTGTCGAGAGCGATCTGGAATTGCCGGGGATCGAGGCGGTAGAGCGTTTGGCCGGCCGTGACGTGCTGATTTTCGGCGACGTCCACGTCCCTGACGATGCCGGCGATATCGGTCGAAATGCCGACCTTCTCGGCGTTCACATAGGCATCGTCGGTCGAGACGATGCGGCCGCCGTTGACGTACCAATAGCCGCCGACCAGGAGCGCGAGCGGCAGCAACGCGAACAGCCCCCGCCGCAGCCAAAGCCGACGGTTAAGGCGCAGCGCTTTGTTTTTGCCGGCGGACGCGCGAAGATCGGCCGCGGGCGGCGGCCGCTGCTGCACGTCCGGTGCTTCCTCGCGCGCGGGAAGTGCGGGTTTAAGCGCCCGCTCAGCCATGGCGCCGTTCTCCCGCCGTTGCCGCAGCAGCTGGCGTAGTCTTATGCTGGATCGCCCGGCGGAGGTTTTCCTTGACGATGCCGAGCTGCGCGACCATCCGTTCGACGTTCTCGCGCTCAACGCCGGCGAGCGCTGTTGCCATTAATTCCTCGCCAAGGTCGGCCAAGCCGGACGAGCAGCGGCCGCGCCGTCGGCGTCAGGTGGAGCCGCTTGGCACGGCGGTCATTGGGGTCGGAACGGCGCTCGATCAGACCGGACTCGCAGAGCCGGTCGAGCAGCCGCGTCAGCGTAATCGGCTGCAGGTCGAGCATTTCAGCGAGTTCGGACTGCTTAAGCCCTTCGAAGCGGTCGAGCCGCACCAGCACCACCCACTGCGCGCGGGTAATGCCGAACTGGCTCGCTTTGTGGTCGGCGTAGGTTCGGAGCATCCGAGCTACGTCATTGAGAGAAAACGCGAATTCTCGATTGAGCGAGCGCGGAAGCATGTTCGCCTGCCGGCAAAGATAGCAAGCACAATATAAGTGAGCTTATTAAATTGCAGCAAGGGAAATTTCGCGGGTCAGTCCTGCGGCCAAGTCAGGGATAACGATAGCTATGCCAGCCCAAGCTCGGCGAATGCCGTGACGTGATGGTCGGCGGCGCCTTGCGCAAAGCAGCAAAACACGACCTGCGTCATGCCGCGTGGCGCGGCGGCGACTTCCGCGGCAACCGTGCCCACGGCGATGCGCGCGGCGCGGTCCGGCGGGAAACCGATACACCCCGGTCGAGATCGCCGGAAAAGCGATCGAGACAAGCCCATGCGCGGCGGCCAAGTCGAGCGCCGTGCGATAGCAGGACGCCAGCAACTCCTCCTCGCCGGCGCCCCCTCCCCGCCACACCGGGCCGACGGCGTGGATGACGTGCTTTGCCGGCAGCCGATAGCCGCGCGTGATCTTGGCCGCCCCGGTCTCGCAGCCGCCGAGCGTCTCGCATTCCGCGCGCAATTGCGGACCCGCCGCGCGATGGATGGCGCCGTCGACCCCGCCGCCGCCGAGCAGGCTGCGGTTCGCCGCATTGACGATGGCATCGACGTCAAGCGTGGTGATATCGGCGATACAGATTTCGAGCCGGGCGGAGCCGACTTCGGCGGCAAGCAGCGGTGTCAGCGTTCGACATCGCGGTGCAGATTATCACGCCCATTCGGCCTGCGCTTCGGCCCGCAGATCGACGGTCGACTTGACGCCGATATCGTCGAAATGCTCGTCGAGGAAACGCCGCGCCGCGCGCTTGCCGCTGACATGCAGCATGTCGAAGAAATCGTAATCGGTCGACAGCTTGCTGATGGCGTCGAAATGGGTGCCGAAGCGGTCGAGCACGATGCGATGAATGTTGATGCGCCGGTACTCCGCCGGCCCGATGCCGCGCGGCAATTTGCCTTGATCGATCAACCGGGCGACGAAATCGATGGCGCGATATTCGCCGATCAGCGAGGAGTTGAACGTGATCTCGTTGATGCGGTTCATGATTTCGCTCGACGACATCGGCGTCGCCTGCCGCACCAGCGGATTGATCTGCACCACCAGCACGTCTTCGGTCGCTCGTGGTGCGGAAAAACGGAAAAATCACCGGGTTGCCGAGATAGCCGCCGTCCCAATACGGCACGCCGTCGATTTCGACCGCGCGGAACAATCGTCGGCAGGCAGGCCGACGCCATGACCGCCTCGGCGGTGATCTTGTCGCGCGGAAAAATGCGCACCCGGCCGGTCTGCACGTTGGTCGCCGAGATGAAGATCTGCAAGTCGGTGCAGGCGCGCAGCTTGTCGAAATCGACAAAGCGCTCGATCAAATCCTTCAGCGGATTGATATTGAGCGGATTGACGTCATAAGGCGAAAAATAGCGCGACACCGCATCGAACCAAGCCTGCACCGGCGTGCCTTCGAGCGGCGTGAACGACAACAGCCGTTCCATCACCGCCCGCTGCAACGCCGGCAGATTGCCGGTGCTCGACGCCGCACGCCAGAAATCGGCAAGCCGCTTTTGCGCCTCCTCGCGCCCGCCGCGAATGAGCCCGTCGGCCAGCATCACCGCATTGATCGCGCCCGCCGAGGTGCCGGAAATGCCCTCGATCGACAGCCGCTCATCGCTCAGGAGCTGCTCCAGCACCCCCAGGTGAACGCGCCATGGGCGCCGCCGCCTTGCAGCGCCAGATTAATGCGCTTGGTCTTTGCCGAGGCGGCTTTTTCTCCGGGCGCGGCCGGGCAACAGCGCGCTGAGAATATTTTTCATGCCTCGAGGCGCGTGCGCAAACCCACTCGATTACCTTCGTCATTCGGCCGTCCAGCCGCCGTCGATCGACAGATTGGCGCCGGTGATCGCCTTCGCCGCGTCGGAGCAGAGATAGACGGCGAGGCTCGCGACTTCGTCGACCGTGACGAACTCCTTGGTCGGCTGCGCGGCGAGAATCACGTCGCGCTTGACCTGTTCCTCGGTCATGCCGCGCGCTTTGGCGGTGTCGGGAATTTGCTTCTCGACCAGCGGCGTCCAGACATAGCCGGGACTGATGCAATTGGCCGTTATGCCGAAAGTTGCGGTTTCCAGCGCGACCGTCTTGGTAAGCCCGGCAAGTCCATGCTTGGCGGTGACGTAAGCGGACTTGAACGGCGAGGCGACCAACGAGTGCGCCGACGCGGTCGATGATAATGCGGCCCCATTTGCGCGCCTTCATGCCCGGCACCGCCGCGCGCATGGCATGAAACGCCGCCGACAGATTGATGGCGATGATCTGGTCCCATTTCTCGATCGGAAATTCCTCGATCGGCGCGACGAACTGGATGCCGGCATTGTTGACGAGAATGTCGAGCGAGCCGAACCGCTGCTGGCTGGTTTGCACCATGGCGGCGATCTCGGCGGGCTTGGTCATGTCGGCCGCCGAATAAAGCGCCTCAACGCCGAAATCCTTCTGCGATGCCGTTGCGCTCTTTTTCGATCGCGTCCTTGTCGCCAAAACCGTTGATGGTGACGTTGGCGCCTTGCGCGGCAATGGCGCGCGCAATGCCAAGACCGATGCCCGAGGTCGAACCGGTCACTAGCGCGGACTTTCCTTTCAGCATGACAATCCCCAATTCATATAGGACGCCCCGGGACGGGGCCATGAAACCGGGCCGAATATGTTGCGGACCCTTGAAATGTGGGGTGCTTCTTGTTGCGGCGCAACATAAAAATCGGCCAGCATCCGTCACGTTTTCGCGACCCCCCGCGATCCGCTACAATCCAAGCGCAAGCGACCGATGCTGCCGATGCGAATGACCGAGCCAAATGACCGAGCCAAATGACCGAGCGATGACGACCATGCCGCGCGCGATCTTCCCGGCCCCCGACCACGACCATGAGCGCTGCGCCAGCGCGGCCATCGCCCATGCCGAAGCACACTGCGCGGCGCGCGCGCAACGGCTCACGCCAATGCGCCGGCAAGTCCTGCAAGCGCTGCTGGCGAGCCATAAGCCGCTCGGCGCCTATGAAATCATCGAGCGGCTGGGCCACAAGAACCGCCCGGCGCCGATCACGATCTATCGTGCGCTCGACTTCCTGCGCGGCAACGGTCTCGTCCATCGCATCGAAAGCCGCAACGCGTTCGTCGCCTGCGTGCACAATCACGGCGACGACGATCTGGTGGTGTTTCTGATCTGCGAGCGCTGCGGCGCGGTCGGCGAGGCGCCGGGCGGCGCAGCCGCCGAAGCGCTCAAGGCGTCATCGCGCGCGGCGGGCTTTTCGCCGAAGAGTCCGCTCGATCGAAATCGCCGGCATTTGCTCGCATTGCCGTGAATGACGACGCGTCGAATTTGAATCGCACGCGTGGCGCAATCGCCGGCGTCCCGTCCGCTCGACGCAATCGCGGTCGCCGTGACCGTCGGGCTGTGCCTGAGCTGGGGCTTCAATAACGTCGCGATCAAGCTCGCGATCCACGATATTCCGCCGCTGATCGCAATCCGCGGCCCGCTCGGCGATCGCGGCGATCCTGGTCGGCGCCTGGACCCAAATCCGCGGCATGCCGCTGTTTCAGCCGCGACGGCACGCTCAAGGTCGGAATTCTGGCCGGCGCGCTGTTCGCCGCTGAATTTCTGCTGATCTATCGCGGCCTGGTCTGGACCACGGTGACGCGCGGCACGCTGTTTCTTTATCTCGCGCCGTTTTTCGTCGTCATCGGCTCGCGCTGGCTCATTCCCGGCGACCGCTTTCACATTTCGCAATGGCTCGGTCTCGTTCTGTCCTTCGCCGGCATTGTCATCGCCTTCGGCCTGCCGACGCCCGCGGTCAGTCCGCACCAGGCGCTCGGCGATGTGATGCTGGTCGGCGCCGCCATGGCCTGGGCGGCGACTACCCTGGTGATCAAAATAAGCCCGCTCAATCGCATCAGCGCCGAAAAGACCCTGCTCTATCAGCTGGTCGTTTCGGCGCCGCTGCTTGCCGCCGGCGCGATGCTGTTCGGCGAGCATATCGACGCCGTGCCGTCGCTGCTGGCGCTTAGTGCATTTGCCTACCAGACCGTCTGGGTGGTCAGCGTCACCTTTGCGGTCTGGTTCGCGCTGATCGTGCGTTATTCCGCCGCGCGGCTGTCGGTATTCACCTTTCTGGCGCCGCTGTTCGGCGTTGCCGCCGGTCATATCGTGCTCAAGGAGCCGCTGACTGCCGGCCTTTGCCGTGGCCGTCGCGCTGGTGGCGGCGGGGCTCCTCCTCGTCAACCGGCCCCGGTGACGCTATATGCAGCTTGTCCCCTCCCCCGCCCGGGCCGCGCTCGCGCGCGCCCCGGGTGGGGGAGGGAAATAAGGACTTGGCGATGATGGAATTTTCCGGCCCGGCCGCCAGGCATCGAAACCGTTGCCGTCAACGTCGGCAAGGTCACCGTCGGCGGCGGCGCACCCATTGTGGTGCAATCGATGACCAATACCGACACCGCCGATGCCGCGGCGACGGCGCAACAGGTGGCGGCGCTGGCGCGCGCCGGCTCGGAGATCGTGCGCATCACGGTCGACCGCGACGAGGCGGCGGCCGCAGTTCCGCATATCAAGGACCGGCTTTTAAAAATGAACGTCGACGTGCCGATCGTCGGCGATTTTCACTATATCGGCCACAAGCTGCTGGCCGACCATCCGGCCTGTGCCGAGGCGCTCGACAAATATCGCATCAATCCCGGCAATGTCGGCTTCAAGGAGAAGAAAGACCGGCAATTCGGCGCCATCGTCGAGACCGCGATCCGCCACGACAAGCCGGTGCGCATCGGCGCCAATTGGGGCTCGCTCGACCAGGAATTGCTCACGCATCTGATGGACCAGAACGCGCGATCGAACCAGCCGGTCGACGCCCGCGACGTGACGCGCGAAGCCATGGTGCAATCGGCGCTCTTGTCGGCGCAACGCGCCGAAGAAATCGGCTTGCCGAAGGACCACATCATCCTCTCGGCCAAAGTCTCCGCCGTGCAGGATTTGATCGGGGTCTATAGCGAATTGGCGCGGCGCTGCGATTACGCGCTGCATCTCGGCCTCACCGAGGCCGGCATGGGCTCGAAGGGCATTGTCGCGTCATCGGCCGCGATGGGCGTGCTGTTGCAGCAGGGCATCGGCGATACCATCCGCATCTCGCTCACGCCCGAGCCGAACGGCGACCGCACGCTTGAAGTCAAAGTCGCCCAGGAATTGCTGCAAACCGTGGGCCTGCGCACTTTCGTGCCGCTGGTCGCCGCCTGCCCCGGCTGCGGCCGCACCACCTCGACCACGTTTCAGGAGCTCGCGTCCAGTATCCAAGGGTTCATCCGCGACTCCATGCCGGAATGGAAGGCGCGTTATCCCGGCGTCGAGGGGCTCAACGTCGCGGTGATGGGCTGCATCGTCAACGGACCGGGCGAGAGCAAACATGCCGACATCGGCATTTCCCTTCCCGGCACCGGCGAGACGCCGACCGCCCCGGTCTTCATCGACGGCAAGAAGGCGATGACGCTTCGCGGGCCGACGGTGGCGCAGGACTTTCAGAAGATCGTCGTCGACTATATCGAGCGGCGGTTCGGGACGAGTGCCGGAAGAACCGCCGCGGAATAGCGGTTCGCTGGACAAATCATTATCTAGCCAATAACTAAAGCGTCACCGACGATGGATTGGACCCCATCGTCGATGACGCCAGAGCGCTGCGGCCCTCGTTGGGCGAGTTGCCCGCAGCAGAAGCTCCTCTTGTGGAAGGAGGAGCAATTGGAACTCAGCTCGGCTCCTCGTTGACCGCCGCCAAGGCAACGATGACATTTGCAATTCTTGCCGCTTCTTTTTTCGTTAGGTCGCTCGGCACGCCGACTATCTTTACAACCACATTCGGCCGAATCGGTACCGGAAAGATCACGTCTGTAGGAGTATCTACGTGTGTCTCGCCTTTGACAATGGAAGGTTTGTCATTGTCCTTCTCCATCTTGGGTACGGATGGAGGCTTGGGAGAGACGATGTTTGGCTTGAAGGAGAGGGGATTCGCCCGATACTGCTTTAAATCTTCGATGGAGCTCGAGAACTTGGGATTTATAGACCTTAATGCTCTGAGGTTTGAACCCGGCGCCCTTCAGATTGGTGAAGCGCATAGTGACCTCATTGAGGTCAAGCTTTGTTAAGTCTTGAGCTTCTTGATCCGAAAGGATGCTCAGAAGCGTGTTGGCCGCAGCCTTCCGAGACGCCACGGTTGTTTTGTTCATCAGCCCCTTGTTCCCGAGAAAATCAAGGAATTCTAACAGCTTAGGCCTGGAGAAATCTGTCATTTTAGCACCAAATCTAGGTTTGTTCCGAAACATATATGTAGCGCTATGACAGTGTCAATGGTAGAATTGACAGGACGGGATATGGGATTGAGCAGTTGGATGGGGGCGTAGGGCGAGAGGCTACGGCGCAGGAGCGGTATTGTCCGATCACTTGACATGCATGAGTAAACACTCATAATCGGGTCTCAATGTCGAGCTTCCCCCGCCCGCTTCGTCCGCTCTTGTGGGTGGCTTCCAGCAAGCGCGACTACGACCAATTCCCGGCGCGTGTGCAGGAGACCATGGGATTTGAGCTGTTCCTGGCGCAGACCGGACAATATCCGCGATCGGCGAAAATGCTGCGGGGGCTCGGCAGCGGCACGGTGGAATTGATCGAGGATTTTTCCGGCGACACCTATCGCGCCGTCTACACGGTGCGTTTTTCCACGGCGGTCTACGTCCTGCACGCCTTCAAGAAGAAGTCGAAGCGTGGCCGCAAGACGCCGCAAAGCGATGTCGATCTGATCAAACGGCGGTTGATGGAGGCCGAGCGCGATTACGCGCAAAGGTAGGAGAAGGAGCGCAAGCGATGAAGCGCAAGACGAATATCGTTGCGGGCAGCGGCAATATCTTCGCCGATCTCAATCTGCCCGACGCCGAGACGCATTTCCTGAAGGCACAGATCGTATCTGAGATTTACCGGCTGATTAAGGAGCGCAGGCTGACGCAGGTCCAGGCCGGCAAGCGGATGGGGATCAGCCAGCCGGAAGTATCTCGGATGTTGAAGGGACACTTCCGCGAATATTCGATCGACCGGCTGATGGAGTTCCTGACGACTTTCGACCGCGACGTTGAGATCGTGGTAAAGCCGCACAGAAAAACCGGCAAGGCCGGCCGCATCAGGTTTGTCTCGGAAGCAGCCTAGACCTTCGGCATCGTTCGGACGCGCCGTTTAGCTAATCGCCCGCATTCAGGCTGGCGGCCAGCTTGTCGAGCGACCCGGCGGTCTTAAGCTGGCCGCGTCGCGCCGCCTTCATCACTTCGATGGTTTCGGCATTGGGGACGAGCGGCTCGAAGGGGAGCGCCTTCTCCTTGGCGATACGCACCATCATGAGGCGGAACGCGTCGGACACCGTGAGCCCCATGGCGCCGAGCACAGCCGCGGCTTCGTTCTTGATGCGCTGGTCGATCCGCGCGCGCACGACGGCATTTTCGGTCATTGGACTGGGCCTCTTTGAGCTACAATGTAGCCCAACAAGTCTGGGACTTCAAGGGACTTCAAGTCCGAACTTCCTGCATCTCAGCGCGGCGGAAGCTGGGGATAAATGGTTGCCAAATGGGCACAGCGGCCCGGAATCATTGGCGGCAGCGCCTTAGACGCTCGACAGCCCCCGCCGGCTGGTTCAGCATACGTTAACCATACTGCGCCCGATAAGAGGCTCGCCGGTATGGAGGGGGAGTCCTCACAATGAAGCGTTGTTTGTTGGTTGCGCTGGCAGCGGTCCTGGTAATCGGGTTGCAGCCGCAGTCCGCGCGTGCGCAGAACAACACCAATCCCTGGAATGCGTTCTGGGCCTGGTTCAGCCACGGCCAGGATCCGCGTCTGACCGGCGTCGGCGTCGGGCTGGGCGCCGCCGCTACCGCTGCTTCCTTTGCGGCGACGGCGCATCACCACGGTCACATCGGCGACGGCGTCTTCATCAGCGCTTGGGCAGCAACGGCCGCCGGCTGCGCGGCGGTCTACCCGATCGTCGGCACGCTGGTGCTCAACCGCCCGCTCACGCCCCGCGAAGTGTATGACGGCACGGCCGATTGCATTGTCCCGGTCATCGGCGGCTGGCTGGTCGACTCGGCACTGCCGCACACCGCATGGATCGACGGCACGCCTCCGCCGGCGCGGCATCGCCATCACAAATAGCGCGCATCCTAACGTGGCGTTGCAAAGCCGGCGGCAAGCGCCGGCTTTTTGCTGCGGCAATTCCCGATCCGGTCTACGCTATAGTTGCACCGCTTACAGTATCGGGAGGCGTGCGTGGAATCCGTTGCGGCAGGTTCCGGAACCAGGTCAGGCGCGCTTGACGGCGCCGGCATCATTGCCGCCATCAAGGCGAGCGGGGTCGAATATGTCCTCTCGGTGCCCGATATCGTCACCAGTTCGGGATTGCTGGCGCCGATCGCCCGCGACAAGGAACTCAAGCTGATCCGGGTCTGCAAGGAAGACGAGTGCATCGGCATCGCCTCCGGCTTGTCGTATTGCGACAAGCGCGCCTTGATCCTGATCCAGCACACCGGCTTTCTCGATTCGATCAATGCCATTCGCGGCGTCGCCGTCGAATACCGGCAGCCGATCTGCATGATGGTGGGATTGCTGCAACACGATCCCGAATTGGCGCCGCGCGCCTCGAACCGATACGGCGTGCGCATCGTCGAGCCGATCCTCGACGACATGGGCATCGCGCATCATTTGATCGGCGTCGATGCCGACGTCGCCAAGATCCAGCCGGCGATCGAAGGCGCCTATCGCGAACAGCATCCGGTGGCGCTGTTGATCGGGCGGAGCCCGTCATGATGAAGCGCGACGAATGCTTCCGGGTTCTCGCCCGCCACATTGCCGATGAGGCGGTGGTCGCGACCTATAGTTCGGCGGTGGACTGGGTCGAGATCGCGCCGCGCGTGCTTAATTACACGTCGATCGGCGCCATGGGGCTCGACTCCTCGCACGGGCTTGGGCTGGCGCTCGGCCGGCCCGACAAGCGCGTTGTCGTCCTGCAGGGCGACGGCTCGCTTCTCATGAATCTCGGCTCTCTCGTGACGATTGCCGAAGCCGCGCCGAAGAACTTGGTCCATCTGATCGCGCAGAACCGGACCTACGAGGCCAACGGCGGTCACCCCATCCCGCAGCCGAACGTGGATTTTGCCGGCATGGCGCGCGCTGCCGGCTACGCTGCCGTCTATGAATTTTCCGATCTCGCCGCGTTCACCCAGCAGGTCGGCCATGTGCTCGAACAGGACGGGCCGGTTTTCGCCACGCTGCATATCGAGCCGTCAAAGCCGCTCATTTACGATTATCCGAGCCTCTACGATCCGAAGAGGCGCCGGGCTTTCAAGGCGGCGTGGCAGGCCCCCTCCGGCCATGGCCCGGTATGACGGTCAGTGTTTCTTCTCCAGCCGGCGCAGCACGTCGTCGAGTTGATCGAGGCTGCGATAGCGGATGCTGAGCACGCCGCCGCGGGCGCGGTGATCGATGCTCACCACGAGGCCGAGCGCGTCGGAGATGCGCTTTTCCAGCGTCAGCAGATTGGCGTTTTTCTCGGCCGTGGCGCGCCTGTTGGCGCGGGGCTTTGCGGCTTTGCCGCCGGCCTCCCGCGCCATGGCCTCGACCTGGCGCACATTGAAACCGCGCGCGACGATTTCCTCTGCTAAGCGCTCCGCATCGTGATGGCCTACCAAGGCGCGCGCCTGGCCGGCGCTGAGGCGGCCGGAATGGATATGCTCCTTGACCCGATCGGGCAGCGTTTGCAGCCGCAGCGAGTTGGCAACATGGCTGCGGCTCTTGCCGACCATGCGGGCGACGTCGTCCTGGCTGTAGCTGAAATCATGGATAAGCGCGCGGTAGCCTTCGGCTTCTTCGAGCGGATTGAGATCGGTGCGCTGCACGTTCTCGACGATGGCGATCTGCAACGCTTCGGCGTCGGTCGCTTCGACGATGACGACGGGCACGTCGTGCAAGCCTGCGCGCTGCGCCGCGCGCCAGCGGCGCTCGCCGGCGATGATCTCGTAGCCGTCGGTGGCGCCGTGTAGCGCCCGCGCGATGATCGGCTGGATGATGCCGCGCTCGCGCAGCGAGGCGACCAGGTCGTCGAGCTCGGCATTGGAGAAGGTGCGCCGCGGATTGCGCGCGTTCGGCCGCAACGAACCGGTCGGCAGCCGGCGCTGGCCGCGCGGGCGGTCCACGGACGAGCTTTCGCCGGCGACTTCGCCGATCAATGCCGCCAAGCCGCGTCCCAATCGCGATCGCGATCCGTCTTCCGCCATCGCCGTTTTCCCAAGTACCTCGGTCACGCTGTCGGCCTCATCCGGCACAGAGTTTTTTCTCGCGCTGGATGATCTCGGTCGCCAGCCGCAGATAGGCTTCGCTGCCGCTGCATTTGAGATCGTAGACCAGGACCGGCTTGCCGTAGGACGGCGCCTCGGAAACGCGCACGTTGCGCGGGATGATGGTGTCGTAGACTTTGGCGCCCATGAATTCGCGCACGTCGGCGACCACCTGCCCCGATAGATTGTTGCGCGCGTCGAACATGGTGAGCACGATGCCGTGGATGGTGAGATCCGGATTGAGCTGCTCGCGCACCGACTCCACCGTTTTGAGCAGTTGCGACAGGCCTTCGAGCGCGAAGAATTCGCATTGCAGCGGCACCAGAATGGCGTTGGCCGCCGCCATGGCGTTGATCGTCAAGAGATTGAGCGAGGGCGGGCAATCGACCAGCACGTAAGTGAATTTCTGGCCGCCGATCGCGTTCAGTCCGCCAAGCGCGCTGCGCAGGCGGAAGGCGCGGTCGCGCGCCTGGCCGATTTCGAGTTCGAGGCCGGTGAGATCGAGCGTCGACGGCGCCAAGTGCAGGCGCGGCACCGCCGTCGCGACAATGGCGTCGCGCAACGCCGCTTCTGCGGTCAGCACGTCATAGGTCGAGTAGCGGCGATTGCGGCGATCGATGCCGAGGCCGGTGGAGGCATTGCCCTGCGGGTCGAGATCGATGATCAGGACGTCTTCGCCGATGGCGGCGAGCGCGGTGCCGAGATTGATCGCAGTCGTGGTCTTGCCGACGCCGCCCTTCTGATTGGCGACGGCGAGCACGCGCGGCGGTTTTGCCGGTTGCGCCTCCCGTGCGCGCTCCGGCGCGGTGAAGGCAACCACGCGGGAGGATGGTTCGGTCAGATCATTCATTGGCATCATTCATGAGCATGGGCCCGTTCAACCGAAGTGACATTAATTCAACCTCTGGTTGGTTATCAGGTTGTGGTTGATGGCAGCGGATAACCCTTTGATTCGACGCTGTTAACGACAACGATGCGGGAGCGCGATTCGGTGCAACTCGGCACCAACTTGGCTTGAATGGTCCAACATTTAGCAGCTTCGGTCAATTCAGCGTCCACATCTTGTCCCTTGGGAAACAGACCGATCGCGCCGTTTTTCAACAGCGGATAGAGCTCGGCCAACAGCTTGGTCAGTGGTGCGACGGCCCGCGCGGTCACGACATCGACGCGGGCGGGAGCATGCCGCACGAAATCCGCCATCCGCTCGGCATGCACCATGGCGGGCGCGGCCATGAGACGCGTCGCTTCGCGCAGGAACGCTGCTTTCTTGGCGTTGCTTTCGACCAGATGGACTTGCGCCCCGGGCGTCTCGGCGAGCGCGCTCGCGATCACCAGACCGGGAAATCCACCGCCCGAGCCGAAATCGACCCAAATTCGAGCCTCCGGCGCCAATCCGATGAGCTGCAACGAGTCGGCGATGTGTCGCGTCCACAGCACCGGCTCGGTGGAGGGCGCGATCAGGTTGGTTCGCCGCTGCCATTGTGCGAATAGCGCGACAAAGCGGTCGAGACGGGCCGCTGTTTCACGTGAAACAGGGGTCAGCGCGAGCGCGCGGGCGCGATCGGCGGCGAGATCAGGCTGCACCTTTGCCTTCGACCTTGCGCGCGGACTTGCGGTGCTGCCGGCGGATATGCGCCGCAAGCAGCGTCAATGCGGCCGGCGTGATGCCGTCGATGCGGCCGGCATGGCCGATGGTCCGCGGCCGTTGCGTTTGCAGCTTATGGCGGACCTCGTTCGACAGCCCTGGCAGTGCCGCATAGTCGATGTCGTCGGCGAGAACGAGGCTGTCATCGCGGCGATAGGAGTCCACATCGGCAGCCTGGCGGCTGAGATAGACTTGGTATTTTGCATCGATTTCGACCTGCTCAGCGATTTTGGGGTCAAGTTCCCCGAATTGAGGCCAGATCGGCGCCAGATCGGCGACGGTAATATCCGGGTAGGACAACAGGTCGAACGCGGAGCGCCGTTGCCCGTCCTGGCGCAGCGAAAGCCCGTGCCCGGCGGCCTGGCTTGGCGTCAGCGTCACGGCGTGTGCCATCGCCCGCGCCGCGTCGAGCGCCGCCATTTTGGCGCGATGCCTGCGCGCGCGCGCTGCACCGACGCAGCCAAGGCCAATTCCCCTGCCGGTCAGCCGTTGATCGGCATTGTCGGCGCGCAGCGTCAACCGGTATTCGGCGCGCGAGGTGAACATGCGATAGGGCTCGCTGACGCCGCGTGTGATCAGGTCGTCGATCATGACACCGAGATAGCCCTCGGCGCGGTCGAACACGATCGGCAGGCCGCCGGCTGCCCGCGCAGCGGCATTAAGACCCGCCACCAGCCCCTGAGCGGCAGCCTCTTCATAGCCCGTGGTGCCGTTGATTTGGCCGGCGAGAAACAGCCCTGGCAGACGCTTGGTCTCCAGCGCCGGGGTCAGCTCGCGCGGATCGACGTGGTCGTATTCGATGGCGTAGCCGGGCCGCACCATGCGGGCGCGCTCAAGCCCGGAATCGAGGCGACCAGCGCCGCCTGCACCTCCTCCGGCAACGAGGTCGAGATGCCGTTCGGATAGACGGTGGTCGTCGTCGAGACCCTCCGGCTCCAGGAAGATCTGATGGCCGTCGCGCTCGCCAAAGCGCACGATCTTGTCCTCGATCGACGGGCAATAACGCGGGCCGCGGCTTTTGATCTGGCCGGAATACATCGGCGAACGATGCACATTGGCCCGGATGATGTCGTGGGTCGCCGGCGTGGTGCGGGTGATGCCGCACTGGATCTGCCGATTTTCGATGCGGTCGGTGAGGACCGAGAACGGCTCCGGCGGATCGTCGCCGGGCTGCATCTCCAGCGCCGCCCAGTCGATCGTCGTGCCATCGAGCCGCGGCGGCGTGCCGGTCTTCAGACGTCCGAGCGCAAAGCCGGCGCGTTCGAGCGTGCGCGACAGGCCAAGGGCGGGCGCCTCGCCGACGCGACCGGCCGGGATTTGCCGCTCGCCGATATGGATGAGGCCGCGCAGGAACGTGCCGGTGGTCAGAACCACGGCGTCGGCGGCAAACACGCGCCCATCTGCTAGCCGCACGCCCGTCACTCGCCCCTCGACCAGAAGGTCATCCACCTCGCCTTCGATGACGGTCAAATTCGCCGTCTGCCGGATCGCCGCCTGCATCGCCGCTGCGTAGAGCTTGCGATCGGCCTGGGCGCGCGGCCCGCGCACCGCCGGTCCTTTGCGGCGATTGAGGACACGAAATTGGATGCCGGCCGCGTCCGCCACCCGCCCCATCAGTCCATCGAGCGCGTCGATTTCGCGAACCAGATGGCCCTTGCCGAGCCCGCCGATGGAGGGATTGCAGGACATCGCGCCGACGGTGGCGAAGCGTTGGGTGACGAGCGCGGTTCGCGCGCCCATCCGCGCCGCGGCGGCGGCCGCCTCACAGCCGGCATGGCCGCCGCCGACGACAATCACATCGAAGCGGCCGTCCATCGCAATCTCCAAAAAGCCAGGCCCTTTTACCCAAGCGCGATTCTGCGGTCAAAACCAGCGGTGTTTCACGTGAAACACGCTCCAATCGCCGCGTTAACGAATCATTTACCGATGCAAAAATCGCGGAAGATCACATCCAAAATATCCTCCACATCGACCCGCCCGGTCAGCCGGCCGAGCGTCGTTGCGGCCGCGCGCAATTCCTCGGCGATCAGTTCCTCATGCGCACTGGATTTGCCCGCCTCGGCTAATGCACGATCGAGCGCCGCCACCGTCTCCTCAAACGAACGGCGATGCCGCGCGCGGGTCACAATGCCGGATTCCACCGTTGCGAAATATTCCTTGGCATAAGCCGGCCAAGCGGATCGCACCAGAAACTCGACCCTCGCCATTCGTGGCCGAAATTGAACAAATGAATTGATATTCATCCTTAGCAATTCTCGCGAGTGGTGCTGCGATCCCTGTTCGACGAGATCGATTTTATTTTCGACGAGCCAGATCTCCGAGGCTTGCGATGGCTCTGTCCGCCCGACTATCGGCCGCTCCGCCGCCGGCCGATAGGTCAATGACCCACAGCACCAAATCGGCCGCCGCCGCCGCTCCCGGGCGCGGCGCATGCCTTCCTGCTCGACCGGCTCGATCGCTGTCGCGAATGCCCGCGGTATCAAGCAGCGTCACCGGATAGCCGTCGAGATCGAGATGCACTTCGATGACGTCGCGCGTGGTTCCGGCATACGGCGATACGATCGCCGCTTCGCGCCGTGCCAGCCGATTGAACAGCGTCGATTTTCCGGCATTCGGCGGACCGGCAATGGCGACGACAAGACCGTCGCGCAACCGTTCGCCGCGCCGGCCATCGGCGAGCGCGCGGCGATCTCGTCGCGTAATTGCCGCGCAGCATGAATCGCCGGCCCGATCAAATCCTCAGGCACATCGGCCTCATCGGAAAAATCGATGCGCGCCTCGACCAGCGCCAGCGCTTCGATCAAACGGCGCCGCCAGGCCTCGGCACGATCGCCGATCAGCCCCTTGAGCTGACGGAACGCCTGCCGCCGCTGCGCCGGCGTCTCCGCAGCGATGAGATCGGCAAGACCCTCGACCGCGGTGAGATCGAGCCGGCCATTCTCGAAGGCGCGGCGGGTGAATTCGCCCGGCTCGGCGAGGCGGCAGCCTTCGATCTTTCCCAGCGCATCGAGCACGCCGGCGATCACCGCTTGGCCGCCGTGGAGCTGCAGCTCGGCCGCATCCTCGCCGGTCTCGCTGTGCGGGGCGGGAAACCACAGCGCCAGCGCCTCGTCGATCACCTCGCCGCTCGCCGGATCGCGTACGCGCACCAGCGCCGCCTGGCGCGGCTGCGGCACGCGGCCGGTGAGTTTCTCGAGCGCAGCGCGCGCGTTCGGACCCGACACGCGCACCACCGCAATCGCCGCCGGCGGCCGGCCGGAGGACAGCGCGAAGATGGTGGGGCGTAGCGGATGCCATGTCAGACTCTGCCGCAATCGCAGTCGCCGTTGCGAACAAGGGCGCGATACAATAGGTTACATGTAACCATCGAGGGCCAGGCATGGACCGCAAGAATAAGCGCAGGTTGCACAGATGCGCGCGAAGGCGTCGGTGCGCAAGATAAAGCCGAAGCACTCGGCTGCAAAGGGGCTGGCCAGCGCCAAGTCTTCGCGCGACAAGGTTCGCGCCTATCGCAAGCGCATGCGCGCCAAGGGTCTGCGCCTTGTCCAGATGTGGTTGCCGGACGTCAAAACGGAATTGACCGCCAAATCCATTACAACCGTCAAGCGGGCTTGGGCGCAGGCGCTGGCTTTCCACGGCGGGAGCGGCCGCTCACCGTCGAGGACATCCAGATCTGGCTGGTTCTGTGGATGGGTTGACTCCGATCTTGCAGACGAACAGCGAAGAAATATTTGCGAGCGACCGGCTATGGCACCGAACGTTCGCGTTGACGCCGTGTCCTGGTCACTTGTCTCAGCCGACGAGATTCCTATTATGGTTGGGCGCTCGCGCAGTCGCGCCGCTTATCATTCCCCTGGAAGACATGCGAGCCGGCCCTGTCGGAAACGTTTTACTTTCTTGGCATGGCGGGCGATCCCCGCCTGCTGCACTGCTGCGCCAGCGCGCGGTCGTTTGCACCTTCGATCTCGCGGCGGAGACCGACGAAGTCATTGAGGTGATGACAAAATACGCACTTTCCGAAAGCAAGCTCGGCTACCGGATCGGGCGCCTGGATGATCAAGACATCTCCAAACTCAATCGCGCGATCGCAAGCTTTCTTGGCTTGACGGATTGAAATTCATGTCAACGTCGCCCTCGGCAACCAATCCGCGTCAAAACCGCCTCGGCGACGAGACGAGCCCCTATCTCCTTCAGCACAAGAACAACCCGGTCGACTGGTGGGCCTGGGGAGCCGAGGCCCTGGCGGAAGCCAAGCGCAGCAACAAGCCGATCCTGCTCTCGGTCGGTTATGCGGCGTGTCACTGGTGCCACGTCATGGCGCACGAGAGTTTCGAGGATGACGCCACCGCGGCCGTCATGAACGAGCTGTTCGTCAATATCAAAGTCGACCGCGAGGAGCGGCCCGACATCGATCAAATCTACATGGCGGCGCTGCATCATCTCGGCGAGCACGGCGGCTGGCCGCTGACCATGTTTCTCACCCCGGCCGGCGAGCCGATCTGGGGCGGCACTTACTTTCCCAACACCTCGCGCTACGGCAAACCGGCCTTTGTCGACGTGCTGCGCGAGATCGCTCGACTGTTCCGCGACGAGCCGCGGCAAGATCGAGCAAAACCGCGCCGCATTGATGGAGCGGCTGGCCGCGACGGCGCGGCAGCCGGCGCCGCCACCATCGGCGTTGCCGAACTCGACAATGCTGCGCGGCAGCTTGGCGGCATCATCGATCCGGTCAATGGCGGCACCCGCGGCGCGCCGAAATTCCCGCAGGCCGCTTTGTTCGAGCTGCTTTGGCGCGCCGGGCTGCGCAGCCCTAACTCGGGGGAGGGAGGCGCGTTACTTCGCCGCCGTCGACATCACGCTGCACCATATCTGCGAGGGCGGCATTTACGATCATCTCGGCGGCGGCTTCTCCCGCTATTCGGTCGACGAGCGCTGGCTGGTGCCGCATTTCGAAAAAATGCTCTACGACAATGCCCAGCTCCTCGAACTTCTGGCGATCGCGTATCAGCGCGGCGGCAAGGCGCTTTATCGCCAGCGCGCCGAGGAAACCGTCGACTGGCTCGAGCGCGAAATGACGACGCCCGAAGGCGCATTCTCGGCCTCGCTCGACGCCGATTCGGAAGGCGAGGAGGGCAAATTCTACGTCTGGTCTTACGACGAGGTGATGCCCGCAGCTTGGCATCGAGGACGGCGAATTTTTCGCCCGCCATTACGACGTGACGCCGGCGGGCAATTTCGAAGGCCACAACATCCTCAACCGACTAAAGCCGCTTGCCGCGCAGCGACGCCGACGAGACGCGGCTTGCCGCGTTGCGCGAAAAACTCCTTGCCGTGCGCGCCACCCGCGTGCGCCCCGGCCTCGACGACAAGGTGCTCGCCGACTGGAACGGGTTGATGATCGCGGCGCTGGTCAATGCCGGGCTGCTGTTCGACGAACCGCTCCTGGATCGCCATGGCGGCGCGCGCGTTCGATTTTATCGCAAGCGCGATGACCCGCGGCGACCGGCTCGGTCATTCCTGGCGCCAAGGCAAATTGAAGTTTCCCGGCCTCGCTTCGGATTTTGCCGCCATGATCCGCGCCGCGCTGGCGCTTTACGAGGCGACCGGGCGGCGCGGCTATCTTGATCGCGCGCTCGCATGGCAGCGCGCGCTTGACCGCGACTACGCCAATGCCGAGACCGGGACTTATTATCTCACCGCCGCCGACGCCGAGGGCCTGGTCATCCGCCCCGCCGCCACCGCCGACGAGGCGACGCCCAACCACAATGCCGTTGCCGCGCAAAATCTCATCCGGCTTGCGGTTTTGGCGGGCGACGATGCCTGGCGCGACAAAGCCGACCGGCTGATCGCCGCCATCGCGCCGGCTGCAGCCGAGAACCTCTACATGCACATGGCGCTGCTCAACGCCATCGATCTGCGGCTGCGCGCCGCGCGAAATCGTGGTGACCGGGGAGGGGCGCCCGCGCGGAAGCCTTGCTCGCCGCCGCCCGCGCCCTGCCGCCGCTCGACCGTATCGTGCTGCACGCCGGCTCGGCGGAGGCGCTGCCGCCCGCGCATCCGGCGCGCGAAAAGATCGCCGCGGCGTGGGAGCCGCAGGCCTTCGTCTGCGTTGGTGAGACGTGTTCGCTGCCGGTGACCGATCCGGCCGGCCTCGATGCCGCTATCGAAGCGGTGCGACATTCTTGACGTGGCGGTCCATTCGGCGCCGATTCGTGCTTTATGGGCGCGGCGGGGCGCAGCAAGGGAGACCGAATCATGCGAAACGGGATCGATCTTAGCGGCTGCTCTGATCGCTGCCATCGTCGGCGACCGGCGCGCGGGCCGACGAATGGTGCGGCTATGCCACCCATGTCAATGCCGTGATCGAATGCGGCTATACGACCGCTGCCGGATTGCGAGACCGCCGTCGGCAAGGGCGGCATGTGCTTCGTCGATCCGGACTTGGCGCTCGACACCAAGCGCAGAAGCCCGCCACCCCGGTCATCGATTCGAAAATTTCCGCCGCGCAGCTGAGTGCCCGAACCGCGGCGCCGCAGCTTACGTATTCATCGAGTCGAAGAACTCGCCGTTGTTCTTGGTGTTGCGCAGCTTGTCGAGCAGGAAATCGATGGCATCCATGGTGCCCATCGGATTGAGGATGCGGCGCAGCACGTACATTTTCTTGAGCTGATCGGGCGGCACCAAGAATTCCTCCTTGCGCGTGCCGGAGCGCGTAATGTCCATGGCCGGGAAGGTGCGCTTGTCGGCAACTTTGCGGTCGAGGATCAGTTCCGAATTGCCGGTGCCCTTGAACTCCTCGAAAATCACTTCGTCCATGCGGCTGCCGGTGTCGATCAGCGCGGTGGCGATGATGGTCAGCGAGCCGCCTTCCTCGATATTGCGCGCGGCGCCGAAGAACCGCTTCGGCCGCTGCAAGGCATTGGCGTCGACGCCGCCGGTGAGCACCTTGCCGGAAGAGGGCACCACGGTGTTGTAGGCGCGGCCGAGCCGGGTGATCGAGTCCAGCAGAATCACCACGTCGCGGCCGTGCTCGACCAGGCGCTTGGCCTTCTCGATCACCATCTCGGCGACCTGGACGTGGCGCACCGCCGGCTCGTCGAAGGTCGAGGAAACCACCTCGCCCTTCACCGAGCGCTGCATGTCGGTGACTTCCTCCGGCCGCTCGTCGATCAACAGCACGATCAGGTAGCATTCCGGATGATTGTGCGTGATCGAGTGCGCGATGTTTTGCAGCAGCACCGTTTTGCCGGTGCGCGGCGGCGACACGATCAGCGCGCGCTGGCCCTTGCCGACCGGCGCGACGATGTCGATGACGCGCGCGGAGAGGTCCTTCTTGGTCGGATCCTCGTATTCCATCTTCAGCCACTCGTCGGGATAGAGCGGCGTCAGGTTGTCGAAATTGACCTTGTGGCGCGCCTTCTCGGGGTCCTCGAAGTTGAGCGAATTGACCTTGAGCAAAGCGAAATAGCGCTCGCCTTCCTTGGGGCTGCGGATATGGCCGTCGATGGTGTCGCCGGTGCGCAGCCCGAAGCGGCGGATTTGCGAGGGCGACACGTAGATGTCGTCGGGCCCCGGCAGATAATTGGCTTCCGGCGAGCGCAAAAAGCCGAAGCCGTCGGGCAGCACTTCGACGACGCCTTCGCCGACAATGTCGGTCTCGCGGGCGGAGAGCTGCTTGAGGATGCCGAACATCAGCTCCTGCTTGCGCATGGTCGAGGCGTTCTCGACCTGCAGCTCCTCCGCGAAGGAGACCAGCTCCGCCGGCGTTTTGGTTTTTAGTTCTTGGAGTTTCATTTCCTGCATAGAGGAATTCCTATGGAAATTGGGCCAGCGGCGGAATCGGATTGCGGCGTCGCTGGCGGGAGGAAGGTCGCAGGTCGTTGCAGCAGGTCTTGGGCTGTAAGGGGTTTTGGACCCCGGACCCTGATGCACCAGGTGGCTCCGGTTCACCGGAGCCAGAACGCAACTGCATCCGCCTACGTTGGGGTGGGATGGCCTCAAGATAGGAAAAGACCGCACTTCAGGCAAGAGCGGCAAGCGGGCGGAGGCGAACTTTGCACTGGCAACGCGCCAGGCTCAGAACGGTTTCACCACCGCAAGAATGACGATCGCGATCAGCAAAATCGTCGGTATTTCATTGATTATCCTATAGAATTTCTGGGAATGCCGGTTACGGTCGGCGGCAAAATCCGCCACCCAATGCGCCAACAGACCGTGCAATGCGGAAAGCGCCAGGACCAGCACGAGTTTGGCTTGCAGCCAGCCCGACACGAACCAGCCATAGCGAGAATCAGGGCCGTGCCAGGCGAGCCAAAGCCCCAACAGCCAGGTTGCGATCAGCGCCGGATTGATGATGGCGCGTAAGAGCCGCCGCTCCATCACCTTGAAGGTTTCCGATTGCACCGAGCCTGTTTCGGCCGCGCAGTGGTAGACGAACAGCCGCGGCAGATAGAGCATGCCCGCCATCCAGGCGATGACGGCGATGATGTGAAAGGCCAGGATCCAGCGGTACATGGTCGCCGTCGTTTCCCGTTTCGCGGCGCTCAGCGATCGGCTGCGCCGCGCACCCGCGCGACCAGCTGCTCCACATGCGCAACCGGCGTGTCGGGCAGAATGCCGTGACCGAGATTGAAAATAAACGGACCGCCCGCGAAGGTATCCAGAATAGCGGCGATGGCGCGATCCAGCGCCGCTCCGCCGGCAAGAAGCGCCACTGGATCGAGATTGCCCTGCACCGGCCGTTCCTTCTGAATCCGATCGCGCGCAAAGCCAAGGTCGATCGTCCAGTCGAGCCCGACCGCATCGACCGGCACGGCCGCAATATACCGGGTCAGCATGGTACCGGCGCCGCGCGGGAAGCCGATGATTTTCGCTCCGGGAACTTGCTTGCGGACGGCGGCGACGATGCGGGTGCACGGCTCGACACACCATTTTTCGAATTGATCGTTGGGCAGCACTCCTGCCCAGGTGTCGAAAATCTGCACGGCATCGGCACCGGCCTCGATTTGACGGACGAGGTAACTCACCGAAGCATCGATCAAAATCTCGATCAACTCGGCAAACGCGTCGGCATGGCGATAGGCAAATTGGCGCGCCGGCAGCTGGTCCGCAGTTCCCTCACCCGCAATCATATAGGTCGCAACGGTCCATGGCGCGCCGCAGAAGCCAAGTAGCGCAACGTTGGACGGTAAATCCTGTTTGACCCGATCGATCGTCTCATAAACCGGTTCAAGCGTTGCCTGATCGATCTGCCGGTGCAAGCCGCTTAGCCCCGACGAATCGGACATTGCCTCAAGCCGAGGACCGTTGTCTTCAAAACTCACATGCCGGCCAAGCGCATGCGGCACCACTAGAATATCGGAAAATAGGATCGCGGCATCAAAGCCAAACCGTCGAATGGGTTGCAATGTCACTTCCGCTGCTAATTTCGGACTAAGGCATAGATCGAGAAAACTACCGGCCTTCCGGCGAACTTCCCGATATTCCGGAAGATATCTTCCGGCTTGACGCATCAGCCAGACCGGAGGGACGATGCTTCGTTCGCCGGTAAGAACACGAATAATCGATTTGGTCACACGGCTACCTGCCACGCTCTTCTTCCAACTAAAGTAGATTCTTAGAGTTTGTTGTAGTAACTGGACGGTTGATTGGACTTATACATCCGCTATCATATTTCATCCCTGGCTTACCCACATATCCTCACTAATTTATTGTTTAACGCATCGTGACAAATCAGCCTGTTTATTCGGGCGCGCGAGCGGATTTTACGGCGGCTTTGCACCGCTCATCCACATCTCACCGCTGCCCGGTCCGACTGTCGCTCTGTCGTTGCGGAACGGCACTGCTGTGGACGGCTGAACCGGCTCCTTGGCCATAATGCTTGCACCTTATCAAAAGCCATGGCCTTCTCCCCAGTCACCGACAGGTTGTCCCATCGGCTTAATTCGGTCCAATGACCCATACGGCGGGCTATTTTCACCTTCATCTGATCTCCGACGCGACCGGCGAGACTTTGATTACAGTCGCGCGGGCCGCGGCCGCGCAATATGTGAAGGTCATGCCGGTCGAGCACGTGCATCCGCTGCTTCGCACGCAAAAACAACTCGACCGGGTATTGGCCGAAATCGAGGAATCGCCCGGTATCGTGCTCTACACGCTGCTTGAGGAAAACCTGGTCAAGCGGCTGGAAGCAAAGTGCCGGGAGCTCGGTCTACCGTGCCTGTCGGTGCTGGGGCCGGTGCTGCACCTGTTCCAGGCCTATCTCGGCGCCGAATCGACCCACAAAGTCGGCGCCCAGCATACGCTCAATGCCGAATATTTCCGCCGGATCGACGCGTTGAACTACACCATGCTGCATGACGACGGCCAGCAGAGCGACGATCTTGAAGAAGCCGATGTCGTGCTGGTCGGCGTGTCGCGAACCTCGAAGACGCCGACCTCGATCTATCTGGCCAATCGCGGGGTGAAGACGGCGAACATACCGCTGGTGCCAGGCGTAGCCTTGCCGGGGCATGTCGAGCGGCTGAGCTATCCGCTGGTGGTCGGTCTGTACGCAACGCCGGAGCGGATCGTGCAGATCCGGCAAAACCGGCTGCTGGGCTTAAAAGCGCATCGCGACGATGACCAATATATCGACCGGCAAGCCGTGGCCGAGGAAGTTGCCGCCTCGCGCCGGCTCTGCGCCAAGCACAATTGGCCTTCGATCGACGTTACCCGGCGCTCGATCGAAGAGACCGCCGCCGCGGTGCTTGCGCATCTCGCCGAGCGCCGCCGCCAGCGGGCCTCGTGAGCGATGACGATGCCGCTCTGGCTTGCCGGGGAACCGCTCGTGCTGGCCTCGCGAAGCAGCGCACGGCGGATGCTGCTCGAGGCTGCGGGCATTCCCGTCGAAGTGCGTCCGGCCGATCTCGATGAGCGCGGCTTGGAAGCCGCCGCGGCGTCGCCGACGCCCGGCGCGGTCGCAGCGATGCTGGCGCAGGCGAAGGCGTTCGCGGCGGCCAAGCTGTGTCCTGGTCGGCTGACGCTCGGCGCCGATCAGACGCTCGCGCTCAACGGCGAGCGCTTTACCAAGCCGGGCGATCGGGCGGCGGCGCGAACGCAGCTGCGGGCGCTGCGCGGTCGAACGCATGAGCTTCATTCGGCGCTGGCATTCGTGACGGACGACGGATTGCTGTTCGAACATGTCGGGGTTGCACGACTGACCATGCGCGCATTTTCCGACCGGTTCCTCGAGCTTTATCTCGATGCCGTGGGCGCCGCCGCGACGGCTGAGCGTGGGCGGCTATCAGATCGAGGGCCCTGGGCTGCAACTGTTCGAACGCGTCGACGGCGATTACTTTACGGTATTGGGGTTGCCGCTCTTGGCGGCGATGGAATTCCTGCGCCGGCATGGATGTCTCGCGTCATGAGCGGCAAGCGACCGTTCATTCTTTGCCTGACCGGCTCGCTCGGCATGGGCAAATCGACCGCCGCCAAATTCTTCGCCGAGGCCGGCGTGCCGGTGCATGACGCGGACGCCGTCGTGCACGCGCTCTATGAAGGGCAAGCCGCGCCGCTGATCGAGCAGGCATTTCCGGGCGCGACCAAGGACGGCAAGGTCGATCGCGGCAAGCTCGCGGCGATGGTGCTCAACGATACCCAGGCGCTCGCCCGGCTCGAAGCCATCGTCCATCCGCTGGTGTTCGCTTCGCGGGAAAAATTCCTCGCCGAGGCCGAAAGCCGTGGCACGCCCGTCGTCGTGCTCGACGTGCCGCTCTTGTTCGAAACCGGCGCGCAGCGCCGCTGCGACGCCGTCGTGGTGGTCTCCGCACCGCCCGACCAGCAACGCCGGCGCGCTTTCGGCCGACCCGGCATGACCGAGGACAAATTCGCCGCTCTGCTCGCCAAGCAGGTGCCGGATGCGGAAAAGCGGCGGCGCGCCGATTTCATCCTCGATAGTTCACAGCACTTCGATCACACCAGGGCGCAAATTCGCGACATTTTGCAAAGCATCGCTACAATGCCGCGGCGGCAACGCTGATTCGCATCGGGCAGGCTGCAATGCGCGAAATCGTCTTCGACACCGAAACGACCGGGCTCGATCCGCTGCAGGGCGATCGGCTGGTCGAAATCGGCTGCATCGAGCTCGTCAACCGCTTCCCGACCGGCAGGACGTTCCACTCTTACTTCAATCCGGAACGCGACATGCCGGAATCGGCGCTGAAGATTCACGGCCTGACCGGGGAATTTCTCAAGGACAAGCCGTTGTTTGCCCACAAGGTCGACGCGCTCATCGAGTTTTTCGGCGATGCGCAGTTGGTCGCGCATAACGCGATGTTCGATCTCGGCTTTCTTAACACCGAGTTGGAACGCGCCGGCCGCGCCGCGGTGAGCCGGGAGCGGACGATCGACACGCTTGTGATCGCGCGCCGCAAGCATCCCGGCGCCGCCAACCGGCTGGACGATCTGTGCCTGCGTTATGCGATCGACAATTCGCGGCGCACCAAGCATGGCGCGCTGTTGGATGCCGAGCTGCTGGCGGAGGTCTATGTCGAGCTGATCGGTGCGCGCCAGGCGCAACTCGTTCTGGCGCAATCCGCGGCGCCCGCTCAAGCCGGCGGCGTCGTCACCGTCCTGCGCGAACGTCCGGCGCCGCTTCCCGCGCGGCTGACCGCGGACGAGCGCGCCGCGCATCGCCGCTTTGTCGCCGGCCTTGGCGCCAACGCCATCTGGCGCGATTATCTCAGCCCGGATTAAGCGGCGGAACCGCCGGCGCGGGCTGTGCGGCCGCCATGCGCTGGCGGTAGAGCGTCACGAAATCGACCGGCTCCAGCAAAAGCGGCGGGAAGCCGCCGTTACGGGTCGCCGTGGCGACGATTTCGCGCGCGAACGGAAATAGCAGCCGCGGGCACTCGATCATGACGGTCGGCTGCAGGCTGTCCGCCGGCACGTTGAGGATGCGGAATATGCCGCAATACAACAGCTCGAAGCCGAACAGCAGCAAGCCTTGGGATTCCGCTTTGCCGTCCAGCCGCAGCGTCACCTCGACGTCGGTCGTGCCGAGCGGCGCGGCGTCGACGCCGATGTTGATGTTGATGGCCGGCTGTTGCGCGCTCGGCGCCAGCGAGCGCGGTGCGTTCGGGTTTTCGAACGAAAAATCCTTGACGTATTGGGTGAGAATGCCGACCTGCGGCATCGGCAGTTGCGGCCCCGTCTGCGGCTGGGGCCCGCCATTGGTCGCTGACATCCGTATCTCCGGCTTAAGCTTTACGGTTTGGCTAACATAGGGGAGGGGGGCGAACAATGGCGGCCGCGCTTGCTGCGCAGGACGCCCGATGGCATGAAATCTCGCTCGGTCCAGGCGCCGATTCGGGCGGTTTTGCCTAAAAGCGTGCCACTCCAGCCCCGCTTCCGTTGTTGGCGCGGCGGTCGCTATCGTCTAATCTTCGCGTCGGCACGCTTCGGTCACGATCGGCGGCCACTGGATGGCTTCCCTCGCGTGCCTACATAGGGCGGAGACCCCCGCTTTCGCGGGGTCGGCCGGATATAACCGCCCCCGGAATGGATTCGTCCCGCTAATCGCGCTGCCAAAAGAATGCCCGACGTGTTCGACATTTACACCATCATCTTTCTAGCGCTGGCGGTATTCATTTTCCTGCGCCTGCGCAGTGTGTTAGGTCAGCGCACCGGCCGCGAGCGTCCGCCTTACGATCCGTATTCGGCGCGCGACGCGGTGCGCAGCCCGGCAACCGACAAGGTGGTGACGCTGCCGCCGCGGCCGGCCGAGGCGTCGGCGCGGCCGGTCGAAGTCGCGCCGCCGCCGGCGGAGCGTTGGAAGGACATCGCCGAGAGCGGCTCGACGGTGGCGGCCGGGCTCGATGCGATCGTCGGCGCGGAGCCGAGTTTCGATGCCAAGCATTTTATCACCGGCGCGCGCACCGCTTACGAGATGATCGTGACCGCCTTTGCCGGCGGCGACCGCCGCCAGTTGCGCAATCTGCTGTCGCGCGAGGTCTTCGACGGCTTCGATGCGGCGATCACCGAACGCGAGCGCCGCAGCGAGACCGCCGAGACGCGGTTTGTTTCGATCGACGCTTCGACCATTACCGCCGCCGAGCTGCGTAACCGTACCACCGCGCAGATCACGGTCCGCTTCGTCTCCAAGCTGGTTTCCGCGACGCGCGACCGCTCCGGTGCGGTAATCGACGGCAACGCCGATAAGGTCACCGACGTCACCGACGTGTGGACCTTCGCGCGCGACGTTTCCTCGCGCGATCCCAACTGGAAGGTGGTCGCGACCGAAGCCGGACAATGAGGCCCATGATGAGGGCCATGATGAGGCCGTTGTCGGCGTCGCGTCAGGGCTTTGGTCTGCTGCTTCTGATTTTAGGCGTCGTCGGCCTTGCGCCGGTCGCTTACGGCCAGGACAGCGACCCAATCAGCGACCCAATCAGCGCGCCGGTCAGCGCGCCGATCATATTCCCCGGTACGCAATACGAGCCCGTCGACTGGGCGGATCTCGACGGCTGGGACAATGACGATCATACCGCGGCCTTCGCCGCTTTCCTGACCAGCTGCCGCACGCTCGATCTCAAGCATCGCCGGGAGCGCGATCTGACGGCGATTCCGTTGGCGCTGAAGGATATTTGCGCGCGCGCGCGGGACGCCATCCCGCTCGATGAGGACGGCGCGCGGAAATTCTTCGAAGACAATTTCCGCCCGCTGCGCATCAACAGGCTTGGCGACAGCGGCGGCTTCCTCACCGGCTATTACGAACCCATCATCCCCGGTTCGCGCGTGCCGACCGGGCAATTTACCGCGCCGCTGTATCGCCGGCCGCCAAATCTCGTGGTCTCCGGCTGGCGTAAGCTCGGCAAAGACACATTTCCAAGCAAGGGCGTGCTGGTCGGGCGGCGCGTCGGCCGCCGTAAAATCGTGCCGTATTATACGCGCGCCGAGATCGAGGATGGCGCGCTCGACGGCTGGCATCTGGAAATCTGCTATCTGCACGATCAGGTCGACGTGCTGTTCGCGCAAATCCAGGGCTCGGCCCGGATCAGGCTGGAGGACGGCACCATCCTGCGCGTCAACTACGACTCGCATAATGGCTGGCCCTATACGCCGGTCGGCCGCCTGCTGATCGACGATAAAATCATGACCAAGGACCAGGTCTCGATGCAGAGCATCCGCGAATGGATGGAAGCCAATCCGGACCTCGCCAAAGCGGTGCGCCGACAAAACAAGTCTTACGTCTTCTTCCGCATTACCGATCTCGCCACCGAAGATGAGGCGGTCGGCGGCGAGGGCGTCGAACTGGTGCCCGGCCGCTCGATCGCCATCGATCGGACGCTGCACGCCTACGGTACGCCGTTCTTCATCGAGGCCGAATTGCCGATTGCGAATCAAAAGGCGGAAACCAAATTCGATCGCCTCGTCATCGCGCAGGATACCGGCTCGGCCATTGTCGGACCGGCGCGCGCCGATATTTATTTCGGCGCCGGCGAGGAAGCCGCCCGCATCGCCGGACGCATCAAGAATCCCGGCGAGTTCGTCATGCTGATTCCGCGCGAACTCGATCCGGTGGAAGCCGGGCGCGACACGCCGCTGCCGCCGGACCGTCCCAGCGCGTTCAGTCTCAATCTCGGCACCACCATTGACGATCCCACGGCGGTCGATCCGACCGCCGAAGCGGCGCCGGCCGAGCCAGCCGCCGCACCGGCCGCCGCGCCCAAAGGCAGGGCCAGGACGCGGCAGAAAAAATGAGCCGGCGCCGCCAGTTGAGCGATGAGGAGCGCGCGCTATGGCACGGCTTTGCGCGCTCGATCACGCCATTGCGGCCTGGCGAGGCCGTGCAACGGCCGGAGCCGGCGGCGGCCGGGGACGACGCGGCGCGCCATCCGGCGCCGCCAAGCCGGCGGCATGCCCCGTCGCCGGCCGCCAAACCGCTCGCGCCGTTCGACCGCCGGCTCAAGCAGCGCGTGGCGCGCGGCCGCGACGCCATCGAGGCGCACATCGATCTGCACGGCATGACGCAGCGCCAAGCGCATATTGCGCTGTTGCGCTTCCTGCGCCGCGCGCAGGCCGACGGCACCAGGATCGCGCTCGTCGTCACCGGCAAAGGCAAGGCCGCAGGCGCGGAGCCAAGCGAGCGCGGCGTGCTGCGGCGGCAAGTGCCGATGTGGCTCGCGCTGCCGGAATTCCGCCCCTTCGTCATCGGTTTCGACGAAGCGCATGCGAGCCATGGCGGCCAGGGCGCGCTGTATGTGCGCTTGCGCCGCGCGCCGACCTAGAACCGACCCGTTAACCTTAACATCGGGAAATCCGGACGCTCCGCAACAATTGGTCAATGTCGTCTGCGACAAACGGCGCGATCAGATCGCCGCATGCGGAGACGCACGATGTCCGAGACACTCGCCATGCCGAGGCCGCCCGCGCCGCGAGTCAACGCCGCCGATACGCGCGTGCTTGCACAGATTGAGAAGTGGATGGCGGTCATCCGCGAGATCAAGCAAGAATCTGCCAGGAATTAGAGCATGATCCCGAAAAAGCCTGCCCTCGGACTTGATCCGAGGGTAGATACCGGTTTTCGGAAAAGATCATGCTCAAATAAAATACTCAATCAGTCGATCTTTAGACCTGCCGTCTTGATCACGGCGGACCATTTGTCGGTGTCGGCCTGCAAGAACTTGCCGAGCTCGTCCGGCGAACTGCTCGCCACCGTATAGGCGGTATTGGCAAGCTTGGCGACGAGGGTGGGGTCGGCGAGCGCCTTGACGACGCCGGCGTTCAACTTCGCCACGATGTCGGGCGGCGTCTTGCCGGGCGCAAACACGCCCTGCCAGGAGTTGACCACGTATCCGGGAACGCCGGACTCGGCGATGGTCGGCACGTCCGGCGCCGCTGCGGAGCGCTGCGCGCCGGTCGAGCCGAGCACGCGCACCTGGCCGGCGCGCGAATAATTCAGCAATTCGCCGCTGCCGAAATAGCAATCGATGCGGCCGGGAATGAGGTCGATGAAGGCGGGCGCCGCGCCGTGGTACGGCGCATGCGTCATCTTAATCTTCGCCATCTGCATGAACAGCATTTCGGCGAGATGCGGACCGCTGCCGGTGCCGGGAGAGCCCATAATGAGCTTGCCCGGATGGGTCTTCGCGTCGTCGATGAATTCCATGACCGTCTTGGCCGGCGAGGAATTCGGCACGAACATGAAAAACGGGAACTTGGCGACCAGCGAAACCGGCGCGAGATCCGTCAACGGATTGTAGTCGAGCGCGCGGTACAGCGCGGCATTCGCCGACAGCGAGGAGGTGCCGTAGAGGATGGTGTAGCCGTCGGGTTCGGAATGCGCGACGAATTCGTTGCCGATATTGGTGCCGGCGCCGCCCTTGTTGTCGACGACGACTTCCTGACCCCAGATCTTCGAAAGTTGAGCGGCTAAAATGCGCGCATTGGCGTCCGTCGGCCCGCCGGCCGCGATCGGTACCACCATGTGCACCGCGCGATCGGGCCACGCCTGCGCCCGCGCCGCACGACTGGCAATATTCGGCGCCAGCGCGGATGCGGCGGATAGAGCAATCAGGCGGCGACGCGTCAGCATGACCGGCCCCGGCTAGAACGGCGGCAAGATTAGCTGTTAACGGCGGTGCCCGCCATGCACCCAAGCTGCGTCACGCTGACCGGGCGTCAGACGGGCGATCCGCGCATTGACCGGGCCGATGGTTATAACTATGTTATAACATCATTGCAGGATGCCGCCATGAAAACCGCCATACGCCGGATGGGAAACTCCCAAGGCGTCATCATCCCGAAGCCGTTGCTCGCCGAATTCGGCGCGAAAACGGGAGATAAGCTCGAGATGAAGGTTGTGCGCCGCAAGCTCGTTATTTCCGCAATCGGAGGAGATCCTCGCGCGGGTTGGGCGGAAGAATGCAAAGCGCTTGCGGAGGCGGGCGAAGACGGACTGGTCTGGCCCGAGTTCGCCAACGACGATGACGACAAATTGGTATGGTGATGACGCGAGGCGAGGTGTGGTGGGTGGAACTGGACCCAACTGTGGGCAGTGAAATTCGCGAGACTCGACCTTGCCTGATTGTCTCACCAGACGTCTTGGTTGCCGGATTACGGACCGTGATAGTGGCTCCGCTATCAAGCCCTGGGCGCGCCGCTTCCTTTCGACCATCCGTCCAATTCAAGGGTACAACCGGATTGATTATGCTCGATCAAGTTCGAACAGTTGATAAATCCCGATTAACGAGACGGGTGGGTCGCGTGGACGAAAAAACTCTTTCAAATGCCCTGGCGATGTTGCGCTGGATTTTCAGCGAATAAAGCGGATGCGGCTACAAAATAAACCGGCTCAAATCGGCGTTCTTGGCGAGGTCGCCGACGTGCTTGTGCACGTAGGCGGCGTCGATCTTGACGGTCTCGCCGGAGCGGTCGGGGGCGCCGAACGACACCTCGTCGAGCACGCGTTCCATCACCGTCTGCAAACGCCGGGCGCCGATATTTTCCACGCTCGAATTGACCGCCACCGCGACGTCGGCCACCGCATCGATGGCGTCTTCGGCAAATTCCAGCGTCACGCCCTCGGTCGCCATCAGCGCGATATATTGCTTGATCAGCGAGGCTTCCGGCTCGGTCAGGATGCGGCGCATATCGTCGCGCGTCAGCGGCCTTAGTTCGACGCGGATCGGCAGCCGGCCCTGCAGTTCGGGGAGCAGGTCCGAGGGCTTGGAAATGTGGAACGCGCCCGAAGCGATGAACAAAATATGATCGGTTTTCACCGAGCCGTGCTTGGTGGCAACGGTGGTGCCTTCGATCAACGGTAAGAGGTCGCGCTGCACCCCCTCGCGCGATACGTCGGCGCCGACGCGGCCCTCGCGCACGCAGATCTTGTCGATCTCGTCGAGGAACACGATGCCGTTGTTCTCCACGACCTTGATGGCCTCCTGCGTCAGCTGATCGGTGTCGAGCAGCTTGTCGGATTCCTCGTTGATCAGGATGTCGTAGGATTCGTGCACGGTAACGCGGCGCGTCTTGGTGCGGCCGCCGCCGAGCTTGCCGAAAATATCGCCGATCGAGATCGCGCCCATCTGCGCGCCGGGCATGCCGGGAATGTCGAACAGCGGCATGCCGCCGCCCGCCGCTTGCACTTCGATCTCGATCTCCTTGTCGTTGAGCTCGCCGGTGCGCAGTTTTTTGCGGAAGGTTTCCTTGGTCGAGGCACTCGCGCTGGCGCCGACCAGCGCATCGAGCACGCGATCTTCGGCTGACTTCTGCGCTTTCGCCTGGACGTCCTTGCGCTTGCGCTCCCGCGTCTGCGTGATGGCGATCTCGACGAGGTCGCGCACGATCTGCTCGACATCGCGGCCGACATAGCCGACCTCGGTGAATTTCGTCGCCTCGACTTTGAGGAACGGCGCGCCCGCAAGCTTGGCGAGGCGGCGCGAAATTTCGGTCTTGCCGACCCCGGTCGGCCCGATCATCAGAATGTTCTTCGGCAGCACCTCTTCGCGCAGCCGGTCGTCGAGTTTCAGCCGACGCCAGCGGTTACGCAGCGCGATAGCCACCGCACGCTTGGCGTCGGCCTGACCGACAATGAAGCGGTCGAGCTCGGAAACGATTTCGCGGGGGAAAAGTCGGTCACGCTTGCAACGTTTCGACGGTGACATTGCGGTTGGTGTAGACGCAGATTTCGGCGGCGATGTCGAGGGCGCGGCGCACGATCGCCTCGGCGTCGAGCGGCCCGTCGAGGAGCGCCCGCGCCGCGGCGAGCGCATAGTTGCCGCCGGAGCCGATACCGACGATGCCGGCTTCCGGCTCGAGCACGTCGCCGGTGCCGGTGAGCACCAGCGAGACGTCCTGGTCGGCGACGATCATCATGGCTTCGAGCCGGCGCAAAAACCGGTCGGTCCGCCAATCCTTGGCCAATTCGACGGCGGCCCGCGTCAACTGGCCCGGATATTGTTCGAGCTTCAATTCCAGCCGCTCGAACAAGGTGAAAGCGTCGGCGGTGGCCCCGGCAAAACCGCCGATGACCGCGCCGCCGCCGAGCCGGCGCACCTTCTTGGCATTGGCTTTGATGATGGTCTGCCCGATCGAGACCTGCCCGTCGCCGCCTACGGCGACCAAGCCCGCCTTGCGGACGGTCAGGATGGTGGTGCCGTGCCAGGGGCCGGCGGATGCGGAGTCGGGAGCCGACATGGGTTGAAAAGCCTTTGCTCGGGATGATTTAGGAGTTGGCCGCGGGCAATGCAAATGCACGGCGGAAGGATTGGCGGGCCGGATGAAGCCCTGTTAAAAGGCGCCGGGCGCGCCGTGGCGAGCCAGATGCGCAAGGCGCGAGATGCGTAAAGGGCAAGATGCGTAAAGGGTCGGTGAAACGGACTACCAAGGAAACCGACGTCGACGTCGCGATCGACCTCGACGGCGAAGGCCGTGCGTCGATTGCAACCGGCATCGGCTTCCTCGATCACATGCTCGAACTGTTGGCCCGGCATTCGCGCATCGATATCGGCGTCAAGGCCAAGGGCGATCTGCACATCGATCATCACCACACCACCGAGGATGTCGGCATCGCGCTCGGCCAGGCGCTCAAACAGGCGCTCGGCGATATGAAGGGCATCACCCGCTATGCCGACGTGCACGTGCCGATGGACGAGGCGCTGACCCGGGTGGCGATCGACATATCCGGCCGGCCGTTCCTGGTGTTCAAGGTCGAGTTCGTGCGCGCCAAGATCGGCGCGTTCGACACCGCGCTGGTGCAGGAATGGTTTCAGGCTTTCGCGGTGAATGCCGCGATGACGCTGCACGTCGCCACGCTTTACGGCAGCAACGACCATCATATCGCCGAATCCTGCTTCAAAGGTCTGGCGCGGGCGCTGCGTACGGCGGTCGCCATCGATCCGCGTGCCGCGCATGAAGTGCCGTCGACCAAGGGAACGCTCGGCGGTTAGCGCACGATCCGAAACAGCGGCGATGGGTTTCCGAAAAGATCATGCAGCAAGAGAACAATTCGGTCTGAAAGACGAAGCCGATGTCTGTCTATACCGTTCACGAACCCCCGCCGCGGGCCGCTGATGCATTGGCCGAGCCGGAACGCTTTGCCTTCGTGCGCGACGGTTTTTATTGGTGGGCGTTTCTGCTCACGCCGTTGTGGATGTTGCGGTACCGGCTGTGGCTGGTGCTGGCGATATATGTTGCGGTCATGGCGGCGATCGACACGGCCATGCGCATGCCGGCGGCTCGGGCTTGGTCATCGCGCTGGTCGGCATCCTGGTCTCGCTTTTGATTGGGCTTGAAGCCAGTACGTTGCGGCGCTTTACGCTGCGACGCCGGCGCTGGAGGAATGTCGGGGTCGTCAGTGGCGACGATCTCGAAGCTGCGGAGCGGCGCTTTTTCGACGCCTGGGTCCGGCAGCCATCCGCTCGGAACGGCGCGCCGCCCAAAGCAATGCCGGCGCCGCACGCCGCCCGTGCCGGCGGCACCGCCGGCTTCGGGCGCGGCCGAAGCATCCGGCGTGATCGGCTTGTTTCCCGAGCCGGGAGCGCAGCGGTGACCGTCGCCATTGTCGATTATGGTTCCGGTAACCTGCATTCGGCCGCAAAGGCGTTCGAACGCGCCGCGCATGAAGCCGGGTCTGGATCAGCCGATCCTGGTGACCAGCGATCCGGCTGCGGTGGCGCGCGCCGACCGCGTGGTGCTGCCGGGGGTCGGCGCCTTTGCCGATTGCCGGCGCGGGCTCGACGCCGTGGCGGGCATGGTCGAGGCGCTCGAGGAAGCGGTGCGCCGCAACGGCCGGCCGTTCTTCGGCATTTGCGTCGGCATGCAACTTCTTGCCGAGCGCGGCCGCGAATACGAGGTGACGGAGGGTCTCGGCTGGATTGCCGGCGAGGTAGATCGGATCACGCCGAGCGATCCAAAACTCAAAATCCCGCACATGGGATGGAACACGCTCAATGTCGCGCGGCCGCATCGGTTGATCGACGGGCTCGTGCTCGGGCCGGCCGGCCGGCACGCCTATTTCGTGCATTCCTATCAGCTCAAGTCCGGCGCAACGCGCCGATCTCGTGGCGGAAGCCGACTATGGCGGCGCCGTGACCGCGATCGTCGGCCGCGACAATATCGTCGGCACGCAATTTCACCCCGAGAAGAGCCAGAAACTCGGCCTGGCGTTGATCGCGAATTTTCTGCAGTGGAAGCCGTGATCTTTTTCCGGCCATCGATCTGAAGGACGGCCAATGCGTGCGCTTAGAACAAGGCGACATGACGCGCGAGCACGGTGTTCGAGCGCGATCCGGCGGCTCAGGCGCGCGCTGTTCCAGCAACAGGGATTTGAATATCTCCACATCGTTGATCTCGACGGTGCTTTCGCCGGCAAGCCGGTCAATGCGGCGGCGGTCGAGGCATATCCTCGAAGCGGTAAAACATTCCGGTGCAACTCGGCGGCGGCATCCGCGACCGCGCCACGATCGATGCCTGGCTCGGAAAGGGAGTACGCGCGTCATCATCGGCACTGCGGCGGTGCGCGATCCGGCGCTGGTCAAGGATGCGGCGCGGGCGCATCCCGGCCGCGTCGCCGTCGGACTTGATGCGCGCGACGGCAAGGTCGCGATCGAAGGGTGGGCTAAAACATCGGAACTATCAGCCCTCGAAATCGCAAGGCGTTTTGAGGATGCCGGTGTCGCGGCGATCATCTATACCGACATTAGCGCGCGACGGCATGCTCGCGGGCCTCAATCTCGACGCCACGATCGCGCTTGCCGACAAGATTGCGATTCCGGTGATCGCCTCGGGCGGGCTTGCCTCGATCGAGGACGTGCGGGCTTTGCTGCAACCGCGGGCGCAAAAACTGCAAGGCGCGATTGTCGGCCGCGCGCTCTATGACGGCAGACTAGACGCCGCCGCGGCATTGCAGTTGGTGCGGGCGGCGCAGGGCGGCCTGAACATGTTCAAGGTCCGCGTCATTCCCTGCCTCGACGTGAAAGACGGCCGCGTCGTCAAGGGCGTCAATTTCGTCAATTTGCGCGATGCTGGCGATCCGGTCGCCGCGGCCGTCGCCTATGACGAAGCGGGCGCCGACGAATTGACCTTTCTCGACATCACCGCGAGCCACGAAAACCGCGGCACCATGCTCGACGTGGTGCGGCGGACCGCGGAGGCCTGCTTCATGCCGCTCACCGTCGGCGGCGGCGTGCGAACGATCGAGGACATTCGCGCGCTGCTTGCCTCCGGCGCCGACAAGGTCTCGATCAACACGGCGGCGGTGGCGCGCCGCGATTTCGTCAAGGAGGCTGCGGAAAAATTCGGCGACCAGTGCATCGTGGTCGCCATCGACGCCAAAAGCGTGGCGAAGCCCGGCGCGGCGGCGCGCTGGGAAATCTTCACCCATGGCGGCCGCAACCCGACCGGAATCGACGCCGTCGGCTATGCCGGCGAGGTGGCGGCGCTTGGCGCCGGCGAAATCCTGCTCACCTCGATGGATCGCGACGGCACCCGGCTCGGTTTCGATCTTGCCTTGACGCAGGCGGTGGCCGACGCGGTGTCGGTGCCGGTCATCGCGTCGGGCGGCGTCGGCAATCTCGATCATCTGGTCGCCGGCATCCGCGACGGCCATGCCAGCGCCGTGCTCGCCGCCTCGATCTTCCATTTCGGCGAGTATTCGGTGCGTCAGGCAAAAGATTACATGGCGCGCGCCGGTTTGGCCGTCCGGCTCGATCCGTGAACTGCCTCTCCCCGCGACCGGCGGGGAGAGAGGATGATGAAAGGAACGCGTCATGCCGACGTTCACGCTTCATGACCTGGAACAACGCGTCAGCGACCGTGCACGGGAGAGTGCGGATGTGTCCTACACCCGCAAATTGCTCGACCGCGGCGTCGCCCACTGCGCCAAAAAACTCGGCGAAGAGGCCGTCGAGGCGGCGATTGCGGCGGTCGGCGAGGATAAGAATCGCATGATCGCGGAAGCCGCCGACGTGCTCTATCACCTGTCTGGTCGTGCTCCATGCCCGCGGCATCGCGCTTGACGAAGTCGAGGCCGAGCTTGGCGCGCGCACCCGCCAGTCCGGGCTCGACGAGAAGGCGGCGCGCAAGAGCGGCTGACGCGATGGAGCAACGCGCCGAAACGGACCTGTCGCCCTACCGGCTATTCTTGCGCGCCGAATGGGCGTCGCTGCGCCAGGATACGCCGATGACGCTCGAACCGGCCGAAATCGCCCGGCTGCGCTCGATGCACGACCGGCTCGACATTTCGGAGGTCGAGGATATCTATCTGCCGCTGTCGCGGCTGCTCTCGCTCTACGTGGCGGCGAGGCAAAATCTGTTTCGCGCGCAGCAGGGCTTTCTCGGCACCGAAGACGCCAAGATGCCGTACATCATCGGCATCGGCGGCTCGGTCGCGGTCGGCAAATCGACCACGGCGCGCGTGCTGCAAGCTTTGCTCGCCCGCTGGCCGAACGTGCCGAAAGTCGATCTCGTCACTACCGACGGCTTTCTCTACCCCAATGCGGTGCTCGAACGCGAAGGCCTGATGGACAAGAAGGGCTTTCCGGAAAGCTACGACGTGCCGGCGCTGCTGCGCTTTCTTTCCGACATCAAAGCCGGCCGCCGCCGCGTGCTTGCGCCGATCTACTCGCATCTGGTTTACGACGTCGTGCCGAACGTGTGGATCGAGATCGACCGGCCCGATATCCTGATCGTCGAGGGACTGAACGTGTTGCAGGCCGGCCGCCTGCCCAAGGACGGCAAAGCGGTTCCCTTCGTCTCCGACTTTTTCGATTTCTCGGTCTATCTGGAGGCCGACGAGGCGGTGCTGCTGGCATGGTATGTCAGCCGCTTCCTGGCGCTGCGCGGCACCGCCTTCGCCGATCCGAAATCCTATTTCCACCGCTACGCGCGGCTGTCCGACGACGAGGCGACCGCCACCGCGAGCTCGATCTGGAACCGCATCAATCTCGTCAATCTGCGCGAGAACATCCTGCCGACACGGCCGCGCGCCGATCTGATCCTGACCAAGAGCGAAAGCCACCAGGTCGAGCAAGTGGCGCTGCGCCGGCTGTAAGATTCCGGCACCAGGTAGCAATTCCGCGCACCGCCGGCAGTTACGCTCATAGCTTTAACCGGCAGGTACTGCCGCAAGTAGAATCTCACTGCGCTGAAAAGGCTATTGCAATGGCAGTATGTAGGGTAAAAGCACGACATGTATCTCATGTATGTAGATGAGAGTGGAGATTCTGGCTATCAAACTCGCCCACCCGCTATTTCGTTCTTACAGGAATCGTTCTGCATGATCTTCGCTGGCACGACGCGTTAAAGAACCTAATTGCCTTCCGCCAGCGAATGAGGGCCACATTTGGTCTGCAAATGCGAGAGGAAATACATGCGGCGACAATGATTTCGCATCCGGGCCCGTTAGTTCGAATAGCACGAAATGACCGCCTGACCATCATACGTCTTTTTCTCGATGAGCTTGCTAAGATGAGTTTTCTGAGTGTGATCAATGTACGAGTTGATAAACAAGGAAAGCCGGCCGGGTACGATCCTTTTGAAAGAGCCTGGGAAGCTCTCATCGAACGATTCGAAAACACCTTAAGTTGGCGAAATTTTCCCCGCCCAAACAATCTTCTCGGACAGGATGTCGGTATGATTTTTTGTGATGCCGCTGACGAGGCGGCATTGCGCGGACTGTATCGGCGAATGCGGGCTTACAATCCGATCCCACACATGAGGCAGTCTTTCGCGTCCGGCTATCGCCAGTTGCCATTGACGCGAATTGTTGAAGACCCAACTATTCGACACTCTCACCATTCTTATTTCATTCAAGCGGCGGACACGGCAGCTTTTGCGCTTTATCAACATTACGCTCCGTCCGCATTCGTGCGGACAAAAGGGGCGCGAAATTATTTACTTCGCCTCGACCCAGTTCTCTGCAAAAGTCGCTTCTAGAGCGGAATTGATTTGACCGTATAACCGCGGTTGGAGAAGTAGTTGGCGCATTCTGTGGGGGTGAAGTGACTGAGGAAACGACCGATGGCGCTCCACAGGGCTTCGACGGATCGCGCCGCTTCCTTGCGTAATAAGCTTTTGAGCTTGGCGAAGGCTTGCTCGATCGGATTGAGGTCGGGCGAATAGGCCGGCAGATAGATCAAGCTTGCGCCGCAGGCCTCGATCGCCTCGCGCACGCCAGCAACCTTGTGACTGCCGAGATTGTCCATGATGACGAGATCGCCGGGCTTGAGTGTCGGTGCCAGAACCTGCTCGACATAGGCACGGAAGATCGTTCCGTTCATCGCACCATCGATGACGCAGGGAGCGGTGATGCCGTCATGGCGCAGAGCGGCGACGAAGGTGGAAGTCTTCCAGTGGCCGTGCGGCACTGCGGCAACGAGGCGCTTACCGCGCGGGCTGCGGCCGTAGCGACGCGTCATGTTGGTGGTGGCCCAGGTCTCGTCGATGAACACCAGCCGTGCTGGCTTCATGCCAGGCTGACGCTCGCGCCAGGCCGCCCGCGCGGCGGCGATGTCCGGCCGATCCTGCTCGGCTGCGTGCTGCGTCTTTTTTTAAGCGTCAGACCCAGCCGGTCGAGCGCGATCCACATCACCGAATGGCTCGCCGACACGCCATGTTTCGCCTTAAGCCAAGCCCGCAGCTCGCCAATCGTCACATCCGGGTGAGCGCCAACCTCGGCGCCGATCGCCTCGTAGTAGCCGGCAAGTTTGGGTTCCAGATGACAGCGCTGTGGTCGTGCCGTCGTCTCTCCGGTCAACCGGCGACGGATACGAGCTTTGTAGATAAACGCGATGCTGACCCGGAACAGCGGCGCTGCCTCGCGTACCGCCATCCCGCCATCCACCGACGCCAAAACGCGCTCCCGCAAATCCTGCGAATAAGCCTGACCTTGTCGCCAGCTCATCGTCGCCTCCGGTCTCGATTCACCGGAAGTCTATGAATCACACATCCAGCGCCACGGGAATCCCCTTTCGATTCCAGTCACAGAGATTTTGCTCTAGGACGCCGTATGGGATCGTCGAGTTATAAAATTGGAAGGGAGAAGGTGCGGTTTGTAAGACCGCTGACCTTCCCCCCGGAGAAATCCTACTCCTCGGTTAGTGCCGACTTTCAGATTTCAGCCTAAATATATCTGAAAATGCGTTTGGAATCAATGGCATGTAAGAGATTCTAATTGCTGGATTATTTGCAAATTCCAAATTCATAGTGTGGGCCGCCCCGGATGCTGGTCGAAAGCACGTGGCAGGGGCAAGCCGATAGGTCCCCTATGCCGCGACCGCCGCCGGGCCGGGCGGGGCGAGCGCGGCGGCCAGGCGCTCGCGGTCGAGCGGCTTGACCAGAAAGCCGTCCATGCCGGCGCCGAGGCTGTCTTCGCGGTCTTCGGCCGACGCATTCGCGGTGAGCGCGATGATCGGGGTGCGCGGGGTTTCGTCCTCGGCTTCGATCGAGCGGATGCGGCGGGTGGCTTGCAATCCGTCCATGCCCGGCATGTGCAAATCCATCAGCACGCGGTCGAACGGCATGCCCGCGGCGCGCGCGGCCAGCCAGCATTCGACGGCCGCGCCGCCGCTGCCGGCCATGGTCGGGCGATGGCCGAGCTTGGCCAACAGCGTGCGGGTCAAAAGCGCGTTGATCTCATTGTCCTCGGCGACCAGGATCGACAGGCTGTCGCCGGCCGGCCGCTCGCTTGGCGGCCCGGCGGGCTCGATCGCGGGGCTTTCCTCGAAGGCATCGTCGGCGGCAAACCGCGCCGCCAGCGACACCGCGCGCACCGGCTTGATCAAATAGCCGGTGAAGCCGGCGTCTTTGAGGGCGGGAAGCTCGTTGCGCATCGCCGGCGTGACCAGCACGATGCGCCGCGGAATTGCCGCCGCCAGGCGCGCCAGCTCAGCGCTTGCGGCACTGCCGAGCGCATGATCGACCAGGATCGCGCTCCACGGCTGCTCCGGAAACAGCGCCGCGGCGACCGCCTCGTCGGGAACGATGGTCGAGCGCGCCCCCCAGCGCTGCAGGCGCCGCGCCAAGAGCGAGGCTTCGATCGCGGCCGGCGCGACGATCAGGACGTCGTTGCCGGCAAGGTCCGGGACCGCGACCTGCTGCGCCTGCGCATCGCCGGCGCGCGGCAGCGCAACAGCGACACGGAAGGTCGAGCCTTGACCGGAGGTCTTGTCGATCGCGATCGAGCCACCCATGCGTTCGACGATACGCTTTGAAATGGTAAGTCCGAGGCCGATGCCGTCGAATTTTCGCGTCGGGCCGACATCGGCCTGCTCGAATTCGGAAAAAACCCGGGCTTGGTCCTCGGGCGCGATGCCGGTGCCGGTGTCGCGCACGGCGATGACGATTTCGTCCGGCTGCGCGCCCGGCTCGACGACGATCGAGACGCCGCCGGTTTCGGTGAACTTGATCGCGTTGCCGACCAGATTGAACAGCACCTGGCGCAGCCGCGCCGCATCGCCGACGACGCGCGACGGCAGGCCTTCGTCGACGTAGTAGCAGATTTCCAGTCCCTTGGCTTGCGCGCGCGGCCCAAGCAGCTCGACCGCCTCCTCGACGAACGGAGCCAGCGCGAACGGATGCAGCGTGAGATCGAGCCGCCCGGCTTCGATCTTCGCCAGATCGAGCATTTCCTCGATGAACGACAACAGCGTGCCGCCGGAGGTTTTCATCGCCGTGAGATAAGTCGCTTGCTCGGGCGCCAACGGCGTGTCGCCGAGCAGATCGGCCATGCCGAGGATGCCGTTGAGCGGCATGCGGATCTCGTGCGACACCATCGCCAGGAAACGCGACTTGGCCCGGCTTGCGGCTTCCGCCTGGTCGCGGGCCTCGGCGAGCGCGCGCTCGGCGATGACGCGGTCGGTGACGTCGCGGCCGACGCTTTGCATCTCGCTGCCGCCGTCGTTGCGCAGGGTGACTTCGCGCCAGGCGATCCAGCGCGCGCCGCCCGGCGCGGCGATTTTCTGATCGTGAACCCGCGTCCCGTCGGGCAGCACCGCGGCCTCGCCTTGCTCCTCGACCGCCAGCGCGAACGCGGTGCCCAGCAGGGCTTCGCGCGCGCGGCCGGCCAGCGCCCAGAACGCGTCGTTGGCATAAGTGATCGCGCTATTGCCGTCGCGGCGCACGATGACGTCGCCTTGGGTTTCAAAAAAGCTGTTGGCGCGCTCTTGGGCTTCCCGGCTCTCCCAATGGCGGTCTTCCGCCTCGTCGAGCCGGGCTTCCAGCCCGCGCAGCTCCGCCTTCATCTGCCGGATGCGTGACAGCAGGATGCCCAAGGCGCCGCATGACGCGCCGAACAACGCCGAGGCGCCGATCGCGAACGAATTCGGATCGTAATGCGCGCCCGGCGAGGTCGCCCCCGACAAAAAGCCGAAGGCGACCGCGAACGACGTCGAGGTGATGGCCGCGGCGCGGACCACGATTAACAGCAGCCGGCGGGTCAGGATGGCGTGTTTTCGGTAGCTGGAGCGAGGCCGCATGGTCCCCTGTCGCCGGTCGGCACCGTGCGGCCGCTGCGGCGGCAAGCCGCCTCACGCCCCGGTTGTCGATGTGGCAGGGGGATTTTGATCGAGGAACCTTGCCCATTGCTTGCCGCCGGCAATCACGGTCCGCCGGCATCCGGATGCGATTGGAGGAAGGGTTGATGCTTTGTTAACATGGCGGCGAACCCATCGCTTGGCGGCATCGCATGCAGGCCCGGCCGGAGAAATCGGATGGACAAGGTTTTGAGTTCCAAGCACCCGCGCGCGAAAATCGCCGCCGCAAACCGGGCCGGGCGGCCATCACGCACGGAGGCCGAAGCCGCGGTGCGCACGCTCATTCGCTGGGCCGGCGACGATCCCGACCGCGAGGGGCTGCGCGCCACGCCCGCGCGCGTGGTGCGTGCCTACGAGGAGTGGTTCTCCGGCTATAACGGCGATCCGCGCGATTATCTCAAGCGCACCTTCGAAGAGACCGGCGGCTACGACGAGGTCGTGGTGCTGCGCGATATCCGCTTCGAATCGCATTGCGAGCACCACCTGGCGCCGATCATCGGCCGCGTGCATATCGGCTATCTGCCGCGCAACCGCGTCGTCGGCATTTCCAAATTGGCGCGGCTGGTCGAAGTGTTCGCCCGCCGCCTGCAGATCCAGGAGAAAATGACGGCCGAGATCGCGGCGTGTCTGGATTCCGTGCTCAAGCCGCACGGCGTCGCGGTGGTGACCGAAGCGACGCACCAATGCATGACCACGCGCGGCGTGCACAAGCCCGGCGTCACCATGGTAACCAGCCGCATGCTCGGCGTGTTCCGCGATCACGCCGAGACGCGGCAGGAATTTCTTACCGCCGTCGGCATGCGCGGCGGCACCGGCATGGCCGACGGGATGGGATGATTTTTATGCCGCCGCAGATTGCCGGATTTTGAGGTGGCCGAGCGATGGGTCGGTCTTGTGCACGGCGAGGATATTCATGCCGAAGTCGAACAGCGCATAATCGAGGTTTTCTAAGGCGCCGTGTAACGCCTCCCGGTCGGTCTTGATCGCCTCGATCAGCAAGACCGGCCGCAGCGCGCCGATACATTTGGCGCCGCCGCCGAGCGCTTCCAGCTCCATTCCTTCAACGTCCATCTTGATCAGATCGATGCGGGGCAGATTGAGCGAATCCAGCGTGACCGACCTGATGCTGGTCATTTTGCTCTCGGAATAGTCGATCGGCTGGCCGATGAACTCGGTATTGTCCCGATGCTTGAGTTCGAGGCTGCCGAAGCTTCCGGCCACGGTATAATTCGGCACCGGGATTTTCATCATGCCGGACTGGCCGGATACCGCGGCATGAAGGGCGCGGGCATTGAAGCAGTTGTTGATCGCGATATTGCCGGCCAGCGCGTAGTAGATGAGCTCCTGGGCCTCGATGGCCAGCACCGCGCCCCATCCGGTCATGTGCTTGGCCCACTCGATGGTATGCACCCCGATATTGGCGCCGCAGTCGATCGCCGCCACGCCGTCGCCGTGACACTGGCGGCGCAGGTCGAGCATCCGCAGCAACAGATCGACTTCATCCGGGTCGTATGACGCTTTCTCAAGGAGCTGCAGGCCGACGCCGCAACCGTCATTGCCGATAATTCGTTGATCGAATCGATTGACGATCATGGTGCCGTGGTCGGTCGCGGCGGTGACGAAAGCGAGCTTGCGCGCGGGTTTCGGCATGAATGGCTTTCGCTCGCGAGGCCGGACGCGCCAACCATGGCTCGCGAATCAGGACGGCGGCGATGCTCAGGGGTTCGCGAATCGCAGTCAATGGCGCGGGCGCGGCGCCGGGCGTGCCGGCCTACGCCGCGCGGCGGATCTCGTCGGCCAGGGTGCGGTAGGACAGCGCCTCCGCCAGATGCACGCGGCCGATCTTGTCGACGCCGTCGAGATCGGCGAGCGTGCGCGCGACGCGCAGCACGCGGTGATAGCCGCGTGCGGAGAGCCGCATCGCGTCGGCGGCCTCGCGCAACAGCGCAAGCCCGCTGGCGTCCGGCTTGGCCACGTCTTCGAGCACCGCGCCGGACACCACGGCATTGCTGCGGATATGCGGCAGCCCGATCGCGGCATAGCGCGCGACCTGGCGTTCGCGCGCGGCCGCCACGCGTTCGGCGATTTCGCGGCTGCCTTCGGTCGGCGGCGGCAGGATGAGATCGGCGGCGGTCACCGCCGGCACTTCGATATGCAGGTCGATGCGGTCGAGCAGCGGCCCCGAAAGCCGCCCCTGATAATCGGCGGCGCAGCGCGCATTGGGCCCGCGGCGGCAGGCAAAGCCGGGCTCGTCGGCCCGCCCGCAGCGGCATGGATTCATCGCCGCGACCAGCATGAAGCGCGCCGGATAGGTGACGCGGTGATTGGCCCGCGCGATCGCAACCTCGCCGGTTTCGAGCGGCTGGCGCAGCGAGTCGAGCGCCTGCGCGGAGAATTCCGGCAATTCGTCGAGGAACAGCACGCCGTGATGCGCCAGCGAGATTTCGCCGGGCCGCGCATGTATCCCGCCGCCGACCAGCGCCGGCATGCTGGCGGAATGATGCGGGGCGCGGAACGGCCGCCGGTTGGTCAGCGCGCCGCCTTCGATCTCGCCGGCGACGGACGCGACCATGGAGACTTCGAGGAGTTCGGCCGGAGCGAGCGGCGGCAGAATTGACGGCAACCGCGCCGCCAGCATGGATTTGCCAGCGCCGGGCGGGCCGACCATGAGCAGGTTATGGCCACCGGCGGCGGCGACTTCGAGCGCCCGCTTGGCGCTTTCCTGGCCCTTGATGTCGGCGAGGTCGAGCGCCGGGCCGTCCTGTTCCAGGATTTTGGGCTGCGGCCGCGACAGCACTTGGGTGCCCTTGAAATGATTGGCGAGCTGGATGAGCGAGGACGCTGCAATGATCTCGATTTCGGGGCTGGCCCAAGCCGCTTCCGGGCCGCAGGCGGCCGGACACATCAGGCCCTCGCCGCGGGCATTGGCGCCGATCGCCGACGGCAGCACGCCAGCGACCGCGGCAATCGAGCCGTCGAGGCCGAGCTCGCCCAGCACCGTGAAGCCCGCCAGCGCGTCGTGCGGAATGGCGCCGATCGCGGCCATCAGCCCAAGCGCGATCGGCAGGTCGTAATGGCTGCCTTCCTTGGGCAGATCGGCGGGCGCGAGATTGATGGTGATGCGGCGCGCCGGCAAAGCGAGCCCCGAAGCGATCAAGGCCGAGCGCACCCGCTCGCGCGCTTCCGACACAGCCTTGTCCGGGAGCCCGACAATGGTGAAAGCCGGCATCCCCGGCGCGACCTGCACCTGAACGTCGACGGGCCGCACTTCGATGCCCTCGAACGCAACCGTAGAGACGCGCTGGACCATGTCCGGCCCCCTGCCTTGGCGCAACCTAGCGCAAACCCAGGTTGCGTGCAAGAACAATCCATGAACGAAGCTCCTCGCGCGCTACTGTGGCGATTGAAATTTGACAATGCGCCAATATTTACGCACTGAGGACCGGCCGTGGTCCAGCCTGAAACCGACCAGCGCAAGGTTGTGGCACGACTGAAGCGAGAGGGCTGGGTCGAGCGTCATGGCGGCGGCCATGACGTGTTCAAGCATCCCGATAGGCCCGGCCGCATCGTTGTTCCGCGTCACCGCGCGCTCTCGCCCGGCGTGGCCCGCGCAATCGCGCACCAAGCCGGATGGTAATGAGGACATCGTGATGGCCCGCTATGTCGCTATCGTGGACGGGAAACCCGGCGCGTTCGGTGTCGTGGTTCCCGATCTTCCGGGCTGCACCTCCGCCGGCGCAACCGTCGACGACGCGCTCCGCAACGCGGTCGAAGCGGTGACGCTGTGGATTGAGGATGCCCGCGCCGACGGCGAGAAAATACCAAAGCCGCGCTCGGCGGAGACGCTGCGCGAGGAAGCCGAAGTCGCCGCTGCGCTCGCGCACGGCGTTATCCTCGCTTACGTGCCGCTCGTGCTCGATGCCGGACGGCCGGTGAAGGCCAATCTATCGCTCGATGCCGGACTGTTGCATGCGATCGACGAAGCCGCCGAACGCCGCGGTCTCACCCGCTCCGCCTTTCTCGCCAGCGCCGCGCGGGAGAAGATCGAGAGCGAGGGTTAAATCACTAAGCCCGCTTTGCCTCGATCTTGTCCCAGATCAGCGCCGCGATATCGGGGCCGCCGAAATTCTTCACCGCGCGGATGCCGGTCGGCGAGGTGACGTTGATCTCGGTGAGGAAGCCGCCGATCACGTCGATGCCGACAAACAGCAGGCCGCGCTCGCGCAACGCCGGGCCGAGCCGCGCGCAGATGTCGCGCTCGCGCGCTGGTGAGCTCGGTCGCCTTCGGCACGCCGCCGCGCACCATGTTGGAGCGGATGTCGTCGGCCGCCGGCAGGCGATTGATGGCGCCGGCGAACTCGCCGTCGACCAGGATGATGCGCTTGTCGCCGTCGCGCACTTCGGGAAGGAATTTCTGCACCACCCATGGCTCGCGAAACGTCGCGGCGAACAGGTCGTAGAGCGAGCCGAAATTGAGGTCCTCGCGCTCCAGGCGGAACACCGCCTCGCCGCCTTTGCCGTAGAGCGGCTTCATCACGATGTCGCCGTGCTCGGCGCGAAACGCCTTGATGGCGTCGAGGTCGCGGGTGACCAGCGTCGGCGGCATCAGATCGGGAAATTCGGTGACGAAGACTTTTTCCGGCGCATTGCGCACATGGCGCCGGATCGTTGACCACGAGCGTTTTCGGCTGGATGCGTTCGAGCAGATGCGTCGAGGTGATATAAGCGAGATCGAACGGCGGGTCTTGCCGCAACAGCACCACGTCGAAGGACGAAAGCTCGACATGGCGCGGCTCGCCGAGCGTGAAATGGTCGCTCGCCTTGTCGCGCACGGCGAGCGGCCGCACCGTGGCCGAAAGTTTGCCGTCGCGCAGCACCAGCCGGTCGGGCGTGTAATACGATATCGGAAAAGCCCGCGCTTGCGCTTCCAACAGCAACGCAAACGTGGAGTCGCCGCGGATATTGATCCGCTCGATCGGGTCCATTTGCACGGCGACGTTCAGGCGCATGGCGGTTGTCTACGCAATTTTTCTCATTGCGGCTACGGTGCCTTTTGATTGAGAATGATCTTTTCCGAGAACCGGTATCCACTTTTCGGGATCATGCTCTAACGCTCAGCGCGTGGCATCGAACGCATTGACGATATGCCGCGGCATGGTCCCGGGCACGACCACGATGACGTCGAAGCGGATCTCGCAGTTGACGTCACCGGGGTGCGAAGCCAGCCAGAATTCGGCGGCGCCGACGATGCGGCGCTTTCCTCGTTCGGTCACCGCCGCCGTCGCCTCGTCGATCGTGTCGCGCGCCTTGACTTCGACGAACACCAGCACGCGGCGGCGGCGGGCGACAATATCGACCTCGCCGAACGGCGTTTTCCAGCGTCGCGCCACGATCCGGTAGGCTTTGGCGACGAGCAGCATGGCCGCGCGACTTTCCGCCGACAGGCCGAGCCGGAACGCCTTGACGCGCTCCTTGTCCGGTTTTTGGGCCGGTCCGCGGTGCGGCGCCGGCTTGAACGGCTTTAGCGGTTCAGCGCGGCGCGCCATGTTCGGTTTCCGCTTTGGCAAGCGCGAGCGCGCGCTGATAAACCTCGCGCCGCGGCAGGCCGGTCGCTTCGGCGACTTCGCCGACGGCGTCTTTGAGCGAGACGCGCCTGAGCGCCTGGCGCAACAAGGCTCTCGGTTTCGTCGGCGCTGGCGTGCGGCGGCGCCTGTGGCGGCGCGATGACGAGGACGATCTCGCCGCGCGGCGCGGTGTCGGCGTAAGTTTGCGCGAGCGCCGCGAGTTCGCCGCGCCGGACCTCCTCGTGCAGCTTGGTGAGTTCGCGGCACACCGCCGCCTCGCGCCGCTCGCCGAGACCCGGCGGCAGATCGGCAAGCGTCGCGGCAAGGCGCGGCCCGGTCTCGAACAACACGAGCGTCGCCGGGATGCGGGCGAGTTCGGCGATGCGGGCGCGGCGCGCCGCTTGCTTGGGCGGCAAAAATCCGGCGAACAGGAACTGATCGGTCGGCAGTGCGGCAACGCGTCAGGGCGGCCAGCAGCGCCGAGGCGCCGGGGAGCGCGGTGACGGCATGGCCGGCCGCTTGCGCGGCGCGCACCAGCTTGAAGCCGGGATCGGAAATAAGCGGCGTGCCGGCGTCGCGAGACGAGCGCGATCGCGGCGCCGTCGGCGAGCCGGCGCAACAGCAGCGGCCGCGCCTTCGCGGCGTTATGCTCGTGATAAGGCGTAAGCGGCGTTGCGATGGCATAGCGTTGAGCAATTTGCGGGTGACGCGGGTGTCCTCGCAGGCGATCAGATCGGCGCCGGCGAGCGTCTCCAGCGCGCGCAGCGTAACGTCGCCGAGATTGCCGATTGGAGTGGCGACGATGTGCAGCCCCGCCGCCAGCGGCGGCACATCGACGGTCCGGCCGGCAAGCGCATAGTGCCGCGCCGCAGCGACTGCTGCGCCCGGGTCGTTGTGGAATGCATTGCCCATCGCGGCCACTCTAGCGCGCGGCCGCCATGTGGCGTCATGCCGCGGCGAATTCCCTATCCTTTTCATTTAGTTAACCATTCGCCGCCAATATGTCCGATTGGCGTTGCCATAACTGGCTTCGATACTTGGGGTGTCGTGGGGAGAACCGCCGTGTCCGCGCAAGTGCAGGTTCAGGCGGCGGCGGCCGATTTGACACCACACCTGCCGACCCATGCCGACACGGCGCCGCTCGATGGCCGGCTTGCTGGCCACCGCCGGCGCGCTGTTGACCGGGTGCTCCGGAAATTCCCAATACCTGTCGTCGACGCCGCCGCCGCAGAGCGCGCAAGCGCCGCCGGGCGCGACCATCGGCACCGGCCAGGTCAAGGCCGGCCTGATCCTGCCGCTGTCGGCGCCGGGCAATGCCGGCGTCGCCGGCCAGTCGATGCGCAATGCCGCCGAGATGGCGGTTGCGGAATTCAACAATCCCAATATCCAGCTCTTGGTGAAAGACGACGGCGGCACCGCCGAAACCGCGCGGCTCGCCGCTCAGCAGGCGCTCGACCAGGGCGCCGAGATCATTCTCGGCCCGCTGTTTGCGCAGTCGGTCGGCTTCGTCGGCCAGGTGACGCGTCCGCGCAATATCCCGGTCATCGCCTTCTCGACCGACGCCAATGTCGCCTCCAGCGGCGTCTATCTGTTGAGTTTCCTGCCGGAATCGGACGTCGACCGCATCGTCCAATACGCCACCTCCACGGGCAAGCATTCCTTCGCCGCCCTCATTCCCGACAATCCCTACGGCACCGTGGTCGAGGCGGCCTTCAAGCAGGCCATCGCCCGGCACAGCGGCAGCCAGATCGTCGCGCTGGAGCGCTATCCGCACGACAAGGCCGCCATGGCGGCGCCGATCCGCAGCATCGCCCAAGGCCTCGACCCGGGCCGACGCGCTGTTCATCCCGGACGGCGGCGACGCCGTGCCGGACGTGGTCCAGGGCATCATCGCCGACGGCGTCAATATCAAGCGGTTGCAGCTGCTCGGCACCGGGCTGTGGGACGACCCGCGCATTTTCGCGATCCCGGCGCTCGACGGCGGCTGGTACGCGGCGCCGGACGGCACCGGCTACCGCAATTTCGCCGCCCGCTATCGCACCCGCTACAACCAGGATCCGGTCCGGACCGCGACGCTGGCTTACGATGCGGTGGCGCTGGTCGCGGCTTTGGTGAAAACCCAGGGGGCGCAGCCATTTTCGCCCCAGGTCCTGACCAATCCGTCGGGTTTTTCCGGGATCGACGGGCTGTTCCGGTTCCGCGCCGACGGCACCAACGAGCGCGGCCTTGCGGTGCTGCGCGTCGCCGCCGCGGGGCCACAGGTCATTTCGCCGGCGCCGCGGACATTTGGCGGCGCGGCGGCCGGATAGTAAGCTAGCTTATCATTTTTCAGGGCAAATTTGCCCGCCGGGACGTTCGCAGGGGCCTAGGCCGCCAGATCGGCGACCACCGCATCGAGCACCGGAAATCCGGACAAAGTGACCCGCAACCGGCCGTTTGCCGTGGTTTCGATCAGGCCATGCTCGTGCAGCATGGCGATCTGCGCCGGGTCGAGCGGGCGGCCGGCGATCTCGGCAAAACGCGCAAGCGCGATGCCTTCGGCAAGCCGCAGCCCCATCAGCAGGAACTCATCGGACCTTTCCTCGCGGGTGAGCACGTCGTCGCTGACGAGGCCGTCGCCTTGCGTCTCAACGCGGGCGAGCCAGGCTTCGGGCCGCTTTTCGGTCGCGATGGCGTGCCGCTCGCCGTCGCCGTCGAGCCGGCCGATGTTCAGGCGGCCATGCGCGCCGGGCCCGATGCCGGCATATTCCTGGCCGCGCCAATAGACCAGATTGTGCCGGCATTCGCCGCCCGGCCGGGCGTGATTGGAAATCTCGTAAGCCGGCAGGCCATGCGCCGCGCAGACCTCCTGGGTGGTGTCGTAGAGGTCGCGCGCGGTATCCTCGTCGGGAAGTCTGCAATTTGCCCGCGGCATGCAGCGCGGCGAACGGCGTGTCCGGCTCGATCGTCAATTGGTAGAGCGAAAGATGCTCGCCGGCTTCGGCGAGCGCGGTCGCCAATTCGCTCGCCCAGGCCTTCGGCTCCTGGTTCGGCCGCGCATAGATCAGGTCGAACGAGTAGCGGTCGAAAATGGTGCGCGCGACGGCGACGGCGTCGAGCGCCTCGCGTGCCGAATGCAGCCGGCCAAGCTCGGCAAGCACCCGATCGTCGAGCGCCTGCACGCCGAGCGACACGCGATTGACGCCGGCCGCGCTGGTAGCCGCGAAAGCGCGTCGCCTCGACGCTCGTCGGGTTGGCTTCGAGCGTGATTTCGGCATCGCGCGCGATCCGCCAATGCCGCGCCACGGCGTCGAGCACGGCGGCGATGGTCGCCGGCTGCATCAGCGAGGGCGTGCCGCCGCCGAAGAAAATCGTGGATACGGTGCGGCCCGGCACCCGCGCGGCGGTCGCCGCGATTTCGGCGGCAAAGGCGCGCGCGAAGCGCGGCTCGTCGATCGGCGCGCGCCGGACGTGGCTGTTGAAGTCGCAATAGGGGCATTTCGACAGGCAAAACGGCCAGTGGATGTAGACGCCGAAGACCTGCTCGATTCTCGGCCAAGGCACGCCTCCGCAAGTTTGAGGAAGGCGCGGGCGCGGTGCGACAGACCTCGTCCCCGGGGCGGCAAGCCGTGCTTCTCCTCGCTTGCCATTTCGCCGAAAGTGCGGTCGTGGCCGTCGGGCAGGAACATCGGGTCGTAGCCAAAGCCCCGGTCGCCGCGCGGCGGCCAGACCAGCGTGCCGTCGACGCGCGCCTCGAATTCTTCGACATGGCCGTCCGGCCAGGCGACGGCAAGCGCCGAGACGAAATGCGCTTTGCGGCGCTCCGGGGTCGTGGCGCCGCGCTCGCGCAGTTTTTCTTCGATCGTCTCCATGGCGCGGCGGAAATTCTTGTCGGGCCCGGCCCAGCGCGCGGAGTGAATGCCGGGCTCGCCGTCGAGCGCGTCGACGACCAGGCCGGAATCGTCGGCAAAGGCGGCAAGCCCGTCGCCCTCGCCGCCGCTTGCGCCTTGATGCGCGCGTTGTCGCCAAACGTCATTCCGGTTTCGTCCGGTTCGTTCAGGTCCAGTTCACCTGCCGATATGGCGTCGATGCCGTAAGGAGCAAGCAAGTGCGCGCATTTCGGCGAGCTTGCCGGGATTATGCGTTGCGATCACCAGCCGGCCCGCGACGCGGCGGATGTGCCGGCGTCCTTCACATCACCGCCATCTTCTGCAAGTCGACCAGCTTGGCGACGCCTTTGCGCGCCAGCGCCAACAGCGCGCCGAATTGCGCCTCCGAGAACGGCGTCTTTTCGGCGGTCGCCTGCACCTCGACGATATCGCCGGAACCGGTGAGGACGAAATTGGCGTCGGTGTCGGCCTGCGAATCCTCGGCATAATCGAGGTCGAGCACCGCCACGCCGGAACACACCCCGCAGGAAATCGCCGCGATATGGTCGCGCAGCACCGTCGATCTCGATCATCGACCGCGCCTTCATCCAGGCGAGGCAGTCGTAGAGCGCGATCCAGGCGCCGGTGATGGAGGCGGTGCGGGTGCCGCCGTCGGCCTGGATCACGTCGCAGTCGATGGTGATCTGGCGCTCGCCGAGCGCCTTGAGATCGACCACCGAACGCAGACTGCGGCCGATCAGGCGCTGGATTTCCACGGTGCGGCCGTTCTGCTTGCCGGCCGACGCCTCGCGCCGCGTGCGCTCCAGCGTCGCCCGCGGCAGCATGCCGTATTCGGCGGTGATCCAGCCGCGCGCCTGGCCTTTGAGCCACGGCGGCAGGCGATCTTCGAGCGTGGCGGTGACCAGCACATGGGTATCGCCGAATTTCACGAAGCAGGAGCCTTCGGCAAATTTCACCACGCCGCGCTCGAGCGAGACCGGGCGCAGTTCGTCGGGTTGTCGGCGGCTCGGCCGCATGCAGGTCTCCGGTTGGCGATGGCGAAGCGAGCGGCTGCGCCACGCTTTTAGGCGTTAGTGCAGGGCGGCGACAAGACCGTAGGACCATAGGGCCGATTGCCAGCGACCGCGGCTAACCGCTACGCTCATGCCGGCCCGGGCGGCACCCGAGCGGCAAGGGAGATGGCTATGGCGGCCGAAGTAACGCAAGCGCTGGCGCAATTCGCCGCCAGGCTCGGCTATGACGATGTTCCGGAACCCGTCCGCGAGCATTGCAAGAATCTCATTCTCGACGCGCTCGCCTGCGCGCTCGCCGGCCATCAAGGCGAGGAGACCGGCCAGGTCGCGGCGCTCGCTTCGGCGCTGGCGCAGGGCAGCGAATCCAGCGTCATCGGCGGCGGGCGTTTGTCGCTTGCCGGCGCGACGCTATTCAACGGCTATCTCATCACCGCGGTCACGATGTGCGACGTGCATCGCGCGACCATGACGCATGTCACGCCGGAAATCGTGCCGCCGGCGCTGGCGATCGCCGAGCGCGACGGGCTGTCCGGCCGCGAGCTTCTCGTCGCCGTCGCCGCCGGCTGCGAAGTCACGACGCGGATCGGGATTGGCCTCGATTATCCGGCGTTTCGCGCCCGCGGCTGGCACGGGCCGGGCGTCATCGGCCCGTTCGGTGCCGCCGCGGCGGTCGGGTCGCTTGCTCCAATTCGACGCCGACACCATGGCGCGCGCTTTCGGCCTTGCCGGCAGCCAGGCGGCCGGGACCTTTGCCGCCTGGGGCACGCCGACGGTGAAATTCCATCAATGCCGCGGCGCGCTGTCCGGATTGATGGCGGCTTTGCTGGCGCAGCAGAACTTCGTCGCCACCCGCGAATTCCTCACCGCCAAGGATGGCGGCCTCTACAACGCCTACAGTAACGGCGGCAAGCCGGACGCGGCTGTTGCCGGGCTCGGGCAACGCTTCGAACTCGAGCAGATTGCGCTGCGGCTATGGCCGTCGGCGACGCTCATGCAAGGCCTGAACACGGCACTGTTCGATATTCTGGGCCGGCACGAGATCGATGTGGCGCGCGTGCGCAAGGTTCGCGTCGCGCTCAGTCAAGGCGCGTTCGACCTGCATGGCGGCTTTGGCAAGTACAAAGCCAAGTTCGAGGCGCTGTTGTCGGCGCATTACACCGCCGCCGCGATCCTGCACGACCGCGCGCTCACTTTGGCGCAGTTCGAGCCCGAGCGTTACGACGATCCGGCGCTGCGCCGCTTCGCCGCCGATAAAGTCGAGGTCCGTCCCGATGCGGCGGTTTTCGGGTCCGAGGCCAAGGTCGACGTCGTCATGGCCGACGGCAAGACGCTCTCGGGAATTTGCCGGCATCCGCTTGGTTCGCCCGAAAACCCGCTGTCGCGCGCCCAGGTCGAGCAAAAATTCCGCAGCTATGCCACGGGCGTCATTCCCGATGCGCGGATCGCCGACGCGATCGCGGCGGTCGACCGGCTGGAGCAGTTGCGCTCGGTGCGCGAGCTTATGGATCTGCTGCGCGCCGCGCCGCAGCCGCGTGCAATGGCGGCGGCGGAGTGAGATATTATTGACGGACGAGGATGGTGATATTTGACCAGCCATGACTTTCCGCTTGCCGTGAACCAGCTGGGCCTGGCCCAGCTCAACGAGCGTTCGCGCGAAATCTTCCGCCAGATCGTCGAGAGCTATCTCGCCACCGGCGAGCCGGTCGGCTCGCGCAACCTGGCGCGCATTCTGCCGATGACGCTGTCGCCGGCTTCGGTGCGCAACGTCATGTCCGATCTCGAACAGCTCGGGCTGGTTTATGCGCCGCATACTTCGGCCGGCCGGCTGCCGACCGAAATCGGGCTGCGCTTCTTCGTCGATGCGCTGATGCAGATCGGCGATCTCACCGAGCGCGACCGCCGGGCGATCGAGGCGCAGGTCGCCGCTTCGGGCCAGGCGAAATCGGTCGAAGCGGTGCTGACCGAAGCGTCCGGGCTGTTGTCCGGGCTAAGCCGCGCCGCCGGCGTCGTGCTCACCGCCAAATCCAATCCGCGGCTCAAGCACATCGAATTCGTGCAGCTGGAGCCGGAGCGCGCGCTCGTCATCCTGGTCGGCGAAGACGGCCAGGTCGAAAACCGCGTGTTGAATATCCCGGTCGGCCTGCCGACCTCGGCGTTGATCGAGGCGGCGAACTTTCTCAATGCGCGCATCCGCGGCCGCACCATCGACGAGGTCAGACGCGAGATCGAACGCACGCTCAAGGAAAGCGAGGCGCAGCTCGACCAGTTGACGAAGAAGATCGTCGCCGAGGGTTTGGCGAGCTGGTCGGGCGGCGAGAACGACGAGCGCAAGCTGATCGTGCGCGGCCAGGCGCATCTGCTCGACGATCTCAAGGCGGTGGCCGACCTCGAACGGGTGCGGCTATTGTTCGACGATCTGGAGACCCGGCGCGAGGTGATCGATCTCTTGGGCCGCGCCGAACAGGCTGAGGGCGTGCGCGTCTTCATCGGCTCGGAGAACAAGCTGTTTTCGCTGTCCGGCTCGTCCACCATCGTAGCGCCCTATCACGACGCGTCCGGCCACATCGTCGGCGTGCTCGGCGTGATCGGCCCGACGCGGCTTAATTACGCGCGCATCGTCCCCATGGTCGACTATACCGCCAAGGTCGTGAGCAAGCTGCTCGGCGGTTGACCAACCAATCCGCCTGCCAATCCGCTTGATTTTTGCCGTTTCAGCCCTGATATGCGGGGCAGTCAAACGATGGGAAAACCGATGACGGACCAGACCGCTCGTGCTGAGGACGAAGCGGCCGCGCCGCAAGACCCGCAAGACAACGCCGCATCGGCTGCTGCCGCCGCCGCCGCGGCCGCCGATCCGGCTGCGGCACAACCCGATCCGGCGGCGCTTACCGCTGAGCTTAAGGACAGGCTTCTGCGCACGCTTGCCGAGATGGAGAATTTGCGCAAGCGCACCGAGCGCGAAGTCGCCGAGTCGCGGCTCTACGGCGTCACCTCGTTCGCGCGCGACGTAATCGCCGTCGCCGACAATATGCGCCGCGCGCTCGAAACGGTGACGCCGGAATTGCGCGCCGGCGCGCAGAGCGGCGCCAAGGCGCTGATCGACGGCGTCGAATTGACCGAACGCGAACTGCTCAAGGCGCTGGAGAAGAACGGCGTGCGGCAATTCACGCCGCAGGGCGAGAAATTCGATCCCAATCTGCATCAAGCCATATTCGAAGTGCCCGACGCCACGGTGCCGGCCGGCTGCGTCGTTCAGGTGGTGCAGCCCGGCTACATGATCGGCGAGCGGGTGTTGCGCCCGGCGCTGGTCGGGGTGTCGAAGGGCGGGCCGAAGACGGCGCCGGTTTCGCCGACCAACGATAATGCCAAAACCGCGAGACAGCCGGCGGCCAAAGATTCCTGAAAGCTATTTATTCCTGAAAGCTATTTATTCCTGAAAGCTATTTCGGGTCGATGCTGTCGCGCACTTTGCGCAGCCGCGGAAACACCCCGGGCCAGACCTCGGCGCGCGCGATGCCGACCATCTGCATGTATCCGCCGGTGCCGAAGCGGAGCCATTGCACGACTCTGAGGTCGTCGTTGCTTCGCGGGTCCTTGGCGTTCGCCAGGGTCTCGTATCCGGCCTGGCCGCCGATGCGCAGCGGCTCGGCATCCTGGACCCGGACGTTCTTGATGCCGCCGATCTGATCGAACGTCACCCGGGCAAAATCGTCGTCGTCGCTCGGTTCGGTCGGGCCGCCCTCAAGCGCGGCAACGAGAAAGCGCGCATCGACGGGACGCCCGGCGATATCGATGTTGCCGTCGTTTGACGTTTTATCGGGCGGCGGGTTGCCGGCCGGCCCATCCACCAGCATCAAGGCGCGGCCGGGCAACACGTCGTCGATGCGGAAGCCGGCCAGATCGCCGACCGTGAACGGCAACAGGCTCAAGCGCTCCGCGTCCGGCACGCGCGCTCGCACCACGAGCGTGGCAAGCGTGTCGCGCACCACCTGGTCGGAATAGGTGTTGTCCTGATCCGTGATCTGGAAAGAGACCAGCGCGGTCATGTTCCCCGCCGGCGCGACCAGCATGAATTTACGAATGCGCCCTTTGTCGGTCGATTGCCGGCCGCTGAGAAGAAAGCCCTTGCCGGCACCGGTCTGGAACGGCTCGCGCTTGTCGATGGCGATGCTCTGTTTCTGCAGCGCCTCCGGAACCAGGGATTTATCCAGCTGCGCAAAGGCGTCGGCCGGGAACGTCGTGAGCAGAATGGCGGCGTGCTTGGCGCGATCTTCGAATCCCATGAAATTGGGGCTCAGCGACATTCCCGGCGGCGGAACCAGGCCGAGCGGGGAGCCGACCGGAAACACCGGAGCGGCGGCGTGCGCCGGCATCGCCCAAACCAGCAGGGCAAGCGCCGCGGCACACGCGGCGGCGCGGATCGTGGCGATTGTGCTTGACCTCATCATTGCCGGTCTCTGCCGATTTCTTCCGACCTCTACCGGTCTTGGCCGCTCTCCGCGGCGGCCAGCGGCCGCCGCTATGCGACATCGGGGTGCGTCACCCGCCGCATGGTCAGATTGAGCCGCCCGCCTTCGGCGAGCAAGCTCGACGTGCCCGGATAGATGCGCTCGACGCCATGGAAGGCAAGCCGGGCATCGCCACCAAGCACGAGCGCATCGCCGGAATTAAGGCGGAACGCGCGAGTCGGATCGCCGCGTCGTGTGCCGCCGACGCGGAACAGGCAGGAATCGCCGAGCGACAGCGACACCACGGGTGCGGCGAAATCCGCTTCGTCGCGGTCCTGATGCTGGCCCATTTTCGCACCCGGCCCATAGAAATTGATCAGGCAGGCCTGCGGCGGATGCGGATATTGCGCGATGTCGCTCCACACGGCGAGGAGCGCATCGGGGATCGGCGGCCAAGGGCGGCCGGTCTGCGGATGCGCCGATTCATAGCGGTAACCGCGCTGGTCCGAAATCCAGCCGAGCGGGCCGCAATTCGACATGCGCACCGTGAACGGCCGTCCCGATTTTGGCATGCGCGGCACGAACAGCGGCGCCGCCGCGAACACCTGGCGGATGGCCGCCAGAACGGCGACCTGCCGCGCGTGATCGAGGTAGCCGGGATAAAGGCGAAGGCCGCTCAGGCTTGCGGCTGCCGGCACACCGCGCTCGGACGAGCCCGGATCGAGGGCTGCTTTCATTGGATTTTTACCACTTATCGCCAAGTTTGCCGCGCGATGTCCTTGCTCTCCCCGCAGCTCGGTATTGTGGCGCGCGCCAGCCCGTCCGGCAAAACTCAGCTCGACGAGCTCTATGCCAAATTGACCATCGCCGCGGCGGTGTTTTTTGTCACGCTGGAACTTGCCTATCTGTTCAAGGCCGGGCTGCCGCCGCTCGCCAAGCCTTGGGTCGACGGCACCGATTTCGTGCTCGGGCGCGACTTTCTCAACACCTGGATGGGCGGCCGTTCGGCGTTTTTCGGCGGACCGGCGCCGTGGTTCGACCTGCATGTCTATAACCAGACGCTGCGCGACATGCTGGGCGACCCGCAGTACCAGGAACATTACTGGTCGTACCCGCCGCACGTCATGTTGTTCATCTGGCCGCTCGGCCTGTTGCCGTATCTGCCGGCCTATATCGCGTGGTGCGCGGTCGGCATCGCGCTTTATCTGCTCGCCTGCTCCGCCGCGGTGCCGCGCAGCCGGCTGCTGTTTCTCGCCGTCGCGCCCGGCATCGCGGTGTGCGTGTTCTTCGGCCAGAACGGCTTCTATACGTCGGCGCTTTTGATCGGGGGGCTGTTGTGCCGCGACCGCCGGCCCGTGCTCGCCGGCGTGCTGTTCGGCATTCTCACCGTCAAGCCGCAGGTCGGACTGCTGCTGCCGGCGATCCTGTTGCTCGAGCGGCGCTGGCTGACGATTGCATCGGCGCTGGCGACGACCGCGGTGCTGGTCGCGGCAACCGCGATGCTGTTCGGCTGGAACGTCTGGATCGAATTCCTGCATAAGGTGGTGCCGCAGCAGGAATCGCTGATGGTGACCGGCGGCGGCATGCTGTACGCCGTGGTGGCGTCGGTCTATTTCAATATGCGCCTCATCGAGCTGCCGCTCGGCGTCGATTGGGCGATCCAGTGGTTGGTGTCGGCGCTGGCGTTGGCCGCGGTGGTGTGGGCCTATTGGCGACGCCGCGATCCGGTGCTGTCGCTTTCGCTGTTCGTCACCGCGACCTTCCTCGCTTCGCCCTATATCCTCAACTACGACATGGTGATGTTCGGTTTCGTCGTCGCGTTGTTGCTCGAGCGCGGCGACACCACGCTGCGCGATCAATGGCTCCTGATCGCGGTGTGGACGCTGCCGGCCACCATGATGATCGCGGCGGTGGGCCGGATTCCGCTGGCGCCGATCGTGCTGATCGCGTTCGCGGTCCGGCTGGTCTGGCGGCTGGTGCAAGACGACAAGCGTGAAGTCCGGCGGCTGCCGGAACAGGCCGCCGCGGCTTCGGCCTGACTGGGTGCGGCACTCGGGGGAAAAACGGACATCACAAATTGGAGCTGTGACGTCCGCTTATGACGAATTGGGCAGTCATCATCGGTTCGTTCCCAATGCTTTGCGCAAAAAATGGCCAGCCGAAATTCCGCGCAGTAGCGCGAGCCGGTAAGATTCGCCGACTCCCTGCCGCTCCCAGCCCTCTGTTGGCCAGTTGGCCACCAGGCGTCCAAGCCGTCCGATATCGAGCAGCCGCATGGCCGGCGTGCAAGTTGCGATCCGAGCCAATTCCGCCGCGACGTCAGTACGCGCCGCGGTCAGGCCCTCGTGCCAATCGATTGCCTGATAACCCTTTCTCTGCTCGCTCAAAACGGCTTCTGGCAGCCGGTCGGCAAATGCTTGCCTCGCGAGTGCGCGCTGCACGCCGTGCGCGAGATACTGCTCCATCGGAACGCTCAGGCAATATTCGACAAGGCGTTTGTCTGCTGTCGGATCCCGCTGATCGATGCCCCATCCCGCGAGGGTTCCCTTGGCGCCGTTTCCGGGATCAGAGCGCCTCATGACCCAGAGGCGCATTGCAAAGCCGTCCTTCCAGGGACGGTACGATAAATCAAGTTGGCGTTCTCGCGCCAATGCCGGAAGGCCGAGCGTCGCCAAACAATCAGCGCGAAGGGCGGTGTAGTTTAGTACATCGCTCTTGTGGTCGCTGAAGGTTTCATTGACCCACTGCCACAGTGGAACCGGCATGAACGGCCCAGCCGCCTTGGTGAATGCCCCGCGCCAGCGCATTCTTGTTTTGGCGACAAGCTGCGTAGCCTCGCGCCAAAGCCTAAATAGGCGTCCCGCACGCAGAAGTTCCGGTAGCAATTCGAGGCCGTTGTAGCTGATTGTCATATTGCCCATGACCCCGGTCAACATGACATTGAGTTTTCGCTCGCGCGCCGCGTGGTTGATCGCGAACATCCAAACCGAATTGCATAGATTGAGCATCGGGCGATCGAATAGAAAAAAGATGCGATCGAGGTCGCCAATCGGAGAACGATGCGCGGTGCGAACGAGTACGTGCTCAAGATTTTGATATATCGCTGCCGTGGCGGCGGCGAGCGGCCCTTCGTCGCCGAAGCGGTTCCTTGGAGCGGGGTTGTCATATCCCTCGCGCGGAACCGCCGTGAAGGCGACAACTTTGCCGCCAGTTGGCGCAAGCAGCCGCGCGGCTGTGGCCGTGACAGATGAGCTGTCGACACCCGCGCTCAGGGTTGAGGCGGCTGCGCTGTTCACGCCGCGTAATCGCGATCGGACCGCCTGGTCGAAATGGTGGCGCAGGCCCTCGACATAGTCCACTGTGGATGCTTTCGGAGAGCTCTGCCGATGCGGCTCCCAATAGCGCCGGGTCGATATCCCTTCGCGAGTCACGGTCAGGATGCTACCGGTCTCTACGCGATTAATGTCCTTGAAAAAGCTGCGTGGCCCGCTTTGCGGCATTAGAGCGACGAATTCCGCTATCATTTGCTCGTCCGGCGCATAAGGGACTTCGGTCAAAGCGTGCAGACCCTTCGGCATTGATGTGAAGGCGAAGAAGCCGCGACTGCAGTGATAATGCAGCGGCCGTTTGCCGAGGAAGTCGCGTACGAGCAGAAGTCTTTGCGCGCGCGCGTCCCAGAGTGCGAAGGCGAAATCTCCGACTAAACGATCGAGCGCGCGCTCGCCCCATCGTTCGAGGCTTTCGAGCAGGATCGCAGCGTCGCACAGTTGGCTTGCCTCTCCGATCGGTAAGGCGAGCGCCCCAATCAACTCGTCTCGGTTGTCCAGCCGTACATCGGCGACAAGGGCCAAACGGCTGTCGCGGCTTTGCAGCGGTTGGCGGTCGTAAACATCTTCCGGTAGAATCCGGAACAGCCTGCGCCCCATTGCCAGAGGTCCATCGGACCACAACCCGCCGTCATGTGGGCCGTAAATTTCCTGCGCCACCAACATGCGGGCGCAATCCGCGGCCGGGTCCGGCTTGTCGTCGAAGCGCCAAATGCCGCCAATCGCGCTCACGAACAGCTATCCACCGGAAATTGGACCAAGCCACCGCCGCAAAGCTCGCTGCGGTCAACCTTGACCCACCGCAGCCGTCCTTTAGAATAGGCCAGCATTTGCCAGACAGCCATGGTTTATGTCGATTCCCGAAGTTGATAAGAAAGCGAACGCGAACGCGTCGCAAAAGACGCCTGCCAAAATGCAGTGGCAGACTCCGGTTTACGAAAAGCTCGACATCTCCCAAGCTGAGATTGGCGAGGGTTCTGGCGGCGATAACTCGTCGAATTCCTAAGCATCGCGCTAGGCGCGGTTGTTCAAGCCTCGCCATAGCTCGGCGGTCGGCGCGGCGGCGGCTTATTGGCCGCGGCATCGACCCAGCGATCGTTTTGACGGCGCCACAAATAGATTTCGCAGGTTGTACACGGAATGTCGGGCCGCGCTTCGGCGTGTCCCATGAGCATTCGGCGTGCATGGCGTATTTCTTCGCCGTTCAAAGCAACGGGGAGCGTCTCTGTGAAGGCATTGCCGCCAAATTCTTTCCAGAAATTTCGGCAGCAGCCGAGGATGCGGCCATCCCAATTAATTTGCGGCGACCGCCAAAGCTGCTCGCAGATCCGATGTAGATAAAGCTCGCCAGTTGCTTCCAGATATTGCGTGCGCGTGAGCGGCGCGGCATCCTCCGCATCGCCGCGGGAAGGCGCCAGTTCATCGTCCCAGGAAAGCTTGGTGACGAATCGCATGCCAAGCGCAGCGGCTGTCGCCCGAGCCTTTTCGACTTCGTGCTTGTTGTGCTCGAATATCACGAACTGCCAAGTCAGTTTTGGCAGCTCGGACGCCTCGCGCCGCTTGATCAGAATGAGTCGGAGGACGTTTCCGATGACTCGCGCGAAGTCGCCGCCTTTTCGGTACTTCGCATAACTCTCTTGCGAGGCGCCGTCTATCGACACGGTCAGGCTCGGCACGCGGCATCGCACCAGGGCTTCCAAGACACCGGGGCGCACATGGTTGAAATTGATGCCGTTCGCGAGCGTGATGGCTACCCCCCCGGTGCTGCGCGATTTCGAGGATCAAAGCAAGTTTAGGATTGAGCAGCGCCTCGCCGTAATTGGAGAGCTCGACCCGCTTGATTTGCCTGTTCCGTACGAGAAACGTCTCGAATTTGTCGGGATCGAGAGTGCCGCGGCCGAGGGCCGCATCGATCGCTCCCGTCGCCGTCGGGCATGACGGACAGCGAAGCTGGCAGAAGGACGATGCTTCAATGCGAACGACCGATGGCAGCGGCGTCCCGGTAAATTCGGCTTGATCGAGCCCCGCGACAATAAAGTCCGGCAAAACGCCCATAAACCCTGCCTCAGCCGCGATCGCTTCGGCATAGTCCGGGACGCTGTCCGCGAGAATGAAAGTGCTGTTGCCGCGGCTGAGCGCCTCTGCGATCGACACCGCATCGCAGCCATCGATCGCCAGGATATCTTTGCGATTCTTGGTGACGACACAGGTGATGGCGATGTTCGTTTCGCGGGCTAGAGCAAAATCTCTGTGACTGGAATCGAAAGGGGATTCCCGTGGCGCTGGATGTGTGATTTATAGACTTCCGGTGAATTGAGACCGGAGGCGACGATGAGCTGGCGACAAGGTCAGGCTTATTCGCAGGATTTGCGGGAGCGCGTTTTGGCGTCGGTGGATGGCGGGATGGCGGTACGCGAGGCAGCGCCGCTGTTCCGGGTCAGCATCGCGTTTATCTACAAAGCTCGTATCCGTCGCCGGTTGACCGGAGAGACGACGGCACGACCACAGCGCTGTCATCTGGAACCCAAACTTGCCGGCTACTACGAGGCGATCGGCGCCGAGGTTGGCGCTCACCCGGATGTGACGATTGGCGAGCTGCGGGCTTGGCTTAAGGCGAAACATGGCGTGTCGGCGAGCCATTCGGTGATGTGGATCGCGCTCGACCGGCTGGGTCTGACGCTTAAAAAAAGACGCAGCACGCAGCCGAGCAGGATCGGCCGGACATCGCCGCCGCGCGGGCGGCCTGGCGCGAGCGTCAGCCTGGCATGAAGCCAGCACGGCTGGTGTTCATCGACGAGACCTGGGCCACCACCAACATGACGCGTCGCTACGGCCGCAGCCCGCGCGGTAAGCGCCTCGTTGCCGCAGTGCCGCACGGCCACTGGAAGACTTCCACCTTCGTCGCCGCTCTGCGCCATGACGGCATCACCGCTCCCTGCGTCATCGATGGTGCGATGAACGGAACGATCTTCCGTGCCTATGTCGAGCAGGTTCTGGCACCGACACTCAAGCCCGGCGATCTCGTCATCATGGACAATCTCGGCAGTCACAAGGTTGCTGGCGTGCGCGAGGCGATCGAGGCCTGCGGCGCAAGCTTGATCTATCTGCCGGCCTATTCGCCCGACCTCAATCCGATCGAGCAAGCCTTCGCCAAGCTCAAAAGCTTATTACGCAAGGAAGCGGCGCGATCCGTCGAAGCCCTGTGGAGCGCCATCGGTCGTTTCCTCAGTCACTTCACCCCCACAGAATGCGCCAACTACTTCTCCAACCGCGGTTATACGGTCAAATCGATTCCGCTCTAGAGCGATAACTTCGGCGGCGATCAGCTGATTCCCAGCCAGCGCCGCACGCCGCACGTCCTTCGCGCGGGCGCGCGCGATAAGCGCCATGCCCAGCGCCCGCCGCCGGCGACGCCTGTTGCCGTGCATGCCATACGGCCGAGGCCATGCCACGGCTTGTGTCTGCCGTTCCGCTTCAACGCCGCTCCGGAACTTTTGATATTCCTCGTGATAACGGGTCAAACGCGCAAACGGTGCCGACCACGGTTTCCCCGGTCCCTGGAAATGCACGATCGCCGGGTTGTTTTGGGCATGCGCCATTTCATCAGCCGTCAATCCGAGCGTCGGCGCGGCAGGGTCGCGGTGGTGGAACGAATAATTCCACTCCTGGCCGAGCGGGCGCCATCGGCCGGCAAGCGCTGCGTTCATCTCGTTCTGGAAGCCCCAAAGCTTGGGCGGCGACGCGCCGGCGCTGACTGGCGCAAGACCGATTTGTCGTCCGGCACGCCATGCGCGGATATAATCGATTACGCGATCGGTCAGCCCTTCTCTTCGCCACGCGGGAAGGTCTTGCAACAGAAAGCCGGAATTAAAGTAACCTGCCGGAAACATCGTCAGGCGTGCCGGATCGGCGGCCCACGAAAGCTCGGGAACGGCGCCGAATGGCAGGCCGTTCAAATCGGTCTGCCAAAGCCGGCGAAGGTCGCGGCGCACGAGAACGTCAACGTCGATATAAATGACGCGATCGATCCCTGCGAGCAGATCGGCCAAAAATATCCTGCGATAGGCCGCGGTCGACTGCTCTCCATAAGGACTGATGGAAGGAAGTTCGTAGGCTACTTCCGGCGTGCCGGTGTGGATGTCGAAATCCGACGCAAGATCGCGGAAATTCCTGCGCAAGATGTCGATTGTGGCTTCGTCGCTTCCCACACAGGCATGGACGTGAAAAGGCGAGCGCGCGGCTTTTACGAGCGACGATATGGCAACGCACGCCGGCAACACCATCGGCCCGTCGAAGCAAAACGCAATCTGGATTTTATCCGGCAAGACCGCAGCCTGATTGTTTCCGGATCAGCGAACCGGGATTAATGGCCTGATGCAAGGCAATTTTCGACCCAGGCTTGTCCCCCCCTGTAATGGTCGGTTAGGGTCGGTCTGCAATATGTTGCGAGCGGCAGATCGGGGATTGACTTGAAATTCTATTACGACGCGTTCGGACTGGGTCTAGATTCGGAAATCGAATTGGTTGGGCTGCAAAACGCCGTCCCCGGCGCGGTCCCGGACGTGACCATTAGACGCGGCTCACTGACCGCAAAGCCAGGTTGGCGCGTCATCGAGGGAGTTTTCCAGCTTACGATCCCGAAAGTCGCGACTTACGAGGTGCGACGCAACGGTATGATCGTCGTCGATCCCTGTGAGGCAAGCGATCCCGAGGCAATACAACGCGCTTTGCTCGGCAAGGTGATGGCAGCCATCGCCTACCAGCGAAGCGAACTTCCACTCCACGCCGCGACAATTGCGGTCGATGGGCATCTAATCGCGGTTGCCGGACGGTCAAGTCATGGAAAATCGACGCTTGCAAACTCACTCGCCTAAATCGGTTACGAGATCGTGAGTGACGACCTGTTGTTGCTGCGGACACCTACCGGTCGGTTGCCGGAAGCGATGCCGGGAACCACCCGGCTGCGGCTCGACCGGGAAGCGCCCGGCATGACCAAGCACACGAGGCGTCGGGTCGAGTGGGCCGAGGCGATAAAGCAAAAGAAATACGTGGTCACGCCGCATGCGCGCGGCGCTCGCATGCGGCCGCTTGCTGCCATCTATCGGTTAGAGTGGGGATCGCCCGCGATCGATCCGGTGCCCGCGGGCGATCGCCTTATGAGTTTGGCCGATATTACGCACATGTGGTCGCTGCGCGAGAAATTGGGAGATTCCGAACGGATGCGGCGGGCAGCTTTCGCGCTGGTCACGCAAATTTCGATTTTTCGATTCAGCAGGCCGCGCCTGACAGCGGACTTGCCCGCGACGACGGCCATCCTGGAAAAGCACTTTCACGGGCTCCGTCGTGAAAACAGTTCCGAAGGGCCGAATTTTGCCGTTGAGAAGGACGATGCCCGACGACATCTTGCTTGATACGATCGTCTCGCGAAAACCAAGCGTACTTCATTCTGTGCTTGATGATGAGGTGCTCGCACTCGATCCTGACAGCGGAATTGCCGTAATATTCCGCGTCACCGCGCGACAAATCTGGGATTTGCTCGAAAAGCCGATTTCAGTGAAGGAACTTTGCGGCCGTCTGTGCGAAATGTTCCAAGTTGACGAGAAACAGTGCCGCGATGAGGTCATTGCATTCCTGCGGCGCTTGAGGACGGACGGTATTATTCAAGTATGAATTCTCAGACATTCCGCGATCGCAGCGGAGAGTTCACTGATGAGTGCCAAAGCGGGATGAGCTGAGGTGGAAGCCGATCTATGGATGGGTATACGTCCTAAGCCGCGCGCTCCTCGGCAATCTTCTCCGGAACGAGTCGCACGCTGTCCAGCGCGCCGCGCACGCCGGATTCGCCCGCCTCGTGATATTCGGCGTCCTCGTTGACGTTCCACACGTCGTAACGCCGCTCCCCCGCGAGGATGTTCCGCGCGGTGAGCATCGCCGTCATCATGGCGTGGTCCTGGTTGTTATAGCGGTGCATGCCGTTGCGGCCGACCACGTGCAAGGTCGGATAGCTGCCCTCGAGGTCGCGGCGGATGGCGGCGATGTTGTCGCGATAGTCCTCGTCATAGACCGGATAGGCCTTGGCCTGGCGCACCACGCAGGCGTCGACCACGTCGCCGGGGCCGACCAGCCCGATCTGCGATACTTCCTTTTTGGCAAGCTCGATCAGATCGCGGTCCGGTGCATTCCACAGCCCGTCGCCCTCGAAGCAGAAATATTCCAGCCCGAGGCAGCTCATGCCCTCGGGCACCATTTCCGGCGACCAGGAGCGGAAATTCTGCACCCGGCCGACCTGCACGCTCGGATCGTGGATGTAGATCCAGTTGTCCGGAAACAGCTCGCTCTTGCGCACCATCAGCGCCACGGTGAGGAAATCGCGGTAGCGCAGCGCGCGCGCGTGCAGGAGCGAGATCGGCGCCGGCTTGATCCGCGCCACCAGCTCGCGCAGCGACGCCGATGAGACGACGTGGCGTGCGGTATAGCTTTCGCGCCCGCCATTGCCGGTCGCGACCTCGATACGCCAGAATTTGCGGGCGGCGTCGAATTCGAGCGCGACCAGCTCGCGCCCCATCAGGATGCGGCCGCCAAGAACCGCGATCTTGCGCGCGGCGGCTTCCCACATCATGCCCGGTCCCTTGCGGGGATATTCGAAGCTCTCGATCAGCGTCTTGACGGTGGCGTCGCCCGACGAAGCGCGGGCTTTGCCGCCGCGCCGCAACGATCGCCTGATCCCGTTCACGACCGCGGTGGCCAGATCGAGGCCCTTGATGCGCTGCGCCGCCCAATCGGCGGAAATCTCGTCGCACGACATGCCCCAGACTTTCTCGGTGTAGGTCTTGAAGAATATCTGGAACAGCCGCTCGCCGAACTGATTGCGCACCCAGTCATGAAACGTGCGCGCCGGGTCGATCGGGCGGAGCTTGGCATAGGCGTAGGACAACAGGCACGACGCGCTGGCGAGCACGCCGAGCTTGACGAGCGCCTCGAACGCCTTGAGCGGATAGGAGAAGAATCTGCCGTTGTAGTAGATGCGCGACAGCCGCGGCCGGGTAATGAAATCGTCGGGCAGCAGCTCCTGCCACAGCGCGACGACCTCCTTCGACTTGGAAAAGAACCGGTGGCCACCGATGTCGAACAGAAAACCCTTGTAGTCGACGGTGCGGCTGATGCCGCCGACATAGACCGGATCGCGTTCGATCACGACGACGGAGCGGGCCTCCCGGCTCAGGCAATAGGCCGCGGTGAGGCCGGCGGGCCCGGCGCCGATCACGAATACCTCGGCATCGACGGTCATGTCGCGCAACGTCATGTCGCGAAATGTCATGGCGCGACCGTCAAGCGGAGTACCGCGGCCGGAACGCGAACAGCGCCTGGCCGCAATAGGAAACGAGCGCGCCGGCGGCGGCGCCGATAACGACGGCAAGTTGCGGCAGCGCGGCGAGCGCGGTGACGACAAGGAGCGCGAAGACGGCGTAGCTCACGGTCTGCGCGGCGGCGGCGACGGCGGCGTAGCGCAGCGCTTCATCGTAGCCGCGGCGGCCGCTGCAATCGAAAGTGAGCGCGCGGTTGAGCCGCCAGGTCACCAGCGTCGCCACGGCGAGCGAAACAAGCCGCGCGGCCAGCGGGTTCGGGCCGTGCGCGATTACGACGGTGAAAACGGCGAGGTCGACGATCAGCCCAAGCCCGCCGACGCCGAGAAAGCGCAGCGGCCGGGGCAGCATCTCGAAAAGCCGACGCACGGGGTCATCGGCGGCGGTCGCACGGCCGGCAGTTGCGCCCTCGACCGCGCCGGATACGACATGACTGACGCGCATGACAACTCCCGCCTGCGGGCGGCTCGTACTGGCGCCGTTTCCGGCCGGTCGAGCTGTTCTCCCTTCGCCCGCGCCATCCGTGGCAGGTCTTCCTTAATAGCCGGCTAGCGTGACCGCGTGGCTTTCGAGGCTCACAACGACACCGTTAAGAGACCCTCACCGCGGTCGGCGACGGCGGCCGCCGCGCCGCGCCGGTCCGGCGGCGTTAACCGGGCCGCGCCGCGGCCATGCTGCCTTGCAGGGCGATGAGGCCGTCCTATATGAGCCAAGGGAAATCGCTGCGGGCGGCGGGCTCAAGCAGTTCGGAGCGATGCCGTAATAAGGGGGTCGGACACAGGGCGCCTTAAGGGCCTGCCGGACCTGCCGCAAAAGAGAGGATTTGGACCATGGGCAAGGTCATCGGTATCGATCTCGGGACCACGAATTCCTGCGTCGCCGTGATGGAAGGCAAGACGCCGAAGGTCATCGAGAACGCGGAAGGGATGCGCACCACGCCGTCCATCGTCGCTTTCACCGACGAGGGCGAGCGGCTGGTCGGCCAGCCGGCAAAACGCCAGGCAGTCACCAATCCCGAGCGCACCATTTTCGCGGTCAAGCGCCTGATCGGCCGCCGCTACGACGATCCGATGGTGGAGAAGGACAAGAAGCTCGTTCCCTACAAGATCGCGCGCGCCAGTAACGGCGACGCCTGGGTGGAGATCGAGGGCAAGAGCTGTTCGCCGTCGCAGATTTCCGCGTTCATTCTGCAGAAGATGAAGGAGACGGCGGAGGCCTATCTCGGCGCCAAGGTCGAGCAGGCCGTCATCACCGTTCCGGCCTATTTCAACGACGCGCAGCGCCAGGCCACCAAGGACGCTGGCAAGATTTCCGGGCTCGAAGTGTTGCGCATCATCAACGAGCCGACCGCGGCGGCGCTCGCCTATGGGCTCGACAAGAACAAGACCGGCACCATCGCGGTCTACGATCTCGGCGGCGGCACCTTCGATATTTCCATTCTCGAAATCGGCGACGGCGTGTTCGAGGTGAAGTCGACCAACGGCGACACCTTCCTCGGCGGCGAGGATTTCGACATGCGGCTGGTGAACTATCTGGCCGACGAGTTCCAGAAGGAGCAAGGCATCGATCTGCGCCGCGACAAGCTCGCTTTGCAGCGGCTCAAGGAATCGGCGGAAAAAGCCAAGATCGAGCTGTCGTCGACGACGCAGACCGAAATCAACCTGCCGTTCATCACCGCCGACGCGTCGGGACCGAAGCATCTGACCATGAAGCTCACCCGCGCCAAATTCGAGGCGCTGGTCGACGATCTCGTCCAGAAGACCATCGATCCGTGCAAGCAGGCGCTCAAGGACGCCGGACTGTCGGCGGCGGAAATCAACGAAGTCGTTCTGGTCGGCGGCATGACGCGCATGCCGAAGGTGCAGGAGATCGTCAAGCAATTGTTCGGCAAGGAGCCGCATAAGGGCGTCAATCCCGACGAAGTCGTCGCGGTCGGCGCCGCGATCCAGGCCGGCGTGCTGCAAGGCGACGTCAAGGACGTGCTGTTGCTCGACGTGACGCCGCTGTCGCTCGGCATTGAGACGCTGGGCGGGGTGTTCACCCGATTGATCGACCGTAACACCACGATCCCGACCAAGAAGAGCCAGGTGTTCTCCACCGCCGAGGACGGCCAGACCGCGGTGACGATCCGCGTGTTTCAGGGCGAGCGCGAAATGGCGGCCGACAACAAGATGTTAGGCCAATTCGATCTGATCGGCCTTCCGCCGGCGCCGCGCGGCGTGCCGCAGGTCGAGGTCACCTTCGACATCGACGCCAACGGCATCGTCAACGTCTCGGCCAAGGACAAGGGCACCGGCAAGGAGCAGCAGATCCGCATCCAGGCGTCCGGTGGTCTCTCCGAGGCCGACATCGAGAAGATGGTCAAGGACGCCGAGGCGCACGCCGAAGAGGACAAGAAGCGCAAGGCGGAGGTCGAAGCCAAGAACCGCGCCGAGGCCCTGGTCCACATGACCGAGAAGACGCTGGCCGAGCACGGCGCCAAAGTCGGCGAAACCGAGCGTCGCGCCATCGAAAACGCCATGGCCGACCTCAAGGAAGCCTTGAAGGGCTCGGATGCGGAGGCGATCACCGCCAAAGCAAACGCGCTGCAACAGGCTTCGATGAAGCTCGGCGAGGCGATGTACAAGCAGGCCGCCGAACAGCAGCCGGCGGGCGATGCCGGCGGCGGCACCGAGACCAAGAAGGAAGACGTCGTCGATGCCGAGTTCACCGAAGTCGACGACGACAAGAAGAACAAGAAATCCGCTTGAGGCGGCGAGGGTGTCGATGCCGGCCATTCTCCACAATGCCAAAATCGTCACCCCCGGGCTTGACCCGGGGGTCCATCTTTTTCGCGAAGGAAGATGGATGGCCGGGTCAAGCCCGGCCATGACGCTGCATATTTGATGCTTGGTGGGAGCGGGAATGGCCAAGCGCTGCTACTACGAGACGCTCGCGGTCGAACGCACCGCCAACGACGGTGACATCAAGACCGCGTTCCGCAAGCAGGCGATGGCCTGCCATCCCGACCGCAATCCCGGCGATGAGCAGGCCGAGCATCGCTTCAAGGAAATCAACGAGGCCTACGAGGTCCTCAAAGACCCGGACAAGCGCGCGGCCTATGACCGTTTCGGTCACGCCGCCTTCGAGCACGGCATGGGTGGGCACGCGGCCGGCTTCGGCGCCGACTTCGGCACCACCTTCTCCGACCTGTTCGAAGGCATTTTCGGCATGTCGAGCGGCCGCGGCCGCGGCGGCGGCCGCGAGCGCGGCGCCGATCTGCGCTACAATATGGAAATATCGCTGCAGGACGCCTATGCCGGCAAGAACGCGCAAATCCGCATTCCGACCACGGTGACCTGCGAGGCCTGCTCCGGCTCCGGCGCCAAGGCCGGCACCAAACCGAAAACCTGCCCGATGTGCGCCGGCCACGGCCGGGTCCGCCACGCGCAGGGATTTTTCACGCTGGAACGCACCTGTCCGAATTGCGGTGGCCGCGGCCAGTCGATCGACAGCCCCTGCGCGTCATGCGCCGGCTCCGGCCGCGTCACTCGCGAGCGGACCTTGTCGGTGAATATCCCGGCCGGCGTCGAGGACGGCACCCGCATCCGGCTCGCCGGCGAGGGCGAAGCCGGCGTGCGCGCCGGGCCGCCCGGCGATCTTTATATTTTCCTGTCGATCGGCGCGCATCCGTTCTTCCAGCGCGAGGGCGCCGATCTGCATTGCCGCGTTCCGGTTTCGATGGTGACGGCGGCCATCGGCGGCGAATTCGAAGTGCCGACCATCGACGGCGCCAAGACCAAGGTGAAAATCCCGGAAGGCACGCAGTCCGGCCGGCGCTTCCGCCTGCAAGGCAAGGGCATGCCGGTCCTGCGCGCGCGCCAATCCGGCGACATGTACGTCCAGGTCGTGGTCGAGACGCCGCAGAAGCTGACCAAGAAGCAGCGTGAATTGTTGGCTGAATTCGACCGCTTGTCCTCAACCGAGACCCAGCCGGAATCGTCGGGATTCCTCGGCAAGGTCAAGGAGTTCCTCGACGGCCTGGGCGGCCGCGCCGGCTCGGCGTGACCGCCAAACGCCATATGGCCTTTACCCCCCGGATGTTTTAAAAACGTCGCAATTCGTCGCGTGCAAGACTTTTTGTGTGAAATCACATGCCGCTCCCCGCCCTGCAAAAGTTTGAACGCAAGATCGAACGGCAGATCGGGCGGCAGATTCGCCTTCTTGAAGTCCGCAAGAACATCATCGAGCGCAAGATCGAGCGCCAGATCCGGCTGTTCGAGCAAAAGCGCAACGGCATAGGCAAGAAAATCGAAGATCAGATCAAGCAGTTCGAGCTGAAGAAAGGCATTCGGCTCGACGACGAGGTGCGCTTTATCCGCTCCTGGATCGAACGGCCGCTGTCGATCGGCGCGGTGACGCCGTCCGGCAAGATTCTCGCTCGCGCCATGGCGCGCTATGTCGATCCGAATTCGACCGGCCCGGTGGTCGAATTGGGTCCCGGCACTGGGCCGGTGACCGAAGCCCTGGTCGAGGCCGGGGTCGAGCCGTCGCGGCTCGTGCTCGTGGAGTTCAATCCGACGTTCTGTCACCTGCTGCGCTCACGCTATCCCGACGCCACTTTGGTGCAGGGCGATGCCTACAGTATGCGCCGGCTCCTCGAGACGCTGTTGCTGCAACCCGCGGCGGCGGTCGTCTCTGGGCTGCCGCTCATCACCAAGCCGATCAAGATGCGCTTGCGGCTTCTGCGCGACGCCTTCGATCTGATGCTGCCCGGCGCGCCATTCGTGCAGTTCACCTATTCGGTGGCATCGCCGTTGCCGAGAGGGTTGGGCGGCTTCTCGGTGGAAGCCTCCGAGCGCATCTGGATGAACCTGCCGCCGGCGCGCGTGTGGGTGTATCGGAAAACCTGAATCCCCTTATTGTCATCATCCGCGAATGCGGGTGATCCAGTAATCTCCATGGCAGCGCTTCGCCCTGTAACGTTCCGGAATACTGGATGCCCGCCTGCGCGGGCATGACAATAATGGCGGCTCCAAAAATCCTCGTCCTCCCCGGTTCGCTGCGCACCGGCTCGCACAATACCCGGCTTGCCGCGCTTGCCGCCAAGGAGCTGGCGTTGGCCGAGGCCGAGGTGACGCGGATTTCATTGGAAGATTATCCGCTGCCACTGTTCGACCCCGACCTCGCCGCCGGCGCCGGACCGCCGCAAGCCGCGGCCCGGCTGAAGCACATGCTGATGGCGCACCAGGGCGTGTTCATCACCAGCCCCGAATACTCAGCCTCGGTGACGCCGCTTCTCAAGAACGCGATCGACTGGGTGTCGCGGGTGCGGGAGGGGACCGAACCGACCTATGCCGCGTTCAAGGGCCGGGTCTTTGCCATCGGCGCGGCGTCGGCGAGTTCGGGCGGCGGTGTGCGCTCGCTCATGGCGCTGCGGCAGATTTTGGAACTGGGCTGCGGCGCGCTGGTCATTCCGGAGCAAGTTTCGGTGCCGCGCGCCGAACAGGCGTTTGACGATCGTGACAATCTCAAGGATGAAACTGTCGCCGCGGCGCTGCGGACCGCCGTGCGCCGGCTGGTCGAGCTGGCCGGGATGATGGGCTGAAGGGATGAAGCGATGCAGTTAAAGCCGCGCGACCGCCTGATCGTTGCGCTCGATGTGTCCTCGGTGGAGGCGGCGCAGGCGCTGGTGGCGCGGCTCGGCGACACGGTGTCGTTCTACAAGATCGGCTATCAGCTCGCTTTTGCCGGCGGCATGAGCTACGCGCATTCGCTGATCGACGCCGGCAAGCAGGTGTTCGTCGATCTCAAGCTGCATGACATCGGCAATACGGTGGCGCAGGGCGTCAAAAACGCGGCGCGGCTCGGCGCGACGTTTCTCACCGTGCACGCCTATCCCCCGACCATGCAGGCCGCGGTCGAGGCGCGCCAAGGCGGCTTGCGAATCCTCGCGGTGACGGTTCTCACCTCCTTTAACGATGCCGATCTCGCGGCTTCGGGCTACGCCTTCACAGTGTCCGAACTCGTCGCCCGGCGCGCCGCGCAGGCGCGCGACATCGGCGTCGACGGGCTGGTGTGCGCCGGCGAGGAGGCCGCGATGCTCCGCCCCATCGTCGGCACTGATTTGGCGCTGGTGACGCCGGGCATCCGCCCGGCCGGCGCCGCGGCGGACGAACAAAAGCGCATCATGACGCCCGGCAAGGCGATCGCGGCGGGCGCCGATTATCTGGTGGTCGGCCGGCCGGTCATCGCGGCCGCCGATCCGAAGGCCGCGGCCGAAGCCATCGTCGCCGAAATCGCCGGAGCCGCGCAGCAAACATGAAGGGAGAACGCCATGCCTAAAGGCTATTGGCTGCCGCAGATCGATGTCAGCAATCCGGAAGGCTATAAGGCCTATATGGCGGCGACGCCGCCGGCGCATGAGAAATATGGCGGCACCGCGCTGGTGCGCGGCGGGCGCAGCGAAGTGGTCGAAGGCCGGGCGCGGGCGCGCTGCGTCATCCGCGAATTTCCCGACTACGCCACCGCGCTCGCCTGCTATCGCTCGGCCGAATATCAGCGCGCCCGGCCGCTGCGGTTGCCGCATTCGCAATGCGATTTTGTGATCGCCGAAGGCTATGACGGCCCGCAGCCGGCGGCTTCGAGCCCCCCGCCGCCCGCGGCGAAGAAAGGCTACTGGATCGGGCACATCGATGTCGCCGACCCCGAAGGCTACAAGCCGTATATGGCGGCCAACCAGGCGCCGTTCGGTCAATTCGGCGCGCGCTATCTCGTTCGCGGCGGCAGCCGCGACCTGCCGGAGGGCAGGTTCCGCGGCCGCACCGTGGTGCTGGAATTCCCGAGCTATGACGCAGCCCTCGCCTGCTATCGCTCGCCCGGCTATCAGGCGGCGAAAAAGCTGCGCGACGGCAAAGGCGAGGTCGATCTCGTCATCGTCGAGGGCTACGACGGCCCGCAGTTTTAGATCTCCTTCTCCCCGCGTGCGGGGAGAAGGTCGGGATGAGGGGGCCTCTCCGCTGGGCTCAGAATCGCGGAGAGGCCCCCTCACCCTCGCTTCGCATAGCCGATGCATTGCATCGGCGTTCTTAGCACTAAGAACGGCGCCCGAAGGGCGCCTATGCTCTCCCCGCGCAGCGGGGAGAGGTGATATACCCGGCCGGACTGGAGAAGGGTAATGGCCGCGGTAAATTCCGACATGCGACTGGTGATCGCCGGCGCCGGCGGGCGCATGGGGCGCACGCTGATCGACGCCATTGCCGCGACCAAGGGTCTGGTGCTGGCCGGCGCGGTGGAGGCCGCGGATTCTGCCGTGATCGGCTGCGATGCCGGCGAACTCGCCGGCCTCGGTCCGAACGGCGTCAAGGTCGTAAGCGACGCGGCGCCGCTGCTTGCGAATGCCGACGGCCTCATCGAGTTCACCGTTCCGGCCGCGACGCTTGCTTTCGCCGAACTGACCGCGGCCGCCGGCAAGGTGCATGTCATCGGCACCACCGGCCATTCGCCCGAGGAGGAAGCGGTCATTGCGCAAGCGGCCAGGCGCGCGACCATCGTCAAATCCGGCAATATGAGTCTCGGCGTCAATCTCCTTGCCGCGCTGGTGCAACGCGTCGCGGCGACGCTCAACGACGACTACGACATCGAGATTCTGGAAATGCACCACAACAAGAAGATCGACGCGCCGTCCGGCACCGCGCTGATGCTCGGCCACGCTGCCGCAGCCGGCCGCGGCCTCAATCTCGCGGCTCATTCGGTGCGCGGGCGTGATGGCATGACCGGCCCGCGCCGAGCGGTGGATATCGGTTTTGCATCTTTGCGCGGCGGCACCGTGGTCGGCGAGCACACCGTGATTTTCGCCGGCCCGGCCGAGCGCGTCGAACTCACCCACCGCGCCGAGGACCGCATGATCTTCGCCCGCGGCGCGCTGCATGCGGCCTTATGGGCGCGCGGCAAGCCGCCGGGGCTCTATTCGATGGCGGACGTGCTGGGGCTGAAGGACATCTGAGACCAGCGCCAATCATGATGGACTTGTCATGCTCCGCATTCGCGGATGATGACAGGGCATCCAAAGCCGTGCCGGCTCACCCCACGTTACGGCCGGGGAAACATGGTGTAGGCCACGCCGGCGCGGATGTAGCCGGTGCCGATGGCGTTGAGCAATCCGTCGATCTTGCCGATCGTCAGGCTAATCAAGCTTTCCGGTTCGCCGGCCTCGATCTGGTCCTTCAGTTCAAGCAGAAGTTGGTTGGCGCCATCGAGCCGCCGCGCCAAGAGCATGGTCACGTAAAGCAGCGCGACCGGGTCTTGCCCGAGCAGCGTGGCGGCGTCGGCGACGTAAAACTCCGACGCTTCGAGCGTGCACACGTCCGCGGTATGCGGCTGATCGAGCAGCGCCGCGAGCTCGCCGAACACCGCGCCGGGTTCCGCCACCGTGGCGATCTCGGTGCCGCCCTTGACGATGCTGACCGCGCCGCTCCTGAGAATCAGGAGCCGTCCGGTGCTGGTGCCTTCGGCGAACACGGTCTCGCCGGGGCCGTAACTCTCAAGCGGAAGCGCGGCAAGCCTCGATTGCCAGACCTCGGCGTCGTGGATGAGCGGCATGCTGGAACTCCCCGTTGGCCGCATCAAATCGGACGCCGGCCGGCCATCGGCAGCTAACCACGAGCCTCGGCGGAATTGCAACGCCGCTTCGTTCCGCACGCGACAGCGCCGCGCCGGTCATTTCCGTGGGTTTTGGCAGCAGCCCCCATTCCATGGCGGCTATGGCAGCTCGGAAGATTCGTGGTTGATATGAGCGGACTCTTGTGCACCTTTTGCCGGGATCCGTAGAGGTACTAAATGGCCAACCGCATCCTCGTCCTCGTGCGTCACGGCGAGAGCGAGTGGAACCTGAAGAATCTGTTCACCGGCTGGCGCGATATCGATCTCACCGCGACCGGGATCGAGGAAGCGCGCGCCGCCGGGCGCAAGCTGAAAGGTCAAGGGCTGCGCTTCGACGCCGGGTTCACCTCGGCGCTTATTCGTGCCCAGCGCTCGCTCGATCTCATGCTCGAGGAGCTGGGACAGACCGGCATTGCCGTGTTCAAGGACCAGGCGCTGAACGAGCGCGACTATGGCGAGCTCGCCGGGTTGAACAAGGACGACGCGCGCAAGAAATGGGGCGCCGAACAGGTGCAGCTCTGGCGCCGCTCCTATGACGTCGCGCCGCCCGGCGGCGAGAGCCTCAAAGACACCGCCGCGCGGGTGCTGCCCTATTACCTCCAGGAGATTCTGCCGCGCGTGCTGAAGGGCGACAACGTGCTGATTTCGGCGCACGGCAATTCGCTGCGCGCGCTGGTGATGGTGCTCGAGAAACTGTCGCCGGAACAGATCGTCAAGCGCGAGATCGGCACCGGGGTGCCGATGATCTACCGGCTCAATACCGATTCCACGGTGGCGGAGAAGCAGGTTCTGGCGGGGTAGTATTCTCCTCCTTCTCCCCGCGCGCGGGGAGAAGGTCGGGATGAGGGGGCCTCTCGGCTGGGCTGAAACTCGAGCGATTGTTTGCAACGTCGTCGCGCGACCGCACGCTCAGAATCGCGGAGAGGCCCCCTCACCCTCGCTTCGCTCGACCTCTCCCCGCGCAGCGGGGAGAGGTGAATATTACTACGCCGCCGCCGCGACCTGTCCCGCTTCCCAGCCGAGCATGGCGCGCTTGCGGGTGAGCCCCCAGTGATAGCCGGTGAGCTTGCCGGATTTGCCGACGACGCGATGGCACGGCACCACGAACGAGATCGGATTTTTACCGACCGCGGCGCCGACGGCGCGCGCGGCGGCCGGCGTGCACACCTTGCCGGCAATGTTGGAATAGGTCGCGAGCCGCCCCATCGGAATTTTGAGAAGCGCCTGCCAGACGCGAACTTCCCAATCGGTGCCGATCAAAACGACGCGCAGCGGTTGGCTCGGCCGCCACTGCGACGGCTCGAAGATGCGGCTGGCGAGCCGCCCAGTACGCGGACGGTCCTCGAGGTAGTTCGCTTTCGGCCAGCGGGTTTTCATATCGGTAAGCGCGGCCCGCTCCTTGCCGGGATCGGCCAGCGCCAGGCCGGCAAGCCCGCGCTCGGTCGCCATGACGAGCGCGATGCCGAACGGGCAGGGGTGAAAGCCGTAGCGAACGGTCAAGCCTTCGCCGCCCGCTTTCCATTCGCCGGGCGACATCGCCTCGTGGGTGACAAACAGATCGTGCAGGCGGCCGGGACCGGACAGGCCGACTTCGTAGCTCGTATCGAGCACGCTCGCGGAATCGCGCAGGAGCTGCCGCGCGCCGTCGAGCGTGAGCGCCTGCAAGAACGCCTTCGGGGTGAGCCCGGCCCAGCGCCGGAACAAATGATGCAGCTCGGTCGGCGTCACGCCGGCGGCTTCGGCAATGGCCTCGATGTCCGGCTGCGCGCGCCAATGGCCGCGGATATGGCCGATGGCGCGGCGCACCACCTCGTAATCGGCGGCGGCTTCGGCAAGCGACAGCGAAGCGGAATCGGGCTCGGCAATGCGATCGGGCGAGAGCATGTGTGCCTCCATCATTGGCTCCCGATCTAGGCCCTGGCCGGCACGCAAACCACCCGATTTCTGCAGGGGGGCGAATAGCGAATGGCGAGTAGCGAATAGGGCAGATTCTTCTCTATTCGCTACTCGCCATTCGCTATTCGCCCCCCTTCAATTCCTTGTCGGCCCGCGCTTGGCCTCGCCCAGCGCCGACGACAGGGCAAGGGCGAAGCTTTCCTTCTCGTTCGGTCCCAGGAAGGCGGCGATCGGCAGCCGCCGGCCGTGCGAGACCAGAAACAGCCGCTCGATGCCGAATTCCTCGTGCACGATGCGGTCGAGCTTGACCCAGACCGGATTGAGCGTCCATTCGCGCACGGCACCGCGATGGTTCACCTTGCGCACCGTGAGTTCGGAGGCGGTCACGGTGACCTCCTCATAGGCGCGCGCGGAGCGATAATTGGCGCGGAAGGCGAGATAAACCAGCAGCACGTCGAGCCCGAAAAACCCGCAAACCGGCCAGGCGCCCATCAGCACGAACGCCATGCCGGAGACGAAGCTTAAGCCCCCGAGGCAGAGCATGAAGATCAAGAAACCCCTCGGGCTCAGCGAGCGGTGCGGCGTGATGATCGCCGAGAATATTTCCGGGTCGGCCGATGCGGCGGTGTTGTCGCGGGTGTTGTCGCGGTTGTTGTCGCGGTTCATGGCGCTCATTATACGGAAAACACGGTGGGTAAACAGATGGTGCGCAAGCCGACCAAGCGGTCCGCCAAGCCGCGTACAAAAGCCAAGCCGGGCAAGGCGCGGGCCAAAGCCGACGCCAAAGCCGGCCACGGCGAACCGCCGCAATGGACCAATGCCGAGATCGAAGAAGCGTTCCGCCGCTTCGCCGCCGCCAATCCGGCCCCGCGCGGCGAATTGCAGCACGTCGATCCGTTCACGCTTCTGGTCGCCGTCGTGCTGTCGGCGCAGGCGACCGACGCCGGCGTCAACAAGGCGACGCCGGCTTTGTTTGCGCTTGCCGACACGCCGGAAAAGATGGTCGCGCTCGGCGAAGCGCGCCTGCGCGATCTGATCAAGACCATCGGGCTTTTCCGCACCAAAGCCAAGAACGTGATCGCGCTGTCGCAACGGCTGGTCGAATTGCACGGCGGCCAAGTTCCGCACGACCGCGACGCGCTCGAAGCTTTGCCCGGCGTCGGCCGCAAGACCGCGAACGTCGTGCTCAATATCGCCTTCGGCGAGCCGACCATCGCGGTCGACACCCACATTTTCCGCGTCGGCAACCGCACCGGCTTTGCCGCCGGCAAGACCCCGCTCGACGTCGAGATGAAGCTCTTGGCGGTGGTGCCGGAGAAATACCGGCTGCACGCCCATCACTGGCTCATCCTGCACGGCCGCTACACCTGCGTCGCGCGGCGCCCGCTGTGCGAGAAGTGCATTATCGCGGATTTGTGCAAATGGCCGGGGAAAACGGTCACGCAAATGCCAGCCGCGGCAAGTCGCTGACAATTAGGCTGGCTGATGCGAACTCCCTCTCCCCGCAGGGGAGAGGGTTGGGGTGAGGGGGTTCGGACGCTGGAGACAAACTACGGTATCCGAACCCCTCACCCGTCCGCGCTCCTCGCTTGTTCGCCGGTCGGTTATCGCTACGATCGGGGTCGAGACTGCCGGGAAGAAGACCAAGCACATGAACGATAGGTTTTTGAAGACGGGCGTTTTTCTTGCGCCGTTTCATCCGCTCGGCGAAAACGCGCTCTTGGCGCTCGATCGCGACATGGAGCTTTTGGTCCATCTCGATCGGCTGAATTATCATGAGGCCTGGATTGGCGAGCACCACTCGGGCGGTTTCGAAATCATTGCCTGCCCCGAGCTGTTCATCGCCGGCGCCGCGGAACGCACGCGCCACATCCGGCTCGGCACCGGAGTGGTCTCGCTGCCCTATCACAACCCGTTCACGCTTGCCGGGCGGCTGATGCAGCTCGACTACATGACACGCGGCCGCGCCATGTTCGGCGTCGGGCCGGGGTCGCTGGTCTACGACGCGGTCAAGATGGGGATCAAAGCCGAGGACCAGCGGCGCAAGCTCGACGAGTCGCTCGACGTCATCGTCGAGCTGATGGCCGGCCGCACGGTCACCAAAAAGACCGACTGGTTCGAGCTGCACGAGGCGCGCCTGCAGCTCAAAAGCTATTCGCAGCCGATGATGGAGATGGCGGTGGCGTCGGCGCGTTCGCCGACCGGCGCCTTGCAAGCCGGCAAGCACGGCATCGGCATGCTCGCGATCGGCGGCACCTCGGACGATGCGCTCAAGGCGCATGCCGGCAACTGGGGCGTCTACGAGGAGACCGCGCGGAGGAACGGCCATACGCCCGACCGCCGCAAGTGGCGCATCGTCACCTTTGCGCACGTGGCGGCAACGCGCGAACAGGCGCGCGCCAACGTCAAGTTCGGCCTCGACGACTTCAAGCGCTATTTCAGCGAAGTCGGCACCTTCCCCATCGTGCCGCCCGACATAGCCGGCGACCCGGCCGACTATCTGGTGTCGTCGGGCATCGCCTGCATCGGCAGCCCCGACGATTGCATCCGCCATTTCGAACGGCTGTGGCGGGGCTCGAACGGCGGCTTCGGCGGCGTGCTGTTGCTGGCGCATAATTGGGCGGACTGGCCGGCGACCAAAAACAGCTACGAGCTGATGGCGCGCTACGTTCACCCGCACTTCCAGCGCAACGCCAACGCGCTGCGCCAGGCGAGCTACGACGACGCCAAAGCCAAATACGAAACCGCCGGCGCGCAGTCCCGCGCCGCCGTCCAAGCGGCCATCGACAAGCATCAGGGGCGCAAGGCTTGAGGCTGCGGAAAATGCCGCGCCTGCATGCCGCAATTCATCCACACAATTATCCCCAAACCTGTGGCGCCGCCTCACATGCACGCTTTCACTTGCAACTCGCGAACGGCGCGATATCCTCACCCTCAGATCGATCGCGTTTGGTTCTGCCGAATGTGACGATCGCCAAGGTCGAATTGGCCTGGGATGCGAGGCGGCTACCGGCAGCGCACCAAGTGGCGAATTTGATCGTGGTTTCCGGATGCGGGTAGCAGCACCAGGAACGTGGCGGGCGGGCGCAAGCTCGCCCGTCATGATTTTAAGGCTTGATTTTTAATGCTTGCATGATTTTGGCAGGTCGGTTGACCGGCAGCGCCGTTGGCGGCGATCATGCCTGCATGGCCAATTTGATCAGCCGCCGGCAATTCACCATCGAATGGGGCCATTGCGACCCGGCCGGCATCGTCTTCAACAGCCGCTTTTTCGAGTTCTTCGATTGGGGCACCTGGATGCTGTTCGAGGCGGCGCTCGGCGTCAAACCGCCCGATCTGGCCGCCGCCTTCGGCATTGTCGGCATCCCGCTGGTCGACGCCGGCGCGCGCTTTCTCAGCCCGGCGCGGTTCGGCGACGTCGTCGAGATGACGTCGCAGGTGAGCGCGTTCCGCCGCTCGAGCTTCGACGTCGAGCACCGGCTTTACGTGCGCGGCAACCTCGCGGTCGAAGGCCGCGAAACCCGCGTCTGGGCGGTGCGCGATCCGGCCGACACATCCGCGATCAAATCGCAACCGATTCCGCCCGAAGTCGCCGCCCGTTTTTAAATTTAGGTCCTCATCCTGAGGTGCCCGCGCGCAGCGCGGGCCTCGAAGGATGCGAGCCTTTGCGCCGCGGGCGGCGGCCGCGATGCCGCACCTGGTTTGAACCGGCCGCCGCTTATTGCTATTGAACCGGAAGAAATAAAAAGAGCCATAGCACCGCATGGCGCGCATTCTTCAGCTCACGCTCAACGGCCGCGCCCGCACCGACGCGGTTCCCGACAATGTGCTGCTGCTGGATTATTTGCGGGAAATCGTCGGGTTGACCGGAACGAAAACCGGCTGCGACGGCGGCGAATGCGGCGCCTGCACGGTGCTGGTCGACGACAAGCCGCGACTGTCATGCCTGACGCTTGCCGCCACGGTCGAAGGCCGCCGCGTCGATACCATCGAATCGCTGGCCCGCGACGGCCGGTTGTCCGCGGTGCAGCGCGGCTTCCATGAGAAGCTCGGCTCGCAATGCGGCTATTGCACGCCGGGCTACATCATGGCGTCGGCGGGTCTGCTTCGCCGCAACGCCCAACCGAGCGAAGATGAGATCCGCGAGGCGCTCGGCAGCAACATTTGCCGCTGCACCGGCTATGTCAAAATCATCGAAGCGGTCAAACATGCGGCCGCGCTGTGCGCCGAAGGATTGGCGCCGTGAACAAGTCGTTGCCGCTTGTTGCTCCCCTCCCCCACCCGGGCCGCGCTTGCGCGCGCCCGAGTGCATGCTTGCTGGGGAGGGGTTGGGGGTGGGGGTCGCGAGGTGACGCGCGAGCGGTCACGCTGTCACCGTCCTGCACCACCCCCCACCCCAACCCTCCCCCACAAGGGGGGAGGGAGTCGTCGGCACGAGATGCGCCATGAACGAGATTCTCCCGGCGCATAACATCGGCGACTATGTGCCGATGATCGACGGCCCGGACAAAGTGTCCGGCCGCGCCAAATACACCGCCGACTTCATCGCGCCCGGCATGCTGGCGGGGCGGATCTTCCGCAGCCCCTATTCGCACGCCGAAATCCTCAACGTCGATATTGCCGAAGCGGCGAAGCTTCCCGGCGTCAAGGCGATCGTCACCGGTGCCGACTGCGACAAGACGTTCGGCGTGCTGCCGATCGCGCGTAGCGAGCATCCCTTGGCGCGCGACCGCGTGCGCTACCGCGGCGAGCCGGTCGCCGCGGTCGCTGCGGTTGACGATGCCACGGCCAAGGAAGCGCTGCGCCGCATCAAGCTCAAAGTCCGCGAGCTGCCGGCCTATCACACCGCGGCGCAAGCGCTGGCGGCGGACGCCGTCGCCATTCACGAGCATCGGCCGCACAATATCGAGCGCGACGTGCTGTTCGAGCTGGGCGACGTCGCGGCGGCCTTCGCCGGCGCCGATCTCATCCGCGAGGGCGTCTATAATTGCGCCGAAGTCTGCCAGAACCAGATGGAGATGCACGCCGCGCTCGCCGACTATGACGCGGTGCGCGACCGCATCACGGTGCATGCATCGACGCAGGTGCCGTATTACGTGCATCTGATGCTGGCGCAGATCCTCGATATGGACATGTCGCGCATCCGCGTGATCAAGCCGCATGTCGGCGGCGGCTTCGGCTGCCGCACCGAGGCGCTCAATGTCGAATTGATCGCGGCGCTGCTCGCCCGCAAAGCCGGCGGCTGCGTGCGCATCGTGACGAGCCGCGAGGAGACCTTCATCACCCATCGCGGCCGGCCGGAAACCGACATCCGGCTCAAAGTCGGCATGAAAAAGGATGGCCGCATCGCCGGGGTCGAATGCGAATGCATCCAGCGCGGCGGCGCGCATTCCGGCTACGGCGTGGTGACGATCCTTTACGCCGGCTCGATGCTGTACGCGATCTACGACCTGCAGAACGTCAAATATCTCGGCAAGCGCGTGCTGACCAATACGCCGCCCTGCGGCGCGTTCCGCGGCCATGGCACCGTCGATATCCGTTTCGCCTTCGAGAGCCTGCTCGATGAGATGGCAGCCGCGCTCGGGCTCGATCCGTTTGCGGTGCGCCGCGCCAATCTCTTGACCGCGCCGACGTTCACGCAAAACGATCTGATGGTGAACTCCTACGGCCTGCCGCAATGTCTCGATTGGGTCGAGCGCGAGAGCGGCTGGCAGGCGCGCAAGGGCAAGCTGCCCGAGGCAAAGGCAAGGGTCTCGGCATGGCCTGCTCGCATTACATCAGCGGCGCGTCGAAGCCGGTGAACTGGACCGGCGAGCCGCATGCCACCGTCAAGCTCAAGCTCGATTTCGACGGCTCGATCGTGCTTTTGACCGGCGCCGCCGATATCGGCCAGGGCTCGTCGACGGTCTTGGTGCAGAGCGTCGCCGAAGTGCTCGGCCTCGATCTCGGCGCGCATCCGCATCGTTACCGGCGACAGCGACGTGGTGCCGAAGGACAACGGCTCCTATTCGTCGCGCGTCACCTTCATGGTCGGCAATGCCGCGATCGACGCGGCGCAAAATCTCAAAGCGGTGCTGGTCGCCGCCGCGGCGCGCAAGCTCGAGGCCAAGCCCGGCGAGATCGAATGTCTCGGCGAGCTTTATCGCGCCGGCGCGCAGGACAAGGGGCTCGACTTTCAACGAGGTCGTCACCGAGGCGCTGAAGGACACCGGCACCATCACCGTCACCGGCACTTATTCGACGATCCCGGAAAGCCACGGCGGCAAGAAATATCGCGGCGCCGCGATCGGCGGCACCATGGGCTACAGCTATTCGGCGCAGGTGGTCGAAGTCAGCGTCGACGAGGAGACCGGCGTCGTCACCGTCGACAAGGTCTGGGTCGCGCACGATTGCGGGCGTGCGCTCAATCGTCTGACTGTCGAAGGCCAGGTGCAAGGCTCGGTGTGGATGGGCTTGGGCCAGGCGATGAGCGAAGAGGCGGCCTATCACGACGGCCTGATGCTGACCGCCAACATGCTCGATTACCGCGTGCCGACGATCGCAGGATTCGCCACCGATCGAAGTCGGCATCGTCGAAAGCATCGATCCGCATGGGCCGTTCGGCGCCAAAGAGGCCGGCGAGGGCTCGCTGGCGGCGTTTTTGCCGGCGCTGACCAATGCCATCGCCGACGCCACGGGCTTGCGCTTCAACGATGCTGCCGGTGACGCCCGATCGCGTGTTCGCGGCGCTGGAGAAACGCGCGCGGACGCAGAAAGCGAACGGCGCCTAATGGACGCGCTGCCGCAGTTCGATCTGATCCGTCCGACAACGCTCGATGCGCTGGTGAACGCGCGCGCCGCGCATCCGCAGTCGAGCCTGCTCGGCGGCGGCACCGATCTCGTGGTGAACATCCGGCGCGGCATCGTCGCGCCGCCGGTGTTGATCGACATCAACGGCGTCACCGAGCTGCGCGCAATCAAGGCGGATGCGCGCGCGCTTGAAATCGGCGCCGCAGTGACGCTTGCCGAACTCGCCGCGCATCCCGGACGTGATGCGGCACTATCCGGTGGTGGCGCAGGCGGCCGGCCATATCGCCGGCCCGACCCAGCGCAACATGGGCACGGTCGGCGGCAATCTGTGTCTCGACACCCGCTGCATTTTCTACAATCAGAGCGAATGGTGGCGCGAAGCCAATCATCATTGCCTGAAGACCACCGGCGACATCTGCCACGTCGCGCCGAAAAGCCGCGGCGTCTGCTTCGCCACCTTCTCGGGCGATCTGGCGCCGGCGCTGCTGGTGCTCGACGCCGAAATCGACATCGCCGGGCCGGCGGGCACGGCGCACCATGCCGCTTGCCGATCTCTATATCGGCTACGCGCGCCAGGACGAGCCGGTGAGCGAGACGCGCGGCGACGGCAAATATTTTCTGTCGCTGCGGCCTGGCGAGATCGTCACCGCCGTGCGCGCGAAAAACACGCCCGGCCTGCGCTCGGCCTACGACAAGATCCGCATCCGCCGCTCGATCGAATATCCGGTCGCCGGCGTCGCGGTGGCGCTGCGGCGCGACGGCGATAAGCTCGCCGACCTGCGCGTCGCCTTCACCGGCACCAATCCGCGGCCGGTGCGGCTTGCCGGCACCGACGAACTATGCGGCGGCGCGCTCGATCGCGCGCGTGCTCGAAGGGCTCGATGCGCTGGTGCGCGATCAGATCATGGCGATGAAGACGACCTTCACGCCCGGCCATTACCGCCGCCGCGTCGCCGGCGTGTTGGCGCGGCGGTTGGTGCAGCGGGTGTTCGACGCATGACGGGTTACGAATCCCAATTCCCGTGATTTGAACCGCTAAATATTTCCCGTCGCGGTGCGCGGCAGGTCGGGGCGGATATCGATCCAGCGCGGATATTTGCGCATTTATATAAGATTTATATAAGAATATTTTCCTGTTACCGGATCGCAAGACAACATGGGCGCCAGCGGCAGCGTATCGGGGAAAGTAGCAATGAGCCGTACCGTAGGCTACTCTCGTGCGCTCCGGATCTGGAAAGATTCGCGGTTGGGGGTCAGTTTGGCAGTCATGTCGTTACGGACAGAGTCTCGGATAGCAGAAACAGTATAAAGGACGATCAGTTCGAATCTTCTGCGAACTCGACCGCCATGAACCTTTCGTTTGATCGATCATCATTCGATCCTGCTGGGTGGCTTCCGCCCGAAGTTGGACGGATAACAAACCATCAGACGGATTTACCGAGGATCGCAAAAGACACGAG
>CAVSNN010000007.1:0-29949 GCA_963729335.1 uncultured Alphaproteobacteria bacterium
GACGCATTTGGCGAGGTCGCGGCCTTGATAATCGCTGAGAAAAGCCTCGGAGCGATCGCAGGTCCATTTCACCGGACGAGCGATGCGCCGCGCCGCCCAGGCGACGAGGGCGAATTCCGGGAAGAACGAGTTCGCGTCCCAAATTGCCGCCGACATCGCCGGCGATGACGCGGACCGCGGCATCGGGCACGCCGAGAATGGCGGCAAGCTCGCGCTTCAGCCGCACCGCGCCGCCCGATCCGGCATAGATGAGATAGCGTTGCGCCACCGCATCATAAGCGCCCAGCGCCGCGCGCGGCTCCATCGGAACCCGGTGACGCGCTGGAATCCAGGTTCGAGACTGACGACATGGCGCGCGCGCGCGAAGGCATCGGCCACGGCAACCGCATCGCCGACCTCGGCATCGACGCAGAGATTGGAGGAAACCCCGTCCCACACCAGAGGCGCGTCGCGGCCGGCCGCCTACCTGCCGCCGATCGCGGCCGGAAGCGGTTCATAGTCGATCCTGATTTTCTCCATGCCGTCCTTCGCCGCCGCTGGCATTTCGGCAATGATCATGACGACGGGCTCGCCGACGAAGCGCGCCTTGTCCGGCGGGAGCGGCCAATGCGGATGGCGTGACGGGTCGAAATCCTGCCGGTTCTGCAGGGAAACGTCGGGCGGCCCCGAAAGCGACAGGTTGTAGAGCGCATGCCGGAATGGGCCGCAGCCCGTCGGCCACGAGATCCTGCCCGGTCAGGACGGCGACGACGCCCGGGCTCGCCATCGCCGGTTTCGCGTCGACGGCGGCGATGCGCGCATGCGCATGCGGCGAGCGAAGCATCGCGGCATAGGCCTGTCCCGGCAGGTTGAAATCGTCGCCGTAGCAGCCCTTGCCGGTGAGGAACCCGCGATCCTCCTTGCGGCGGACCGGCTGACCGATGCCGGCGCCCGCCGGACCCGATGCACGCATGCACTCGCTCCGTTTCCTCACCCGTGTCATCGTCGCGGCGCGCCGGTTTGCGGTGACCCAGTCTGCCACGCGTGCTATGAAGGCGGCAACACGCCATCCCCACGACCGCGGCCGAGCGGTCGCCATCCTTCGGAGGCAACGATGCTCGGTTGCGGCTTTTCGCGCGCCCATCGCTTCTCGCCGAAGGGGAGAGGAGAATGAGCCTGTCCCACGCCGCACCTGCCGGGCAGCAATCCGGCGCCGTCGATTTCGAGCGCTTCCGGCTGCGCCGCTTCCTCGACGAGCTGGCGCGGAGCGACGAATTCGAGATGCACGCCGCGCCGATCGATCTGGCCGACGTCGCGCGCGATGCTCGACGGCAACCCGAAAGCCGTCCTGTTCGCAGCGGCCGGCCCCGAGCGCGCCGAGCTGGTCGGCAACGTCATCGGCAGCCGCGCGCGACTCGCGCGCGCTTTCGGCGTGACGCCGCAGCGAGCTGCTGGCCGAGGTGCTGCGCCGGCTGCGCCAGCAAGCCGGAGCTCGTCGAGGTCGTCGCGCGCCGACGCGCCGGTGCAGCAGGTCGTGTCAGACCGGCGACGACGTCGACCTGACCACGCTGCCGGTGCATCTGCAGCACGGCCACGACGGCGCGCCCTACATCTCGGCCTCGATCGATTACGTCGCTCGACCCGCGACCGGGCTCGACCAATGTCGGCATGCGCCGGCTGATGCTGCGCGGCCGGCGCGAGACCGGCGATCGATCTCGTGGCGCCGCAGCGATCTGCGCGCGATCTACGAAGCGCGCGCTGGCGCGCGGCGAGCGCTTGCCGGTGAGCTTCGTCGTCGGCGCGCCATCCGATCGACTACGTCGCCGCGACGATGCGCGTGCCGGTCGACGAGCTCGGCCTCGTCGCCATCGCTGCGCGACGCGCCGCTGCCGGTCGTGAAATGCGTCACCAACGACATCCGCGTGCCGGCCGACGCCGAGTACGTCATCGAGGGCTATCTCGACGAGCGCGGCTATGTCGAGCCCGAAGGCCCGTACGGCGAATTCCTCGGCTACTACGGCGGCGTCAAGCGCAACCCGGTGTTCCACGTCACCGCGATCACCCACCGCCGCGACGCGCTCTTCCAGACCGCGACGATCAGCGGCCGCGACGATGAGCCGCACCGACACCGCGCAGCTCGGCGCGCTGCGCACCGAGGTGCTGGTCTGGCGCGCGCTGGAGACCGCGGTGCGCGAGCCGGTCGCCGTCTATGCGCCGCCGGCGAGCGGCGGCATGTTCAACGTCCGCGTCGCGCTGCGCCAGCGCGTGCCGGGCGAGGCGCGCAACGCGATCGCCGCGGTCTTCGCCTCGCTCGCCAACGTGAAGAACGTGTTCGTCGTCGATCCCGACATCGACATCTTCTCCGACGCGCAGATGGAGTGGGCGCTGGCGACGCGCTTCCAGCCCGACCGCGACCTGGTCGTCGCCAGCGGCTTGCGCACGATGCCGCTCGATCCGTCGCTCGGCACGGCGCGCGCACCGGCGCCAAGGCCGGCTTCGACCTCACCTGGCCGTTCGGCACGACGGCGCGATCTGAAGCCGAGCGTGCCCGAGCCGCCGACCTACGAAGGGCGGCGCTTCCCCTCGGTCCGCGCCGCGCTCGCCGACGGACCGAAATATCTTCGAGGAGCTGATGGCCGCGCTCGGCAGCAACGACGGGCGCGAGGTGGTGCGGGAGCTCGAAGAGCTGCGCGGCGGCGGGCGTGCTCGGGCGCGACGAAGACGGCCGCTACCGGTTGCGCGCCGCGGCCGGGGCTGCGTCAACCGCGCCCCCGACGCCTCATTCCTCGGCGCCGCGACGTAGGAGATCACCGACAGGAAGCGGATCGGCAGCCGGTTGAGTTCATCCGGTCCGTGCGGCACGTCGGCATCGAAGAAAAGGAATCGCCGGGGTCCAGGTGATAGGTCCGGTCGCCGTGCCGATAGCCGACCCGTCCCTCGAGCATGTAGATGAACTCGAGACCGGCGTGCTGGAAGATCGGGAAGACGTCGGATTTCTCCGTCAGGGTGATGAGGTAGGGCTCGACGATGACGCGCTTGCCGGTGGTGTGGCCGAGCAGCTGATATTGGTGCCCGGCCCGCGTCCCGCGCCGCTCGATCGCGAGCCCCTCGCCCGCCTTGACCAAGGTCGCGCCCCGGCCCTCCTCGTAGCGGCGGAAGAACGACGTGACCGGAACGCTCAGCGCCTGCGACAGCGATTGCAGCGTCGCGAGCGACGCACGTCGTGCCGCGCTCGATCTTCGACAGCATCCCCGGCGAGGGCGATCCGCGCGAGCCTCGCCAGTTCGGCAACCGTGATGTTGAGCTTCTGGCGAAAATCCCGGACCTCGCGGCCGATCGAGACTTCGAGGGTGTTGCTGTGCGCCCCGCCCACTTCGTGCGGATTCTGAAACTCGAGCGCCAGCCGCCGCTGGCGCACGGATGCCTCCGTCGGTTGCGCCGTCCTCCCCGTCTTTTTTGTCCTTCGCATGATGCCCCTCCTTTGCCTTGCCGCGGCGGATCATCGGCCGCCCAATCCGTACACCCGGAACTGCTCGCCGAGCCATGGCATGAGACGGCGGAACTCTTCGGCGGCGCGCCGCCCAGACCTGGTGGCGATGCCGCCGCCGCGCGGATCGCGGGAAGCACCGAGCTCGCCGCTGCGGGCCGCCGGATCGTGATCTGGCGCGACAGGCTCGCTCCGGCAAGGGCACGCAGATGACGCGGCCGGCGACCGCGGCGGCGCTGACGACGCACAACGGCGTGGTGATCGCCCAACCCAAACCGGCGAAAACCATCGCGGCAACCCCTTCCGTGGTATCGAACTCCTGACCCGCGGGAATCTGCAAGCGCTGGCGGCGCAGATAACGCTCGACCTCCTTGCCGGTGAGCGATCGCGCGGTATAGCGCACCAACGGCAGTTCGGTCGCGAGCGCGGCCAGATCGCCGACGCTCCGCACCTGCCGCTCGACCGGCAGCAGCAGGACATAAGGCTCGCGGCAAAAGAGGATAGCGGTCGAGCCCATCGAGTCTTCGAGCGGGTCCTGCGTCATCACGATGTCGAGATTGCGCCGCACGAAAGCCGTGTTGTGCGCCTCGGTCAGGCCGGACCAGAGCGAGAGCTGCTCGACCTGCGTGCGCAGCTCGACACCGAGCGCGGGCGCCACGGCCGCGAACAGGGAATCGATGATGCCGACGCGCATCTGCGGGATCTTGACCGTGACCGCCTCGCCAGCGCCGGCGCGATCTGCCGCGCCTCGTCGAGCAGCGCCACGGCCCGCTGCTGCAGGATCGCGCCGGCGACGGTCAACGCCAGCGGCCGCGGCCGACGCACGACCAATTGCACGCCGAGCTGGCGCTCCAATTGGCGAAGACCTGCGAGACCGCCGGCTGGGTGACGTTGAGCTGCGCCGCGGCCGCCGTCATGTTGCGGGTCGCCGCCACGGCGGCGAAGATCTCGAGCGCCCGCAGATCGAACGGCAGTGCGCCCGACGCGCCGCCGGAACCCTTCTCGTTCAGCCTCACGCCGGGGCCTCGCCTCCACCGATCATAAGCGATATTTATATAGCCCGGACCGCACCGGCGTCGCAAAATTCGGGCTCGGCTCAAGCCATTGTGCGATCGGCCCCATGCCCAAATACTCGATCTTCAGCCTCGGGCGGCATGCGCTGACCGGCCACGCCGACTGGCAGGCGCGCCTGGCGCGATCCCGAGCCGAGGCCGTCCTATGACGTGGTGATCATCGGCGGCGGCGGCCATGGGCTTGCCACCGCCTATTACCTCGCCAAGGAGCACGGCATCACCAACGTCGCCGTGCTCGAGAAGGGCTGGCTCGGCGGCGGCAACACCGGGCGCAACACGACGATCGTGCGCTCCGAACTACATGCTCGACGGCAACGCGCAGTTCTACGAGTTCTCGCTCAAGCTGTGGGAGGGGCTGAGCCGCGAGCTCAACTACAACATCATGCTCAGCCAGCGCGGCGTGCTGCAATCGTCGCGCATTCCGATGCGCAGACTCGACGCATACTGCGCGCCGCGGCAACGCGATGCGGCTGAACGGCATCGATGCGGAGTTGCTGACGACCGCGAGCAAGTGCAAGCCATGGTGCCGCTGATTGATTTCTCGACCGACCGCGCGCTTCCCGGTCACTGGGCGGCCTGCTGCAGCCGCGCGGCGGCATGGCGCGGCACGACGCGGTCGCCTGGGGCTTTGCGCGCGCGGCCGACGCGCGCGGCGTCGACATCATCCAGAACTGCGAGGTGACCGGCATCCTGCGCGAGGGCGGCCGCGTGACCGGCGTCGAGACCACGCGCGGCTCGATCGGCGCCGGCAAGATCGGCATCGCCGTCGCCGGCCATGCCAGCCATGTCGCGGCCATGGCGGGCCTGCGCCTGCCGATCGAGACTCACCTGTCTGCAGGCGATCGGTGACCGAGCCGGTCAAGCCGGTGCTCGACTCGCGTCGTCATTCGGTGCCGGCCATGTCTATGTCAGCCAGTCCGACAAGGGCGAGCTGGTGATCGGCGGCGACCTCGACGGCTACAACTCGCTATGCCCAGCGCGGCAATCTGCCGCTCATCGAGGACGTCGCCGACGGCGCTCGTGGCGCTGTTCCCGATGCTTCGAGCCGCCTGCGCATGATGCGCCACTGGGGCGGCATCATGGACATGACCATGGACGGCAGCCCGATCATCGGCAAGATGCCGGTCGACGGGCTCTATTTCAACGGTGGCTGGTGCTACGGCGGCTTCAAGGCGACCCCGGCTCGGGCTGGGTCTTCGCCCATACGATCGCACAGGACGGGCCGCATCCGCTGAACGAGGCCTTCGCGCTCGATCGCTTCGCCAGCGGCACGTCATCGACGAGCGCGGGCGCCGGCCCCACGCCCGGCGCGCATTGAGAGCGCGGTGCGCCATCATGCTGATCCCCTGCCCCTGGTGCGGACGGCGCGACCACAGTCGAGTTCGCCTATGGCGGCGATGCGGACAATGCGCGCGCCCGGCCGATCCGGGGCTGCGTCCGACGAGGAATGGTACGACTATGTCTACCTGCGCGACAATCCGCGCGGCCCGCACCGCGAGCTCTGGCAGCATCACGCTCGGCTGCCGGCGGTGGCTCGTGGTGCGTGCGCGACACGGTGACCCATGACATCACGACGCGGCGCCGGCTCGGGGCGCGACCGCCGGGGCATGCCGTGAGCCAGCCATTCCGTCTCGCCGACGGGCGGCGCTGATCGATCGCGCGCAGACCGGTGAGTTTCCGTTTCAACGGCGGGCGGCTTCGAGGGCTATCGCCGGCGACACGCTTGCCTCGGCGCTGCTGGCCAACGGCGTGCGACTGGTCGGTCGCAGCTTCAAATATCACCGCCCGCGCGGCATCTTCACGGCCGGCGCCGAGGAGCCGAACGCGCTGGTGCAGTCTGCGGCGCGGCGCGCGCGCGGAGCCGAACACGCGCGCGACGCAGGTCGAGCTGTATCGACGGGCTCGCCGCCGAGAGCCAGAACTGCTGGCCCATCGCTCGACTTCGATCTCGGCGCGATAGCCGGCCTGTTCGCGCCGCTCCTGCCCGCCGGGTTCTACTACAAGACCTTCATGTTCATCCTGCTCGAACGTGTCGCCAAACTTGGCCAGATGGGCGACGTTGTGCGCGTCAAGGACGGCTTTGCCCGTAATTTTCTGCTGCCGCGCGGCAAGGCCCTGCGCGCAACGGCCGAAAACCGCACGCGCTTTGAAACCATGAAGGGCGAACTCGAAGCCCGCTCGCTGACCCTTAAGACCGAGGCGGCGCAAATTGCCGCAAACCTCGATGGCAAGAGCTTTACCGTTCTGCGCCAAGCTTCGGAGGCCGGTCAGCTGTTCGGATCGGTGTCGCCGCGCGATCTGATTGGCCTGGTCGGCAATGCCGGTTTTCGCGTCAACCGCAATCAAATTGCGCTCAACACGCCGATCAAGACCATCGGCCGGCATAAAGTCCCGATTACGCTGCATCCCGAGGTCGAGACATCGATCACTATTATCGTCGCCCGCAACGACGACGAGGCGGCACGCATCGCGCGCGGCGAGGACGTGACGCATTTGCGCGAGCCGACCGAGGCCGAAGCCGCTATCGTGGCCGCCGAATTGTTCTTCGAGCCCGGGGCCGGCGCAACTTCGCCTCCGGACGATAGTGCCGAAGCGGCCGAAAAATCAGCGGTGGCGGAAGAGCGCTGACCGGATCGACCCGCATGGCTGGGGTGGCTGGGCCGGCTCGGTCAATCCGGGATGTGGTCGCGCGGTACGGTCGCATTCTCGCCCGGCTCGGACTCCGCCGGGACCGCGGCGCTTGTGGTCGGGCTGATTTCCTACTCGCCGCTGAATTTGGCGTCTCGGCAGGGCTGGGCGTTTCCTGAGCGGCGGGGATCGTCACGGCCGGCGCGGCCGGCACGGCCTCGTGGGCCGGCGTTTCTTCGGGCTGCCTCTTCTCGCCTCGGCTCGCGGTGACCGGCCGCGGTTCATGTTTTCCGCGCTCCTCGGGCCTGGCTTCTTCCTCGGGCCGTTGCAGCTTGGCGGTCGCGGGTGCCTCTTCTTCGGGCTTTGCCGATTTGCGGGTCGGATGGGCCTCGAACTTAGGCTCGCCAGTTTTGGGCTCGCCAGCTTTAGGCTCCCCCGCTTTGGGCTCCCCCGCCTTGGCACGCTCCGATTTAGGTTTTTGCCTCGCCGCCACAGGCGCCGGCTCGTTGCCGCCCGCCCCGAGGACATAGGCGGCAAGCGCCGCCGCCTGCTCGCGGCTCGCCGTATAGTGCTCGCGCAAGAAGCTCGAAAGCGTCGAGCTGTTCTTGCCGACCGCGAGCCCGCGCGGGCTCTTATGGCAGGTTGCACAGTCGCTTGCGTAAATCTCGGCCGGCGATATGCCCTGGTCGATATTGACCTGGGCCCGCGCTACCGCCGGAAACACGGCAATAGCCAAGCCCGCCAAGAGCCACATCCAGAGCCCCATTATGGGCGCTAGTCGCCGGACCACATCGACCTCCACCTGACTTATCGGCTTGGCGATCATCCTTAGCCCAAAATCGGTCGAATGCGCGAGCGGCGTGCCCCCCCAGGGGGCGGGTCGGGATTGCTGGTTACGGAGGATTTTGTTTTAATAACGGCAATCAGAAGACCCCGCGCGGGCCAGCTTCGATTGAGCTGCTGGAACGGCTGGAAAGCCGGTTGAGGCACCAATCGTCGCAGGCTGCGGGAGGGGCCATGTAAGGCGTGGAGGCGGCCGTGGATCGGTTGCTGCTCACATTGTTACGTCGGTTTATCCGCCGCGGCCGTTTTGCGGTCACGACGGCGGCAGGCTCGACTTACACCTTTGGCGACGGTAGCGGCCCACCCGTCGCGGTGCGCTTTACCACGGGCCGGGCGCTGCGTGCAGTGTTAATGGACCCCGAGCTGAAGCTCGGCGAAGCCTATATGGATGGCACCCTCGTCGTCGAGCGAGGCTCGATCGCCGACGTAATTGCCGTTCTGCTGCGCCAGGAGCGCATCGCCGCGCCGAATTGGGCCTTGCCGCCGCGGCTGTTGCGTTACCTGTTCCGCCGCCTGCAGCAATTTAATCCACCCGCTCGGGCGCGCCACAACGTCGCCCACCACTACGACCTCGACGGCAGGCTGTATTCGCTGTTTCTCGACGGCGACCAGCAATATAGCTGTGCCTATTTCGAGTCTCCCGATCAGTCGCTGGACGACGCGCAACTGGCCAAGAAACGCCACCTCGCAGCCAAATTGCGCCTAAAACCCGGCGCGACGGTGCTGGACATCGGCTGCGGCTGGGGCGGCCTTGCGCTCTACCTCGCCGAGACTGCCGGCGCGCGCGTCACCGGCATCACGCTGTCGCAAGAACAATACCAGCGCGCGCAGAACCGGGCGTTGGAGCGCGGCCGCTCCCAGGATACGACCTTCCGGCTGGTGGATTATCGCGACGTTGACGGCCATTTCGATCGCATCGTGTCGGTCGGCATGTTCGAGCATGTCGGCGTCGGCTTTTACGATACCTTCTTCGGCCAATGCGCCAAACTTCTCACCGACGATGGCGTCGCGCTCTTGCATACGATCGGGCGCAGCAGCCGGCCCGGCATCACCAACCCCTGGATCGCCAAGTATATCTTCCCCGGCGGTTATATTCCGGCGCTCTCGGAAGTGCTGCCCGCGATCGAGCGCGCGCAATTGCTCGTCGCCGACGTTGAAGTCCTGCAGCTGCATTATGCCGAAACGCTCAAAGCGTGGCGCGAGCGCTTCCTCGCCCATCGCGACGAGGCGGTGCGCCTCTACGACCAGCGCTTCGTGCGGATGTGGGAATTTTATCTCGCCTGCTCCGAAATGGCGTTTCGCGAGGGCGATATGGTCGTGTTCCAAATCCAGATTGCCAAGCGCAAAGGCCTCATACCGGCAACGCGCGACTACATCGCGCGCGAAGAGGCGCGCCTGCGCGGCATCGAAGCCGGCTATGCCGCACCACTGCGACTCGCGGGCGAATAATCGCTTTCCGCCCGCCGCGAACAAGCCGGCGTCAAGAGCCGATTAGCGTCCTCCCGCCGTCGCGGTGGGTAGTGGGGAAAGTCGCAATGAGCGATTCCCATTGCGGCCCTGCTCGACTATGCGACGGGAGGTGCGTGGTTGCGTGACGGTTGCGAATGCGCCAAGTGAGTGCGCCAAGTGAATGGGCCAAGTGTATGCGCCAAGTGAATGCGCCAATTGCATCTAGGTACCGCTGTCGTTGAGTAATCCGCGATGTTGAGTGACGACCTTCAATCCGCCGCGCGCCGCAAAACGGCCATACGTAGCGATTCCCCTGATCGGGACCATGCCGGTATTCGATTCGACCGCACGCAAACAAGCTCCGCCGGAACCGACTTTCCGCGCGGCGCCGCATAACATCGAAGCCGAGCAGGCGCTGCTTGGCGCGATTCTCGTCAATAACGAAGCGTTCTATCGCGTCTCCGACTTTCTCGAACCGAAGCATTTCTTCGAGCCGATCCATCAGCGCATTTTCGAACTCGCCGGAGGCCTCGTTCGCGCCAACAAGCTCGCGACCCCGGTGACGCTGAAGACGTTCCTGCCGGCCGACGCCGACATCGCAGGGCTTTCGATCAACCAATATCTGGCGCGGCTTGCCGCCGAAGCGACCACCATCATCAATGCCGAGGACTATGGCCGCACCGTTTACGATCTCTCGATCCGCCGCGATCTGATCGCGATCGGCGAGGATATGGTCAACCTCGCCTACGACGCCCCCGTCGATTCCACGCCGCTTAATCACATCGAGGATGCCGAGCGTCGATTGTACGAGATCGCCGAGACCGGGCGATTCGATTCGGGCTTTCAACGTTTCGCCCAAGCGCTCACTACGGCCGTCGACATGGCGGCGCGCGCCTATCAGCGCGACGGCAGCCTGTCCGGGCTGGCGACCGGCCTGACCGACCTCGATACCAGGATGGGCGGTTTGCAGCCCTCGGACCTGATCATTCTCGCCGGCCGGCCCGGCATGGGCAAAACCGCGCTCGCCACCAATGTCGCCTACAACGTCGCCAAGGCCTGGGCCGGCGAGGTCCGCGCCGACGGCCATATGGCGACCGTCAACGGCGGGATTGTCGGCTTCTTCTCGCTCGAAATGTCGGCCGAACAGCTGGCGACCCGCATCATCTCCGAACAGACCGGCATACCGTCGAACAAGATCCGCCGCGGCGGCATCGACGAAGGCGATTTCGAAAAGATCAAGGACGTTTCGATCGAGCTGCAAAACTTGCCGTTCTATGTCGACGAAACCGGCGGCCTGTCGATCGGACAATTGGCGGCGCGGGCGCGCCGGCTTAAACGTCAGCGCGGGCTTGACCTGTTGGTGGTCGATTACCTTCAGCTGCTGCAGGGATCGAGCCGCCGGGCCAATGAAAACCGTGTGCAAGAAATCACCGAGATAACGACCCGGCTGAAAGCGCTGGCTAAGGAACTTAACATCCCTGTTCTTGCGGTCTCGCAACTATCGCGGCAGGTCGAGGCTCGCGAGGACAAGCGTCCGCAACTTTCCGATCTGCGCGAATTCGGGCTCGATCGAACAGGACGCCGACGTCGTGCTGTTCGTCTTCCGTGAGGAATATTACCACCAGATGCGCAAGCCGATGGAAGCGAACCGCGAAAAGTTCGCCGAATGGCTGGCCGAAGGCGAGCGCGTGGACGGCAAGGCCGAGGTCATCATCGGCAAGCAGCGCCATGGCCCGACTGGCACCGTCGAGTTGCAGTTCGAAGCCGCCGTGACGCGCTTTGCCAATCTCGATACGGCGCATCGGCCGAGTTTCTAACCGCGTCGCCAAGCCCCGCTTTACCGCCGCCTCAGCCCCGGCCATAACGCGGGCCATGGCACGCGCAAGACGGCTGTCCCAACCTGTTCCCGCTCCGGCGGCGCCGGAAGCCGGCGGCACGCTCACCGTCGATCTCGGCGCCATCGCGGCGAATTGGCGGGCGCTCGTGCATCGGATCCTCCCCGTCGAATGCGCGGCCGTCGTCAAAGCCAACGCCTATGGGCTCGGGCTCAAACCGGTGACCGCGACGCTGACACAAGCGGGCTGCAAGACGTTTTTTGTCGCCGACCTCGCCGAAGCGCGATCCGTGCGCTCGCGCGCGCGCGATGCCACGATCTACGTGCTCGACGGCTTTACCCCCGACTGGGGCGACGGATTTATCGAGATCGATGCGCGTCCGGTCATCAATTCGACGACCGAGCTTGCGGAATGGGACGCCTTCGTCGGCGCCCGGGCCTGGCAGGGCGGCGCCGCGCTGCACGTCGACACTGGCATGAACCGGCTCGGCATTACCCCTGACGAGGCCGCCGCGCTTGCCCCGCGCGCGCAGACCCAAAATCACGGCATCGCGCTGTTACTCAGCCATCTCGCTTGTGCCGAGAAGCCGGATCATCCGCTCAATGCCCGCCAGATTCGGCTGTTTCGCGAGCTCCACCTGCTCTATCCCGGCATTCCCGCTTCGCTGGTCAATTCGTCCGGCATCTTTCTCGGCGATTCCGCGCATTTCGATCTGGCGCGGCCCGGCGCCGCGCTTTATGGCGTCAATCCCACCCCGGGCAGCCCGAATCCGATGCAAAGCGTGGTCGAGCTGACCGGACGCATCCTGCAGCTGCGCAACGTCGCGCCCGACGAGACGGTGGGTTATGGTGCGACATGGACGGCGAAACGCGCCTCGCGCATAGCCGTCGTCGCGCTCGGCTATGCCGACGGTCTCATGCGCGCCGCAAGCGGCATCGACGATCGGCCCGGCGGCTCGGCGATGCTCGCCGGCAAGCGTTGTCCGATCGTTGGCCGCATTTCGATGGATCTCTGCTGCATCGACATTACCGATCTGCCCGACGGCGCCGTTCACCGCGGCGACTATGCGACTTTGATCGGCGGCGAGATCACCGTCGATGACGTCGCCGCATCGGCCGGCACCATCGGCTATGAAATCCTGACCCGTCTCGGCTTGCGGGCCCATCTGGTCTATCGGAACTGACGATGGCCGCACGCGCGCAAAACTTCGTCTGCCAGAATTGCGGGGCGGCTTACCCGCGCTGGGCGGGCAAATGCGAAGCCTGCGGCGAATGGAACACGCTGGTCGAGGAAGGCGCCGAATCGCCGCGGCGCTCGTTGCGCAAGGGTAGGCTGTTTGCGGTCGAGCCGCTGCACGGGGTAGCGCATGACGCCCCGCGGCTTGCCTCGGGCATTACCGAATTCGATCGCGTCACCGGCGGCGGTCTGGTGCGCGGTTCGGTGCTGCTGCTCGGCGGCGATCCCGGCATCGGCAAATCGACGCTGCTGCTTGAGGTTGCGGCCGCCTTCGCACGCGGCCGCCATCGCGCAGTCTATATTTCCGGCGAGGAGGCGGTGGCGCAGGTACGGCTGCGCGCCGAACGGCTTGGGCTTGCCGGCGCGACGGTCGAGGTCGCGGCCGAGACGTCGATCGAGGATATCGTGGCGACGCTGTCGCAAGGCGCGACGCCGCGGCTTCTCGTCATCGATTCGATCCAGACGATGTGGACGCAGATCCTCGAAGCGGCCCCCGGCACCGTGACCCAGGTCCGCGGCTCGGCGGGGGAATTAATCCGCTTCGCCAAGCGCACCGGCACCGCCGTGGTCCTGGTCGGTCACGTCACCAAGGACGGCCAGATTGCCGGTCCGCGCGTCGTCGAGCACATGGTCGATGCCGTCCTGTCATTCGAAGGCGAGGGTTCGCAGCAGTTTCGCATCCTGCGCGCGATCAAGAACCGATTCGGGCCGACCGACGAGATCGGCGTGTTCGAAATGACCGGAGCGGGCTTGTGCGAGGTGGCAAATCCCTCCGAGCTGTTTTTGTCCGAACGCGATCTCGGCAGCCCCGGCACCGCCGTTTTTGCCGGCATCGAGGGAACCCGGCCGCTGTTGGTCGAGATTCAGGCGCTGGTCGTTCCGACCGCTTTCGGCACCCCGCGCCGGGCCGTGGTCGGCTGGGATCCTAGTCGGCTGTCGATGGTGCTGGCGGTGCTTGAGGCGCATTGCGGGGTTCGCCTCTCCGGTCATGACGTGTACCTCAACGTCGCCGGCGGCCTGCGCATCCAGGAACCGGCAGCCGATGTCGCCGCCGCCGCCGCACTGGTTTCCTCGCTGGCGCGCGCTCCGTTGCCCGCCGATGCGGTCTATTTCGGCGAAGTGTCGCTGTCCGGGGCGGTGCGGCCGGTGGCACAGACGGCGCCACGTCTCAAGGAGGCCCAGAAACTCGGCTTTACCAAAGCGATCGTCCCGGAGGCCGCGCGCAACGAAGCCCCCGAGGGCTTTTCGCTCTCCGCCATCGGCATGCTGGCCAATCTCGTTGCCGAGATTGCCCGCGACGGCACGCCGGCGTTCCGCCGCGTCGGGAGGCAGGAAAGCTGAAAGAGTCCCGCGCTGCTCGGGATATTCAAGCGGCGCCCAGCGCCCGTCTCTTCTTCGTCGACCGGGGCTGCATAATCTCAACGCGCCGCTTCTGCAATTCCTGGAGCTGCTGTCGATCGTTGTCAGTCGCCTTGCCAACCGCGACCTTCTCGATAAGTCGCTCTAGGCGCTGCCTGATTTCGGCCTCTGGCGAGGACATGAGCATCTCAAAGGGGTGTACGTTCATTTCATCCTCGCATAGTCTGCTCAATGGGAACTTAACGCGATTCTCGGTCCGTGGTTGCTTGATTTGACTGCAATACCGACGAAATTTTGTCGGCCGCTGGGCCACCCTGGCCAGTCGTAGCACCACCACCGTCCTGGGGGGAGTCCCCGGCACCCTGCCGGCGTCGACTCCAACCTGCGACCGCGTCGCGGCAACTGCGAGGCTGACCATCGCAGCGATCGTCCGGATGGGCTGCGCCGTCGGCATGCCATCGGTGGGCTCAACGGAAAAATGGTGCGGCCGATCGGAGGTTACAAGTGCAACTCCCCATGGCGGCTGATTCTTGTCCGGCACAATCTGGATCGCAGCCATGGATCGATATCTGGTGTCATCGTAATCGCGAGTCATCGGCGCCTTTAAGTTGAACATCGTGGCGATCTCCGGCGCCGCCATATCCGGTATGATGACCTCGTTCGCCATCGAATAGCAAACCCCGGCAACGCCCACGCCCTCTCGCCATCGTCTCGCAGCCGAAAGCTCGCAACGTATCGAGCGCTCAGCAGCTATGCAACGCAGCTCAGCCTTGCCGGAGGCATCGCGTTCGGCCATGTAGACGCAGATTGTCCAAGTGTCACGGATGTCAAAATCGAGCGCCACAAGTAGGGAATTTCGAGCGTTCTCCAAGCACTGGCCGACAATCTTTTGGATGTCAGGATTGGGAAGCCGGAGGCCCTCTTCTATCGTGCCTCTCATCACGTCCATCGAATTATAGAGCTGTAACGCTCGCTCTATTTCACTTTCAAGATCTTTGCGCTCGATCTCGAAATCGCCCATCTGCCGCCGATAGAAACGCGCGTTTTCGATCGCTCGGCGTCCTGCTTGAAGCGACTTCGCGGCATTCTCCTCTGTCAAAGCAAGAGCAACGCTGCCGATCGCCACGATCGCGGCGCCGGCAAAGACTGCGATGGTCCAGCCTGAAAATGCCCCGTTCGAATTTGCGATCTCAACTCCTTCGGCAACGGCGACCACAAGCGCGCCACCGCCGATTAGAAATCCCTTCACAAAAACGGCCAACCTGTAATTCACACGAGAATGTTCGCCTTCTACAGAATCCAGCTCATTTGCAAGCGCGCGCAGCGGCGCATTCGCCTGTGGCGTGCCGTCAAGGAGATTTGGGGTATTTGGATTCTGGCCTTGCGGAGCAACCATGATGAGGGACCGCAATCAGTCACTACTCAATGAATTCCGTGGCAATAATGCAGCTTATTTGCTCAAGATGACAAGGGGCTCTGGCGGGGGGCCAGCATGCCGCTTTTTCGCAAAAACGGCGCAACCGCTGGCTATTGGGACTAGGTCTTCGAAGTGTAACGTCGCGACGCCTGATGCCGAATTGGCCCGCGACGGTTGTAGAATCGGTGGTAAACGAATGACTAACGGCGGTTTCGCCGGCGCGATCTTGGCCACCGCGACGTGGAACCTGTTGAGGGCCCGCGAAGACGGGGTGACGGCGTGCGACAGCCCGGCTATACAGCCGGCAGAAAGCAGGCCCGAGCGGACAGGTAAGCGATGCCGATCACTCTGCTCGATATCGTGCTGATGGTGGTGATGCTGGTGTCGGGGCTGCTTGCGATGGTGCGCGGCTTCATGCGCGAAGTGCTCTCCATCACCGCCTGGGTTTTGGCCGCCGCAGCGACGCTTTACTCGTATGGCAAGCTCCTGCCCTACGCCAAAGAGTACTTCAACAGCGACATCGTCGCCGCGGTCGCCGTGGTCGGCGGCGTATTTCTGCTTACGCTTCTGGTGGTCTCGGTCCTGACCGTCAGGATTTCCGACATGGTGCTCGACAGCCGGGTGGGCGCGCTCGATCGCACGCTGGGTTTCCTGTTCGGCCTCGGGCGCGGCCTGATCATCGTCGTCGTTGCCTTCCAGTTCTTCACCTGGCTCGTCCCCGACCGCAATCAGCCGGAATGGGTCAAGGGCGCCAAATCCCGGGTCGTCCTGACCGGGACCGGACAATGGCTGCTCTCCATGTTGCCGGACGACCCCGAAAACACCATTTTAAACAAGTTCAAACGGCCGCATCCGGAGAATACCGACAATCCGGATGCCGCCCCGGATCAGCACAGCGAACTCTACCGGCTGGAGGGCCGGACCTCATGATCGAACCCGAACTCCTCGATCCTGACGCGGACCGGCTCCGCGAAGAATGCGGAGTATTCGGAATCTTCGGTCATCCCGATGCCGCGGCGATCACGGCGCTCGGCCTGCATGCGCTCCAGCATCGCGGCCAGGAAGCGGCCGGCATCGTTTCGTTCGACGGCAAGCGCTTCCACTCCGAGCGCCGCCTCGGGCTGGTCGGCGACGCCTTTTCCCGGCGCGAGGTGATCGATCGGTTGCCCGGCAATGCCGCGGTCGGCCATGTCCGCTATTCGACCACCGGCGAGACCATTTTGCGCAACGTGCAGCCGCTGTTTGCCGAGCTGAATGCCGGCGGGTTCGCGGTGGGGCATAACGGCAATCTCACCAACGGCCTGACCTTGCGCCGCCAGCTGGTGCGCGAAGGCGCCATGATGCAATCGACGACCGATACCGAGGTCATCCTGCATCTGGTGGCGCGTTCGCACCGCAATCGCTTCGTCGATCGCTTCATCGAGGGGCTGCGCATGCTCGAAGGCGCCTACGCCTTCGTCGGCCTCACCAATAAGAAGCTGGTCGGCGCGCGCGATCCATTGGGCATCCGGCCGCTGGTGCTCGGCAAGCTCGACGGTTGTCCGATCCTCGCCTCGGAAACCTGTGCGCTCGACATCATCGGCGCGCACTACGAGCGCGACGTGGAGAACGGCGAAGTTGTCATCTTCGACGAGGACGGCGCGCATTCGCACAAGCCGTTTCCGGCGATGGCGCCGCGGCCGTGCATTTTCGAATACATCTATTTCTCGCGGCCCAATTCGATCATCGGCGGCCGCAGCGTTTACAATGTGCGCAAGACCTGCGGTGCGGAGCTTGCCCGCGAGGCGCCCGCGTCCGCCGACGTGGTCGTTCCGGTGCCCGATTCCGGGGTGCCGGCGGCGATCGGCTATGCGCAAGAGTCGCAAATTCCCTACGAGCTCGGCATCATCCGCAATCACTATGTCGGGCGAACCTTCATCGAGCCGACCCAGCACATCCGCCAGCTCGGCGTGCGGCTCAAGCACAGCGCCAACCGCGCCGTGGTCGGCGGCAAGCGCATTGTGCTGATCGACAATTCGATCGTGCGCGGCACGACTTCGGTGAAGATCGTGCAGATGATGCGCGACGCCGGCGCCCGCGAAGTGCATTTCCGCATTGCCTCGCCGCCGATCACCCATCCGGATTATTACGGCATCGACACCCCCGAGCGGGACAAATTGCTCGCGGCCACGCACGACCTGGAAGCCATGCGGAAATTCATCGGCGCGGATTCGCTCGCGTTCCTGTCGGTCGACGGCATCTACCGCGCCATGGGCGAGCCAGGCCGCGACCCGGTGCGGCCGCAATTCACCGACCATTGCTTCACCGGCGAATATCCAACCGCGCTCACCGACCGCACCGCGCAGGAAGCTCCGCCGCGCCAGCTCTCGTTGCTCGCCGAGGCGAGCTGAGCATGATCCCGAAAGGTGGTTACCGGTTTTCGGGCAAGATCATGCTCGAATAGAGACTCCTATGCCGCAACCGCTCGCCGACCGGATTGCGCTCGTTACCGGCGCGACGCGCGGCATTGGCCGGGCGACGGCGATCCTGCTGGCCCAGGCCGGCGCGCATATCGTCGCGGTGGGGCGAACCCAGGGCGCGCTCGAGGAGCTCGACGATGCGGTGCGCGCCGCCGGCAGCGCGGCGACGCTGGTGCCGCTCGACATGCGCGATTACCCCGGCATCTATCGCCTGGCCAAGGCGGTCAACGACCGTCATCGGCATCTCGATATATTGATCGGCAACGCTGCGATTGCGGGGCAGCGTTCGCCGCTCGATCACGTCGAGCCGCAGGCCTGGGACGAAGCGATGGCGGTCAACGTCACCGCCAATTGGCACCTCATCCGCGCCATGGATCCGTTGCTCAAGCGTTCCACCGCCGGACGGGCGGTGTTCGTCACCTCGGGCGCCGCCACCCATGCCCGCGCCTATAGCGGACCCTATTCGGTGTCGAAGGCCGCGCTCAACGCCCTGGCGCGAACCTACGCCGACGAAACGTCATCGACGCCGGTGCGCGTCAATCTGTTCAATCCGGGACCCACGCGCACGCGCATGCGCGCCCAAGTCGTGCCGTTTGAAGATCCGATGACGCTGCCGACCCCGGAACAGGTGGCAGAGAAAATCGTCGACCTGTGCCTGCCGGGCTTTTCCGAGACCGGCAAGCTCTACGATTTCCGCGCCGGCAAGCTTTTGGAATTTCTGCAACCGGCGTGAATGTTTCCGTCATTGCGAGCGAAGCGAAGCAATCCACGCCGGCGCCCAAGAACTGGATTGCTTCGTCGCTTACGCTCCTCGCAATGACGCTCCGGTCAGCGGCGCCGTTTGCGGCCGGCGTAAGGGTTCGCCTTGGCCCGCATGGTAAGCCGGATCGGCGTGCCTGGCAGATCGAATTGTTCGCGCAAACCGTTGACCAAATAGCGGCGATAGGTTTCGGGCAGCGCGCTCGGGCGCGAAGCGAACAGCACGAATGTCGGCGGCCGCGGTTTTGGCTGGGTGATGTAATCGAGCCGCAGCCGGCGGCCGCGCAGCGCCGGCGGCGGATTGGTCGCAATCGCCGCCGCCAGGAAGCGATTCAGCGCCGCGGTCGGCACCCGGCGGTTCCACACCGCATGCGCCTTAAAAACCGCTTGCATCAACCGATCCAGACCCTGTCCACTCTTGGCCGACAAAACGACAACCGGCACGCCCTTGATCTGCGGCACGAGGCGATCGACCGTGCCCTGCAGGCGCGCAAGCGCCCCCGCCTCCGGCTCGATCAAGTCCCATTTGTTGACCGCGACGACGACCGCGCGGCCTTCCCGCTCGACCAGGTCGGCAAGCCGGATGTCTTGTTCTTCGAACGGCGTTTGCGCGTCGACCAGCACGACAACGACCTCGGCGAAACGCACGGCGTTGAGCGCATCGGCCACCGAAAGCTTTTCCAGTTTCTTTTCGACGCGGGAGCGGCGGCGCAGGCCGGCGGTGTCGTGGATGCGCAGCCGCCGGCCCTGCCAGGTGAGATCGACCGCAATCGCGTCGCGGGTGATCCCGGCCTCAGGCCCGGTCAGGAGCCGATCCTCGCCGAGCAGGCGGTTGATCAGCGTCGATTTGCCGGTATTGGGCCGCCCGATAATGGCGATGCGGATGGGTTGCTGCTCGGCAGCGACGACGGCGGCATCGTCGCGTTCCCGCTGCGCCGTCGCCTCGGGCAGGGCCGCGCGCAGCGCAGCATAGAGGTCGGCCAAGCCCTCGCCGTGCTCGGCGCTGATAGCGATCGGTTCGCCGAGCCCAAACTCATAGGCTTCGAGCGCACCCGCCGCGCCGGCGCGGCCTTCACTCTTATTCGCGATCAGGATGGTGGGCTTGCCCGAGCGGCGCACCAGGTCGGCGAAGCTGCGATCGACGGGCGTCGCGCCGGCGCGTGCATCGACCAGAAACAGCACGGCATCGGCCTGCGCTATTGCCGCCGCCGTCTGCGCCTGCATCCGCCCGGAGAGGCTGTCGCGTTCGGCGTCTTCAAGGCCGGCGGTATCGACGACTTTGAATGCGAGGTCGCCCAGTTTCGCGTCGCCTTCCCGCCGATCGCGCGTCACCCCAGGCTCGTCGTCGACCAGCGCCAGACGCCGGCCGACAAGCCGGTTGAACAGCGTCGATTTACCGACATTGGGCCGGCCGACGATGACGGCGGTGAAGGGCATGGCAATAAAGGACGCTGGCTGGGCTGCGAAATGGCTCGCTGTATAGCACCCTATTCGCGCCGGCGCGGCGGATCGGCGCCACGGCCATAGGAAATTGCCGTCGCGGCCCGGGGACGGCAACAAACGGCACTGCGCCCCGGATTATTGGGACGATGTGCCGGTCGGCGGCGGATTAGGCGAGATCGATTGCGAAGGCTGTGCCGTTTGTTGAGCCGGCGCGGTCTGCGGCGGCGCCGGCCACGCAAATTGCGACGGTTGTGCAGCTTGCTGGGTCGATTCCGTCGGCGGCGCCGGCCACGCGAATTGTCCCGCCGGTTGAGCCGGTTGTGGCTGCTGCGCAGGAGTGCCGGTCTTCGCGCCAATGTCGATTCGTGTCGGTGTCGAGGACGGCGGTTTTTGGTTCGCAGTCCGCTTCGGCGGCCGTGCCACCGCGACTTTCGGCTTAGGCTTGGGCTTCGGTTTCGCCTCGAGTTTCCCGGCGTCGGCCGGCGGCGCGTCTATCGCGTCGGGATTGAGATTGGCCTGATCGGGCGGCGGCTGATAGCCCTTCACCAGATCCGCCGGCACCCCGGTCGTGGTGCCGGGCACGCCATTGGGAAACAGCGGTACCCGTTCGCCCTTCAACTTCGTCTTGGTATCGAACATGTCGTTATTAAAAAGTTCAGTGGGATCGAACTGGCCGCCCTTGGTGCAGCCGGCAAGCACGAGTACAAAACCGAGCGCCACGCCAGCGCGAAACAGTGAGGAACTGTACCGCCCCGTCATTCGCTCAGCCTTTGCCGCCCGCGGCGATGAGCTCGCTCAAAACTTCGGCGCGGCTGCGAATTCCCCCCGGCGTCTGCGGATCATTCATGATCATGTCGATCCATTTTCGCGCCGCCGTCATATCGCCGGACCTCCAGGCGGACAGCGCCAAAATCTCCCGCGCGCTATGGCGAAAAACCCGGTCCGACGCGGTCAACGGCTCAAGCCGAGTGCGAATTTCAGAGTACGGCGCCGTATCGACCAGCAGCAAGCCGGCACGCACCGCCGCCAAATCCTGGATCACCTGCCCGGCATTGCTGTCGGCGATGATGCCATCGTAACCGGCGACGGCGGCTTTGCGGTCGGTCGGCGCAAGCTGCGCGGCCTCGCGCAGGCGCGCGAGTACGCGATAGCCGGCTGTGCCGCCGGTGGCGAGCTTGGCGAAGGCCGCTTCGGCCTCCCGATGATGGCCGGCCTGGGCTAATTCGACCGCTTGTTCGAACGCGGCGCCGGCTTGAGCCGCTTGCTTTGCTTCCCACCATTGATAACCGCGCCACGCTCCCACGCCCGCAACGACGAGGACGCAGAGCGCAATGAGGTAATTGCCGTAGCGCTCCCACAGCTTCTTGAGCTGCTCGCGACGGACTTCCTCGTCGACTTCGTGGAAAATGTCGGTCACGGAACCGTCCCCAGTCTAAAACCCCGGCACGCGTTCATAAGCCCGAAAAGCCCGTCGCGGTCTGACGTCGGGGGCAGAGCGCCTTTTCGAACAGAACATGGCCAAATTCAAGAAATTCCGGCACTCGCCGCCCGCAAAGCCTTGCCGCACCTAAGTTTAATGATGTGGCGCGAGCAAGGCAAAATACCCCGGTCCGGCCGCGACTATTGCGCATGGTTTAAACGATCAGGCCCGCGATGGGCCTTTGCCGCGCTCGGCAAGTCTCGTCACCGCGGGCTGCACTGGGCTCGTGCGCAGAGGATAGACGTGCTCGGCGGCCGGGAAGGTGCGCGCCCGGACTTCCTGCGCATAGCTTTTGATCGCCTGCTCGATCGAGGGGCCGAGATCGCCGAAGCGTTTGACGAATTTAGGCACCCGCGGCGACAGCCCGAGCATATCTTCGAGCACGAGAATTTGGCCGTCGCAGGCGACACTGGCGCCGATGCCGATCGTCGGGATGGCGAGCTGCGCCGTGATGCGGCGGCCGAGCGGCTCGGCGATCGCTTCAAGCACGACGGCAAAAGCGCCGGCCTCCGCGACCGCGCGCGCATCCGCCTCGATGGGCGGCCAGTCGCTCTCGTCGCGGCCCTGCGCCCGAAACGAGCCGATCGTATTGATCGACTGCGGCGTCAAACCGACATGGCCCATCACCGGCACGCCGCGCTCGGCCAGAAAGGCGACGGTCTCCGCCATGCGTCGGCCGCCTTCGATTTTGATCGCGCCGCAACCGGTTTCCTTCATCACCCGGGCCGCCGACGCGAAAGCTTGCTCCTTCGAGGCTTCGTAGGAGCCGAACGGCATGTCGACGATCACCAGCGCGCGCCGCGACCCGCGCATCACCGCGCGACCCTGAAGGATCATCATGTCGAGCGTGACCGGGACCGTGGTTTCGAGGCCATGCATCACCATGCCAAGGGAGTCGCCGACCAGGATGACGTCGCAATATGCGTCGACCAGACGCGCGGTGTGCGCGTGATAGGAGGTCAGGCAGACGATCGGCTCGCCGCCCTTGCGGGCGCGAATATCCGGCGCGGTCAGTCGTCGAATTTCGTCTTGCGTCGGCATTAATGAGCTCCCAGCGCCGGCGTTCCGAAAGCCGGCACGCCGACGACGATCGGATGGAACACGAAACCGAGCGCCAGATAGATGATGGTGCCGACGATAACGGCGATGATGTCGTTCTTGCCGCCGCCGACCCGAATTGGCGGCGCGCCGGGATCCTGGCGATATTTCAGCGTAATGCGGTCATACACCGCCCAAGCCAGCACCGAGCCGAACAGGATGATGCCGCCGAGATCGCCATTGGCGCAAAGATGCGCGAAGGCCCAAGTTTTGACTCCAACCAGCATCGGATGCTTGAGCACGCGCTTGATATTGCCGGGGATATAGGCGGCGGCGACCATGATGCTCGCGGGCCACATCAGCACCACCACGATGTGGCGCGTCCAAGCCGGCGGATTCCAAATCATGATCATCCCGGCTGCGCGGTAGTCGGCAAAGCCGTAGGCGATCAGGAGGATGCCGACGATCGCGACCAGCGAGAACAAGCCGCGATACGGCCATTCGCCGATCCGGGCGACCAGCGCCGCGCGCCGGTCGCGCATGGTCACAAACACATGCGCGCCGAGAAAAATCGCAAGGCCGAGGATTTCTTCTGCAAGTCCCATTTTTTCTGCAAGTCCCAGGCGGTGTAGCGGTCTTCTTGGTCCGTCGGTTCGCGGCGGGGATCATGGCGAGCGGGGCTTTATTGTCAATGACGCCGGCTCGCGCTTACGATTTATATGTTTTGCCGCGATCGAGATAGCCGGCGGTATCGACGATGGTCTCGCGCTCCTTGAAGGATACCATGTCGTTACGCATCGCCGCCGCGCTGCCGTCACGACCGATCGCAGCGAGCACGCGCTGCATGGCCTTGATGGCGGCGCGCTGCGTATCGCTCGGGATGATGACGACGTTGTAACCCAGCGCTTCGAGCCGGGAGACAGGTAAGAGCGGCGTCTTGCCGCCCTCGAACATGTTGATGAGCTTCCAGCCCGGCAGGCGCTTGGCGATCTCGGCGATTTCCGCTTCCGACGTCGGCGCCTCGACAAAGATCATTTCGGCGCCCGCTTCGCTATAGGCCGACGCGCGATCGATCGCGGCGGAAAAACCCTCAACAGCAATGGCGTCCGTCCGCGCGATAACGATGAAATCGGGATCGTGCAGCGCGTCGCGCACCGCTTTGAGCTTTTGCACCATTTCGGCCGCCGGCACGAGGCTCTTGTCGTCGTAGTGACCGCACTTCTTAGGAAATGCCTGGTCCTCGAGGTGCAAGGCCGCGACGCCGGCGCGCTCGAACGCGCGCGCGGCGGCTTGGGCATTGAGCGCATTGCCGTATCCGGTATCGGCATCGGCAATAATCGGGGTCGCAACAACGTCCACCATCGAAGCGAGCCGGTCGACGATCGAGTTCATGGAGAGAAGCCCGAGGTCGGGCACCCCGGCCGAGCGCGCAATGGCGCCGCCGCTGGCATAGATCGCTGGAAAACCGGCCTGCTCGACCAGCCGCGCCGACAGCCCGTCGAACGCGCCCGGCGCGACGGCAATCCGGCCGGAAGCCAACACTGCCCGCAATTTCGTCGTGGTCCGCACGGTTTCTCCTCCTCCCATCGCCGCTTCGCCTCGCGCCGGGCCTATGATACGTGTTGCGCCGGCGATGGGGAATGCAAGGAAGGTCGATATGAAACGCAGTGTCTTGGCGGCGCTCGCCGTCCTGATCTGCACGCTTCCCGCCGCGGCGCAGGATTGGCCGACCAAGCCGGTCAAAATCATCGTGCCGTTCGGCGCCGGATCGACGCCGGACGTGGTGGCCCGGCTGATCGCCAATTATTTGCAGGACAAACTGCAGCAGACATTCATCGTCGAGAACAAACCGGGCGCCAGCGGCAACACCGGCACCGACGCGGTGGCCAAAGCCGCGCCCGACGGCTCGACCATCGGGGTCAGCATCGGCGGCCCGCTCGCCATCAATACGCTGTTATTCAAGAACCTGCCCTACGATCCGCGCAAGGATCTCGCGCTCATCACCATGCTGGTGACCCAACCGAGCGCGCTTGCGGTCAACACCGGCCTTGGCGTCAACAGCACCCGGGAACTGGTCGATCTGATCCATCGCAATCCCGGCAAATATGCATTCGGCTCGATCGGCACCGGCTCGCTGTCGCAACTCGCCATGGAAGCGATCGCGCTCAAGAGCGGCACGCAGCTCGTGCACGTTCCTTATTCCTCGTCGCCGCAAGCGATGGCGGCGCTGATCCGCAATGACGTCCAGATGGTGTGCCTGCCGGCAATCTCGGTGGTGCCGCAGCTGTCGTCCGGCGCGGTGAAAATACTCGCCGTCTCGACTGCGCAACGCTCGGCACTCTTGCCCGGCATCCCGACGCTGAAAGAAGCCGGCATCAACGTCGAAGCCGACGCCTGGATGGGCCTGATCGCGCCGGGGGGAATTTCCGATGGCACGGTCGAGCGCATCCGCGGCCTGGTCAGCGAAGCGATCACCGCGCGCGCGATCCGCGAAAAACTCACCGCGCAACTGATGGAGCCGATCCCCGATACGCCGGCCGAGTTCCGCACCCGCATCGACGCCGACATTGCGCGCTGGACGCCGGTGATCGAGGCGGCCAACATCAAGATCAATTAGCGAATTGTGGGTAGCGAATGGCGAATGGCGAATGGCGAATGGCGAGTAGAGAAAAGATTGTCGTCCCCCTATTCGCTATTCGCCACTCGCTATTCGCCTACGGGCCGAACTTGTAATCGAACCCGGCTTTCACTTCCTGCACATCGAGACTTGCGTTCAACGTCACCGCCGGCGTGAAGCTCAGCTGTTTCGAACCGAACCCCAGGTAATCGTACTCCACCCGGGCCGTCCAGCTATCGGTGAGCGCATATTCGAGGCCGGCGCCGGCCGTCCAGCCGGTTCGCGTCAAACTATCGGTCAAGGTCGCGCCGCCGATCGGGGTGAAGGTGCTTTGATCTTCGGCAATGGCAAGACCGCCCTTGCCATAGACGAGAAGCCGATCGAAGGCCGCGCCGATGCGTCCGGTCACGGTCGAGGTCCATTGCGGGCTGGTGGTAATGGCGTCGCCGGCCAAGTCGAGGCCGCTGCCCTTGATCAGGCTGGTCCAACTGAAATCGCCTTCAATGCCGACAACGAGCCAGTTGAACTGCGCATTGGCGCCGACCTGGGCGCCGCCGAGGAAGCTGCCATTGTTGAATGTGTCGTTGACGCCGGTGAACGGATCGCTCCACGACGAATCCTCGAAGCCGCCGCCGATATGGCCGCCCACGTAAAAGCCGCTCCAATTATAGACCGGCGGCGCATAGGCGACCGGCGCAACGGGCGCGGGCGCGGCGCGCACCGGCAAATCGGCCGCTTGAACCGAACACACGCAACCAACAGTGCCGGCGGCAATGACGCAGCCGCCAACGAACGCACGCAAAGTCATGTGAACCTCCAGCCTAATCCCCGAGACATCATCCCCGAGACATGCGCGCCCCCGACAAACCGGCAGCCTCTTGCGCTACCAAGCGAACTTCTTCGGACAAAGCGTGGTCGATTGGTGGCGAGAAAATGGCTGCCGATCTGGCGGTTAAGACTTTTCAAAGCGGGAGAAGTTCCACGCAGCGGTTTCTTGCCGCATCCGCGCCATGGAGCTTGGCGATGTTTCACTTGACCAACCCCTTACTAGGGATGGTATCCTGTGAAACGGCACCCTGCGAAGCCCGTCGCCGCCTGTTTTCACCCTCACGGGCTATGGAGCCTGTGGGACATGCTGGCTAATTGGGGCTACCTCTATTTTCACATTGGTCAGGGCTTGGGGTATGCCGAGCTTGATTTGCAAAAGTATCGGAACGCCCCACGCTCTGGCGTGGGTGAGTTGGCACCGAGCACTATTCAAGCCAGCAATCCGATCATATCGGCGTTAGAGGGACATCTCTCGACCGTCGGAACGATGACCCAATATCAGGAATTGGGTGCCATTCCGCGCGACGTGGAGATACTCAAAGCAAAGATTGCCAGAGCCAAGAAACAAGCGCTCGGCCAATTCCTTCCCACGGATGAAATCTTGAAAGACGTACAGCGAATTCAGAATGATTTTCGCTACGTCTTAGAAAAAAGGAAATTCTATTCGATAAATCCAGAACTGTTGCCTCGCTACGGTAATCCGCACTTATTTGGCGCTACAGTCGCAAAGAAATTTCCGCATGCCCAGAACGATACTGAATGGGCCGGACACTGTTTGGCGTTAGGTCAATCGACAGCCTGCGTTCTTCATCTCGACCGGGCAATGGAAATAGCGACGCGCCGCCTCGCTAAAAAGCTAAAGATCACGCCAAACGCGAAAGATAGTTGGGGAATGGTCTTAGGAAAAATGACCGACCCAATTCAGAAGATGGCGGACAACACTCCGGCCCAAAAACGCAAGAAGGAAAAATGGGCCGAATGCCGAACCAATCTCTATCACGTCAAAATGGCGTGGCGTGATCCTGGCGCGCATGGCACGCAAAATTACGATGATGAACAGGCCCGCCACATTCTGAAGCGAGTCGGAGACTTCATGGAGCAGCTAGCCACGCTGCTTTGATTGTTTTTTACTGGGAGCCGCTGTGACCTTTTTGAAAGCCCGATTCGCCCCTTCCCGCGTTTCATCGGCCCCGTGTTTGCGCGCGGCCTCAATGAAGCGTTTGGATTGTGCTGGATCGTCGGGCTTTAACACGGCTTTTTTCATTTTGGTTTCCTCCAACAAAAAGGTGAGATCATGAGTGATGACACCACAGCGAGAAAAGGTTTCATTTATGGCCCGGAATATGCGGTGATTTATCGATCTCTGCCTCGATTTCCTCAAGCCATCCGATCATTTCACGCACTGTCAGTGCGCTCACCGAAACGTCGAATCGAATCTTCGAGTCTAGAACGAAGGACAGAATTGCTTCCCCGTCCATTATCGTCCCATAGAAATCCGTAGCTGTTTTCGGACCAAGAGGAAAAGCCAAGGGCGACTTACCATGCTGGAATTTGTCCCGATTGTTCTCAAACAATTCCCCAAGCGCATGTTCGAGAGTGAGCATCAAACTGCTCGCCCCTGCGGAGCGAAAATGTATTGGGACTTTTATGCCATTTTGCCGGACAAATTCGAGTTGAACAACCTCTCCGTCTGGAGAGATGGCCGTCGTAATATTTTTTACGAATTCGGTTTCATCGACCATCGGTCGCTTCCTGCACCAGTTGATGCCTACCAGGATAGCGGACTTAGAAAGGGACGTCATTGCCCCTTCCCGTACCGCTCTAGCCACCGCAAGACGAATTGTTCAAACGTCTCGGGCTTTGGCTTAGGCGCTATGAGTTGTTTGATAGGTCAGGCGCTTGCCCTTCGCGCCTTTGACCGCAATCGCGGTGCGCTGTACGTCATTGATGCCAAGCTTGGCGCGGGTATTTTGCCGGAAATCGAACTCGGCCAAGTAACGGTCGAAATGCTTGGCGTCGATGTGCTGATAGACCCCCACGATGCCCCGCTTGAAGATGCTGAAAAAGCCTTCAAGCGTGTTCGTATGCACGTCGCCGCGCTTCCATTCGTACTTGGAATGGTCAACCGCACCGTGGCTTGCCGCGCCGGTAAATTTGAACACAGGCGCGCTATCCGTCACCAAGCGGCTGCGCCGATCAAACTGGCTGTAGAACAAGCCGCCGATACCGCGATGGTCAATGACCATGGAACGGATCGGGCCGCCGCGCTCGACAAGGCTGAGGACCTTCACGTTGCTCTTGCGGCCATCGGGACGGCGGCGCGTCTTGACCGAGCGGCCCATTTCCATATCGTCGGCCTCGACCGTCTTGCCTTCGCCGCCGACCGGGCCGGACTTGTCCGGGTTCATCATTTCGCGGATGCGGTGGCCAAGGTGCCATGCGGTTTTCATCCCACAGCCGAGCATGCGTTGAAGCTGCCGCGTGGACATGCCTTTCTTGGACGCACAGAGCAGGTGAATGGCTTGAAGCCACAGCCGCAAGGGGAGGTGGCTGTCCTCAAAAATCGTACCCTTGCGCACGGTAAACTGGCTACGGCATGCGTAGCACTTGCGCAGTCCCGGCTGCACGACACCTTCGGGATGCTTCTTGCTCGGCTTGGAACGGACGCCATCAAGCTTGCCGATATGGTCCGTGCTGCCGCAATGCGGGCAGATCGGGCCATCCGGCCAAAGCTGGCTTTCGACGTACTCGAAAGCGGCTTCTTCGCTATGGAACGGCAGATCGGAAAGGACGGACTTGGCCATGGCTATCTCCAATGACCAGCATCCTACACCTAGCGATTGGGTCAGTCAAGTGAAACATCGCCTGGAGCTTACGAGTTTCGGGATTGAGTGAAGAGGAAATGCCGTCGAATTATCGCGCGGCGCGCGCCTTGACGGCTTCGCCATAGAGTTCCGGCGTGAATCCGACCAAGAGCTTGCCACCGCCGAGATCGAGCACCGGCCGCTTGATCATCGACGGCTGCGCCAGCATCAGCGCCATCGCCTTTTTGGCGTTAAGGCCGGCCTTGTCCTGGTCTGGCAGCTTGCGGAACGTCGTGCCGGCGCGATTGAGCAATGTCTCCCAACCGATTTTCTTTTCCCATTGCTCGAGCCGCTCGCGCGCGATGCCGGCGGTCTTGTAATCGTGGAACGCGTAATCAACGCCGTGCTTGTCGAGCCAGGCGCGCGCCTTTTTCATCGTATCGCAGTTCTTGATGCCGTAGATAGTGATGGGCATGAGGGGTGGCTTATTCTGCCGCTTCGTGGTGACGCTGGAACCGAGGTTTCGGTATCTCCAAGCCTTCGTCACGCGCTGCTGCCAACCATGCATCCATAGCCGTACGCACTTCCGCCACGGCTCTTTCCGGAGTGTCGCCGAATGCCGAGCAAGACTTCAGGTCCGGGACGTTCGCCACCCAGGCGCGGTCCTCTTCCGACCAGAACACGATAATGGCGTAATGGTTCACTCGTCAGCTTTCCAGTTTCAATCCGAATTCTTCGATTATATCCCTCAACTGGCGTACCTGGTAAGGCTTCGCATCCTTGCCATCCGGCTGAATATTTATCGGCCGGGTCACGTTTGAATGGACGTAGATGTGGTGACTGCCGCTGACCCGGCTCAGTCGAAAGCCCAATTTCTCCAGCAAGCGTTGCAAATCCCTGAAGGGAATGACGCCCCCGCCTCGTTTAACCGATTCCAGGTCTTTTTCGGGCCCGCCATGTAATTTCCCCGTCAAATCAGAGAGGCTCATGATACTGACCCTCGATCGGCGTCAACCGATGCGGCCGTCGGACAAAATATGAGTTCTGGCTGTTTTCTCATTGTAGTTTCAGACGAACTTTATTTTCGCCCGCACTCGGTACAATAAAAAGCTCGAATTCAAAATTCAGAGGTATCGCAAGCACGATCAATGTCTTAGCTGCCTTGCCCTAATGTTCAACGATTGACGACTTACACGGCTTTTTCCGGAAGCAACT
>CAVSNN010000008.1:0-423391 GCA_963729335.1 uncultured Alphaproteobacteria bacterium
CGAGGTCCAGTTCAAGCTTGTCGGAATAGATCGGGTCCGGCGTGGCGTCGGTGCGGAAAATGCCCTGCGCCTTGGTATATTCCTCGACCAGGCGCACGCGCGCGGCGTCGCGGCCAGTGAATCGCAGATAGGCCAGCGTCTCCGCGTCCACAGGGAAGAAGCCCATCGTGGCGCCATATTCGGGCGCCATGTTGGCGATCGTGGCGCGGTCGGGGAGGCTCAGGCTCGAAAGTCCTGTGCCGTAGAACTCGACGAATTTTCCGACGACGCCTTTCTTGCGCAGCATTTCGGTAACGATCAGCACCAGGTCGGTGGCGGTCGCGCCCTCGGGCAGGCGGCCGTGCAGCTTGAAGCCGACGACTTCGGGGATCAGCAGCGAAAGCGGCTGGCCAAGCATCGCGGCCTCTGCTTCGATGCCGCCGACGCCCCAGCCGAAAACGCCCAGGCCGTTGACCATGGTGGTGTGCGAATCGGTGCCGACCAGCGAATCGGGAAACGCGCAGGTCTTGCCGTCTGACGCGGCGTCAAACACGACGCGCGCCAGGTATTCCAGATTCACCTGGTGGCAGATGCCGGTGTCCGGCGGAACAACTTTGAAATTGTCGAAGCGCTTCTGGCCCCAGCGGAGGAATTCGTAGCGCTCGACGTTGCGCTGAATTCGAGTTCCGCGTTAAATGCGAACGCCATGTCGGAGCCGAATTTGTCCACCTGCACCGAGTGGTCGATCACCAGTTCGGCGGGCAGCAGCGGATTCACTTTTTTCGGGTCGCCGCCCAGTTCGCGGATGGCTTCGCGCATCGCGGCAAAATCGACAACGGCAGGCACGCCCGTAAAATCCTGCAAGAGCACGCGCGCCGGCATGAAGGAAATCTCCTTCTGCGTCGCGGCGTTTGGGTCCCAGCCGGCCAGGGCCTCGATGTCCGCGGCGAGAACAAATCGTCCGTCTTCCTGGCGCAAAAGATTTTCGAGCAGCACGCGCAGCGAGAAGGGAAGTTTCCCGGCATGGCCCACGCCATTTTTCTCAAGCGCATTCAACCGGAAAATTTCGTAGCTCTTGCCGTCCACCTGAAGGGTGTCGCGCGTGCCAAACGAATTCTTGGATGCGGGAGACATTCTGCTTGTTCCTTTCTGAATTGGTGCAGAGGCGAATCATATCGCATCCCGATATCCGTGCAGCCTGCGGGTCTGAATCGGGTCGCGACCGGTAGTCTCCGAGTGCGCATCCATTCGCCCGGAACCCGCTTCGCAACTCTCAGAGGCTCTTGGTGACACGGATTAGCAACTATGGAGCTTTGTCAAACTTCAGAGAAGGACTCCCAGCATTGATCGCTTCTGTTTTGCTATGTGCCTATTTGGCGAGTAAACTCCCCTTCTAGTCGACAATCCATCTAGCGATGATCTTTCTGAGGAACGCAATTGCTTGACAGATTCACTTTACGAGCTGGAAGCTGACGTCTGATGTTCAACAAAGATCCATGCAGTCTAGTCGGTCGGAAAATGGAACTTGGAATCTTGTTTGCGATTCTTGCCGTCGGCGTCGAGGTCGGGCATCACATCGACGCATGGGAGAACCAGCAAACAAGTAGACATCTTTCTACAATGCGGAACAACCCAAATTTTTCAGGAAGGTTTTCCAATCGAAATCGTAGATGCCGCGATTGAGGTAAAAACTCAAGGGCCCAACAGAGGCCATGCGCACTGCAAAATATGAGTTCTATTAACAACCTTGATTTCGACCGGCCTTGACAATATTGGACACGAACTGCCAAGAAAATATCCACATTATCCGCCTGCATGTTTCGTCTGATACCGTAAAATTGTGCATCTTCGAGACTTTCGCACGTTGGTCCCGTGAATCTTACACGAGGCATCCCGCTTAGGCACGTACCCAGTATCCAGAGAAAGAACATCGAATCGCAGCGTAGATAAGGGAACATCAATGGAGAGCACAAACGGACGTGCAAGGCTCTGCTGCGTAGCATGAAAGTGACTTTCGCGCGCTTTTGAAACTTCATAATGGCGCGCCCGTAAAAGTTGACCCCGCAAAGGCGCTCTTCCTGTACATGAGCAGATTGTGGTTCGACTTGGTAGAACCATCCGCTACATCCTAGATTCGAGCATACGGACGCAAACCAGCCGCGGTTTTAGGTAACTGTGATGAAGGTAGAGAACGAGCATATCCATGTGGACGCTGGGCCAAAGCTGTTCCGAAGGGTTCATTCGTCAGGCTTTTTAGCGGAGACATGGCCCCTCTCGAATCCAGAGCCATAATGCAGACTGCGCACTCGACTTCGTAATAGCAATTGACTACAATCGGCAGCCGGAATGAAAATCGTTCTCATCTCGACGTACGAACTTGGCAGGCAGCCATTCGGCTGGCGTCGCCGGCGGCATGGCTGCGCGCGCGCGGGCACGAAGTTACCTGCCTCGATCTTATCGCGCGAAGCGCTCGACGAAGCGGCGATTCGCGCAGCGGACTTGATCGCATTCTACGTGCCGATGCACACGGCCACGCGGCTTGCGGCGGGGCTGATTGCTCCGGTATCGCGCGATGAATCCGCGCGCGCACCTCTGCTTTTACGGTCTCTATGCGCCGGTGAATGAGGAGTATTTGCGCGGGCTTGGCGTCGGCACGATTCTCGGCGGCGAATTCGAGGAAGGGCTCGCGAGTCTTGCGGCGCGCTTGCAGACGAGGCGCGGCGAACGGCAATGGCGCCGCTGCAACAGCCGGAGCCGGTGATTTCGCTCGCGCGGCAGAAATTCCTGGTGCCGGACCGCGCGGGGATGCCGGGCTTGCGAAATATGCGCGCGTGGTGATGCCCGAGCGGCGAGCATCGCATCGCGGGTTCGACCGAGGCGACGCGCGGCTGCAAGCATCTTTGCCGGCATTGCCCGATTGTGCCGGTGTACAACGGCGCGTTTCGCGTGGTCGAGCGCGAAGTCGTGCTGGAGGATATTCGCCAGCAGGTGGCGGCGGGCGCGCAGCACATCACGTTCGGCGATCCGGATTTTTTCAACGGGCCGGCGCATGCGCTTTCGATCGTCGAGGCGATGCATCGCGAATTCCCGCAGCTCAGCTACGACGTGACCATCAAGATCGAGCATCTGCGGAAGCACGACGCTCATCTGCCGACGTTGCGCGATACCGGATGCCTGTTCGTGATCAGCGCCGTGGAATCGGTGGATGATGCGCGTGCTCGAAAAATTCGACAAGGGCCACACGCGCGCCGATTTTCTCGCGGTGGTCGCGCGATTTCGCGAATTGGGCATGACGCTGCTGCCCACGTTCGTGCCGTTCACGCCGTGGACGACGCTGACAGGCTACATGCGATCTGCTGGACGTGATCGCGCAGCGAGGATCTGTGCGAAAACGTCGCGCCCATCCAACTCGCCATTCGCTTGCTGATTCCGGCGGGCTCGCGCTTGCTCGAATTGCCGGAGGTGCGCGAGATGGTGGGGCCGTTCGATTCCGCGGCGCTGGTTTTTCCGTGGAAGCATGCAGATGCGCGCGTGGACGCGCTGTGCGCGCGAAATTTCGGATCTTGTGCAGCGCGGAGACAGCCTGAAACTGTCGCGCACGGAAATTTTTTCGCACATTTGGCGCGCCGCGCAGGCGGCAGCCGGGATTCGAGCGAGTTGCGCGCAGCGCATCGCCGTTCCGCAGACGCAGCGCGCGCCGGTGCCGTTTCTCGACGAGCCGTGGTATTGCTGCGCCGAGCCGATGGACGACCAATTTGTTTCGATCGGTAAAGTGAAGGAACCAGTCGCAAAGGCGGATCAGTTTGTGTAGAGGACAGACTTCAGCTTGTCTGTTTTGACAGGTTTTGCCGGCATCGACGGAAGTCTAAATTCGACAGGCTGAAGCCTGCCTACTGGAGCATCGAAACGCACTATGAGCCGACTACTGATTCTCGCCAGCAAACTGGGTTACCAGACGCGCAGCTTCGCCGAAGCCGCGCGCGCGCTGGGCGTCGAAGTCGTGTTTGCCAGCGACCGCTGCCACCAGCTCGAAGATCCCTGGTCGGACGGCGCGATTGCGCTGCACTTCGATCAGCCGGAGGAGGCCGCGCGGCGCATCGTGCAAGCAATCGCTGGTGCGCCCCGTGGACGGACTGATCGCGCTGGGCGACCGCGCCGACCACGACGGCCGCGTATCGCGGCGCGCGCTCTGGGCATCGCCTACAACTCGCCGGAAGCGGTCGAAAATTGCCGCAGCAAACTGCGCCAGCGCGAAGTCCTGCGCGACGCGGGCCTGCCCGTGCCGGGATTTTTTTCCTTTCGCCTCGACAAGACGCTCGGACAAAGTTCTTCCGCGCGTGCAATTTCCGTGCGTCGTGAAGCCGTTGCGGCTGGCGGCGAGCCAGGGCGTGATCCGCGCAAACAATGCCGAGGAATTTCAGGCGGCCGTGGCGCGAATCAGGACGCTGCTGGAATCTCCGGAAATTCAAGTCACGCACGAAGCCGGAACTCGACCGCTTGCTCGTGGAGCGATACATTCCCGGCGCGGAAGTGGCCGTCGAAGGATTGCTGACGCGCGGGAAGCTGCGCATTCTGGCGATTTTCGACAAGCCCGACCCGCTGGAAGGGCCATATTTCGAGGAGACGATTTACGTGACGCCGTCGCGACTGCCGGATGAAATGCTACGACCGCATCTCTGGACTGCGCGGCAGCGACGGTGCGGGCGCTGGGCCTCACGCACGGTCCGGTGCACGCGGAATTTCGCGTGAACGAGCAAGGGCCGTGGGTGCTGGAAGCGGCGCCGCGGCCGATCGGCGGGCTGTGCTCGCGCGCGCTGCGATTTGGCCCGGAGCGAATTTTGCTCGAAGAACTGCTGGTGCGGCACGCGCTGGGGATGCCGGGGAGCGATCTTGACCGCGAAGACGAGGCGTCCGGCGTGATGATGATTCCCGTGCCGAAGCGGGAGTTCTGGAAAGCGTCGAAGGAGAAGAGCAGGCCCGCGCGACGCCCGGCATCGAAGAAGTGCAAATCACGGCGCGCCTGCACGATTTCATCGCCGCGTGGCCGGAGGGATCGAGCTATCTGGGATTTATTTTCGCGCGACGGCAAGACGCCCGGCGGAAGTGGAAGCGGCGCTGCGCCTGGCGCACAGCCATTTGAAATTTGAGATTGCCGAGCGATTGCCGGTGGAGCATCCGGTGACCGGAACGGTGCCGGACGATTAAGTAGCAAGCTCTGCATGCGGTCTATGCAACTGGTCAGATCGAAAACCGCACAGGCGAGGCTGTACTGCTACCTTCGCCCTTGGCGGGACGTATCCCTCCGGAAGTTTCGCGCCTTCGCCGAAGAAGAACTGCTCCATCTGCTCTTCCATGATTTTCTGCGACTGCGGGTCGAGCGGATTCAGCCGGTATTCGTTCATCAGCATCTTCGAGTGCTCGATCCACATTTTCCAGGCTTCCTTGGAAACATTTTCATAGACGCGCTTGCCGAGATCGCCCTTCCAGGGAACGCGCTCGAGGCCGGGCATATCCTTGCCGAATTTCACGCAATGGACGATGCGCGCGCCGGGCTTGGCAGGCACGCTCGAAGCCGCCGGTTTTGTCGGTCCACAGGAATCATCCGCCATCTGCATCCTCCGTCAAATCGATCGAGTAATTTCTTCCTTCCTACGATACTTCAAGATGGAGTGAAAACCAAACCGTTGTGATGGCGCAGGCTTAAGAGTATGAGTGCCAAATGGCAATTCAACCAGCCAGCGGCTAAAGCCGAATTGATTTTAGTTCAATCACGGCACGGCTAAAGCCGTGCCCTACAGACGAGCTTGACCAGCCGCTGGCAGTTGGACTGCGCCAGCGCCAGCAAGTGCCGCGTACGTTCCGGCAATTCGGCGGCCGCAGTGCCCATGAGCAGGCCGAGCGAGCCCGAAATCGAGGTCAGCGGCGTGCGCAGCTCGTGACTCACGGTGGAGACGAATTCATCCTTGAGGCGGTCCAATCGCTTCTTCTCGGTCACGTCGCGAGCGATGACGCAAAGGCCGGAGACGCCGCCGGATTTGATCGCCGAAACGCTCAGCGAAACGTCGATCGGCTTGCGGTCCTTGGTCAGCCGCACGGTTTCGTACGGCTCCACGATCTCGCCGCGGCGAATTCTTCCGAGGACCGCCTGCAACTCCGCCCGCCGGTCCTCGGGAACGATGGTAAGGACGCTCTTGCCGATCGCTTCGTCCGCGGTAAATCCGAACAGCCGCTCCGCGGCGGGATTCCAGCCGGTGATGACGCCGTCGAGCGTCTCGGTCAGGATCGCATCGACGGAGGATTGTACCGCGGCGCTGAACAGCCGTTCGCGATTGGCGTGCCATTCCAGCGCGGCTTGGGTGCGGCGACGGCCCTCCGCTTCTTTCGCCAGCGCGGCGGCCTGGTCCTCGGCCTCGCCGAGCATGCGCTTGAAGGTGCGGGCCAACATGCCGATCTCGGCGCCGTACTCGGCCGGGACCTGCACCTGTTGGCCGCGGGACAATCCCTCAGCCGCCGCCGTCATCTGCACCAGCGGCCGGGTCAGCGAGCGCGCCAGCGCCATGCCGACGGCAAGCGCCGCCAACACCGCGAGGACGCCGACCGCGAGGCTCAAACGTTTCGCCGCGGCGGCGGGCGCCACAAGAGCCGAAAACGGCAGCGTTTCCATGATGCCGATCCGCGGACCGTCGGCCAATTGCACCGACGACATGGCGATCCCGATGCGACGGCCCGCGCCGTCGTCGATGACGCGTGCGCCCTGGCTCGCCGATCCCAGCGCCGCGGCGAATTGCGGGAATTCGTCCTGCCAACGGTAAGGCTTGCCGAATTCGAAGCCGAATTCGCGGTCGGCCTCGGGACTCACCGAGAAAGTCGCCGCTTCCGTTGACGACGTAGAGGTGCCGCGACCCGGCCGCGGCGCGGCGGACCATGTCGAACGCCGCGCGCATATCGAGATTGATGATGAAGATACCGAACGGCAGATCATCGGCCGTTTGCACGATTTTCGCCACCCGGAGCACCGGAACATGGGGAACTTCGATGGCCCCTTGTTCCTGATTGAGGTCGATCGCGGAGACGTATATTGCGCCCGGGGCGAGGCCGATGGAGCTTTTGAAATAGTCTCGATCCCCTTTCTCTTGCAGTTCGGCGTCCGGCACCACGCGAATCGCGCCGTCGGGGCCGGAGCGGTCGACGCGGACGAGCTCCCGTCCGTTATCGGCGATGCCGATCAGGCGATATTGCGTGTAAGCAGGCTTTGCTTTGAGTTCGGCGGCGACGCGTTTGGCCAGTTGCGCGCGCCAGAAGTCGAGCGGGGTGCCGGTGCGCGGATCGATGCCGCCTGCGAGGCTAGCGCGGACGATCCCTTGCAAAGCAGTCGAATGGAAACCGGCGACATCCGCGCGCGCGGCGCCGACAAACGCTTCGACTTGGTTTGCCAGCAGTTGAACGCGCATCTCGACGCGCTCCAATTGGCCCGGAAGTATGGCCGTCTCGACGCTGTGGTAGCTGAACAAGCCGATCGCCGTCGCGGTGACAAACACCACGCCGACAATCGCCAACGTCAATTGGGTCGAGAGTTTCATCGTTCGAACGCCCGCGCGTCGAACGGCCTCATGCGCGTCGCGTATAACATCCGCACTCCGGGAACACGGCGGCCGATTGCGTTACGGCGAAAGCGAGCTTGCGCCGTCGGTGGTCTCGCGGTGTCTGGTTCCGTCGTTCATGACGATGCGCATGAGATCGACGGAATTTTTCGCGCCGAGCTTGTGCATGATTCGACCGCGATGGATTTCCACCGTGCGCGGGCTTATGCCGAGAATTCTCGCGGTTTCCTTATTCGATGCGGCCGCCGCGATCTGCGCCAGAACTTCGCGCTCGCGGCGGGTCAGCTGATAGTAGCCGCGGATCGTCGGCGACAGCGTCATCGGCGGTTCGTCGCGTTCGCGATGCTGCTTCCATGCTTCGATGGCGTCGCCGACGCGCGCGACGATGCTTTCGGCGTCGAGGCGCTTCTCCAGATAGTCGAACGCGCCGTTGCGCATCGCCTGGACGACGTTCAACACGTCCTCCTGCGCGGAAATGATGAGAATCGGCGCCGGATAGTTCCTGGCGTCGAGTTCCCTGAGCACGTCGAGCCCCGACGTGCCGGGCATGCACAAATCCAGAAGGACGCAGGCGGGGCTTTGGTCGCGCGCCAGGCGAACGAAGGACCGGCCGTCGACAAAGGCCGCGGTGCGGTATCCGGCATTGCGCAGGATCGCCGATAACGCCTCGCGCATGTTGTAGTCGTCGTCGACAATGAGGACTTCGGTCATAGTTCCATCCGTTCGAGTGGCGGCGCCGTTCCGGCCTATCGCAGCGATTCGCATTGCATCCCGCGCGCATCCACGGCAATGATCGCCGGCCGCGCGCGAAACTGGTCGAGAACGAAAAGCCGAATCGCGGACGACAGATTTCCGTTGCGCCGCCGCTCGTTGATGTCGCCGACGAGATCGGCCAGGGTTTTGTTGCGGAGCCTGCCGATTTCCTTCAGTCCGTTCCAGAAATCGTCTTCCAAGCTGACGCTGGTCTGATGTCCGGCGACGATGATGGATCGTTTCACGATCGTAGAAGGCATGATGTTCTCCGAGAGCGTAATGTGATCTCTATCGCATGTGATCGGCGCGAACCGGTATTCCCGTGCCGTGATCTTTTCACGCAAACGACAACCTCACTGACCCTTGCACGAGATGTGACACGACGAGCGCAATCTCGCTGTTCAAAATTGTACAATCAATACGGGATTTGCGTAGGTACTAACACGAGGGGATGTTGCTAATGATTTGTTTGTATGTCTGGCTCGCAGGTTTGAGCGCATGTCGGTCGGGAAAAACCTGACCGATTTTTTTCCGCGGCGATGGGCCTACCCGATTGCCGGATCAGGCAAACGGAACGTCACGCAGGAGAATATTCGACGGCGAGCGATGCAGCACGATATGACCGCTGCCGGTGGCACGCCACCGGCGGCCGGGTTTTTGCTCACGATCGCGCCCTAACACGCGACGGCGATGTCGTCATCGGGCGCACCAAACGTGTCTTTGCCGAGCGCGAAGTGCGACAAGGATCGGTGCACGGCGATGACATCGCAATCGTAATCGATATAGCCCAGCTTGCGAAACTTGTTCATGAACTGATTGACGCGCGAGCGCGTCGTGCCGATCATCTGGGCGAGACTTTCCTGGTCGATGTTTCTGATGAGATCGTCGGCCCCGAAGTCTCCGTCGTGATTGGCCAGGAGCAATAGCGCGCGTGCCAGCCTTTGCTCGCTCGAATCGAACAGCTGGCTGATCAGGTTTTCTCTTAGGCGGAACAAGCTCCGCAGGGCGAAGGCGACGAAGAATTCAGCGATCGCGGGGTCGCTGCGGATGGCGCGAATGACGTTGCCGCGTTCCAGCCGCGCCACGACGCTGTCGGCAAGGCAGACCGCCGTCGCCACGCGGACGCGGTTGCCGAGCAGGCAACCTTCGCCGCAAAAGCTGCCGCCGTGGAGAACGCCGAGGTTGCCTTCCTTGCCGTGGCTCGACACCACCGTGATCTGAACCTGTCCGTGCTGCAGGTAAAACATGGCGTCGGCGGGCTCGCCCTGGCGGTAGATCCGCGCGCCGGCCTTGAGCCGCAAAATCGTCACCCCGCCATAGCGCGCGGCAAGGGCCTCGACGTCCAGGGATCGACTCGATTGCAACGCGCCGCCGATCCGCAACTGATTTTCGCTTGGCCTTACAGTCATTGGCCGAACTCCGATAACCATCGCGGTCTTGCACGGCGGCTGCGTAGACATTGCGCAGGAACTTTCTCTTTGGCGCATTGCGCGAGCGGCTTCACACAGGGCCGGTCACCGAACGGGTCGACCGAGAATTTCCTTCTCTAAATCGCAGACCCGACGTTGAATTTTTGGCACGAATGCGTGGTTTCGGAAATTGGCATTTGTGACGGTTTTATAAGTTGTGGACTACAACTTGATGATAGCGTCCCGCAGCGCGATCGCGACGGCATGGGTCCTGATTCACGGCGCCCAATTTTCGCACCGCGGTTTGCACGTGCTCGTCGACGGTTCGTTTGGCGATGTCGAGAATTTCGCCGATTTCCCTAGCCGATTTGCCGTTCGCCACCCAACGGAGAACTTCGCTCTCCCGAGCCGTCAGCTTGCTTTTGAACGTGGGCCGTCGGCGCAAGAGCGGTCTCCCCGTATCGATGGCGTCGGCCCCATCAGTACGGGTGGTAGGAGGCCGCAACTGACTAATTTCGCATTGGACTCATGATAATTTAGGCAGAAACACCTATTGCCCGTAATTGTGATATTTACGGGTGTCCGTGGTAGTTGTGTGTATAATCGAAATCGCTTGCCGCCGGTGCCTCCTGCGGTTGTGCGGTGCCTTGTTCAGACCCAAATTGGGCTGGCCCACCCGTTTTGTCCGATTTCAGGGGCCAAATCGGCGAAAATCAGCGGATTTGCTGCGACGAACCGCCGAGTTCCGATTATATCGCCGGCGTGGGTCCGGCGACATCGATGACGCGCATCTTGGTCGGATCGACCGGCACGATCTTATTCTCTGCCATGGTAGATTTGGGGAGCTTGGCGGCGGTCGGGACGCGGCGCTCGGTAGGGCCCGCTCCAATTTCGCTCAACGATCACGCGCGCTGCGCAAATGAGACCGCAGCGCGCGTGTCATAACCTGCCGGTTCGCTTCTTCCAGCGCGGCTTCAGCGCGGGATCGCCTGCACCGCGATACCGGTGTTGGGATCGATCACCAAGATGCGGTTGGGTTCATAGACATAGCGATAGATAAACGGCTCGGTGGCCACCACCGCCCAGCGGCGTTCACGACGGCGCGAGCGGACCACCGGCGCGGGTGCCGCAGGAAGAACCTCATCATAAAGCGGCTGCGGAACGGCCGCGATCGGCGCCGGCAGCAATTCGTCATAAAGCGGCCGCGGCGTCGCCGTCACGGTGCGCGCGACCACGGTCGGCGCCGGGACGATGCGCCGCGTGATCGTCCGTGTCGTCACGAACTCGGCGGCGTCCGGTTCGCAACCGGACGGGCCGAGGTCGTATCGTCTCGGTGGTTTGCACCGTTTCCGGTTGCAGGACCGTTGCAGCCGGCACCGTTACCAGCGGCTGCTCCGCGACCACGGTCTCGGTCGGCTGCTGGGCGATCACGGTCTCGACCGGCTGGTCGACGATCTCGCGCGTGATCACCGTCTGCGCCTGCGCGGCCGGTGCGCCGGCGACCAGCGCCAGACCGAGCGCGGTGCAGGAAATCGGGAATTTCATGGCGTACTCCATGTGCAGAGCGGTTCGGGCGCGACGGGACACCGGCCCGAGCCACAGAACCAACGCCACTGCACGTCGAGCGTTCCGCTTGGCGGAACAGGATGAGGCAATCCGCCGTTCGGGAACGCGGCAACGTTCCGCCGCCGCAATGTTGACGCGCTCACGCCGCCTCGGAACCGTATTCGCGCGCCAGAGCGCCGCGCAACAGCGCCGCGATCGGCAGGGTGATGAGCACGAAGGCGGCGACCAGCGTGAGTGCCGTCCATATCCCGAGCGCGTCGCCGGCGCGGCCGAACAGCACCGGCGCGATCGCGCCGGAGCCGATCGTGCCGGTATAAAAAATGCTCAGCGCGCGGTTGACGCCATTGCGGCGCCACCAGATCGGGCACCGAGCCGTACAGCACCGACGAGGTGCCGTTGAGCGCGATGCCGATCACCGGCAGCAGCACCAGCGCGGCGTCGAGCGGCAGCGGCAACAGCGCCAGAATTCCCGCCGCCGTAGAGCCTTCGGTCAGCCACACCGTTGCGATCGCGCCGATGCGGGCGCCGATGAAGGCGCAGGCGAGCTTGCCCGCCGCGCCGCCGGCGAAAACCAGCGTCATCGCCAGGCCGACGGTTTGCAGGCTCGCGCCTTTGTCCTTCAGCACGAACGGCAGAAACAGCAGGAAGCCCATGCGCGTGGCGCTGTCGACGATGCCGATCGTAAGCAGCAGGAGGAACGCGAACGGATGCCGCGTGCGCTGCGGCGCCGCAGTTGTCGCGGCATCGCGGCTCGGCCGATCGCGCGTCGCGCATCGTAGCGCGGCGTGACAAAGAAGATCACCGCCGCCAGACGACAGACCGAGACTGCCGAGAATGCGCCAGCGCCGGCCGCCACGCCATCGACCAGCAACATCAGCGACAGCGTCGCCGGCACCGTCATCTTGCCGAGATCGCCGGCAGAAATTGTAGGTGCCGAGCGCTTTGAGCGAACGCGGTCCGGCGAAGGCGCGGGCGACGAGCGCGGAGGCGATCGGATGCTGCGTGCTCGCGCCGATGCCGCCGACGAACAGCGCGCCGAGCAGCATGGCAAAGCCGGTGCGAGGCGCCGGCAAGGCAATAACCGAGCCCGGCGAGCGCGGTGCCGAGCGCGAGACGCCGGCGGCGCCGAACCGTTCGGAGACGAAGCCGGCCGGAATTTGCAAGCTCGCCATGGCGCCGACGAACACGCCGCGCAGCACGCCGAGCGCCGCATAAGTCAGGCCGAATTCGGCCTGCCACAGCGGCAGCACGATGTAGATGAGATCGGTGTAGCCGTCGTGCAGCGCATGCGCCGCGCCGGCGATCGACGACGGCGCGCCGCTGGTCGGGCGACATTTGCGGCGCCAGCGCCGTCGAAATCCTCCCAGATGGAGCCTGCGCATGGCGCGACCTGCGGTAACGTTTGCTGCACGTCCCTAGAGTATCGGCCGCCGGCGAGGAAGCCGTCAATTCGCGATCGCTCGATTGACCGCTGCAATGGCGGGGTGCAGTCTGCGGCCGGAAACCGGAATCGCGCGCGGACTTTGCGAGGAGGAATCATGTTCGGCCTCGGCGACCTGTTCCAGTGGGAGCGGTTCGTGACGCCCACCGTGATCAAGGTGTTCTACTGGCTCGCCGTCGTGATTTCCATCCTGCTCGGCTTCGCCGGCGCGGTGAGTTCGCTCACGACCATGGCGTACGATCCGTTCGTCGGCATGATCTTTCTCATCGTCAGCCTGCTCGGCGCCGCCATGGGCGTGATCCTGGCGCGCATCATCGCCGAATTCGTGCTCATCGTGTTCCGCATCAACGAGCATCTCGGCGCGATCAGGAATCGCGGACAGGAATGTGACGTACAGGACGACCGAGGGCGGATCGACGGATACCTGAAATCTGATATCTGTTGCCGGTTGCCTGGTTTTCCGCTATGTCGCGAAACGAAAGTGCATGACGTCGCCGTCCGCCACGACATAGGTCTTGCCCTCGAGCCGCATCTTGCCGGCGTCGCGCGCGCCGTTTTCGCCGCCGTAAGTCACGTAATCGTCGTAGCCGATGGTTTCCGCCCGGATGAATCCGCGCTCGAAGTCGGAGTGGATGACGGCGGCGGCCTGCGGCGCCTTGGTGCCCCGCGTAATGGTCCAGGCGGCCGCCTCCTTGGGGCCGGCGGTGAAATAGGTGATCAGATCGAGCAAGCGCATAGCCGGCGCGAATGAGGCGGTCGAGGCCCGGTTCCTTCAGTCCCATGGCGTTTAGAAATTCGTCGCGCTCGTTCGGCGCCAGCACGGCGATTTCCGCCTCGATCTTCGCCGAGATGACGACGCAGGCCGCGCCTTCCGCTTTGGCGCGCGCCTCGACCTGGCGCGAGAAAGTCGTTGCCGGTCGCCGCCGCGGCCTCGTCGACATTGCAGACATAGAGCACCGGCAGCGCGGTCAACAGGCCGAGCATGCGAAAGGCTTTCTCTTCCTCGGGGCGGCGCTCGACCAGGCGCGCCGGCTTGCCGTCGCGCAACAGCGCCAGCGCCCGATTGGCGAGATCAAGCGTCTCTCTGGCCTCCTGCGCGTCCTTGTCGCCGCCTTTGGCTTTTTTGCCGAGGCCGTCGACCCGCCGTTCCAGACTGTCGAGGTCGGCGAGCATCAGTTCGGTCTCGATGGTATCGATGTCGGCGACCGGGTCGATGGCGCCGGCGACGTGCGCGACGTTGGCGTCGACGAAGCAGCGCACCACATGCGCGATGGCGTCGACCTCGCGCACATGGGCGAGAAACTGGTTGCCCAAGCCTTCGCCGCGCGAGGCGCCGCTGATCAGGCCGGCGATGTCGACGAAGGTCAACCGCGTCGGCTTGATCTTGGCGGATTTAGCGAGCTTGGCGAGCACTTCGAGCCGCGGATCGGGCACCATGACCTCGCCGACGTTCGGCTCGATGGTCGAGAACGGATAATTCGAGGCCTGCGCCGCCGCGGTCGCGGTCAGCGCATTGAACAGGGTCGACTTGCCGACATTGGACAAGCCGAGAATGCCGCATTTGAAGCCCATGGAGATTTATTCACCTGTCAAACGGCGATTCATGCCTTGTCGGTATTGGAGTGGGAATTCGCCGCCTCGCCAAATCCCTTCGCGGCCATGGCGAGGTGGACCTTGTTCTGAAAGCTTGCGTCCTCGCCGCGGACGATCAGTTCGGCATTGTCGGCGATGATGGCGATCAACGCCTCGACCCAGCCGCGCTCGCTTTTGGCGAAATCGCTGAGCACGTAATGCTGCACCAAATCCTTGTCGCCAGGATGGCCGACGCCGATGCGCACCCGCCGGTAGTCATTGCCGATATGCTCGGTGATCGAGCGCAAGCCGTTATGGCCGGCGATGCCGCCGCCGATTTTGACCCTGACCTTGCCGGGCGGCAGGTCGATCTCGTCGTGCACCACCGTGATGTCGGCGAGCGGCAGCTTGTAGAAGTGCGCGGCTTCGGCGACGGCGCGGCCGGATTCATTCATATAGGTGCCGGGCAGCAGCAAGAGCGTGCGCTCGGCGCCGATCGGCCCCTCGCAGGCAACGCCCTGGAAGCGCCGGCGCCACGGTCCGATGCCGTGGCGCTTGGCGATCTGCCTGCACCGCCATGAAGCCGATATTGTGCCGGTTGCCGACATAGCGCGCTCCCGGATTTCCCAGTCCGACCAGGAGCAGCATCGGCGTCGTCCCGCGACAGTGCGGAACCTCACTTCTTCTCGGGCGCGGCGGCAGCGCGGCGCGGCGCCGGGGCCGCGCCGGGAGCGGCGCCCGGAGCGGCACCGGGCGCCGCACCGGGAGCGCCTGGAGCCGCGCCTTCGGCCGGCACGCCGGCCGCGGCGGCGGCGGCAGCTGCGGCCGCCGCGGCGGCGGCCGCTTCGGCCAGCGCCTTCATCTCTTCCGCATAGCCTGACGGCGGCACCACCGTGACCAGGGTGATGTCGCGGCGTTCGACGACGCGCACACCTTCGCGGCAGCGTGATATCGCTCAGATGCTTGGAGTGGTTGATTTCAAGCTCGCCGATGTCGACGTCGATGCCGGCCGGAATGGCGTCGGCGCGGCAGCGCACCGCGACGGTGTGGGTGACGATCGAGACCGTGCCGCCGCGCTTGACGCCCGGCGACTGGTCGGCGTTGCGCACGTGAATGGGGATATTGACGCGGATCGTCGCGCCCTCGCCCAAGCCGCATGAAGTCGACATGCAGCGGCAGGTCGCGCACGGCGTCGAGCTGGAAATCGCGCGGGATCACACGGTGCTTCACCCCGTCGACCTCGACGTCATGGATGGTCGTGAGAAAATGGCCGGCATAAATGCGCTGGCGCAAATCGGCGTAATCGAGCGAGATCGGCAGCGGCGGCTTGCCGTCGCCATAGATAATTCCGGGCACGCGGCCGGCGCGACGTTCGGCGCGGGCGGCTCCCTTGCCGGCCCGCGAACGCGCCGCCGCCTTGATCAGATTGACGGTCGCCATAATGCGTGATCCTCGTCTTAAGCCTTGTCATGCAAGGGAAATCCGCGTCAGCCGCGGCGGATGCCGGTGCCGCGGCCGCGGCCGCGGCTTCTATAGCGGCGCAAGTCTTGAAAAACAAGGAATGCGCGGCGCGCCGCAAGCGCCGGCTCAGAAGCGGCCCGGATCGCTCGGCCCGGCGGTGCCATCCGGCGGCGGCTCCGGCGGCAACGACTCCGCCGCGGCGCTTGCGCCCGACGGCGGGGCATTTTGCGCTTGCGGCTCGGGGGCGGTTGCGCCGGAGTTGTGCCGCGGTCGCTTCTTGGCGGCGAGCGCCGCTTCGAGCGCGGCGATGCGGGCCTTGAGCGCCTCGTTCTCCTCGCGCGCAAGCCGCGCCATATCCTTGACCGCTTCGAAGTCCTCGCGCTTGACCACGTCGAGATCGCGCAAGATAGCGCTCCGCCTGGCTGCGGAACAGCGTCTCGAATTCGCGCCGCACGCCTTGGGCGACGCCGGCCGCATCGTTCATCAACCGGGCGACTTCGTCGAAGAACCGGTTCGTTGTCTGCACCATGGCGCGCCTCCGCAGCCTGCCGGCGCAGATCGCGCCGGCCCCGCTTGCTATGCGTCGAGACAATGGCGATGGTGCGGCGCGCCCGCAAGGGGCTCGGTGCGCCTTTAACGGAAGCCCAGTCGATGTTCGTTCTGCCGGTCATCCCGTATCCCGCGATCAACCCGATCCTGATTTCCATCGGGCCGTTCGCGGTGCGCTGGTACGCGTTGGCCTACATCGTCGGCATCATTGCGGGCTGGTTCTATGCGCGCGCCATCATTGCTTCGGAGCGGTTGTGGGGCGGCCCGGCGCCGTTCACCGTGCTCGACTTCGACGATTTCGTGATTTGGATCACGCTCGGCATCATCCTCGGCGGCCGCACCGGCTACGTGTTGTTCTACAATCTCCCGCTTTTCGCGGCGCACCCGCTGCAGATTTTCGAACTCTGGAACGGCGGCATGTCGTTTCACGGCGGCGTCGCCGGCTGCGTGGTCGCCATCGTGCTGTTCGCGTGGCGCCGGCACATCCCGATGCTGTCGCTCGGCGACGTCACCGCCGGGGTGGCGCCGATCGGCCTGTTTCTCGGCCGCATCGCCAATTTCATCAACGGCGAATTGTGGGGCCGGCCGACCGACGTGCCGTGGGCCATGGTGTTTCCCAACGGCGGTCCGATCCCGCGCCACCCCAGCCAGCTCTATGAGGCGGCGCTGGAGGGCATCGTGCTGTTCGTCGTGCTCGGGCTGTTGATGCGCGCCGGCGCGCTCAAGCGGCCGGGCGTCGTCACCGGGGCGTTTGCGCTCGGCTATGGCGTTGCGCGCATCTTCTGCGAATTTTTTCGCGAGCCCGATGCGCAGCTCGGCTTTTTATGGGGCGGCCTGACCATGGGAATGCTGCTGTGCATTCCGCTGATGCTGGCCGGCATTGCCGTCCTCGCCGTCGCCTTGACGCGCGCACCGACGACGAAAGATGGCTGACGAGCGCTCACCGCTGGAGAGCGAAATTCGCCGGCTCATCGCCGTCGCCGGGCCGATGCCGCTCGCCGAATATATGCGGCTGTGCCTGACCCATCCGCAATACGGCTATTACATCACCGCGACCCGCTCGGCGCCGGCGGCGATTTCATCACCTCGCCCGAGATCAGCCAGATGTTCGGCGAGTTGATCGGATTATGGATGGCGTCGGTCTGGCGGCAAATGGGCGAGCCGGAAAACGTGCGCGTCATCGAGCTGGGGCCCGGGCGCGGCACTTTGATGCACGACGCGTTGCGGGCGGCGAAGGTCGTCAAAGGCTTCCGCGACGCGATCGTGCTGCATTTGGTCGAGATCAGCCCGGCATTGCAGCAGGTCCAGGAGCGGCGGCTGCAAGATCTCGGCCTGCCGATGCTCGTGGCACAGCTGCGCTCGCAGAGGTTCCCGGCGGCCCCAGCATCATCATCGCCAACGAGTTCATCGATGCGCTGCCGGTTCACCAGGCGGTCAAACAGGACGACGGCTGGCATGAACGCGTCGTCGACATCGCGCCCGACGGCAAGTTTGTTATCGGCGCGGCGCGCGAGCCGTTGCCGTTCTTCGAAGCGGCGATGCCGCGCGGATTGCGTGATGCCGCCGGCGGGCGCAGATCTATGAATGGCGCGCCGACGATATTGCGCTCGAACTGGGGCGAGCGCGTGCGCAACGAGGGCGCGGCATTGATCATCGACTACGGTCATGCCCATTACGGCTTGGGCGACACGCTGCAAGCCGTCGTCGGACACTCTTTTACCGATCCGCTGCGCGCGCCGGGCCACGCCGATCTTGACCGCGCATGTCGATTTCGAGGCGCTGGCGCAGTGCGCGGAAAGCATGGGTGCGCGCATTCACGGGCCGATCCGGCAGCGCGACCTGTTCCTGCGGCTCGGCATCGAGACAACGCGCCGCGGCGCTTAAAGCGGGCGCGCCGCCGCACCAAGCGGCCGACATCGAGCTCGCGTTCTCGCGGCTGATCGCGGACGGCGCGCACGGCATGGGCGAATTGTTCAAGGCGATCGCCATCGCCGCGCCGCAACTCGGTCCGCTTCCCGGATTTGAGACACCGTCATGATGATCGAGGCTTCCTCATTGGCGCTGACCGGCATCCGTCATGCGTTCTTCACCCGCGCCGGCGGCGTTTCCGAGCGGCGTTTATGCCAAGCCTCAATGGCGGCATCGGCTCGCGCGATGCCGCCGGCAATGTCGCGGAAAATCGCGCGCGCATGGCGGCGGCGCTCGGCGTCGAGCCGGCCCGCTTGCTCACCGCCTATCAAGTTCACTCGCCCGACGTGGTCGTCGCCGAGACGCCGTGGACGAGCGATGCTCGTCCGCGCGCCGACGCCATCGTCACCCGCATGCGCGCGCTCGCTATCGGCGTCACCACGGCCGATTGCGGGCCGGTTCTGTTCGCCGATCCGCAGGCGCGGGTGATCGGCGCCGCGCATGCCGGCTGGCGCGGCGCGCTCGGTGGCGTCATCGAGGCGACGGTCGAAGCGATGGAGCGGCTCGGCGCCGCGCGCGGCAACATCCGCGCCGCCATCGGGCCGATGATCCGGCAATCCAATTACGAGGTCGGCCCCGATCTGATCGCGCGATTTGCCGCCAAGGACCGCGCCAGCAACCGCTTCTTTGCGCCGGCGCCGCGCGACGGCCATGCTCTGTTCGATCTCGGCGGCTATGTCGCGGCGCGGCTTAAACGCGCCGGCATCGGCCGCGTCGAGGATCTCGGACTTTGCACTTATGCCGACTCCGGCGCGGTTTTTCAGCTATCGCCGCGCCACCCACCGCGCCGAAGCCGATTACGGCCGCCACGTCAATGCCATCGCGCTGGTCGGCGAATAGCGAGTAGCGAGTAGCGAGTAGCGAGTAGCGAATAGCGAATAGCGAGTAGCGAATAGGGATTTGCAATGAAATCCCGTCCTTATTCGCCATTCGCTATTTCGGCGTTCGTCCTCTTCCCTATTCGCCATTCGCCCCCACACTATCCGCGCTCGACCAGCGCACCGGCGACGATGGCGTGCATTAAGCGATATTCCTGCGTGTAGTAACTCATCTTGGCGGCCTCGTTCCAGGCGTCGGGATCGATGCGTGCTAAATCGATCCGATGACCGGCTTGTTTGGCGAGCACTTCCAGGAAAGCGCGTTGCGTGCGGCCGTTGCCGTCGAGGAAGGGATGAATGGCGTTGAGCTCGCAGCTATGTTCGGCGGCGCGCGCCGCGAACGCGGCGGGCGTGAGCCCCCGCAAATTATTTTCCGCTTTGATTATCGCGAAACGCTTGTCCATTTCACCGGCGATGAATTCAGCCCTGCAAAATGGGGCACCTCGCCCAGTCGTGACCGTTCGGTATTCGCCGGCCCAATCGTAAACATCTTGCAATATGTAACGGTGAATTTCGCGAAACCCGTCAACCGTGATCGGCAAGTCGTGCGACAGCGTCAATAATCTGTCCGCGGAATGCTGCCGCTCGAAATCGTCAAGCTCATCCTTGTTTTGGAGATTTTCCTTGTTCCGGTAAACGTCCGTGCCCGGATAGCAATAGGGATGATCCATCAGGCCGAAGCGGGAGCCCTCTGGCAGCGCTTCGCGCGGCTCAATTGCGTAATCCGTGCGGCCCGCTCGTCGGCGGTAAGCCGTTCCCGCTCCATCTGATCGAACAGCGCTTCCTCTTCGGCGGTCAGGTGCATGCTCTCGCAGGCGAGCGAGGCCCGCACGCCGGGTCGGCGGCGGCAAATCTCGGCAAGCTCTGCGTCGGTCAGGCGGGCCGGTCCGGGCATGGCTCTTCCTTGGCTTCGATATAATAGCACAAGTCGCCCGGCTTGCGGCCAAAAAATCCTGCGGGGACAAGGCCCTAAATCATGTTGCCAGCCCGGTAACCGGCTTGTATCAGGTCGGCGACAGCCTCAGGCACGCGCGCAGGAGAGCGGGAATGGCGGGCAACAACGGAGCGATCAAGCTCGTCGCCGGCAATTCCAACCCTGCGCTGGCTCAAGCGATCGGCCGCTACCTCGGCACGCCGATGACCAAGGCTGTGGTCCGGCGCTTCGCCGACATGGAGATTTTCGTCGAAATCCAGGAAAACGTGCGCGGCGCCGACGTCTTCGTCATCCAGTCGACCTCGTTTCCCGCCAACGACCACCTGATGGAATTGCTGATCATCATCGACGCGCTGCGGCGCGCCTCGGCGCGGCGCATCACCTCGGTGATCCCGTATTTCGGCTATGCCCGCCAAGACCGCAAAGTCGGGCCGCGCACCCCGATTTCGGCCAAGCTCGTCGCCAATCTCATTAGCCGCGCCGGCGCCGACCGGGTGCTGACCCTCGACCTGCACGCCGGCCAAATCCAGGGCTTCTTCGATATTCCGACCGATAATCTGTTCGCCGCGCCGGTCATCATGCGCGACATCAAGGAGCGCTTCGATCTCGGCAAGGTGATCGTGGTGTCGCCGGACGTGGGCGGGGTGGTGCGCGCGCGCGGCCTTGCCAAGCGCATCGATGCGCCGCTCGCCATCATCGACAAAAGGCGCGAGCAGCCGGGCGAGTCCGAGGTCGTCAACGTCATCGGCGAGGTCGACGGCGGCATCTGCATTCTGGTCGACGACATCGTCGATTCCGGCGGCACTTTGGTGAACGCCGCCGATGCGTTGCTCGAAAAAGGCGCCAGGGAAGTCTACGGCTATATCACCCATGGCGTGCTCTCCGGCGGCGCGATCGAGCTGGTCGAAAATTCGCATCTGAAGGAACTGGTGATCACCGACTCGATCCAGCCCACCAAGGCCGTCGCCGAGTCCAAAAATATCCGCGTGTTGTCGATTGCCACCCTGATCGGCGAAGCGATCAGCCGCACCGCCGCCGAGGAATCGGTGTCGAGCCTGTTCAATTAGAAGCATCCTCGCCTGCGCGTGACGCGGCCGCTTTTCATCCTCCCCCGTGAAAACGGCGCCGGATGAAGAGATCGCCCCTGAGTCAACCTGTCGCAGCGCGGGTTGTGGACGGGGCGACGCCCGGCATTGTGCCGGCGGCGCAAATCACTTCATCCAAGGGCATCCAAGGGCCGGCCGGGCGGCGGCCGAGGCTCTTGCGCGGACTCCGCAGGAATGATTCAAGCCGAGGACGGCCGGCGCGGCGGGTGATTCGCGGCCGTGAGTCAATCGGCGGGCGGGGGTTATTCCTGCGTCAAATCGCTGCCGATCGCCGGCGGGGTCCGGCGCGGACTTCGTCCCGCGAGGTCCCCTGCGCAGTCGCGTGCAGTCCCCTGTGGCGTGCGCATTTCCACTCTGGTTTCCAGCTTTGGCGGCACTGTGGAGGCGGCATGTCCCTGATCGAAACCGCACGCGAACACCGCAACAATCCGCTCGACGTGGTCGAGCATATGGCGGCCGGCAATAACTGGCCGTTCGAACGCGCCGGCGAGGACGAGATCGGGCTCGTCGTCACCGGCCGCTGGACCAATTATCAGGTGTCGTTCACCTGGATGAGCGACATCGAAGCGCTGCATCTGTCGTGCGCCTTCGACATGAAGGTGCCCGACGCGCGGCTGGCCGACGTGCAGCGGCTCATTGCGCTGATCAACGAGCAATTGTGGATCGGGCATTTCGACGTCTGGACCCAGAACGGCCTGGTGATGTTCCGCCATGCGCTGGTTCTCGCCGGCGGGGTGGCCGCATCGGGCCGGCAATGCGAGGCGGTGCTCGGCACCGCGCTGGATTCCTGCGAGCGCTACTTCCCGGCGTTTCAATTCGTGATCTGGGCGGGAAAATCCGCGCGCCAGGCGATGGACTCCGCCATGTTCGAAACCGCGGGCGAGGCGTGAGCAGCGCCGGCGAGCGTCGCGACTTAAGCGATTTTTCCGGCCTCACCGTTCTGGTCGGCGCCGGCAAAATGGGCGGCGCCCTGCTCGAAGGCTGGCTGCGGCTCGGACTCGACCCAGGCAAGGTCGCCGTTCTCGAGCCGCAGCCGAGTGCGGCAATCTCGGCGCTGGCCGGCCGCGGCTTGCGGCTTAATCCCGAGCCGCAACGCTTGGCCGATCCCGCCGCCATCGTCATCGCGGTCAAGCCGCAAGCGGCCGGCGAAGGTGATCCCGGCGCTTACACCGCTGATCGGCGCTTCGACCGTCGTGGTGTCGATCATGGCCGGGCGGACGCTGCAATTTCTTGCCGGCGCGGTGCAGCGGCCGTGCGCGCTCATCCGCGCCATGCCGAATCTGCCGGCCGCGATCGGCCGCGGCATCACGGTCGCGGTGCCGCGAAACGCCGGCGTCGCGCAGCGCGAACTCGCGCATCGGCTGCTCTCCGCCACCGGCGCGGTGGAATGGATCGAGGACGAAGCGCTGATGGACGCGGTGACGGCAGTATCGGGTTCCGGACCGGCCTATGTGTTCCTGCTCGCCGAAGCGCTGGCGCAAGCCGGCGCGGCGGCCGGCCTGCCGCCGCCGCTTGCGCAAAAACTGGCACGCGAAACCGTTGCCGGCGCGGGCGAATTGTTGCGGCGATCGGCGCTCGATGCCGCGGGCTTGCGCGAAAACGTCACCTCGCCCGGCGGCACCACCGCGGCGGCGCTTGCGGTGCTGATGGCGGAGAACGGTCTTCCCGCGCTTATGCACAAGGCGATTGCGGCGGCAACCGCGCGCTCGCGCGAATTGGCGGACTAAAGCCCCGGCACATTCGCCCCGCCTTGGAACGTCCGGGTCGCGGGCCTACATTTACATTTAACGGTGTCAGTCAGAAGCGTCAGTCAGGAGTCAAGCCATGGCCCGTAGACCCTCCCGCAAATCCGCGCGCGTCCGCCGCCGGCGCCGCCGCGCCAGCCGGCGACCGCGACAAAATTATCGCCGCCTTCCTCGCGCTGCTTGCCGAAAAGCGGATCGAAGAGATCGGCTTGGCCGAGCTTGCCGAGGCGGCGGGCGTGTCGCTTCCGCAATTGCGCGGCGAGTTCCCCTCGACGCTCGCGATCCTGGCCGCCCATATCAAGGCGATCGATCGCGCCGTGCTGGCCGAGGCAGCCGACGACATGGAAGACGAGCCGCCGCGCGAACGGCTGTTCGACGTGCTGATGCGCCGGCTCGAAGCGCTCCGCCCCCACCGCGAGGCGGTCCGTTCGCTCATGCGTTCGGCGACCCGCAATCCGCCGCTTGCGGTGGCGCTCAACGCGCTTGCGGTGCGCTCGCAGCAATGGATGCTGACCGCCGCCGGCATCAACGCCTCGGGACCGCGCGGCATGCTGCGCGCCCAGGGCCTTGCGCTCTTGTTCGCTTCGGTCCTGCGCAACTGGGTCGATGACGAGGATCCGGGACTGGCGCGCACCATGGCGGCGCTCGACCGGGCGCTGGCGCGCGGCCAGCGCTTTGGCGGCTTGCTCGACGATCTGTGCCGCATGCCGTCGCGGCTATGCCGGTTGCGCTCGCGGCGCCGGCGTTCCGGCGATGCCGAGGAAGAGGCCGCGGCGTAATCCCGCACGACGCACCCGGTCAGCAGCAACCAGCCGTCCGGCGCCGATCTCGGCCGCCGCCAGTGATCATCATGCGCAGGCTTGCCAACTCGGCGGTAATCCACAGCTTTTTGCGTTGGCAACGGCGCCCCGGCACGCCAGTCGAGCCGTAGTCTATGTGGTTTGCCAGTTGCGGATATGGTCGGTTGTTCGGACGTGGCGGAGATTTACCGACAATTACCCAAGACCTGAATTTCGTTTTGAAGATTAGAATACCTATAAAAAGATGTTTTTTCTTTGCACCCATTATCGGCTGCGCTAGGGATGGTTGCAGATCGAACCAATTTGCCGCCGGGCCTTCTGCGATGATCGTCTGTTCCTGTAACGTCCTCACCGACCACGACGTGCGCGCGACGCTGTCGGGCAGCGACGCTGCGCCGCGAACCACCGGCGAAGTCTATCATTGCCTGGGTTGCAGCGCGCAATGCGGACGCTGCGCGCGCACCATCCGGCGCATCATGGACGAAGCGCTTGACCGCCGCCGATACCGGCGTGCTGCCGCAGCGCGCGCTAGAAGCTTCATCTTTACTTGGCGGGTCGAAGCCGGGCGCCCTGCCCGGCGGACGCTGCTTTCGGCTTGCGCGGCAGCGCGCTATATAATCGGCGCGGCCGCCCGGTCGCGGAAGCATAATGTCAATCGCAGGAGCACGATCATGAGAGGCGAGCCCGGTGTCCTCGATTACCTCAACAAGGGCCTGCGCCACGAACTCACCGCGATCAATCAGTACTGGCTGCATTACCGGCTCCTGGACAATTGGGGTTACAAGACGCTGGCCAAGCAATGGCGCAAGGAATCGATCGAGGAGATGCAGCATGCCGACAAGCTGGTCGAGCGCATCATCTTCCTCGACGGCTTCCCCAATATGCAGGTGCTCGATCCGCTGCATATCGGCCAGAACGTCAAGGAAGTGCTCGACTGCGATCTCGCAGCCGAAGTCTCGGCGCGCGCGCTGTACGAGGAAGCCGCCACCCATTGCCACTCGGTAAGGGATTACGTGTCGCGCGACCTGTTCGAGAAGCTGATGCACGACGAAGAAGAGCATATCGATTACCTCGAAACCCAGCTCGACCTTGTCTCCAAGCTCGGGCTCGAACTCTACGCCCAGCATCACATCGGCGAGCTCGACGACGACGCCGACTAAACGGCGGCCGGACCGCCGATCCGCTTTCATAATCGTTTACGAATCTTAACCGATCCGGCCGGCGCCGCCTACCGCGACGCCGCGAATGTCGTGCATGCGGCAGTTTTGCCGGTCGCCGGGGCCGCGCGATCGTTAAAGAGCGTGGTTAAAGATTAAGGTTAAGACCCGCTTAAGCATTTGCTGCCTAACTTCGCATCGCTCAACGACGGTGCGCCGCTGCGCGCGCGGACCCGTCGAGGAAAGGTCGGAGCGATGGTGAGCGTCAGGCTATGCATCGCCGCCGCGGTGGCGGCCATGATGAGCACCACGGCCTTCGCCGCCGACATGCCGCAACCTCTGCCGCCGCCGCCGCAGCTGACCTATCAACCCCCGCTCATGGTCATGGAGCAACCTGAGGGCGCCTGGTATCTGCGCGGCGACATCGGCGTCGGCATGCTCAGCGAAGCCAACTTTGTTTATCGAGCAGAATCCGCTCAACTCCCCTGTGCAGATTGTCAGTCAACATGCCTCGATGGGCGACACCACCTTCTTTGACATTGGCGCGGGCTACGAATTCAACAGCTGGCTGCGCTTCGATTTTACCGCGGAATACCGCACCAAGAGCGAGATCAATGCGTTCATCATGTACAATTGCGGCAACGGCTGCGTGCTGGGAGACCAATACAGCGCATTCCTGAAATCCGAAATCTTCCTCGCCAACGCTTACATCGACCTCGGCACCTGGAATTGCCTGACCCCGTTTATCGGTTTCGGCATCGGCGGCGCCTACAATACATTCGACGATCTTACCGACCTCGGCATCGGCACGTCGGGCAGCGGCATCGGCACCAATGCCAGCCAACTGAATTTCGCCTGGGCGCTGCATGCCGGCCTCGCCTACAACGTGACGCAGAATTTCACCGTGGAGCTCGCCTACCGCTACCTCAGTTATGGCTCGGTCAGCGACCAGATTTATTGCTATGGCGGCTGCATCCCCGACACCTACAAGCTCCAGGACCTGACCTCGCAGGACTTCATGCTGGGGATGCGCTGGAGATTCCCGGTCGACACCGGACCAGCGGTGATCGAGCAGCCGGCGCCGGTCATGATGCAGGCGCCGGCACCGGTGTACCAGCCCGCGCCGGTCTACCAGCCCGCGCCGGTCTACCAGCCCGCCCCGGTCTATCAGCCCGCCCCGGCCCCGGTTTACCAGCAGCCGATGATGCTGCCGCAACCGCAGCCGCCGCTGACCACCCGCGGCTGACCGCGCCGCCGGCGGGCCGGCCGGCTAACGCTCCATTAAGGTTAATGCCTGATGATCGCGCCTACTCGGCCATGCGCGCCGAGCGGATGGAGAGGGCGCGCCCGTGCGTTGGGTCCTTTGTGCTGTGCTTCTCTGCGCTTTCGCGCCCAGCGCGGCCGCGCAGGAATTCGGCCCGGCGCTTCGCGGCCCGGAAACCGTCGCCCAGCCAAGCTACCCGCATTGGAGCGGCTTCTATTTCGGCGGCGACATTGGCGTCGATGACGGCAACGTCAATTTCAGCAACGCGACGCCGGCGCCTCTCGCCTACGCGTTGCGCGATACCCTCGTCGAGCAGGACTTCGATCCGTCCTCGTGGCCACTCCTCGGCAGCGCCACGGTCCAATCGACATTCCTCGGCGGCTTCGCCGGTTACGACACGCAATGGGAGGACGTGGTTCTCGGCGCCGAAGTCACCTATGCCCGTCCCAATGTCACGGCCAACGCGCCGAGCACTCCGATGGGACGGACGTACACCCAAGCACCGGATTCGACCGGAGCGATAACGGAATACGACATCGAGGGCGGCGCCAACGCTTCGCTGCATCTGACCGATTACGCCACGCTGCGCGGGCGGGCCGGTTGGGCGGTGAACAATATTTTTCTGCCCTATGGCTTTGCCGGCTTCGCCGTCGGGCGTGCCACTTACTCGTCGTCGTCCACCGTCTCCTGGGAGACGGCGACCTCGTCGCCACAGTCCATGATCGTCGGGGGTCAACTGATAACCATACCGGCGACGGATCCTGTGATCCCGTGCACGGGGACCGAGACTTGCGCATCCTACGAAGTCGGCGACACCGAGACCGGCAACGCCTGGATGTACGGCGTCGATGTTGGCCTCGGAGTCGATATCGCGCTGATGCAGAATGTTTTCCTGCGCGGCGAGTTCGAATATGTGCACTTCTTTGCTGTGAAGGGCATCACGCTCGATCTCGCCACCGCGCGCGCCGGCGTCGGCTTCAAATTCTAAACCGGCCGCAATATCGCGCTTGACGGCGCGGCCCACCTTCCTTATTTCCCACCGCGGGACACCCCTCCCCACCGAGGGGCGGCTATCTGGAAGGATAGATCATGACGCTCGCGATGCCTCCCGTGCGGCCGCTCGTGCCGCATTTTTCATCCGGCCCCTGCGCCAAGCGCCCCGGCTGGAACTCCGCAAAACCTCTCCGGCGCCGTCCTCGGCCGCTCGCATCGCTCCAAAGCCGGCAAGTCGAAGCTCAAGCGCGCCATCGATCTGACCCGCGAGGTGCTGGAAGTCCCGGCCGACTACCGCATCGGCATCGTGCCGGCGTCCGATACCGGCGCCGTCGAAATGGCGCTGTGGTCGCTGCTCGGGCCGCGCCCGGTCACCATGCTGGCGTGGGAATCCTTCGGCGAGGGTTGGGTCGGCGACGTCGCCAAGGAGCTTAAGCTTAAGGACGTGACGGTGCTGCGCGCCGCCTACGGCGAGCTGCCCGAGCTCGGCGCGATCGATCCGGCAAGCGATATCGTGTTCACCTGGAACGGCACCACCTCGGGCGTGCGAGTGCCCGATGGCGACTGGATCGCCGCCGAGCGGACCGGGCTTACGATCTGCGACGCGACCTCCGCGGCGTTCGCCCAAGCGCTCGACTGGGGCAAACTCGATGTCGTCACCTTCTCATGGCAGAAGGCGCTGGGCGGCGAAGCCGGACACGGCATGCTCATTGTCTCGCCGCGCGCGGTCGCGCGGCTGGAAAGTTACAGCCCGCCGTGGCCGCTGCCGAAAATCTTCCGCATGACCAGAGCCGGCAAGCTCAACGAAGGCATTTTTCAGGGCGAGACCATCAATACGCCGTCCATGCTGTGCGTGGAGGACTATCTCGACGCGCTCGACTGGGCGAAATCGGTCGGCGGGCTTAAGGCGCTGCAAGCCCGCGCCGACGCCAATGCCAAGATCATCGCCGATTGGGTGGCGCGGACGCCGTGGATCGATTTTCTGGCGCGCGATCCAAAGCTGCGCTCGAACACCTCGGTCTGTCTGAAAGTCGTCGATCCGGCGGTGACCCGGCTTGCCGCCGAGGCGCAGGTGGCGTTCGTCAAAAGCATCGCCTCGGCGCTGGAACGGGAGGGCGTCGCCTACGACATCGACGCCTACCGCGACGCCCCGGCAGGGCTGCGCATCTGGTGCGGTTCGACCGCCGAGCGCGCCGACTTGGAGGCGCTGACGCTGTGGCTCGACTGGGCCTACGCCAACGCCAAGGACGCGCTGGCGAAAGCGGCCTGAGCGTCATGGCCTCGGCGCACATGTTTGCCGATCCGCTGACCGAGCGGCTTGCGGCATTCGTGCGGGGCATCGGCATCGAGGTGCGCGCCGCCGCGCTCCCGGATAAGACATTCCTGCCCGGGCTTCAGATTCGCGACGGCGCGCTCTTCGTCGACGAGGCGCGCCTGAGCTACTCCGGCGACATCCTGCACGAAGCGGGTCATCTCGCCGTCGCCGCTCCGGCCGAACGCAACGCGCCGACATTGTCGCCGGGCGACGGCGACGAGCTCACCGCCATCGCCTGGTCCTATGCCGCGCTGCGCCATCTTGAAATCGATCCGGCCGTGGTGTTTCACGCCGCGTTCAAGGGCGGCGGGGCGAGCATCGTCGAGAACTTCAATGCCGGGCATTATTTCGGCGTGCCGCTCTTACAGCTCTACGGCATGAGCTGCGAGCCGCGGCAGGCCGCCGCAACGGGCGTGCCGCCCTATCCCCACATGCTGCGCTGGTTGCGCTGATACCGGAGGATTTCCCATGACTCCCCGCGTGCTCATTTCCGATGCGCTCTCGCCCGCCGCGGTGCAGATTTTCAAGGATCGCGGCATCGAAGTCGATTTCCAGCCCGGTCTCGGCAAGGACAAGGACAAGCTTGCCGCGGCGATCGACGGTTTCGACGGCCTGGCCATACGGTCGGCGACCAAGGTCACCGCGAAAATGCTGGAGCGCGCGAAAAATCTCAAAGTGATCGGCCGCGCCGGCATCGGCGTCGACAATGTCGACATTCCGGCGGCGACCGCGCGCGGCATCATCGTCATGAACACGCCGTTCGGCAATTCGATCACCACCGCCGAGCACGCCATCACGCTGATGCTGTCGCTGGCGCGGCAAATTCCCGAGGCCGACGTTTCGACGCGCGCCGGCAAATGGGAGAAGAACAAGTTTCTCGGCGTGGAGATTTTCGGCAAGACGCTCGGCATCATCGGCTGCGGCAATGTCGGCTCGATCGTCGCCGACCGCGCGATCGGGCTGAAGATGAAGGCGATCGCCTACGATCCGTATCTGTCCGCCGAGCGCGCGCTCAAGCTCGGCGTTGAAAAAGTCGAGCTCGATGAATTGTGGCGGCGCGCCGATTTCATCACGCTGCACACGCCGCTGACCGACAAGACCCGCAACATCATTAATGACGAAACGCTGGCGCTGACCAAAAAGGACGTGCGACTGATCAACTGCGCCCGCGGCGAACTCGTCGACGAGGCGGCGTTATGCGCGGCGCTGCAATCGGGCCACGTCGCCGGCGCGGCGCTCGACGTGTTCCGCGAGGAACCGGCGACGCAAAGCTGCCTGTTCGGCCTGCCCAACGTGGTCTGCACGCCGCATCTCGGCGCCTCGACCATGGAGGCGCAGGAGAACGTCGCGCTGCAGGTCGCCGAGCAGATGTCGGACTATTTGCTTCGCGGCGCCATCGCCAATGCGGTGAACTTCCCCTCGATCAGCGCCGAGGAAGCGCCGAAGCTGAGGCCGTTCGTGGCGCTTGCGGAAAAGCTCGGCTCGTTCGCCGGCCAGCTCACCGATACCGGCATCAACAAGGTGCAGATTTCCTACGAAGGCGAGGTCGCAGCGATGAACACCAAGGCGCTGACCTCGGCCGCGGTCGCGGGGCTGCTTCGCCCGATGCTGCAAGACGTCAACGTCGTCTCCGCGCCGATCCTCGCCAAGGAGCGCGGCATCGTCGTCGAGGAAACCCGGCGCGACGCCGAAGGCGATTACGACAGCCTGATCGCCGTCACCGTGACGACCGACCGCCAGACCCGCGCGGTGGCGGGCACGGTCTATGCCGGCGGCCGGCTCCGCATCGTCAACATCAAGGGCATCCGCATGGACGCCGAATTCGCACCCTCGATGCTTTATGTCACCAATCAGGACAAACCCGGCTTCGTCGGCCGCTTCGCTTCGCTGCTCGCCGAAGCCGGCATCAATATCGCCACCTTCCATCTCGGCCGCGAATCGGCCGGCGGCAACGCCATTGCGCTCGTTGAGATCGACGGCGCGGTGCCGCCGGACGTGCTCGCCAAGGTGCGGCAGATCCCGAACGTGCAGCAGGTCAAGCCGCTCAAGTTTTGAGACGGAAGGTCGATCACGAAAGTGATTGATTTTTCTAGTGATACTACTCTGACCCGGCATAATGTACTAGAAAACGTGTTGGAAACGAACGTTTTAGCGATCTACCGCCAGGCCCAGAGGGGCCGGACACCAAGACAGAAACTCACCACCGCGCCCAATCAGCGGCCTTGTCTGTTGGTCGTGGGCAACGCCGTTGTCCCCATCGGTTTCGCCCGCGTGATGCGTAGCGCGTCTCATGTTGCCGCTGTGATCCGCGCGATCCGCCGTCTCTGTCCTATCGTCGAATGGCAGTGCGGCGCGCCGCTCACATGCGATCCCTGGGGTTTACCCGAGATCGCCGCTCCGTTCAGCGACTTGAACTAGAGGTAGTTATACAGTATAAAACACCATATGGTTGCATAAGGGACCAGATGGTTGCTCAGAGGACACGACCGGCAGCGACCTATCCCGATCGCGAGTTGTCGGATGAAAAACTCATTCGGTCCCTGTTCATTGTTGCCCTGCCACGATCTCTCTCGACGGTCGCTTACCACGTCTCGCGTCTCGCGCTCGGCCTGGATGAGCCCGTCTGGACCTCCGACGGCGAGATCCTGAACAACGATCGTTTCTCGCTCTACGGTGGCCCGACCGATGACTCGGGCGTGAAGTATGTGAACCCTTCCGCGGAGCCCGAATCTTTTCAGGCCGTGATCGCGTTCCTGAATGATGTCACGCGACGGGAGGGCCGTGCCTACAAGGACGTTGTCCAGCCGTTCGCGGTCTCGGCTTGGTTGCCCGCGAGCGGGTTGCGGGTGCTTCGGCTGAGGCGTCGTGTCGCAGACGTGGCCTCTGCCATGCGGCTGCGGCATTGGATTTATCCGGCACGCGCCGCGTCGACCCACTTCCATGACCGATCATTGTCGGAGCTGGAGGTGCTCATCATTGACAGCTTGCTTCGTGCCGAGCAGGCGCTCGAAACCTTGCCCGGCGAGGTCGTCGACTACAACTCGCTGATCGAGGACGAGGGAGTGCTGCGCGAGGCGCTCCTGCGTCTGTATCCCGGAACGCGCGTGCGCAAGTTCCGCTACATCGACGACAAGTTTCGCAGAATGCGGGACACCGTTCTGGCCCGCAGAGAGGAGGATACGTTCAGAGAGCTCGAAAACCTGGTGCGCCACCGGCGAATCAAGCTGGCGGCTTCTTCCCCCGCAAGTCGCGGTTTGCAGACCGAGACTCACTTGACCCCTGGATAACGGGAGATGAGACGTGAAAGTCATCAATAACACGAGTTATCAATTGACCTACCTGGTCACGCCGAGCGGCACGACGCTCTCGGGCTCGCAGATCATCGCATCCGGCTTCGTCGCCGGAGGCTCTGCCAAAGAGTTTAATGTCCCGAACGCGGGAGCCAATCCCGTCGTCTACGTGAAAGCGATCACATTGAACGGCAACAAAGGTTACATCGGCCGGCAACTCGCCAACGGGGCCTCGACGGTCGCTATAACCTTCGAAGAGGATTAGACGCCGCATGCGGGAGCGTTCGCGCTTCCGTCAATCATCGGCGTCGCAAGGCGGCGTCCGATATGCGCGCCATATCAGGCATGCCAGAAAATCACAGCGCCCATCACCGGCCGCGTCTGCTGGTGGTGGGCGACGCCGTTGCGGCCACCGGTTTCGCGCGGGTGCTCCACAGCGTCCTCGGGCACCTGGAGCCCGACTACGAAATCCATCACATCGGGGTCAACTATCACGGCGATCCCCACGATTCCGCCTGGAAAATCTATCCCGCGAAGCTCGGCGGCGATCTTCAGGGCATCGGTCGTCTGCCTGCGATGATCGAGCGGCTGCAGCCTCAGCTCGTCTTCATGCTCAACGACATCTGGGTGCTCGCCGAGTATATGGGCCAGCTCGGCAAGCTTGCTCAGGCACGCGAAGCCAAGCTCATGATGTACTGCCCGATCGAGGCCGGCCCGATCGAGGCGCAAACTCTTGCCCGGCTCGAGGGCGTCGATCGCTTCGTCGTCTACACGCAGTTTGCCCGCGGTGAGATTGAGCAGACACTGGCACGGTTGCGCGAGCAGCGTCCCGATTTCGTCTTTCCGAACGTCAACGTCATTCCTCATGGTGTCGACACCGGAATATTCCCGGCCCATGACGAAGATGTTGGCGGCGAGGTCTATTCATCCGGCCGGCTGCGGGCGCTGCGCACGCTTTATGGCGACGAACCGGCGTTTCGCCGGCCGTTTATCGTCTTGAACGCCAACCGCAATCAGCCGCGCAAGCGCATCGATATTACGATCAAGGGTTTTGCGCTCTTCGCCGCTGGCAAGCCGGACGGCGTCAAGCTCCATCTCCACATGGGCGTGGAGGACGCGGGCTGGAACGTCGTCACGCTCGCCAATCGCCATGGCATCGCCGATCGTCTGATCCTCACCGCGCAAGACAATAACATCCCATCGGTTCCGGTCGAGCAACTGCGCGATATCTACACGGCGGCGCTGATCGGCATCAACACATCGACGAGCGAAGGCTGGGGGCTGGTCAATTTCGAGCACGCCGCTACCGGCGCCGCTCAGATCGTGCCTCGCCATTCGGCTTGCGCCGAGCTGTGGGATGGCGCCGCGATGATGCTCGAGCCGGCGATGTCCCTGACCAACGAGAAGATCCTCACGGAGGGCAAGCTTGTGACTCCGGAAGCCGTAGCGGACGCGCTTGAGAAGCTCTACGCCGACCGCGATCTCCTGCGCAACATGTCCGTCGCTGCTTACCGTGTCGCCACCCGGCCGGACTATCGGTGGGCGAACATTGCGCGCCGCTGGCACAGCCTGTTCCAGGAAACCCTCAAAAGTGTTGGGCGCTGCGCAAGGCGTGAGGCCTGATGGCCGTCGATTTTGACAAACGAAATCGAGCGACGGGCTAGGCGTCGGTGCGTTGGTTTGAGTCTTTTCTCGAAGCAACTCACCGCCCCAGCATCGTAGGGTGCGCAAAAGCGAAGCGTGCCCACTATGCGTGTCCACAATGTCATTGATTGCGCGTCACCCGCGTCGGCACGGCGCGCTCCGCGCCTCTGCCCACCCTACTTTTTGGTCGCAATCGTGATCCCGGTGAACACCAACGCATAGCCGATGGCGTGAAAGGCGTGGAATTGCTCGCCGAGCAGCGCGACCGCCATGACCGAGCCGAACACCGGAACCAGATGGATGAACGGCGCCGCGCGGTTGGCGCCAATCAGCTCGATGCCGCGATTGAGGAACAGATAGCCGAGCAGCGACGGGAAGATGCAGATGAAGCCGAAGGTCGCGAGACTCTCGGCGTTGAACGCCACGGTGCGGCCGCCGGCGATCTCCAAAACCACCGCCGGCACCATCAGCACGGCGCCCCAGCCCATGCCAACGGCGAGAAACGACGCCGGATGCATGACCGGCCGTTTGCGCAGAAACGCCGCATAAAATCCGTAGACCACGAGCGCGATCAAAAAACAGATGTCGCCGCGATTGAATTCGATGCCGAGCAGCACGGCGAGGCTGCCGTGACTGATGATGACAAGCACGCCGGTGAGCGAGACGCAGATGCCGCCGGCCTGGCGCAACGTCAGCCGATCGCGGAACAGCACGAAGCTCCACATCGCGACAAATAACGGCCCGACCGATTGCAGGAGCAGGCCGTTGATCGCCGTGGTGTATTGCAACCCGTAATAAGCGAGCGTGTTGTAAACCGAGAATCCGGTGAACGCGATCAGCGTCAGCAGTCCGGCGTGCTTGCGGATGACCGGCCAGTCGCGGATGAGATGCCGCGCCGCAAACGGCAGCAGAATAATGAACGCGCCGGTCCAGCGGATGAAGGCCAACGTCACCGGCGGCACCTGCCCGACGATGAAGCGGCCGAGAATGGTGTTGCCGGCCCAGAACAGCGAGGTCAACGACAGCAACAGATAAGGCTGGTCGCCGAGCCAGCCGCCGATGCGGTTTGAGCTTGGCGCGAGCGCCGCTTGTGCGGCGGCAGGTCGCTTGTGGCCCCCCGATTGCATGGCCAACGAGCTATCGCGGACGGCGGCCGCCGACCAGTGGCTTCGCCGCATGACTGCCGCCGAGCCCGGCTGCGACAATCGGCCCGGCGCCGATGCCGCATTCCCGGCCTGGAAAGGCCGCACTAATCGGTTTGTCACCGAACAAGGCTAACGGTGAATTCGCTGTGATATCAATCAATTGGCAAGAATCCAAGCAACCGGCGGGGGCTGCTTTTCCTTGCTTCCGAGAGCATCATCGATTATCCGGAACGGTCGGCTACGGCCGGTATCCGATCCAGCTGAGCGGTCATTGGGCCTGGTGGGGACAATTCCTCATGGCAAATGTTGTCGTGGTCGGCTCCCAGTGGGGCGACGAAGGCAAGGGCAAGATCGTCGATTGGCTGTCCGAGCAGGCCGACATCGTCGTCCGCTTTCAGGGCGGGCATAATGCCGGCCATACGCTGGTTATCAACGGCACCACCTACAAGCTGTCGCTGTTGCCGTCGGGGGTGGTCCGGCCGGGCAAGCTTTCGGTCATCGGCAACGGCGTGGTGCTCGACCCGCATGCGCTGCTCGACGAGATCGCCCAGCTGAAGAAGCAGGGTATCGCCGTCACGCCCGACAATCTGCGCATCGCCGAGAATACCGTCCTGATCCTGCCGCTGCATCGCGAGCTTGACGGCATCCGTGAATCCGCCAGCGCCGCGCTGCGCATCGGCACCACGCGCCGCGGCATCGGCCCCGCCTATGAGGACAAAGTCGGCCGCCGCGCCATCCGCCTGATGGATCTCGCCGACGGCGCGACGCTCGATCGCAAGATCGAACGGCTGTTGACCCACCATAATGCGCTGCGCAAAGGTCTCGGCCTCGAGCCGATCGACATGGCGCAGGTGCGCCGGGAACTTTTGTCCGTGGCGCCGCTGGTGCTGCCCTATATGGATACGGTGTGGTCGCTCCTTGACCAGAAGCGCCGCGAAGGCAAGCGCATCCTGTTCGAGGGCGCGCAGGGCGCGCTGCTCAACGTCGATCATGGCACCTATCCATACGTCACGTCCTCGAATACGGTGGCGGCGCAGGCGGCGACCGGATCGGGGCTCGGGCCTGGCGCGATCGGATACGTGCTCGGAATTTGCAAGGCCTATACGACGCGCGTCGGCGAGGGACCGTTTCCCACCGAGCAGAACAATGAGATTGGCCGGATGCTTGGCGAGCGCGGCAAGGAGTTCGGGGTCGTGACCGGGCGGCCGCGACGCTGCGGCTGGTTCGATGCCGTGCTGGTACGCCAGACGGTGCGAACCAGCGGCATCCAGGGCCTCGCTTTGACCAAGCTGGACATCCTCGACGGCTTCGACGAGATCAAGGTTTGCGTCGCTTATCGCCTGGACGGCCGCGAGATCGATTATCTTCCGGCCAGCGAGCACGCCCAGGCGCAGGTCGAGCCGGTCTACGAGACCGTCGCCGGCTGGCGCGAAAAAACCGCGCGGGCGCGCTCGTGGGCCGATTTGCCGGCGCAGGCGATCAAATATGTCCGCAGAATCGAGGAGCTGATCGGCTGTTCCGTTGCCGTATTGTCGACCAGCCCGGAGCGCGACGACACCATTCTCATGCACAACCCGTTTGAAGCCTAAGGTGAAACCGCAGGGAGCCGAGCGTAAGCTCACAACGATGGCCGACTATCAGCCGCTTATCGCCCGCGCCGTAGACGGGCTCGGAACGAGCACCGGCGAAGCGCGCCGCGCGCTTTATGAGCGCGCCCGCGCCGCCTTGGTGTCGCAGTTGCGCTCGATCGAGCCGGCGCTCACCGAGGCCGACATCACCCGCGAGCGGCTGGCGTTGGAAGACGCCATCCGGAAAGTCGAGGCCGAGAGCGTCCGCAAAGCGCGCGGCGAGCGGCCGGCGCCGCTGCGCTCCGCGCCGGCGACCGCGCGAATGCCAGCGCAGCCAGCCGCGCCGGTTCCGCCGCGGCGCGACCGTCCGGCCGCAGCGTTCGGCACTATGCCGCCGGCGCCGCGCGCCGAGACCGCCCGGGCTGCGCCGCCACGCGGCGGACCGCCGCCGTTACGAATGCCAAGCGGGCCGGCGCCGGATGAGGCGCCGCAGCCGGCGGCTGCCGGCAGCGCACGCAGCCGGCTTCTCAACGCCCGCACCTCGCCGATCGCGCGCGAAGGACTTAAAGGCTTTCGCGAGGTCGTCAACGAAGTCGACGATCTCGGCGCCGCGTCGGCGCGGTCGGCGCAGTCGGCGCGCGATACCCGCAATTCCTACGGCGCCGCGGCGGCGCGGCAATTGACCGACGACGATGAGCCGCCGCACTCGAGCGCACCGAGCCGCGGTTCGGCGCCGATGAAACCGACGTTCTCGACGACGCTGCGGCGGCCCTGCGCACGCTCGAGCCCGGCTTCGATCTCGACGACGAGCCGCCGCCATTCATCCGCGAGCAGCCGCAGCGCCGCAGCGAACCGGAGGACCATTACCAGGAACCGCGTCCGCCGCGCTCCTATCGCGGCCTTGCCCGGCTCGCCGTGGTGCTGATCGTGATCGCCGGCTTTACCGCGACGATCTCATGGCAGTGGTCCAACATCGTCGGCCTCTACCAATTCGTCTCGCATTTGCGGTCGCACCAAAGCCAGACCGCCCAGACCCCCGCAGCCGAGCCCAAGTTCCCTGGGCGCGTGCCGCAAGAAGAATTGCCCGGACAGGCGCCCGCCGCCGGCACGGCGAATAACCCAAATGCCCCCGCGGTGGCGCAACGCGTCGTGCTCTACGAGGAGGATCCGAACAACCCGCAGGGCCGGCAATATGTCGGTTCCGCGGTTTGGCGCACCGAAACGGTCTCGCCCGGCAGCGGACTTGCGCCCGAACTCGAAGTGCGGGCGGACATCACGATCCCGGAAAAGAAGATGACCGTGACCTGGACGCTGCGCCGCAACACCGACCAGGCGCTGCCGGCAAGCCACACGATCGAAATCATGTTCAACGTTCCGCCGGACTTTTCCGGCGGCGGCATCGCCAACGTGCCCGGCGTCTTGATGAAGGATTCCGAGCAGGCGCGCGGCATTCCGCTTGCCGGGCTCGCGGTCAAGGTCACCAACGGCTTCTTCCTGATCGGGCTGTCCGCTGTGAGCGCCGACGTGCAACGCAATATCCAGTTGCTCAAGGATCGGCCGTGGTTCGATATTCCGATCGTCTATAACAATGGCGGCCGCGCCATCCTGGCATTGGAAAAAGGCGCGCCCGGCGATCGCGCTTTTGCCGATGCTTTTGCGGCCTGGGGAAAATAAGCTTAGCGGCGGTTCCGGCGGTCCGCCGTTGCCGCAGTTCGGGGGTTTCAAGTGGGGTCACGCGCGAAAATGAGGTCGTCCGACGCCGGCAAGCCGAGGCCGACTGCGCACTCCGCGATCGCCTCGGCACTGCGCACGCTCGACACCGAGGCCGAGGGCGTCGCCGCGCTGGCCGCGGCTATGTCCGATGGCCTGGGCGCTCCGTTCGTCGCCGCCGTGGACACCATCCGCGCCGCGCGCGGCCGGGTGATCGTGACCGGCATGGGCAAGTCCGGCCACGTCGCGCGCAAGATCGCCGCGACGCTCGCCTCGACCGGCACGCCTGCATTCTTCGTGCACGCCGCCGACGCCAGCCACGGCGACCTCGGCATGATCACCTCCGACGACGTCATGCTGGCGCTGTCGTGGTCGGGCGAGACTGAAGAGCTCAAGGACCTGATCAATTATTCCCGCCGCTTCCGCATCGTGCTCATCGCGATCACCGTGAATACCGAGAGCACGCTCGGCAAGGCCGCCGACATCGTGCTGGCGCTGCCGGCGACGCGCGAAGCCTGTCCGCATAATCTCGCGCCCACCACCTCGTCGCTGATGCAGCTTGCGCTCGGCGATGCGCTGGCCATCGCGCTCCTGGAAAGCCGGGGCTTCACCGCGGTCGATTTCGGCGTCTTTCATCCGCGCGGCAGGCTCGGCGCGGCACTCAAATTCGTCGGCGATATCATGCATCCCGGCGCCGCCGTGCCGCTGATCGAGCGCGGCGCACGGATGGCGGAAGCGATCGTGGAAATGTCGGCCAAGGGCTTCGGCTGCATCGCCGTCACCGACCGAGACGGCAAGCTCGCCGGCGTCATCACCGATGGCGATTTGCGCCGCCATATGCGCGCCGATTTGTTGCAGGCGCCGGTCGATGCCGTCATGACGCCGTCGCCGAAGACGGTTCGCGCCGATCAATTGGCGAGCGAGGCGTTGCAACTGCTCAACTCGTCGAAAATCACGGCGCTCATCGTCGTTGAAGCGGAGCGGCCGATCGGCATCGTGCATTTGCACGATCTGTTGCGCGCCGGCGTGGCGTAATGCGGCTAATAAAGCCCGCCCGGCACAACGCTGGAATCTTCGGACGGCCGGTTGCCGGCGGGCGCGGTGGGTGCGACCGACGGGGCGGTTGCGACCGGGACGGCCGGGACGAGCGGCGCCGCCGGGGCCTGAGTTTTCGCAGCCGCCGCCGCAGGCGGTGCGCCGGTCGCGGACGCCGCCGCGTCTTCGCCGGCTTGCCCGTGGGCGATGAATTGCTGGTAGCCCGGCGCGCCCGGCCGTGGCGGAACGTCGTCGGGCATGCCGCCGGCCCATTGCGGCCAATGATCGGCAACAAAGCTGGAAAAGCCATTCTCGGAAGCGCCGCCGCACGAGCCGAGCAGCGCGCCAAGGCAGAACAGCAATGCCGCCGCAATGAACCGCTTGACCGTCATAGGCGCCGCCGCGCTTTCAAAGCCGATCGCAGTGTGCATCGCGCGCCGTTAAGCATTGGTTCCGATCGCGGTGCTGGCCGGTAGCGGTGCTGTCATGCCGGCACTCTCTACGTCATTCCGCCTGCCGCGTGCCGTTTTAGAATACGGGCGTTGGCGTTTTCAACCGGCCGGCGGCGTCTCAAGATGGACCGTTCCGATGGCGGGACTGTGGTCGCGGCCGCGGCTTCGCGGCGCGCAATTGTCGCTGCGGCGCGCGATCTTGCGGGCTGCGCTGGTGCTGACGATCGTCATCTTGCCGGGATGCAGCGAGCTCGCGCAGCCGAGCGAAGCGGCGCCGCCGGCGGCGCCGGACGCTTACGTTGCGCTCGTCGCCAAATATCTCTTATCGACGCTTAAGGACCGCACGGCTTATTCGGGATTTGCGATTTCGCCGTTACGTTGGGTCGACTCGCTCAAAGGCTGGGCCTGGCTCGCCTGCGTGCACTTCCAGGACCACGGTCACTTGCGCAGCTATACGCTGTTCATCCAGGACAACGCCGTCGTCGATGCCCGCTATGCCGTCGAGACCGATGCCTGCGAACGGCAAAGCTATACCCAGTTCGATCTGGTCACCGGCGTGCTCGGTCAGCCGACGCCGCCGGTGCAGCCGGCGCTGTATTAGAGCCGATGAAATTAGGTCCGCTCATTCCCGCGATCCGCCTTCGTTCGCACGGCGGGCGTAGGCGAGCCGCGGGGACGAGCGGTTACCGTGCGCGATTCCATTTAATTGCATCCCGCTCCAGGACGTGGGACTGATAAACCGTAAACAATGTCTGCTTTCGGGCAAAGTAGACATGACGTGAGCATCTCTAAATGCCCGTTGATGACCCTTAACGTCGATTCGGCGCGCCACTTCGGTGCAATGCCGCGCGTGCAGGGGCGACCAACCTTCGCGCACTTAACCAATAAGGAGGACGGCGATGCCTGTCTATGTTATCGCAGAGGCGGATGTCACAAACCCGGATGCTTTTGCGAAAGAGTTTGTGCCAATAAATCAGCCTATTGTTAGAGCCGCCGGTGGCCGCTATGTCGCCGTGGGAGGAACGGCGGTGGCACTCGAAGGAGAACCGCCGAAGCGTATCGTCATACACGTCTGGGATAGTATGGATTCCGTCTACGCCTGGTGGAACTCAGCCGAATTAAAGGCAGCACGTAAGATCGGCGACAGGTACGGCAAGTTCCGCGTATTCGCCGTCGAAGGCCTGACAGAATAGCCCATCCGAACGACTGGGATCGCAAACCCGCCTCCGTGTGCGTGCGCAGCCGCTTCGTCCGGTCAGTGGACTGAGAGACAAGGATAGACGGATTCTTGTTCCGTCGCGGCAGGTTCACCGTGAAATGATTCGGTCGCTCCCGGGGGATAAGCGGACATCGCGTGGGTACCGCACTTCGGTCGTCCCTGACCCTTAGCGTCATTTTGCTGCGAGACTTCGGTGCAACGCAGCACGAGAAGCGTTGGGCTACCCGGACTTAATAGTTACACCATGTAAGAGCAGAGAGACGGCGCCGTAGGTCGGCAAGCCGCTGGTGGATTTTCGGGTTGCTTAAGCGCGGAGTCGAGCTGCGATCGACGGCACCGGTGGTGCTGTCATCGCCCACCAGCATTATGCCGAAATAGGAGCAATGGGCGGTGGCGACGGCAGACGGTTCTACTTTGACGCAAGTCCCTCTTCGTCTTTCAAGGCTTCGTCGGTAGCGCGGATGGTCGCTTGAACTTCGATCATATTCTTGCGCCATTGCTCTGTATCAGCTCGCGCAAATGACTTAGCTAAAGCGATCGCCAACTCCCGTCTTGAGTCCACGAGACGACCCCGGGCGCTTCTCGGTTCGTCGGCATGCTCCTTTGCCATATTTATCCCTCCATTTATGGCCACCGCAGCAAGCGCGAGCGTCAGAGAGCGCCTCCCCATTGCCACGCCGGCCTTTGCGTTATTTCAGGTGATCGCTGTTATCCGCGCGCCGTTTGGATCGCGATCGTTTCGGTATTCCTCGATCGCACGCATGATTAGCTTTTTGACATTCTCGATTGTAACGTCATCACGTCGCTGGATACCGATCTCCTCGCTTACGTTCTTGGGTTGTTTCGGCTGGCCTGTCACGTCGAAACCGTCGCCGCAGGTGACCGTAACCACCCCATTGCGTGGAACAATCAAATAGGCGCGGCTTTGGTGGCCCTTTCCATAGCCCGACTGATCTTGCTGATCCTGCTGATCCGTTATGCGGAAAGCAACCGATGCGGGCCGTAAGGTTTTTCCGGTGCGGCCGTACTGCCGAATTTCTACTTTGCCGCCGAGCGGGTGCAATTTCTGAGCAGCAGCCTGTAATTGGGGCAGCACCACATTGCTCAATACGGCGCTGTCTGCATCGGCTTCCGCCTGCAAACGCTTTGCCTCTGTGGGAGCTTCCAGTTGCTGGTCATGTTCAAGCTTCGCTTTCTTAAACGCGTCACCATAGTCGTCATCACCGCCAGCCATGTTGAAGCCTTTCCTCGTTGCTCGCGTTCGGCGGCAGGCCGCCTAACGCGCATCGCCACCGCCCGGCGGCTTTTTATATCGGACTTAGCCCCGTCGGCTCAGAAGCTGCCGCCTCAGCCTGTGCGCTCGCGTGGCACGTTCTCATTGGCTGCTGCTGGCTCAAATGCGTTCGGGTCGCCTTGGCCTAGTGGCTCGATGCCGACGCTTCGCACCCGCGATTGTGTCGGCATCGAACCACAAAGTATTGAGCTTGCTAGTGGTCCGGGCTGACGCTTGGGTATCAAGCGTCAGAGTCGGACCACTAGCTGCACCGCAAGTCCGTGAAGGCCGCCCGCGTCGCAGAGAATGGCGTCAAGATCGTCAGGCTTCTGATCGGGACTGCTCACGATCCAACCCCACGGAGGGGCCCGCGGGGCGCCCCACTTGCGGTTCACTTCACCTTGAGGTTCTCCGCTGAGGTCTTCCCCTTGTTTGCAACCTCTTCGTATTGGACCTGCTGGCCCTCGTTGAGGGTCGACAGACCGGCCCTCTCTACCGCCGAGATATGGACGAAAACGTCCTTGCCGCCGCCTTGCGGCTGAATGAACCCATAACCTTTGGTCGAGTTGAACCACTTCACGATACCGGTCGCCATCGCACGCTGCCTCCATTTTGGAATTTCGATGATACCGGTGCACCACACCGAATCCAAGATGTTGCCCGCCACGCAAGGCTGCATTGCCATTCTGGCGATTACAAAGAAATTCGATCAATCAGAGTTGGATCATCGTCCGGCGCTCGCGGGCTATTCACCAGCTTGGATATGCACCGGCATCCGGCCTTCGATAGGTACCAAGAATCTTATCCCAGAAGAAGTGAATTACAGCAAAATTACTATCCGCGTGACGGTGATGAACAAAGTGCAATTCCTGCTTGCGTCTGAACCACGCGAACCTTTGAAGCCGCGATCCCTCTACGTGATATTCCTTGTCGAAAAAGACGTGCGCGTAAAACGACGCCGCACTTGCGATTACCATCACCACAAAAAGACTCAGCGGTAATAAGAAATAAGCGCACCCTCCGACTAGAAATACAGGAATAAGGAAGTAGGGTGTAGTGTTACCTTCGTCACCGAGGTACGTTCGAGAGACAAGATGAGCGTCGGAATAATGGGTGTGATGGAAGTTGATGTGGTTGCGAAAAATCTTACCGCCCATCGGATGGTGGGCGACCTTATAATGAATCAACGTCTGCCCAAATGACATGACCAAATGCGTCGCGGCGGCAGTCACGAGAAATAGCGAAAGCTTTAGAATGAGCGGTGATACCGTCTGGAGCACGAGCGCTTCCTTCGGCTTAAGGAACCAGTTTAGTACGATAGCCCCGGTCGTGTCAGATCGATTGTAGTCGACCACGAGGACCCCCAAAGACGATCCGTCACGCCAGCGGCCATCGCCTGGGTAACTCGTAGCTGTTTTTCCGCAGTGCAGGAGGCCGTTCCCGGCCCATCGCACATATTCCACGACCGCGGGATGAAGTCCGCTTTTGGCAGCCAAGCGCGCAGCGACTTGCCGCCGCGAGGATCGGATCGATGGGCGCGGCGTCGGCGCGCGGTAAGGGGCGGAAAGCGCAGACGGCCGGCGCATCCGGCGTCACGCCGCCTGCCGCATCGCCAGCGCCTGATCGACCGCGGCCAGCACCCGGCCGACCGCAAGCTCGTCGAGACATTGGCTGAAGCTGTCGAGCTTGCGCTCGCATCCTTCCAGCTGGCACGGCAGACAGGGCAGCGGATTTTGCACGAGCCAGACATTGCCGCGGCGCTGGATGGTGCCGGCTGCGGCCCACGGCCGGTCGAGGCCGCCGCGTGGCCAGGGTCCCCACAGCCGCGGATCGGTCGGGCCGTAGAGCGCGACCGTCGGCGTGCCGCCGGCGGCGGCCAGATGCGTGATCGCGGTGTCCGGGCCGACATAGACGCGCGCGTCTGCGATCAAGGCCGACAAATCCGGCCATTCGAGCCGGCCATCGAGCCGCACCACCTCGCTGTCGCGCCAGAGCGTATCCAGATAGTCGCGATCCGCGCTCGCGCCGGTGACGACGATGCCGAACCCGCGCTGGCGCAGCGCCGCGGCGAGATTGCGCCAGCCCTCGAGCGTCCAGCGCTTATAGGTGAACATCGGCGCGGCATGGATCACGGCATAGGCTTGCGCCGGCACGAGCGCCGGGCGCGCGCCGCCCGAGGGGCCGACGACGTCGGCATAGCGCGGGAATGCCGAGAAGTTCAGTCAGACGCAAAATATCGAGAACGCGATGCTGGGTGCGGTCGCTGACATAGGAGCCGCCGAGCGCGAGGCGTTTGACGGCGGCGGCAAGCCCCCGCGCCTCGACCGGCCCGGCGCTTTGCCGTCCGGCGATGACGGCGAGCAACGTCGGCCGGTCGCCGGTCTGGGTCGACAGCGCGAGGTCGTAGCGTTTACCGAGCCGCAGCATCAGCGCCAGCGTTTCGCGCCAGCGCGGGCGCTGCGGCATGGTCAGGATTGCCGAAATGTCGGGGTTGCCGGTCAAAATGCCTTCGGTCCCGGCAAATACCAGCGCGTCGATCGCGGATTGCGGAAACGCCCGCTTCACGCTGCGAATGAGCGGCGTCGATAAGAGCACGTCGCCAAGCCGGCGCAACGCCACGATGAGCACGCGCGGATTGCGCAACGGACGGGCTTCATTGCGGCGCCATCGACGGACTTTTGCGGGTCGGCACGTCCTCGTCGGCGCCGAGCAAAGTCAGCCCGCGCACCGCGCGCACGCGATTGCCGCCGATCACGTCGTCGAGCCGGGCCCGGTTGGCGGGCAACGATGCGCGGTCGTTCGGCGGGTGCCACAGATGCAGCACGCCGGTGGCGAACCGTCCGTCCTTGCGCCGCACGCCGGCGTGTTGCAGACGCACGACGAGATCGGAATCCTCAAGCCCCCAGCCGGTATAGGCGCAATCGAAGCCGTCGACGCGACCGAGGTCGGACCGCGCCACCGCCAGATTGCAGGTTTGCGCGCCGATCCAGCTGTCGCGGTTAACCTTGCGCAACGGCCCGAGCGGCAGCCGCAGCGCCGGAAAGAGCCGATTGACCCCGCCATGGAGCCGCTGCCGCAGCAACGCGGCGAAACTCCAGGTCTCCGCCGCCAGTCCCCGCGCCAGCACGGCGTCGGTCAATTGGCGCGACAGCAGGACGCGGTTTCCGGTCACGAACCAGCCCGGCTCGCGCAAGCGGCGGTGCTGGGCGATAAAATCGCGCGCCGCCAGGCAATCGCCGTCGAGGAAGATGCAGAGTTCGCCGCGGCTCGCGGCGATGCCGCGATTGCGGATCTCGCCGCCGCGGAAACCGCGATGCTCGTGGCGGACATGCGTGAGCGGCAGCGGCAGCCGCGGCTTCCAGCTTTCGACGAGCCGCGCGGTCTCCGGCCGCGAGCCGTCGTCGGCAATCACGATCTCGAAATTGCGGTCCGATTGACCGGCGAGCGCGCGCAACACGGCATCGAGCGCATCCTCGCGGTTGTAGGTCGTGACGATGACGGAAATCAGCGTGGCTGCGGGCACGGCGGCTTACTCTCCGGCGGGTTCCTTGGCCGGGCGCGCGCGCTCGACGATCGCCGTGGTCGAGTGACCCGGCACCAGATCGACCAGGATCACGTCGCCGCCGGACTGCCTCGACGAAATCGCGCCCGACCACGTCCTCGCGCCGGTAGTCGGCGCCCTTGACCAGCACGGCGGGTCGCACCCGCTCGATCAGCTCGATCGGGGTGTCTTGCTCGAACACCACCACCAGATCGACCGCTTCGAGCGCCGCCAGCACCTCGGCGCGGCCCTCGGCCGGATTGATCGGGCGGCCTTTGCCCTTGAGCCGCGCCGTCGAAGCGTCGCTGTTGAGACCGACCACCAGCCGGTCGCAGGCGGCACGGGCCTCGGCCAATAGCCTGATATGGCCGCGATGCAAGAGATCGAAACAGCCGTTGGTAAAGCCGATGCGCAAGCCGTGGCGGCGCCACTCGCCAAGCCGCTCGTCGAGCACCGACCAGTCGAACACGATCTTGTCCTCGGGCGCGAGCGATGCGGCGGGCAGGATGCGGTGGCGCAATTCGACGAGCGAGACCGTCGAGGTGCCGCGCTTGCCGACGACCACCGCGGCGGCGGCATTGGCGGCGCGCATGGCGGCATCGAACGGCGCGCCTATCGCCAGCAGTACCGCCATCACCGCGGCGACCGTATCGCCGGCGCCCGATACGTCGCGCACTTTGACCGGATAGGCCGGGATGTGAAGCGGCGCATGACCGGCGACATGCAGCGTCATGCCTTCCTCGCTACGGGTGACCAGCACCGCATCGCTCTCGACCAGCCGCGCCAGCTCGGCCGCGGCCTTGGCGATCTCGGCCTCCGTCGTCACCGGCCGGTGCACCGCCGCGCCCAGCTCCTGACGGTTCGGCGTGATCAGCGTGGCGCCGCGGTAGATGCCGTAGTCGTGGCCTTTTGGATCGACCACGACCGGCTTGCCAAGCCGCCGTGCCGTGTCGATGACGGCGCGCACGACGCGCGCGGTCAGCACGCCCTTGGCATAATCGGACAGCACGACCGCGCCGGCCGCCGCCATCGCCGCTTCGGCCTGGGCGATGACCGCGGCTTCGCTCGCGGCGCTCGCCGGCTCTGCCGTCTCCCAATCCGCGCGCAACAGATGCGTCGAATGGTGCTCGGACACGAAGCGCACCTTGCGCGTGGTGTGGCGCCCGGCATCGGCGACCAGATGCGGAACGATCGCGCCGTCAAGCTTGGCGAAGGCATCGCGCAAAATCCGGCCGGCGTCGTCCTTGCCGACGAGGCCGACGAAGATGCAGCGCGCGCCGAGCGCGGCGATATTGCGGGCGACATTGCCGGCGCCGCCGATCTCGACCTCGCTGCGCTCAACCGCCAGCACCGGAGCCGGCGCCTCCGGCGATATGCGGGTGACTTCGCCATAGACGAAATCGTCCAGCATCAGATCGCCGACGCAGAGCACGGTTTGCTTGGCTACGAGCTTGAGCGCTTCTTCGAAATCGAACATGTCTGTTGCCGCCGGGCCTGAAGCTGCCGATCGCGCTCAGCGATAGCGATCGGCACGATCGAGATATAAGTTCACGTAGCGCTGCACCGCCGCATCGAGCGGAGTGAAGTCGGCATTATAGCCGGCACGGCGCAGATTTTCCGTCCGGGCTTGCGTGAAATACTGGTAGCTGTCGCGGATCGACGCCGGCATATCGATATATTCGATCGTGCCCTGGCGGCCGAGCGCCGCGAAGGTGGCCGTCATCAGATCGCGAAAGCTGTTCGCCACTCCGGTGCCGACGTTGAAAATGCCCGATACCGCGGGCGTTTCCATCAGCCAACGCACCACCGCGATCGCATCGTCGACATAGATGAAGTCGCGCTTCTGCTCGCCGTCGGCGATCCCCACCCGATGCGACTTGAACAGCCGGATCGGCTTGCCGGCCTTGGCGTCGTCGAACCGCTTGGCCACGAGGCTCATCATGTCGGCTTTGTGGTACTCGTTGGGGCCGAACACATTGAAGAATTTCAGTCCGGCCCATTGCGGCGGCAGCTTATCCTTGCGGCGAACGCGATCGACCACGGCGAGGTCGAACAGGTGCTTGCTCCAGCCGTAGAGGTTCAGCGGCTTCAAGCGTTGCAGCCCGCCATTGGACCAGTCGTCGGAATAGCCTGCCCCGCCGTCGCCATAGGTCGCGGCCGACGAGGCATAGATGAAGGGCGTGCGCGTCGACGCGCACCAGTCCAACAGGCGCAGCGACAGCCGGAAATTGTTCTCCATGATCGCATCGGCGTCGGTCGCGGTGGTCGAGGAGATGGCGCCGAGATGGATCACCGCATCGAGCTTGCGGCCGTCGAGCCAAGCCAAAAGTTCCGCCGGCGGGACATAATCGGCGATCCGGCGGTGGGCGAGATTGCGCCACTTGCCATCGTTCCCGAGCCGATCGTTGACGGCGACATCGGTGCGTCCGGCCTCGTTGAGGCTCGCGACCACATTCGACCCGATAAAACCGGCCCCGCCGGTGACCAATAACATCGACCGCTAGACCGGTTTGAGGGTTCCACTCGGTATCGCCCGAGCCAACGATCCTTTGCCCCAGTCTCGGACGCCGAGCAACTCTCGATGAGGGCGCAACGCGCCAACAGCGTTAATAAATGAATTATGATTCATTTCTTATCGACGGAACCGAACGGAACTTTCGAGGGCTGCGCCAACGATAAGTATAGTAGCGTCCGGCACCATCCCGGCGGCGGCAGCTTTCGCTCATGCAAACCGTTTCAGCCTATATCCTAGCATTCAACGAAGCCGACAAGGTCAAAGCCGCGGCTGAAAGCGTGCTGTGGGCCGATGAAATCGTGGTCGTCGACTCCCACAGCACCGACCGCACCGCCGAGATCGCCGCCGCGCTTGGCGCGCGGGTCGTGCAAGTGCCGTTCAACGGCTTCGGCGAGCTGCGCAACCGCGCCCTCGACGCCTGCCGCTGCGATTGGATCTTCAGCCTCGACGCCGACGAGCGCTGCACCGCGGCGGTGCGCGACGAGATCCTCGCTCTCGTCGCCGGCACCCCGGAATGCGACGTTTATCGCGTGCCGCGGAAAAGCTTCATGATGGGGCGCTGGATTCGCGGCTCGGGCTGGTATCCGAATTTCCGCCAGCCGCAGCTGTTCCGCAAAGGTACCCTGCGTTACACGCTCGAACCGGTCCACGAAGGCTACGAGCTCCTCACCGGCAAGCCGGTCGGCACGCTGCGCAACGCGATCTGGCAGTTCCCGTTCCGCAACCTCGAAGAGATATTACACAAGGCCAATCGCTACTCGTCATTGGGGGCGGCCAAGCTTGCGGGCAAGCGCGTCTCGATGGCGGGGGCGCTTGGCCATGGCGTCTGGGCGTTCCTCAAGCACTATATTTTCAAGCTCGGTTTCATCGATGGCTGGGCCGGCTTTGTCATCGCCTTTGGCAATTTCGAGGGAACGTATTACCGCTACGCCAAGCGTTATGAACAAGCGCAGGATTGGGCGCCGCCGCCGAGCGAACCGCTGCGGCGGGACGTCAAATCCTGAACGCCGGCGGCACCCAAACCAGTAATGAACGATAATTCAGACAAGGACTTAAGGAACTCGCCCATCCTCATCGTGCCGTATATGTGGATCGGCGATTTCGTGCGCTGCCATTCGGTGGTGAAGCTGTTGCGCGCGCGGTTTCCGAACCGTCCGGTCGACCTGCTGGCGACCACGCTGTGCGCGCCGCTCGCCGATTACATGCCGGGTCTGCGCCGCGCCATCGTCGCCGACCTGCCGCGCCGCCGGCTGGCGTTGGCGCAACAGTTTGCGCTCGCCAGCCGCCTCAAACGCGAAGCTTACGGCTCGGCGCTGATCATGCCGAGAACCTGGAAATCGACGCTTGCGCCGTTTTTCGCCGGCATTCCCGAGCGCACCGGCTTTGTCGGCGAGGCGCGCTTTTTGCTCATCAACGACCTGCGCTTCGGCGAGCGGGCGTTGCCGCGCATGGTCGACCAATGCGCCGCGCTGGCTTTGCCGCCCGGCGCGGAGCCGCCGCCGCAGTGGCCGCTGCCGGAACTCAAAGTACCGCGCGATGAAGTCGAAGTCCTGGCGAAAAAAGCGCGGGCTCGCCGCCGACCGCCGGCCCGCGGTCGCGCTGGCCCCCGGCGCCGTCGGACCCGCCAAACGCTGGCCGGGCGCCGCCTATGCGGCACTGGCCGGCCGCCTCGTCGCCCAAGGCTTTGCGGTCTGGGTGCTTGGCGGCCCCGACGAGAAAGCGCTTGCCGCCGAGATTGTCGGCGCTACGTCGGCGCGCGACCTCACCGGCCACGATCTGCGCGATGCGATTCTGGCGCTTGCCGCGGCCGCTGCGGCGGTATCGAACGATTCCGGCCTGCTTCATGTCGCCGCGGCGCTGGGCACGCCCGCGATCGGGATTTTCGGCCCGACCAGCCCCTGGCACTGGGCACCGCTCAATCCGCTGGCGGCGACAATCGAGACCGCGAGCGAGCTTGCCTGCCGGCCCTGCCACAAACCGGTCTGCCGGCTCGGCCATCACCGCTGCATGCGCGATATCGCGGTCGCGGACGTGCTCGCCGCTGCCGAGCGCGCCCTCGCCGCAACGCAGACCGCAGCGGCCGCCCGGCCCCAGGCATAATACCGTGTTCATCAAATCGGTGTAGGCTCAGCCCCACGGCAACGTGGGTCTAAGGCGATGGCGGTCCTGGTCACCGGCGGTGCGGGCTATATCGGCAGCCAGATGGTGCATGAGCTGGTCGATACCGGCGAACATGTCGTGGTGCTCGATAATCTGTCGACCGGACACCGCTGGGCGGTCGCCAAAGGGGTGCCGCTGGTGGTCGGGGAGACCGGTGACCAGCCGCTGGTGACGCGGCTCGTCCGCGACCATGGCATCGGCGCGATCATTCACTTCGCCGCCTCGACCGTGGTGCCGGATTCGCTGCGCGACCCGCTCGGCTATTACCGCAACAACACCGCCAATTCCCGCGCGCTGATCGAATGCGCAGTCAGGGCCGGCGTGCACCATTTCATTTTTTCGTCCAGCGCCGCGGTCTACGGCAGCCCGGCGTCAAGCCCGGTTGATGAGGATGCGCCGACCGTGCCGATCTCGCCCTACGGCTGGTCGAAGCTGATGACCGAAATCATGCTGCGCGACACTAGCCGCGCCCACGATTTCGCCCATGTCAGCCTGCGCTATTTCAACGTCGCCGGCGCCGATCCGCGCGGCCATGCCGGACAATCGAGCGCAAACGCCACGCATTTGATCAAGGTCGCCGCCGAGGCGGCGCTCGGGCTGCGCGACAAGCTCGAAGTGTTCGGCACCGATTATCCGACGCCCGACGGCACCTGCATTCGCGACTATATTCATGTCAGCGATCTGGTGCGCGCGCACTGCGATGCGCTGCGCTACTTGCGCTCCGGCGCGCCGTCGCTGACGCTTAATTGCGGCTACGGCCACGGCTTTTCGGTGCGCGAGGTGATCGAGACCGTCAAGCGCGTCGGCGGCATCGATTTCAAGGTCGAGAACGCGCCGCGGCGCGACGGCGATCCGGCCCAGATCATTGCGGCAACCGAACGGGTGCGCGAGACGCTCGGCTGGCAACCCCGCTATGACCACCTCTCGACCATCGTCCGCCACGTCTTGGCCTGGGAACTCCGGTTCATGGAGCGATCCCGCGGCGCCGCGACGCCCGGCCATAATCTCGCTGAAATCGCTTGAAAATTCCGCCCCGTCCGGGCATGGAACGGGTCGGGGATGGCTGCGCGGGCGCGCCGCGGCGGGCTACAATGGAACCCATGAAACCTGCCACGAAACCTGCCACAAAACCTGCCACGGCCGAAACCTCGGACGATTATTCGACCACTGTGCTGGTGCGCCGGCTGATGCTCGACGAGGCGCTCGGCTACTGGCCGCGTTACGCCATCGCCTTCGTGCTGATGGGCATTGCCGCCGCCGCGACGGCGCTCACCGCCTATCTGCTCGGCACCATGACCAACGAGGCCTACGTCGATCACAATTTTCACGGCATCGTCGTCATCGGCCTGATCGCGATGGTGATTTTCGCGGTGAAGGGATTTGCGACTTACGGCGCCGCGGTTACGCTGTCGTGGATCGGTAACGGCATCATCGCCGCCAACCAACGGCGCCTGTTCGACAAGCTCTTGCACCAAAGCATCGGTTTTTTCGCCGACCGGCATTCCTCCGAATTCATTGCCCGGCTGACCACCGGCGCCAGCGCCGTCAGCCAGGTGATCAATCTCCTCATCACCGCGATCGGCCGCGATCTGATGTCGCTCATCGGGCTCTCCATCGTCATGCTGATTCAAGATCCGGTGATGTCGCTGATCGGCTTTGTCATGGCGCCGCCGGCGTTCTTCGTCTTGCGCAAGCTGATCCGGCGGGTGCGCACGATCGCGCGCATGCAGTTTAACGGCAGCACCCGCATCATCGAGACCATGCAGGAAGCGCTGCAAGGCATGCGCATGGTCAAGGCGTTCGCGCTCGAAGACGAGATGCGCCGCCGCCTCGACCGAAGCGTTTCCGACGTCCAGCACGAATCCAACAAGATGGCGCGGGTCGCCAACCGGGCGAGCCCGTTGATGGAAATGCTCGGCGGCTTCACCGTCGCGCTGGCGACGATCTACGGCGGCTATCGCGTGATCGAAGTCGGCGCCACGCCGGGCGAGTTCGTTTCCTTCATGGCGGCGTTCCTGCTCGCCTACGAGCCGGCCAAGCGGCTCGCCCGGCTCAATATCGACCTCAATAACAACCTGGTCGGCGTGCGCATACTCTATGAGGTCATCGACAGCCCGCTGGGCGAACCCAGCGACGACGCCTTGCCGGCGCTGCAGCTGACCGCCGCGCGTCTCGAATTCACCGACGTGCGTTTTGCCTACCGCGCCGACAGCCCGGTGCTGCGCGGCATGAGCTTTCTCGCGCAGCCCGGCCGGGTCACCGCGCTGGTCGGACCGTCCGGCGGCGGCAAGTCGACGGTATTCAATCTGCTGTTGCGCCTCTATGACGTTAACGCCGGGCGCATCCTGATCGACGGCCAGAATATCGCGGCGGTGTCGCGGCGCTCGCTGCGCGGGGAAATCGCCTATGTCGGCCAGATCGTGCACCTGTTTCGCGGCACGATCCGCGAGAACATCGCGATGGGCAAGCTCGCCGCCAGCGAGGCGGAGATCGTCGCCGCCGCGCGCGCCGCGCATGCGCATGATTTCATCATGAGCTTCCCGGCGGGTTACGACACCCAGGTCGGCGAGCACGGCCTGCAGCTGTCCGGCGGCGAGCGCCAGCGCATCGCCGTCGCGCGCGCGCTGGTCAAGGACGCCCCGATCATCCTGCTCGACGAGGCGACCGCGTCGCTCGATTCGGAATCCGAGCGCCAGGTGCAGGAGGCGCTGGCCGAGCTTTGCAAGGGCCGCACCACGTTGGTCATCGCGCACCGGCTGTCCACCATCATGCACGCCGATTGCATTCACGTGGTCGAGGACGGCACGGTCGTCGAGTCCGGCCGTCACGACGAACTGTTGCGCAAGGGCGGCCGCTACGCCTCGTTCTACCGGCTGCAGCTTCGCGGGCAATCGCCGCCCGCGCTCGAGCCGGTCGCCGCCTCCGGCTAAACCCGTCCCGTTTCCCTCCAACCCGAAAACTCTTCATGAGCACCGACGCCAGAACCTATGTCATTGCGCAACCGCCGCAGGCCGCGATCGTGGTCGCCGGCACCGGCAAATATTTTCCGGTCCGCCGGCTGTGGTGCGTCGGCCGCAACTATGTCGAGCACATCAAGGAGATGGGGCAGGACGTGCGCGAGCCGCCGTTCTTTTTCGCCAAGCCCGCCGACGCCATCGTGCCGGACGGCGGCACCGTGCCCTACCCGTCGCTGACCAAGGACATGCATCACGAAGTCGAGCTTGTCGTCGCGCTCAAAAGCGGCGGCCGCAACATCAAGACCGAACGGGCGCTCGACTGCATTTACGGCTACGGCGTCGGCATCGATCTGACCCGCCGCGACCTGCAAATCGCCTCGCGCGACATCAAGCGGCCGTGGGAGATCGGCAAGGCGTTCGACCATTCGGCCCCCTGCGGGGCGCTCCGCCCGGCGGCCGAAATCGGCCATCCGTCGGCCGGCCGCATCAGGCTTTCGGTCAACGGCAAGGTCCGCCAGGACGGCGACCTTAATCAGATGATCTGGAAAGTGCCGGAAATCATCGCCAAGCTGTCCGAGATGGTCGAGCTTGCGGGCGGCGACATCGTCATGACCGGCACGCCATCCGGCGTCGCCGCGACCGTCGCCGGCGATAAAATCGAGTGCGAGGTCGAAGGCGTCGGCAGGCTTAGCGTCACCATTGGGCAGCCGTTGTAGTCGGAGGACCGACGACGGACGACAGCCGACGGATATGGAGTAAATCCGTCCTCTGTCCTCCGTCGTCCGAATCGATGGAACCTGCCGGAACTTGGCGCGTTGGCAGGGAACCGTCAGCAAATGGAGCCTGCCATGGGCGCCCGCCGGATCACATTGCGCGTACAACCGCCCGTTCCGTTCGGCGACGTCACGGTAGTGCCGGCGCCGCTCTCCAAGCGGCCGCAATCCGATCTAGCCCGCGCCATGGCCGCGGCACTGGCCGATCTCGAGGCGCCGACGGCGGCCGACGTTTACAACCGGCTGCGCCAGGCTTTTCCGTGGGCGCCATTGAGCGCACGCGTGGCGGCGCTCGGCGTAATCATGGAACGCGTGCGGCGCACGTTCTGATGCGCGCAATCTGGCGCTAGCCCGATTCCGCTCATATTCAGGGCGTCGTAAAATTTCACCAGCCATAGTGGTGTAAAATCGTCTTGACACATTCCCGCAATGGTTGAATGCTTTGCAACTGGGCGGGGGTGAATGTCAGCGGTACTCGTTCGCTACATTCAAACATTCAGAACAATCTCGATAATTCAAGAAGTGCTCCCCTCGAACGGTTTCGTGCGGGGTAAAGATGGAACGCTTTATCTATTCGACGGCCCTTGGATTCGTAGTCTACCAATTCTTGGCCTATCTGCGGCCGCCGAATAACAAGAATAGTTACAGAGTATCGATTGCAGGGGTCGGCATTATATTTGGCAAGAAGTCTGCCGCCTTAGCGCAATACGGTGTGCCCGCGCTCTGGACTATCGCGATTTTGGGCCTCCTGCTATTGTTACACAACTACCTTGTCCCTTATTCCCTGTCACGCAACAGCGTCAACTTTGTCCTGGGCATTTTCTGCGGCCCGCTTCTTGGTATCTGGCTCAATTCCATCGTCAGACATCCGCCGGATAAAGGCCTAAACAAGCCGCAAATCATCGGTGGCATTGGTTTGGTGGTTCTCGTCATTCTCGGATCGATGGGCGATCAAGGCGTCAATCTCATCGAGCAATACTCAAAACACATAAGCAGCTTCAAAGCAGGCGGAGTGGAACTTCAGTTTAACGTAACGCCGCGTGCCCCTTCTGCGCCACTCATAGAACAACCAAAGACTTAGGAAGCTTTCGTGCCCTCCCAAGGCTTACAAATTGTCGGCCATTTGGCGCGTTGGTTCATTAAGCCGGACATTCAGTACCTCAAGTACATCGAGCGGCTGGGCGAGAGTTCGGATCAGAAGTTGGACACGCCCACGTTGGACAAGCTCAGGGACTCCGTGGACAAACTTGCGGGCTCGGCTAAATTCGCAACCGACGTCATCGAACCGCCATTTAGATGTTTGTCCGGATGGTCTCGAAGAGTCGCGGACGATACCGCTGACATCGACGGCCATGTAAGCGAGTTTGCCGGAATTTTTCGATATTTGCACGACTTGGAAAACGACAGCCACCGCGACACTTTTTCCACACAATTCATGCAACGATCGACTTCGCTCGCCGACGATGTCAAAACATTTTCCGGCCTGTTCCCATCAAAGGATGCCTCCTCGCAGAACCCTAAGTCAAAATCTTGTACGTCGAATGACACTACGTCGAAGGAGCCGCCGTGCACGTGCTTGTCTGATTTCATTTCAAAGTCCTCAAACAACTCAAACGGCCACCCAAATGACTATGTTGAAACGGCGCTAGATAAAATAGCCGCCAACAACGAATTCAAAGAACGACCCTATTTGGCAATCGCCCACGCCAGTGTAATGGCGCAACTCGGACAATATCGAGCTGCCACAGCCATCCTGGAAGATTGGCTAGACCCGCCGGCCTTCCGGAGCAAAACCACCGGGAATCAACCGGGTGCAGGCAGCGGGATCGCGGAGAAATGGTTCGAGCTGCGGGCGCGATCGGTTCTTGCAACCTACACCGAAGAATGGATGAAAAGGGACGAAGCAAATGTCACAACGACGCTTCGTGACGAGCATCTGGAAAACTTGGAAAATTTACTAACGCTGCTACGAGCGGCACTGGACAAAGAACCTTTCTTCTCCGCGGTCTTGGAACCACCGGCGCAGGAACGGATTTTCGCGGTTTTGGAAGCGAAGGCCCGAGGACGCTCAATCAATTTTATAGTACCTGACCCTGACGACTGCCGATTCCAGGATAACGAAAAAGTCAACCATAAGGAAGAAGTCAATCAGGATAAAGAAGAAATCAAACCCGACGATAACGTACCAAAACCGTTTTTTTGGCGATACTTGTTCACATTGTACGTTACGGAGGCGCTGACTCTGTGATGTCAATACATTGCTGCATCCCGATTATGACAAGCGCTTTGCCGACCAAACAACAGATAGCCTCCACGAGCTCGCACAGTTGGATTTGTCGTGCGCGACGCAATATTCCAATCCGAAGGTTCTCTACGCGCAGATCCTGGAGGCATATAGTCGCAACGCGATTTTATACACCGATGCAAGACGTGACACCGAAAGCGACGATGCAAAACAAGGCCGCCTGGATGAGGCAATGACGGTTGCCCAGAAGGGTCTGGAAATCGTCAGGTCCGCCGAGGCGGACCAAAACAACAGCGGAAAGCCGTTCGCTGAACGAATAGCCCCGGATGCCGCCATTGCCACAGAGGAAGCGTTGACGACCGATTCGAAACGTTTAAAGGAGCTGATGGAGGAATAATGGGCCGGCGCGCCAGACACCTCACAGCCCCAGATAAGCGCTGCGCACCCGGTCGTCGGCCAACAATTCGGCGCCGCTGCCCGAGAGCGTTACCCGGCCGTTTTCCAGCACATAAGCGCGCTTGGCGAGCTTGAGCGACAGCGCCACGTTCTGCTCGACGAGGAGGCAAGTGATGCCCTCGCGGTTGAGATCGCCGATGGTGTCGAGCAGGCTGCGCACCAGGGCCGGCGCCAGGCCGAGCGACGGCTCATCGAACATGATGAGCCGCGGCGCGCCCATCAGGCAGCGGGCGATGGCGAGCATTTGCTGCTCGCCACCGGACAGCGTGCCGGCCGGCTGGCGCGCGCGCTCGGCGAGCACTGGAAACAGGCCGAAGGCGCGGTCGCGATTTTTCGCACGCTCGGCGCGGGCGCGCGGCAGCATGGCGCCGACGTTGAGGTTCTCCTCGACCGACAGGCTCGGGAACACCTGGCGGCCTTCCGCGACCTGGCCGATGCCGAGATCGCAGACCCGATGACTCGGCCAGCCGGCAATATCGACGCCGCGAAAAACGATCCGGCCGCGCAGTTTTCGCTGCATGCCGGCGACCGCGCGGATGAGCGTGGTCTTGCCGGCGCCGTTGGCGCCGACAATGGCGACGATCGCGCCCTCCTCGATCTCCAACGACACGCCGTCGAGCGCCTGCAGGTCGCCGTAGAACACGTCGAGGTTTTCGACCGAGAGCATCACGCCGTCCGAATGTTAGGTTCAGATTGGCCGAGATAGGATTGCACCACCGCGGGATCGCGCACGATCGCTTCCGGCGTGCCGAGCGCGATTGCGGTACCGTGATCGAGCACCAGCACGCGCGAGGCGAGCGCCATGACCGCGCGCATGACATGCTCGATCAGCAGGATCGTCACCCCGGTGTCGCGATTGAGCTCGCGCAAGGTCGCGACCATGCGGTCGGTCTCGGTCGGCCGCAGTCCCGCCATCACTTCGTCGAGCAGCAGGAGCCGGGGCTCGGTCGCCAAGGCGCGCGCCACTTCGAGGCGCTTGCGGTCGGCAAGCGTCAGCGTTGCGGCGATCTGGCGCCGCCGGTCGAACAGCTCGAGCCGCCGCAGCAACGCCTGCGCGCGGTCGCGCGCCGCGGCAACGTCGCGCCGGTGCAACAGCGCGCCGACCACGACATTGTCCTCCACGCTCAGCGCCGGGAACGGCCGCACCAGCTGGAAGGTGCGGGCGATGCCGCGCCGGCACACCGCGTCCGGCGTCAAGCCGCCGATCGGCTCGCCGGCAAAGACAATCGCGCCGTCGTCCGGCATCATCGCGCCGGCGATCATGTTGAACAGCGTGGTCTTGCCGGCGCCGTTCGGACCGATCACGGCAAACAGCGCGCCCTCGGCGACGTCGAAGCTGACGCCGTCGACGGCAACGAGGCCGCGGAAACGCTTGCTGACCCGGTCGAGCGAAATGAGCGCGGTCATGGCTCGTCCTTCGCCACGCCGAGCCGGCGCGCCAGAAACGGCCACACGCCCTCCGGCAGCGCCACGATGACGAGCAACAGGCAGATGCCGTAAAGCACCTCCTTGGCGCCGGGCAGATCGAGGCCGAAGGCATTCATCGCCGAATCCAGCGCCTCGGCCAGGCCGGTGAGCACGAAGGCGCCGAGAATCGGCCCGAACAGCGTGCCGATGCCGCCGATGACCGGTCCCAGAATCATCTCGATCGAACGGGAAATGTTGAACACCTGCTCGGGAAACAGATTGTTGTAATAGAACGCATAGAACACGCCGGCAAACGACGTGACTGCGGCGGAAATCATCACCGCGTACATTTTGTAACGGAAGGTGTCGATGCCGGCGGCGCGCGCCGCCTCTTCATCCTCGCGGATGGCGAGCCAAAAATAGCCGATGCGGCTTTGCAGGAGGAAACGGCAGAGCAGGAACGCCAGCGCCGTCGCGGCAAGGATCACGTAGTAGAACATGGTCGGATCGCCGCGCAGCCGCCACAGATCGTTGTGCGTATATTGCTTGACCGGGAGAAACAGGCCCGACGAGGCGTTGACGATATCGAGGTGGTCGAAGCCGATGCGGGCAAACTCGGCAAAGGCGATGGTGAGAATGGCGAAATAGACGCCGGCGACGCCGAAGCGGAAGGCGAGGAAGCCGATGATCGCCCCGCACGCCGTGGCGACCGGAATCGCTCCCAGCAATCCGATCCACGGTCCCACGCCGTAGCGGGTGAACAGCAGCGCCGCGACGTAGCCGCCCAAGCCCGCATAGATCGCGTGCCCGAGCGAGAGCTGCCCGGCAAAGCCCATCATGATGTTCCAGGCCTGCCCGGTATAGGCAAAATAGAGAATGACGATGAGCACGGTGAGCAGATAGTCGTTGACCAGCCACGGCGCGGCCAGCAACGCCGCGAACAGCAGCGCAAGATAAATTACGGTCCTCGGCGACACGCCGTCGGCCAAGCGCGCGATCATGGCTGCCATCAGGTCGCCCTCTTGCCGAGGATGCCCTGCGGCCGGAACAGCAGCACCAAAACCAGAATGGCGAACGCGAACATGCTCTTGGCGGACGGCGTGAACAGCAAGCCGGCGAGCGCCTCGGTGAGCCCGATCATGACGCCGCCGATCAGCGCGCCAGGCATCGAGCCCAGCCCGCCGGTGATGACGATGACGAAGGCGAGCAACGTGTAGCTCGGACCGATCAGCGGCGTCACGTCGACGATCAACGTCATCATCGCGCCGGCGGCGCCGACGCAAGCCGCGCCGAGACCGAAAGTGAGCGCGTAAAGCCGGTTGACGTTGAGCCCGACCACCAAGGCGCCGGTGTGATTGTCGGCGCAAGCGCGGATCGCCTTGCCGAGCAGCGCGAAGCGGAAGAACGCGAACAAGGCGGCGGCGAAGACTATCGCGGCGGCGCCGGCATAGGCCTTGGACGCGTCGACCAACACCGGTCCGACCTGGAAACTATCGTAGGCATACGAGGTCTGCACGGTGCGGGCATCCGGCCCGAAGACGATCAGCAGCACGTTGACGATGATGATCCCCAGCGCCACGAGCAACAGGAACTGGCTGTGCTCGGGCCTGGTGATGAACGGGTTGATCAAGCCCGCTTGCAATGCGTAGCCGAAGGCGAACATCACGGCCGCGATCGGCACCAGCATGACCAGCGGATCGAGGTGGAAACTCGCAAATAGTACCACCGCGATATACATCGCGATCGACATCATCTCGCCGTGGGCGAAATTGACGACGCGCACAACGCCGAAGATGACCGACAGCCCGAGCGCCATCAGGCCGTAGACCAGCCCGGTCAAAACTCCGGCGACGGCGACATTCAGATAGACATCGAACGGCACTGCAACGGCTCAGACGCGATCCTGATACGGCTTCATCGGCCATTGCGGCTTGGCGTTGGCGGCCTCCTTCGGCGCCAGCACCACGAGTTTTTCGTCGCGGTTTTGGATGGCGCCCATCCGGACCTTGTCGTTCTGGCCCTTGGCGTCGAACTGGATGCCGGGGCCGATGCTGACGTTGTCGGTGATATTGGTGGTGCGGATGGCGTCGGCCAGCGCTTTCGGATCGGCCGAGCCGGCGCGTTTGTAGGCGTCGGCGGCGACCAACAGCGCCTCGAAAGTAAACACCTGATTGGTGCTCAGGTTGACGCCCGGATAGGTCTTGGCCATGGCGGCTTCGAGCACCTTGGAAAGCCTCTTGTTCGGGTCGTACCAGGGATTAAAGCCCAACGGGCCGTCGGACAGCTTGCCGAGCGTCTTGAGATATTGATCTTCGTACCATCCCGGTCCCATGCTCATGATCGCTTGCGGCGTCCAACGCTGCTTGACCAGCTCCCGGGTTATCAGCATCGCATCGTTGAGCCGGCTGACCATGAGCAAGGCGTCGGGGTTGCTGGCCTTGGCCTTGGCGACCTCGACGGACAGATCGCGCGCCTGCGGGTCATAGGCGATCTCCTGCGCGATCGTGTAGGGCATGTTGAATTTCGGCATGACCACACTGATGCCCTTCGCCATGGCGGTGCCGAACGTGTCGTTGACATGCATGAAGACGACCGTCTTCGGCGCGGTGCCGACGATGGCAAAGACGTCCTTCTGCAGGGCGAAGGCATCGCCGAGGATCATCGGCGCGGTGGGGAAATTCCGGAACACGAATTTGTAGCCTTGCTCGGTGATCGCGGGCGCCGCGGCGATATTGATGACGAGCGGGATGCCCTTCTGCTCGGCCACCTGGGCGATGGCGGTGGTCTGGCCGGAATCGAAGGCGCCGATCAGAAGCTGGGCGCCGTCGCTGATCAGCTTCTCGGCGTGCTCGCGCGCGACATCGACATTGGACTCGGTGTCGCCGTTCATGACCGTCAGCTCCGGCAATCCCATGGATTTGAGGATCGCCGGAGCGATATCGACGCCGCGCTGGCAATCCAGGCCGATGCCGGCCTCGAAACCCGAGCGCGGCAACAGCACGCCGACCTTGAGCGGCCCATTTTGCGCTCGCGCAATGGCGGGCACGGCAACGGCCGCGACAGCGGCGGCGGCCCCGGCGATCACATGACGGCGGTTCGGCTCTCGGCGCATAGGCACTTGGCGCATAGACACTTGGCGCATAGACATGGCGATGTCCTCCCAAAGCTTTTCCGGATGCTAGGAAACGCCCGCCCTCGCGGCAAGCGCCGATTATGCGTTAAATAGTTGCATGATTGCCGCGGCGATGCGGAAAAGCCTGCGATCCTGGCCGTTGCGCGCGACCAGCATGAGACCGACCGGAAGCTTAGCCGGCAGCGGCAGCGAAACCGCGCACAGATCGAAGAAATTGACGATGGCGGGGTTGCGCAGCACCGCCGCATTGCGGGCGGCGAAAACCGTCGCATCCGCGACTTCGGCGATCGTCGGCGCGACAATCGCCGTCGTCGGCATGACCAGCGCGTCAAGTCCGTCAAGCCGCGCCGCCATGGCGCCGGCGAGACGGACGCGATCGCGCAGCATCGCGGCGTAATCGGATGCCGACACCGCGCAGCCGCGTTCGATGCGCACGCGGACATTCGGATCGATATCGGCGGCGCGCCGTTGCAGGCGGTCGCGGTGAAGCGCGCAGGCTTCGGCCGGCGGAATGCCGCCCTTGGCGTTGACCGCGATCATGTCGTCGAATAGCGGCAGCGTTTCATGGCTGATGCGGATACCGGCTTGGTCGAGCCGCACCATGGCCGCCGCGAAAGCCGGCGCGACCGTCTCGTCCAGCCGGTCGAGCGGCAAGCCTTCGGCAATGCCGATGCGCAAGCCGGAAAGCGCGATCGGCTCAAGCGGGCTGAATTCTTCGCCGGCCATGACCGCATCGGCTTTGGCGCAGTCGGCGACGCTTTTAGCAAGCGGCCCGATCGAATCGAGCGTCGTGCTGAGCGGGAAGGCGCCAGCGGTCGGCACGCGCTGCCGGCTCGGCTTAAAGCCGACCACCCCGCACAAGGCGGCCGGAATCCGTACCGAGCCGCCGGTATCGGTGCCGATGGCGATGTCGCACATGGCGTCGGCGACGGCGACGCCCGCGCCCGCCGAGGAGCCGCCTGGCACCCGCGTGCGGTCGCGTGGATTGCCTGGCGTGCCGAAATGCGGATTGGCGCCGATGCCCGAAAAGGCGAATTCGGTCATGTTGGTCTTGGCGAGGATCACCGCGCCGCCCGCCCGCAGCCGTTGCACGATGGCGGCGTCGGTCGCGGCCGGCGCAGCTTCTTCGGCGAGGATTTTCGAGCCCGCGCGCGTGATTTCACCCGCAACGTCGAACAGGTCCTTGATCGTGACGATGGCGCCGTCGAGCGGACCGAGCGGCGCGCCGCGCGCGGCGCGCGCATCGGCGGCATCCGCCGCGGCCCGGGCGGCGTCGGCATAGACCGTGAGGCAGGTCCGCGCCCCCTCCCCGTTCGGGTCGGCGATGCGCGACAGCGCCTGTTCCAATCGGTCGCGGCAGGCGTGATCGGGCATGGGATTTCCGGCCTGTACGGCGTCGTCGGCAAAGCGCCATTGCGAAGCATGTGCCGGAACTGCCATATCATTGGCCGACCGCAGAGGCGAGCCAGGGATTTCCATCATGCCAACTACGCGGCCGACCATCTCGTTTATCGGCTTCGGCGAAGCCGGCCAGGCGATCGCCGCCGGACTGCGCGAGGCTGGCGTCGAGCGCATGGCGGCGTGGGACATTCTGTTTCTGCACAGCCGGGGCGAGGCGCTGCGGCAGGCCGGCGCGGCGAGCGGAGTGCGTTGCGCGGTGTCCGCCGCCGACGCGGTGCGCGACGCCGAGATCGTGATTTCCGCCGTCACCGCGACATCGAGCGTCGAGGCGGCGCAGTCCGCCAAGGCCCACCTCGCCGGTGCGCCGATTTTCCTCGACATCAACTCGGTATCGCCCGGCCGCAAGCAGGACACCGCAAAGCTGCTCGGCGCCGCCGCGCGCTATATCGACGCCGCGGTGCTGGCCCCCATTCATCCGGCGCGACATCGCACGCCGATGCTGATTGCCGGCGCGGATGCCGCGGCGGTTGCACCGACCCTGACTGCACTCGGCATGCGTGTAAACATCGCCGGGACCGAAATCGGCGCCGCCGCGGCGATCAAAATGGTGCGCAGCGTGATGATCAAGGGCATCGAAGCGCTGACGCTGGAATGCTTTCTGGCCGCCGCCCGGGCCGGCGTGATCGAGGAGGTCGCCGCCTCGATGAAGAACAATTATCCCGGTCTCGATTGGGCGAAAATCGTGCCGTACAATCTCGAACGCATGGCGAGCCACGGCGAGCGCCGCGCCGCCGAAATGGAGGAAGTCGCCGCTACGCTGCGCGAGCTCGGCGTCGAGCCCGTCATGACCGCTGCCACGGTCAAGCGCCAGCGCGAGATGGGCCAGATCGGCAGCCAACAAGCGGTGCGCGGGGTGCTCAAAGCCGACCGCGCCGCCATGCTCGGCGCCATCAGCGCCGCGGCCCGCGACCGGCACTGATATTCACAGATAAAGCTGTTCACAGATAAAGCAGTTCACAGCTAAAGCGCCGCAGGCGGGCGAATTACGCTTCGGACCGTGCCGGGCCGTGCTATCGTCCCCGCGGGATGCTCAAGCAATCCCGCTCACGAGGGGGGTACACAATGAAATCGCTCCGCATAAGCTTGTCGTGTCTTGCGATCCTCGGCGGACTCGCCGGGACCACGATTTCCATCCCGGGCGGCACCAGCCGCGCCGTCGCCGCCGAAGCGATGTGTCCGTTGATGGTGATCGAATACTGCGTCGCCGAGAAGAACAAAACCAAGCACATCGCCTGGACCAATCCCTGCCTCGCCAAGAAGCAAGGCATCACGATCATCAAGGCAGGCGCCTGCTAAAGCCTGTTGCGACCGGGATTCTGTTTCATCGCCGCCGACCCTTACGCCGTTCGCGCGGCGTAACGCGCGATGGCTTTGGCACCGGCCGGCGCGCCGCCTTGACGACGCTGCGTCTCGGCGGCATCGCGCCGGCCGCTTCAAGCCGCATGGTCCAGTATTCCCAGGTCCGCGTCGCCACGTTGGGCATCAGGCCGAGCGTGCCGGCAGGCCCGATTTCGCCGCGGTATAGCGGCTGCGGGGCGCCGAGCGCCAGCGCGCGCAGCTGATAATCGGCGTTCTGGCACATGAAGATCGCGCGCGAAACGAGTTCCTTCAGTCCCGCCCCGACCACGGTCGCGCCATGGCGGTTCATCAGCACCGCCGCATGGCGACCGAGCGCTCGCGCCAGCGAGCGGCCTTCCTCCGGTTTGACGACCAGGAGATTGGTGTCGCCGAACTCGTCGTGTTGATCCCAAAACGGCAGCTCCGCGCCCATCGTTGCGCCGAGGTGAAACACCGGCACGATCGGCTTGCCGGCGACGGCGAACGGCATGACCGCCGGCGCGTGATGGTGCACCACCGCCATGACGTCGGCGCGCGCCTGATAGATGCAGCCGTGAATGACGCGCTCGGCGTACAGATGCGCCTTGGCTGGCCGCACCGGCTCGGAATCGAGCGTGAACTCCAGAATGTCGTCGGGCTCGACCAGCAGCGGCGAACGCGAGCGCGGCAGCAGATAGCGGCCGGGATCGGCCGGATGGCGGGCGCTGACATGGCCGAAGGCGTCGAGCACGCCTTCGTGGGCGAGGATGCGGTTGGCGAGCGCCAGTTCCTCGATCAGATCGGTCATCTTATCGGGCAAATTTTCCCCCTCTGTCATACGGCGTCGCGATCGCGCCGAAACGTCCGCTAATTTTGTTTGAGCATGATGTTTTCGGAAAACCGGTTGCCACTTTTCCGGATCATGCTCTACGCCAAAAGCTCGCGCACATTGAACGTGCGCACCGGCCGGTGCAGGCCTTTGAGGTCAAGCTCGCCGAGCGGCTCGGTGCTGGCGATCGCTTCGATGGCGAGCTGAACCCGCCCGTCGACCAGGATCTGCCCGTCGCCGGCTTGCGCGCATAGCCGCGCGCCGAGATTCACGACCGTGCCGTTCGCCGTATAGTGAAAACGGCCTTCATAGCCGATGTTGCCCAACGTGGCGTGGCCCGCGGCGATGCCGATGCCGAAGCCGAGCTCATGGCCGAGACGCCACCATTTTTCCGCAAGCGCCGCCACGCGTGCGCGCATCTCGACCGCCATGCGCACCGCCCGCACCGCCGGGTCGGGGCACGGAATCGGATCGTTGAAGATGATCAACAGGCCGTCGCCGGCGAAATGTTGCAGCGTGCCCTCGAATCTGTCGATGCACTCGCCGAGACAGCGGTAATATTCCTGCAGGACCATGATGATGTCTTCCGGCTCCGCGCGCTCGGCGAATGCCGTAAAGCCGCGCAAGTCGCAGAACACGGCGGTAATATCGCGGCGGTGGCTCTCCAACAGCTTCGGGTCGGATACCACGAGCTTGGCGATCTGCGGCGAAAGAAACACCTTGAGCCGGTTCATGCGGTCAAGCTCGCCGACTTGCTCGTTGACGCGCTGTTCGAGCGTTTGGTTCCACGTAGCGAGGTCCTTGGCCTGCGCCTGAACCTGATCGTGCAGCTCCTTGATGCGCAGCATCGAGCGCACCCGCGCGACCAGAGCCGCCTGATCGATCGGCTTGGTCAGATATTCGTCGGCGCCGGCGTCAAGTCCGGTGACGACGTCCTGCGAGGCCGCGCGCGCAGTGCACAGGATGATCGGGATGAACGGCATCGCCGGATCTTTTTTAAGCCGCCGGCAGACTTCAAAGCCGTCGAGCTTGGGCATTTCAACGTCGAGCAGGATGAGGTCGGGCAGATGCTGCGCCGCGCTGGTCAATGCCTCCTCGCCGTCGGCTGCCTGCAGCGTCCGGTAGCCGTTCTTTTCCAGCCGCGTCACCAGGATATCGCGGTTGGTCTCGTTGTCGTCGACCACGAGGATGCAGGCGGGATTGTTCATGGCTACGAGCTAATTCCAACCGCTCGTCATTGCGAGGAACAAAGCGACGAAGCAATCCAGATTGGGGCTGCTGGGCTGGATTGCTTCGCTTCGCTCGCAATGACGAGGGATGCCTTCACGGCAAAAATTCCTTGACCTTGGCCAGCAATTGCCGCGGGCTATACGGCTTGGTGATATAGGCGTCGCAGCCGGCCTCGCGCGCTTTGCCCTCGTCGCCGCTTAGAGCGTACGACGTCACCACGATGACCGGGATGGCTTTCAGCTCGGGATCGGCCTTGATGCGGCGTGTCGCCTCGTAGCCGTCCATCAGCGGCATCTGAATGTCCATCAGGATGAGATCGGGGCGCTGCGCCTTGGCCGCCGCGACGCCGGCCTCGCCGTCCCAGGCTTCCGTCATCTCGTAGCCGACGCTGCCCAAAAGGTCGCGGAGGATCTGCCGGTTGTCCTCCTGGTCCTCGACGACAAGAATGCGCTTGCTCATGCTCGCCCCGTTTTTCGTTTGTAGGGTGGGCAAAATCTATCGCCATGCAATGTCCGCGTGGGCACGGCGCCCGGGCGATTTTGCCCACGCGGGTAACGCGAGAAGCGCGCCTTTGCCCACCCTACAATATTCATGACGGCTTCACCTGCTGCTCGACCTTCAGCGGCACGGTGAAGGAGAATGTCGAGCCGCTGCCGAGACTCGACTCGACCCAAAGCCTGCCGCCGTGCAATTCGACGATGCGCTTGGCGATCGACAGGCCAAGCCCGGTGCCGCCCTTGGCCTTGGTCTGCGCGCTCTCCGACTGCTTGAACTCCTCGAAAATCTTGGCCTGATCGGCTTCGGCAATGCCGGGCCCGGTGTCGCTCACCGCGATAGTATAGCTGCCGTTCGCCGCCGTCGCCTTCATTGCGACTTCGCCGGTATCGGTGAACTTGATCGCATTGCCGACGAGATTGAGCAGCACCTGCGACAGGCGGCGATCGTCGCCGTGCGCAGCAGGCAGATCGGGCGGCACTTCGAGCCGGAAGCCGAGCTTCTTGTTGCCGGCCAACGGCTCGATCGCGACATAGACGCCCTGCATCAGGTCCTTGACCGAATAATCGTTGAGCGTCAGCACGAGCTGTCCGGCTTCGATCTTCGACAGATCGAGCACGTCGTTGATCAGCCCGAGCAGATGCTTGCCGTTGGTCGCAATGCGCTGGAGCACGTTGCGCATCTTTTCCGGCGCCTCGCCGTAAATGTCGTCGAGGATCAGTTCGGTGTAGCCGAGAATGGCGTTGAGCGGGGTGCGCAATTCGTGACTCATATTGGCGAGGAATTGCGATTTGTGCTTGCTCGCCTCCTCGACCTGCCGGCTCTTGTCCTGGATTTCCTCGAACAGCCGCACGTTTTCGACGGCGATCACCGCCTGGTCGGCGAAGGTTTGCGCAAGCTCGATCTGCTTTTCGGTGAACGGCTTTACCTCGCTTCGCATCAGGACGATCACCCCGGTCGACGTGCCTTCGCGCAGCAAGGGGACGCCCAGTAACGTGCGGATGTGGGCGGCCTCCACCACGTCGGTCATTTTATAGTCCGGATCCGCCCTGACATCGGGAATTTGGATCGTTGCGCCCTGCATCACGGTGCGGCCGACAACTGATCCCGTTCCGACCGGAATCGGATGATCGGCCATAAACGCCTTGAATTCGGGCGAGACGCCGTACATTGCCACACCCCGATAGCCGTTGCCCTGCGCGCGATTGATAGACGCCGTGTCCGCTTCGCAGAGCCGGGCGGCCGATTCCACGAGCGTATCGAGCACGGTCTGCAGATCGAAGGTCGAACGGCTGATTATTTTCAGCACTTCGGAGGTTGCCGTCTGCTGTTCGAGTGAGGCGCTCAACTCCTCGGTGCGTGTCTGCACGTCCTCGAACAGCCGGACATTCTCGATGGCGATGGCCGCCTGGTCGGCGAAAGTCTCGACCAGGGCGATCTGCTTGTCGGTGAACGGTCTGACCTCGCGGTGGTAAATGATAATGACACCCAGTAACTCATCGACTTTGAGGATTGGCACCCCGAGAACTGTCCGGACCGCGTCTATATCTTTTCCGCCATACGTGTATTCCGGATCGGCCAGCACATCGGGAATATGGATCGTTCGGCGTTCGAGCGCGGCGCGGGCGGCGCCGCCGGCCCGGCTGGGGCGAATTGGATTTTGCTCGATCCACTCCCTCAGCTCCCGAGGAGTGTTGTAGGCCGCTCCCATCCGCAACATCTCGCCGTCGAAGCGGTAGATGAGTCCCTTGTCCGCTCCGCACAGCCTGACCGAGCTTTCCGCCACGGTTTCGAACACCCCCTTGAGGTCGAATGCCGAGCGGCTGATGACTTCGAGCACTTTACCGGTCGCGGTCTGCTGTTCGAGCGACGCGCTCAAATCATCGGTGCGCTGCCGCAATTCGTTGAGCAGCCGCGTGTTCTCGATGGCGATCACCGCCTGGGCGGCGAAGTTCTTCACCAGCTCGATCTGCTTGTCGGCGAACGGGCGGACTTCCTGGCGATAGATGGCAAACGAACCGACGAGCTCGTTGTCCTTGAGCAAAGGAACGAGGAGAAGAGTTCTGGCGCCAGCGTCATCGACGAGTTCGGTCATCCGCGCATCGTGCGCGACATAGCTGGGATCCAACCTGACGTTGGCAATATGAATGACCTCCTTGATCCGGGTCAGGCGGGCGAGCGGAACCTCCGGATGAATGTCGCCAACCACGACGGCCCGCTGCCGGCGCAAGTCGGCATAGGACTGCGATGCGCCGTGCAGTGCGGCGGCATGAAACGCCTCGCCGTCGTAAAGGAACAGATTGCCAAGCTTGGCGTCGCAGAGCCGGACGGCGCTTTCCACCATTGCACCGAACACCGGCTTCAGGTCGCCGGGCGAGCGCGAAATGACGCTCAACACATCTGCCGTCGCCGTCTGCTGCTCCAGCGACTCGCGCAATTCGTTGAGCAGCCGCGTGTTCTCGATGGCGATGACGGCCTGGGCGGCGAAGTTCGTCAGCAGCTCGATTTGCTTGTCGGTGAAGGGACGAACTTCCTGGCGGTAGATGGTGATGGCGCCGATCAGCGCCTCGTCCTTGAACATGGGCACGGCAAGATGGGACTTTGCACCTGCGAGCCGAGCGGGGGCGCTTGGCACCTGATCGGCGGAATCGTCGGCGCGGTGGACGACCTTGTTTGTCTTCAAAAGCTGGTCGAGTGAGGTTCCGGGCGGCGGCTGGAATGGTCCGCGTCGGGCGAGGAATTCAAGCAGGGCCTGCGGCGTATTGCGGTTTGCAGCGGTACGGAACAGCTTGCCATCGTAGCTAAACAAAACGCCAAACTTAGCCTCGCAGATGCGCGTTGCATTCTCCAGCATTGTTCCAAAAACCGGCTCCAGCTCGCCCGGCGACGAGCTGATGACGCGAAGCACGTCCGCCGTCGCCGTCTGCTGCTCCAGCGACTCACGCAATTCGGAAAGCAGCCGCGTGTTCTCGATGGCGATGACGGCCTGGGCGGCGAAATTCTGCAACAGAGCGACCTGCTTGTCGGTGAATGGCCGGACCTCTTGACGGTAGATGGTGAAAGTACCGACCAGTACGTCATCCTTTAGCATTGGCACGCAAATGGTGGACCGCGCGCCACCCAGCGTCGTTGCCCTGCCGTCCGTTTCGGCCGCGTTGTCGGCAGTGATGGTCACTTTGCGAGTCCGGATGGCCCGGTCGAGCAGGCTGCCGGGGTTCGGCTGATACGGACCGAGTTGCAGAAATTCGGCGAATGGCGCTGGAACGTTATGCATTGCGCCCACGCGCATTGCCCCATTCTCCGAGAGGTTCAGCACGCCGAATTTTGCCTCGCAGATCCGGGTGGCATTTTCCAGCATCGCATTGAAGACGGGCTCAAGCTCGCCCGGTGAGCTCGAGATAACGCTGAGCACCTGCGAGGTCGCCGTCTGCTGCTCCAACGATTGCCGCAATTCGCTGAGCAGGCGGGTGTTCTCGATAGCGATCACGGCTTGGGCGGCGAAATTCTGCAACAGCGCGATCTGCTTGTCGGTGAAGGGCCGGACCTCCTGGCGGTAAATGGCGATCGCCCCGATCAGCTCATCCTCCTTGAACATCGGCACGATCAGCAGGGTGCGGGCGCCGCCGGAATCGACCAGCCGTAGCACGAGGGGGTCACGTTCGATGTAGGATCGCTCAGCCGAAAGGTCGGGAATGTGCAGAATTTTTTTGGTCTGCGCGAATTGGCTGAGGGGGGCGTGCGGATGTTCATTGATCACAAACGATGGTTCTCGCTTCCAACCTTCGCCGTGGATGGACGACGCATCATGCGGACGGACGTTGCAAAATCCATCTTCGGTGCGCAGAAACACGCCACCGAACTCGGCCTGACACAGCCGTGTCGCGCTCTCAAAAAGGGCGTCGAACACCGGCTCCAGTTCGCCGGGCGAACTTGAAATCGCGCGCAGTACCTCAGACGTTGCGGTCTGCTGTTCCAGCGACTCGCGCAATTCGCTCAGCAGCCGCGTGTTCTCGATGGCGATGACGGCCTGGGCGGCGAAATTCGTCAGCAGCTCCACTTGCTTGTCGTTGAACGGCCGAACCTCCTGACGGAAGATGTTGAATAGACCGACCAGCTCATTGTCCTTGAGCATTGGTACAAGGATGACGGTGCGCGCACCCGTGAGCGCAACGAACTTGCCGGCTTGCGCGGCGTCGGCATTGGACGCGTTGTCGCCGATATCGGCGATCTGCACTGCCCGCCTCGTGGCCACGGCCTGCGCCGTCATCTCATTGATGAAGCCATCGGGCCGGAAGACCGGCTCGCGCTGGCGCAATTCGAGATAGGCAGGCGGCGCATTGTGGAGCGCGACGATGCGAAGATTATCGCCCTCGCGCAGCGCAAGGACTCCGAACTTCGCTTCGCAAATACGCGTGGCGTTTTTCAGCATCGTCTGGAAAACCGGCTCCAGCTCGCCGGGCGACGAACTGATGACGCTCAAGACCTCCGATGTTGCCGTTTGTTGCTCCAGCGACTCGCGCAATTCGGAAAGCAGCCGCGTGTTCTCGATGGCGATGACGGCCTGGGCGGCGAAGTTCTGCACCAGCTCGATCTGCTTGTCGGTGAACGGGCGGACTTCCCGCCGGTAAATGGCGATCGCGCCGATAAGCTCCTTGTCCTTGAACATCGGCACGGCGACAAAAGTGCGCGCGCCGGCGAGTTTCACGATGGGAAACTCCGCGTAACGTTCATCCGCCGCGAGATCGGCGATGGAGACCGTCGACTTGGTTTCCAGCACTCGCGTCAGCGGCGCTCCCGGATCAATAATCGGGTCGCGGCGTCGCCGCTCTTCGAATGCCGGCGGGGCGCCGTACATCGCTGCGATCCGCATTGTGTTGCCGTGGACCAACCCCAGATTGCCGAACTTCGCATCGCAAATGCGCGTGGCATTCTCCAGCATGGCCTGAAAAACCGGCTCGAGGTCGCCGGGCGACGCGCTGATGACCTTGAGCACCTCCGCCGTGGCGGTCTGCTGTTCCAGCGACTCGCGCAATTCGAAAAGCAGCCGCGTGTTCTCGATGGCGATGACCGCCTGCGCCGCGAAATTCTGCACCAGCTCGATCTGCTTGTCAGTAAATGGACGCACTTCCTGGCGGAAGATAGTGATGGAGCCGATCAGCGCATCCTCTTTGAGCATCGGCACAGTGATAAGGGATCGCGCGCCACCGAACTCTGCCGCAGGACTCCGGTCCCGTTCTGCTGAGGCGTCGGCGACTCGAACCACGTCCTTTGTCTGCCACAGGCGATCGAGTGGGCCTCCGGGAGGCGGCCGAAACGAACCGCGCTGCTGAATAAACTCGGCAAGTGCCGGCGTAGTGCCGAACAGCGCGCCGGTGCGAAAGCTTGGTTACCGTATCGGTACATAATCCCAAAATTGGCGTCGCAAATCCGTACCGCATTCTCCAGCATGGCCTGAAAAACGGGCTCCAGGTCGCCGGGCGACGAGCTGATGACCTTGCAGCACCTCCGACGTCGCGGTCTGCTGCTCCAGCGACTCGCTCAGTTCGGCGGTGCGCTGCTCGACCTTTCTTTCCAGAGTAGCGTAGGATTCCTGCAAGCGGCCGGCCATGTCGTTGAATTGGTCGGCGAGCGCCCTCGACCTCATCGCCGGTCTTGATCGAGATGCGCTGGGACAGATCGCCCGCGCCGATGCGCGCGGCGCCGGCGCGCAGCGCCTGGATCGGCACCACCATGCGGCCGGCGAGAAACATGCCGGCGATGAAGGCGAGCAAGGAGCGCGCCGAGCAGCACGAAGCCGGTGCGCTGGATCGACCATAAAGCGGCGCATAGGCTTCCTCGATCGGCGTTTCGACGAACACGAACCAGCCGAGCGGATGCACCGGCGCATAGGCGGTCAGCACCTTGTGGCCGCCGATGTCGTCGGCTTCCTGCACGTCCTCGCCGCTGCCGCCGGCGCGGGCGGCCTTCACCTGCGCGAGCTTCGACATGTCGGTATTGCGCAACACCAGGCTGATGTCGGGATGGGCGATCAGACGGCCGTCGGCGTCGACCACATAAGCGTGGCCGTGCTCGCCGACCTTGATGCTCGAAATCACGTCCCAGATCAGCTTGAGGTTGACTTGGGCGATGCTCACGCCGGTCTCGCGCCGCGTGCCGGCGAGCGACGAGCGTCATATAGGGCTCGGATTCGCGGCGGAAATAGACCGGGCCGTAATAGACCTTGTTGCGCCACGGCTTGGGTGAATTCCGGCTTGTCGGAATAGTCGATGCCGCTGCCGATCACGTCCATGGTCAGCCGCGACACTTTGAGCTGCTCGTGGCCGGAGGCATCGATCTGCGCCAGTTCGGTGATGGCGGGGACCTGGCGCAGCAGCCGCAGCGCGTCGAAGCGGCGCTGGTCGAGCGTCGAATCCGCCCAGGGCAGTTGCGTGGTCCAGCCGAGCTGGCTTTGGATCTGGGTGATGAATTCCTCGATCTTGTCGGCGGCGGCTTCCGCCTGCTGGTGCTGGACGCCGATCAGCGCCGACTTGTGCTCCTGATAGGAGAACCAGACCTCGAACGCGCCGTTGGCGACCAGCGCCAGAACCACCACGGTGACGAACAGCGCAAGATATTTGACGAACAGCCGGCTGCGCACGATCGAGCGCGCCCGGCCGAAGTCGGCCGGCCGGGGCCACCGCCGGCGCGCCCATCGGCAGGGCCACTTTTCTCGTCCACGTCCGCTTTCATGCCCTCATCTTAGCAGATTTCTCTCGCTCCCATGGAGGGGGTGAGGCGTTTTTGCCGCCGCCTCATTCGATCACCTCGTCGGCGAGCGCGAGCATGCGTCGGCGGCACCGTGAGATTCATCGCTTTGGCGGTTTTCAGGTTGATCACGAACAGGTAGCGCGTCGGCTCCTCGAACGGCAGGTCGGCGGGCTTGGCGCCCTGGAAAATCTGGGCGGCCAGCGCGGCGGCGCGATCGAAGGATTCCTTCGGGTCCGCGCCATACGACATCAGGCCGCCATCGCGGGCGATGAAGTCCTGCTCATAGATCGCCGGCAGCCGGTGCGCGAGCGCGTAATCGAACACGCGCTTGCGATTGAGCAGCGTGAGCGAGTCGGAGACCATCAGAATGGCGTCGGGCGGATCGCGGTCCATGGCCGCGAAGGCCTCGTTGAAATCGTCGGGCTCGCGCACGCCGAGCGGCTCGACCGTGACGCCGATCTCCTGCGCGGCTTGTGCCGATGCGTCATAACGCTGCGACATGCCGAGGTCGTCCTTGTTCCACAGCATGGCGACCTTGCGCAGCTGCGGCGAGCAATTGCTTCAGAAGCCCGAGGCGTTTGGTGGAAAGCGCCGCGGCGTCGTCGGCGATGCCGGTGACGTTGCCGCCGGGGTGCGCCAGGCTCGCGACCAGCCCGGTCTTGACCGGATCGCCGGAGCCCGGCTGCGATCACCGTCGGCACGCCCGATGCCTTGGCGGCCGCCGCGGCCGGATAGCTGACGGTCACGACCACGTCGACACCGGCGGCTTTCAATTCCTGCATCAGATTGGGCGTCTGGCCGACATTGCCGGCCGCGCCGCGCGCCTCGTAGGCGAGGTTTTGTCCGAGCGTGAAGCCGCGCTGCGCCAGCCCGGCGATCAGCATCGCGCCGGGGCCGGCCGTGGGCGCATCGGCGGCCCGACGGTGAGCGTGCCGAGGCGGTAGATCTTCGCCGGCGTCTGCGCCGCGGCGGCACCGGGCGCGGCGATCATCGCGCCGGCGAGCAATTGCAGAACATCGCGGCGTTTCATGGCTTGTCTCCTCGGATCGGCGAATCGACCTGGCTGCGGCCAGCCGGACCGCCGCCAGCGCGTTAACAGCGGAATGTGGCGATTTCATTCGATCACCTCGTCGGCGCGGGCGAGCAGCATCGGCGGCATTTCAAGGCCGATCGCCTTTGCCGTCTTGAGATTGATGACCAGCTCGAACGTCACCGGCTGCTCGATGGGCAGGTCGCCGGGTTTGGTTCCGTGCAAAATCTTGTCGACATAGACCGCGCCGCGGCGGAACAGGTCGGGCACGCTCGCGCCATAGGCCATCAGCCCGCCGTCGGCCACGTTTTGCCGCAGCTGGAACAACCCCGGGATGCGATTCTTCAACAGAAAGTCGATGACCCTTGCCATCTGCGTCTGCTGCAAAGGGTCGTTCGTCGTCAGCAAGGCGTCGGGGCGATTGGACGACAGCTGCGCGAAGACAGAATTGAAATCATCCACTGTTCGCGCCTCGATCTGCACAAGCGTCATGTGAAAGAGCGGCGCCGCCTTCTGCAACTCCCGCAAGATCGCGACATTGGACGAATTGTCCGGATTCCACAGCAAGGCCACGCGCGAAACGGAGGGAATGGCGTCTTTGAGGATTTGCAGCCGCTTGCTCACCACGTCGGCGCTGAGAATGGTATTGCCGGTGATGTTGTCGCCGGGCCGCGCGAAATTGGTGACGAGGCCGGCGCCGATCGGATCGCCGACCCCTATCACGACGATGGGGATGTCCCTTGTCGCGCGCTGCGCCGCTTGCGCCGCCGGCGTGCCGTACACTGCGAGAACGTCTACGGGAACGCGAACGAGCTCGCGGGCCGCCGCGTCCAATCGCTCGGGAATTCCCTCGGCGCGGCGATAGTCGAATGCGATATTTTGCCCTTCGACGTAATTCAGTTCGCGCAATTGCCGGCGGAACGGGTCCCAGAGCGGGGAATCGTCGATGATGCCGACGCGCGCGATTTTTTCCGCGGCGCGCGCCGTCAGCGGCCAGGAAAGCGAAGTCACGCCCGCCGCGCCGCCGAGAAGCGTGATAAATTCGCGCCGCTTCATTCGATCACCTCGTCGGCGATGGCGAGCAGTTGCGGCGGCACCTCGATGCCGAGCTCTCGCGCCGTTTGCAGGTTGACGACGAACTCGAATTTCGTCGCCTGCACCACCGGCAGGTCGGCGGGCTTGGCGCCCTTGAGGATGCTGCCGGTATAGACGCCTACTTGATGATACATATCCGCGGTGTCAGTTCCGTAGCTCATCAAGCCGCCAGCTGCTACGTCATCACGCGTGTCATAGGCCGCCGGTATCTTGGTGCGCGCCGTCAAGGTGGCAAACTGCACACGGCGGGAGTTGAGGAATCCGTCGGGACCGACAAAGAGCGCATCGGGGCGCTCGTGCGTAAACGTGACAAAGATCGCATTGATCTCGTCGATCGTCGTGGCGTTGAGGACTTGGATTTGCAGCCCCATGGTGGGGGCGGCTTCCTGCACGGCCCGTAGCGTAGGCTCAGCAGCCGAAGCATTTGCCGGATTGACGAGTACGGCAATACGAACGGCCTTGGGCACTAAGTCATGCAGCAGCCGCAGCCGCTTGGCCCCCACTTCGTTGACAAAATAATTGATGCCGGTCGCGTTCCCGCCGGGCCGCGCGAGGCTGGCGACGAGCCCAAGCCGGACCGGGTCACCGCCGACGCCGAAGACGATCGGGATCGCCACGGTTGCAGCTTTGGCCGCGAGCGCAGCGGGAATGCTGCCGGGGGTGGCGATCACGGCTACTTGTCGGCGGGTCAGATCGGCCATCAGTGCCGGTAGCCGATCGTATCGTCCTTCAAGGAAGTGATACTCGACGGTCACGTTTTGGCCTTCAACGTAGCCGGTTTCGCCGAGACCTTTGCGGAACCCGGCTGCAACGGTCGCGGAGGTTTCGGATGATCTGCCGTTGACAAACCCGACCACCGGCAGCGCCGGCTGTTGCGCGCGCGCGGCGAGCGGCCACGCGACCGCCGCGCTGCCTAAGAGTGCAATAAAGTCGCGTCGCCTCATGGGTATGCCACCCCGGCAACAAGCCTATCACATCTCGGAACCGGAAATTACGTCGCGAATCCCGCTCAGATCGGCCGCTAATAACGGCAAATCCCCGCTTTCAGACGTTCATGCCGCCCGGTCGCGGTGCGAGATTTCGACCACCCGGGCGCGCGCGGCGAGCTCGTCGACCAGCGCGTCGCCCTTGCTCCGGTTCGCATCGTCGAGATTGGCGTCCCATTCGTCGAGCAGATAGATTTCGGCCGCGGTCGAATTGACGATTTCCTGGAGCGATTTGAGCTGCCGCTCGCCGGTCGAAAAACCGAGCTTCTGGTCCATCGTTTCGGCCGTCACCGTGACCTCGTCCTCGTCGTCGCCCTCCACGTCGACCGGCACCACATCGCCGGCGAATTGAAACGCCAGCCGGTCGTTGGTCGGCCAGTAATAGGCGCGCTTCTTCATCTCGGTCTTGAGCGACGCCAGCAGCGAGGATTTGCCGGTGCCGTTGCCGCCGCGCACATTGATGCGGCCGGTCGGTTGCGCGAATGCAATGCGCAGCGCATCGCCCAGCGAGGACACCACGTTGGCATGGTCGCCCTCGCGCAGCACCAGGCGGTCGAACTTGATGCGCTGGTCGAAATCCGCATCGGGCTGCGGCAGCATATTGGCGGCGACGCCGCCGAACCGCGTCCAGATGGCGATGAAATCGTTCCAGCCGCTGGCGAGCAGATGCAGCTCGTAGGTCATCTCGATCTGCCGCGGCAGCGTGGTCGCCAGCCCTACCAGCATGACGGTATCGCCGACATTGTGCACGGCGACCACGGTGATGGTGGCGAACACGATGGCGAGGCTGACGATGCCGCTCATCGCGCTGAGCCCTTCGCGCGCCACGATGGCGCGGATCTGCGCGACCAGCCCCTCGCGCAACCGCGTCTTGAAGCCGGCGAGCCATAATCGCAGATTGTAGCTGTTGCCGGAGAAGACGTTGTCCCAGGCGGTGTAGCCCTGCGCGGTGACGCGATTGTTCATGCGCTGGTTTTCCAGATAGGCGCGCGCGATCGGCTTCTGCAGCACCCATTGCATCGCCAATAGCGCGCCGAACGCGCCGACATAGGCGAACGGCAGGCTGGCATTGATCTCCGCGCCGAGCACCAGCGCGTTGAAGACGAGACCGAGAAACAGCTTCAGCGCGAATTCCAGCTCGTACATGACGTTGAAAAAGCACTGGAACGTCTCGCCGGTCAGGAACGGCTCGACCTGCTCGCGCGCCGGCTTCTCGTTGAGGAGCTTGACCTTGTCGCGGTTCTCGCGGGCAAAGCGCAGCATGAATTTGCCGAAGCCGCGGTAGCCGGCGCGCTCGGCGAACACCCAGCTGATGACGCCGACCACGTAGGACGCAGATTGCGCCGAGAGAATCCAAATCAGGTCGCCGAGCAGAAATTGCCCGATCGCGACCTTGCGCCCGGCATTGATGACGAGCCAAGTGGTCGCCGCCGCCAACATGGCCTCGACCACCATCAAGATGACCATCACCAACAGCGACGGCGAGAGCAGATAGCTCGCCAGCTCGAAGCGTGAAATCTGCTGCCGTTTCATGACGGTCCCGGGATGCAGGCTTAACGAACCGACGCGGCCTGAGTCGGCGATGCAGTCTAGCGGCATCCGGGCGGCGAATTTAAGCGCGGACGCGATCCGCGGCGGCGCAAATTCGCCCGTTCTGTCAATGGATTTTTGCCGGCGGGGCGGATTTGGCGGCGCAATTTCGGCTGGCTCATTCGGCGGCGAGGGCGTAATTTACCGCCGATCCAGACAGCATCCGACGGGGGTTGCGTGACATTCAAGGACACGCTTGGAGCGTTCGCGCAACTTGCCGCGCCGTTCCGCCGCTTCGGCGCGATCGTCCTTTGCCCGCATCGTCATTCTCGCCGTCGGTCTGTCGGCGATGACGGCCTATACGGTGCCGGCGTTGCAGGTCGCCGCCGGCGTCTGGCTCGCCGGCTGCCTGTGGTGCTGCCTCGCCTATTTTGCGGTCGAGGGCGCAGTGCGAGCGCGCCTTGCGTTTCGCGCCGGCCGGCTGCGCGGTCATATTCTCTCGGTCTCCGGGATCGTCGACCTGATCGGCGTGATCGCCGTTCCGATTGCGCTTGGCTGCGGGGTGAGCCCGCCCACGGCGTGGCTGTTGGCGTCATTGTGGGTGCTCAAACTCGCGCAGAACTCGCCCGCCTTGGCGCAGATCGGGCGCGTGTTCAAGGTCGAGGCCAAGGCGCTGGGAAGCGTGTTCGCGCTGTTCTTGATCGTGCTCGTGCTGTCGTCGGCCGCGATGAATGTGATCGAGCGCGACAAGCAGCCCGGCCCCTTCGGCAACATGCCGGCGGCGTTGTGGTGGGCGGTGGTGACGCTGACGACGACCGGTTATGGCGACGAGGTGCCGATCACCGAATTGGGCCGCCTGCTCGGCGGCGTGGTCATGATCTTCGGCATCGCCACGTTCGGCCTGTCGACCGGCATCCTCGCCACCGGCTTTGCCGCCGAGACCCGGCGGCGCAATTTCATCCAGACCTGGGACCTGGTGAGCAAAGTGCCGTTTTTCCAATCGCTCGACCCGTCGGCGATCACCGAAATCACCCACAATCTGCGGCGTCTTGAAGTCCCCGAGCGCACCGCCATCATCCGCCGCGGCAAGGTCGGCGATTGCATGTACTTTATCGCCGCGGGCGAAGTTCAGGTCGATATCAAGCCGACGCCGGTGCGGCTCGGCGAGGGCGCATTCTTCGGCGAGCTCGCCCTGCTCGGCGATTCGGTGCGCACCGCCAACGTGACTACGACGATGCCGTCGTCGCTGCTGATCCTCGATCTCGCCGATTTCCGCACGCTCACCGCAAATCATCCCGAGCTCAAGCGCGCCATCGACGCCGAGGGCCAGCGGCGCATGAGCGAGAATCAACAGCTGCGGGAGCGGCAACGCGCCGGCAGCGCGGCGCCGGCTTGAAACCGGCGGCAGAATTAGCAGGACTTGGCTCGCCGAAACCTCTAAAAACCAAGCCCATGACAGATCGGGTTGCATTGATCACCGGGGCGACCGGCCAGGACGGCGCGTACCTTGCCGAGTTGCTGCTCGACAAGGGCTACGCGGTGCACGGCATCAAGCGGCGTTCGTCCTCCTTCAACACCGCGCGGCGTCGATCATCTGTATCTGGACCCGCACGGCTCCGGCGTGCGGTTTTTCCTGCACTACGGCGATATGACCGATTCGACCAATCTCATCCGCATCATTCAGGAAGTGCAGCCGACCGAAATCTACAATCTCGCCGCCCAGAGCCACGTCCGGGTCTCGTTCGAGACGCCGGAATACACCGCCAATGCCGACGCGCTCGGCACGCTGCGCCTGCTTGAAGCCATCCGCATCCTGCGCCTCGAGGACAAGGTCCGGTTCTATCAGGCCTCGACGTCGGAGCTTTACGGTCTGGCGCAGGAAGTACCGCAACGCGAAACCACGCCGTTTTATCCGCGCTCGCCCTATGCGGCGGCCAAGCTTTACGCCTATTGGATCACGGTCAATTATCGCGAAGCCTATAACATGCATGCCTCGAACGGCATCCTGTTCAATCACGAAGGGCCGACGCGCGGCGAAACCTTCGTCACCCGCAAGATCACCCGCGCCGTCGCCGCGATCGAGCTCGGCCTGCAACACAAGCTGTTTCTCGGCAATCTTGCCGCCCGGCGCGACTGGGGCCATGCCCGCGACTATGCGGAAGGCATGTGGCTGATCGTGCAACAGCCGGAGCCCGACGATTACGTTTTGGCGACCGGCGAACAGCATTCGGTCCGCGAATTCGTCGAAAAGGCGTTCGCCTGCGTCGGCCGGACCATCGAATGGCGCGGCTCCGGTCTCGCCGAGCAAGGCATCGATGCGCGCGACGGCCGCGTTCTGATCGAAATCGACGAGCGTTACTTCCGGCCGACGGAAACCGACGCGCTGCTCGGCGATCCCAGCAAGGCCCGGCAACGGCTCGGCTGGCGCCACAAGGTTTCATTCGACGAGTTGGTGCGCGAAATGGTCGACTGCGATTTGCAGGACATGCGGCGCGACGGCGCGCACCGCCAACGTGCACGACTAAGGCTGCGAAGAATCATGAGCGGCGCGCCGGTCATTTTCGAGTTACGCGGCAAGCGCGTCTTCGTCGCCGGTCATGCCGGCATGGTCGGCTCGGCCATCGTGCGCCGGCTCGAACGCGAAGAATGCGACATCATATTCGCGCGCGCGCCGCGATCTCGATTTGCGGCAATCCGACGAGGTCGACCGCTTCATGGCGCAGGCCAAGCCCGATGCGGTGTTCGTCGCCGCCGGCAAGGTCGGCGGCATCCACGCCAACAGCACGTTCCCGGCCGACTTTCTCGCCGACAATGTCGCGATCGCGCTCAATACCATTCGCGCCGCCCATCGCTGCGCGGCGCAAAAGCTGGTTTATCTCGGTTCGTCCTGCATCTATCCGCGGTTGGCGCCGCAGCCGATGGCGCCGGACATGCTGCTGTCCGGACCGCTGGAGCCGACCAATCAATGGTATGCGGTCGCCAAGATCGCCGGCATCAAGCTGTGCGAGGCCTATCGGCTGCAATACGGCGCGGACTTCGTTTCGGTGATGCCGACCAATCTGTACGGGCCGGGCGACAATTATGATCCCGAGAACAGCCACGTTCCGGCGGCGCTGCTGCGGCGCTTTCACGAGGCCAAGGTCAACGGCGATCCGAGCGTCGCGGTCTGGGGCACCGGCGCGCCGCGGCGCGAATTCCTCGCCGTCGACGATCTCGCCGATGCCTGCGTGTTCGTCATGAAATGCTATTCGGATTTGCCGTTCCTCAATGTCGGGACCGGCGAGGACATCACCATCGCCGAGTTTGCGCGACTGGTCGCCGACGTGGTCGGCTATCGCGGCAACATCGAATTCGACACGTCGCGGCCAGACGGCGCGCCGCGCAAGCTGTTGGATGTGTCGCGCCATCAACGCGCTGGGCTGGCGCGCGACCACGCCGTTGCGCGAGGGTTTGCAGCATATGTACGCCGACTTCAGCGAACGCTACGCCGCGATCCGCGCCGAAACGGCACGGCAGCCTTCATATTGACGCGCGCAAGCCTTAATCCCATGCCGATCCCGCTCAACGAAACGCACGATCCGACGCGGCGAAGTTTCGTCGAAAACGCCAACGACCCGGCTTGCGACTTTCCGATTCAAAATCTGCCGTTCGGCGTCTTTTGTCCGGCGCCGGGAGAACCGCCGCGGATCGGCGTCGCCATCGGCGATCAGATTCTCGACCTCGTCGCGGCGGCGTCGATCCTGGGCGGGCCTGCCGCGGCGGCGCAGTCCGAGAGCGCGCCGTATCTCAATCATCTCATGGCGCTCGGGCCGGCGGCGTGGTCGGCACTGCGGCTTACGCTGTCGCGCGGGCTTGACGCCGGGCACGGCGACGACCGGCTGCGCCGGCATCTGACGCCGATGGCGCAGGCCGAAATCAGGCTGCCGGTCGCGATCGGCGATTTCACCGATTTCTTCGCCTCGATCTTTCATGCCACAAATGCCGGGCGCATGTTCCGGCCCGACAATCCGCTCATGCCGAACTACAAATACGTGCCGGTCGCCTATCACAGCCGCAGTTCGTCGGTTCGCGTCAGCGGCGCGCCGTTCAAGCGGCCGCGCGGCCAGCGCAAGCGACAAGACGAGGCCGCGCCGAGTTACGGGCCGTCGCGCAATCTCGATTTCGAGCTCGAACTCGGTTTCTACATCGGCACCGGCAACGAATTCGGCGCGCCGATTCCGGTCGGCCGGGCGGCGGAACACGTTTTCGGCTACTGCCTGCTCAACGACTGGTCGGCGCGCGACGTCCAGGCCTGGGAGTATCAGCCGCTCGGCCCGTTTTTGGGAAAGAATTTTGCCACCACGGTCTCGCCGTGGGTGGTGACCGCGGAGGCGCTGGCGCCGTTTCACACCGCGGCCTATACGCGGCCGGCCGGCGATCCGGCGCCGCTTCCGCATCTCGACGATGCCGAGGATCGCGCGCAGGGCGGGCTCGACATCGCGCTCGAAGCCTACATATCGAGCGAATCGATGCGCCGCGCCGGAACCGCACCGCTGCGCATCGCGCAGACCTCATGCGCGCTGCTGTACTGGACCGTCGGGCAAATGATCGCGCATCACACCAGCAACGGCTGCAACATTCGCACCGGCGATCTGATCGGCTCCGGCACAGTTTCGGGCCCGGAGAAATCGAGCTGGGGCTCGCTCCTCGAACTGACCGCGCGCGGCTCCGATCCGATCGCGTTGCCGGGCGGCGAAAAGCGCGGCTTTCTCGAAGACGGCGACGAAATCGTCTTCCGCGGCTTTTGCGCAAAGCCGGGTTTCGCGCGCATCGGTTTCGGCGAGTGCCGCGCCGTCATTCTGCCGGCGGGTGACGCCGCCTGAAACAATTCGGCGCATTGCATCCGGGTTTTCCAAACCGCCGGAGGCTCGCAAATAAGCCCCGCCTTGCGAGCGTTGGCGGACGCAATCGACCAGAGTAGGCTGCGGCCACACCAAGCATCGGGGGAATCTTGCGCGATCTCCCCGATCGCCGGCGGGCTTTGGAGGAAACCGACATGATCGAACCCTATACCGCGGTGGGGCTGATCCCAAGCTTCTGGGGCATTCGCCGGCGCGAGGAAATTCAAAAAAACCTCGACCACCTGGAAAGCCTCACGCACGCGGCGTACTGGCTGTCGAATCTCGACATCCCCGTTCGTCTGATCGCAATTCCGGAGGGCGCGCTGCAAGGCTTCAACGACGAGGTGCTCGACCCCGATCATGCCGAGTTCGCGCGGACCTGCGCGATCGACATTCCCGGCCCGGAGACCGACCGCATCGGCCGGCTCGCCCGCAAGTGGGGCGTCTTCATCATGGCGCAGGCCAAGGCGCACCACGAGGACTGGCCGGACCGCTTCTTCAATGCCGGATTTATCGTCGATCCCGACGGCGCCGTCATCTTGAAGCACTATAAGATTTCGGCGCTCCTGCCATGCGAGCGCTCGGTCTCGCCGCACGACGTGTTCGATTGGTGGATCGAGAAATACGGCCGCACCTTGCAGGCGTTCTGGCCGGTCGTCGATACCGCCATCGGCCGCCTGGGAATCATGATGGCGATGGAGGGCAGCTACCCGGAGAACGGCCGCGGTCTTGCGCTCAACGGCGCCGAGGTGGTGTACCGGGCCTCGCTGCCGGCGCCGTTCACCGAGAACGACTTTTTCGAAATCACCAACCGGGCGCGGGCGCTCGAAAACAACATGTACGTTGTCGCGCCCAATATCGGCGGTTACCACCTCCACACCGACAGCGAGACGCCGATCGATGCCGGGGGCGGCCAGTCCATGATCGTCGATTATCGCGGCGCGATCGTCGGCAAGCAGCGCGACACCAACGGCTCGACCTTCGTCGCCGGGCCGATCAACATCGAGGCGCTGCGGCACCATCGGCAAAGCTCCCAGGTGACGAACTGGGTCAAGGACATCCGCGCCGAATTGGCGCAGATCATCTACGAGCAGCCGATCTATCCGAAAAATCTCTATGCCGAGAAAATTCCCGGCCGTCACGCCGAGTATAAGCGCGACGTGATCGACCGGCAGGTTCGGCTGATGCAGGAGCGCGGCATCTGGAAGGCGCCGTCGCGGACCTGATTGTCGCGATCGCGAGAGAGAGAGAGAGAGAGCGCCGAGTCCGTTCCCGGTCAAATATGCCGCTCAGAACACGCGGGACGGCAACTTCGGATTCACGACCTTGCGTGCGCTGTCGGCGCCGGTCACCGGCAGACCGGCGGGGTCGAGCAATCCGACTTGCAGCAGCACGCCGGCCTGATCCCAGTAGACGTGCTCGTACGAAATCTTGTCGCCTTGGAAGCCGACGATCACCGCGACCGCCATCTCGACCGGCTTTCCGGTCGGCGCCACGCCCGGCAGCAGCCAATCCATGACCGTGGTGTGGGTAAAGCCGATGAACAGTTCCTCGACGAGGCGATCCTCGCCGACGGTACGCGATACGCTCTCCATCTTCACGTCCGGCGGAAAGAACTTGCCGACCAGATGATCGCGGTAGAAGGCGCGGACGCCGGCCTGGCCGACGCCTCCGGCCATGGTGGGAACGTGGTTGAGATGCGGGGTCTCGCTCATCGTCGCCATCGTGGTGTCGAGGTCACCCGCGAGCTCGGCGCCGACGTGCTTTTCGAATAGCGCCACCATCTGCTGCTGTTTTTCCGACAACATGGGGGATTTTCCTGTTCCTGTGATATACGGCCCGTCGTCGAACGCGCCGCCGGCCGGCTTCGGCCCTGACGGTCGCATGGCGTAGCCGGGATACAGCGATTGCACGAGGCGTCCTATGTCGGATCAAGCGTCGGATCAAGAAGTCGTCCCAGCGCGACCTCCTCGCCCTGGTGCGGACGTTGCGCGGGCGCATCGAAGGGCTGGAACGCGAGTTGCAAGCCAATCGGAACTTCGAAGAGCGCCTCCAAGACAGCGAAGAGCGTTTCCGGCAAGTCACCCACACCATCGACGAAGTGTTTTGGATGACCGATCCGCAGAAGGGCAAGATGCTGTTCATCAGTCAGGCCTACGAGCGAATCTGGGGCCGGACCTGCAACAGCATCATCGACCAGCCGCTGTCGTTCGTCGAAAGCATCCACCCCGACGATCGCGACGCGGTGATCGCGGCGTTCCCGAAGCAAAAAGAAGGAACCTACGACATCGAGTATCGCATCGTCAGAAGCGACGGCGGCATTCGCTGGATCCGCGACAAGGCGTTTCCGGTCCGCGACGCGTCCGGCCAGATCTATCGCGTGGTCGGCGTCGCCCAGGACATCACCGAGAACAAGAACCTGATCCGGGACCTCAACGAGGAGAAGGTCAAGACGGAGCGCCTGTTGGAGAACATCTTGCCGAAATCGATCATCGGCGTCTTGAAGGGGCGGCAGCGCATGGCCGACGAATCGCCGGTGATCGCCCAGCACATCGACCATGCCACCATCCTGTTCGCCGACATCGTCGGCTTCACGTCGTTTTCCAAATCGATGGCGGCGGAATACGTGGTCGAGCAGCTCAATCAGATGGTTCACATCTTCGACGGGCTGGTCGACAAGCACGGCGTCGAGAAGATCAAGACGATCGGCGACGGCTACATGCTGGCCGGCGGCGTGCCCGACTACCAGGAGGACCATGCCCAACGCGTCGCCAATGTGGCGCTGGAGATGAGGGTCGAGCTTGAGCGCTTCAATCGGGCGCGCGGCCAGACGTTTCAGCTCAGGATCGGCATGCATAGCGGCGCGCTGGTGGCCGGCGTGATCGGGACCAAGAAGTACGTCTACGACGTGTGGGGCGATACCGTGAACACGGCGAGCCGGATGGAGTCGCAAGGCATGCCGGGAGAAATCCAGGTTTCCGAGGATACCTATTTGCTTTTGCGCGATCGCTACCGGTTCGAGGAGCGCGGCTTGATTGCGGTCAAGGGCAAGGGCGAGATCAGAGCGTATCTGCTGCAAGGGCCGCTCGCTTCGTGATCGCAAGCCGCAGGCGACGCACGCGGGCGTCCTCGAAGACGGCGACGAAATCATTTTCCGCGGCTTTTGCGAAAAGGCCGGTTATGCACGCATCGGCGTCGCTGAATGCCGCGCGGTCATTCTGCTGGCGGGGTGATGCCGCTTGGCTTGCAGGGGCCAGCCGGCCCTTCTTTTTTGGATACTAACCTTTTGGTGCTGTCCAAATTCTGAGCCTTCTGTCTAAAACTTGACCTCGCAACTATCCTAATCAGTCTTACATATGCTCCATCACCGACAGCGGCCCCATGCCAGGCGTGGGTGGCTGAGAGTTCGGTAGCGCTCCCGCCTGTTTCAGTGGAGTCGCACATGCTGCATTACACTTACGCACCCTCGGCTCGTACCGTCGAACGCTTGCCGCGGCTGCCCAACAGAACGCCGACCATGCTGTGTGTTTCGTGCGGCGACACCATGAAACACGTCCGCACGATCGAAAAGCTTGGAGTGCGTCCGCAACAGCTCATCTTCGTCTGCCCTTCCGGCAAAGGGATCGATACCAAGGAAGGTAAGCGGGTGGCCTGATCTCATGCGTATCCATCTCGGTTGCGAGTTCCACTTCGAATTTCCGCAAACAACGCCTATGATTGCAACGTTGAACGTGCACTTCTCGCGCGTCTCCGAACTGGAGCGTCCAGATTATCTGATAACGAAGCCGTCGGTTCCCGTTGCAGCCTACCGCGACAGCTTCGGAAATTGGTGCAGTCGCCTGGTTGCGCCCGGCGGCCATTTCAGCCTCGGCACCGACGCCGTCATTCGTGACTCGGGCTTGGCGGACCCGATCGATCTGAACGCTCTGCAGCACCAAGTTCGTCACTTACCGGCGGAAGTTATACTGTTTTTGCTTGGCAGCCGTTATTGCGAGACCGATCGTCTAGCCGACGAGGCTTGGCGGCTGTTTGGAAACACGCCGCTCGGTTGGCCGCGGGTGCAGGCTATCTGCGACTTCGTCCATAATCACATAACATTCGGATACGAACATTCCCGCGCAACCAGAACGGCATTTGAAACATACTGGGAGCGCATCGGGGTGTGCCGTGACTACGCTCATCTTGCCATCACTTTTTGCCGCTGCTTGAACATCCCGGCGCGCTATTGCACCGGTTACCTTACCGATGTCGGCCTTCCGCCGCCCTACCCGCCTAACGATTTTGCAGCGTGGATCGAAGTCTATCTCGGCGGCCGTTGGCACACGTTCGACCCGCGCAACAATACCCCCCGGATCGGGCGCGTCCTCATCGCGCAGGGCCGCGACGCCGCGGACGTGCCTCTAACCCATACCTTTGGCCCAGGAATCTTGTCGGGGTTCCGCGTCTGGGCAGATGAAGTGTCGCCAGAATAAACGCTCCGCCTGCCAATGAACCGTCATCCCGATGTCCCTGCAATCTCAGGCGCCGGTAGCAGCCGCCATAGTGACCTTCACCGCGACCTTCATGGCTAGATGATCTGCCGCGGTCCCGAACCATGTGCCTTGCAGAGGAATCGCCTCACACGGGTGTTGCGCGACCGCGACGCGGACGAGATTCTGATTTCCGACAGCGCCACCCGACGGATCGAAGTCGACCCAGCCAGGGCCGGGCACGTAGACTTGCACCCAGGCGTGCGTGTTGCCGCCGGCGACATCGTCGTCATCATCGTCGGCCAAATGCACGTATCCAGAGACGAACCGCGCGGCAATTCCGCGCGAGCGAAGCGCCGCTATCATAAGCACGGCAAGGTCACGACAACTGCCGCTCCCGCGATTGAGTGTCCTGACCGGAGCTTGGATTCCCTTCTCGTGCCGCGATACGTGCTTGAAGGTCCGCCAGATGGTCCGCGTCATGTCGCTGAGCAGTTCATGAGTGTCGGCAGAACCATCTTTGCGGAAGAACATGGCGCTCCAGCGATCAATCGCGGGATGCGGGGACAGCGGCTGGATGAAGCGTTCGAGGCCGGGCCAATCTTCCGCCGCGTAGGCAAACGGATAGCTGCGGGCAAAATCCTTTATGTCGATTGCGCGAAAGTCGGCCGGCGCATGGTCGAGACGAATACTGCTGACAAAGCGAAGCTCACAGGCCTGGTCGCCAAAATGAGCGGTCGCCACGTGATTGCCGAAGCTATCACGCGTCCAGGCCAGTTGCCTCGGCCTGGGCGTGATTTCGAGCTCTGTTTCAATTACCTTTTGATCGTCGTCGTCGCGCGGACGCAACATCATCCGGTGCTCGCCGAATGCGACCGGCCGATTATAGTGATATGTCGTAACGTGTCTGACGCTGAGAATCGGCATTGCCGTTCCACGATAATAGATACGCCAGCGACATGCATCGGGGCAGCATGCATCTCCACAACATGCATTTCTTGGGCCAGATTTGATATGATTTTCAGCGATCGTGAGCGGCGATGACCGAACTGCCTAAAAAATTGCTGGCGGCGGACGAACCGGCGCCGGTCACGGTTTACAACGCCGACGGGGAATCGCCGTTTTTGCTGGTGGCCGACCACGCCGGCAACCTGATTCCGCGCGCGCTCGGCCGGCTGGGCCTTGCCGAGGCGGAATTACAGCGGCACATCGTTTGGGACATCGGCATTGCCGGTCTTGGCCGGCTTTTGGCGAACGCACTCGGCGCGACGCTGATCCAACAAAACTATTCGCGCCTCGTCATCGACTGCAACCGCCCGTTGGACTCGGCGACATCGATCTCGGACATCAGCGAACATACTCCGATCTCGGGTAACGTCGGCATGAGCGGAGACGCCAGGGACGCGCGCGCCCGCGATATCTTCTGGCCCTATCATAAACGGATCGACGCCGAGCTGGACCGTCGGCGGCAATCCGGCCGTCCGGCGGCGCTGATCGCGCTTCATAGTTTCACGCCAGTCTTCAAAGGCGCAACGCGGCCCTGGCATGCCGGCGTGCTCTATAATCGCGATCCGCGTTTCGCCCATCGCCTCATAGCGCTGCTTAACGCGGAGAGGGATCTCTTCGTCGGCGAAAACGCGCCGTATATGGTGAGCGACGCGTCGGACTACACCATTCCGATGCACGCCGAGCGCCGCGGCCTGCATCATGCGCTGATCGAGATCCGCCAGGATTTGATTGTTGAGGAGAACGGGCAGCGTGAGTGGGCACTCCGTCTCGCACGGCTGCTGCCGCAGGTGTATTTGGCGCCATAGAAATTACCAGCGGTGAGTTTTGTGGGATATTCATTGCTGGCTGGCATCAGGGCGCGTGAAAGGCGGCACGGCCGCAGCGCTGAAATAGAGGTGCCATCCTGAAAAGGTCCGTCAGGGTCGGAAGCAGACGCGGCGGCTCCAATTTGCGATGTATGCTCCACCTCGCGAAAGCAGACATTGCCTGCGTGGCGATGAGTCCGCGCCGCTGCCGCTAATGAATCTCCGGCTCCGCGATCGGTGCCTGGCCCTCCAGGAAATCGAAATCGCAGCCTTCGTCGGCCTGGCCGATATGCTGGGAATACATGGCGCCGTAGCCGCGCGGATATTTCGGCGGCGGCGGTTTCCAGGCGGCGCGGCGGCGCGCAAATTCCTCCTCGCCGACATGCAGATGAATGCTGCGGCGGGCGACATTGACTTCGATCTCGTCGCCGGTTTGCACGAGCGCCAAGCGGCCCGCCGACAAAGCTTTCCGGCGCCACGTGCAGAATGCAGGCGCCGTAGCTCGTGCCGCTCATGCGCGCGTCGGAAATCCGCAGCATGTCGCGCACGCCGGCTTTCAGGAGCTTTTTCGGGATCGGCAACTGGCCCCATTCCGGCATGCCCGGGCCGCCTTTCGGTCCGCCGTTTTTCAGGACCAGCACATGGTCGGGCGTGACATCGAGATCGTCGCGATCGACCTCGCTCGCCATATGGTCGTAATTCTCAAACGCGATCGCCGGGCCGCGATGATGCAGGAAGCGCCGGTCGGCGGCGGAAGGCTTCATCACGCAGCCGCGCGGCGCCAGATTGCCGGTCAGCACTGCGGTTGCGCCCTCGGCATAGAGCGGATTTTCGAGCCAATGAATGACATCGGGCAGATGCACTTTGGCCCCGGCGATGGCCTCGCCCAGCGTGCGCCCGGTGACGGTGATGCAGGAAAGATCGAGCAGCTCGCGCAGCTCTCCCATCAGCGCGCGCAAGCCGCCGGCATAGAAGAAATCTTCCATCAGATATTTGCCGGACGGCGTGATATTGGCGATCACCGGGACTTGCCGCGAAATCTCGTCGAAACGGGCCATATCGAGCGCGACGCCGACGCGGCGCGCCATGGCGATGACGTGGATGATGGCGTTGGTCGAGCCGCCGAGCGCCATGTGCACGCGGATGGCGTTATCGAAGGCGGCCGGCGTCAAGATTTTATCCGGCGTCAAATCCTCCCACACCATGTCGACGGCGCGGCGGCCGGCGGCGGCGCACATGCGGGGATGATTGGCGTCCGGCGCCGGAATCGACGAGGCGCCGGGCAGCGTGAAGCCGAGCGCTTCGGTAATCGCCATCATGGTCGCCGCGGTGCCCATCACCATGCAGGTGCCGAACGAGCGCGCGATGCCGCCCTCGATTTCGTTCCATTCGTCGTCGCCGATGCGGCCGGCGCGTTTCTCGTCCCAATATTTCCAGGCGTCGGAGCCGGAGCCGAGCACGTTGCCGCGCCAGTTGCCGCGCAGCATGGGACCTGCCGGCACGTAGATCGCCGGAATGCCCATCGAGATCGCGCCCATGATCAGGCCGGGCGTGGTCTTGTCGCAGCCGCCCATCAGCACCGCGCCGTCAATCGGATGGCTGCGCAACAATTCCTCGCATTCCATGGCGAGGAAGTTGCGGTACAGCATGGTCGACGGCTTGACCAGCGGCTCGGCGAGCGACATTGCCGGCAGCTCGATGGGAAAGCCGCCGGCCTGATAGACGCCGCGTTTCACGTCTTCCGCACGCGCCCGCAAATGGCCGTGGCAGGCGTTGATGTCGCTCCAGGTATTGATGATGCCGATCACCGGCTTGCCGACCCAGTCGGGCCGATCGTAGCCGAGTTGCTGCAGCCGCGAGCGATGGCCGAACGAGCGCAGATCGTTGTTGCCGAGCCAGCGATAGCTGCGCAAACTTTCGGCCGACTTCCTGGTGGCGGATGTCATTTAGCTGGCGATCACTGCGAGAACGCCGGCGACCAGAACGACCGAGGTCACGGTAAACGCGGTGACGTTAACGTCCCACAGCCAGGTCTTCGGCCCGATCGGCGCGCGGAACGAGGGATAGCCGTTGTTGTCGTAGAGGCCGCCGCCATAAAGCGCGCGGCCGAACACGGCGCCGAAAAAGCCGGCATAGACCGCGACCGCCAGCGCGGCGGCAAGATAAAGCCGCTCGATCGCCATCGCTCCGGGCGCCCAGATCAGATACAGCGAAACGAGCCCGATGCCGCAATAGGACAGCACTTGCCACACCACATGAAAGCGCGCGTGCGGCGTCCATAGCGGATTCGTTGCATGCGTCTTGTTGAAGTCCGCGAACACCGTGACCGCGCTAAAGCCGAGCGCGGTGAGGGTGAGAAGAATGCGCGCGGTGGTTTCCATAAGATCGCCTCCCCATATGTTTTACCGGCAAATGTTCTGTCGGCAAATCTTCGTTGGCCGAAATCCTATCGCCCGCGCCACGCGACCTCAAGCCGCCGGCACCCGCAAATCGAGCTTGAGAAGTCTCGCCGCATTGCGCCAGAAAATCTTCTCGCGCTCCGCGTCGGTTATTTTCAAGCCTTCGACGAGCTTGATGGCGCGCGGCTTGAGCGAGGTGAGCGGCGGCGCGTCGCTGCCGTAGAGCACGCGATCGGTGCCCGCCGAATCGACGACCAGCTGCGCCGCGGGCGGATGATAGGTCACGGTGTCGAAATACATGCGCTTGGCGTAATATCCCGGCTCATGCTTGATCTTGATCGGCGTGTAGGACCCGAGAAAATAGCACTCCTCCTGCAGCTCATAGGCGTAGTTCAATCGGCCGATGACCTCCCAAATGCCGCCGCCGCCATGGGAAGCGACGATCGTCAGGCGCGGGAAATCCTCCAAGACGCCGCGCACGATCATGCCGCGCCAGCGCGAGGCAAAGGTCGGCGGGACGCCCGACGCTTGACGCCAGCCGATACTCGCGCACGCGCTCCTCGCCGAAGCCGACATGCGGCGGATGGATGAAGACCGGAACGTTTAAGTCCTGCACCAACTCCCAGAACGGCCGTGCCTCGTCGTCATCGGGATAATGGCCCTTGTGGCTCGAATGGATGAGAATGCCTTTGAGGCCAAGCTCGCGGATGGCGCGCTCGGTCTCCTTGATGAAGGCCTGCCGCCGCATGGCAGCATGGTGGCGAAGCCGTAAAGCATGCCCTTGTGCGCGGCCTGAATCTCGGCGGCATAATCGGACCAGCGCTGGATCGCTTTGAGCTCCTCGGCTTCGGCCTTGCCGCGCATGTAATGCGCGGCATTGCTGAACACGGTCGACGTCGATGCCGCAGCGGTGATGCGCGTCGAGCACGTTTTCGAGCGTCATCGGGCAGCGCCCGGCCCAGGTCGGACCGCTTTTGCCGTCCCAGGCGAGCGCATCGGCGGCGGCTTCCTCGGGCGGATAGACGTGGGTGTGCCACTCGATGATCATTGGGAAAGCTACTGCGCTTCATGCCGGCTTCGCGCACAATGCGGGCTGACGCGGCGCGGTCCTGCTTCAGGAAGCTTGCGAATTCTTCCGGCGTGTCGAACACCGGTTCGAGCCCGAGATCGATCATGTGCTTCTGCCGGAATTGCGGATCGGCGCCGATCGCTGCGAATTCGTCGCGCAGCTTGTGGATGATCGGCTGCGGCGTGCCGGCCGGCGCCACGATGCCGAAATAAAGCCGGGTGAGATCGCCGCCGATAGCCGAGTTCGGTCGAGCGTCGGCACGTCGGGCAAAAGCGGCGAGCGGTGCGGGCTGTCGACCGCGAGCGCAATAACGGTGCCGTTGCGGATGAACGACAGCCAGTTGGAAGCACCGAAAAACGCCACCGGCGTCGAGCCGCCGAGCACGTTGTTGACCGCTTCGCCGCCGCCGCGGAACGGCACTCTGCACGATGTCGGCGCCACTCGACTTGATCCATTGTCCATGAACGCGATCAGCGGGAATCGACGGCGCGGTGTAGCTCAGCGTCTTCGGCTTCGCCTTCGACAGCGCGGCAAGCTCGGCGAGCGAGTGCACGCCGAGCGCGGCATTCACCACCAGCACTTGGGTGGTAAAGAACGGATTGGTGATCGGCGCGAAATCCCTCTCCGGATCGTAGCGCGGTACTCTTGAACAGAAGCTTGTTATAGGCGAGCGTCTCCGGCGGCAGGATGCAGATGGTGTAGCCGTCGTTCGGCGCCTGCGCGCAGGCTTCGCCGCCGACATTCATCGCGCCGCCGGGCCGGTCCTCGACCACGATCGGTCTGGCCCCAGCGTTTGCCGAACCTGGCCGAGGCGCGCATGAACATGTCGCTGGTGCCGCCGGCGCTGGTCGCGGTGAGCGCCCGGATCGGGCGCGTCGGATAATCCTGCGCAACAGCCGGCGTGCAAACGCCAAGCAAGCACAACGCCAAACACAATCGTCATCGCGCACCTACTCCGCCGTCGCGCCGGTGGCCTTGACCACCTTGGCCCATTTCGTCGGTTTCGTCGGCGATGAGATTGCCGAAGTCCTCCGGCGTGCCGGGGATCAGCGTGCCGCCGAGCTCGGCGAGCTTGGCCTGCATGTCCGGATCGGCGAGCGCGTCGTTCACTTCTTTGTTGAGCTTGTCGATGATGTCGCGCGGCGTTTCCGTCGGCACGGCCATGCCGTAAAACACGCTCGCCTCGTAGCCGGGCACCGTCTCGGCGATGGTCGGCACGTCCGGCAGCGCGGCGGCGCGCTGTCGCGGTCGTCACCGCCGAGCGCGCGCAGCCGCCCGGCCTTGATGTGCGCGATCGAGGACGGCAGATTGTCGAAATAGACCTGCACCTGGCCGCCCAGCAGATCGGTGAGCGCCGGCGCGCCGCCGCGATACGGGCACGTGCACGAGATCGACGCCGGTCATCAGCATGAACAATGCGCCCGACAGATGCGTCGAGGTGCCGATGCCGGCGGAGGCCATGTCGACCTTGCCGGGATTGCGCCTTGGCATAGTCGATGAATTCCTTGACGGTATGCACCGGCACGCTCGGATTGACCTCCATCACGTTGGGCACGCGCATGATGCCGGCGACTGGCGCCATGTCGCGGATGAAGTCGAACGAGCAGATTTTTGTACAGCGTGGCGTTGATGGCGTTGGCGGGATTGACCAGGAACAGTGTAGCCGTCGGGCGGCGAATTGATCGCCGTTTCGGTCGCGAGATTGTTGCCGGCGCCCGGCTTGTTCTCGACGATGAATTGCTGATGCAGGTGTTCCGACAGATATTGCCCGATCAGGCGGGCGACGATGTCGGTGGCGCCGCCCGGCGGATAGCCGACCAGCCAGCGCACGGCATGGTTCGGATAATCGTCGTCCGCGCGCGCCGCGCCGGCAACGACGGCGAGCACCAGGCGCAAACGACCGCAAATCGGCAACCCAAGCGCTGCCAAATAGACGCTGCATTGTGCTCTCCCCTACCGAAATAATCGTTCTGGCCGCGACGACGAAGCCTACGCGGCATCGATGATCCCGCACAAGTGACGGCCGCGCATGACTTTGCGGCCGCGCATAACTTGCCGGACGCGCGCCGCCTTGCGGGAGCCGGCCGCGACCGCTCAATTTCACCGCCTGCCAAAAGCATAAGGACATTGCCATGATCGACCTTTATGCGTTGACCAGCCCGAACGTGCAGAAAATCTACATCATGCTCGAAGAGACGAAGCTGCCGTACAAGGAGCATTTCGTCGATGTGTGGAAAGGCGAGCAATACAATCCGGATTTCATCAAGGTCAATCCGAATTCGAAAATTCCGGCGATCGTCGACCACGACGGTCCGGGCGGCAAGCCGATCACCGTCTTCGAGTCGGGCGCGATCCTGATGTATCTGGCGGAAAAGAGCGGAAAATTTCTGCCCAACGACATGGCGAAGAAATACGAGGTTTTGCAGTGGCTGATGTTCCAGATGACCGGCGTCGGCCCGAATTTCGGTCAGTTCACCCATTTCAAGCTGTTCGCGCCCAAGGACAAGGACCATTCCTATTCGATGGCGCGGCATCAGACCGAGGTGAAGCGGCTCTACGAAGTGATGGAGAAGCGGCTCGGTAAAGCGCCCTATCTCGGCGGCGGCGAATACTCGATCGCCGACATCGCCACCTTCCCGTGGACGCGCAATCACGACATCCAGGGCGTCAAGTGGGAGGACCATCCGAACCTGGCGCGCTGGTTCAATGCCATCGATGAGCGGCCGGCGGTGAAAGCCGCGCTCGCCAAGGTCGGCGCGATCAAGTCGAACCGCGACAGCGCGACCGACGACCAGAAGGACCGCTTCTTCAACCGCGGCCGATACGCGAGGGCGTAGTCGTCCCGCGCCGCTATCGCGCTCCTTCTCTCCGCGTGCGGGGAGAGGTGAAAACGAAATCGTTGTCGCGCGCACCGTAGGGGCGCCCCTCGTGGGCGCCCGTGGTGCGGCGGCACGCCCGCCGGCGCGGCGGCCACAAGGGCCGCCCCTACGCGGCATGGCGCACAAATCCGTTCTCGCGGCACGGCGGCCTGCGAGGCTTGTCAAACAGCCAACGATTCTCGATCGTCATTGCGAGGAGCGAAAGCGACGAAGCGATCCAGTCTTAGCGGAACAACTGGATTGCTTCGCTTCGCTCGCAATGACGAAAAATAAGGAAGCGGAACGCCGGCAAACGCATTGTAACAATCCCGCACCAGCGGGTGCGGGGCGCGCCACGGAGAGGGCGGCTTGCGCCGCCCTTCCGCTGTCGGGCGCGCTCGCCTGCCGGCGTTCCACCACGGCTCTTCCCAAGGGGTGCTGTCGTCCCTTGGTGCGATCCGGGCCAGGCTTCGTGGGCAAACCCGTCCAAGGGGCGGGGGTCACTCCGCCGACAGCCAAGCCCACATCCAGCGACGCACCTCGCATGCCGGTCGTAATGCCGGCAGGCATGATGCCCGGACCGCCCGGGAGCGGAGTGCAAGCCCGCCCGCGGGCACCGTCCTCGCCCCGACCGCCGGATATGCCTCCCGGCGGCGTCCTTGCGGGCGAGAATGACTCGTCCCCGAATATAACGAAAAGGGGGACCTCCGTCAAGAGCAGGTCACTATCACGGTGACGTGATTTTGGGGGCGCTGTAGGGGCGGGTTTGAAACCCGCCCCTACAGGGTGGCCAAAATCGTCCGCCTACGCGCTTAGTCCCCGCGTGCGGGCAAAGGTGATTTTTTGCATCCGCTTCGCCGCCTCCAGCGCGGCGACCACGATATTGTGGTAGCCGGTGCAGCGGCACAGATTGCCGGATAAGCCGATCCGGATGTCTTGTTCGGTCGGATCGGGATTGTCGCGCAACAGCTCGACGAGCGTCGTCAAAATTCCCGGCGTGCAGAAGCCGCATTGCAGACCGTGATACTCGTGAAACGCGGCTTGCAGCGGATGCAGCGTCGTGGCATCGGGCGCGATGCCTTCGACGGTGAGAATGTCGTGGCCGTCGGCCTGCACCGCCAGCATCAGGCAGGAGCGCGCCGAATAGCCGTCGAACAGCACGGTGCAGGCGCCGCAGACGCCGTGCTCGCAGCCGAGATGGGTGCCGGTGAGATGCAGCCGGTGGCGCAAAAAATCGGCGAGCGTCAGGCGCACCGGCGCCACGGCCTCATGGCACGTGCCGTTGACGGTGACCGAGATTTTTCTTTGTTCGTCCATTTGAATCAGCGCAGCCTGTCTATCTGTTCCCTCCCCCCTTGTGGGAGAGGGTTGGGAGGGGGGTGGTGCGGTGATGCACCGACGGCGACAAACCTCACGACCCCCACCCCTAACCCCTCCCCACAAGGGGGAGGGGAACATCTCCAGTAACGATTCGCTCATGCGCCTTCATGAGCGCCCGGCGCGGCAGCACCGTCGCCAGGTGCCGGCGATACGAGGCCGGCGCGTGGATATCCTCGACCGCATCGAGCCGGCGCAACGGCTCGCAGACCTCGCGCAGCCGCTTCTCTTCGATTGTCTCGCCAATGAGCGCACGCTCCACTTCGCGCGCGCGTACCGGCGCCGCGCCCAACCCGCCGAGCGTCACCGACGCGCGCGTCACCTTGCCATCGTCGTCTTCTTCAATGAGCGCCGCCGCCGAGACAATGGCGAAATCGCCGTGCCGGCGGGAAAATTCGACAAAGGCGGAACCGTGCCGCGCCGGCCAGCACGGAAACGTCGCGCCGGTCAAAATCTCGTCGGGCTCGCAGCGCCGGCGTCATATAGCCGGCCGGAAAGTCGGCAAAATCGATGGTGCGCGCGCCGGTCTTGCCGGCGACCGTAACCGTGGCGTCGAGCGCGGTGGCGACCGCCACCAGCTCGGCCGCCGGATCGAGATGGCACAGCGAGCCGCCGAGCGTGCCGCGATTGCGGGTCTGGCGGTGCCCGACCTGGGCGATCGCCTCGTGCAGCAGCGGACAGCGGGTGCGCACCAGGTCGGAGAATTCGATGTCGCGCTGGCGCGTCATCGCGCCGATTTCGATGGCGCCGGCCTCGCGCGCGCCGTTACTCTCGCGGATATAGCTCAGGCCCTCGACCCGGTTGAGATCGATGACGTGATCCGGCAGCACGTAGCGCATGTTGAGCATCGGCATCAGCGACTGGCCGCCGGCGAGCAATTTGGCGTTGTCGAGCGTGGCAAGGAGGCCAACGACATCGGCGAGGTTGCGCGGATCGTGATAGGAAAATTGCGGAGGTTTCATGCCGGATTTTGGATTTGTCGCGCTTTGACTCTAGTGCCGAAAATGTGTGCATCAATTCAAAACGATACGTCATTCCCGAAGTTGAAACCAGCCGATGAAGGCAGCGCGATGAAGCCGGCTTCGTTCCGCTACCACGCGCCGAAAACCGTCGACGAGGCGGTCGCGCTCTTGGCCGAGGTCGCGCCACAGGACGGCCGGGTGCTGGCCGGCGGGCAAAGCCTCGTGCCGACCATGGCGTTCCGCCTGGCCAAGCCCGCTCATCTCGTCGACATCAACGGCGTTGCGGCGCTTAATCGGCTCGCCGTCGCCGACGGCAAGCTCTGCATCGGCGCCTGCGTGCGCCACTCGGCGTTTCGCCCGCCCGGTGTGCGACGGCCCGCTCGGCAATTGCTGACCGAGGTGATGCGTCACATCGCGCATTATCCGATCCGCAACCGCGGCACGTTTTGCGGCAGCTTCGCGCATGCCGATCCGGCGTCGGAATGGTGCCTCGTTCTGGTCGCGCTCGACGGCGAAGTGCTGGCCAAGAACGCCCGCGGCGAGCGCGTCATCGCGGCGCGCGATTTCTTCAAGGGCATCATGACCACCGCGCTCGCCGACGACGAGCTTCTGGTCGAGGCGCGGCTGCCGCTCCTGGCTGCGGACATCCGCTGCGGCTTCTACGAATTCAACCGCCGCGCCGGCGATTTTGCGCTGGCCATGGCGCTCGGTGCCTACCGCCTCGACGGCGGCAAGATCGCCTCCCCGCGGCTTGCGGTCGGCGGCGCCGAGGTCAATCCGCGCCGCATTGCCGAAGCCGAGCGCGCGCTCGACGGCGCCGCGCCGGGCGACACGGCGTTCCGCGCCGCGGCCGCGGCGGCGACCGCGGCGATCGATCCGATGGAGGACATCATCACCGACGCCGCGTTCCGCCGCGACCTCGTCCTTGCCGTGACGCGCCGGGCGCTGGAACGCGCGGCGAAGTCGTGAGCGAGGAGCTTGCTGCTCCCTCCCCCCTTGTGGGGGAGGGTGGGGAGGGGGGTGGCGAGGCGACTCTCAACAGCGACACTCGCAAAATGTCATCGACGTTTGTCCGTCCCCTCACGACCCCCACCCCTACCCCTCCCCACAAGGGGGAGGGGAAAAATAAATGGATCGGCCAATCCATGCCGCGGCTGGAGGACCCGCCGCTGGTCGCCGGCCGCGGCGCGTTTGCCGGCGACATCGATTTTCCGCATCAACTGCACATGCGCGTGGTGCGCTCCGCCCACGCCCACGGCCGCATCGCGGCGATCGACACCGCGGCGGCGCGGGCGGCGCCGGGCGTATTCGCGGTATGGACCGCTGCCGACATCGCCGAGGTGCCGCCGATCGATTTTCGCGAGGGCTCGATCCCCGCGCTCGATCCGTATCGCCAGCCGGTGCTGGCCACGGGCCGCGTGCGCTATGTCGGCGAGCCAGTCGCGGCGGTGTTTGCCGCCGACGCCTATGTCGCCGAGGACGCCGCCGATCTGGTCGCGGTTGCGATCGAGGAACTGCCACCGCTGCTCGACGCGCAGGCGGCGCCGGTCGAATTCTCGCCGGGCCATTTGAGCGAAGCGGCGGTGATCCGCCAGGGCTATGGCGATGTCGACGCCGCATTCCGCGCCGCCCCGCACATCGTCGAGCTCGAGCTTGGCATCGGCCGGCATTCCGGCGTGCCGCTGGAAACGCGCGGCGCCATCGGCCGCTACGATGCCGCGCGCGATATCCTCGAACTGCACGGCGCCGCCAAGGTGCCGCACCGCAATCAGGAACTGCTGTCGCGCATGCTCGGGCTTGCGCCCAGCGCGATCCACGTCCACGAATCGCATGTCGGCGGCGGCTTCGGCGTGCGCGGCGAGCTTTATCCCGAGGACGTGCTGGTCTGTGTCGCCGCCAAAAAGTTCAATCGGCCGGTGAAATGGCTTGAAGACCGGCGCGAGCACCTCGTCGCGGCCAATCATTCGCGCCAGCAATTGCACTGCATCCGCGCCGCCGTCGACGACAACGGCGTCATCCTCGCCATCGACGACCGCTATTTCCACGACCAGGGCGCTTATGTGCGCACCCACGCGGCGCGCGTCGTGCACATGACGGCGGGCATGTTACCCGGGCCCTACCGGGTGCCGGCCTACCGCGCCATCGGCTATTTTCGCCTCACCAACAAAACGCCGGCGGCGACCTATCGCGCGCCGGGCCGCTTCGAAACCACCTTCGTGCGCGAACGGCTCGTCGACGCGATCGCGCAACAACTTAACATCGACCGCATCGAAATCCGCCGCCGCAACGCCATTCGTCCCGACGAAATGCCCTATCCGCGGCCGCTCGAAGCCTTGGGCGAGGAAATCCAGTACGACAGCGGCGACTATATCGGGCTCCTCGACAAGCAATTCGCCGAGATCGGCTGGAATGAACTCAACGCCGCGGTGAAAAAGCGCAAGGCCGCAGGCGAACTTATTGGCATCGGCGTCGCCATGTTCGTCGAGAAGAGCGGGCTCGGGCCGACCGACGGCGTCGATATTGCCGTCGATAGCTCTGGCACGGTCGAAATCGTCACCGGCGGCGCCTCGCTCGGCCAGGGTTTTGAGACCGTGATGGCGCAGGTCGCCGCCGACGCGCTCGGCGTCGATTACCGGCGCTGCCGCGTCATTCACGGCCAGACCGACCGCATCGCCTACGGCATCGGCGCGCATGCCTCGCGCGCGACGGTCATGACCGCATCGGCAACGCATGTTGCCGCACTCAATGTGCGGAGGAAGGCGCTCAACGTCGCCGCCGAACTGTTGCAGACCACAGTCGATGCGCTCGACATCGTCGACGGCGAAGTGGTGCGCAAGGACGGCAAGCCCGGCCCCTCGATCGGCCTCGGCCAGATCGCGCAACATCTCAGCCCCACCGCGACGGCGCGCGGCGGCCGCGAGCCGGGGCTTTCCGCCGCGGGCTGGTTCACCACTGCGCATCAGGTTTACCCCTATGGCAGCCATGTCGCGGTGGTGCGCGTCGATCGCGAAACCGGCGGCGTTGCCGTCGAGCGTTATTGCATCGCCTACGATATCGGCCGCGCCGTCAATCCGGCGCTGGTGCGCGGCCAGATCGTCGGCGGCTACGCGCAGGGGCTTGGCGGCGCGCTATTCGAGGAATTCACTTACAGCGAGCGCGGCGATCCGCTCGCCGTCACCTTTGCCGATTATCTGCTCCCGGCGCTGCACGAGACCACGGCGCCCGAAGTGCTGCTGCGCGAGGACTATACTTCGCCGCTCAACCCGCTCGGCATCAAGGGCGCCGGCGAAAGCGGCATTACCGGGGTCGGCGCGGCGATCGCGTCCGCCATCGACGACGCCATCGGCATTCCCGGCGCGGTGCGCGCGCTGCCCGTCACGCCGCAGCGGTTGAAGCGGCTTATGGAGCATGATCCGGAAAAGTGGGAACCGGTTTTCCGAAAAGATCATGCTCAAACAAAATGCTAGAGCCCGGTACTGATTCAATCAAAACCGGGCTCTGGCGCAGCGCCGGGTTTGATCAGTCCACCTTGATATTGGCGAACTTGACCACCTTGGCCCATTTCGCGGTTTCCGCGACGATGAACTTGCCGAATTCGGCCGACGGCATCGGCACGGTCTCGCCGCCGAGACCCTTGATGCGCGCGACCAGCGCGGGGTTGGCGAGGCCGGCGGTGACGTCGGCGCTCAAGAGCTCGACGATGGCGGCGGGCGTGCCCTTGGGCGCGCAGATGCCGTCCCAGGCGGTGGCGTCGAAGCCGGGCAGGACTTCGCTCACGGTCGGAATATCCGGCATCACCGCCGACCGCGTCGCGCTGGTCACCGCCAAAGCGCGCACTCGGCCGTTCTTGATGAAGCCGTAGGCGGTCGACAGCGTGATGACGAAGGCCTGGACCTGCCCGGCCAAAAGATCGGTGAACGCCGGCGCCGGCCCGCGATAAGGCACATGGACGATGTCGATGCCGGCCATCATTTTGAGTAGCTCGATCGCGACATGCATCGGCGTTCCGATACCGGGCGAAGCGATGTTGATCTTGCCGGGATTGGCCTTGGCGTAAGCGATGAACGCGGCAAGGCTGTCGGCCGGGAACGACGAATTGACCATCAGCACCATCGGCAAGCGGATCACGCCGGCGACCGGCACAAAATCGGCGATGAAATTGAAGTCGAGATTCTTGTAGAGCGAGGCGTTGATCGCGTTCGCGGTCACGCAGGTGAGCAGCGTATAGCCGTCCGGCGCGGATTTGGCGACGGTCTCGGCCGCGATATTGCCGCCGGCGCCGGTCCGGTTCTCGACCACGAACGGTCGAAAAAGCCGCTCGGCGAGATACTGGCCGATCAGCCGCGACACCAGATCGGGCGTGCCGCCGCCGCCGAAGCCCTCGACGATGCGCACCGGCCGGGTCGGATAATCGAGCGCGGATGCCGTTCGTGACAGAGCCGAAGCCGCGACGGCCGCGGTCGAATACAAACTCGAATAGAGAATGTGTCGGCGGGAGAGTGTCATGGCGGGCCCGGCGCACACCGCGCGTCATTTGCGGCAGCCTATCCCGCCCGACGGCATGTGAGAAGTGCCGCCGCCCGCCTTGCCACGGGCCGGATCGATCACGCCGCGCGCGGCAGCGCCCGGAATTCGCCGGCGCTCGCCATGGCCCAGGCCGTCCGGTAGCGCTTGTCGCTCGAGCCGGCAATGAGCTCGCCCGGTTGCAGCGGCGGATAGAGCTCGGCGAAGCTTTTGACCTCGTCGGGCGAAACGCGCCGCGAAAAATGCGCCGGCGCGAATTGGTGCGGATGATCGAGGCCGGTGGCGGCCACCAGTTCGGCGAGCGACTCGATGGTGGCGCGATGGAAATTGGCCACCCGCTCGGCCTTGTCGGGCACCACCAAGGCGCGCTGGCGGGAACGGTTTTGCGTCGACACCCCGGTCGGGCAGCGGTCGGTGTGACAGGACTGCGACTGAATGCAGCCGAGCGCGAACATGAAACCCCGCGCCGCATTGCACCAGTCGGCGCCCAGCGCCATGACGCGGGCGATGTCGAAGGCGCTGACGATCTTGCCGCTGGCGCCGATCTTTATGCGCGCGCGGGCGCCGATGCCGATGAGCGCGTTGTGCACGAAGTTCAAGCCCTCGCGCAGCGGCATGCCGAGATGGTCGACGAATTCCAGCGGCGCGGCGCCGGTGCCGCCCTCCTTGCCGTCGACGACGATGAAGTCGGGATAGATGCCGGTTTCCAGCATCGCCTTGCAGATGGCGAGGAATTCCCAAGGATGGCCGATGCAGAGCTTGAAGCCGGCGGGCTTGCCGCCGGACAGCCGCCGCATGGTGGCGATGAATTGCACCATCTCGACCGGCGTCGAAAACGCCGAATGGCGCGACGGCGAGATGCAGTCGACGCCGGCCGGCACGCCGCGCGCGGCGGCGATTTCGGCGCTGACCTTGGCGCCGGGCAAGACGCCGCCGTGCCCCGGCTTGGCGCCCTGGCTGAGTTTCAGCTCTACCATCTTGACCTGATCGCAAGTGGCGCCTTGCTCGAATTTCTCGGCGCAGAACGTGCCGTCGGAATTGCGGCAGGAGAAATAGCCCGAGCCGATTTCCCAGATGATGTCGCCGCCGTTTTCGCGGTGGTAGGGGCTGTAGCCGCCCTCCCCGGTGTCGTGGGCGAAATCGCCCTTCCTGGCGCCGATATTGAGCGCGCGAATGGCATTCGGGCTCAGCGCGCCGAAGCTCATTGCCGAAATGTTGAACACCGAGGCCGAATAGGGCTTGGCGCAATCCGGCCCGCCGATCGCGATGCGGAACGGCTCCTTGGCGACGGGCTTCGGCGCGATCGAATGATCGAGCCACTCGAAGCCCGTGGCATAGACGTCGTTTTGCGTGCCGAACGGCCGCTTGTCCAAGGCCCGCTTGGCGCGCTGATACACCAGCGCGCGCTTGTCGCGCGAAAACGGCGTGCCGTCCTTCTCGCTTTCCAGGAAATATTGCCGGATCTCGGGGCGGATGTGTTCGAGGATGAAGCGGATATGCGCCGTCAGCGGATAGTTGCGCAGGATGGCGTGCCGCCTCTGCAACAGATCGATGGTGCCGATCACAGCCAGCGCCGCGAACAGCACCAGCGGAATCACGACCAGGATCGACGGCATCCAATACATTGCAAACGATAAAGCCGCGGCGATCAGCACGACCAGCGTGTAGACGATAAAGCGCGGCTGCAGCGGCATCGGCACTAGGCGCATGGAATTCCCCCCGGCGGGCAAAAGACCCCACGCGCGACCGTGAGCCGGCCGCTCGCGCCGCGCCGAAGTTAGGAACAATAGTTGTCAGTTTGATTAAATTCCGCGCAGCGGCGCGTTTTATTGCACCGCACACCCGGTTGCGGCGCACCATGGCGGCACGTCATGCCTGTTTGGGCTCGGCATCGAGCCGCACGACCCAGCCTTCGAGGCCGGGTTTGGCCGCCGGATAGCGCATCGAGCACCTGCGGATCGTGGCCGGGCACGACATGGCGCGGCGTGGTGGCGAGCTTTTTCAGCGTCACATAGCCTTCGACCACTTCCTGCACATTGTAAGTGAGCGGATAGACCCGGCCGGCATCGATATGGGCGTATAGATGCGAGGCGTCGGCGGCGAGCACGACATAGCCGAGCCGCGTTTTCACCCGCACGCACTGCAAGCCTTTGGAGTGGCCGCCGATGTGATGCACGGTAACGCCCGGCACGATCTCGTCCTCGCCGTCGTGGAAGGCGGCGCGGCCGTCGAACACCTTGCGCACCATGGCGAGGACGTCTTCGACCTCGAACGGCGCGCGCAGCGCCTGATGGCACATGCAGCGGCCGGTGGCGTAGGCCATTTCGCGGTCCTGCAGGTGATAATGCGCCCGCGGAAACAGCTCGTAATTGCCGCAATGGTCGTAATGCAGATGGCTGATGATCACTTTCTCGACCCTGTCCGGCGCGATGCCGAGCGCGGCGAGCCCCTCGCGCACCGGCTTGATCATTTCGCGATCGCGCTTTTTGCCCATCGCCTCGTCGAAGCCGGTATCGACCACGATCGTTCCGGACGGCCCGACGATCGCCCACACGAAGAAATCGAGCGGTTGCAACACATCGTGCAGATCGCCGCCGATGAAGTTCGCCGGCGAGCGGCGCGAGTGATGGCCGTAGCGGATGGCGTAGATTTCGTGGATGTCCTCGCTCATGTCCCTGCCCCTTCGCGGTTGTCGATCAAATCCTAGCACCGCGGCAAGGGGAGTCTGAAACGAGAACCCCGGCGCTTTCCGGCGCCGGGGTTTCGTACGGTTACTCAACTACGCTACAAAATGACGCGAAGCCGAAAATGGTCCGCTCACAGCTGCCCGTATTTGCGCAGCACCGCGCGGCATTCGTCGCCGACCCGCCAGCTATGGGCGGCGAGCGTCGCGCCGCAGCGCAACAAATTATCCCAGGTCATGCCGCCGGAGCGGTCGCACAGTTTGGCGGCGGCCGGTCGGCACGGCGCCAGCTCGGCGAGGTCGATGGCATTGGCGGCGGTGGCGGAAAGGCCCATAAACAGCCCAAGCAAAGCTCCTGCGACTACGATTTTCATCCTCAGTCGTCCCTCACGATGTCTGCTGGAAACATCGTGCTTAGCGTTTCATCGGGCAAAATGCCAGCATTTTGTGCGCCGCACAAAGCGCGCACAACTTACTGCAATGTCTAACCAATTCCAGATGTCTTGGTTCCAACACAAGTTGGGCATCGCGCTTGTGCCATAATTGAAGGCCCGCGCGGCCCGCTGACCGCCTTTCGGCGCAAAAAAATGCCCGGCGCAAGGCCGGGCATTTCCGTTGTAACCCGTGGCCGCCGTGCGTCAGGCCGCGACGGCGGTGAGATTGCCGAACCGATCGAGATTGGCTTTCTGCTTCTCGTTGCGCGGCGGCAGCTTGAACAGCCGCGCCGCGGTGCCGCCGAGAATGTTGTGCTTGGCCTTCTCCGACAGGAACGGCAGGTCCCAGATCGTCGACGGCAGGTCGAAATCCCAATGCGGATAGTCGGAGGAGTACAGGAGCTGGGTCTCGGCATTCATCATGCGGAACGTGCATTCCAGCGCGCCCATGTCCTGGATCTCCATCGGCTGCGAGGAATAGTACATGTCGCGCATATAGTCCGACGGCTTCTTTTTCAGCAGCGGCGCTTCCGACGGCCGCAGCATGTATTCGTGGTCGAGCTTCTGCATCAGGAACGGCACCCAGGCGAGCCCGGATTCGATCCAGATCACCGGCAGTTTCGGGAACCGCTCGCCCATGCCGTTGACCACCCAGTTCGTGCAATGCAGCACGTTGTACCAGGCGAAGCCGAGCGCATGCGCCGCGAGGAAGCGGTTGCAGCTCTTGTAGATCGGCTCGCCCCAGTTCGGGCCGGAATGGAACGACAGCACCAGCCCGCGCTCCTCTATCGCCCGGTAGAGCTTCATATAGGCGTTGTCATAGACCGCGCAGTCCGAGCGCACGGTGGTCACCATGAAGCCGCCGACATGCTTGCGGTCGCCGAATGTCTCCACCTGGCGCAGCGCCGCTTCCGGTGTATTGAACGGCAGGCACAGCATCGAATAGAAGCGGTTGTCCGACTCCGGGAGGATTTTTTCCGTGAGCCAGCGGTTATAGGCCCAGCACAGCTCGACCTCCATTTCCTTTTGCGGATGCAGCCCGATATTGAGCATGCCGGTCGGGAACAGGCAGGAATAATCGACGCTCATCGCATCCATCCAGCGGTGACCGAGCTGGATATCGCGCTGCGCGCCTTTGAGTCCGTCGGTCTTTTCCGAGCTGCGCATCGCGTAACGGGTGACGCGGCCGCCCATGTCCTGATAGCCGACCTGGGTCGGGCTGATGCCGACGCGGTTCGTCCTGGTGCGGCTCGACATGCTGAGCTGGCGCAACACGTCGTTTTCCATATAGGGCAGAAACTCGTCGAAGTTTTCGTTCTCATAGTGATGCGCATCGACGTCGACGATCACCATGTCGTCGAGATTGCGCTGGTGCGCCTGCTTGCGCGCATGCGCCAAGAGCCGGCTGGTATTGAGTTCCTCGATCGTTACGCGGCGACCGCGATCGGCGATGAGATCCATGACGTTTTCTCCTGAACTTTCCTTCTGCCGTAGGGTGGGTTGAGCAAAGCGAAACCCACCATAGGATCGATAAGAACAGTCGATGGGTTTCGCTGCGCTCAACCCATCCTACAAGAACAACTTCACCTTCCCGTCCAGTTCTGCCACATGCCGAGCTCGAACACCGCGAGATCGGCGGCTTTCAACAATCCGCTCGCCGTGACCATAACATCGGTGGCGGAAATCGAATTCCTCGGTACCGGCATGAATTCTTCGCCGGCTTCGCGGCGCGCCCGGTAGACCCGGCAAGCGGCGGCGATCAGCTTTTGCAGCGCTTCGGCGGACACCGTGTCGAGCTTGTCGTCGACGATGCTGCGCTCGAGCGCGGCGGCAAGGCGCGTGGCCTCCCCCGAGGCGCCGTTGGCGACGGCCGGCTTCACCGCGCGCAGCGCTGCCGCAGCCGGCTTCGCCGCGGATTTCGTGACCGCCTTGGCCGCGCGCTTAGGCGACGACATAAAGGTCCTCTCCTTTTTGCACGGTCTTGTATTTCTTCAGCCTCATCTTGCGATTGGCCACGCATTCGCCGGTCTTCATGTCGTATTCCATGCCGTGCCAGGGGCAGACGAAGTGCATCTCGTCCTCGGAAAAGTACAGGCCCATCGAGGTCTTGTCCGGCCGCAGCCGCTCCTCGACCTTGGCGATGGTCAGGCCCTCGCAGGCCGGGCCGCCTTGGTGCAGGCAGAAATTGCAATAGGCGTAGAACTCGCCGTCGTGCCGAAACACGCCGATCTCGTTGTCGCCGATAAAGACGATGCGGCGGTCGCCGTCTTGCATTTCCGAGAGTTTTGCGACGAATTTCTCGGCCATCTGCGTACGCCCTCGCGTTTTTACCCTGTTATCGCCCGTTTCGGCTCGCCGTTGACGGGGCGATTGGGCGGCCGGACTCAAAACCACCACCTTTAATCTATGCTTTTAGCACAATCCAAAGCCCCGCGCGACGGGCATAACTGGACGCCCAGCTATGCGCGACTCCCTCTCCCCGCTTGCGGGGAGAGGGTGGGGTGAGGGGGCCTCTCCGCTGGACTCAAAGTTGAGGCGATCTCTGCAACGCCGTAGCTTGATCCGGTTGGCTCAGAATTGCGGTGAGGCCCCCTCACCCTCGCTCGCTTCGCTCACTCGACCTCTCCCCGCGCAGCGGGGAGAGGTAACTTACGCCATCCGGTTCTCGATCTCGCCGATGTTCTCGATCCAGATTTTCACCACGTCGCCGGCCTTGAGGAAGGTGCCGCTCTCGGCGCCGGTGCCCGACGGGGTGCCGGTGAGGATCAGGTCGCCGGGATAAAGCGTCATATTGATCGATAATTGCTCGATCTGCTCGGCGAGCGTGAACAGCATCTTGCCGGTATTGGAATTCTGCTTGAGCTCGCCGTTGACCCACAGTTTGAGCGCGAGGTTTTGCGGGTCGGCGATGTCGCTGGCCGGCACGATCCACGGCCCGATCGGGCAAGACCCTTCGAAGGTCTTGTGCTTGGTCCAGTCCATCTTGAACGGCGAGGTCGGCGCAACGGCGTCCCGCCGCCCGCGGTCGCGCGCCGAGAGGTCGTTCGAGGCCATATAGCCGGCGACATAGGCAAGCGCCTTCTCTTTCGGCACGTCCTTGGCCGGCCGGCCGATGACGGCGGCAAGCTCGATCTCCCAGTCCATCGCCTTGGCGTAATGGGAAATCCTGATCGTCGAGCCGGGATCGGCAATGCTGCGCGTGGCTTTGAGAAAGTGCCACGGCTTGAGCCCTTGGCTATGCGGATCGGGCGGCGGCGGATTGCCCTCGCGCGCCGCCATCGCCGCGGCATGGTCGGCATAGTTGGCGCCGGCGCAATAGATCGCCGAGGGAAACTGCACCGGCGCCAGCAACTTGGTCTTCTTAAGCGGCTGCCGCTTGGCCCGGCTTTTCGCGGCGCCCGCGGCGGCCTTCTTCAGCGCGCCCTCGGCCGCCTTCCAGTCGGCCAGAATGCCGATAACCGTGGCATAGGCCGGCTTGCCGGTAAGCTTGGCCGCGTCGAACACGTCGTCGCCGATGACAAGCCCGGCGCGCGGGCCGTCGCTCGATTTATAAGTCGCGAGCTTGTAGCCGGCGGGTTTTGCCCCTGCCATCTGCGTTTTCTCCCTTGCAAAATCCGGGCTGCGACCAAACCGCGATCCCGCGCGATTGGCAAGGCCGTGAATTGGCGCCAACGGCAGGACCTCTTGAATTGTCATGCTCCGCGAAGGCGGAGCATCCAGTAACCTCAAACCATGCAGTCCGAACTCGAACCGCAGTGATTACTGGATCACCCGCCTTCGCGGGTGATGACACTTACTGAGGATACCCTTGAGTTAGCAGCGGCATGGTGATTGATTGCCGGCCGGGACGCTGGCCGGCCGGAGAACGCTCATGATCAAGCCCAGACGCATCGGACACGCCACATTCGAGACCCCCGACCTGCCGCGGCTGGTCGATTATTACACCGAGGTGATGGGGCTCGTGCTCGCCGAGCGCGAGCCGGACCGGGCGTTCCTTGCCACCCAGATCGGCCAGCTCGCGATCCAGATCAACAAGGGCGATACCGAGCGCTGCGCCATGCTGTCGTTCGAGGTGGCGCCTGATTCCGATTTCGGCGCGCTCGGGCGCGAACTCGATAACGACGGCGTCAAAAGCGAGCTGCGCAACGATTTCATTCCCGGCATGGGGCCGGTGCTGACGTTCCGTGACAACAAGGGCACCACCATCGCGCTGTTCAAGGAATGGAGCTATCTCGGCAAGCATTTGCCGCACCACGGCGTCGGGCCGTTAAAGCTCGGCCATGTCGCCTGGGTGGTCGACGATCCGCAGAAGACCGCGGAGTTTTACGAGAAAGTCCTCGGCTTCAAGGTGTCGGACTGGATCGACGACTTTTTCGTGTTCATGCGCTGCAATACCGATCATCACACCGTGAATTTCATCCGCGGCAGCGCCAGCAAAATGCATCACATGGCGTTCGAACTGAAGGACTTCATCCATTTGCAGAATTCCTGCGACCTGTTCGGGCAAAGGAAAATCCCGATCATCTGGGGGCCGCTGCGCCACGGCCCCGGGCACAACGTCGCCACCTATCACCGCAATCCGGACGATCAGGTCATCGAATTTTTCTGCGAGCTCGATCAGATGCTCGACGAGGAGCTCGGCTATTTCGAGCCGCGGCCGTGGCACCAGGACACCCCGCAGCGGCCGAAGACCTGGGTCGCCGGCAAGACCAATGTCTGGGGCCCGCCGCCGCTGCCGGATTTTCACCGCGCGCGCGACGCCGAGTTGCCGTTCGGGGCGAAGGGGGCGCATTAGCTCCCTCTCCCCGCTGCGCGGGGAGAGGGTTGGGGTGAGGGGGCGTCTCCGCTGGGCGCGGAATTGCGGTGCTCAGAATTGCGGAGAGGCCCCCTCACCCGCCGCGCTTCGCGCGGCGACCTCTCCCCGCACGCGGGGAGAGGTGTTTTGCGTCAACTCCTTCGGCTCGCCGTAGAGCCATTCCATCCCGGCCATGGCGTCGTCGGGCGTGCGCGCGGAAAGCATCATGTTGCGCAATTCCCGAGCAACGCCGGAGGCGTGATAGAATTCGCCATAGACTCGCGCCATGATCTGGACGCGGCCGGTGCGCAGATAGCGCGCCTGTTGATAGGCCTGGAAGGCGGCGGCGTAGTCGCCGTCGGCTGCAACGATCCGGTCGGCGAGGCAGACCGCGTCCTCGATCGCCATGTTGGCGCCCTGCGCCAGATATTGCAGCATCGGATGCGCGGCATCGCCGAGGAGCGTGACGCGGCCGCGGCTCCAGTCCTTGATCGGCGGCCGGTCGCACAACACCCACATGCGCCAGCTTTCGATCTTGCCGAGCAACGTGCGCACCGGCGCGCAGGTTCCGGCGAAACGCTCGTGCAACTCGGCTGGATCGCCAAAACTGTCCCAGCCCTCCTCATAGCGGTCGGAGTGGAAGGTGGCGACCAGATTGAACAATTCGCCGGTGCGCAGCGGATAATGGACGAGATGGACCTTCTCGCCGGCCCACAGCACCATATCGCGCCAGCGGAATTGCTCCGGCATTTCCGAGGTCGGCAGCACCGCGCGATAGGTAATGTGGCCGGCGACGTTCGGCTTGCCGTCGCCGACCACCATTTGCCGGATGCTCGACCACAGCCCGTCGGCGCCGATCAAAGCCGCGCCGCGATAGACTTTCCCGCCTTCGGTCGTCGCCGCGACGCCGCCACCGGCGTCCTCGACGGCGACGACCTTCTGCGAGGTGTCAAGCCGCACCAGATTGGATTTCCGGCAGGCGTCGAGCAGCACGTTATGCAGATCGGCGCGATGAATCAGCGCGTAAGGCTGCTTGAATTTCTTGCGGAATGCCTCGCCGAGCGGAATGCGCGTGACTTCCTCAGCCGTAATCGAATCCATCATGATGAGGTTGTCGGGGAACACCGCGAGCGCGCCGATCGGCGCGGTCAAGCCGAGCGCCTCGAACATCCAGAACACATTGGGCCCGAGCTGGATGCCGGCGCCGATTTCCTTAAATTCCGCGGCCTGCTCGATGACCTGCGTGGGAATGCCCTTGCGGGCCAGCGCCAAGGCGGCGGCAAGCCCGCCGATGCCGCCGCCGACGATGAGCACCTCTTCGTCTTTCCAGCTCGCCATCGGGCGTCGCCTCCGCGATCATTGTAGAAGCCGACGCCCTGCCGGCAAGAGCGGCGCCCGCGCGCGGCGGATAATTCGGTCAGACCGCGATTTTCGGGCGATGGCCGCTCACTTCGGCCGCGGCATCGTGCGGTAGCCGCCAGCAGAACACCGCGCAGGAGAGCGCGAACGCCGCCGCGCCGGCGAACGCGACGACGAAATCGGCGTGGCCGAGCGTAGCGGCGCCGCGCCAGACCAGCGACAGATGCAACAGCACCGCCATGACCGAAATGCCGAAGCCGCGGCTTAATTGCTGCGCCATGCTGGCGATGCTGGTTGCCGTCGACATCTGCGCCTGCTCGATATCGGCATAGCCGAGCGCCTGCGTCGCGGTGAATTGCAGCGATTGGAAGAAACCGGCCACCAGCAGCAGCGCGAAGATGACAAGGAGCGGCGTTGCGGCGGTGAAGAACGCGCACATGACGATGGTGGCGGCGCTGATGACGCTATTGACCAGGATCACTTTACGGAAGCCGAAGCGGCCGATGACGGGCCGCGCCGTCACCTTCATCGACATCGAGCCGGCGGCGGTGGCAAAGGTGATGCTGCCCGACATCGCCGCAGAGAGGCCGAACACGACCTGGAGCAACAGCGGCAGCAGATAAACCAGCGTCCCGGCGCCGGCGCGGAACGCCGAGCCGCCGTAGATGCCGGCGCGGAACGTGGCGATGCGGAACACCGAAAGGTCGAGCACCGGATGGCGCGTGCGCCGCAGATGACGCAGCGCCAGCGCGCCCAGCGCGACGCCGGAGATCAGCAACGCGATCGACGCCACCAGCTCGGCATGACCGCGCGCCAGCGCCTCGACGCCGTACATGATGCAGAACAGCGCGGCGCCAGTGAGCGCGAAGCCGGGCCAATCGAACGGCCGCGGCTTGTCCTCTTTCGGGTTGTCGAAGAACAGCGTCACCAGCACGATGCCGAGGATGCCGAGCGGCACGTTGACCAGGAAAATCCAGCGCCAGGAAAAATAGGTGGTGATGAAGCCGCCGATCGGCGGGCCGAGCACCGGCCCGAGCTGCGCCGGCACTTGCAGATAGGCCATGGTGGCAACGAGCTCGGCTTTCTGCAGGCTGCGGAACAATACGAGCCGCCCGACCGGCACCATCATGGCGCCGCCGAGGCCTTGCAGCACCCGCGCCGCGGTCAGCTCGACCACGTTGCCGGACAGCGCGCACAGCACCGAGCCGAGCGTGAACAGCGCGATGGCCGCGCGGAACACGGTGCGGCCGCCGAACCGGTCGGCCGCCCAGCCGCTGACCGGGACGAACACCGCGAGGCTGAGCAGATACGCGGTGACCGCCACGCTCAAGCGCACCGGATCGGTGTGCAGCGAGATCGCCATCTGCGGCAGCGCCGTGGTGATCACGGTCGAATTGATCTGCTGCATGATGATCGCCGAACCGACGATCATGGCGACGGTCTTGGATTTTCCCTGGAACGACATCGGGCCATTGTATAGCCTCATCCTGAGGCGCGAGCGAAGCGAGCCTCGAAGGATGGTCGCCGATCGAGATTGCATAGCGTGGCCCTTCGAGGCTCGTCGCGGAGCTTGTCATCGGGCCGGCCACTTCGGGCCGGACCCGTTGGCGACGAGCGCCTCAGGGTGAGGACTATTTTGGCAGAGCTTCGAGCACGCGTTCCGGCGTGATCGGCATGGCCACGATCGGCGCGGCGTTAATCGGGCGCAGCGCGTCGTTGACCGCGTTCATGACGGCCGCCGGGGCGCCGGCGGTGCCGGCTTCGCCGGCGCCCTTGGCGCCGAGCTCGGAATCCGCGGTCGGGGTGACGACGTGGCCGATGTCGATGTCCGGCATTTCGCCTGCCATCGGCACGAGGTAATCCATCAGGTTGCCGTTGAGCAGTTGGCCGGCCTCGTCATAGAGGCAGTGCTCGAACAACACGGCGCCGATGCCCTGCACGATGCCGCCGCGGATTTGCTCGTCGACCAGCTGCGGATTGATCACGGTGCCGCAATCCTCGACGCACCAGTGCTTGAGCAGTTTTATCTCGCCGGTGCGGATGTCGACCTCGAGATAGGACGCCTGCACGCCGTTGGTGAAGGCGAACGGCCAGGCGCGCGGCACGTAATGGCGCGTCACCATGAATTCGGCCTGAAAATCCGGCGGCAAAGTGTCGGGGCGGAAATAGACGACGCGCGCGACTTCATCGAGCCCCATGCGCTCGCGGCCGGTATCGGCGTCGACCACGATGCCGGCGCGGATATCGAGCGCGTTCGGGTCGGCTTGCAGGATCGAGGCGGCGGCGGCGAGCACGTTTTCCCGCAACGCCTTGCCGGCCTGCCACGCCGCTTCGCCGCCGATGCCGGCGGCGCGCGACGCCCAGGTGCCGCCGCCATAGGGCACGTTATCGGTATCGCCGGTGACGACGCGCACGCGCTCGATCGGCACGCCGAACGAGGTGGCGACGCATTGCGCCAGCACCGACTTCGGCGCCCTGGCCCTGCTCGGTGACGCCGGAATGGCAGAACACCGCGCCGGTGGCGTCGAGCCGCAGCGTGGCGCCGTCCTGCGAGGAGATGCGCGCGCCGCCGACGCCGTAGAACGCGGCGGACGGATTGGTCACTTCGATGAAGGAGGCAAAGCCGATGCCGCGATGGATGCCGCGCTCGCGCATCCGCGCCTGCTCGGCGCGCAGCTTGTCGTAATCCATCATCTTGAGAATCTTGTCGAGCGAGGCGTGATGCGACAGGCCTTCGAATTTCAGACCGGCGGCGCTCGTCGCCGGATATTTGTCGTCGGCGAAACAGATTGCGCCGCCGCATCTCGGCCGCGTCCATGCCGATCTTCGCCGCCGCAAGCTCGACCAGAACTTCGGTCACCGCGGTCGCGATCGGATGGCCGACGGCGCGGTATTGGCACATGACGTTCTTGTTCTGGAACACGACGCGGGCGCGGGCGCGGTAATTCGGGCAGGTGTAAGGGCCGCCGACCAGATTGACGACCTGGTTGGCCTCGATGCCGCTGGTGCGCGGATAGACCGAATAGGGGCCGATGCCGGTCAGGTCGTCGATCTCGAACGCGGTGATGGTGCCGTCGTGCGTGACGCCGATCTTCGCCTTGACGCGATGGTCGCGGGCGTGGATGTCGGTGACGAAGCTCTCGAAGCGGTCGGCGACGAATTTGACCGGCCGCTTGAGCAGCTTCGCCAGCGCCGCCGTCGCCATCTCGTCGGCATAGATGTGCACCTTGATGCCGAACGAGCCGCCGACGTCCTTGGTGATGACGCGCACCTGGTGCTCTTCGAGACCGAGGTGCTTGGCGAACAGGTTCTGCGTCATGTGCGGCGCCTGCGTGCCCTGATAGACGGTCAGGCGCTGCTCGCCCGGATTCCAGTCGGCGACGATGGCGCGCGGCTCGTTGGTGACGCCGGTGTGGCGGCCGAACACGAACGTCGCCTCGACCACCGCGTCGGCGTCGGCAAAGCCCTTGTCGGGATCGCCGACGTTGAGCGTGCGCTCGAACGTCAGATTGTCGCCGAGCTCGGGATGGATCACCGGCGTTTTCGCGTCGAGCGCCGTTTCCGCATCGGTCACCGCGGCGAGCGACTCGTAATCGACGCCAACCAGCGCGCAGGCATCCTCGGCTTCGGCGCGCGTGCGGGCGACGACCGCGCACACCGCTTCGCCCTGCCAGCAGGCGCGCTCGACGGCGATGGCGTGCTGCGGCGCCGATTTGATGCCTTTGAGATGGGTGAGCACGCCGACCCACGGCGTGATGACCTTGGCGAGCTCGGCGCCGGTGACGACCGCGACGACGCCGGGCGCTTTTTTCGCTGCCGCGGTTGCGATGCTTTTGATGCGCGCATGCGCGTGCGGCGAACGCACGAAGGCGACATGCGCCATGCGCGGCAGCACGACGTCGGTGACATATTGGCCGCGGCCCTTGCGTCAGCCGCGCCAGATTCGGCCGCGGCACCGAGCGGCCGATATAGGAATTCGGCCGGTCGAGCGCGGTGAGGCCGGACGGCTGATCGTCGGCGATTTTCATGGACAGATGCTACAATCCGCTCATTCCCGCGCAAGCGGCGATTATCGGCTCTCCACCTTTCCCTGACGGACCAGAGCAGGCTTGTACCGGCCGCATGTGGGCTAACCGACCAACGCGGTGAGCTTCTCCGGAGCGTCGACAAACGCGAAGGCATTCAGGAATTGACGCCGCCACATGAAATTTCGATCGACTTCCGAGAGCGCCGCCTCGTCGCACACTTCCATCCAAAATTTCTTGATTGCCTTGATCTGGCCGGCGATAAGTTCGGTGGCCTCGTCGACGCCGAGCAGGAACAGCGGCGCCGCCTTGAGGCACAGCGATATCTGGCTCGTCCGTCGATCGCCCATGATCAGCATGGCCTGGCTCGCCTCTCCGCCCGCCCTCGATTGCGGGCAGATGTCATAGGCGGCGTCAGCGACAGTTCGCTTCCGTTCCAGAAGGCCGCGTGATTTCGCGCGTGATCGTCCGTGTTGCCGCAAAGGATGTTGAACACCATGCGCGCGTAAAACTCTCTTGAGCGTCTCCTTCGGCTGACACGAAGCGGTGGCGGATGATAGTCGCAAGATCTTCGTAGCTCGCGTAGCGCGCCATCATCTCGTCTAGTTCGAGGAGCGTCAGGGCCGAAACCAAGCGCGGCGATGCCATCCGTCCGCGGCTCTTTTGCCGGTCGAAGCGCTCGACGAGAATGACATCCTTGCCGGCGGCGCGCTCAAGGCGGACGGACGCTACGATAAGGCCCGCTTTCCCGCGAGCCGCATGGCGACGAACTCCGCCTTCACGACATTGTATAAGTCATTTTGCGACGAGAATTTCGCGATGAATTCTTTGTCCTTCGACGACGATCATCGATTTCGGCCGGGCGCCGCCGATCGAGCTTCCGTGGAGAAGAGCGCGGCGAGTTCCGGCGTGCAGCGGAACGCCCTTTTCGACAAGGGCGGTCGCGCTTTGAAGTTCTTCAAGCGAGGCCGCCGAGCCTTCTCGCGCGACGTAGTTTTCGGCGGAGAGCTGAAAATCCAGCGCGCCGATCCGATCGGAGCCGGACTCCAGAAGATAAGTCAGTTCGTCCAGCTCGGTCGGTATCGATATCCTTGCCGCTTTTTCCGAATTTGCGGTTGAGGATCACGCGCCGGCCCCATGCGTCGGGAGCGGCGTCGCGTATGCAATTCGGCATGTTCAATCCCGGCAAGGAGCGGCAGGGCACCGCTTCGCAACGGCAATTCCGGCTCGTAAAGCGCGATCGCGTTGTTCCGCGCGAGATAGCTGCGCCCGTAGTTGAAAAGCAGGCGATCGCCGTCCGCGTATAGCCGTCCCGCCACGACCGGCGTGGTTGCGCCGGGAAGCCAGACCCAACGAAGGCTTCGGTCGGCTTTTTTTCAGAAGTTGTCATCGGGCTTCGCTCGCGGCGCACGAATGGCTTTCGGCAAGAGCGTCATCACGGCGGTGTTGGACGCGAGGGCGCCGCTGAGCGTCGTTTCATCGGCATCGAACAGGCGAACGCCGACGACGGACGCCGCCTCGAAGACAGAGCCGAGCGTGCAGCCGGGATCGCCGTTCTCGATCCGCCGCAAAAGACCGCGCGACAGGCCGGCCCGGTCCGCGACCTCTGCCGCGGTCATTTTTTTGTCGATCCGCGCCTTGCGGATGAGTTGGCCCAGGAGAACGCCGCGGCCTTGGCGTAGCGGGAACAGGGTCTTGTTTTCCTTGGACATTTATGATCTATTAATGATCCAATTGATCTTAATATGGATCATATATAGACCATATCGGCGGTACTAGTCAAGGAAGCGCGTCATTCCTGGGCCATGAGGCCCAAATGGTTCGTTTATGGGCCGCGACTGCTTGCGCTTCCCAATTTCATCGAAAACGAGCACTCGGCAGCCGACGCTCACGTGCTTTGGGGCGGCGCCGGACGGCGTTCGCCGCTCACAAAAACCGCGTCGGCCACATCAGCGTGCGCCACATATGCGACGACGGCGAGTTGTCGAAGCCGAGGCCCTCCTTCGGCTGCTTGAAGTTGCGGCCGACGATGTCGACGAAGTCGTTGAGGTCGACATTGGCGTTGGGATCGAACGAATAGATGTCGTTCACGCAAATCAGCCGCGAGGTCATGTAGTATTTGTGGTTCCTGGCGCGCTCGTATTCGGCGACGATGTACGGCTCCGGCTTATAATCGGCGCCGAAATATTTGACGTACATTTCCGGATATTCGTAGCCGACCGACGGATCGGGGAAAAAGCGCAGCGCCTGATGCATGCGCACCGCCCAGCTCACCTCTTCGTCGACATAGGGCTCGATCATCTGCGCGCCCCAATAGCCGTGGTCGCAGCGGATGAAGCTCGCCACGCCGATGTCGTGCAACAGGCAGGCGAGCACGACTTTCTCGTTATGGCCGCCCTTGAGCGCGTGCGTCGCGCTTTGCAGAAGATGATTGAGCGAGGCGAAACGGTTGTGGAAGAAGTCGATCAGCGTCGGCTTGTCCGGCATTTGCGGCAGCCGCGGGTCGGCGCCCATCAGAAAATATTTGTCGGGATTGGCGGCTTTGAGCGCCGGGCCGCTGTCCATCGCCACCTTGCCGTCGGCCATGTTGAACAGCACCGACTTGGTGGCGATGCGCCCACCCAGTTGGTGCATCATCTGTTCTTCAAGCTCGTCGGCGCGCTCCGACAAGGTCTGCGGTTTGGCATGTTCGTTCATGGCGAGGCTTCCTTTTCCGCCCGCATGTGGGCGACGGATTCGATGGCATCGACGATGGCCTGGTAGCCGGTGCACCGGCAGTAATTGCCGGATAGATGCTCGCGGATCATATCACGGTTCGGCAACCCGCCGCGCGCCAGCAGCGCCTGCGCGCCGATCAGCATGCCGGGTGTGCAGAAACCGCATTGCAGGGCATTGCGTTTGCCGAACGCGTCCTGGAGGTCGGCGATCGCACCGGAATCGGACACCCCCTCGATGGTCTGCACCTCCGCGCCGTCGCATTGCACCGCCAGCACGAGGCAGCCGCGCACCACTTCGCCGTCGAGAAGCACGGTGCAGGCGCCGCAGACGCCGTGCTCGCAACCGATATGGCTGCCGGTCAGGCCGAGATCGTCGCGCAGGAAATCGACCAGCGTTTTGCGCGCCTCGACGCGCTCGCGCACGTCTTCGCCGTTGACCCGCATGCTGATGTCGAGATGGCGCTCGCTCATAATTGATCCGCGATGCAATCAGCGCCGCGCATTGTCGACGATCTCGCGCACGATGTCGATGGCGCGGCGCAGCAGCGTCTCCGAGGCTTCGGGCGTGCGGAACGCGGCATGCGCGGTGAGCGTGACGCTATTCATGCGCGCGAGCGGATGATCGGGTTGCAGCGGCTCGGCATGGAACACGTCGAGCCCGGCATGACGGATGCGGCCGGACCGCAGCGCCGCGATGAAGGCCGCCTCGTCGACCAGGCCGGCGCGCGCGGTATTGACGAAAATCACCCCGGGTTTCATCGCTGCGAATTGCACGGGGCCGAGAAAGCCGCGGGTCTCGTCGTTGAGCGTGAGGTTCATGGAGATCACGTCGGAGCGCGCCAAAAGCTCGTCGAGCGGCACCAGCGGCGCGCCGGGCTGCGGCGTGCGGTTCCAGGCGATCGCTTCCATGCCGAGCCCGCGGCCGATGCGCAAAACCTCGCGCCCGATGCCGCCAAGCCCGATCACGCCGAGCGTCTTGCCGAGAAGCTGCACGCCTTCGTGCGGCACCCAGGTCCCGGCGCGCACTTCGCGATCCATCCGCGCGATGTCGCGGCAAGCGGCAAGCAACAGCGCGATGCTGTGCTCGGCGACCGCGGTGTCGCCGTAGTTCCTGATGATATGGACCTCGATGCCCCGCGCCGCCATGTCGGCAAGGCTCATATAGCTCGCCGGCCCGGTGCCGAGAAACACGATGTGCTTGAGCGCGTCGCACCGCTCGACGAACTCGGTCGGCATGTAGGAATGGTCGTCGATAGCGATATCGTAGTCCTTGAGCACGGCCGGCAATTCGGGCGGCGCGAACGGCTTGCGATTGACCTCGATCGGCGGATCGCCGGCGCGCAAAACGCGCCGCCACACCGGCGCCAGCTGATCGTTGCAGTCGAGGAAGAGAGTTTTCATTCAGCGGTCCGGCTTGGCGATTCCCTCTCCCCGCGTGCGGGGAGAGGGTTAGGGTGAGGGGGCGCCTCCGCAGACGCCGCCGCGAGGATCGTTTCCCAAACGCCTTCGAGATTTCCCAGAACGTCATTATTCCAGAAGCGCAGGATGCGATAACGATGGTCGATGAGCCACCGGTCCCTGACAGCGTCGTGCTTATTCGTAGCGTGCTGGCCGCCATCAACTTCGATGACGAGGCGCCGCTCCCGGCAAACGAAGTCGACGACGTAGCGACCGATTGGCTCCTGCCGGACGAATTTAAATCGACCGAGCGAGCGCGCGCGAAGATGTTTCCAAAGCCGCCGTTCAGCGACGGTGGAATTCTTACGTAGGCGTCTAGCCAAACGTGTCTTCGTTACTTTTGCACCACGCATGCGTCGAGGCCCCCTCACCCCACCCTCTCCCCGCACGCGGGGAGAGGGAGTCGCGAGCGGATAGAGCGAGCCATATTACCGCGCCACGATCGGCTGCGCGGCCAGCACCGGCGCGCGCGGCGCGACGCCGGCAAACGCCGAGCCCTGCTCGAACCACGACGCCGGCGCCGGCTGGCCCCACAGCGTTTGCCGCTGCGGGTCGGTGAGCGACCAGCGGATCGGGGTGTGATCGGGATCGACGGTGAGATAGTCGGAGGTGAACAGTTCGACGCGATGGCCGTCGGGATCGCGGACGTAGAGGAAAAAGGCATTGGAAATGCCGTGCCGGCCGGGACCGCGCTCCATATTGGCGAGATAGCCCGAGGTCGCCATCACGTCGCAGATATGAACGATGTCGAGCACGCCCGGCGTCCAGAACCCGACGTGATGCAGCCGGGGACCTGTGCCGTTGGTCAAGGCGAGGTCGTGCACATTACCCTTGCGCTGCAGCCACACCGCCCACAGTTGCGGGTCGGCGCCGTCGGTCTCGGAATATTCGGTGAGGCGGAAGCCGAGCTCGGTATAAAAGTCGTAGCTCGCCTGCACGTCGGGGGTGAAGCAATTGAGATGATCGATGCGCTGGATGCGCGCGCCCCGATAGGCCGCGTAGTTTTGCAGCATGGAGGGCGACTGGTCCATCCGCGCGTAAAAGTCGAGCGGCGTGCCGGCAACGTCGGCGGTGCGCAAGGTGCGGCCCTGGTGCGGCACCTCCGGAAAAGCGGTCGGCAGATTGCGACGGCGAAACCAGGACGCGGCGCGGTCGAGGTCGTCCTCGCTTCCGAGCTTGAAGCCGAGCGCGCGCACCTCGGGCTCGCGGGCGGCCCGCAGCACCAGCGAATGGTGATTGCGTTCCTCGACGCCGCGCAAATAGAGCGCGTCCGCGGTCTCGTCGCCGACCAGAAGGCCGAGACAATCGACATAAAAGGCGCGCGAACGGCCGAGGTCGCGCACCCCGAGCTCGGCATGGCTTGAGCGCACGATATCGAACGGCGGATCGAAAACCGGCGGGCGGACGGGCATGGCAAGCGTCGGGCGTCGTGACCGTTGACGGTTTGGCCGCCGACTTCTAACACATCGCCCGGACGCGGCAATCGGATGCCGGGGAGACACGACATGCGCCTTGCAAGCTACGCGCTACGCGGCCGGCCGAGCTTCGGCGCGGTGGTCGGCGACGGCATCGTCGATCTGCGGCCGCGGCTGCACCGCTTCGCAACGCTGTCCGAGGTGTTTGCCGCCGAGGCGGTCGACCAGGCCAAGGCGGCGTCCGACGGCGTGCGCCCCGACGTGCCGCTCGCCGAGGTCGAGCTGTTGCCGCCGCTGCCGGCGCCGGAAAAAATCCTCTGCGTCGGCATCAATTATGCCAACCGCGGCGCGGATTATAACGTCACCAACACGCCGAAATATCCGAGCATGTTTTATCGCGCGCCGAATTCGCTGGTCGGATCGGGGCAGCATCTGATCCGCCCGAAAATCTCCGAGCAGCTCGACTACGAAGGCGAAATCGCCATCGTGATCGGCCGCGACTGCAAGCACGTGCCGAAGGATCGCGCGCTCGGCACCATCGCCGGAATTACGCTTTGCAACGAGGGCACCATCCGCGATTGGACGCGGCACGGCCAGTTCAACGTCACCCAGGGCAAGAATTTCGACGCGTCGGGCGGCATCGGGCCGTGGATCGAGACCTCGTTCGACCTGACCGGGCCGTTGCATCTTGTCGTGCGCAAGAACGGCGAGGTGACGCAGGACGACACCACTGCGAGCATGATTTTTTCGTTCGCCGACATCGTCGCCTATACGACGAGCTTCATGACGCTCAAAGCCGGCGACGTGATCTGCACCGGAACGCCGGTGAAGAAGACGCCGAAGGTCGATCCGCCGGTCTGGCTCAAGCCGGGCGACATTATCGAAGTCGAATGCCCGGCGATCGGGACCTTGCGCAACACCGTGGCAGACGAGGCGTGACCGCGAGCGCCCGCGCCGCCTGCGTCATCGGCTGGCCGATCGAGCATTCGCGCTCGCCGCTCATTCATAATTTCTGGCTCGAGCACTATCGCATCCCCGGCGCATACCGGCGCGAGGCAGTGCCGCCCGGCGAGGTCCGCGCCTTTCTGCAATCGCTCGCCGCGCGCGGCTATGCCGGCGCCAATGTCACCGTGCCGCACAAGGAAGCCGCGCTGGAATGCTCGCAGCCCGACGATCGCGCGCGCGCGGTCGGCGCCGCCAATACGCTGTGGCTCGACGACGGCGCGCTGCGTTCGACCAACACCGATGTCGAGGGTTTTTTGAACAATCTCGACGCCGCCGCGCCCGGCTGGGACCGCGGTTTGGGCAAAGCCGTCGTGCTCGGCGCCGGCGGCGCCGCGCGCGCCGTCATTTACGGACTGCTGGAGCGCGGCGTCGAGCGCATCGTCGCGGTCAACCGCACGCCACCCCGCGCGCAGGCCTTGCGCGAACGCTTCGGCGCCGGTGTCGCGCCCGCCCGCTGGGACGAGCGCAATGCCGCGCTCGACGACGCCGCTCTCCTGGTCAACACCACGACACTCGGCATGGCCGGTCAGCCCGATCTCGGCATCGATGTTGGGCGGCTGCCCAGCCGGGCCATCGTCGCCGACCTGGTTTATGTCCCGATGACGACGCCGCTGCTCCGCGCCGCCAACGCCCGCGCGCTGCGCACCGCCGACGGGCTCGGCATGCTGATGCACCAGGCGGTGCGCGGTTTTTCGCTTTGGTTCGGCAAAAAGCCGGAAGTAACGGCGCAATTGCGCGCGCGGCTCGAAGCCGATCTCGCACTTTCGCCGGGCAATCCTTAGGAATAACGTATCGGCTTCGGGGTTTTAAGCCTGTCGCCGCCGGCATGAGCGGCAGGTGTCTCTGTTGGGAGGAGTGGTCATGACAATTGAAAGAATAATGGGTGCGAGCGCCGCCTTCGCACTGCTGTTCGCCGCCTTGACTACGGTACCGGCCTTGGCTCAGGCGCCGCAGCTCATCCACGGCGCAATCGACAAGATCGACGGTTCGACGGTTGTCATCAAGCCGGCCCAGGGGCCGGACGTGGCCGTGAAACTACTCGACAACGCCCATGTCTTCGGCGTGAAGGCGGCAACCATCGCCGACGTGAAGCCGAACGACTACATCGGCGTCGGTGCCATGCCGCAGCCCGATGGCAGCCAAAAGGCGATTCAAGTGACGATCTTCGCCGAATCGCAACGCGGTACCGGCGAGGGCTTCCGGCCGTGGGATCGTCCCGGCTCGACCATGACCAACGGCACGGCCAATAGCATCGTGTCGAGCGTCGATGGCCAGGTCGTGATGGTCAAATACAAGGATGGCGAGCAAAAGATCGTCATCGGCCCGGATGCGAAGATCCGCATGTATGTTCCCGGCACCCGCGACCAGCTCAAGCCCGGCGCCCTGGTCGCCGTGTTCCGTCCCGAAAAGGCGGCCGACGGCTCGCTGCAAACCGCGCGCATCAATGTCGGCATCGGCGACATGGTGCCATAGGCGACATGGTGCCATAGACGACATGGCGCCATACGCGTCGATGAGGCGGCCTCGTTGTGGCACGGCAATTGCTCGTTATTCGGGCATAAGCCACGCCAAACGCCAGGAGGTCGTCCGATGACGCGAGCCGAACTCACCGAGAAACTGCTTGGAATCAAGCGCGAAAACGGCTGGAGCTGGAAATATATCTGCGCCGAGATCGGCGGCATGTCGCCGGTCTTGATCACCGGCGCGGTGCTCGGCCAGATGAAGCTGACAAAGCCGCAGGCGGCCAAGGCCGCCGAACTGTTCGGGCTGTCCAAAAGCGAACAGGCGCTATTGAACGAGGTGCCGAACCGCGGCTCGCCGATGCCGCCGACCGACCCGCTGATCTATCGCTTCTACGAGCTGATCATGGTCAATGGCCCGGCGCTGAAGGTGCTGATCGAGGAAGAGTTCGGCGACGGCATCATGTCGGCGATCGACTTCGATCTCGGCATGGAACGCCAAGCCGATCCCAAAGGCGACCGGGTCAAAATCTCGATGTCGGGCAAATTCCTGCCGTACAAATATTACGGCGCCATCGGCAACGCCCAGGCCTATGGGTATAAGGAAGAGTAATACGAGATCCGGATGATTCGTTCGTCATTCCGGGGCCGAGCGAAGCGAGGAACCCGGAATCCATAACCCCAGCGCAGGGGATATGGATTCCGGACTCGTCGCTTCCCGGCGATCCGGAATGACGGCCGAATCGATCAGTCGGATTCCGTATTATACCAGCGGCAATAAGCAATAACTCATGCCGTGTCATCATCCGCGAAGGCGGATGATCCAGTAATCACCGTGCCGGCGGCGTTTACTGGATGCTCCGCCTTCGCGGAGCATGACAAGTCAATAATTATTGCCGTTGGTATTACATGGCCGCGATCACCCGGCGGTCGATCTCGGCGACGCCGGTAACGCCGGTCAGCGCCATCGAGATGTCGAGCTCGTTGCGGATGATCTCGATGGCGCGGGCGACACCCGCCTGCCCGCCGGCGCCAAGCCCGTAGATATAGGCCCGGCCGCACAGGCAGGCATGCGCACCGAGCGCCAGCGCGCGCATAACGTCCTGGCCGGAGCGGATGCCGCCGTCGAACATGATCTCGAGGTTGGAGCCGAGCGCATCGGCGATCGCCGACAGCGCGGAAATCGACGACGGCGCGCCGTCGAGCTGGCGGCCGCCGTGATTGGAGACGACGATCGCCGCGACGCCGGTCTTGGCGCCGAGCCGCGCGTCTTCGACGTCGACAATGCCCTTGAGGATGAGCTTGCCGGGCCACAGGCTCTTGACCCATTCGACGTCCTTCCAGCTCAACGTCGCATCGAACTGCTCGGCAATCCACTTCGACAGCACGGTGACGCTGTCCATGCCGGGATAGTGACCGGCGATGTTGCCGAAGGTCTTGCGCTTGCCGCGGGCGACGCCCAGCGCCCAGGCCGGCTTGGTGGCGATATCGATCAGGTTCTTGAGGCGGATTTCCGGCGGCACGGTCATGCCGTTCTTGATGTCGCGATGACGCTGGCCGATGACCTGAAGATCGACGGTGAGGACCAGCGCACTGCATTTGGCCGCTGCCGCGCGCTCGATCAGCGCGCGGATATAACCGCGGTCCTTCATGATGTAGAGCTGGAACCAGAACGGCTTGGCGACGGCGGCCGCGACGTCCTCGATCGAGCAGATCGACATGGTCGACAGCGTGAACGGAATTCCCGCTTGTTGCGCGGCGCGGCAGGCCAGGATCTCGCCGTCGCCGTGCTGCATGCCCGTCAGCCCGACCGGACCCAGGATGAGCGGCAGCGTCGCCGGCTCGCCGAGAATCGTGGTTTTGGTGCTGCGATTTGCGACATTATGCAGAACGCGCTGGCGCAGCTTGATGCGTTCGAGATCGGCGCGGTTGGCGCGCAGCGTTTGCTCGGCATACGAGCCCGATTCGCAATAGTCGACGAACGCCCGCGGCACCTTGCGGTGGTAGGTCTGCCGCAGGTCCTCGATACAGGTCATGGTTTTCATGTCGGCGTCCCGGCTCTCAAGTCCGCCTTTGATAGCACAAAGCGGGGCCGTCGCCGGCCGCTTCGCGCCGGGAACGGCAAGCCGCGCAAATCGTTATTGCATGACATCGGCGCAAAAGCCCAGCTACCCGCAGCCCTTCGGGAAGGCGACCGCGATGGACGAGTGGAATAGGAATCGACCGTTGCCGGGTAACGGCGACAAGGATCGCGACGGCAAGCGCCGCGACCGCGATGCCCGCCGGCAAGAACGGCTCGATGACGCGCTGGAACGCGGCTTGGAGGATACTTTTCCCGGTTCCGACCCGGTCTCGGTCATCCAGCCGCCACCGAGCGTGTACGACAAGCACGAGGCGCAAAAACGCTGACCGGTTCCATCCGCATGCCGCGATCGCTGCTATCTCCTTGATTTCCATAGCCGTTATGATGAATACCCGGTTGCCGCGGACGGTAAGATTAGCCAATATTTTTTGAACCAGTTGAGACCGCGAACCGGCTAATATCGCCGTTCGAGGGGCAGGCGGTGGGGCCCGGATAATGGTTCGCAAATATTTCGGTACCGACGGGATCCGCGGCCGCGCCAACGGCGCGATCACGCCGGAATTGGCGCTCAAGGTGGGACAGGCGACCGGCCTGGTTTTCCGCCGCGGCGAACATCGTCATCGCGTCGTCATCGGCAAGGACACCCGGCTGTCGGGCTACATGATCGAGACCGCGCTGGTTGCCGGCTTCACCTCGGTCGGCATGGACGTGCTGCTGCTCGGCCCGATGCCGACCCCGGCCGTCGCCATGCTGACCCGCTCGATGCGCGCCGATCTCGGCGTCATGATCTCGGCCTCGCACAACCCGTACGACGACAACGGCATAAAGCTGTTCGGACCGGACGGCTACAAGTTGTCCGACGAGGCCGAGCATAAGATCGAGGCGCTGACCGACGCCGATATGACCAAGCGCCTCGCCAAGAGCGCCGAGCTCGGCCGCGCCAAGCGCATCGACGGCGTGCACGACCGTTATATCGAATTCGCCAAGCGGACGATGCCGCGCAATCTGTCGCTCGAAGGCCTGCGCGTGGTCATCGATTGCGCCAACGGCGCGGCCTATCGCGTCGCCCCGGACGCGTTGTGGGAACTCGGCGCCGACGTGGTGTCGATCGGCGTCGAACCGGACGGCTTTAACATCAACCGCGAATGCGGCTCGACCGCGCCCGAGGCGCTCCTCCGCAAGGTGCGCGAGATGCGCGCCGATATCGGCATCGCGCTCGACGGCGACGCCGACCGCGTCGTCATCGCCGACGAGAACGGTCACCTGATCGACGGCGATCAGCTGTTGGCCGTGATCGCGGAAAGCTGGGCGGAGGATCGCCTGCTGTCGAAGCCGGGCATCGTCGCCACGGTGATGTCCAATCTCGGGCTCGAGCGCCACCTGCAATCGCTGCAGCTTGCGCTGGTTCGCACCCCGGTCGGCGACCGCTACGTGCTCGAACATATGCGCAAGCACGGCTATAACGTCGGCGGCGAGCAGTCCGGCCATATCATTCTGTCCAATTTCACCACGACCGGCGACGGCTTCATCGCGGCGCTGCAATTGCTCGCGGTGGTGAAGAAGAAAAACAAGCCGGTGTCGGAAGTCTGCCACCGCTTCGAGCCGCTGCCGCAGGTGTTGCGCAACGTGCGTTACCGCGGCGGCAAACCGCTCGAACACGCCAAGGTGCGCTCCGCCATCGCCGATGGCGAACACCGCCTCGACGGCCATGGCCGCCTGGTGGTGCGGCCGTCGGGCACCGAACCCGTCATCCGCATCATGGGCGAGGGCGACGACAAGGCGATGGTGGAGGAGATCGTCGACGGCATCGTCGACGCGCTCACCGCGCACGCGGTGTAATCGTCATTGCCAGCCAACGGGTCCGGCCTTCGGCCGGCCCGCTGGCTCCTCGCAACGACGCGCCTACTCCCGCGTCTTCAAAAACTGCGCGAAGGCTTTAAGCGTATTTTCCGAAACGTAGTGTTCGATGCCCTCGGCGTCGGCCTCCGCCGATTCGCTCGGCACGCCGAGCGCCAGGAGTACATCGACGACCAGCCGGTGGCGCAGCCGCGCGCGATCGGCCAAGGCGTGTCCCTTCTCGGTCAGGAATACCCCGCGATAGGGCCGCGCCGTCGCCAAGCCGGCGCGCTTGAGCCGTGAAATGGTCTTGATCGCGGTGGCGTGGGAGACGCCAAGCCGGCGGGCGATGTCGGTCGGCCGCGCCTCGCCCTCCCCTTCCAGCAGATCCGCGATCAGCTCGGCATAATCCTCGAGCAGCGCGGTCGATTGCGCCGACCGCGTCTTGCCGAAACGGCGCGCTTGGGTGCCTTCCGCCGGGAGCTTGCCCATTGCGACCTGATGCCGGGGGCGGCTAGAGCCTATCGGTTTTGATGGAATCAAAACCGATAAGGCTCTAGCTTTTTGATTGAGCATGATCTTTTCCGAAAACCGGTATCCACTTTTCGGGATCATGCTCTTGACCGTCCCGCCGCCGGCCCAGCGCACACCATACTTTCCTCACCGTGTCAAAGTGTAGCTAAAGCTACAATATGGAGCCATTGACACGGACGGCCGCGCCGCCTATACTGTAACCAATGCTACATTTTCGTGTAATTGCTATATGCGGCGCGACGCCATGACCAATCCGGCGATCGGCGAGACCGTCGAGAGGCCGGCGTCGCTGACCGGACGGACCGTGCTTGCGGCCCACCACGTGCTGGCCGGCCGGCACTGCGGGCTGCGCACGGTGCTGGCTTTCGCCGGTCCGGCGGTCATCGCCTCGATCGCCTATATGGACCCGGGGAATTTCGCCACCAACATCCAGGCCGGCGCAAAATACGGTTACGGGCTGTTATGGGTGGTGCTGCTCGCCAACGTGATCGCGATGCTGTTCCAGGGCCTCTCCGCCAAGCTCGGCATCGTGACCGGCCGCAACCTCGCCGAACTGTGCCGCGACCACTTTCCGCGCCCGTCGTCTGGGCCATGTGGGTGGTCAGCGAGATCGCCGCCATGGCGACCGATCTCGCCGAGTTCCTCGGCGGCGCCATCGGGCTGGCGTTGCTGTTTCACCTGCCGCTGCTCGCCGGGATGGTCGTCACCGCAATCGTCACCTATGGCCTGCTGATGTGCGAGAGCTACGGCTTCCGGCCGCTCGAACTGATCATCGGCGCGATCGTCGGCGTGATCTGCGTCTGCTACCTGGTCGAGATGTTCATCGTGCCGATCGATTGGACTGCGGCGGCATACCATACCGTGACGCCGCAGCTGGCCGACGCCGATGCGCTGTTGCTGGCCGTCGGCATCATCGGCGCCACCGTCATGCCGCACGCGATCTACCTGCATTCCGGCCTGACCCAGGCGCGCGTGCCGGTACGCGACGACAACGACCGGCGCATGGTGCTGCGGTTCTCCAACAGGGAAGTCGTCATCGCGCTCGCCGTCGCCGGGCTGGTCAACATGGCGATGGTGATGATGGCGTCGGGCGCGTTTCACGCCGGCCATCCGGAAGTGGCGGAGATCGAAACCGCCTATCACACGCTGACCCCGCTGCTCGGCGCCGGGGCGGCCGGAGTTTTTCTGCTCTCGCTGATCGCCTCGGGCGTCTCGTCCTCGACGGTCGGCACCATGGCCGGCCAGATGATCATGCAGGGCTTCATCGGATTTCGCATCCCGATCTGGGTGCGCAGAGTAGTCACCATGGTCCCGGCTTTCGTCGTCGTCGCGCTCGGCGTCAACGCGACCAATGCGCTGGTCATCAGCCAGGTGGTGTTAAGCATCGCGCTGCCGCTGCCGATGATCTCGCTCTTGATGTTCACGCGACGCGCCGACATCATGGGCCAGTTCGCCAACAGCCGGCTCACCCACGTCGCCGCGCTCCTCGGCACGACCATCGTGTTGCTGCTCAATATATTCCTGATCGTGCAGACGCTTGGCGTGCCGATCCCGGGGCTGCCCACAAGCGGTTGAGCACACCGCCCACCTGCGACACGGTGGATTTATCGCTCATGCGAAGGATTCGAGGATCGCCGATGGATGTGGCGGTGCGGACGGAGCCGGTGCGCGTTGCCGATCCGTTCAAAATACGGATCGAGGGCATGGATTGCGGCGCCTGCGCGACCAAGATCGAGAGCGCGCTCAAGCGCCTTCCCGGCACCGCCGACATCCATGTGAACTACGCCCACGCAACGCTGTCGCTGCAACTCGACGAAGAGCGCACCTCGCGCGAGCGGCTCGAGGGCACGATCCGGGCGCTGGGCTACACGCCGGTTCGACTTCGACGCCGCGGCCACGCATGCGGTCGGTGGGCACGCCCAGGAGTGCAGCAGGCCGTGGTGGACGCCGGATAAGACCCGTGCCGTTATTTCGACCGGCGGATTCCTCGCCGTTGCGTACTTCGATGCGACGTTTCGACCCGACATGTCATACTGGGCTTACGGCGCGGCCGCGCTTGCCGGACTCGTGCCCATTGCCCACCGCGCCGCGATCGGCGCCGTACTGGGAGCGCCGTTCGGCATCGAGACACTGATGACGCTGGCGGCTCTTGGCGCGGTACTGATCGGAGCGGCCGAAGAAGCCGCCGTGGTCGATCTTCTTGTTCGCCGTCGGCGAGTACTTGGAGAGCCTTGCCGCGACGCGATCCCGAGCGGCTATTGAGGCACTTATCAATATCGTGCCGCGGATCGCTCGGATCGAGGACGGGGGCGAGGTCCGCGAAATCTGCCGCCGCGCAGCTCAAAGTCGGCGATGTCGTGCTGGTGCGCCCGGGCGATCGGGTTCCCTCGGACGGCGAAATCATCGACGGCCAGTCCGAGATTAACGAGGCGCCGGTCACCGGCGAATCGGTGTCGGTCGCGAAATCCGTCGGCGATCCGGTCTATGCCGGCAGCATCAACGGGCATGGTGTTTTGCGCGTTCGTCTCACCCATACGGCAAGCGACAACACGATCTCCCGCATCGTGCACATGGTGGAACAGGCGCAGCAATCGAAAGCGCCGACCGCCCGCTTCATCGATCGCTTTTCCACCCATTACACGCCCGCCGCCACGGCTGGGGCGGCGCTGGTGATGATCGTGCCCCCGCTGCTGTTTGGGGCCGATTGGTACACTTGGCTCTATCGCGGACTCGCCGTACTGCTGATCGCCTGCCCATGTGCATTGGTGATCTCCACCCCCGCGGCGATCGCATCCGCGCTCGCGGCCGGCGCCCGTCGCGGCCTCTTGATCAAGGGCGGTGCGGCGCTGGAGACGCTCGGCAAAATCCGCACGATCGCCTTCGACAAGACCGGGACGCTTACGACCGGGCGTCCGCGGATCACCGACATCGTCGCGATCGACGGGTGCGCCGATGAATTGCTCGCCACGGCGGCGTCGGTCGAGATCGGCTCAAGCCATCCGCTTGGCATCGCGATCGTGGCGGCCGCCGCGGCCCGCGGCCTGACGCTTCGCCCGGTGTTTGGCGGCGCCACCGCGGTGCCGGGCAAGGCGATCACCGGCCGGCTGCGGGAAGGCTTTGTCTCGGTCGGATCGCCTCGCTTCGCCCGCGAGTTGCGCGCCGTGCCGGACGAGTTGTCGTCGCAGATCGATGCCTTCGAAGCTGCGGGCTGCGTCGTCGCCGTGGTGCTGCTGGCCAAGCGCTGCCTCGGGCTCGTCGCCTTGCGCGACGCGCCGCGCGCCGACGCCGCGCCGGCTATCGCTCGGCTCAAAGCCCTTGGCGTGCGGCCGGTCATGCTCATCGGCGACAACGGCCGCGCCGCGGAAGCCATCGCAAGAACTCTCAGGGTGGAAGCGCGATCCGAGTTGCTGCCCGAAGCCAAGTTGACCGCCATCGCCGCGCTCAAGAGTTCGGGCCCGGTGGCGATGATCGGCGACGGCATCAACGACGCCCCGGCGCTCGCCGCCGCGAATGTCGGCGTGGCGATGGGCGGCGGAACGGATGTGGCGCTGGAGACCGCGGACGCCGCGCTGCTCAGGGATCGCGTGTTCGGCGTTGTCGAGCTTGTTCAACTGGCGCGCGCGACGCTGCACAACATATGGCAGAACGTCGGCATTGCGCTCGGTCTGAAGGTTGTGTTTCTTGCCACGACGCTGACCGGATTCACGTCGCTCTGGATGGCGATCCTTGCCGACACCGGCGCCACGATCCTGGTCACGGCCAACGCGCTGCGGCTGTTGCGATTCCACGCCGGCACGCAGCACGATCGTTGACGCGGCCTCGCCGGGTCGGCGCGAACGGCCGCGACCCGATCCCAATATCGTTTTGATTGCGCAGACTATGATGTAGCCCGGATTGCGCCGCGCTCGAGCCGGGTCACGATCGATGATCGAGGGCGGCCGACTCGAGCGGCCGCGCCTCAAGTCGCTTACATGGTCTTGAGATTTTCGGCGGCCGACTTGCCGGTTTTGCGGTCCACCACGACCTCGAAAGAAACTCGCTGACCTTCCCGCAACTCGCGAAGGCCGGCGCGTTCAACGGCGCTGATATGGACGAAGACGTCTTTGCCGCCGCCCTCGGGTTGAATGAATCCGTAACCCTTCTGCGCATTGAACCATTTCACGGTACCGTTGTTCACGGGTCTCTCCTCATAGACGTGTCGATGTGAGCCGCGCGAGTGTGCCCGGCTCGGTTCGCTCGAGATTTTGGTGAAGGATCGTCAGTCAGGCGCGCTTATCAATCGCTGCAAGGCCAAGTCATTCGGCCGAAAGCTCGATCCGACCTTTTTAGCGGCAACCGACCGGCTTCGCAAGGCCGTGCCGGGCCGATTGTGACGGCGGGATTGCGAGGCTTAACAATGTCGAAACGGCGGCGATGGCCCGGCAATGGCTTGCGGGACGGCTGAGCCGATGCAACAAGACGGCGGTCAAAGGGAGGAAATCCGCCTATGCGTACCGTCGCCCTCGAGGAGCATTTTTCGGTCCCGGCGCTTGCCAAGCGCATCGACCCCAAAGTCATCAGCGCCCGCGGCTTCCGGCCGCGGAATCTCACTCCGGGGGCGCCGAACCCGATGGAGCTGTTGCCGGAGATCGGCGAGCGGCGGTTGAAATCGATGGACGATGCGGGCATCACCGTGCAGGTGCTCTCCAACGCCGGGCCGGCGGCGGATCTGGTGCCCGGCCCCGACGGCATTGCGCTCGCCCGCGACATCAACGATCACCTGGCGGCGGCCATTGCGCGCCAACCCGACCGCTTTGCCGGATTCGCGGCGCTGCCGATGCAGAGCCCCGATGCCGCGCCGGCCGAGCTTGCGCGCGCCGTGAAGGAACTCGGCTTCGTCGGCGCCATGGTCAACGGCACGACCGAGGGCCGTTTCCTCGATCATCCGAGCTACGACGGACTGCTCGCCGCCGCCATCGCGCTCGACGTGCCGATCTATATCCATCCGCATCTGCCGCCCGACCCCGTCCGGCAGGCCTATTATTCCAATCTGCCCGACGGGCCGGCGCGGGTGCTGGAGACCGCCGGCTGGGGCTGGCATTCGGAAACCGCCATCCATCTGCTGCGCCTGGTGGTTTCCGGCACGCTCGACCGCCACCCGCGGCTGAAAATCATCATCGGCCATATGGGCGAGATGCTGCCGATGATGATGGCCCGCATCGACGAAGCCTTCGTGCACGACATCGGCCATCTGCAACGCCCGATCAGCCGCGCCATTCGCGATCAGGTCTGGCTCACCACCAGCGGCGTGTTTGATGCGCCGCCTTTCATCTGCGCGCTGTTGGTGTTCGGCATCGACCGGATCATGTTCTCGGTCGACTATCCGTTCGCCACCAACGCCGAAGGCCGCGCCTTCCTCGACCGGGTCGCGCCGGCGCCGGGCGACCGCGCCAAACTCACCCACGGCAACGCCGACGCGCTCTTAAAGCTCAAGGCCGGCGAGACGTAAGCAAATACCCGCCATGACGCGCCCGGCAGGACGTGCCGGGACGCCTTGGCCGGTGCGGCTCGGAAAATGCTATCCTGCCGCAGCGATCGCGATGCCGCGGCCAAACGCGTGCCGCCCGATGGAACTGCACGATGGACCGCAAGGCCAAGATCAACCTTTGGTACATCGTGGCGGCGCTCGCCGGCTTCACGCTGGTGCAGACTTTCTACCAGCAGCGCAAAGAATACACGACGATTCCCTACAGCCAGTTCCAGACCCTGCTCGATCAGGACAAGATCGACAAGGTCTGGATCGAGCAGAACACCATCGAAGGCACGCTCAAGGAGCCAGAGAAGGGCGGGCTGAAGCAGTTCGTCACCACCCGGGTCACTCCCGACCTCGCGACCGTGCTCGATAAGCATCAGGTCACCTATTCCGGCGAAATCCCCAGCACCTTGTTGACGGACATTCTGTCCTGGGTTCTGCCAATGGCGTTGTTCTTTGGGCTGTGGATGTTCGTCATCCGGCGCTTCGGACAAGGGGGAATGGGCGGCGGGCTGATGTCGATCGGCAAGAGCCGGGCCAAGATCTACGTCGAAAAGGACACCAAGGTGACCTTTGCCGACGTTGCCGGCGCGGTTGAGGCGAAGGAGGAGCTGAAGGAGATCGTCGACTTCCTGCGCAATCCGAAGGCTTATGGTCGGCTCGGCGGCCATATTCCCAAGGGCGTTCTCCTGGTCGGCCCGCCGGGCACCGGCAAAACGCTGTTGGCCCGCGCGGTGGCGGGCGAGGCCGGCGTCAAGTTCTTTTCGATCTCCGGTTCGGAATTCGTCGAGATGTTTGTCGGGGTCGGTGCCGCGCGGGTGCGCGACCTGTTCGAGCAGGCGCGCAAGGAGGCGCCGGCCATCATCTTCATCGACGAGCTCGATGCGCTCGGCGGCGCCCGCGGCGCCTTCGCCTATGGCGGCAATTCCGAGAAGGAGCAGACGCTCAATCAGCTGCTGGTGGAGATGGACGGATTCGATCCGACAATAGGCGTCATCCTGCTCGCGGCCACCAACCGGCCCGAGATTCTCGATCCGGCGCTACTGCGCGCCGGCCGCTTCGACCGCCAGATTCTGGTCGACCGCCCCGACAAGAAGGACCGCATCGCGATACTGAACGTGCATCTGAAAAAGGCTGTGCTGGCGAAGGACGTCGATCCGGTGCAGATCGCCGAATTGACGCCGGGCTTCACCGGCGCCGATCTCGCCAATCTGGTCAACGAGGCGGCGCTCTTGGCGACGCGACGCGGCGCCGACAGCGTACATCTGACCGATTTCACCGCGGCGGTGGAGCGGATCGTCGCCGGGCTGGAGAAGAAGAACCGGCTGCTCATCCCCAAGGAGCGCGAGATCGTCGCCTACCACGAGCTCGGCCATGCCATCGTCGCCATCGCGCTGCCCGGCCAGGACCCGGTGCACAAAATATCGATCATCCCGCGCGGCATCGGCGCGCTCGGCTACACCATCCAGCGGCCGACCGAAGACCGCTTCCTGATGACGCGGGAAGAGCTGGAAAACCGCATGGCCGTGCTGTTGGGCGGCCGCGCCGCCGAATTCATCTTTTTCCATCATCTGTCGACCGGCGCCGCGGACGATCTGGTGAAAGCCACCAATATTGCGCGCAGCATGGTGCTGCGCTACGGCATGGACAAGGATCTCGGTCACGTCGCCTATGAGCGCGAGCGCCCGCCGATGATCGGCACGCCTATGGCCCAGGTCGGGCATGCACGGGAATTCAGCGACGAGACCGAGCGGCTGATGGATCATGCCATCCGCGATCTTGTCGGACATGCCTTCGACCGCGCCGTCGAAATCCTGAACGCGCACCGCGAACTACACGACAAGACGGCGCAATTGCTGTTGCAGAAGGAAACGCTGGAGGAAGAGGATATCGCGGCGCTGCGCGCGCAGATCGCGCCGATGACCGCGCCCGAGGCGATGCCGGACCAGTCGGTCGCGGCAGCCGAACATCTGCCGGTTGCCATCGAGTGATCGATAGTCTCGAATTGGCGTCGATATCCAAGCAGGACTATTCCGGCTTCGCTCTGTTCTTGCGCAGGCCGCGGACGATCGCGGTGACGAGCGGAATCATGAGTGCGGGCAACGCGGTATCGATCGGATGCCGTGAGGCGCGCGATAGCCAGGCGAACAATTCTTGCAGAGCGGAGAACTCGGCGTCGATGCCATCAAGTGCGGCCTGACGGATTTCGACGGCCGTAGTCAAGTCGGACCCGGGTCCTGCCGCCAGAGCGATCGCCACGACCGCGACTGCCAGCACAAAGTCGCCGAGTGCCGCCGCAACTGCGGCCCAGACCGCTCCCCAACGCGGCTCGAATGCAAAAAATGCCGCAACATTCAACATACCAAGTCCGAACACAGCGATCAGCCCGGCCAATGCCAAAAGCACGGCTCGGCGCATCGTAACGCGCAATCGCGCCTCGGCAATTGTCGATTCGACGCGCCAGAGAACGCAGAGTTGGCGAAAGACGCGATGCAACACGACACCCCTCTACCGCTGGATAGCTCGTCCGATCAGGATGCCGAGGACGAGCGCGCCCACAACGCTCGTCAACGGATGATTGACAACGCCTTGTTCGGTGTCCTCGGCAAAAGCCGATATCTCGCGGGCCAGACTATGCACCTGGTCCATGAAATTGCCGACGGCCGATTTGGAGGCGGTCTCCGCCTGCGTCTCGCCCGGCTTCGCAGTACTTGTCCGCTCGGCGCGCATAGCGGCGATTTCGCGGCGCAACGCTTCGATTTCGGTGCGAAGATCGACATCGCTCATGATCGGAAAACCTCGCAAGTCTCCGTCCAGATCGCGCCGCTTCGGCACCCCGAACCGTGCGGCAGCGGCAATCTTACGAACGTCCCGCTGGAGCAATGCATCGTCAAAACGCACCAGCCCGGCATCTATCTTAACGGCTTTGCGCAGCCAAGCGAAGGCTCAGCGTTCGCGCAGAGGATGGCAACGTCGACAATGCCACGGCGTAGGAATTCGACAATGCCGCGGTCGGCCCGCGCTTGGATTATTGCGCGGCAATCCACCGCGCAATCGGCGGCCAAGTCTCCTTTAGGGTGCGCGAGCCCATGAACAGCCCGATGTGGCCGCCTGGGACCAATTTCTTCTCGATCTTGTCCCTTGGGGTGCCGAGATATTTTTCGGCGTCAAACACCTGCTCCTTGGTGGTGATGTCGTCGGATTCGCCGGCGAGCAGATAGGCCGGGCATGTGATATTCTTCAGGTTCAAGCGGCGGCCAAGCCCGACGAACATGCCCTTGGCGAGCCGATTTTCTTTGAATAATTGTCCTATAACTTGGAGGTACCAGCGCCCCGGCAGATCGATTGGATTTTCGTACCAGCTCGCGAACGTCTCTTCCTTTTTCAGATAGGCCGGGTCGTCGATGTGCTCATAGAGATCGACCTGGTCCTGAATGTAATGCTGCGCGGGATGCATGTTCTTCCAGCCTTGCAGCATGAATTTGCCCTTCATCAGGCCGCCGCCGAGTTCCACCAGCTCCTCGTAGAATGACATTGGGGATTTATGGACCATGCGCTTGATCGGCCCGTTGCCCGCATCGGTGTCGATCGGCGAGCCGGCCAGCACCAGCGAATTCACCTTGTCGGGGAAACGCGACGCCACCATGGCCGCCACCCAGCCGCCCTGGCAAAGGCCGACCAGATTGACGCGACCGCCGAGATCGTCGATCGCGACGATCACCTCGGCGAGATAATTGTCGATCTCGAGATCCTTCATGTCTTCGGTCGCCAGCTTCCAATCGGTGAGCGCGATGTGGCCGATCCCGTTCTGCAGAAGGGTCTCGATCAGGCTCTGACCCTTGTGATAGTCGGCGATCGTCGCGGTGTGACCGGCATGCGGCGCATCGACCAGCGTCGGCATTCCGCCCGGCTTGCCGTAATCGCGCAACTTCATGGTGCGCAGATCGAGCCGCACCGTGTTCGGCGTCGCCAGCGTCGGCCTCGGCTCGTCGTGAATCTTGATCTCTTCCTCGACGAATTTCATGTTCTTCGCATAGAGTTCCGCTCCGCTCTCCATCATTGAAGCCGCCATGGCCATCGGCCAGAACGCCGGCACGCTCGCTAATGAAAATTCGGACGAAATGGTGGAAGCCTTGGGCGTCATGACGTTAGCTAATGAAGGCGTCCGCAGTCACGCCGCAACGTGGCCTTCGATGCGCGCAAGATAGCGGGTTTGATAAATTGCGCGGTGCTCCATCAGGCGGTAAGTGCCGATCTTGATCGCACTCGCCACAAGGAAGGATATCAAAGCGTAACCCCATACCATCAGCGCAAGTTCCCACCCGGTCGGCGCCACGAACCAACCGTAGACCACGACCAACGTACCGATCAGTTGGGTTGCCTCGCACGGCACGATAAGCTTCCAGCTCGGCCAAGGGCGCTCCCAGATCGTGCCCTTGTTGCGCGTGAGATAAATGGTCATGTGTCCGGCCACCAGCAGCTTAAGAAAGACGAGGGATTGCACGACCGGCGCCGCGAGTCCGAGGTAATTGCGAACAATCCAGAAAAGCCCGAAGCTACTGAAGACTCCGAAGGCACCCAGCGCGGTCGCGATGGTGAGGACGCGTTCCATATCCCAACGCACGGGACGTAACGCGATTGGAGCATTGTCATAGGCGATCATCATGATCGGGATGTCATTGAGCAATGCCAGCAAGACGACCATGATTGCGGTGACCGGATAGAAATTAAAAATCAGGATGCTGGCAGTCATAAACAGCAAGATGCGGATCGTCTCCGAGATGCGGTAGGTGGCGTAGCCGGTCATCCGCTCGAAGATGCGGCGCGCCTCCTCGATCGCGGTCGCGATGACCGAAAGGCCGGGCGCGGTCAGCACCAAGGCTGCTGCCGCGCGTGCGGCGTCGGTGGCGCCGCTCACCGCGATGCCTACGTCGGCCTGTTTGAGGGCCGGTGCGTCGTTGACGCCGTCGCCGGTCATGCCGACGATGCGGCCGGCGCCTTGCAACGCCTTGACGATCGCGAACTTATGCTCGGGGAAGACGCGGGCGAAGCCGTCGGCGGACAAGATTTGCGGCAACCGATCGGCCGGCGCGTCGTCGCCGAACACCGCATCGGCGACGACGATGTTCTGCCCAAGACCGAGCTCTCCGGCGATCTCCTTGGCAATGGCCTCGTGGTCGCCGGTGACCATCTTGATATCGACGCCCATGGCGCGGATGGCTTTGATCGTCTCGGCGCAATCGTCGCGCGGCGGGTCGAACAACGGCAGCAACCCGAGATAGCGCCAGTTTTGGCCGTCGTTGCGGGCAACTCCGAGGGTGCGATAGCCCTTGCCGGCATCCTCCAGGACGAGTGCGTCGATGGCGCGGCGCTCTTCGGCCGCCGGTGCGCACATGTCGACAACGACCTGCGGCGCACCCTTGACCACCTTGAAACGTGTGCCGTCGTGCTCGATTTCCGCCTCGGCGCGCTTGGCCACGGGATCGAAGGGATGAAACACTTTCACGGTGTAACCGGCAAGCGCCACACCGGCTGGCACACCGGCGAGAATCGCCGCGTCGATGGCGTCGGGCGCATCGCGCCGCGACGCCAGCGCCGCCGCCGTCAAGAGTTCCTCGATCTCGACGCCTTTGGCCGGTTGCGGTTTGCCGAGCGTCAATTCGTTTTTAGTCAGCGTGCCGGTCTTGTCTGAGCACAGGGTGTTCACCCCGGCCATCTCTTCGATCGAGACCAGACGGGAGACGATGGCCTTCATGCGCGCGAGGCGCTCGGCGCCCACCGCCATGGTCACCGACAGCACTGCCGGCAGCGCCACCGGAATTGAAGCGACCGCCAGGATCAGCGCGAATTGAACCAGTTCGAGCAGCGGGTTGTGGCGGAACAGGCCGGCTATCACAATGATGACGACGAGGCCGGCGGTGGTGAGAATCAAGAAGTTGCCGATGCGCAGCACCGCACGCTGGAAGTGGGAGACCGTTCCGGCCTGCTCGACAAGACCGGCGGTTTTGCCGAAATAGGTTTTCATTCCGGTCGCGGTGACCACGCCGTCCATCTCGCCTTGCTTGGCAATAGAGCCGGAATAGGCGTCTTCGTCGGCCTTTTTGTCGACCGGCAGGGATTCTCCGGTCAGCGCCGACTGGTCGACGCTCAGGTAACCGGCCCCGATCAATTTGAGATCGGCCGGAACGACGTTGCCGAGCTTGACGTGGACGAGGTCGCCGGGGACCAGGAGTTTTGCCTCGATGTCCTTCCAGGCGCCGTCGCGCTTGACGCGCGCCTTGAGCGCCAGCCGCTGCTTCAACAGTGCAATGGCATTGTCGGCCTTGAATTCCTGCCAGAAGCCGACGCCGGCATTGATGAACAGCATCAACAGGATGATGGCGAGGTCGCCCCAATGCCGGAGCACGCCGGAAAGCACGGCCGCGACTTCGATCATCCATGGGATCGGCCCCCAGAAGAAATGGGCCAGGCGTTCGAGAGTGCTGACGTGATGCTCGACAAGCGCGTTCTCGCCGTATTGGGCAAGCCGCCGCTCAGCTTCAGATTCAGTCAATCCTTTTGCATCGGTGGGCGCCGGTGCGGCGACAGAAGCTCTTGTTGTGACTCGATCTTGCATCATGGTGGCCTCCCGCTCACGCGGGGCACAATACGTTCGTCAATCTTGCGTTCCGTGCTGCCACCGACCAGGCGCCACGTATGGCGCGCGATCATCAAATCCTCGTCGGTCGGAATCATCCAGGCCGATGCTTGGCCCTCGCCTTTGGTGATGCGTGGACCGCCCAACTCGTTGGCCGCTTCGTCGATCTCCAAGCCGAGCCACGCCGATTTCTCGCACACTCGGCGGCGAATTTCAGGCGCGTGCTCGCCGATGCCCGCGGTAAAAACCAGCGCATCGAACCCACCCAAGGCGGCCACCAGCGATCCCAGTTCGCGGCAGATGCGGTAGACGAATAATTCGACCGCTTCGGCTGCTTCGGTCTTGTTGCTGGCCAACAGCGTCTTCATATCGTCGCTGATGCCGGACACGCCAAGAAGGCCGGAAGATTGATACAACAGATCGCTGACGGCGGCGGCCGTCATGCCCTCCTGCTCGATGAGATAGAGCAGCACGCCGGGATCGATGGCGCCGCAGCGCCGCGCCATCGGCAGTCCATCGAGCGCGGTGAACCCCATGGTCGTGGCGACGCTTTTGCGCTGCCTCATGCCGCACATGCTGGCGCCGCTGCCGAGATGGGCGACGACGATGCGGCCCTCGGCGTCGGCCGATCCCATCGCCTCGGGCAGAGCGCTCGCGATGTATTCGTAGGACAGGCCGTGAAAACCGTAGCGCCGGATGCCCTGGTCGGTCAGACGGCGGGGCAACGCGTAAACCGCCGCGACCTCCGGCTGGGTGTGGTGGAACGAGGTGTCGAAGCAGGCGACCTGCGGCAGCGTCGGGTGCAGCCTCGTTAAAGCCGCGATGGCGGCGAGGGGGTGCGGCTGGTGCAACGGCGCCAGCGGCACCAGCCGGGTCAATTCGGCGACGACATCGGCGTCGATCAGCACCGGCTCCCGATAGACCGCGCCGCCGTGAACGACGCGGTGCCCCGCCGCGATCAAACGATGCTCCGGGAATCGCCGTTCGAGCCAACGCAGCAGCGCCGCGAGCGCATCCTCGTGGGTGGCGCCCTCTTCGAGCTGCTCGTCGACCAGCGGCGCTCCGGCGCGGTCATGTGCCGCGAAATGCGCGCGGTGGCGAATTCCATCGAACTCGCCCTCGCAGACGAGATTCTGCCGCGTCGGCCACTGCTCGCCCGGAAACAGCGAAAATTTCATGCTCGACGAGCCGGCGTTGAGCACCAGGATAGTGTCGGTCAAGAGTTCGCCTCCGCCGTGTGGCGCGCCAGCAAGAGCGCGACCGCGCAGGAGCCGAGCCGCGCCGGCGTCTTGTCGGCGCGGCTCGTTAAAATGATCGGCACGCGGGCGCCGAGCACGATGCCGGCGATCTCTGCCTCCGCCAGATATTCGAGCTGCTTCGCCAGCATGTTGCCGGCGTCGAGATCGGGCACGACGAAAATGTCGGCCTGGCCGGCGACCGGCGAGACGATGCCCTTGGTCCTGGCAGCTTCCGCGGAGACGGCATTATCGAAAGCGAGCGGCCCGTCGAGGATACCGCCGGTGATCTGACGGCGATCGGCCATCTTGCACAAAGCCGCCGCGTCGATGGTGGATTTGATCTTCGACGTCACGATTTCGACCGCGGAGAGGATCGCGACTTTCGGCAGCGCAATGCCGAGCGCATGCGCCAGCTCGATGGCGTTCTGCACGATGTCGACTTTGTCTTCGAGCGTCGGGTAGATGTTGATGGCGGCATCGGTGACAAAGAGCGCCCGCGGATAGTCCGGACAATCGATGACGAAGACGTGGCTCATGCGCCGGGCGGTCCGCAGCTTTTCCTCGTGCACGATCGCGCCCATGAATTCGTCTGTATGAAGGCTACCCTTCATCAGCGCCTCGACCTTGTGATCGCGCGCCAGCATGACCGCTTGCGCCGCCGCAGCGTGGCTATGCTCGGTCGGGACGAGTTCGTAGCCCGAGAGGTCGAGCTTGGCCGCTTCCGCCGCCGCTCTGATCTTGGCCTCCGGCCCGACCAGGACCGGGACGATAAGCTTCTCCTTGGCGGCTTCGATGGCGCCAGCGAGCGACACCGTGTCGACCGGGTGCACGACGGCGGTACGGAGCGGCGCCAGCCCGCGGGCTTTGCGGACGAGGTCTTGGTGATGGCGGCCCTTCATCGGCAAACTCCAGTCAATACGGCGCCTTTCGTCTGCGGCCTCAGCTCATAATATGACAGTCGGCGTCGATATATTCGATGTTGCCGGTCAATGACGCCGCCGCGTCGCCGACGAAAAATATTGCCGGATTATATTCGGCGACGGCGAACGACCGGTCGGCCGAGAGGCTCATTGCGGCGCGCTGGCGACATTCCGATTGCCGGGCGCCTCGACGGACTTCAACGACCGACGAATATATGTCTGGCGGCCCAGCCGGACAGCCAGATAATTCCGGCGAGTGACATGGCGGCGACCGAGACAACCGGCATCCCTTTGAGTGCGTTGAGAAAATACGATATGACCGCCGCTATCGCGACAGCAACGGCAAAACTTGTCGCAGTCCAATAAAGAAAGTCGCCGCCGCGCGCGTCCATGTTAGCCTCCCCGGACACGAGACGGCAGCAGCGCGGGCGTCGCCAGCCGGCGGAGGATTGCGGCCGCCGCGACACCGAACAGCAGTTTCAACGTCAGGCTGATCTCGTAGGGAGCCAGGTGCACGAAAGCCGGACTGACGATCGGCAGCACGATAAAGAAGTTGACTGCCCAGACGCCGGCCAGCGCCGCCAGCATGAACGGATAAGGATTGCTCAGGCCGGGCCGGCGCGTACGCAACGCCGACCAGGCGAAGGCGAGCGCGACGCCGAGCATCACCGCGAGCGTCATGTGCACGGCGACGCCGAGCGCGGCGGGCGACGCCGGCAGCAGCGCGCTCACTCCGGCCGCCGTGGTGACGCCGCGCGCCAGGACGGCGGGATCGCCGCCGGTCGCGGCGGCATAGAGCGTCACCCAGGCGATCTCGGCCACGCCGCCGGCGGCGCCGGCGAGCATGCCCCGTTGCAGGACTTCAAGCTGTCGTGTGTTCGTCATGATACGGCACCTTTTTGTTCAAGATACTCCTATTTGACCTCACGAGCCGCGGCGCGGCATTGATTTGCATCAACCGACACGGCGGAATCGCTTAACTTTTTGTAATCCTCGCCGGGTTTGACTTAGCTCAATGCCGCTCGCGCCGGCCGGTGCGAGGTTGGCGCATCGACTTGCCAAAGGAAAGGAACGTGCCATGACTGAATCCAAGCTCGACCGCGGCGTCATCTTCATCCTTCGCATCCTGATGGGATGGACGTTTCTCTATGCCGGCGTGTGGCAGATCTGGGATCATTTCGACACTGCCGGCTTCCTCAATCACGTGGTGACGTTTCACGCCGTGTTCGCGCTATTCGCGACGCCCGCGATATTGCCGTTCACCGACTTCATGGTGAAGTGGGGCCATCTGTTGATCGGCCTGTCGCTGATCACCGGTCTCGGCGTGCGACTGAGCGGCCCGTTCGGCGTGCTGTTGATGATCACCTACTACTTCGCGCACATGAAGTTCCCGTATATCGAGGAACCGGTCAATTTCCTGGTCGACTACCACCTCGTTTATGCGACCGTTATCGTGTGGCTGATCGCCCATCGCGCCGGTCACGTCTGGGGCCTCGACGGCTTGGTTGAGGACCTGAGACTGGAGCAGCAATATCCGGCGCTGCGGCCGCTCGTTGGCTGAGGTGCGGCCTGTCGTGTGGATCCGGCGGCCGCGTGGCCGCCGGATTCATGAGTAAATCTGCTAATCCGATAAAGGCGATCCCGATATCCGCTACGGCCGGCCCGACGGCGATAGACCCTGGCCGGCCGCACCGGAGTTAAGCTTCGAACGCTGGATCGACGGATTCGAACCTCGCCATGACACCCTATCCGAAGGAGTGGGAGAAGCACCTGACTTTACAGGACGGACGGACCATTTTTGTCCGTCCCATCCGGCCGGAGGACGAAGCGCTCTATGCCCCCTTCCTTGCCGCGGAGACGGCGGAGGATATGCGGCTGCGATTCTTCGCGCCGATGAAGGAACTCAGCCATGCCCTCGTCGCGCGCTTCACCCAGCTCGATTTTGCGCGCGCCATGGCCTTCGTCGCGCTCGATGAGGCGACGGGCGAGATGCTCGGCGTCGTGCGCCTGCACGCGGACGCCGACCGCGCGAGTGGGGAATACGCCATCATCGTCCGTTCCGATCTGAAGACGCACGGTCTGGGCTGGATGCTGATGCAGTTGCTGATCCAATACGCCCGCGCCGAAGGCTTTGGCTCCGTTCGCGGGCAGGTTTTGCGAGAGAACATTACGATGCTGCAAATGTGCCGAGAGCTCGGCTTCCGCGTCGCCGCCGATCCGGAGGAACCCGCCGTTGTTGTCGTGACGTTACAGCTTTAAGGGCATGCGTTACGTCACGGCCCCGTCAGGCTGCGGCACCACCCTTCGCTTCGTCCTCGGCGGAAGCAAAGGACATACCCGACATCGGCTCGACCCAGACCAGATGATCGTGGACTTGCTTGACGCCGGGGACGTTCTCGGCCGCGACCACAAGACCCTGGCGCTCGCGCTCGTCCATGACGATGCCCCATAATTCCGCGACGCCGTTCTTGACCACGACATTGATGTGCGGCGCCCAGTGCTGCTTGCCCAGCGCGGTCAGGATCGTCTGGCGGATTGCCGCATCGCCGCCGGCTGGAGCCGGCAATTCGCGGGCGAGACTCGCCAGCGCGTGCATCAGATTGGCGCGGCTGATAATGCCCACCATCCGCCCGCCGCGCGTCACCGGAAGCCGCTTGATGTGGCGCCGTTCCATGATCTCGACGACGTGTTCCAGCGCATCGCCTTCCGCGACGGTGTAGGGATCTGGCGTCATGATCTCTTCGACCTTCCGGCCCGACGAATGGACATAGTCGTTGGCGAGCCTGCCCGGACCGACGATGAACTCGAGCCATTTCGGCCGCTGCCGCTGGGTGCCGAGCTCGCTGCGCCGCAGGAAGTCGCCCTCGGTCACGATGCCGGCCAACTCGCCTTCCTGGTCGAGGACCGGCAGGCCGCTGATCCGGTTTTGCAGCATCAGCCGCGCCGCTTTGACCACCGGCTCATTCGCCCCGATGGATATGACGTTGCCCGTCATGACATCTTTGACCCGCATGATCCCCTCCACTTTCTCGATCTACGTCCCCTAACGAGATGCGGCCTTAACCGTTCATCCGGCACAGCGCCGGGCGGTTGCGCAGCACGATGTGGCGTGCGGTCGGCACTTCGATGGCCGCCGAATCTTCCAGCGCGGTGAACGTCCGCGATACGGTCTCGATGGTGAGCCCGAGATAATCGGCGATGTCCTGGCGCGACATCGGCAGCTCGATGGCGTTGGCGCCCGGCACGCGCTCCGACATTTCAAGAAGGAAGCTCGCAACGCGTTCCTGCGCGCTCTTGATGAGAAGCAGGATGCGGTCCTGCACGCGACACAGCTCGCGGCCGGTCAGCGCGAACAGCTGCCGGGCGACCGACGCATCGCGGCCGGCCAGCGCATCGATCGCGCCGCGCTTGACCACAAGCACCCTGGTATCGGCGATCGCCTCGGCGGCCAAGCTATGCTCGTCGGCGAATTCCAGGCCGAAAATATCGCCGGGCAGATAGAATCCGCCGATCTGACGGCGGCCGTCGCTGAGAATCTTGTAGGTGCGCACGCTGCCGCTGACCACTTTGTACAGATAGTCGGCAGGCTCGTTCTCGCCGAAGATTTCGCAATTGCGCGGATAGGCCATGGTGGCGCCCATCAGCCGCATCGATTGGTCGAGCGCCGATTGATCGGGAGCCTGGTTGTCGATCGCGCCGTCGTGCAGATGATGCGGGACGGGGCGGCGGATCGCATCGCTGCGATAGGCGGTTTGAATGTGCATGGCGCTTTACCTCCGAAAGCTTCGGGAGGTATTGCTAAGCTTCGCACGAGGAGCGGAAAATTCAGATATTGACCCTAAGGGTTTTCCCTTAGCCGAGGCACCTGCGTCAAGCTATTGAATCCACGGCTCTATTTCCGATCTAACGGCAATGGCGGCCGGCCATGAGCGACGTTGAGATGGTGGATACGATACCTCAAGCACCGTCCTACGCGCCGCGACCGGGGTGGACGCCGCCGGTGTGGCGGCAAATCGCCTGGCGCTACGGCATCGCGATTGCGGCCATTGCGCTGGGGCTTGCCGTCGAGCTTACGCTCGCGGGCTTGCTGCAAGGCCGGGGGTCGTATCTTTATTTCGTGCCGGCGGTTCTGATCGCTTCGGCCTTCGCCGGATGGGGGCCGGGACTTCTTGCCACGTTGCTCGGCGCGTTGCTCGGCCTGTTCTTCACCGGCGGCTTTCGCGCCGTCGCGCCGGCCGACTTGGCGAACGGCCTCGTCTTCGTGCTGGTCGGCATCGGCGTGTCGTGGCGCGGCGAGCTGTTGCGCCGCTCTCGCGCCGCCGCCGCTGCAAACGCGAAAGCGGCCGAAGCGCGCGAGGCGCATCTGCAATCGATTCTCGACAACATTCCCGACGCGATAATCGTCATCGACGAACGCGGCGGCATCCAATCGTTCAGTTCGGCGGCGGCACGGCTGTTCGGCTATGCCGCCGCCGACATGTTGGGAAAGAACGTCAACATGCTGATGCCGTCGCCGTATCGGGAAGGTCACGACGGCTATCTCAACCGCTATCTGCGCACCGGCGAGCGGCGGATCATCGGCATCGGCCGGGTTGTCGTCGGGCAACGCAGCGACGGCTCGACATTTCCCATGGAGCTTGCGGTCGGCGAAATGCATGTGCGCGAACAACGCTTCTTCACCGGCTTTATCCGCGACCTCACCGAGCGGCAGCAGACCGAGGCCCGGCTGCAGGAGTTGCAGTCCGAGCTCGTGCACATGTCGCGGCTCACCGCGATGGGCGAGATGGCTTCGGCGCTGGCCCACGAACTCAACCAGCCGCTTTCGGCGATCGCCAATTACATGAAAGGCTCGCGCCGGCTCCTGGAAAACCGCTCCGACGAAGGCGCGGTCACGATACGCGACGCCATGGACAAGGCCGCCGATCAGGCGTTGCGCGCCGGCGACATCATCCGCCGGCTGCGCGATTTCGTCGCCCGCGGTGAAACCGAACGGCGCGTCGAGGACGTGAAGAAGCTGGTCGAGGAGGCAAGCGCGCTGGCGCTGGTCGGCGCCAAGGACAAGGGCGTGCGGGTCCGCTTTGCCTTCGCGCCGGGGCTCGATTATGTGCTCGCCGACAGGGTGCAGGTGCAGCAGGTGCTGCTCAATCTGATGCGCAATGCCGTCGAGGCAATGGAGAATTCGGAGCGGCGCGAATTGGTCGTCGCGACGGCGCCGGCGCCAAACGGCATGGTCGAAATCAGCGTCGCCGATACCGGATCCGGCATCGCGCCGGAGATCGGCGCGCAGTTGTTTCAGCCGTTCGTGACCACCAAGCGCCAGGGCATGGGCGTCGGCCTGTCGATTTCGCGCACCATCGTCGAGGCGCATGGCGGGTCGATCGCGGCGCGCCCGAATAACGGCGGTGGCACGGTGTTTTCGTTCACATTACCGGCCGTGACCAAGGAGGAGGCCGGCGATGGCGGCTGAAAAGGGGATGGTCCACATTATCGACGATGACGAGGGGCTTCGCGAATCGCTCGCGTTCCTGCTGCGCACGGCGAAGCTCGAGGTGAAAAGCTACGCCAGCGCCAAAGCTTTCCTCGAAGCGCTGCCCGATCCGAGCCTGAGCTGCGTCATCACCGACGTGCGAATGCCGGACATCAGCGGGATCGATCTGCTCCGCCGCTTGAAAGAGCTTAAGCTCGCCGTCCCGGTCATCGTCATCACCGGTCACGGCGACGTGGCACTCGCGGTCGAGGCGATGAAAATCGGCGCGCTGGACTTTTTAGAAAAGCCGTTCGACGACGAGGTGCTGTTGGCGAGCGTTCAATCGGCGCTGCGGCAGCACGACGATCGAGCCAGGCACCACATCGAGCGCGCCGAGATCGAAAGCCGCATGGCGGCGCTCTCCCCGCGCGAGCGCGACGTGTTGGGCGGGTTGGTGGCCGGCCGCGCCAACAAGCAGATTGCCTACGATCTCGGCATCAGCCCGCGAACGGTCGAGATTTACCGGGCCAATCTGATGCACAAGATGCAGGCCGGAAGCCTATCCGATCTGGTGCGTATGGCGCTTCTTGTCGGGATGCTCGGATCGGAGTGAGCGGCCGCTGCCCCGTCTTCTCCCCATTTGAGCCAGATCAATGCAGCGTGGCCGGCATCCCGCCAATTTAGCCGGATGGCCCAGCCGACCCAACTGAAGGCGCAAGCTCCGATCGTCATCGTCGTCGACGACGATGCGGCGGTGTGCGGCTCGCTGAAATTTTCGCTCGAACTCGAGGGTTTCTCCGTGCGCGCCTATCGCAGCGGTGCCGAGCTGCTGGCCGCGGGAGATTTCGGCGGCTGCAATTGTTTCGTCATCGACCAAAGAATGCCCGCGATGAGCGGAATCGAGCTGATCGATAGCCTGCGCCGACAGAAGGTTTCGATCCCGGCCATCCTCATCATCAGCCAGCCCAATGCGGCGCTGAGCGCGCGCGCTGCCAAGGCCGACATTCCGATCGTGGAAAAGCCGTTTCTCGGCAACGCATTGCTGGATCGGATCCGCGACGCCTGCCGGGGGGCGTGACGGCCGCGAGCCGCCAGGCTCGAACCGAGCGTCATCGCATTTCGGGGAAAAGCGATTCCGGGGCGCCACGAGCTGGCGAGACCGGGCGGGCTGCGGCAAAGGCTCACGGGATGCAGTCTTGGCGCTATATGCAGCCTTGGCGCTATATGCAGACTTGGCGCTATATGCAGACTTGGCGCTATATGCAGACTTGGCGTTATATATGCTAGGATATAGCGAGGTCCGCGATGAAGGAGGAACGACGATGCCCGCTATCCGACGATTTCAGAGATTGCGGCAACCCAGCCTCGGCGATTGCAAAAGCGTATTGCGAGGGTGGCCGATCGGGGCGTCGATATTGCCGGGCGTCGGCATGCTCGCGGCCGCGCTGTGGCTGGCATCGGCTCCCACATCGTTTGCCGCGGGGACCGTCAACGTCCTCTACGCCGGCTCGCTGGTTAATCTGATGGAGCGCGGCGTCGGACCGGCGTTCGACAAGGCAAGCGGCGACACCTTCCAGGGCTATGCCGGCGGCTCCAGCGGGCTTGCCAATCAGATCAAGGGAAAACTCCGGCAGGGCGACGTGTTCGTCAGCGCCAGCCCGAAGGTGAACGCTGGCCTGACGGGCGCGCCGAACGGCGATTGGGTAAGCTGGTACGTTACCTTCGCCCAATCGCCGCTTGTGATCGGCTATAACGCATCGAGCAAATTCGCCGCCGACTTCAAATCGAAGCCGTGGTATCGGGTGCTGCTGGAGCCGGGAATCAAGATCGGCCGCACCGATCCCAAGCTCGATCCGAAAGGCGCGCTCACCGTTACTCTGATGAAACAGGCGGAAACTTTCTACAAAAGCCCCGACCTGTCGCAGCGCGTAATCGGCGCGCCCGACAATCCGGCGCAGGTGTTGCCGGAGGAGACGCTGGTCGGCCGCTTGCAGTCGGGTCAGCTCGATGCCGGCTTCTTCTATTCGACCGAAACCGCGGACGCCAAGATTCCGTCGGTCGCGCTGCCGCCGGAAATCGCGCCGAAGGCGGTCTATACCGTCACCATATTGCATAACGCGCCGCATGCCGCCGCGGCCGACCGGTTTGTCGCTTTCCTGTTGGGGCGCGAGGGGCGGAGCCTGATGCAGGCGCACGGCCTTACGCTGCAGAAACCGACGCTGTCGGGTGAGCCCGGCGGCGTGCCGAAGGACGTCCAATCGCTGATCGATCAAGCGCAGTGACGCGCCGCGCCCCCGCACCGCTGCCCTGGCTTGCCGGGTTGCTGGCGATCTATCTGATCGCCCCGCTTGTCGCCGGCGCGCAGCAGGCGGGGATGGCCGATTGGACGACCGTCGATGTCGCGGCGCTGGCGCGCGCGTCGGTCGTCTCGATCGCCAGCGCCACCACGGCCACGCTCGCGATTGCGCTCGGCGGCATTCCGCTCGGTTATCTGTTGGCGCGGATGCCGGGCCGCGCCATGGGGGTGCTGGGCTTTCTGGTTCAGCTGCCGCTGGCCTTGCCGCCGCTCGCCAGCGGCATATTGCTGTTGTTTCTGGTCGGCTATACCACGCCGATCGGCCGGCTCACGTCGGGCGCGCTGACCGATTCGTTCGCCGGAATCGTGCTGGCCGAGATTTTCGTCGCCGCGCCGTTTCTGATCATCGCGGCGCGTTCGGCATTCGCGGCGATCGATCCGGATCTCGAAGGCGTCGCCGCGACGCTGGGGCGTGGGCCGCTTTCGGTGTTTTTCCGCGTCAGCCTGCCGATCGCCTGGCCGGCTATCTGGTCGGGCTTGTTGCTCGCTTGGCTGCGCGCGTTCGGCGAATTCGGCGCCACCGTGATGGTCGCCTATCACCCCTATTCGCTGCCGGTCTACACCTACGTCGCGTTCGGCGCGCAAGGCCTGCCGGCGATGCTGCCGGTTCTGATCCCGACGCTGGCGCTGGCGCTCGCCGTCATGGTGCTCAGCACGCTTTTCGGCAATCGTGCTTCGGCGCGAGGGGCGACGGCGTCATCGGCCGGCGCTTTGCCGGGCGTAGCGATCGACGTGCCCACACGGCCCGCCGGCAAGACCCGCCCGGTCGACTTGGCGCTGCGTCTGCAGAAGCGGCTCGGCAATTTCCAACTCGACCTTGACTGGTCGCCGCGGGCGCGCCGCCTTGCCATCCTCGGTCCGTCCGGATCGGGCAAATCGCTGACGCTGAAATTGATCGCAGGGATTGAAAACTGCGACCGCGGCAGCATCATGCTCGATGGCCGCGAGTTATCTGCGCGCGAACCGGCGGCGCGCGGCATCGCTTATGTGCCGCAAAATTACGGCTTGTTTCCCCACCTGACGGTCGGCGAGCAGCTGTCGTTTCCGCTCGGCGCTGAGCCCTCCATGGCGCAGCGCTGGATCGACCGCCTCGGACTTCGCGGCCTCGAAGCCCGGCGGCCCGATGCGCTGTCGCTCGGCCAGCAACAACGGGTCGCGCTGGCGCGGGCACTGGTGCGTCCGGCGCGGCTGTTGCTGCTCGACGAGCCGTTTTCGGCGCTGGACGCGCCGCTGCGGTCGCATCTGCGCCGCGAAATGCTGGCGCTGCAGGACGAATTCGACGCCGCGACCATCCTCGTCACCCACGATCCGGCGGAAGCGGCCCTGCTCGCCGACGAACTGCTCGTCCTGGAAGGCGGCCGGGTTCTGCAATGCGGTGCGACCGAAGACGTATTTCGCCGCCCGGCCGACGCCACCGTGGCCGGACTGCTCGGTGCCGAGAACGTGGCCGAGGGCGTCGCGGTCGATGCCGCCACCATTGCGGTCGGCGCCGGCGCGATGCTCGCGGTCGCCGGCCCGGCGCTGATACCCGGCGCGCCTGTCGGCTGGACGGTATCGCCGGCCGGCATCCGCATCGGCGAAGCCGGCCGCTATGAGGGCTTCATTGAAGCCGTCACGTCGCTCGCCGCCGACCGGCGCATTACGATGCGGTTCGGCGCGGCGCGCATCGACGCGGTCGCGGGACCTGCCGACTATGCCCGCGGCGGCGTGTGCCGCTTCGATATCGACCCGAAGTCGGTGCGGATTTGGCCGCTCGATTGACTGCGCCGATCGACCACAAAATATCAGAGCGGGACGGTGCGCGTGGCGCTCCCTAGGGGAATCGAACCCCTGTTTCAGCCTTGAGAGGGCCGCGTCCTAGACCGCTAGACGAAGGGAGCGGGAGTTCCGAAATAGCCGCGATGGCACGACCATGCAAGCGTACCTTAATGGCAGGCTCTAAGCACGGCGCCGCATGACGAGCTCGTCGCCCGCCGCCGCGTAGCGGCGTGCGCTGTCAGAATCAAACTCGACTTCGCCGCAAGCCCCGCAGCGCCAGCCTGACAGTCCCTCAACTCTCAATGTCGTCCCACTATGTTCGATGACGAAGGTCGCGCGCGTGAAGCCTTTCATGGCCTGCCCGGTTGTGCAGTTCAGACATTTTTGGCCCATGATCTATTCTCCCGCAGCACTAGCCGTCACGGCGCGGTCGCGAAGCGCAGCCGGCCGGTCTGTTGCAGGGTCTTGAGATCGAAAATGCGGACCTCGTCGGCGCCGCCGACCTCGAGCGTCACCACGATGCGGCCGTCGGCAATCGTGGTCGAGACCACATGGGCGCCTTTCGGCAGCATCACCACGCCGTCCGTGATCGTCGCGGTGCCGCTTCCGCCGGCGTGATAAACGCGGTAGCCGATGACGCCGAGCACCGCGGCGACGGCGATCGCCGTGGTGGCCGCCGAGATCGCCATCAGCCATCGCACCCGCGCCATAGTGGGGGCGAGCGCTTGGGTCGCGTCATTGGCGTTATCAGGTTGGGCGTTATCGGGTTTGTCGGATTTTTGGCTCATGACCGTTGCCGCTACGCCGACCTCCGTCGTGATCGCCGCCGCCGAAGCCGGCGAGCGGCTCGACCGCGTGCTGGCCCGTCATTTTGCCGGCCAAACCGCCGGAGCTGTCGCCGCGCTGTCGCGCTCCCGGCTCAAGGCGCTTGATCGAGGCCGGCGCGGTCCGGCTTGACGGCAGGACGATCCGCGATCCGAGCCATCGCGTCAATTCCGGCGCCGCGATCGTAATCGAGGTGCCGCGAGCCGCAACCGGCGAAGCCCGCAGCCGAGCCGATCCCGCTCAATGTGGTCTATGAGGACGGCGACATCATCGTCATCGACAAGCCGGCGCACCTCGTCGTTCATCCGGCCGCCGGCCATTGGACCGGCACGCTGGTCAATGCGCTGATCGCCCATTGCGGCGAGAGCCTGTCCGGCATCGGCGGCGAGCGGCGGCCCGGCATCGTGCACCGGCTCGACAAGGATACCACCGGGCTCATGGTGGTGGCGAAGAACGATCGCGCGCATCGCGCGCTGGCCGCGCAATTCGCCGACCATCACGGCACGGCAAAGACGGACGAGAGCCGTTTCGAGCGCAGCTATCTCGCTTTGGTCTGGGGTGCGCCGGAGCGCCCGCGCGGCACCATCGACGCGCCGATCGATCGCGACAAGCGGGCGCGCGACCGCATGGCGGTGCGCGCAGGCGGCCGCCAAGCGGTCACCCATTGGCAGGTGCTCGAGCGCTACCGCGGCGCGGCGTCCGGGCCGGCAGGTAAGGCCGCGAAAGCGACCAAGCCCGCCCCGCCAGTGGCAAGCCTCGCTCGCCTGCCGGCTGGAAACCGGCCGAACCCACCAGATTCGGGTCCATCTGGCCTCGATCGGCCATCCGCTGTTGGGCGATGCGGTCTATGGGGCCGGATTCCGCACCAAATCGCGCTTTTGCCGGCAAATGCGCAGGCCGCGCTGGCCGCCCTTGGCAGGCAGGCGCTGCATGCCCATATATTGACCCTTAAGCACCCATCGAACGGCAAAATCCTTACGTTCCGGTCGGAACTGCCGCCCGATCTCGTCCGTTTGCATAATGCGCTGGCCGGCGGTCGGGCCGAATCGGCGCGAAGAACCCTGGCGATAAGTAAGGATTTACCGATTTCGCGGGTTTTTAGCGCGACTTGCGCGAGATCAATGCAGCATCGCGCCGATGTGATGCTGTTTCCCTTCCGTTCGCCCGGTTCGACCGTGTATGTTGCGGGTGCGAAGTCATTGAACTGGCGCCGTCGGCTGACAAAAGAGCGGCGGCCCATTCGCCTGCCGCTCCCGCGGGGGCATGAATAAGGAGGGCGCTATCGATGGCCCAGACTGCTGCATTGCCCATTTTATCGGGCGAAACCGGCCTCACCCGGTATCTGGAAGAAATCAGGCGGTTCCCGATGCTGGAACCGCAGGAAGAATTCATGCTGGCCAAACGCTGGCGCGAACACGGCGACCGCGACGCCGCGCACCGGCTCGTCACCAGCCATTTGCGGCTCGTCGCCAAGATCGCCATGGGCTATCGCGGCTACGGGCTGCCGATCTCGGAAGTGATTTCCGAAGGCAATGTCGGGCTGATGCAGGCGGTGAAACGCTTCGAGCCCGACAAGGGTTTTCGGCTCGCGACCTACGCCATGTGGTGGATCAAGGCGGCGATCCAGGAATACATCCTGCGCTCGTGGTCGCTCGTGAAGATGGGCACCACCGCCAATCAGAAGAAGCTGTTCTTCAATCTGCGCAAGGCGAAAAGCCGCATTTCCGCGCTCGACGAGGGCGATATGCGCCCCGACCAGGTCAAGCTGATCGCCAAGCGGCTCGGCGTCACCGAGCAGGACGTGATCGACATGAACCGCCGGCTCGGCGGCGACGCCTCGCTCAACGCGCCGATCCGCGAGGACGGCGATTCCGGCGAATGGATGGATTGGCTGGTCGACGATCAGCGTCAGCCAGGAGAGCCGGCTCGCCGAGAGCCGAGCAGTCGGACAACCGCCACAAGGCGCTCGGCGACGCGCTCACCGTGCTCAACGATCGCGAGCGCCGCATTTTCGAGGCGCGGCGCCTCGCCGACGAGCCGATCACGCTCGAAGAGCTCGCCGACGAGTTCGGCGTGTCGCGCGAGCGCGTGCGCCAGATCGAGGTCCGCGCCTTCGAGAAGGTGCAGAAGGCGGTGAAGATCGAACATCGCGCACATCGAAAATCCGCAAGCCGCCGCGGCGGCCGCGGTGCATTAATCGCTCCTTCTCCCCGCGTGCGGGGAGAAGGTCGGGATGAGGGGGCCTCTCCGCTGGGCTCCGATTACGAAACTCAGAATCGCGGAGAGGCCCCCTCACCCTCCTTCGCTTCGCTCAGTCGACCTCTCCCCGCGCGGCGGGGAGAGGTTTTTTTATTGCCCCAGCGCGCCTTTCAGCGACGCCCGGCAGGTGAAAATCGTCAGGCCGGCAAGCGCTGGATTACATTTTGGCCTTTGGACTTGTTCAGCGCCACGGCGGCGCGAATGAGCGCCTTCAACGCCTTCTCGTTTATTGTCTCGCCGTCATGAATGTCGATGGCGCGCCTGCATGTTGCCTTCGAGGCTGGAATTGAAGAGGCCGCAAGGGTCCGCCAACGTGGCGCCTTTGGCGAACGTCAGCTTCACGACAGCTTTATAAGTCTCGCCGGTGCAGATGATACCGGCGCGCTCCCACACCGGAACCCCGCGCCACTTCCACTCCTCGACCACGTCGGGGCAGGCTTCTTTGATGAGGCTTCGGACCCGCGCGAGCGTCTCGCCCCGCCAGTCGCCCAGCTCCTTGATTCTCGCATCGATCAGCCGGGAGGGAGATTTTGTCTCTTTTGCTTTCGTCGCGGCGCTCTTCGTCTTTTTCATAATTGTGGCCTTCTTCATGGTTGGCGTCGCTCGCCCGTTACTTTGAATATCGCTCGTCAGTACGGCGGGTTGCCGCGGTCAGGCGTCGATCTCGGCAAGCGATGTTTCGGCGCGCCGTTGCAAGATGACGGCGCCTTGGCGCCGAGCAATGTCCTGCGCGGTCGCGAACGCTACCCGGGCCTCGTCCTTGTTGTCGCGGTCGAGCGCCAGCAGACATTCACCGCGCAAACGATAAATCTCCGGCAGATAAAAACCGACGCCGGGCTCGTCGATGGTGGCCAGTGCGCGGTCGAGATGCGCAAGGCCGTCGGCCGCCCGGCCGGCGGCCAGCATGACCTCTCCCGCCAAGCCGAGAAAATATTGCGGCAGCGCACCTGAGGCCGTGGCGTTATCGATTTCCGTGTCAAAGACCCGCGCGGCATCGGCCGCGCCCGCGCCGACCGCGGTGGCCCAGCCCATCAGCAGCAAGCTCGGAGCCCGCCACGGCGCCAGCCCGAATTTCTGCGCCAGCGCCGCGGCGCGCTGGGCAACCGCAAAGGCGGCATCGCGATCGCCGGCGAGCTGATGGCCGATGGCGAAATTACCGAGCGCGTGCGCGAGACTATTGGGATGGTCCAGCGCTTCGGCGAGCGTAAGGCCTTGCGTGCCCAGCTCCCTCGCCCGGTCCCGGTCGCCGGCGAGCTGCAGCACGTTCGCGCCGACCACGTGCGCGCAAACCCCCGGATCGTGGCTGCCGAAGACGTGGCCGAGATGACGGTGGCGGGCCATGTCATAGGTCTCGACGCCGATCAGGCTATTCTCCAACGCCGCCGCGACCTCGCCGCGGAAAAAAGCCGTCGACCAGCGGCAATGATAGGCTTCGAGTAAGAGGTCGCCGTCGCCGGAGCGTTGCGCCAGCGTAACCAGCTCGCTGGCGCGGTCGCGCGCGAGCGCGTTCTTGCGGCGGATATTGGCATTGAGCCAGAGCCCCCATTTGGCCTGGAACGTGGCCGCGCCGTCGTCAAGCGCGGCGCCGAGATCGGCGGCGCGTTGATAAACGTCCTCCACCTGCGTGCTCTGCATGCCGTGCATCGGCACCAGTGCCGACCCGAGTTTTAGCAAAAATTCCAATTGGCGGCGCATGCGATGGGTCGGTTCCGGCAACGCCTCGGCCGACTTAAGACCCGCCGAGAAATGCGCGGCCGCTTCCGGAAACGCCGACCGGTTCACGGCGCGGTCACCGGCGCGCATGCGGTAGTCGCAGGCCGGGCCGGCAAGACCGGCCTCGCCGAAATGATAGGCCAACACTTCCGGCTCGGACGCCGCCAATTCGGGGAAGCGCTGCTCGACCGCGCGGGCGGTGCGCTCATGCCACTCGCGCCGGCGCGCCAACAGCAAGCTCTCATAGGCGGCGTCGCGCAATAGCGTATGCTTAAAGCTGAAACTGCGCTCGAGACCGCGCCCCTCCGGAAGCAGGATCCCGGCCGCGACCAGACTGGCCAGCGCGGCTTCGAGCGTCGTGCCGCCGCGCGGCATCACCGCATCGAGTATCGCGAACGGAAATTGCCGGCCGACGACCGCGGCGATCTGCGCCACCTCGCGCGCCTCGCCGAGGCGATCGAGCCTGGCGGTCAGCGAATCCTTGAGCGTCACCGGCACCGCCGCGCTGTCCTCGCCCGCCGATTCGATCATGCTCTTGGTCAACTCTTCGACGAACAGCGGCACGCCGTCGGTCTTGGCGACGATCGCGGCGACGGTGTCCGCGGACAGGCCGTGCGCGGCGGCGACGCCGGCGACCAATTCCGCGGATTCCGCGCGGCCCAGATCGCCCGAGCGTGAGCAGCGTCGAATGCGGCCGCGTTTGCCAGGGCGGCGTGAAATCCGGCCGCGCGGTCAGCAAAACCAGCAATCTGGCCGGCGCGATGCTGTCGGTGAGCCGCGTCAGCAATTCGAGCGTGGTGGCGTCGATCCAGTGGGCGTCTTCCACGATCAGCAGCACCGGGCCGGTGTCGCCAAACCCGACGATCTCGTCGACCAATAGCGTAATGGTTGCCGCCTTGCGTTGCGCCGGATTGAGCGAGGCGGGCACCGCGTCGCCCGCCTGCGCAATCGACAACAGCTCCGCCAAGAGCGGTATCGCCAGCGCGTCCGACGCCGCCCGCCGCGCGAACAACGCGCCGAGCTTGTCGATCCGCGCGCTCGGCGAATCGTCGGCGGTAAAGCCGGCGGCGCGCGACAGCTGCTTGATCACCGGAAACAGCGAGCTGTCGCTGTAATAGGGCGAGCATTGCAAATGGATGCGGGTGTGCGGCTCGCCGGCAAGCGCGTCCTGCAAGGCCTCGACCGCGCGCGATTTGCCGATCCCGGCCTCGCCGATCAGCGTCACGATCTGACCCTCGCCCGATCGCGCCAGCCGCCAGCGATCGAGCAGCAGGCCCATTTCATGGGCGCGGCCGATCAGCGGCAGCTTGTCGCCGGCGCGGCTCGCCGCAAAGCGGCTTTCGACGGTGGCTTCGCCGGCTACCCGCCAGACCGGCACCGGGCTTGAGAAACCCTTCAACTCGTAGGGGCCGGCCGGTTGCAGCTCGAACAATCCGCCCAACAGGTTCTGCGTCGACTCGCTGATCAGGATGGTGTCGGGCGCGGCGAGCGCCTGAAGCCGCGCGGCAAGATTGGGAGTCTCGCCGACGATGGTGCGCTCCTGCGCGCTGCCGGTACCGACGATTTCGCCGACCACGACCAGACCGGTGGCGATGCCGATCCGCGCCTGCAGGCGCGCGCCGTCCGGGCGCTCGACTTCGCCGACTTCCGCAAGGATGCCGATCGCGGCGCGAACGGCGCGCTCGGCCGCGTCCTCGAAGGCGCGCGGAAAGCCGAAATAAGCCAGAACGCCGTCGCCCATGAATTTGGCGACGAAGCCGCCGAACCGTCCGATCGCGCCGGCGGCGGCATCCTGATAACGGCGGATCACATCGCCGAGCAGCTCGGGATCGATCGTGCCGGACAGCGCCGTCGAGCCGACCATGTCGCAGAACAGCACCGTGACCTGGCGACGCTCGGCTTCCCCGGCCGGCGCCGCTCCAGCCGGCGCGTCCGGTTTCGCTTCGGCAATCCCGGCGTCCTGGCCGGCGATCGCTTTCATCAGCCGGCGGCGATTGCCGAGCGACACGCCGAGCTGTTCGAGGTCGCGCTCGCTCAATTCCGGCAGAATATCGAGGCCGATATCGTTCGTCTCGAACGCGTCGGCATATTGCTCGAAATTATGCCGGCGCAACCAGTCGCGGACGTTAGTCATGCTTTACTCATGCCCTGGAACTTCCGAGCCCGCCGCCGCAAATCTGCGTTGCGGAACATATCACATTCGGACCGCGCGGGCGGCTATTCCCGCAACATGCCGCGCAACAGCCAGCGGCAGGCGAAAATCATGATGCCGGCGAGCACGGCAATTGCCGCGACCATCAGGAAAAATTCGACGTGCGCCATCCGACTCCAGAAGCTGCCGATGAAGCCGGCGAGAAAGCCGCCGGTGAAGCTCGTCGCCAGCCACACCCCCATCAGCATCGACAGCACGTGCGCCGGTGCGACCTTGGTCACAAGCGACAGCCCGACCGGAGACAGATAAAGCTCGCCCAGCGTGATGACGGCGATGGCGCCGAGCACCCATAGCCAGCTCGCTTGCCCGCTACCGGCGTGAAACGCGGCAAAGGCATAAATGAGATTCGCCGCCGTTACCGCAAAACACCCGAGCGCCATCTTGGCGACCGTCGACGGCTCGGTGCCGCGCGCCGCCTGGCGCGCCCACAACGCCACGACGAACGGGGTGAAGGCGAAGATCATGAACGGATTGAAGGCGAGAAACCAAGTCGTCGGAATTTGTCCGCTCGATCCGAACAGATCGATGCCGCGATCGACATCGGCGTCGATCCACAGGATCGTGGTATTGCCGATCTGCTCGTAGCATGCCCAGAACAACGTATTGGGCACGAACAGCACAAAGAGCGCGAGGACGGCACGCCATTCCTCTCGCGTCAGCGGGCGCCGCTCGACATGCGCGGCTTTCTCCTTGTGCATTTCGGTTTTATGTAACTCGTCTTGCGGCAGATGCGGCAGCGCGTAGAGATAGATGCAAAGCCCGATGCACATGCCGACGCCGGCGGCGGCGAAGCCGTAATGCCAGCCGGCCTCCTCCCCCAGCGTGCCACAGACCAGCGGCGCCAAAAACGCGCCGACATTGATGCCAACGTAGAAGATCGAATAGGCGCGGTCGCGGCGGCGATCGCCGGGCGCATAAAGCCCGCCGACCTGGGTCGAAATATTCGGCTTGAAACAGCCTGAGCCGAGGATCAAGGCCAACAGCGCGAACAGAAAAAGCTGTTCGACCGCCATCATGAAATGGCCGATCGCCATCAGCACCGCGCCGATTATGACGGTGCGGCGCTGGCCGAGCACGCGGTCGGCGAGAAGCCCGCCGAAAATCGGCGTGAAATAAACCAACCCGGTATAAAGCCCCCAGATTTGCGACGACAGCGGCTGCACCTCGAGCGGCCCGAACAGCGTTTCCAGCGCGCGCTTGACGGCGAGCAGGCCGACGACGTTGCCGGAATGATCGGGGAGCAGCAGATATTTGGTCATGTAGAGGACAAGGAGCGAGCGCATCCCGTAATAGGAAAAGCGTTCCCACATTTCGGTGGTGAACAGGAACGTGAGCCCGCGCGGGTGGGCGAATAGGTCGGCTGTCTTATCAGCCTGACCGGCAGTATTTTCCGAGATGCGGTCGGCCACGTTGATGCACCCCTGCATTGTCATGCCCCGCGCATGCGGGGCATCCAGTATTCGCTGGCGGGACTTGAATATCTCGACTGTCCGGTGATTACTGGATCATCCGCATTCGCGGATGATGACAATAAAAGAGCCTCGGCGCCACGGAGGACCCATGCCCGCCACTTACCCCGAAGAAGCAAAAAACTTCCGGCTCCTTGGCCATGACGCGTCCGCGGCTTGGGGCGGCGGAAGTCTGGTTCAGGTGCACAAGGGCCATGCCTATGTCGGCGCGGTCGGCGGTTCGAGCTATAACGGCCCGGAAGGCTTTACCGTGCACGACGTGCGCGATCCGCGAAAGCCCGTGAAGGTCGGCGAATTCCGCGCCCCGCCGGGGATTCATTGCCACAAGCTGCGCATCGTCGGCGACGACCTGCTCTACGTAAATTCAGAGCGGCTCGCCGGCGACAAGGGCAAGAACGCGCGCGCCGGTTTTTTCATCTTCGACGTGACGAAGCCGGCCGCGCCGAAGCCCATTGGCTTTTACGACATGCCCGGCTCCGGGCCGCACCGCTTCGGCGTCGATCTCGAGCGCAAGCTCGCTTTCATGCCCAACGACGCGCCGGGCTGGGACAAGCGCGTGATCTGGACGCTGGATATTTCCGATCCGCTCAAGCCGGAAGTCATCAGCATCTGGGGCCTGCCGTGGATGAAGAACGATACCGGCGAGGTCGGCAATGATCCGCACCCGGCCGAGGAGGCGACCACGCTGCACGGCCCACCGATGATCCGCGGCAACCGCATGTATTGCGCCTGGTGGGGCGGCGGCATGGCGATCATCGACTGCACCGACCTGCGCGCCATGAAACTCATCGGCCATATCAAATGGTCGCCGCCGTTTCCCGGCTCGACCCATACCTGCTGGCCGATCGGCGACCGGCCTTATCTCGTCGTCACCGACGAGGCGCGCGCCAAACAGAAATTCTGGGATGCGCAGTTCATGTGGATTATCGACGCGCGCGAGGAGACAAACCCGCTGCCGGTGGCGACCTTCATGCCCGAGCGCGAGAAATATTACGACCGCCCCGGCCGTTTCGGCGCGCACAACATTTTGGAGAACCTTCCCGCCGACGGCCCGTGGAAAGACATTGTTTTTCTCACTTATTTCAACGCCGGGCTGCGCGCGATCAACGTGGTCGACCCGCTGCATCCGAAGGAAGTCGGCTGTTACGTGCCGGAAACGCCCGAGGGCGCGCCCGGCATCCAGTCAAACGACATCGGCTGCGACGACGACGGCCGGCTTTATCTGATCGACCGCTGGGGCCAGGGCATGCACATTCTGGAGTGGACGGGATAATAAGCGCGCTCCAGCTCGCGTTAGGGGGCGGTGGCTGGGGCTGAACTCTTGAACTTGTGCTCAATCTGGGCGCACTTCTTCGTCTGATGATGAACGCGATTGGAGTAGCCGATTAAGCCGCTCTCGCTGCTCCGATCGCCAATTCGAATACCATGCGTCCGATATAGCCCGATGGGCTCTTAGAAGGTCGCCTATACCCGTCCCGCCTGTGGCAACGTCTGGTTGTTCCTGAGACTGCTTTGGCATAGAATCACCCCTGGTTCACTTTCTCTAGCAGAGTTTGGCGTAAGAGTGAATCCGCCATGAGTCCTTTAAACCGAATTAATTTTCCAGAAATTTTCCTAGGCTTTGTCGCCCCTATCGGGGCGGATTCGGATGCGTGCATCCGGGAGTTCCGCAGATTTTTTCAAGACGCCAAGTACAATGTCATTACGATTAAAGTCACGGACGCGTTTTTGGCCTGCACCCGGTTCGGTTGACACCCGCCTAAGCGAATTCCGCCTGCATTTCGAACTCCACGGGACTTAGATATCCGATCGTCGAGTGCCGGCGTTTCGGATTATAGAAGCATTCAATGTAGTCGAACACGTCAGCCTTGGCTTGGTCGCGTGTCCGATAGGTTTTGCGCGCTGTGCGCTCGGTCTTCAGCGACGAGAAGAAGCTCTCCATCGCCGCATTGTCCCAGACGTTGCCTGAGCGGCTCATCGAGCAGACGACACCGTGATCTGACATCAGCTTTTGGAACTGTTCGCTGGTGTATTGGCTGCCACGATTGGAATGGTGCAGCAGCGCATCGGGCTTGCCGCGTCGCCAGATTGCCATCACCAAGGCGTCGGTCACGAGTTGCGCCGTCATCGCGGCACTCATCGACCAGCAACCGCGCGCCGCGAGAACAGATCGATGACGGCAGCCACATAAAGCCAACCTTCCGCTGTCCATACATAGGTGAAGTCAGCGATCCATTTGCGGTTGGGAGCAGGCGCATCGAAGCTGCGGTTGAGCACGTTGGGAGCGACGGCGGCGACCTGCCGCTCACCCAGATCGGGCGGCAGTCGACGCCGTCGTGGACGGGCTTTGAGGGCCTGTAAACGCATCAATCGCTCGATCCGGTGCAGCCCACACGACACACCCTCTGCCAGCATGTCGTGCCATACCCGCCTGGCGCCATAAGTTCGATCGCTAGCGAGGAAGCTGGCGCGAACCTTCGCGCCCAGCTCTTCATCACTGCGGCTGCGTCGACTGCGCGGTCGCCTCAGCCAGGCATAGAACCCACCCCGCGAGACACGAGCGCCCCGCACAACCACTCCGCCGGCCAGATCCCCCGGTGCTTCGCAACGAATCCGAACTTCACATCAATTCCTTCGCAAAGTAGGCCGCGGCTTTTTTTAGGATGTCTCGTTCCGCCTTCAGCCGGATCACCTCGCGCTTGAGCTGCGCGATCTCCAGCTGCTCGGGCTTCATCTGGCCTTGGCCGGGGAACGCATGCTGCGGATCGTCCGCAAGCGCCTTCACCCAACTCCGCAACTGTGACTGATGCACACTGAGATCGTGCGAGGCCTGGGCATACGATACGACCCGCTCTTTGATCAGCCGCACAGCCTCAAGCTTGAACTCTCGTGTAAACTTCCGCCTCTCCATGACCCACCTCCGGTTCATTAAAACACTAACGTTGCCCCTTTCTACACGGCTCAAACCTGAGGAACCGCTGGAGCATACTCCAAAAAAGTACGAGCGCTACCGGTCTTACATCAAATATGGGAATCAGCTTAGAAAACACTTCGATGACGACGCACTACTGGCGTCTATCGCGTGTGCAAAACTAATGCGTGCTCGAACAAGAACGACGCAACCAGATAAAGAAAAGCCGGAGAAAAACGTCTATCTAATTCATCAATTCAAGAGGAAAGAGGAAGTCGAATTACTTCGATCTGTCTATGGTCGTGTATTCTTTCAAATCTCCGTTTACTCGCGTCGAGGAGCGCGAGTTGACCATTTGGCTCGCCAATTCGCTCACGCTGATAATGATTCCAACCATAATGCCTATCGGGCCAAGGCTGAGGATATTGTTCAAATCGACGAAAGCGAACGTGGCGACGGGCACGGACAAGAAGTTTCAGCAATATTCCACGATGCGGATGTCGTTATTAATGCCGACGAAAGCGACACGAGCATCCAAAGGCAAGTTAGTCGCTTCTGTGAACTCTTATTTGGCTCCAACAAAATCTCACCGACCAAACACGAATATGGGATGTTCGCAGCAAAAGCAGCGGCGCTTCGTACACTTGATCTTTCCCGGCAAGTAGGAGCCGCGATATTCACGGAGAAGGGCGAGATCATTTCTATGGGCTCGAACGAAGTGCCAAAAGCGCCTGGTGGAACCTATTGGTCAGATTCAGATGATGGATTGGATGATCGCGACTACGTACGTGGTGCAAATTCAAACGTAGAAAGAAAACGCGAACGATTGCGTGAAATACTCAAGATAATCAAAGCTTCCAACCCCAATGAGATTTTAACGAGGCCAGAGGTTAAAAAATCTCAGTTCATGGACGCATTAGAATACGGTCGTGTCATACATGCAGAAATGTCTGCAATTTGTGACGCGGCCAGGCTCGGTCTATCCTTACAAAACGCAACTCTCTTTTGTACAACATTTCCTTGCCACATGTGCGCCAAGCACATAATCGCTTCCGGCATTTCGAGAGTAGTATTCTTAGAACCATACCCGAAGAGTCTCACGTCAGACCTGCACGCCGACGCTGTTTTAATTGAAGGTGGGGATAGAGGAAAATATCAGCCTTATCCATGTGTGAAGTTTGACCATTGTCACGGTATATGCCCACGTCGATACCGCGAAATGTTCGAACGGACAATCAGAAAGGATGAAGACGGTAATTTTGTCGAGTGGAACAAAGATAATCTGCGACGACCAATAATTGACCTTAAATTTCCCTTTTACATGAAGCTGGAAGAAGAGGTTCTGGATAATCTCGACGGTTATCTCCAGTCACTAAAACTAGCAATTGCGGAACTCGACCCGGATCCTCACTAAAATCCACTTTCCGCTGCGGCACAAACCCAAATGTCTTTGCAAACCGCACGGTAAATGCGCTACGAATGTTATGCGTCATGCATGCTTCTCCGACGCGTGCCAATTCGGCTCGGCCGGCGGCGGCGCCGGCATAAACCCGAACGTCTTCTCGAAGCGCTTGGCGTAGGCCGGCCAGACCTGCGGATTGATGATGCGCGCGACCTTCTTGCCGTCGAGCGCGTCGAGCATCTGCTCGGCGGCGAACTGGCCCATCCGCGCGCGCGCCTCGAGCGTGACGCCCGCCATATGCGGGGTGACGATGACGTTGTCGTATTTCATTAAAGGGTGCGCCGCCGCCGGTGGCTCCTTTTCCCAGACATCGAGGCCGGCGCCGGCGATTTTCTTCTCGCGCAACGCCCGCTCCAGCGCGTCCTCGTCATGGATCGAGCCGCGCGCGGTAGTGATGAAAAAGGCGCCCGGCTTCATCAGCGCATATTCGCGCGCGCCGATCAGCTTGCGGGTCTCCGGCGTGAGCGGGCAGTTGATGGAGACGAAATCCGACCGTCGCATCAGTTCGTCGAGTTCGACCTTCTCGGCGCCACGCGAGCCTACGACCTCAGCGGACAAATAAGGGTCATAGGCCAGCACCTCCATATGGAACAGCGCTCGGCATAGTTCGGCGATACGTTTGCCGACATTGCCAAGCCCGACAATACCGACGGTCTTGCCGTAGGCTTCGCGGCCGATGAAGACGGCGCGATTGGTGACCGTGCCGGCGCGCAGCGCCCGGTCGGTCTCGTTGAAGCGCTTGATCAGCGCCAGCATCATGCCGACGACATGCTCGGCGACGGCTTCTGCATTGCCGCCGGACTGATTGACAACCAGCACGCCGGCCTCGGTGCAAGCCTTCATGTCGACGGTGTCGTAGCCGGCGCCGTTGGTTGAAACGATCAACAGGTTCGGCGCCCGCGCCAACAGCTCGGCCCGCGCGTGATAGTGCGGCGCCAGCTCGTCGCGCGCCGAACTCATCTGGTAGGCGTGCGCGGCGGATAGGACTTCGAGCGCGGCCGCATCCGGACTTTTCTGCTCCAGCATGTCGAGGCGGATGTCGCCGCGCTTGCCGAGGATCTCGCCGAAGCCCTGCGGCCGGTGCGGCTGCACGCAGAACACGCGCTTGTTGTTGACGACACTCGCCATCGCTGTCCTTCCTGATTGTCGGTATCTATGACCGCGGGATGCCCCGTCGGCGGCTATCGCTTGCCGGCGCCGCCCCTCTTGCCTCCCGCTTCCGGGAAAATCCACATCGCCACGACAAAGAAGACCGCGGTGAAGAGCACGAACTTGTCAAGGTCCGGCCGGATCGGCGAGCCGCTCCACAGCACGAGCCCGAGTGCGACGACGATGACCACGGCGGAAACTGCGGCCTTGACGTCGGTCGGCATTGCGGGACTCCGTGCGCCGGTTCGTCTCTGTTCAATTGAGCCCGACCGGCGCCGCCGCGGCCTGTTCCGGTCCATTCGGCCGGGCGCGCAATCCGCCTTTGAGGTGACGGGTCGAATAGCCGTTGAACAGGTGGCCGATCAGCCCGCGATCGAGGTCGGAGGTGCCGAACGCCCAATCGGCGATCGGGAAGGTCAGGTTCATGTTCACTTCCATCATCAGCCGCGCATTGTGGTGCGCGGTGTGATGGCGACGCAGCGTATTCACGAATGGGCAACGCTTGACGAACCAGCTTTCGTCCAAATGGCAGCAAAAATGCATGAACTCGTAGATCAGATACATCCCGGTGGTGACGCACATGAACAGCCAACCGACATTCGGCGTGAAAATGAGACCGAGAATGACGGCGGCAGGAATCGACATCAGCGTGAATACGACCAGCGCGTAGGGCGGGAACACCGTCACGCGCCAATCCTTGTCGTCGCGAAAGCGCATTTCCTGATCGCTGAAGAATTGATGGTGGTTGAGCGTGTGCCGCTCATAGATCGCGCGCAGCCCCTTGATGTTCACCGGGCGGTGCATGACGTATTTGTGCACCAGCCATTCGAAGATGTTGGTGAAGATGACGGTGAGCGGGACCGCGAGCCATTCGAGCCAGGTCACGTCGTGGATATGCGAGATATAGATGTAAAGCACCGCCGCGCCCATGGCGTAAATCAGCACGATGTGGAAGTAGCCGTTGTACCAGCCGACGATGCGGGAGCGGTATTCGTTGCGAAAGTCGATCTGCCGTTGCGAGATCATTGCCGACTCTCCCTGGAACCTCTGCCCGCGGGACATCGAGCCCGTCGCTTTTATTCTCGCAAGCTTAGCACATCGGGCCGCCAAGGCGAACGGCGGCCGGCCGCTTACTTTTCCTCAATGCTGCGCACCGCGGCATCGATCTCGGCGCCGGTCAGCTGCCAATCGTTGTCGAAATTGGCGACGATTTCCGTCATGAACGGTCCGGAAAGCCGGATCGCCCTGTCGTTGTCGGCCAGGTAATCCACCAAAATCGCCAGCGCGAGTTGCTGCGGGCTTTCGCCTTGGTAGGTCCATTCGAAGCCGAACCGCGTGAAGCGCTTGACCTCATAATGTTCGGCAAGCGCCTTGCCGTCCACGGTGACGACCAGGCCATCGATGGTGCGTTTGCCTTGATAGATTTTCATTGCTGGCGCACCGGTGTTGGCCAAGTCACTCCCGCGGCACGGTAAGCGCGGCAAGTTCGGAAATATCCGCGCTATTGTCCAGGTTCCAGATCGCCTCGATCAGCGGGCCGACGTCGCGATTGGGATCCCAATCCGCCGCCGCTGCGTGCAGCTTGGCTTCGAGCTCCGCATCGCTCATCGGATTGGCATCGCTGCCGCGCGCCGCCGGCTGCGACAGCTTGTGCAGTTTGCCGTCGGCGGTCGCGATCTCGACCGCCGCGGCGACCGTGGCGAAACTCTCGTCGCGCACGATCTCGACCTTGCTGCGCAGCGCCCGGACCCGCGGATCGTTGACGCAGGCGTCGCCGAACTGCGCCACGCCGGCCTTGCCGGTGACGAGCGCGGCAGCGACCGCGTGCTGCACGCTCACTTGCGATTGACCGCTGGTCGAAATATTCGCTCGGTCGGCGCGCACCGCAAGCAGCGGATTGCCGGTCACCTTGACCTTGTCGACGACGGCCGTGGGATGATCGTGCCGCCAATCGAGCACGCAATCGAGCACCGGATGCAGCACGAAGCCGCACGGGTAAGGCTTGTATGAGGTCTTCAAAATCTCCCAGGTCTCGCCGAGGCCGTCGGTGAGAGATGACAGGTCCGGCGTCTCGGCAAGCGCATGGTAATAGCCCTGCACTCCGGTCAGCGGCTCGGCGGGGCCGGCAAAATCCTTCGCCGCCAACAGCGCCGCCCACAATCCGTTGCGCGCGGCATTGCCGACGCCGACGCTTTTTGCCGGCGTGCCGAGGCATTCGCACAGGCCGGCCGCCTGAGTCGCCGCGGTGCCGAGCGCCCACACCATCTGCTCGGGCGTGAGCCGCAACAGCTTGCCGGCCCCGGCGGCAGCGCCGAACACGCCGCAGGTCGCGGTGATGTGCCAGCCTCTGTTGTAATGAGAAGGCGACATCGCGAGCCCGATGCGGCATTCGATTTCCTGACCAAGCACAAACGCGAGGATCAGATCGCGGCCATTGACGCGCTGCAATTCGGCGAGCGCGAACAGCGCCGGCACGAGCGGCGCGGTCGGATGGATCACCGTCGGCACGTGGGTGTCGCAGAAGTCGAGCACATTGGCGCCGGCGGCATTGAGGAACGCGGCGCTTAATGCGTCCACGCGCTCGCGCCGGCCGAGCAACGTCGCCTGCTTGCCGCCGGAGAAATCGGCGAGCGATGCGAGCGCGGTCTCGAACGTGGGCGTGCGGCAGCCGGTCAGCGCGACCGCAAAAAAATTCAACAGCGAACGCTTGGCCTGATGCGCGACCGCTTCCGGTAGATCGCTCCACTGCGTATCCACCACAAATCGCGCCAGGCGCTCGGTCACGCCGGGATTTTGCAGCATGGCTTGAGGACGACCGGTGCCCTACTCCGCCGCCAGCGCCACGCCGTCGCGCCCGGCGCGCACCAGCCGGCCGGGCATCGCGCCGGTATGCTCGCCGCGCTCGAAAATCGGCTCGCCGGCGACCAGCGTCGCCTCATAGCCCTCGACGCGCTGCACGAAGCGCCGGCCGCCGGCCGGCATGTCGTGGACGAGTTCGGGCTTGTGCACCTGCAAGCCGGTCGAAGTCGATCAGGTTGACGTCGGCGCGCAGCCCCGGCGCGAGCCGGCCGCGGTCGGTAAGTCCGAAGAAATCGGCGGTCTCGCTGGTCTGCCGCTTGACCAGATGTTCGAGCGGCAGGCGCGGCCCGCGGCTGCCGGTCGCGGCCCCAATGCGTCAGCATGAAGGTCGGCACGCCGGAATCGACGATCGAGGTGCAATGCGCGCCGCCGTCGCTCAGGCCGAGCAGGCAGGCCGGATCGTTGAGCATCTCGAGGATCGGCGCGTGATCGCCGGTGACGTAGTTCACCACCGGGAAGTACAGATACTGGCCGTCGGCGCTCGGTGATGTAGTCGTAGGCCACCTCGTCGGGCGGCCGGCCGGTGCGCGCCGCGATCGCGGCGACGCTCTTCTCCGGCGCCGGCTCGTAGTCCGGCGGATTGCCCATGACGTAGAACTTGTCCCACTTCCTGGTGACGGCCTGGCGGAATTGCGCGAGCTTGGCGACTTCGGCTTCCGACGGCTTCTCGGCGAGGATTTTGCGCCGCAGCTCGGGATCGCGCAGCCGCCGCGCGCTGCTCGGCGATCGGCAGGCTTTCGAGCTGCTTGGTAGCTCGGCCGCACCGTGAACGGATTGAGCGCGGTGCCGATGCCCATCATGACGCCGATCGGCCGGCCGGCGATCTGCGCGGTGATCGGCAGGCCGTCGCGCGCGCGCCTCGTGCACCGCCTTGATCAGGCGCCGCCAGCGCTGCGGGTCCTCGTAGCGATCGGTGAGCAGGAACCAGACCGGGCGGCCGGTCTGCTCGGCGAGCTTGCGTCATCCAGGCGCAGTTCGAATTCCTCGTCGTCGAAATCGCTGTTCATGCCGAATGCGCCGGTGCCGGTCGACGCCCAGCGCCGAGCCGATGCCGAGAAGCTCATCGGCGTCGGCGTCGCGCGACGGCCACCAGTTCGCCGTCCGGCGTCTTGTGCGAATCGGTGCGCGAGGTGGTAAAGCCGAAGGCGCCGGCATTGCAGCGCCTCGATGGTGAGCGGCGCATTTCGGCGATGTCGTCGGGCGTCGCCGGCTCGCGGCGGATGGCGCGGTCGCCCATGACATAGACGCGCAGCGGCAGATGCGCGGCCTGCGCGGCGATGTCGATGGCGCGCGGCCGGCGCTCCAGCGCATCCATGAATTCGGGAAAGCTCTCCCATTCCCAGGTCAGGCCCGCGGCCAGCACCGGATTGGGAATCTCCTCGACGCCTTCCATCAGGTCCATCAGCGCGCCGCGATGCTCCTTCTTCACCGGCGCGAAGCCGACGCCGCAATTGCCGAACATCACCGTGGTGACGCCGTGCCAGCACGACGGCGCCAGCAGCGGGTCCCACATCGCCTGGCCGTCGTAATGGGTGTGCACGTCGACCCAGCCGGGCGTGACCAGGAGGCCCGCGGCGTCGATCTCGCGCCGGGCCGGGCCCTGCTTGCCGCCGACCGCGGCGATGCGGCCGCCCGCGATCGCCACGTCGCCGGTAAAGGCCGCCTTGCCGGTGCCATCGACGATGGTGCCGCCGCGAATGACGATGTCGTGCATGGGAGCCGCTCCTGGCCTTGCGACTTGGCAATGGAATTAACGATGACTCGGCGATGATGCACCCGCTTCCGGCCCGGCGCAACGCGCTTTGTTAACCTTTCGTTCACCATAAGGTTTTATCGACCGCACAGGGGCTTCGCTGCGCTTCGGACAAAGCTTGTGGCCAACTCGCCTGCCTGCACGGGCGGACCAACAGCCGGCAGTCGGCGCGGTTGCTCCCGCCGACATTATACTGACGCTGTGCAAGGCGGCATTTGCCCGCCACGACGACGGAAAATTGCCCGAAGCGATGGCGCTCTACCGGCGAATACTCGCGCTCAAGGACTTGCCCGTCATCCGCAACAATCTCGGCCATGCTCTCGCCGAACTGGGCATGTTCGAGCCCGCCATCGCCGAATATCGCAGTGCGGTCGAGCTGAAGCCCGATTACGCGGAGGCGGTCTGCAACTGGGGCGTGGCGCTGTCCAATCTCGAACGGCTCGACGAAGCGGAAGCCAAATTCCGCCGGGCCGCCGCGATCAATCCCGGCTTTGCCGGCGGCTACCACAATCTCGCGGTGATATTGAAGGAACGCGGCCGGCTCGACGAGGCGATACGCGCGGCGAAGCGCGCGATCGATCTCGCCCCGCGCAATGCCTCTTATTACGAGCACCTCGCCGGCATCGGACAATTCGAGCCGGGTGACCGCTATATCGAGGCAATGGAGAAGCTGGCCCGGGATGCCGCGTCGCTTGGCGCGATGGAACGCATCCACCTGCATTTCGCCTTGGCTCGCGGCTATGAAGATACCGGCCGGTTCGACGCCGCGTTTGCGCAATTGCAGGCCGGCAACGCGCTGCGACGCCGGCATGTCGCTTACGACGAAGCCGCAACGCTTGGCCGCATGGATCGCACGCGCGAAGTTTTCAGCGCCGAGTTTCTGGCGGCCCGGCGCGACGCCGGCGAGCCGTCGGCGCTGCCGATCTTCATCGTCGGCATGCCGCGCTCGGGCACGACGCTGATCGAGCAGATCCTGGCGAGCCACGCCCGGGTTTTCGGCGCCGGCGAAATCAACCTGCTCGATATCGCCGCCGGCACTCTCGGCAAGGCGCTGCCGGGCGCGCCGCCGTTTCCGGAGATGGCGTCGGCCATGTCCGCGGACGATTTTCGCCGGCTCGGCGCGTCGTATCTCGAACGCTTGCGGCAACGGGCGCCGGACGCGTCGCGAATCGTCGACAAAATGCCGGGGAATTTTTTCTTTGCCGGCCTCATTCATCTCGCGCTGCCGAACGCCACCATCATCCATGCCGTCCGCGATCCGCTCGATACCTGCGTGTCCTGCTTTTCCATTCTGTTCGTCAATCAGCCGCAGACCCACGACCTCGCCGGGCTCGGCCGCTATTACCGGCACTACCGAGAGCTGATGGCGCATTGGCGCCGCGTCTTGCCGCCGCAGCGCCTGCTCGACGTGCACTACGAGGAACTGGTCGGCGATCTGGAAGGCGTCGCGCGGCGCATCGTCACCCATTGCGGCCTGCCCTGGGATGCCCGTTGCCTCGACTTTCACAGCACCGCGCGGACGGTGCGCACCGCCAGCGCGACCCAGGTCCGCCGGCCGATCTACCGGACTTCGGTCGGACGCTGGCGGCGCTACGAAAAATTCCTGCAACCGCTCATCGCCGAGCTCGACGGCAATCGCGCGGCCTCACCCATCGACTCGCAGTCTCGACAACTTACGGAGGAACCCCATGCCTAAGGCCGTTCTGACGGCGCTTGCCGCGGCGATCATTCTCGGCATACCGGCCGGCCGCGCCGAGGCGATCACGGCGGCGGCGCCGTCGGCGCTTGGCGCTGCGGCCGCGCCGGCGCCATTCTTCCACAAGGCCGCGGTCGTCTGCGGCGCCTTCGGCTGCAATCCGGTGCACACCAAAGCGCAACGGCGGCGCAAGTTTCAGCCGCTCGGCTACACCAAGCCGATCCAGCAAGGCGCGTTGCCGCCGAAATCGTAATCGCGGCGCTCGCGGCGCGATGGACAAGCCATTATAAAGAGGCGGCGTAGATTGGGCTTTGCCGATCATCGGCCGTTCCTGGTAGTTCTCGCGTGGCATCTGCACCCGCAATCCGGCTTGGCGTCGATATCGGCGGCACCTTCACCGACGTTGCCTTGGAAATCGGCGATCGGCGCACTACGGCAAAGAGCTTGACCACGTCGCGCGCGCCCGAACAGGGCGTGCTGGCGATCGTGCGCGCGATCGTCGCCGAAGCCGGCATCAAGCCGGCGGACGTGCAATTGGTCATTCATGGCACGACGCTTGCCACCAACGCGCTGATCGAGCGCAAGGGCGCCAAGACCGCGCTTTTGACCACCGAAGGCTTTCGCGACGTCGTCGAAATCCGGCACGAAAACCGCTTCGAGCAATACGACGTTAATATCGATCTGCCGCCGCCGCTGGTGCCGCGCCGGCTCCGCCTGCCGATCCGCGAGCGTATCGATGCGCAGGGCGAGGTGCTCATTCCGCTCGATGAGGCAAGCGTTAGCCGCGCCATCGACACGCTGGCCGGACGGGACGTCGAGGCCGTGGCGGTCGGCTTCCTGCACAGCTTCACCAACCCGGCCCACGAGCGCCGCGTCGCCGAAGCGATCGCCCGCCGGCTGCCTGATCTCCCCGTCACGCTGTCGTCGCGAAGTCTCGCCGGAAATGCGCGAATACGAGCGTTTCTCGACGGCGAGCGCCAATGCCTATCTGCAGCCGCTGATCGGCAGCTATTTGACGAAGCTCGAACGCGAGCTGGCGGAAGCCGGCTTCCGCTGTCCGATGCTGTTGATGACGTCGGGCGGCGGCATCACCACGGCGGAAACCGCAATCCGCTTTCCGGTGCGGCTCGTGGAATCCGGCCCGGCCGGCGGCGCCATTTTCGCCGCTTGCATCGCGCGCCAGCACGGGCTCGACCAGGTCGTTTCGTTCGACATGGGCGGCACCACCGCGAAAATCTGCTTCATCGACAAGGGGCGGCCGCAGACCTCGCGCGCCTTCGAGGTGGCGCGCATGTACCGCTTCGTCAAAGGCTCGGGCCTGCCGCTGCGCATTCCGGTGATCGAGATGGTGGAGATCGGCGCCGGCGGCGGCTCGATTGCCGGCGTCGATGCGCTGGGCCGGATTGCGGTCGGGTCCGCACAGCGCCGGCTCGGAACCGGGACCGGTCTGCTACGGCCGCGGCGGGCGCGAACCGACCGTGACCGATGCCGACGTGGCGCTGGGCCGGATCGATCCGGCGGCATTTTCCGGCGGCAAAATGACGCTCGATAGCGCCGGCGCCAAACGCGCCATCGCCGAGCGGATCGGCGCCAAACTCAAGCTTGCCGTCGAACATGCGGCGCTCGGCATCAGCGAGATGGTGGATGAGAACATGGCGAATGCGGCGCGCGTGCACGCCATCGAAAGCGGCAAGGACCTGCGCCCGCGCACGCTGATCGCGTTCGGCGGCGCGGCGCCGCTGCATGCCTGCCGCGTCGCGGAGAAACTCGGCATCGGCCGCGTGCTCATTCCGGCCAATGCCAGCGTTGGTTCGGCCGTGGGACTTTTACGCGCGCCGGTGGCCTACGAGATCGTGCGCGGCCGGTTGATGCGGCTATCGAGCTTCGATGCGGCGGCGGTCAACCTTTTGCTCGCGCAAATGCGCGCCGAAGCCGAAGCGATCGTGCGCCGCGGCGCGCCTGACGCCCAACTCTCTGAGCAGCGTTCGGCCTTTATGCGCTATCGCGGCCAGGGCCACGAGATCGCGGTCGAGCTGCCGGTGCGCGATTTCACCGCAGCGGATCGCACGGCCATCAAAGAATTTTTCGAGGACGTTTATCGGCGGCTGTACAGCCGGCCGATACCCGGCGTCGAGATCGAGATTTTAAGCTGGGTGGTCGCGGTCGGCGCGCCGGCGCAAGGCGAACTCGTTGCGCCCTCAGGTAGGGGCGGGTTTGAAACCCGCCCCTACGAGCCACAACCGTGCGCGCGGCGGCCGGTCTTCGATCCGGCGACCGGCGAATTTCTGGACGTGCCGATCTATCGGCGCGACGCGTCTTGCTCCGGGCGCGCGCATCGCCGGACCGGCCGTGATCGCCGAGAACGACACCTCGACCGTGGTGAGCCCGCTGTTCGACGCGCAGATCGACAAGTTCGGCTATATTGAGCTTACCCGCCGCGAGGAATGACCATGGTCGCCCGCCCCAACGCCGCGCTCGCGCAAATCCAGACCCAGATCATGTGGAATCGCCTGATCGCGGTGGTCGAGGAGCAGGCGCAGACCATGATCCGCACCGCGTTCTCAACCTCGGTGCGCGAGGCCGGCGACCTTTCGGCGGGCGTGTTCGACCGCCACGGGCGGATGCTGGCGCAAGCGGTCACCGGCACGCCGGGACACGTCAATTCGATGGCCAACGGCGTGCGCTATTTTCTCGATGCCTATCCGCTCGCCGGCATGAAGCCGGGCGACCACTACATCACCAACGACCCATGGCTGACTTCGGGTCATCTGCATGACATCACGGTGGTGACGCCGAGCTTTTATCGCGGGCAAGCGGTCGGGCTGTTCGCCAACACCATCCATGTCGTCGATATCGGCGGGCTCGGCATGGGACCGGACGGCCGGCAGGTGTTCGAGGAAGGGCTGTCGATCCCGATCATGCCGCTCGCCCGCGAGGGCGTCATGAACGAAGACCTGCTGCGGCTGGTGCGCGCCAATGTGCGCGAGCCGCTGCAGGTCGAGGGCGACATTTATGCCTGCGCCGCCTGCAACGACGAAGGCAGCCGGCGGCTTACCGACATGATGGACGAGTTCGAAATCGCCAATCTCGACCGGCTCGGCGACACCATCATCGATGCGTCGCACGAAGCGACGCTTGCCCGGATTCGGGCCTTGCCGCGCGGCACCTACCGCAACACTCTGACCATGGACGGTTACGACAAGCCGCTCGTGCTCAACGCTGCGCTCACGATCTCCGAGGCCGGCATTCATGTCGATTTCGCCGGCACTTCGCCGGCGTCGAGCTATGGCATCAATGTCGTGCTCAATTATTGCTTGGCCTATACCGCGTTCGGCGTGAAATGCCTGGTCGCGCCGGAAGTGCCGAACAATGCCGGCTCGCTCGCTCCGATCACGGTCGCCGCGCCGGAAGGCTGCGTGCTCAACGCCAAGCGGCCTTGGCCGGTGGCGGCGCGCCACACCGTCGGTCACATGCTGCCCGACGTCGTCGCCGGCTGCCTGCATCGGGCCATCGCCGGCGGCGTGCCGGCCGAAGGCGCATCCTCGCTATGGAATCCGCAAATCTTTGGCGGCGGCTCGCTGGTCGACGAAGTCGAAGCCGGCACCGACGCCAATGCGCTCGCCGAATTCTCGACCGTGATCTTCCACTGCGGCGGCGCCGGGGCGCGGCCGGAAAAGGACGGGCTTTCCGCCACCGCCTTTCCGTCCGGCGTGCGCACCATACCGGTGGAGGCCACCGAGAGCATCGCGCCGGTCGTGTTCCATCGCCGCGAGTTTCGCGAGAGTTCGGGCGGGCCGGGCAAATTCCGCGGCGGGCTCGGCCAGGTGATCGAGCTTGGCGGCGCCGGCGCAACGCCGCTCGCGCTGTTGTGCAATTTCGAGCGCGTCAAGAATCCGGCGCGCGGCCGCGACGGCGGCCGGCCCGGCGCGGCGGGCACGGTGTCGCTGCGGTCCGGCCGCCCGATCCGGCCCAAAGGACGCCAGACCGTGCCGCCGCGCGACGCCATCCGCCTGCAACTGCCGGGCGGCGGCGGCTTCGGCGATCCGCGCGCGCGCGATCCGCAAGCGGTGCGCGATGATGTGCTCGACGGCTTGATTACCGCCGACGAAGCGCGTCGCGATTATGGGGTTGTCATCGATGCGCAGGGCGAGCTTGATCCGGCCGAGACGGCGCGCGTCAGATCGCGAGCCGGCGGCATTGCCGCGGCGGAATAAGTCCGGGGAAGAACCCATGATCAGGAAATTCCATGTCCTTTACGTCGGTCAGATCGAGCTCGATAAGGTCGGGCTGAGCGGCACTCCGGCCGACGAGCGGCGTTATTCCGACGAACGGCTGCGCGAGGCCTTCTTCACCGCGCGCGACGTCGCCCGGCTCATGGACGAGCTCGGCTTCGAGGTGCTGTGGAGCGCCGAGCACCATTTCCAGCGCGAGGGCTACGAAGTCTTCCCCAATCTCATCCAGCTCGGGCTATGGCTCGCCACCCAGACCAAGCGCCTGAAGTTCGGCTGCGCGTTTAACATTTTGCCGATGTGGCATCCGATCCGCCTCGCCGAGGACTACGCCATGGCCGACATCGTCACCGACGGCCGCATCGTCATGGGCGTGGGCCGCGGCTATCACAGCCGCGAGGTCGAGAGCTTCGGCGCGCCGCTGCTCGACGCCGACAAGAACCGCGAATTGTTCGAGGAGCAGCTTCAGCTAATGCTGACCTGCTTCAACGAGCAGCAATTCCACCACAAGGGCAAGTTCTACGAGGCGCCGCCGCCGGTCGACTATCGCGGCTACAAGCTCACCGACATCACCATGGTGCCGCGGCCCAAGCATCTGCCGGTGGAAATCTGGATGCCGATCGCCAGCGGCAAGACCATCGAGCTGATGGCGCGCTACGGGCTGAAAGCCATGGTGACCCTCAACGGCGAGAAAATCCTCGACGACGTGGTGCGCGCCTTTCATGCCGCCTGCCACAAGCATGGCCGGCCGATCAAGCTCGGCGAAGATATGATTTGGGGTGCCGGCGTCTATCTCGCCGATAGCCGCGACGAGGCAATCCGGCGGCTCGAGCCGGCGCATGACGAGCGCTTCAAGTGGTTCGCGCCGTTCGGCTTCGTGCGCTATGCCGACGACCAGGGCCGCACCTGGGGCTCGCCGGGCGCGCCGACCACCGTGCCGAAGCTGAGCGACGGCGTGAAGCAGAAAGCCTGGTTTTGCGGACCGCCCAAGGAAGTGATCGAAGGCATCAAGTCGATCGAAGCGAAGTATCCCGGCTTGGAGCATTTCATGATCCATTGGGCCGAAGGGCTCGCGCCCAAGGAGTTCAAGGAGCAGTTGCGCTGGTTCGCCAAGGACGTGATGCCGGCGTTCAAATGAGCCAAGCGCAAATCCGGTAACAACGAGGTTGGCGGTGACCATCAAAATCATCGGCATGATCGGCGTCGCGCCGCCGCGGAGCGACGCCACCTTGCATGTCATCGAGGGCGGCCTGTCGCCGGCCTATGTGGCCGAGGCCGCGCGTGCCCACGAAGCCTCCGGCTTCGATCTGGTCCTGGTCGGCTACTCGTCGTCGTCCGCCGAAGGTTTTCTCGTCGCGCTGCACGCGGCGGCGCACACCGAGCGTCTCGGCTATCTCGTCGCACATCGGCCGGGATTCGTGGCGCCCACCCTGATGGCGCGCAAAATCGCGACATTCGACCATCTGACCAGCGGCCGGCTCGCTTTGCACGTCATCACCGGCAAAACCGACAACGAGCAGGAGGGCGACGGCGATTTTACGCCGAAGGCGGAACGCTATCGCCGCGCCGGCGAATATCTCGAATTGATGAAGCTTGCCTGGTCGAGCGAGCGGCCGTTCGATTTTTCCGGCGCGTTCTACCGCGTCAAGGGCGCCCATTCGGACGTGCGCCCGCTGCAGAAACCGCATCCGCCGTTGTTCTTCGGCGGCGCGTCCGACGGCGCGCTGGAAATGGGCGCGCGGCTTTGCGACGTCTATGCCATCTACGCCGAGCCGCTCGCCTCGACCCGCGAGCGCATCAAGCAATTTCGCGCCCAGGCGGCGGCTTATGGGCGCGTCCCCGGCTTCAATGTCTCGGTGCGCCCGATCATTGCCGCGAGCGAAGACGCGGCCTGGGATAAAGCGAACAGGATTCTCGCCGCGATGACCGGCGGCGAAAGCGGCAAAGGCTGGAGCCGGCAGGAGGCGATGAGTGGGCCGGTCGACAATGCCGGGCGCAGGCTGATGGGCTTTGCCTTGGAGCGCGACATTCATGACGAGCGGCTGTGGATGCCGATCGCGCGGGCGACCGGCGCGCTCGGCAACACCTCGTGCCTGGTCGGCACGGCGGAGCAGGTCGCTCGCGCCATCCTCGAATATTACAAGCTCGGCGTCGGCTCGGTTCTGATCCGCGGCTTCGATCCGTTCAACGATACCGTCGAGTTCGGCCGCGAACTTATCCCGCGGATCAAGGCCGGCGCCGCCGAAATCGACCGCCTGCAGGCCGCCGGCTGATTCACGCCGAAATCGCCACCGGCGCGCTTGCGCCGGCATCCTCCAAGACCATGTCGGCGCCCTTCTCGCCGATCATGACCGCGGCGGCGTTGGTGTTGCCGGAGACCACGGTCGGCATGATCGAGGCGTCGATCACGCGCAAGCCTGCAAAGCCGCGGACCCGCAACCGTTCGTCGACGACGGCCGTGGGATCGGAGCCCATCCGGCAGGTCGAGGTCGGATGATAGACCGTCGTTGCGGTGTCGCGCGCGAAGGCCAATAGATCGGCCTCGCTCTGGCATTGCGGTCCGGGCGAGCGCTCCTCGGCGATGTAGCGACGCATCGCCGGCTCGCCCATGATCCGGCGCAGCAATTTCAGTCCGGCGACCACGGTGTCGCGGTCGTTGCGCGCGGTGAGATAGCGCGGCTGGATCGCCGGCGGCACGGTCGGATCGCTCGATTTGATGCGCACGAAGCCGCGGCTGTCCGGCCGCAACTGGCACACCGAGACGATGAATCCCGGAAATGGGTGCAGCGTCGCGCCGGCGGCGTCGGCGGAAAAGATGAGAAAGTGGATTTGCACGTCGGGCGTCGCCAGATCGGGCCGCGTTTTCAGAAACGCTCCGGCATAACCGGCGCCGATGGTGAGCAGCCCCTTGCGCGACAACAGATAACGCAATCCGGCGGCATAGCGGTGGCGCCAATCGTTGATCACGTCGTTCATGGTGATCGGCTCGGTGCAACGGTATTGCATGCGGATTTGCAGATGGTCCTGCAGATCGGCGCCGACGCCGGGCAGGTCGGCAACAACGTCGACGCCAAGCTCGCGCAGTATCTTCGCCGGCCCCAGCCCGGAGAGTTGCAGAAGCTGCGGCGAATTGAATGCGCCGCCGGCGAGGATGACCTCGGCATTGGCGTGCGCGGTGTGCGTCGTTCCGTTGCGGCGGTATTCCACGCCAGTGGCGCGGCGGCCGGAAAACAAGATGCGGGCGGCGAGCGCGTCGGTCGCGACCACGAGATTGGGCCGGCGCCGCGCCTCCTTCAAATAGCCGACCGCGGTCGACCAGCGGCGGCCGTTTCGTGCGGTCAATTGGAAGTACCCGGCGCCCTCCTGGCTCGGCCCGTTGAAATCGTCGTTGCGCGGAAAGCCGGACTTTTGCGCCGCCTCGATGAACGCTTCGCACAGCGGATGCGGCTCGCAAACATCGGACACCTTCAAATGCCCGCCGGCGCCGTGCAACTCGTCGGGCCCACGCTCCTGATCCTCGGCGCGCCGGAAATACGGCAGCACGTCTTTGAACGACCAGCCGGCATTGCCGAGCTGCCGCCAGTGGTCGTAGTCCTCGTGCTGGCCGCGGACATAGAGCAGGCCGTTGATCGAGCTCGATCCGCCCAGAACCTTGCCGCGCGGCTGAATGACCTGCCGGTTGTTGAGTTCCGGCTCCGGCTCGGTCTTATAGAGCCAATTGACCCTGGCATCGGCGAACAGCTTGCCGTAGCCGAGCGGGATATGAATCCAAATGTGCCGGTCGTGGCCGCCCGCCTCCAATAGCAGCACGCGATGCCGGCCCGACGCGGTGAGCCGGTTGGCCAGCACGCAGCCGGCCGAACCGGCGCCGACGACGATGTAATCGAAGGATGCTGTTTGCGGGCCTGCCGGCATTTTTCGTTTCCTCCTTACGCCATTCTCATGATCGCCAATCGCAAGTATAGATCATCCTCCCCCGCCGCGCTTCGCCACGCGGGGGCGGCTACTTGAGGAGAACAGCGTGAGCACGAAGTTCGGCATCGGTCAGCCCGTCACCCGGCTCGAAGACCCCCGCTTCATCACTGGCCGCGGCCGCTTCGTCGACGACATCGACCTGCCGCGGCAGTGTTACGGCGTCGTCGTCATGTCGCCGCACGCGCATGCCCGCATCAAGCGCATCGAGACCGCCAAGGCCAAGGCCGCCCCAGGCGTGCTCGCCGTCCTCACCGGAGCGGATGTCACGGCCGACGGTCTCGGCGCCTTCTCACCGGTCATGCCCGAGGACATGGGCGGGCCGAAGGGCTACCGCACGCTGCGCGCGATCCTGTCCATCGGCAAGGTGCGCGCGGTCGGCGAGCGCGTCGCTTTCGTGGTGGCGGAAACGCTGGCGCAGGCCAAAGACGCCGCCGAATTGGTCGAGGTCGATTACGAGCCGCTGCCGGCGGTGGTCAATGTCGAGGATGCGGTCAAGCCGGGCGCGCCGGCGGTATGGGACGAGGCGCCGGGCAACGTCGCGGTCGGCGCTGATGATGGGCAACAAGGAGGCGGTAGACACCGCTTTCGCCAATGCCAAGCACACCGTCACGCTCAAGCTCGACAACAGCCGCGTCAGCGCCAATACGATCGAGCCGCGCGCCGCGATCGGCCAATATCATCCCGACGGCGAGAGCTACACGCTCTACTCGACCACGCAGAATCCGCACGGCACGCGCCAGCACGTCGCCGGCAATGTTCTGAAAATCCCGGAGTCGAAGCTGCGCGTGATCTCACCGGATGTCGGCGGCGGCTTCGGCATGAAGAACGGCGGCTATCCGGAAGACGCGCTGGTGGTGTGGGCGTCGCGCCGGGTCGGCGGCCGTCCGGTCAAATGGGTGTCGACGCGCTCGGAAGCGTTGCTCGGCGACGCGCACGGGCGCGACCAGGTGGTCACCGGCGAAATTGCGCTTCGACGACAAGGGCAAGATCCTGGGCCTGCGCGTCAACGCGCTCCACCAGATGGGCTCGCATGTGTTCGAAGCGGGCATCGTGGTGCCGCTGTTCGCCGTCAAGCTCGCGCCCGGCGTCTATAATATTCCGGCGGTGCAGCCGCCGCCAAGGCGGTGCTGACCAATACTTCGCCGATGGCGCCCTATCGCGGCGCCGGCCGGCCGGAGGCGACCTTTCTGATCGAGCAGTTGATCGATCGCGCCGCGCAGGTCGTCGGCGTCGATCCGGTCGAAATCAGGCGGCGCAACTTCATCCCGGCATCCGCCATGCCGCATAAGATCGTGCATTCCGGCATGACCTATGACAGCGGCGATTTCATGCACGTGATGGACGAGTGCCTGAAACTCGCCGACTGGAACGGCTATGCCAAGCGCGCGGCGGAATCGAAGCAGCAGGGCAAATTGCGCGGCCGCGGCATCGGCTATTTCCTGGAAGAGGCGGCTGTGTTCAACGAGAAGATGGTGATCCGCTTCGATCCGGGCGGCACCGTTGCCATCATTGCCGGCACGCATTCGCACGGCCAGGGCCATCAGACCGTCTATTCGCAGATGGTCCACGAATGGCTCGGCGTGCCGATCGGCACCATCCGCTTCATCCAGGGCGACACCGACGAAGTGCCGATCGGGCGCGGCACCTACGGCTCGCGCAGCATGCATGTCGGCGGCAACGCGCTCAAGCGCGCCGCCGACGCCATCGTCGAAAAGGCCAAGCCGATGGCGGCGATGATGATGGAGGCCGCGGCCGGCGACATTGAATTCAAGGACGGCAGCTTCCGCATCGTCGGCACCGATCGCGCGCTGCCGCTCACCGCGGTGGCGATGTCGCTGCACCGGCCGATGATGCTGCCGCCGCAATTCGAGCTCGGGCTGGAAGCCTCCGGCACCTTCTCCGCCGAGCCGTCGAACTATCCGAACGGCTGCCACGTCTGCGAGGTCGAGATCGATCCGGAGACCGGCGCGGTGACGCTTGCGCGATACGCGGCCGTCGACGACGTCGGCAAGGTCATGAACCGGCTCTTGTGCGAAGGCCAGATCCACGGCGGCGTCGCGCAAGGCATCGGCCAGGCGCTGATGGAGGCGATCGTCTACGACGCCGAAGGCCAGCTCGTCACCGGCAGTTTCCAGGATTACGTCATGCCGCGCGCCGACGATCTGCCGGAGTTTGCTTCGGAACTGACCGAAGTGCCGGCCACCACCAATCCGCTCGGCATCAAGGGCGCGGGCGAAGCCGGCGCCACCGGCGCGCCGCCCGCCGTCATCAGCGCCATCCTCGATGCGCTAAAGCCGCTCGGCATCGAGCACATCGACATGCCGGCGACGCCGAGCCGGGTATGGGCGGCGATCAAGGCGCATGGCGCAGCCAAAGCGGCGGCCGAGTGAATGGGCATGAACGAAGCACCGAATCTTTTCAACGACGGCAAAGCCTATGAGCGGCTGATGGGCCGCTGGAGCCAACGGGTTGCGCCAAGATTTATCGATTGGCTCGACCCGCCGAAGGGACTGCGCTGGATCGACGTCGGCTGCGGCAACGGCGCCTTCACCGATGTTTTGATCGCGCGCTGCGCGCCGGCCGCCGTGACCGGCATCGATCCGTCGGACGGCCAGCTTGCTTACGCGCGCACGCGGCCGGGTACCAGGATGGCGCAATTTCGCATCGCCGATGCGCAAAGCCTGCCGTTCGCCGACGACAGTTTCGACGCCGCGTCGATGGCGCTGGTGATTACTTTTCTTCCCGATCCGGTCAAAGCGGCGAGCGAAATGGCACGCGTGGTGAAGCCAGGCGGCATTGTCGCCACTTATATGTGGGACTTTATGGGTGGCGGATTTCCGCTGATGCCGATTTATACCGCCATGAAATCTCTGGGGATGGCCGCGCCGGCGCCGCCCAACATCGACGCCTCGCAACGGGACGCCATGCAGGCGATCTGGCAACAGGCCGGATTGCAAGCGGTCGCCACCGAAGTGATCCGCATCGCCGTCGGCTATTCCGACTTCGACGATTTCTGGGCCTCGAACAGCGTTCCGGTCGGGACGTCCGGCAAAGCGATCAGCGAGCTGGCGCCAGCCGCGCGCGAAACGCTCAAGGCAACATTGCGCGAGCAACTGCCCATCGCTGCGGACGGCAGCATCGCCTACGAGGCCTTCGCCAATGCCGTGAAGGGCCGCGTGCCCGCATAAGACGATTTCACCGCATCCGCTCCGGCATGATCGCCTGGCGGCCGAGCTGTTGCCAGGCCGCCGGCGCGCCGGCTTTTTTCGCCGCTTCCGCCGGCGGCAGTTTTTCGTCCCAGTGCGCGGCGATGAAGCGTTGACCGGTGACGCCGTCGGCTGAGTTCGAGCACAGCCAGACGAGCGGCGGGACCATGACCTCGGCCGGGATCAGCACGGAGCGATCGGGCGCCATCTCGCGCGGCACGATGCGGGTATCGACGGCGCCGCCCGGCACCAGCACGTTCGCGGTCACGCCGGTGCCGTCGAGTTCGGCCGCCAGCGCCGCGAGCAGCGCCTCGTTGGCGGCTTTGGAGCCGCCATAGGGCTGCATCAAGCTGCGCCACATGGTGTCGAGGCTTGTGGTCACATTGACAATGCGGCCCCAGCGCTGCGCCAACAGCGTCGGCACCACGGCCCGCGTCATCAGAAAAGCGGCGACCACATTGACCTCGATGACTCGGCGGAATTCCTCCGGCGAGGTCTCCCACAGTTTTCCGATCGGCCGGCCTTCGCCGCGGATCACCTCGGTGTTGATGCCGGCATTGTTGATCAGAATGTCGAGGCGGCCGAAGCGGTCGGTCGCGGCGCGCAGGATTTTCGGGCCGCTGTCGTTCCAGGTGACGTCGGCGCCGATGCCGAGAAAGCGCTCGCCAGCGCCGCGATCCTCCGCAGCGTCCTGCGTCGCCTCGAGCACCGGGGCGTCAAGCTCGACCGCGACGACGCGTGCGCCCGCGTCCAACAGCCCAAGCGTCATCGCCCGGCCCAGCCCCCGCCCGGCGCCGGTAACGATCGCGACCCTGCCGTCCAGTGCCCCTGCCATGATTCGTCCCCTCCCTCGATCGTCCTGTTCCACGAGTTCCGCCGATTATACGGCCGATTATACCGCGCCGGCACCGCCGCAAAGCCTGCACGTGGCCGTTGCGCGGGCTCGCCCCGCCGCCTATATTCCGGCCGCTTTCCAGTCATCTTCGATGACGTTGAGTGGCTTCGCCCGGACGGGCGGGCGGAGCACAGAGGAGACTTAGCCATGGCGACCGCGCCGCTCATGCCCAAGGCGACAGCCGTGTGGCTCGTTGAAAACACCTCGCTGGCGTTCGACCAGATCGCGCAACTGTGCAACTTGCATCCGCTCGAAGTCAAAGCGATCGCCGACGGCGACGCCGCGCAAGGCATCAAGGGCCTCGATCCGATCCTCACCGGGCAATTGACGCGCGAGGAAATCGCGGCAGCCGAAGCCGATCCCAGTTACCGGCTGCACATCGCCGAGCCCAAGGTGCGGCTGCCCGAAGCCAAGCCGAAGAAGGGCCCGCGCTACACCCCGGTGTCGCGCCGCCAGGACCGCCCCAACGCGATTCTCTGGCTGGTTCGCAACCACGCCGAGCTGAAAGACAGCCAGATCATGCGGCTGGTTGGCACCACCAAATCGACCATCGCGGCGATCCGCGAGCGCACTCATTGGAACTCGGCCAATCTGACGCCGCTCGATCCGGTAACGCTCGGGCTGTGCTCGCAGATCGATCTCGACCACGAAGTGCAGAAGGCCGCCAAGGAAAAGCCGGTTCCGGTCGAGGAGCAGGGCGCGACGCTGTTGCCCGCCGCCGTCACCACCGCGCCGAAGGAAGAGCCCGAGCCCACGCCCGCGGAGACGAAGAAGTCCGAGGACCTCAACGTCGAAGCGGTGTTCGCCAAGCTCAAGCAACTCGGCGGCAAGGGGGAATAGTAATCCCTCGCCCCGCTTTGCGCGGAGAGGTGCTTTACCCTCGATCGTTACGCAGCACCACGCAGGCGCCGCCGGCGGCGATCAGCTTGTCGCAGAATTTTTCGAGATACGCGCGGTCGTCGTCGGCGATGCGGATGTTATAGCGCATGGCGCTGCCCAGCCCAATGCCCCGGCCGCGGACGACGATCGGCTCGCGGTCGCCGATCAGCGCGGCATATTTGTTCTGGATCATGCGATAGATCGCCCAGGCCTTGCTCTCCGACCAGTTGGCGGTGAGCTGCATGCCCCACTTCGGCACGTAAGCGGCGATGCGCCGCTGTTCGTCCTTCGGCGCCAGAATGAGATTGGCAAGCCGCGTGCACGGCACGCCCTGCGGGATCGTGGTCTCCGAGGTTTTCGGCGGCGTAGCCGAGGCCCAATCGTCGGCGGTCCAGCCGGTGATGATGGCGACATAATTGCGCGTCTCGCTCGGCAGCGGACGTTTGCTGGCGAGGAAGGCGGCGACGCGCCCGGGACCGGCATTGTAGGCCGCCGCGGCCAGACCGAGATTGCCGAATCGCGTGCGCAGCTCGCCCAAATAGCTCGCCGAATTCTTCAGCGCCTCGATCGGATCGAACGGATCGGCAAGCCCGCGCCAGTCCGCCGTCGCCGGCATGAATTGCGCGATGCCCTGCGCACCCTTGCGGCTCACGGCAAGCGCATTGAAGCGGCTCTCCTGCCAGATGACGCGGGCGAAGAACTCGACCGGCAGGTCGTTCCCGGCAGCGTCCTGTTCCAGCGCGCGGCAGATATCGTCGGCGGTGGGGGCGTGGGTCGCGGTGGAATTATTGGACGGCGGCGCAGGCTGGCTTGGTGCCGGAGCCGGGACTGCCGGCGCGGCCGGCACGGTCGCGGCGGGCTGCGCGTCGAGCGGCGGGCTCCACAGCACCACGGCGAACACGGCCCATTGTGCGGCAAAACGCATCATTCGAAACAACGTCCAAGATCGAATGCAGAGCCGCTATAATATGCCGCAACGCGCGACGCAGTTCTCGCCGGATCGGCCGGACGGCAAGGAAACGCCCAAGGAACTGCTCCAGGAAACGCACATGTCGAGGAGTCCTATCACCCTTTTAGCGCTCGGCGCCTGCGCCGCTTCGGCCATGATCGGCTTACGCATCGCCATGGCCGGACCCGCGACGGATGCCGCAACCGCCCCGCAAGCCGCGCCGGCCATGATCGGGAACCTGCGCAACACGCGCTATTGCGAGTTGCTCACTGTCGTCCGGCAAGGCCTCAACTTTGTCGTCAACGTCTACAATACGACCGGGCTCAATCTCTGCCCCGCCGAAAAATGGGCGGCGCTCGACGCCAAGGTTTTGGCCAAACAGCTTAAGGTCGGCTTCGTCAAGCTCAACGGTCCGCGCTACTGGACGCTCGACGCGATCGAAGCAGGCGGCCCGTCGGCGAGCGGACCGACGGTAGAGTTCGGCGGCATCGCCATGAAACTGCGCGCCACGCTCAAGACCAAGCTTTGGCAGGGTACGGTCGGCGACAAATTCTACCGGCCAAATCGGGTCCGCCGCACCACGGTTTTTCATTATCAGGCCGGCGCGCCGGTCTACGATCTCGTCTCGCCCGCAGGCAACGTCTACATGATGCAATCCTATTCGCAGATCATCGATCCGAAGCTGTCGGTCGACGACCTGCCGCAGCTCGGCAAACGCCTGAAGCTGCCGGCGGGATGGACGTACCAAACGCGGACGCTGACCGGCGACTATGCGCTGAAGGCCGACGGCATCGCCTATGTGATCAACGACGATCTCTACAATTCCTACCAGCGCCGGCCGAAGTAGCGGCGGCGATATGCGGGATCGCCGTCCCGGATTTCGCTCCGCTCATCCGGGCTACATTCCCACTACACTCCTACCCCCTTCCCCTTCAGCGCACTCCCGATCTCATCCAAAATCGCCGGATCGTCGATGGTCGCCGGCATCTGCCAGGCGTCTCCGTCGGCGATCTTTTTGATCGTGCCGCGCAGAATTTTCCCCGAGCGCGTCTTCGGCAGCCGCGCCACCGCAATGGCGAGCTTGAACGCGGCCACGGGTCCGATCTTGTCGCGAATGAGGCCGACGCATTCCTTCTCGATCTCGGTCGGCGGCCGGTTGACGCCGGATTTGAGCACGATGAAGCCGCACGGCACTTCGCCCTTGAGCTCGTCCTTGATGCCGAGGACTGCGCATTCGGCGACGTCCGGATGCGAGGCCAGCACTTCCTCCATGCCGCCGGTGGAGAGCCGGTGGCCGGCGACATTGATGATGTCGTCGGTGCGGCTCATGACGAAAACGTAGCCGTCGTCGTCCTTAAATCCGGCGTCGGCGGTCTTGTAGTAGCCGGGAAATTCGTCGAGATAGCTTTCGCGCATGCGGTCGTCGGCTTGCCACAGCGTCGGCAGGCACGACGGCGGCAGCGGCAGCTTGACCACGATCGAGCCCATTTTATTTGCCGCCACTTCGTGGTTCGCGTCGTCGACGATGCGCACGTCGTAGCCGGGCATCGGCACCGTCGCCGAGCCGTATTTCACCGGCAGCGTGCCGAGCCCGACCGGATTGCCGGCGATGCACCAGCCGGTCTCGGTCTGCCACCAATGATCGAGCACGGGCTTTTTCAGGAGATTTTCCGCCCACATCACGGTGTCCGGATCGGCGCGCTCGCCCGCCAAAAACAGCGTGCGGAATTTCGCGAGATCATATTGCGCAAATAAAGTGCCCTTCGGGTCCTCCTTCTTGATCGCGCGAAACGCGGTCGGCGCGGTGAACATCGCGGCGCATTTGTGCTCGGCGATAACGCGCCAGAACGCGCCGGCGTCGGGCGTGCCGATGGGCTTGCCCTCGTAAAGGATCGAGGTGCAGCCGTGAAACAGCGGCGCATAGACGATATAGGAATGCCCGACCACCCAGCCGACATCGGAGGCGGCCCAATAAACCTCGCCGGGGTCGACGCCGTAGAGATTTTTCATCGACCATTTCAGCGCGACCATGTGGCCGCCATTGTCGCGCACCACGCCCTTCGGCCGCCCGGTGGTGCCCGACGTATAGAGAATGTAAAGCGGATCGGTCGCCGCTACCGGCACGCAATCCCAAGCGTTGCGTGCGTGGATGAGCGCGTGATCGCGCATCGCCGCCCAATCGCGGTCGCGGCCCTCGATCAACGCGGCCTGCGCTTGCGGCCGCTGCAAAATCAGACACGCGCCGGGCTTGTGTTGGGCGAGCGCGACCGCCTCGTCGAGCAGCGGCTTATAGGCGACGACGCGGCCGGGCTCGAGCCCGCAGCTTGCGGACAGAATCGCCTTCGGCTTGGCGTCGTCGATGCGGGTGGCCAATTCGCGCGCGGCAAAGCCGCCGAACACCACCGAATGCACGGCGCCGATGCGCGCGCAGGCCAGCATCGCGATTACCGCCTCCGGCACCATCGGCATATAGAGAATGACGCGGTCGCCGACCCCGACGCCGAGATCGCGCAACATGCCGCCGAGCACCTGCGTCTCGGTGAGCAGGCGATGATAGCTGATGCTGCGTTTAACCCCGGCAAGCGGCGAGTCGTAGATCAGCGCGGCCTGCTCGCCGCGCCCGGCGTCGACATGGCGGTCGACCGCATTGAAGCAGGTGTTGCAGACGCCGCCGACAAACCAGCGGCCGTAGATGCCGGCCTTCGGATCGAACACCGATTTCGGCTTTTCGAACCAGTCGATGTCGGCCGCCGCCTCGCCCCAAAAGCCTTGCGGATCGCGCTGCCAGCGCGCGTAGACTTGGTGATAGCGGCTCGACCGGGTGTCCATGGGGCTGTCTCCAACCGAACTATAGCCTCATCCGCGAATGGCGAGTAGCGAGTGGCGAATTGGGAAGGACGAGGAGTGGCTTCGCTTTCCCCCTATTCGCCACTCGCCATTCGCTATTCGCCTTTTCGTATGTTTGCTAGGCTTACCGGTATGGCCAGCCCTTACGACACCGACCTCCCCCGCAACGCGGCGAATTTCCAGCCGCTCACGCCGCTGTCGTTTTTGGCGCGCGCGGCCGAGGTCTATCCGGACCAGATCGCGATCATCCACGGCGCGCGGTCGTGGACCTATCGGCGAGTTTTACGCGCGCGCGCGGCGGCTTGGTTCGGCGCTGCAAAAGCGCGGCATCAAGCGCGGCGATACGGTGGCGGCCGTGCTGCCCAACGTGCCGGCGATGCTCGAAGCGCACTACGGCGTGGCCATGGCCGGCGCCGTGCTCAACACCATCAATACCCGGCTCGACGCCGCAATCGTCGCATTTCACGCTCGACCACGGCGAGGCCAAGGCGCTGATCGTCGATCGCGAATTTTCCAAGGTGGCGCAAGGCGCGCTGGCGGCCTGCAAGGCCAAGCCGCTGGTGATCGACTATGACGATCCGGAATTCATCGGCGCCGGCGAGCGGCTCGGCAATCTCGACTACGAGGAATTTCTCCGCGACGGCGATCCCGATTTCGCCTGGGCGATGCCGGAGGACGAATGGGACGCCATCTCGCTCAACTACACCTCGGGCACCACCGGCGATCCGAAGGGCGTCGTTTATCATCACCGCGGCGCGTACCTGCTTGCGCTTGCCAATGTCATCACCTGCGGCATGGGCAAGCATCCGGTCTATCTGTGGACGCTGCCGATGTTCCACTGCAACGGCTGGTGCTTTCCGTGGACGTTGTCGGTGGTTGCCGGCACGCATGTTTGCTTGCGCGCAGTGCGCGCCGCGCCGATTTTCGACGCCATCGCGGCGCATAAGGTCACCCATCTGTGCGGCGCGCCGATCGTGATGTCGACGCTGCTCAATGCCGCCGCGCACGAGAAAAAGCCGCTGCCGCATGTCGTCGAATTCGTCACCGCCGCGGCGCCGCCGCCGGAATCCGTGCTCGCGGCGATGAAGGCGGCGGGCTTCAACGTCACCCATGTCTATGGGCTCACCGAAACCTACGGGCCGGCCAGCGTCAACGACTGGCACCGTGAGTGGAACGCGCTTTCATCGGCGGAGCAAGCGGCGAAGAAAGCGCGCCAGGGCGTCCGCTATCCGGTGCTCGAAGCGCTCGACGTGCGCGATCCCGCGACCATGGCGCCGGTACCGCGCGACGGCGAGACGCTCGGCGAAGTGATGTTCCGCGGCAACGTGGTGATGAAGGGCTATTTGAAAAATAAAGCGGCGACCGACGCAGCCTTCGCCGGCGGCTGGTTTCATTCCGGCGATCTCGGCGTCATTCATCCCGACGGCTATATCCAGCTCAAGGACCGCTCCAAGGACATCATCATATCCGGCGGCGAGAATATTTCCTCGATCGAGGTCGAGGACGCGCTGTACAAACATCCCGCCGTGCAAGTCGTCGCCGTGGTCGCCAAGCCGGACGACAAATGGGGCGAGACGCCATGCGCCTTCGTCGAGCTCAAAGCCGGCGCGACCGCGAGCGCCGAGGAGCTGATCGCGTGGTGCCGCGACCATCTCGCATCCTACAAATGCCCGCGCCAGATCGTGTTCGCCGAAATTCCGAAGACGAGTACCGGCAAATTGCAAAAATTCAAGCTAAGGGAGAAGGTGAAGGGGATGTGAGGCAATTCCCTCTCCCCGCTTTGCGGGGAGAGGTGAAATATCCATGCCGTGACTGCCTACGTCGCTTTAACGACCAGCGGTTTGCTGAGTACGCGCAGCGCGGCTCAAAACGCCTTCGGCAATCCGGCCTGCCGGAGAATGGAATTGGCGGTATGCCTGCTGGCGATGCCGCCAGGGACGGGAAAATTCCGCTTGGTGATCGGGCTATGCCAGATTTCGTGACTGCCTTTGCCCTGACGCACGAAGACACAACCGGCCGCACGCAGGTTGTCGCGCAAGGCACGATCGAATTGCGGGGCCATCAGGCCGCCGCGGGCTCTGCTTCACGCAACGCGGTGATCTGAAGGAAGAGCGCAGCAGGATCGATGCCAGGATGGTTATCCGGCAGCAGGTCGAGCGCCATGGCCGATATCTTTGCCAGCAGCGCATCCAGCGTCGGCGCATCGGCAGCGGCCGGAATTTCGTCGCAATGGCCGCTCCAAACCGACTCCTCGGCATCCCAGACAGCGGAAATCGTAAAAATCACGGGTTTATTCATCCAGGATTCCTCCACGGCTATTCTAACCCAGTCCAATCATTAGCGAAATGTGCAGCGGCAAAAGATTCCAACGCCGCAAGCTCAGCCATGTTTGGAAAAACAGCTTCCCCGCCTCCGCTTCCGCGGGGACGGGCCAGCAAGCCGAGCCGTTTTGACTGAACCGCTTAATGGACGAGCGCTTCTTGCTTGAGCCGCGCGATCTCGTCCTTGACTTGCAATTTTTTCCGTTTCAGTTCCGCAATTCGAAGGTCGTCGGTGGAGGGGTGGGTGAGCGCTTCGGTGATTTCGTCTTCAAGCGCCTGGTGCCGTTTCTCGAGTTCCGCAAGATGCGATTCAATCGCCATGTGGCATGCCTCCTTGCGTCAGATTTAAGCCTGATCGGATCATCCTACACCCTTACAAACCGCGCCAAGGATACTCCGTTTCGGTGGTTGCGAAAATCCCCACGAAGCGCGCTGTGCACGATTTCGCAACTGGCCGCGCGGGCTTGTCGGGCGATTAACCAAAACGCGATAATCCATAGTGCACTTAAGCCACTACTTGGTAACCGAGCTGGCGATCTTAGCGGCCAAAGCACGCGCCGAACGGCCGGCCGAGGCGCGACCAAGGCGGCGATGACGAAAGAGGAAGAACGCGAGCTTCGGGCGCAACTGGCGCGCCTGCAGCAGGAGCATCGCGACCTCGATGCCGCGATTGCGGCGCTGCAGGAGATCGCCGGGCTCCGACCTCATCCAGGTGCAGCGCCTGAAGAAGCGCAAGCTGCAGCTGCGCGACCGCATCACCTTCATCGAAGACCAGCTCACGCCGGATATCATCGCGTAGAGCATGATCCCGAAAAGTGGATACCGGTTTTCGGAAAAGATCATGCTCCGTCAAAGAAGCTAGAGCCCGGGTTTCGATTCCATCAAAACCGATAAGCGCTCTAGCCCACAAGCCGTGCCTTGCGCTCCGCCTTGCGCGCGTACATCGCCGCATCGGCGCGTGCCAGCACGTCGGCTGGCGCATCGAGCGCGCCCAACAGCGCCGCGACGCCGGCGGAAGCGCCGACGACGAGCGTCGAGGCGTCCCAGCGAACCGGCGTCGAATAGACGGCGGCTTCGAGCGCCGCGGCCTTGGCCGCGGCGGCGGCGCCGCCGACGTTCCACAACAGCACGGCGAATTCGTCGCCGCCGATGCGCGCCACGACGTCGGAGGCCCGCACGTTGCGAGCGAGCGCCGCCGCGATCGCCTTGAGCACGGCATCGCCGGCGGCATGGCCGTGGCGGTCGTTCACCGGCTTGAAGCCGTCGAGATCGACATAGAGCAGCGCCGCGCTGGTGCCGTAGCGCTTGACGTAAGCCAGCGAGCGCTTGAGCTCGCGCTCAAAACCGCGGCGGTTGAGCACGTCGGTGAGCGGATCGACGTCGATCCTTGCCTCGAGCTCGGCGATGCGCGCGCGCGAGGCTTTGAGCTCGGCCGCAAGCGCGTCGACTTCGGCCGCAAGCCGCATGACGCTCGCGCGCGACGGCGCGCGCGGCGATTTCGGCGGCCGGCGTTTGCGTCGGCTCGAGCGCGGCGCGATTGTCGGCCGCGGCCGCGGTGAGGCGATTGCGGCTTGGACTTCGCCGCCCGGTTTTTCATGCATCCCCGCCGCGCGAATCGCCGCCGGCAGCATAGCGCGAGCGGCGCGAACTCGATCAGTGCCGGCGCCGCGCCTTGCGAAAATCGACAAATATTACAAATATTTAATCTGCGGCGGATTGCCGCACATGGCGAGCCCGAACCTGTGCCGCAATCGCGTGCTCGTCCAGCGCGCCAATCATCACGCGCTCTGCAGAAACGTCAGCGGCGGCGTCGCGGCATCGGAAAACACCGCCGCCGTCAAAGGCCCGCCGAACACGGCGCCGGTATCGAGATTCAACCGATTGCCGCGCAAATCCGGAACGCCGCGGCCAGCGGCGTATGGCCGTGGACGATCAAGCGGCCGTAGTCGCGGCCGTCGGCGAGGAACGGCTCGCGGATCCAGAGCAGGTCGGAATCGTGCTGCGCATCGAGCGGCAGTTGCGGATCGACGCCGGCGTGGACGAAAAACCGCCGGCCGTCGTCGTGAATCAACGGCAGCGCGCGCAGCCAGTCGACGTGTTCGCGCGGCAGTTCGCCGACATCGGCGACGTCATAGCTTTGCAGCGTCGCCGCTCCGCCCTGCCAAAGCCAATCTTCCGCCGGCATCGCGCCGTCGATAACGGCGAGCAGCATCGCCTCATGGTTGCCCATCAGCGCCACGACGTCGCTCGGCATTTCGCGCCTGCAGCGCAACCAAAAACCGGATGACATCGGCGGACTGCGGTCCGCGATCGATGTAATCGCCGAGAAAGACGTATTTGCGCGGACGGCCGTCGGCATGCGTCCTCGCAGCGCGCGATCAGGCTCTGCAATTTGTGCAGTGCGCCATGAACGTCGCCGACGGCATAGGTCACTAACATTATGCTCGCCTCGCGGTCGCTTTCCGGCTACCGCGTTCTAATGATGGCTGGATTCAGGCATGATCGTTCAGTCTGCGTTCACCAATAAATGGGAACTTTAGGCACCGAGGGGCGATTGGACGTTGAGTGGAATACCGATTGTCGAGGTGATGTCATGAGAAAGATTTTGATTGCTCTTGTTGCGGCGGCGACGATCGCCGGGGCGGCGGTGGCAACGTCGAGCCCGGCGGAAGCGCGCTGGGGCGGTGGCAGGTGGCTGGCACGGCGGCTGGCGTGGCGGCGGCTGGGGTTGGGGCTGGGGCGGCTTTGCCGCCGGCGCCCTGATCGGCAGCGCGCTGGCGGCGCCATATTATTACCCGTACGGCTATTACCCGTATCCCTATTCTACGGCGTAGTATCCCTATTACGGGCGGCCTTGCGTATGGCGGCGGGTATGGAACGGATACGCCTGGGTCCGCGCCTGCGTCTAAGGCGAGCCGGTCTGCGATGTCGAAGTGCGCGCCGCGGTTGGCTGCGAAGGATTTCGGCTGCGTGCTGCGGCGAGTGCGATTTCGGCACCAAACTTCCGCCAAATAGTCGATCTTCAATGGGCACGGGTCTGACATAAATCGGGGGTTTACCGGGGACTTCCCGCTCATCCACGTTCCAGATCGGCACCCGGCCGATCACATCGAGGAAAACACATGCATAAATCGCTCATCGGCCTTGCCGCAGCCGCCGGCCTCGGCTTGGCACTGTGGCCGCCCCGGCACCGCCAATGCTTATTGCTATCGGCTGCGCCGTGGGCGCGGGAGTCATCGGCGGCGTCGCCGCGGGCGCCATCATCGGCAGCGCCATCGCCAACAGCCCGCCGCCGCCGCCGCCCGCCCGGCTATTATCCGCCGCCGCCCGCCGCGTATTATCCGCCGCCCGCCGCCCGGCTACGCCCAGCTCGCGCCCGGCTGCTATTGGGGCAAGCGCAAGGTTTGGGTCGAAGGCGTCGGTTATCGCTGGCGGACCGTGCAGATCTGTCAGTAACGGATCTGCCCTCAGCGCGGCCTCGGCCCTGATCGCGCAGCGGCGCGTTGAATTCGGCCGGCCGGCTTGAAATAGCCGGCCGGTTTTTTGTGGCGCGATGACTTTAGTTCGTGATCGCCATTAGGCTCAACCACTTCGCCAGGCCGGCTGTCCCATGCGACGATGCCGATAGAGACGACCACAGACGTGGTGCACCCGCTCGCGGCGGTGCGCGAGGCGGCAATCGGCGATGCCGATGAACGCAGCGGCGCAACGCAGGCCGGCTTGACGAAAACGCGCAGTCTCATCGCGCGAGCGCTCGCCATTTCCGGCGCGCTCCTTTCGCGAGCGCGGCCGAAGAAACGGCGCCCGCGATCGGTCTCGCGCACGATGACGGTGCTCGGCTGGATCGCGGCCATCGCGCTTTGTCTCTATGTCGGCCTGGCGACGATGATCTATCTCGCCGCAGCGCTCGCTGATGTATTTCCCGGACACCGCTCACACCACGCCGGCTGCGGCGGGCCTGCCCGAAGCCGAAGAAGTGCCGCTGACCGCCGCGGACGGCGCGCACATCCTGGTCTGGCACGTTCCGCCGCAAGACGGCAAACCGGTCATCGTTTACTTCCACGGCAATGGCGGCTCGTTGCGCTATCGCGTCGAGCGCTTTCGTCGGCTGATCGGTGCCGGCATCGGGCTCGTCGCGCTCGAATATCGCGGCTACGGCGGCCTCTCCGGCAGCCCGAGCGAGCGCGGCCTGATCGCCGACGCCGAAGCCGCCTACGCCTTCGCCGCGGCGCATTATCCGGTGCAACAGATCGTGCTGTGGGGCGAATCGCTCGGCTCCGGCGTCGCGGTCGCGCTGGCGGCGGAAAAACCGGTCGGCCGCGTCATCCTGGAAGCGCCGTTCACCTCGGCGCTCGCCGTCGGCGAACGCCATTACTGGTATCTGCCGGTGCGGCTTTTGATGAAAGATCAATTCCGTTCCGACGAGCGCATCGCCAAGGTCACGGCGCCGCTCTTGATCCTGCACGGCGTGCACGACCGGGTCGTTCCCTACGCGATGGGCGAGCGGCTGTTCGAACTCGCCAACAAGCCCAAGCACATCGTGCGTTTCCTCGACGGCGGCCACGAAGATCTCGACGCCAACGGCGCGCTCGACGCGGTGGCCCGCTTCCTCGCCGGCGATTTGGATTAGAAATTTCCTGCCGTCATTGCGGCACGGTCATCGAGCTCGAGCACGTGCCCGTTCGGATCGCGAAAATAGACGCCGCGGCCGCCGCCCCAGTTATTGAGCTTGCCGTCGTCGAGCCTCCAGGGCGCGCTGCCGAAAACGATCTTGCGCTTTCTGATGCGGCCGCAGGATGGCGTCGAATTCGCGATCGCTGACGTGGAAGGCGAGATGATGGCTGTCGAACTTCGAATCATCGTCGAACAACAGCGTCAGCGACTTGTTGACGCGCACCGGCGCGAAATGGCCGGCTGCGCCCGCGCTTGAGACCGAAGATTTTCGCAAAAAACTTGGCGGCGGCGACCTTGTCGCGCGCCGGCACGATGGTGTGATTGAGCGTAACGGTCATGGCGTCGTCCTTTGCGAATTCAACGCTCAGAACGTCGGATAGGTCTGGCCGATCTTGCCGCCGACGCGGGCGAAGCCGGCCTTCGCCGGCTCGTATTTGTCGTTGATATTGAGCGCCTTGGCGTAGGAGCCGGCGGCCTTGTCCTTCTCGCCCGAGCCGCTCATAGGCAAGCCCGCGGCTGGTCCAGGCCCGCAAATTCAGCGGATCGAGCTGCACCGCCTGATCGAGATCGCTCGGCCGCCGACTTGTCGTCGCCGATCGCGAGATAGCTCAGCGCGCGCGCGACATAGGGCTCGGCACTTGTCGTTGGTGAGACCGATCGCGGTCGAGAAATCGTCGATGGCGAACTGGTGCTGCTGCTGGCTCTGATAGAGCAGGCCGCGATTGTAATAGGCGTCGGCATTGTCGGGCTTCAGCGCGATCGCCTTGTTGAAATCGGCGAGCGCCTGGGCGGCGCGGCCTTGCTCGCGATAGACGATGCCGCGGCCGAGATAGGCGGGCGCGTAAGAGGCGTCGATCGCCAGCGCCTTGTTGTCGTCGGCGAGCGCAAGGTCGAGCTTGCTCGGTCTTGCGATAGATCAGCGCGCGATTGGCGTAGGCCTGCGCGTAATTGGGATCGAGACTGATCGCCTTGTTGAAATCGGCGAGCGCCTGCTCGTTGCGGCCGGCCTCGCCGTAAACCGCGCCGCGCATGTTGTAGGCTTGCGGATCGTCGGGATGTTTTTCGATGACCTCGCCGAGCGACGTCAGGTTGGATTGCGACGGGCGCGTAGAGCGTGCTGTCGGCGTCGGAAGCCGGCGGATTGCCGAGCGTCGCGCAGCCGGCCAGCGCCGAGCGCCGCGGCCGCAAGCGCCGGCCAGCGCCGGCATACCGGGCGCAAAGCGTCTGCCGACATGCGCGCGGCGAGGATCGATCGGGTCATCGGACGGAAACGATAACACCCCGGCACGCCAAAAAAACGGCGCGGGCCGAGGCCCGCGCCGCTTCGCAAAACCGCCAATTGCTCTCAGCCGAACCGGGGCGTGCGCGGCGGGCCGGACCGGCCGCGCCGGCGCCGGGACCGGTGGTCGGCTTCGGCTTCATCGGCAACAGGCCCTCGCGCTGCAATCGCTTGCGCGCAAGCTTGCGGGCGCGGCGGATCGCTTCCGCCTTCTCCCTCGCCTTTCTTTCCGATGGTTTTTCGTAATGGCCGCGAAGTTTCATCTCGCGGAAAATGCCCTCGCGCTGCATCTTCTTCTTCAGCGCCTTGAGGGCCTGGTCGACATTGTTGTCACGGACGAGAACCTGCACGCGTGCTCCTTTTCGCATTCGGTTCGTGGGATTGCAGGGCGGCGCAGGCGCATAGACCCGCGCCGCCTGGCGGCGGCGTGTAGCAGAAATGGGCCGAAAATAGCTAGTCGGCAAACACCCGCGTGACATGCCCATCTTGCGGCCGGGACGCACCGCGGCCTTGCCGTAGAGGTGCACCGCGGCGCCGGGCACGGCGAGCCAGCGCCGATAATCCTCGACCTCGCCGCCGATCAGGTTGGTCATTTCGACGCGGCCATAGCGGATCGGGCTTGGCCAAGCGGCCATCCGGCCACCGCCCGGATGTGCTGCTCGAATTGCGACACCGAGGCGCCGTCGAGGGTCCAATGGCCGGAATTGTGCACCCGCGGCGCGATCTCGTTGACCAGCAAGGCCGCCGTCGCGCAGCACGAACATCTCGACCGCGAGCACGCCGACATAGGCGAATTTTTGCGCAATCGTTTCGGCGATGCGCCGCGCCTGCACCGCGCCGGCTCGCGTCGAGCGCCGCCGGGACGCGCGAAAATTTGAGAATATGATCGCGGTGCTCGTTCTCGGTCACGTCGAAACATTCGACGGACCCGTCATGGCCGCGCGCGGCGATCGACCGAGACTTCGCGCGCGAACGGCACGAAGGCTTCGAGGATGCAGGGCTGGCCGCCGACCTCGCGCCAGGCGTCCGCAGATCGCTGCCGTCCTTGATCGTCGCCTGGCCCTTGCCGTCATAGCCGAAGCGGCGCGTCTTCAGAACCGCCGGCCGGCCGATCCGCTCGATCGCCGCGGCAAGGTCTGCGGCCGACGCGACGTCGGCGAACGGCGCGGTGCGGATGCCGAGCGCCGTGACGAAGTTTTTCTCGGCGAGCCGATCCTGGGTGGTCGCCAGGATTTTCGGGTCGGGCAGCACCGGCAACGCGGGCGGCAAGAAAGGTCGCGGCCTCCGCCGGCACGTTTTCGAACTCGTAGGTGACGACATCGACGTCGGCGGCGAAGCGTTCGAGCGCGTCGGTGTCGGTGTAATCGGCGCAGGTGACGCGGTGCACGACGTCGAAGGCCGGCGAATCGGGATTGGGCGAGAAGACATGGCACTTCAAGCCAAGCCGCGCCGCGGCGAGCGCGAGCATGCGGCCGAGCTGGCCGCCGCCGAGGATGCCGATCGTGGCGCCGGGTTCGAGCGCGGGCGAGGCTGCGCTCACGCGCCGTCCTTCGGCGCTTCGGCGACGGCGGCGGTCTGGCGCGCCCGCCACGCTTCGAGCCGCTTGCTTAAAGTCGGCGTCGCTCAGCGCCAGCACGCTCGCGGCAAGCAGCGCGGCATTGATCGCGCCGGCCTGGCCGATCGCCAGCGTGCCGACCGGCACGCCCGGCGGCATTTGCACGATGGAATAAAGCGAATCCTGTCCCGACAGCGCCTTCGATTCGACCGGCACGCCGAACACCGGAAGGCTGGTCAGCGAGGCGGTCATGCCCGGCAGATGCGCCGCGCCGCCGGCGCCGGCGATGATGATCTTGAAGCCCTCCGCTTTGGCGCCCTTGGCGAAGGCGTAAAGCCGCTCGGGGGTGCGGTGGGCGGAGACGATGCGCGTCTCATAAGCCGACGTCGAGCGCATCGAGCGTTTCGGCGGCATGCTTCATGGTCTGCCCAGTCGGACTGGCTGCCCATGATAATGGCGACTAATTTGGTAATGGATTTCGCTCCCGGCGGCGCCACGGCAATAATTCCTTGCGCGAAGGAAGCGCTGGATTATAGGGCGCGCGCGTTAGCGGTGCAAGGATAGTCGGCGAACATGCTTGACCGTCCTGCCCCGCTGCGCGGGCGTGGTAAGTTGCCGGCGATTATGGAGCGGGTGCCGATGCAGATGAGCCAATACCACTACCTGCCGCTGACGCCGGGCTTTTTTGCCATTCTGGTCGGTCATTTTTCATCGTCGTCTTGGTGCTGCGATCGGTGCGCTATGCCTATGAAAGCCTCGGCATCGGCTCCGGAGCCGCGATCGTTTCTGCTGTTCGGTTCGCTGATCGGCAGCATTTTCAACATTCCGATCGTTCAGCTGGCGCCGCAGTCGGTCGTATCCGACCGCGTCGTCGATTTCTTCGGGGTGCAGTATGAAGTGCCGGTCGTGACCCATTGGCAGGGAACGGTGATCGCGGTCAATGTCGGCGGCGCCGTCATTCCGATCTTGATGTCGCTCTATCTCCTCATCAAGCGCGACTTATGGGTCAAGGGAACGATCGCGACCGCCATCGTCGCACTCGTCCTGCACTGGCTCGCCAAGCCGGTGCCCGGCCTCGGCATCGCGGTGCCGGTTTTCGTGCCGGTCATGACCACGGCGGTCGTCGCGTTATTGCTGTCGCGCCGGGACGCCGCGCCGCTCGCCTATATCGGCGGCGGGCTCGGCACGCTCATTGGCGCCGACCTCAGCAATCTCGACAAAGTCAGCGGACTGGGCGCGCCGGTCGCCTCGATCGGCGGCGCCGGAACGTTCGACGGCATTTATCTCACCGGCATTCTCGCCGTGCTGATCGCCAATCTTTATGCCGGGCCGCGCACGCGGCAGGCCGGGTAGTCCTGCAAACGGAAATTATGTAAGGGTATCAGCCGCGATGGCCACATTATCCTCAGCTCAGCCCGCGGCAGCGGCCGGCGATCCACGCGCGATCGCGCATTACCACGCCCATATCTATTACGATCCGGCGACCAGCCGGCAGCGGGCCGAGTTCCTGCGCCAGCGCGTCGCCGCCGAATTTCCGCAAGCCAGGCTCGGGCGCTGGCATGACGAGCTGGTCGGTCCGCATCCGCAATCGATGTATCAGATCGCATTTCCCGCGGGGATGCTGGCCGCGTTCGTGCCGTGGCTGATGCTCAATCGCGACGGCCTCACCGTGCTGTTGCATCCCGAGACCGGCGACGATTTGACCGACCACACCGCGCATGCCGCCTGGTTCGGCGCCGTGCTGCCGCTGCGCGTCGAAGTATTCAAAAAGTAGCAAGTGCGCTGCAATGCGCTGCACCCTCTCCTTTGGAACGTGCCGACGGGTCGCGCGTTAGGAGTGCATGCCGTACCAACGCGACATCGACCGCAAAAACGATACCCGGTTCCTCACCCCGCTTCTGATCATGGCGCTGGTGGTGCTCGCCGGAATTCTCGTCGCGGCCTATACCGGCCATCCGCTGGCCTGAGCGTTGCGGCTTACCGCGGCTGGCCGTCGAAGAATTCGCGCTCGAAAATCTCGCCGAGCGTCGCATAAAAGAAGCCGTTGAGCCGCCCGATCGGATCGAGCTTCCTCATGTCGATATAGCCGCCGGTCATGCAGGCCGGATCGACGTGGATATAGACCACTTCGCCGATCACCAGCGGGTGCCGGTTCGGGTCCGAGCTCGATGACCTGGTGCAGCTTGCACTCGAAATGGATCGGCACCTCTTTGACCCGCGGCGGCTTGATCTTCACGCTCGGGATCGGGGTAAGGCCGGTCTTGGCGAACTCCGAATCCTCCTCGGCAATGCCGTTCGCCGAATCCACCATCTCCTTCCACACCGGCTGCGTCACCACGTTGAAGCAGAACTCGCCGGTCGCGCGCGCGTTCTTCAGCGTGTGCTTCTCGCTGCCGTCGGGATTGCGCGCGATGGTCAGCGAGATCATCGGCGGGACGACGCAAACCACCGTGAAGAAGGAAAACGGCGCCAGATTGGCGACGCCGTTCTTGCTCACCGTCGAAGCCCAGCCGATCGGCCGCGGCACGACCGAGCCGATCAGCAGCCGATAGACTTGGCGCTTGTCGACAAGCGCGGGATCGAATTCGAGATAGTCGGACATGGCGTGGCAGCTTTGTGGCGAATGCAACGAGCCTAACCCGGATTGGACGCCGGTCAAATCGACATCGAATCCGTATGGGCCGGAGAGGAGCGCGAAACGCCGCGCCCGACACGCGGAAGCGGAACTCGGAACCGGGGACATTTCCGGCTTTGCAAAATCTTGTGAACGAACGGAATGGACCGTCGGCGGTTGCCTCCCGATGGCATGAGCAAATGGAGGCCGAATCATGAAAAAGCTTCTCGTCGCAGCCGGCTTTGTCGTTGCCGCAACGTCGGCGTCGTGGGCGCAAGGTTATGTCTATGCCGGTGCGCCCTACGGCTATGGCCCTTATGACACCGGTCCGGGAGCCGGCGTGTACGATTACGCGCCGGGTTACGGCATCTACGATTTCGCTCCGGGCTATGGCGGCGACTGGTACGAATATGACCGCGTCGACGCCCCGGGTCGCGGCAACAGCGCGGAGTCGCAACGATGACGTTACGCAAAATCGTCTTGGCCTCGGCGTTGCTCGTGAGCGCGGCCGCAACTGCGCTGGTGGGCACAACAACGGCCACCTTGGCGCAGAGTCAGTCGGTTTATGGCCCGAATGGACGCGTCAGCGACCGCACTTATGATGACCATGGCGCGTCACACCGCGGCTACTCCGACGGTGGCACGCCATATCGCGGCGTCTATGACTATGGCGCGCCCTATTCCGGCTTTGGCGGCGGGCCATATGGCGGGCCCCCGGTCAAGCCGACACCGGATCATTGGTAGGCTCGCTCCGACGAATTTGACTTTGCCGCGATCTGCCCGACCATGGCGGGATGTCGGCAAGAGCGCAGCGTTTGACCGTGGCCGTGGTCGGGCTGGGCAGCATCGGCGGGGTTGCCGCCGGCTGTCTCGCCGCGGCCGGCCGGCACGATGTCGTTGCCTGCGTGCGCCGGCCGATCGATCGGCTCATTCTGGATGCGCCGCAGGGCACGGTCGAACTGCCGCTGCGCGCGCTGACCGATCCGGCGCGAGGCTAGCGCGGTCGACTGGGTGCTGCTCTGCACCAAGACGCACCAGACCGACGCCGCGGCGCCATGGCTGCAACGCCTGTGCACGCCGCAAACCCGCGTCGCGGTGTTGCAAAACGGTATCGATCACGTCGCCCGCGTCGCCCCGTATGCCGGCGGCGCGGAGGTGCTGCCGGTGATCGTCTATTACAACGGCGAGCGGCTGGCGCCGGACCGTGTGCGGCTGCGGCAGGGCGCCAACAGCGATTTCGTCGTGCCTGACAACGCCGCCGGCGCGGGCTTTTGCGCAACTGTTCGCCGGCACGCCGCTGCGGGTCGAGCGCGGCGCCGACTTCATCACGCTCGCCTGGCGCAAGCTCCTGGTCAATGCGGTGGCCAGTCCGATGACCGCGCTGACGATGCAGCGGCAGGCGGTGCTGCGGCGGCCGGACATCAAGGAGCTATGTCTGGCGCTGCTCGCCGAAGCGATTGCGGTCGGCCGCGCCGAAGGCGCCAAACTCGTCGACGACGAAGCCGAGCGCACGCTCGGCGATGCTTTCACGTTTTCCGGCGAGCTCGGCACCTCGATGTATTTCGACCGGCTCGCCGGGCGCCGGCTCGAAATCGACGCGCTCAACGGCGCCATCGTCGTCAGCCGGCGCGCGCCACGGCATCGCCACTCCGCTTAACACCGCGCTGCTCACGCTGTTGCGCGCGGTCAGCGATGCGGCTTGACCACTTGGAGCTCAACCGGCGCGAGGCCCGAGAAATGCAGCTGCCGCGCCGCGGCCGGCGACAGGTCGATGGCCCGGCCCTTGTTGAACGGTCCGCGATCGTTGATCCGCACCACGACGCTGCGGCCGTTGCGCAGATCGGTGACGCGGACCAGCGTGCCGAACGCCAAGGTGCGGTGCGCGGCGGTGAGCTTTGCCGGCGAAAACAACTCCCCGCTCGCGGTGCGGCCGCCTTTCTGGGTGCAGATCGCCGCGATCAGCCGCTTGCCGGCGGCGCCGGCCGATGCGGTGGTCGCCAGAACGAGCGCGAGGCACAACACCGCTTTGTACACAGGCACCTCCCGCGCCGTTCCGCTTGGCGTACAATCCGGCAAGATAAAGACGAACGAGGAGACTATCATGGCTCGGCGCATCCCCGATGCCCGCACCGCGGCCGAGAACGCGTTCAAGGCGGCGACCGCGCCAAAGCCTGCGGACTTGCCGCCGTTACCGCCGAAACCGCCATCGCTGCCCGGTGCCAAGGAGATGGTGTCGCTGCGCATCGACCGCGACGTGCTGGATTTTTTCCAGGACGACGGCCCGGGCTGGCAGGACCGCATCAACGCAGCCTTGCGCAAGGCGGCGGGCAAGTAGCGCCGCCCGAAGACGCAGCTTGACGCCGCCCGGATTTTGTGTTCCTGTTTTGTTCTAGAATGTCTGACAGCAGCGAATTTCGGGAGGCGAAAATGAAAACGCTCGTTCTGGCTGTTGGCTTTGTGCTTCTCGCCGCGCCGGCGCTGGCGCAAACTCAGACCATCGCGGCGGCAGACGCCAAGACCCATGTCGGCCAGACGGTCACGGTCGAAGGCGCGGTCGGCAACGTCTATACCGCCCGTTCCGGCATGACCTTCATCGACATCGGCGGCCGCTATCCCGATAATGCCTTTGCAGCGGTGATTTTCACCGACGACGCCGGCAAGTTTCCCAACGTCAAGGCGCTCGACGGCAAGACCGTGGCTGTTACCGGGCCGGTCAGTCTCTACAAAGGCAAGCCCGAGATCATCCTCAAAACCGCGGATCAGGTGAAAGCAAAATAGCGCGCCGCGCAGTTCGCAACGCTGCGCTTCGCAACGCTACACCAGGCAGCGATGCCAAGCCCACGATGGCAGCACGGAACCGGAAGGCGGAACCGGCAAACGCATGCGACGCAAGGAACCCGGAGCCTAAAATTTGTTCAGGCTCGGCCGGAACGTTTCAAGGCGATTGGCGTTTTGCTCCATCGCTTGCCCGATGCAAGTACAATGCAAGTACGGAGATCGGCCAATGAACGCCTCGGATCGATTCCTGAGATTTGCCGCCGAATGCGAGCTTATGGCGAAATTCACGCCCAGTGCCGAGAACAGATCGACATGGCGTCGCATGGCGGAGCGATGGATACGCTGCGCCGAATTGTTGGAACAGCAAAATTCATTGGTTCGCGCCGCCGGCGCGGCGAAGCGGCATCGGAAACTCGAACCGGGTTGGGTTCATTAGAGCCTGGAATCTAGGCACTCCAGCGGAAATTTCGCCACTCTCAGGCGCGCATGGCGCGGCCCGAAGGCTTGATCCGAACTCCGCCGGCGATCACCACCGCCGCCTGCCCCAACCGCCGCCGCGGACAATCCGAACCACCAGCAAAAGCAGGACGGCACCGATGGTGGCGTTGACGACCGCGGAGATAATTCCGCTGCCGAGATGGATGCCGAGTTGCGGCAACAGCCAATCGCCGATGAAGGCGCCGACAACGCCGACAACGAGATCGCCGATCAATCCGAAGCCGGCGCCGCGCACGATATGGCCCGCCAGGTAGCCGGCAATCAGACCGACCAGCAAGATCACAACAAGACTTTCATTCGAGAGATACACGGCGGCGCCTCCAAAACTGGTATCGGGATCGGGGTGACTGATAGGCCGGAGCGCCTGACGTTACACAACTTGCGCCATCGGCGAAAGCTGGCCCCGGCCGCACAGATTCGGCTCGTTCCGCGCTTTCAGTGAGGCGCGGCGCTTCGCGATCAAATCGCCCGGTAGCCGCCGTCGGCCATCACGATCGCGCCGGTGACATAGGCCGACAGATCCGAGGCGAGGAAGACCGCCGGGCCGACGATATCCTCCGGCTTGCCGGTGCGGCCGAGCGGGGTGTGGTCGAGAAAAATCTTCACGATCTCCGGCTGGCTGGCGCGCACTTTTTCGTTGAGCGGCGTCTCGATCAGGCCGGGGCCGATGGCGTTGACGCGCACGCCGTCCTTGCCCAATTCGGCGGCGAGCGCGCGGGTAAAGCCGAGCACGCCATGCTTGGAGGTGGTGTAGGCCGGCGAGTTCGGCGTGCGCACATGCATGAAGGACTGGATCGAAGCAATATTGACGATGCGCCCCTTTTGCGCACGCAGCGGCGCGAAGAACGCGTGCGTGACGTTGAATAGGCCGTTGAGGTTGACCGCCATGATGTCGGCCCAGTCCTTGACCACGGCGTCGACGTCGCCGGCAAAGCCGTTGCGCCGGTTGATGCCGGCATTGTTGACCAGGATCGAGACCGCACCGACCTCGCTTGCGACCTTGGCCGCGATGTCGCGGCAAGCCATGCGATCGGTGACGTCGAGCGTGAAGGCCTGCGCCTTGCCGCCGGCGCCGCCGATCTCCGCTGCGGTCTTGGCCGCGGCCTCGGCGTTGATGTCGAGCACGGCAAGCCGTGCACCCTCGCGCGCATAGCCCAGCGCAATGGCGCGGCCGATCCCCGATCCCGCGCCGGTGACGACGGCGATGTGATTTTGCAGAAGTCCCGGCATGGTGCCCTCCCGTATGCTGTTCGCGAGCATAGCGCGATCGTCCTGCCCCGTGGAAACGGGGAAGGATGAGTTCATCCGTTCTCGCGGCGCGTTTTTGCGCGCGAGGTTGTCAAACAGCGACGAACTGTAGCCCGGATTGAGCGGAGCGAAAGCCGGGAACGATCGCGAAGCTTCCGAGAAGCTTCAATGCCCACCCCGGCTTTCGCTGCGCTCAATCCGGGCTACGAAGGAAGGAAGAAAGAAAAGCAAGGAAGCGGAACGCCGGCAGACGCAGTAGTGCAAGACGCCGTGCCAGCGGGCACGGCGGCGCGCCACGGAGAGGGCGGCTTGCGCCGCCCCTTCCGCTGTCGGGCGCGCTCGCCTGCCGGCGTTCCACCGCGGCTCTTCCCAAGGGGTGTGTGGTCCCTTGGTGCGATCCGGGCCAGGCTTCGTGGGAAAGACCGTCCAAGGGGCGGGGGTCACTCCGCCGACAGCCAAGCCCACATCCAGCGACGCACCTCGCATGCCGGTCGTAATGCCGGCAGGCATGATGCCCGGACCGCCCGGGAGCGGGTTGCAAATCCGCCCGCAGGCACCGTCCTCGCCCCGACCGTGCGATATGCCTCCGCACGGCGTCCTTACGGGCGAGAATGATTCGTCTCAATATATAACCAAAACGGGGACCGATGTCAAGAGCCGGTCGCGTTCACGGTGACGTGATTTTGGGGGCGCCGTAGGGGCGCCCCTCGTGGGCGCCCGGGATGCGCCGGCACGTTCGCCGGCGGGCGGCCACCAGGGCCGCCCCTACGCCTGCTCAGCCGAAAAACCACAACTCCGGATCGCCGATCGGTTCGCCGGCGTTCAAGGCCAACAGGCCTTTGACGCAGCGGATCAAGGTCCAGATCACCCACCACAGCAAGATCAGCGCGCCAATCGCGACGTGCAGCGCGACGACGCCGACGACGAGGAACAAGAGCCCGATCCAGAACGTCCTGACCTGAAACCGGAAATGAGTGCGGCTGACCGGGTCGGCGCGGTCGGCTTGCATCGCGGCGATGAGGAGGCCGATCGCCGCGGTCAGACCGGTGAAAAAGCCGAGCAGATATAAAATATAGACGGTCAGCGCCAAACCGTAATCCGAAATCACCGGCGGTCTCGGCGTGACGGCGTTATCGTCCGCAGCGGCCCTCTCGGCGGGTTTTGCAGCGCTCTTGGCCATTGGCCCCTCCCCTTAATCCGCGACCTGACGCCGCGCATGCTTATAGCAGAAGTCGCGTCCTCCATCCTCCCCCGCAACGGGATCCCCGCCGCGCGGGGGCGAATGACTTTCTTCCTCATGCTCGCCGGCCGTGCGTCCGTGGATCGATCGGCGGGCAGGCAGGCGATTTCCCGCCGATTCCGCCCGCGGCCTGCTATGCCAATGAGGACTTTATCGATTCTCCGAAATGGAACCGCAATGACCGAGAAATCCAATAAATCCAGTAAATACGAGGCCAACAACCAGTTCGCGAAATTGCAGCGCGCCAGCGACGCCAAAAAGGCGACGTCGGATTACGAGAGCGCAGCCGCGGCCTTGCGCGCCAAGACCGAGCGGCTCAAGGCGCTCCGCATGGCCCGCGACGCCGCCGCTCCGCCGCCGCAGCCGGCCGCTCCAAAACGAAAAGCCAAGAAAAAAGACAAGAGCACCTTGTCGGAGTTTTTGGCCGGACAAGCCAAGGAAGGGCGGAACGGTTAGGCGGACCAGCCGCACGCTCCTCCTGCCCGCTCCGCGTCGCGACGCAGCGCGTAGGATGGGTGGAGCGACTTGTCCGCCGAAGCTCGTAATCGAGCGAAGGCGGAAGCGATACCCATCATAGGGCGGCGAGGATGAGAGCGTAGGATGGGTGGAGCGAAGCGATACCCATCGTCGGGCGGCGAGGATGAGTGATGGGTTTCGCAAGCGCTCAACCCATCCTACCGCGCATACGCGGGAATGAGCGGAGTAACCCTCACGCCCGCTCGATGCGCGCGTCATGGCGCCCGTCATGGCGCCGAGGTACAGTGCGGAATCGGCCATGCGCTGTGGCGCCTTTGAGGTGAGGGAGAACTTACCATGCAAGTCTTGTCGGGGATGAAAGTCTTGTCGGGGACGAAAGTCTTGTCGGGGACGAAAGTCTTGTCGGGATTGAGAGTAGGCCTCCTCGCCATCGCGGCGCTCGTCGGCGCGGTGTCGGTTGCGAACGCCGAAAGCGGCACCATCAGCATCCGCATCTTCAAGGCAGGCTTCATCGTCGGGGGCTCGGCCGGCTCGGGCGTGCTGACGTTCCAGGGCCGCAGCTATCCGCTGTCGATCGGCGGGTTGAGTTACGGCTTCACCTTCGGCGCCTCGGAGACGCACTTCCATGGCACCGTCAGCAATATCAACCGCCCGTCCGACGTCAACGGCGTCTACGCCCAGGCCGGCGCCGGCGCAGCCGCCATCAAGGGCGCGCAGGCCATCGTCCTCGCCAACCAACGCGGCGCCGTGCTCACCCTCACCGGCGAGCAGAACGGCCTGATCGTCAGCCTGGATTTGAGCGGACTGGCGTTGTCGCTGAAGTAAGCGGGGGAGCGTTTCGGTGTTCGAGAGAGGAGAGGCCGCCGGGCTTGCGATCCACGGAGGCTGCGTTCATGTCAGATGGCGAACGCACTGAGCGGATAATTTCCGATTGGCTCGAGCGAAATTATCCTAACGGACCGACTTGGTACGGCCGACCTGCGACGGAGGCGCCACCACTTGAAATCAAAATGATTCCAGCCTTCGGGGCGATTGAGTACAATATAAGCAACGGCGGCTGGGCGCAGTTTCTATGGAACTGCTTCGGGGAGTGGCGGGAGATTATCAATATCGCGAGGGATGGATATCTCTTGATCGGCGCCCCCGAGCAAAGCGCAGCGCTGACCGAACTCCGGGCTTTGTGCGAGCGCGACGAGCGCGAATGCCACGAAGCGCTGGAGCAATTAAAAACGGGAAAGTGGCTGTTTGGCGAGTTTACCTCTCGCAGTTATTCGGCGCTATCGCACGGTTGGGAAAATCTGTTCTGGGACGATACGCTGTTTGAAAAGAAATTTGCTTGGCTGGCAGCGAACGAAGCGCGTGTACGTGCCGCGATGGAATTGAAATAGGCGCGCAAGCTGCGTCGGGATTCGGGGCGCACAGGCCATCGTCCTCGCCAACCAACGCGGCGCCGTGCTCACCCTCACCGGCGAGCAGAACGGCCTGATCGTCAGCCTGGATTTGAGCGGACTGGCGTTGTCGCTGAAGTAAGCGGCGAAGCGTCTCGGTGTTCGAGTGGCGGTGATGGCCGGGGTTTGCCCGGTCATCCACGTCTTACTCGTTATTTCGTCATTGCCGGACTTGATCTGGACAAATCTACGAACACTGCGCGCAAAAATGCGCCCTCTTGATTAAATGCTCAAATTGCAGCCAACATATTCTCGATCATTGTTATTAACGTATCCAAATTGGGAAGATGAAAGTAATTACTGTCCGGCGTAGTCAAGATTGCGATCGTGCACAACGTAACGAATTTATCGTGCTGCTCGTTATCTCCAACGCCCATCGTGATGCTGTATTTTACTCTTTCTTTTACAACGAAATTTATCTTATCATCGTCGTCCACCGCATCGCATTTGCTAATAACGCCGCGATTTAGAAAATAGTACTTTGAACAGCGAACCCTTTCTGGCGGAATTTTGTTGAGATTGGCAAGTTTATCAACATAGTAGTTTGGGCCGGAAGATACGAGATAGATTACGACACCACGATCTTGCAGGGCGAACAGTTTGTCCACTCCATCCTTGAGTTGAACTTTGTCGAAGAGAGCGTCGGCCTTATCCTTTGTAAAGTTTTGGCTGGCAAATGATGATATTAGCCCTTTTCCAAATGCCTCAGAGGTAATTTCCTTCGCCTGATATTTTTGGTCGAGTTCATCTACTTTTTCCTTAACGCCCAACTCGCGCGCATAAACAGTTTGGATCGGCTCTTCCGTAATTGTCAGATCAACGTCTAGGAACAATGCAATTCGTATGCCGTGACTTTGCGCGAGAGCTTGATTTTTGTCGGACTTGGCCCGGTAGTAGCGGTAACCGTAAAAGAAGTAATCGCCAACGGCATCGACAACGGTATAGCCATTGGATTTTTTCTTTAGCGAAATAAAAGCTCGGCTAGCACCAATCACGATACCCCAGAATCCGACAACCAATGTGCCGGACAGAAAGCAGGGAAGAAAGTATGCCAGCAGCAGCAGAGCCTTATCAACATTTGGATTTAACGCCTTAACATCGCCGAAGAATGCAGTAACTCCGGGTCCCAAAACCCAAATCAGGTTCTTGATTCGTGGGGAGTCCTTAAAAGCGATATCAGCCGTATCTCCTCTCCAACCATCAAATCCATAGAAAATGCCGATGCATAATCCGACAAGACCGGCAAATCCGTAAATTGGGTTGGCTACAAGCCATGAGGTGAAGCTGGACACGGCATTCTCAGATAGGTTGACGTAATCTCTCGACCCAGCGAACTATGCTATAAAGATTTTTCGTTTGCAACCTGTGCGATTATATCGTTACAGGCCGGGATAAAAATCCCAGATATCGCTTCGCTCATCCGAGCGACGATTGCTTGCGCTCGCCTGCTTCGATGCACGACGGGCCGTCGAGCCATTCCGCCGCTTGCCGGGCAGATACCGTCCCGAACGCTCCTCGCGCGTGCCATGGAGTGCCCTATAAGCGGCTCGCCTGAGAGCGGCTTTCATCTTTTCAAAATCAATTCCTTTTGGCTTGTCGTCCCGACTTGTCATGATGCATCTCAGCATGGATTCCCGGGTCAAGCCCGGGCATGACGACGGAGAGCGCGAAGGCCCTCACCCGCCGCACCTTCGGTGCGGCGACCTCTCCCGCAAGGGGAGAGGTGATTTTCAGAGCGCCTTTTTATTCTCCTTCCGCCTTCGCTCGCTTGGCGAGTTACGGCGGACAAGTCACCTTCCGTCAGAGCGCTTTATTCGCCTCTTTAGCAGCTTCCGCCTTATCGACATAAACCTCCGCTCCCATGTCGATAAACTTCTTCGACATCTGGTCCATGCCGGCCTGCGCCGCCTCCGGATAAAGCGCGGCCTTTTCGTTGTCGGTCAGCCCCGAAGCGTATTCCCGAACGTCGGCCGTGATCTTCATCGAGCAGAACTTCGGCCCACACATCGAGCAGAAATGCGCGACTTTGTGGGCTTCCTTGGGCAGCGTCTCGTCGTGGTATTTGAGCGCGGTGTCGGGGTCGAGCGACAGGTTGAACTGGTCCTTCCAGCGGAACTCGAAGCGCGCACGGCTTAACGCGTCGTCGCGCAATTGCGCGGCGGGATGGCCCTTGGCCAAATCCGCGGCGTGCGCTGCGATCTTGTAGGCGATGACGCCGTCCTTGACGTCGTTCCTGTCGGGCAGGCCGAGATGCTCCTTCGGCGTGACGTAGCAGAGCATGGCGGTGCCGAACCAGCCGATCATGGCGGCGCCGATCGCCGAGGTGATGTGGTCGTAGGCCGGCGCGATGTCGGTGACCAGGGGCCCGAGCGTATAGAACGGCGCCTCGCCGCACTCTTTCAGCTGCTTGTCGACATTGATCTTGATCTTGTGCAGCGGCACGTGGCCGGGGCCTTCGATCATCACCTGGCAGCCCTTCGCCCAGGCGATCTTGGTCAATTCGCCGAGCGTCTCGAGCTCGGCGAATTGGGCGCGGTCGTTGGCGTCGCGGATCGAGCCGGGGCGCAAGCCGTCGCCCAATGAGAACGACACGTCGTAGCGCCGCATCAACTCGCAAATTTCGTCGAAGCGCTCGTAGAGGAAGCTCTCCTTGTGATGCGCCAGGCACCACTTCGCCATGATCGAGCCGCCGCGCGAGACGATGCCGGTGACGCGATTAGCCGTCAGATGAATGTAGCCGAGCCGTACGCCGGCATGGATGGTGAAATAATCGACGCCCTGCTCGCATTGCTCGATCAGCGTGTCCTTGTAGCACTCCCAGTCGAGCTTGACGGGGTCGCCGTTGACCTTTTCCAGGGCTTGGTAGATCGGCACGGTTCCGATCGGCACCGGCGAATTGCGCAAAATCCATTCGCGAGTGTTGTGGATGTTGCGCCCGGTGGACAGGTCCATCACCGTGTCGGCGCCCCAGCGGATCGCCCACACCATTTTCTCGACTTCCTCCTCGACCGAGGAGGTGACGGCGGAGTTGCCGATATTGGCATTTATTTTCGTGAGAAAGTTGCGCCCGATCGCCATCGGCTCGAGCTCGCCGTGATTGATGTTGGACGGGATGATCGCGCGGCCGCGGGCCACTTCCGAGCGCACGAATTCCGGCGTGACGTAAAGCGGCACCGACGCGCCAAAACTCTCGCCGTCGTCATGGGCGGCTTGCGCCACGTCGAGCATTTTTTTGCGCCCGAGATTTTCGCGCTCGGCGACGTAGATCATTTCCTTGGTGATGACGCCGGAGCGCGCCCATTCCAGTTGGGTAAGCGGATGCTCTTTACCCTCCCCTGCAGGGGGAGGGCCGGCGCGAAGCGCCGGGGTGGGGCCTTGCTCGGGCGACTGCCCCATCCTGGCCGGCTGCGCCGGCCGGCCTCCCCCCTGCAGGGGGAGGCTCGAAGAATTTGCCCGCATCGGCCGCGGCGTGTTGGGAAAGTTGCGCGCGAGATGCTTGCCGGAGACGTTGCCGTTGTCGACCGGCCTGATCGGCCGGCCATCGTAGTCCTCGACGCCGCCGCGCTCGCGCACCCATTGTACGCGCGTGCGTTTGAGCCCGCGCTCGACTTCGATCGCGACATCGTTGTCGGTATAGGGCCCGGAGGGATCGTAAACCCGCACCGGCTCTTCGCCGGAACTCGCATCGAGCGGAATTTCGCGCAGCGGCACCCGCAGATCGGGCGCGCCCTCCGGCACCGCGTAGATTTTGCGCGAGCCGGCGATCGGGCCGGTCGTGACTGTCGGCGTGGCGAGGTCGGATTCGGACAGCGGCTTATTCATCGGCGGCTCCTCGTCATCTCCTCCTCATGCTGAGGAGCGCGGAACGCGCGTCTCGAAGCATGAGGCCTAACTCGCCCATCCTTCGAGACGGCCGCTGCGCGGCCTCCTCAGGATGAGGTCCGGATAAGAGGCGGGGGCGGCTTTGGAAGAAGTTTCCGTCCCTTCGCCGGCATGACCCGGATCAGGTTCAAAGGGTTTTTCTCAGCCCGCTTTCGGGCACCCCTCGGAACGCCCCTTAAAATAGGCCGTTGGCGCGGGGTGTCAACGCAGCTAGCCGATGGCTGAGGCACCGGTGGAACATGCCGCGCACAATCGGCCTGGTGATTCCCCTCCCCCTTGTGGGGAGGGGTTAGGGGTGGGGGTCGTGAGGTGACTTGCGGGCTTCGACGATTGCGACTTCCCTCCCGACCCCCACCCCACCCTCCCCACAAGGGGGAGGGAGTTGCGCGCAGCAAGTTCAGGCTCAATAATCCTTCAACAGCCGCTGGATGTAATCGAGCTCTTCCTGCGGGCGGGCGAAGTCGCCGTAGCGCTTGCGCAATTCGTCGATGATGCGGCGGGCGCGCTGCACGTCGATGTCGCCCGGCACCTTGACGCTTGAGTCGTCGCCATAGTCGCGGCCGCGCAGCGGCCGGCCGAGCGGATCGGTCTCTTGACCCTCGCGCGCGGTGCCGAGCCGGCCGCTGCGGCCCGCGCCGGTGCCCTGCCCCATCTGCTGCTGCATCGATTGGGCGAGACCTTGCGCGCCCTGGCGCAGCGCGTCGAGCGCGCGGCCTTGGGAATCCACCGCGCTGTCGGAGTTGCCCTCGCCGAGTTCGCCCGCGGCTTCGCCCATCGCCTCGCCGGCGCGGCCGAGCTCGTTCATCTGATCCTGGTCTTGATTCTGGCCCTGATCTTGTCCTTGATTTTGGCCCGCCTCCGGCTCGCCCTGCCGGCCTTGCTGGCCCTGGCCAAAGCCGTGGCTTTTGAGATCGTCGAGCAATTTGTTGAGCCGGTCGCGCAGCGCCTGCTGGTTTTGTTGCAGATCGCCCATGGCGTTGCCGGGCTGCTGCGGCCGGCCCGGCTTGCCGAGGCCGCGCTCTGCGTCCTGCCGGCGCTGATCCTGGCCCTGTTTGAAGGTGCGGTCGCGCAAATCCTGCTGCTGGCGGATCATGTCGCCCAGATCGTCGAGCTCCGACATCATCTCCTGGCCCATGTCGCCGTCGTCTTCCGGCGTCGCCATTTGCAGGTTTTCCATCATCTGTTCGAGCTGTTGGAGCAATTGCTGCGCGGCGTCCTTGGCGCCGCTGCGCGCCATGTTTTCCAGCCGGTCGAGCATGCTTTGCAGATCGCGCTGGCTCAACATGCGGGTATTGGGATCGAGCGGCCGGGCCAGCTCCTGGCGGTTACGCAATTGCTGGGCCATCGCCTGCATGTAGCGGTTCATCGCCGCGCGCAATTGGTCCATGAGCGCCTTGATCTCGGCGTCGCTGGCGCCGCGCTCGAGCGCCTGCTGCAGCGCGTTCTCGGCGTTGCGCAGCGCGTTCTGGGCGTCGGCAACGTCGCCGTCCTCGATATCGACCGCCATCTGCCACAGCCGCCCGACCACATCGCGCAGGTCGTCGTCGGTCTTGGCGCGAACGAGCGACCAGAAGATCGAGCGCAGCCCGAGATAGACCCCGGCATCCGGCGCGAATTTCTCCGGCGCCAGCGCCAGCGCGTCGAGCGCGGTGATGACAATCGGGCGCGCATTGGCGTCGAGCGCGAGATTGCGCCGCTGTTCGATAAGCGCCCGCGCCAACGGCTTGGTGAAGACGCGCTCGGGCAGGCGGAAGGAGAACGGCTCGCTCTTGCCGATATTGCCGCCTTCGTCGTGGGCAACGAGCGTCATCGTCACTGCGGCGCCGGCCCAGGGATGGTCGGTCAGATCCTTGATGGTCTGGCCGACGCCGTTCTTGGTGCGCGCCTGCGGCAGAACCAGCGCGAAATCGGGCGGGCCGTAGAGCGGATGCGGCGGCGGCTTGCCGGCCGCGACCGGATCGTCCTTACGCGTAAAGGTGGCCTCGGCTTGGGTCACCCCGTAATCGTCTTCGAGCCGGTAGGACAACAACAGCGAGCCGCGATTTTGCTGCTCGGGATCCTTGGTCAGTTCGATGCTCGGCGGCAGATCGGGGATGGCGTTGAACGGCCAGGTCAGATCGTCGCCGGCGCCGCGCAGCGTCGCGGTCCCGGTCGCGGCGATCGTGAAGCGGTGCTCCGTGGTGCCGGCCGGGGCCTGTACCGCGTCTTTGGCGGCGGTGACGCCGCCGGTGCCGGAAACCTGAAGGCCGATCTGGCCGGTCGAGCGCACGATCAGCGTCGAATTGACCGGCACCGCATAGGGTCCGTCCTGCGCCTGCGCCGTCGCCGTCTCGCCGGGATGAATGCCGGGCAGCACCAGCGGCGGCTTGCCGGTATAAGCCGGCGGCACCACCCAGGCGTCGACGCGGAAATTCGCCGGCAGCACCACGCCCTGCCAGTCGAATGCCACGGCGACGCGCTTCCAGCGTTCGCCGCCGGCGGCAAAGAACGTCGCGATGCAGGCGAGCAGCACAAGCGCGCGCAGCGCATAGGGGTCGCGCCGGGCGACGCGCGGGGCGGGCTTGCCGGGCGTCAGCGCGCGCGCGGCTTGCAAGGCGCGCTCGACATGGGCGTGCCATAGCGCCAGCGAATAGGGATCTTTCGACGTAACCGCGAGTTCGTCGGCGATCGCGGTCGCCGGACGATGGCGAAGCCCGCTGCCGCGATCGAGCCGGCGCAAGCCCTCGGCCGCCGCCGGCATGCGCAACCGGCCGAACGGCAAGAGCGCCGCGATCGCCGCGGCGGCAAAGCCGAGCACCGCCAGCGTTCGCCCGAGCGGCGGCAGCCACAGCCAGAGCCCGAGCCAGGACAGGGCGAGAAACAATCCGACCGCGGTGGCAAGCGTCGCCAGCGCCGGCCACAGCCGCTCCCACAATATGGTCCAGCGCGCGCGCCGCAGCGCCGCTGCCAAGAGCGCGCGTGGCGCCGACGCGCCGTCTTCGGATGCCGGACGTGGCACGGGCTGTTCGCTCACCAAGCTCTCCGCCGCGAAATTTTGCGACATCTGTTGTCCGGACAACAGTTTAACATGGGGGCCGATTCAAGGCACCGCGACCCGGGATAACGTCGGTTAAGCAAGATCGGCGCCAAGCTCACAGCCAAGTCACAGCCAAGCCGGCAGGCGGTCGAGTGCGATCAATTCTTCGGCGGTCTGGCGCGGCCGAATGAGCGCCCATTCGTCTTTGCGAACAAGCACTTCGGGGATCAGCGGGCGGCTGTTATAGGTGCCGGCCTCGACCGCGCCATAGGCCCCGGCGCTCATGACCGCAAGGAGGTCGCCCGACCGCGGCGCGGCCATGGCGCGGTCGAGCGCCAGGAAGTCGCCCGATTCGCAGACCGGGCCGACCACGTCGGCGATGATTTGCGCGGTCCCCTCGTTCGCTTCGCGCACCGGCCGGATGTCGTGGTGGGCGTCGTAAAGCGTCGGGCGGATCAGGTCGTTCATCCCGGCGTCGACGATGACGAAGGTCTTGGCCTCGCCGTGCTTGACGTAAATGACCCGCGTCACCAGCACGCCGGCATTGCCGACGATCAGCCGGCCCGGCTCGAAAATCAGCTTGCAGCCGAGATCATGCGTGGCGCGCTTGACGACCGCGGCATAGGCGTCGGGATCCGGCGGCGGCTCGTTGTCCTCGCGATAGGGAATGCCCAGGCCGCCGCCGAGATCGATATGGCCGATGACGTGGCCGTCGGCGCGCAGCGCGCCGACGAAGTCGGCCAACAGCGCAAACGCCGCGCCGAACGGATCGAGCGCGACGATCTGGCTGCCGATATGCATGTCGACGCCGATCACGCGCACGCCCTTGAGCTTCGCCGCATGGGCATAGACCTCGCGCGCGCGGCTGATCGGAATGCCGAATTTGTTCTCGGCCCGGCCGGTCGCGATCTTGGCGTGGGTCTTCGGATCGATATCCGGATTGACGCGGATCGAAATATCCGCGGTGCGGCCCTTGGCGGCGGCGATGCCGGCAAGCAGTTCAAGCTCCGGCTCGGATTCGACGTTGACGCAGAGAATGTTCTCGTCCACCGCGAGCGCCAGCTCGCGCGCGGTCTTGCCGATGCCGGAGAACATGATCTTGTCCGGTGCGATGCCGGCGCGGCGCGCGCGAATAAGTTCGCCTTCGGAGACGACGTCGGCGCCGGCGCCGAGCTTGGCCAGCGTCGCGATCACGGCCTGATTGGAATTCGCCTTCAGCGCGTAGCACACCAGCGCGTCGACGTCGGCAAACGCACCGGCGAACACCCTATAGTGGCGCTCGATGGTCGCGCTCGAATAGCAATAAAACGGCGTGCCGACGGCTTGCGCCAGCGCGGCAAGATCGACCGCTTCGGCGTGCAGCACGCCGTCGCGATAGGCGAAATGATGCATGGCAGGTGTTTAATGCATGCGTTGTGTCATTGCGAGGAGCGAAGCGACGAAGCAATCCAGCAGCGGCCTCCGAGCATCCCGACTGGATTGCTTCGCTCCGCTCGCAATGACGAGGCCTAATTTAGCAGCGGATCGAGGATAAACGATTTCTTCTCACCCGGCGTCGCCACCGGATTGCCCTGGGCGTCGAAGCCGTTTTTCAAGGCGGGGTCCTGCGGCGAACCGGGAGCGGGGGAGCCGTCCGGCAAGGTCAGCTGCGAGGTCGCCGCCGGCGCGCTCGGCGCCGGGCCCGGCGGCAGTTCGAGCGGTCCCGCCCGGCCGCAGCCGGAAAGCGCCAGCGCGGCCATGCCGGCCGCGGCCAGAGCGATACGGATAGTCCCACGACCCCTAGTCAAAGCACGCATCCCAAAGGCTTTTTCGGCTCGCAGCATAGCACAGCGCACACCGGCGGCGACATTGTGTCGGCAATGTCTTGCCAGCCGCTTTACGTTTTGGCTTTCAGCCGTTTGAGCCAGCGTTTGGCCTCGCGGCGCACGTTATTCGGCGCCGTGCCGCCGTAACCCTTGCGGCTTTTCACCGAATTGCCGACCGCGAGCGCGGCGACCGCCGCCTTGGCGATCTTGCCGGTGATCCTGGGCTCGATCGCCTGCATGGTTTGCAGCGGCACCCGGTCGAGCGCGACGCCCGCCGCCGCCGCCTTGGCGACGATGCGGCCGGTGATCCGGTGCGCCTCGCGGAACGGCAGGTCGAGCCTGCGGGTGAGAAAATCCGCAAGATCGGTGGCGGTGGAGTACCCCTCCCCGGCCGCCTGCCGCATCCGCGCCACGTCGGGCTTAAGATCCCGCACCATCCCGGTCATGGCCTTGAGCGACAGGATTAGCGCGCCGATGGCGTCGATCGTGCCCTCTTTGTCTTCCTGCAAATCCTTTTGATAGGCGAGCGGCAGGGCCTTGATCACCATCAACAGCGCCACCAACGCGCCGACGATGCGGCCGGTCTTGGCGCGAATAAGCTCGGCGGCGTCGGGATTGCGTTTCTGCGGCATCATCGAGGAGCCGGTGGTGAATTTGTCGGACAGCCGGATGAGGCCGATGAGCGGCGACGACCAGATCACGATCTCCTCGGCAAAGCGCGACAGATGCACCGCCGCGATGGCGCTGGCCGACAGCGTCTCCAAGACGAAATCGCGGTCGGCGACGGCGTCGAGCGAATTCGCCATCGGCCGCGCAAATCCGAGCGCCGTCGCGGTCATCGCCCGATCGATCGGAAACGAGGTGCCGGCGAGCGCGCCGGAGCCGAGCGGGCTTTCGTTTAATCGCGCCCGCGCATCGGCGAATCGGCCGCGGTCGCGCGCGGCCATTTCGACATAGGCCAAAAGATGATGGCCGAACGTCACCGGCTGCGCGGGCTGCAAGTGGGTGAAACCGGGCATGACGGTCGCGGCATGGTCGAGCGCTTTGGCCGCGAGCGCGTGCTGATAGGCCGCAAGCGCCGCATCGATCTCGTCGATGGCGTCGCGCACCCAGAGCCGGAAATCGGTCGCGACCTGGTCGTTGCGCGACCGCGCAGTGTGCAACCGCCCGGCCGCCGGCCCGATCAATGCGGCGAGCCGGCTCTCGACATTCATATGAATGTCTTCCAGCGCCGCCTTGAAGGCGAACTTGCCGGCTTCGATCTCCGAGCGGATCGTGTCTAGACCGTGAGCGATCCGCTTTGCATCCTGCGCCGTGATGATGCCTTGTTTGGCGAGCATCGCCGCATGCGCCTTGCTGGCGGCGATGTCCTGCCGGTACAGCTCGTGGTCGAAATGGATCGAGGCGTTGATGTCGGCCATGACGGAAGCGGGTCCCGCGCCGAACCGCCCGCCCCACATTTTGTTGCTCATGACGATCGCTTGTTAAAGGTTGCCGCTTGCTAAAGGTTGTCTCATGACGCTCACGCCGAGGTTTTGCCGTCGATGACCGAGCAATCTGCCCCACGCTTGCGCAAAATCGGCCGGCTGCGGCTGGTTTCGGCCGCCGCGGCGGTCGGTGTCGTTGTGGTCCTGGCGGGGGTATACGGGATTGCGCGACTGCGAGGCAATCCGGCCGATGCGGCCTGCCAGGCGGCGGTTAACACCGCGCAGCGGATCGCGCCGCTGGTCCACGGCGAAGTGGCGGCGCTGGCGCTGGCGCAAACGCCGTTCCGCGTGCCGGATCTGACCTTCAAGGACGCAACCGGCGCCGAAAAGACGCTTAACGATTGGCGCGGCCGCACCGTGCTTCTCAATCTGTGGGCGACCTGGTGCGTGCCGTGCCGCCGCGAAATGCCGGCGCTCGACGCCTTGCAGGCCAAGCTCGGCGGCCCGCGCTTTGACGCCGTCGCCGTCAATATCGACAACCGCGATCCGCAAAAGCCGCTTGAGTTTCTCAAAGAGGTCGGCGTCACCCATCTCGCCTATTATTCCGACCCCAGCGCAAAAGTCTTCGAGGACTTGAAAGAAGCCGGCAAAGCCTTCGGCATGCCGACCACCGTCCTCGTCGATCCATCCGGCTGCGAGATCGGCGACATGGCCGGCCCCGCCGAGTGGTCGAGCGAGGATGGGGTGAAATTGGTGAGCGCGGCGATTGGAAGTCAGTAATATCCGGCCCCGCGGAGCGGGGGGAGGAAAAAGATTTGACAGCCTCGCTGCCGCCTGATACTAAACCATATGGTTAAGTTTTCAGCCGCCGGCCTCGACCGCACCTTTGCCGCGCTTGCCGACCCGACGCGACGTGCGCTGGTGATGCGGCTCGCCGAGGCGCCCGATCTCTCGGTGAGCGAACTTGCCGCGCCGTTCAAAATCTCGCTGCCGGCGGTGATGAAGCATCTCGACGTGCTGTCCGACGCCGGATTGGTCGCGCGCGCAAAAACCGGCCGCGTCGTCGCCTGCCGGCTCGATGCCGCGCCGATGCGCGAGGCGTTCGAATGGCTAAACCGCTACGAAAAATTCTGGTCCGAGCGGCTGTCGAGTCTCGCCGCCTTTTTGGAAGAGGAAGAAGAGTCATGCCCACCGACACAACCACCAAACCGAGCCTCACCCTCAAGCGCCGGATCAAGGCGCCGCCGGCGAAAGTCTTCGCGGCGTGGACCGATCCGGAAAAAGTAAAAGGCTGGATGGGGCCGGGCGAGATCAAGGCGGTCAGCGCCGAATGCGACGTGCGCGTCGGCGGCCGCTATCATTGGGTGATGCAAAGCCCCGCCGGCGAGATCCACGATGTCGGCGGCGTGTATCGCGAGGTCGTTCCGAACGAGAAACTCGTTTTCACCTGGGCGTGGAAGACCATGCCCGAGCGCGAGTCGCTGGTAACGGTGCTGCTCAAGCCCGACGGCGACGGCACACTGCTGACGCTGACCCACGAGCAATTCTTCGACACCGACGCGCGCGACCGCCATCAGGGTGGCTGGACCGGCGCGCTCGACAAGATGGAGAAGTATTTTTCGTAAGTTGAGGAGCAGGATATGCAACCGCACAAAGTCGTGTCGCACGACGAATGGATCGCCGCGCGCAAGGCTTATCTGGCCGAGGAAAAAGCGTTTTCCCGCGCCCGCGACGCGCTGAGCAAAAAACGCCGCGAACTGCCGTGGGAGAAAGTCGAAAAGAATTACGTCTTCGATACGCCGAACGGCAGGCAGTCATTGGACGATCTGTTCGGCGGCAAAAGCCAATTGATCGTCTATCACTTCATGCTCGGCCCCGGCTGGGAGCAAGGCTGCCCGAGTTGCTCGCTGATCGCCGACCATTTCGACGGCGCGGCGATTCATTTGGCGCAACGCAACGTCTCCTTCGCCGCGGTGTCGCGCGCGCCGCTGCCGGAGATCGAGAAGTTCAGGACGCGCATGGGCTGGAAATTCAAATGGGTGTCGTCGTTCGGCAGCGATTTCAATGCCGACTATCAGGTCTCGGCGACGCCGGAGGAGAAGGCCGGCGGCAGGGTGATGTATAATTACGAGTTCATCGAGAAATTCCCGAGCGACGAGCGCCCCGGCTCGAGCGTGTTCTTCAAGGACACCGCCGGCGGCATCTTCCATACCTATTCGACTTACGGCCGCGGCCTCGATATTATGATCGGCGCCTACAATCTCCTCGATCTCGTCCCCAAAGGCCGCGACGAAGAGGGCCTCAAATGGTCGATGGCCTGGGTTCGCCACCACGACCGCTACGAGGGCACAGCCGTCGATGCGGCGGCGAGTTATGTGCAGCCGAAGGCGGCGTGTTGCGATGAGTGAGCGATTGACAAAATTCGTAAATCAAAACCGGGGGAGCGATATCCAATGTCGACGGATCTGAAATATCTGGCGTTCACGGCCATGCTGACGGCATCGTTGTGGATTCCCTATGTCGTTGCGCAGGTGACGACCAACGGGGCCCTTGGCCCGCAGAATTACGTCGATCCGGCGCCGCGTCCGGTGCCGCTTTGGGGCAAGCGCGCGGACCGCGTTTATATCAATGCCGTCGAGACGTTCGCGCCGTTTGCCGCGCTGGTGATCCTCGTTCAACTGACCGGCAAGGCCGATGCGATGACGGCGTTTTGGGCGCAGTCGTTCTTTTGGCTGCGCCTGGCGCACGCCATCGTCTACTGGGCCGCCATCCCGTACATCCGCACCGTCGTTTTCACGCTCGGCTACGTCACCATCATCGGTCTTTTCGTCGAGCTGATGAAGTAGCAGAGCACGGAGGACAGACGACAGAGGACGGATCAAGGTTTATCCGTCGTCCGATTTCCGTCATCTGGTCGGCACCGGCTTGTCGCCGCGGTAGGTACCGGGAGCCGAAAAGTTCGGGCGAGTGCAGCGAATAGGAGCGACCCGCATTTTTGCAATTAGATTTCAAGGTCGGCGATAGTTTCGCCGACAGCAAAAGCGGCACTTCGCATTTTACGAAATCATCTCCAACGGCGTTCCGGCTTCCGGAGGGGAACGGGACATGGCGCGGAGATCGCAAAAATGCCGCGTTTGATACACAGCGCGCTGCTGTGGTTTTCACAGCCAAGATTTTCACAGCCAAGACTTGTGGCGGCCCCGTGCGCAATGCACGAGATTTGATGGACGTATTTAGTGTAGCGTAGCCGGCTGATCCAGACCGCCGCGCGCTTGAGAAAAGATATTTAGACACGCTATTGAGGCGGTCGAAGTCGCACCTAGGTAATGGTCAGGGAGCCCGCGATGTTCCGCAAGTTCACTCGCCGCACGGTCTTGGCAGGAAGCGCCGCCGGTGCGGCAGCCGAGTTCGTCCGTTTCCCGGCGCCGGCAATTGCACAGCCGGCATCCTTGAAGGTCGGACTTCTTACGGTGAAGACCGGTCCGGTCGCCCAGGGCGGCATCCAGATGGAACAGGGCATGCTCACGTTCCTGAAGGAGAGCAACTATACGATGGGCGGCCGCAAGGTGGAGTTCTTCTCCGCCGACACCGGCGGCAACCCTGCCGGCGCGAAAACCAAGGCTCAGGAACTGGTCGAGCGCGACAATGTCGATGTCATTTTCGGCCCGCTCGCGGCCTTCGAATTATACGCGATCAACGACTATATCCGCGACCACAAAATGCCGACGTTCAGCGTCGCCGCGGCCGATGACCTCACGCAGCGCCGTCCGAACCCATACCTCCTGCGCGCGGGGGCCACTTCGTCGCAGGCGATGCATCCGATGGGACATTACGCGGCGACTGAATTGAAGCTTGAGCGTGTCGTCACCCTCTCCGAGGACGTCGCCTTCGGGTACGAACAGATCGGCGGCTTCCAGGCGGCCTTCCAGAAGGATGGCGGCTGCGTCGTCGCCAAGCTGTGGCCGCCGCTGGTCACGCCCGACTACACGCCCTATATCGCGCAGATTGGCGACTGCGACGGCGTCTGTCAGGGCTTCGCCGGCTCCAATCCGCTGCGCTTCATGAAGGCTTACGCCGGCGTCGGACTCAAATATCCGGTGGTGAGCGGAGAGACCGGCGGCGACGATGCATTGCTCAAGAGCTATGGCGATGAGGCACTCGGTCTCGTCAGCTGCTCGCCTTATACGCTTGACCTCGATAGCGACGGAAACAAGCGCTTCGTCGAAGCCATGCTGAAGAATTATGACGTCGTTCCCGGCCTCTACGCCGCCATCATCTATGTCAGTTGCCAAGTGGTCGATGCGGGCTTGAAAATGGTAAACGGCGATCCCAGCGACAAAGACAGGTTCATGGCGGCGCTGAAACGAGTCAGTCTGAGCGATACGCCGCGTGGGCCGGTCAAGTTCGATCACCTCAATAATGCCGTCGGGACCTTCTATGTCCGGCGCTTAGGGAGAGAGGACGCCAAATACGGTCTCAAGCTCTGGAACAAAACCATAAAGACCTACGAGAATGTCAGCCAATTCTGGACTTGGCCGGAAAGCGACTTCCTCGCGCATCCGGTGTATTCGCGCGACTATCCGCCGGTTACCAAGTGCTGAATTGCTGTCGGAAAAAAAGTCGATGCACTGGACCGGAAACCACCGCATCTGATCTTTAGGGCAAGGTTGGGCCGCGATGCAGGAGATCACCGACTGGCTCGCCAAGCTCGGCCTCAGCCGCTACGTCCAACTCTTCGACGACAACGGGATCGATTTCAGCGTTCTCCCCGATATTACCGATCAAGACCTCGAGAAACTGGGCGTTCTCCTCGGCCATCGCCGCAAGCTGTTGCGCGCGATCGCCAATCTCAAAGACCTCGAAATGGATTCGCCTGCGGTCGCCGCTGCGGCGCCTGCCGCGCAACGCCCGCTGGATTCCGCCGAGCGCCGACGGATTTCGGTGATGTTCTCGGACCTGGTCGGTTCGACGGCACTCTCCACCCGAATGGATCCGGAGGACCTGCGCGAGGTCATTTCGGCATATCAGAAATGCGTTGCCGAAACGGTGCGCCGTTTCGGTGGGTTTGTGGCGAATTATATGGGCGACGGTGTCCTTGTGTATTTTGGCTATCCTCAGGCCCACGAGGATGACGCCGCGCAGGCGGTTCGGGCCGGGCTGGAGCTGACCGCGGCGGTCGCCGGGCTGCAGACGGGTGCCTTGCTGCAGACCCGTGTCGGCATCGCGACCGGTCTGGTGGTCGTCGGCCAACTCATCGGATCCGGCGACGCGCAGGAGCGCGGCGTCGTCGGTGAAACACCGAACTTGGCAGCGCGCCTGCAAGCCATCGCCCAACCGAACACGGTTGTCATGGACGAGGGCACGCGACGGCTTATCGGCAATCTTTTCGAGCTCAAGAGCCTCGGCGCGAGGAGCCTCAAGGGCATCGCCGGGCGAGTGCGCGCATGGTCGGCGCTAGGGACGAGCTCGGTGCAAAGCCGTTTCGAGGCGCTGCACGCAAGCAGTCTGACCGCCCTTGTCGGGCGGGACGAAGAAGCGAAATTGCTGATGCGATGCTGGTCGAAAGCAAAGGCCGGCGAAGGCCAGGTGGTTCTGCTCTCCGGCGAGGCCGGGATCGGGAAATCGCGGCTCACGATCGCGCTGATGGAGCGCCTTGCCCGCGAGTCTCACACGCCATTGTCTTATTTTTGCTCGCCGCAGCACACCGACAGCGCGCTTTATCCGATCATCGGCCAGATCCAACGTGCCGCTGGATTGGCGCGCGACGATACCCCGCAAGCCAAGCTCAACAAGCTCGACGTAATGTTGGCCCAGACTTCGACTTCTAAGGAGGATGCCCCGCTCTTTGCCGAGATGCTGTCGCTCGCGAACGACGGACGTTATCCCGCCCTCGAATTGACGCCGCAGCAGCGCCGGCAAAGAACGATGGAAGCGCTGGTTTCCCAGATCGAGGCGCTGACACTTGAAAATCCGGTGCTGATGATCTTCGAGGATGCCCATTGGACCGATCCCACGAGCCTGGAAGTGCTTGGCCGTATGGTCGATCGGATCGCTAATCTTCGTGCGCTGCTGATCGTGACGTGCCGGCCGGAGTTCGAGCCGCCCTGGATTGGGCAGGCGCACGTGACCGCCCTCGCCGTAAATCGGCTGGCGCAGCGCGACGTTGCCGCCATGATCGAGCGCGTCGGCGGCGACAAGTCTATCCCGGCGAGCGTTCGGCAGGACATCATCGAGCGCACCGACGGCATTCCGCTGTTCGTGGAGGAAATGACGAAGGCGGTGCTGGAGGCGGAAAGCGAGAGCGATGCGCGGCGAACCGCCGGCGCGGTTCCGTCACCAGCCCTGGCCGTCCCCGCAAGCTTGCATGCCTCGCTGATGGCGCGGCTCGACCGGGTCGGTCCGGCCAAGGAGGTGGCCCAGATCGGCGCCGCGATCGGCCGAGAATTTTCCCACACCTTGTTGGTTCTTGTGGTGGGCTGGCCGGAGGCGATGCTGGGATCGGCGCTCGACCGTCTCTTGGCCGCCGGTCTGTTGTTCCGGGATGGCGTTCCCCCGCATGCAACATATGCGTTCAAACATGCCCTCGTTCAGGACGCGGCCTATGGCACGCTGCTGCGCGAGGTGCGGCGCGCGCTTCACGCCCGGATCGCCGAAAGTCTCGAGAGCCAATTCAGCGAGATTGCCGACAATCAGCCAGAACTGTTGGCGCGTCACTGCACTGAGGCGGGCCTGATCGAGAAGGCTGCGAGGCTGTGGGGCAAAGCGGGACAGCGGTCGCTGGCGCGCTCGGCGCTGGTCGAAGCTGCCGAGCAGCTGACGCGTGCGTTGGCCCAGATTGCGGCCTTGCCGAATACGGCAGCCTTGCGTGGCGAGCGGATCAAGCATCAGGTCGCGCTCATAACCGCACTCATTCCGGTCAAAGGATATGCCGCGCCGGAAACCAAGGCGGCCGTGGAGCGGGCACGTCTGCTGATCGAGCAGGCCGAAGCGCTCGGAGAACCTCCCGAAGATCCTCTGATACTATTCTCGGTCCTGTTCGGCTCCTGGACCGCGAATATTGCGGCGTTCAACGGTGACGTGGTGCGGGAGCTTGCGGCGCAGTTCATGGCGCTGGCCGAGAAGCAAGGAGCGACCGGCCCGCTCATGGACGGACACCTGATGATGGGCGTTTCCTGGCTGTTCACCGGGGACATCGCGGAAGGCCGGACGCATCTCGATCGCGCGATCGCGCTCTACGACCCGATGCGGGGCCGACCGATTGGCCTCGACGCCCGGGTGGCAAGTTTATCGCGGCGGTCGTGGGCGCTTTGGCTGCTCGGCTACGCCAATTCCGCGCTCGCAGATGCCAAGGATGCACTCGCACAAGCGCGCCAGATCGGCCAAGCCGCCACGCTCCTGTTTGCGCTACCGCACGCATTGTTGCTCCACGTCCTATGCGGAAACCATGCGGCGGGATACGCGACGGCCGATGAACTCGCCGCTTTGGCGGATGAAAAGGGCGCCTTGTTCTGGAAATCGTGCGCAACGTCGACGCGAGGTTGTCTCGATATCCTGACCGGGGAAGCCTCGGACGCGGTTCGCATGATCAGCTCGGGGATTGCCACATGGCGTTCGACCGGAGCGACAGTGTGGCTGCCGATGTACTTGTCATACTTGGCGAGAGCCTATGCGGCCCTCGGCAAATCCGATGACGCTCGGCGCTGTATCGGCGAAGCGATGACGGCGGTAGAAACGACCAAGGAAAGATGGTGGGAGGCAGAAGTCAATCGCGTGGCCGGCGAGGTTGCGCTGATGTCTGGCGAGTCTGATCCGGCGCAAGCGGAAGCGCATTTCGAGCGCGCGCTCGCGGTTGCGCGCAAGCAGCAGGCAAAGTCCTTGGAACTGCGCGCGGCGATGAGCCTGGCGCGGCTGCGGCGCGATCAAGGGAAGCGCGACGACGCCCGCGCTCTGCTCGCTCCGGTCTACGGCTGGTTCACCGAAGGCTTCGACACGCTCGATGTCAGGGACGCTAAAGCCTTGCTCGACGCGCTGCCGTCATGACCCAATTAAATGATCCGGCCATTTCGAATTTTGTCCAGAAGCGGACGACGGAAGACGGGCGACAGAGGACGGTTGATTTATCCGTCGCCCGTCATCCGATTTCCGTCATCTGGTCGGCACCGGCTTTTCGCCGCGGTAGTCGTAGAAGCCGCGCTGGGTCTTGCGGCCGAGCCAGCCGGCCTCGACGTATTTCACCAGCAGCGGGCATGGCCGGTATTTGGAATCGGCGAGGCCCTCGTGCAGCACCTGCATGACCGAGAGGCAGACGTCGAGCCCGATGAAGTCGGCGAGCTCGAGCGGGCCCATCGGATGGTGCGCGCCGAGCCGCATCGCCTTGTCGATCGCCTCGACATTGCCGACGCCCTCGTAGAGCGTGTAGATCGCCTCGTTGATCATCGGCAGCAAAATGCGGTTGACGATGAAGGCGGGGAAATCCTCCGCCACCGCGATCTGCTTGCCGAGCTTGCCGATGAATTGCTTGGTCGATTCAAAGGTCGAGTCGTCGGTGGCGATGCCGCGAATGACCTCGACCAGTTCCATCAGCGGCACCGGATTCATGAAATGAATGCCGATGAAACGGTCCGGCCGGTCGGTCGCGGCGGCCAGCCGCGTAATCGAGATCGACGAGGTGTTGGTGCCGACGATGGCGTCGGGCTTCAGCGACGGGCACAAGGCCGTGAAAATCTTGCGCTTGGTGTCCTCATGCTCGGTGGCGGCTTCGATGACGAGATCGCAGTCGCCGAGCTCTTCCAGCGTATTGGCGGGCGCGATGCGCTTGATCGCAGCCTGGCGCTCTTCGTCGCTGATGCGCTGGCGGCTGACTTGCCGCGCCAGATTGCCGTTGATGGTGGCCATGCCCTCGCTGATACGTTCGCCGAGGATGTCGTTGAGCAAAACGTGATAGCCGGACAGCGCGCAGACGTGCGCGATGCCGTTACCCATCTGGCCGGCGCCGACCACGCCGATCTTGCGAATGGAATGCGCCATCGCCTCCGCCTGCTCGCCGCGCATCTGCGCGCTGTGCGCTTTGGGCCGTTCCTTGACTTCGACCATCTTCATTCACCTTCTACGACGATCTCGGCCCACGTGCCAGATTTGCTCAGTGCTTAACCTTATCGAGCTCCGTCGCGAGCTCCGGCAAGGCCTGGTAGAGATCGGCCACCAGCCCGTAATCGGCGACCTGGAAGATGGGGGCTTCCTCATCCTTGTTGATCGCGACAATGACTTTCGAATCCTTCATGCCGGCGAGGTGCTGGATGGCGCCGGAAATGCCGACCGCGATATAGAGGTCGGGGGCCACGACTTTGCCGGTCTGCCCGACCTGCCAGTCGTTCGGCGCATAGCCGGCGTCGACCGCCGCGCGCGAGGCGCCGATCGCGGCGCCGAGCTTGTCCGCCACCGGCTCTATATATTTGGTGAAGTTGTCGCGGTTTTGCATCGCCCGGCCGCCGGAAATGATGATCTTGGCCGAGGTCAGTTCCGGCCGCTCCGATTTGGACAGTTCCTCGCCGACGAAGCCGGAAAGGCGCGGATCTGCCGCCGCGGCGGCCGGCTCGACCGGCGCCGAGCCGCCCTGTCCCGTCGCCTGGAATGCGGCGGTACGCACCGTAATCACTTTCTTGGCATCGTGCGAGCGCACGGTCTGGATGGCGTTGCCGGCATAGATCGGCCGCTCGAAGGTGTCCGGCGCAACCACCCTGATGACGTCGGAGATTTGCATCACGTCAAGGAGCGCCGCGACCCGCGGCATGATGTTCTTTCCGGTCGTGGTCGCCGCCGCCATGATGGTGTCGTAGGGGCCGGCCAGCGCCACGATCAGCGCCGCGGTCGGCTCGGCCAGCATATGCGCATAGGCCGGCGCGTCCGCCAGCAAGACTTTCTTGACGCCGTCGAGTTTCGCCGCCGCCTCGGCCACCGCCTTGCAGCCCTCTCCGGCGACCAGAATGTGCACGTCGGCGCCGAGCGCCTTGGCCGCGGTCAGCGCCTTGGCGGTCGCGTCTTTCAGCGAGACATTGTCGTGCTCGGCGAGCAGGAGCGTCGCCATCAAATCGCCCCCGCCTCTTTAAGCTTCTCGACCAGCTCGGCGACGGACTTGACCTTGACGCCGGCTTTGCGCACCGGCGGCTCCGTCGTTTTGACCACTTCGAGCCGCGGCTTGATGTCGACGCCGTAATCGGCGGCCGTTTTTTCGGCGATCGGCTTCTTCTTCGCCTTCATGATATTCGGCAGCGAGGCGTAGCGCGGCTCGTTGAGTCGCAGATCGGTGGTGACGATCGCCGGCATTTTCAGCTTCACCGTCTGCAAGCCGCCGTCGACTTCGCGCGTGACCAGCAGCGCATCGCCGTCGAGCGCCAGTTTGGAGGCGAAGGTGCCCTGCGGCCAGCCGAGCAGCGCCGCCAGCATCTGGCCGGTTTGATTGCAGTCGTCGTCGATCGCCTGCTTGCCCATGATGACGAGGCCGGGCTGTTCCGCCTCGGCGATGGCTTTGAGGATTTTTGCTACCGCCAAAGGCTCGACCGCGCCTTCGGCCTTGACCAGGATGCCGCGGTCGGCGCCCATGGCGAGCGCGGTGCGGATGGTCTCGGCCGCCTGTTGCGGGCCGATCGAGGCGACCACGATCTCGGTCGCTTTGCCGGCTTCCTTGAGCCGGAGCGCCTCCTCCACCGCGATCTCGTCGAACGGATTCATCGACATTTTCACGTTGCCAAGCTCGACGCCGGAACCGTCGGCCTTGACCCGGATTTTCACATCCTTGTCGATCGCCCGCTTCACGGGCACGAGAATCTTCATGGCGCTGGCGTCGGCTGTAATGGCTCGGCCTGTTCGGCTGTTGTTCTTTGCCGCCGTGCGCCGTTGTCGGAACTGCCCGGCGATGCTGCGGTGCGGGAAACCTAACGGCCGGCGCGGGAGCGGTCAACGTTGCTTCGCGCATGATCCCGAAAAGTGGGACCCGGTTTTCGGAAAAGATCATGCGCAAACGAAAAAGCTAGACCCCGATCCAATTCAACCGAATTGGATCGGGGTCTAGCGGTTCTCGCCGGGCTTCCACAGCACGTCGCGCGCGCCCTGGCTGTTGACGTAACGGCTTGCAACGAAAAGGAAATCGGACAGTCGATTGACGTATTTCAGCACCGATGCGTTCACGCTCTCGCCCGGCCGGTCCTTCAGCTCGGCGATCAACCGCTCGGCGCGCCGGCAAACGGTGCGCGCCACATGCAGGTATGCCGCCGCCGCGCTGCCGCCCGGCAGCACGAACGACCGCAGCGGCTTGAGCTTGCCGTTGAGCCGGTCGATTTCGGCTTCGAGCCAGGCGACCTGCTTGTCGGTCACCGTGAGCCGCGCGCCGCCGGGACCTTTGCCCTTGTCCGGCGTGCACAGATCGGCGCCGAGATCGAACAGATCGTTCTGGATGCGCGACAGCGCGGCATCGAGCCCCGCCAAATCGTTCTCGCCGGTATATAGCCGCGCCACGCCGATTGCGGCATTCGTCTCGTCGATGGTGCCGTAGGCGGCGATGCGCAGATCGTATTTCTTGCGCCGCTCGCCGGTGCCGAGCGCGGTTGAGCCGTCGTCGCCGGTGCGGGTGTAGATTTTGTTGAGGACGACCATGATCGGGATCACTTCCCCATGAGCCACAGCGTCAGCATGATAACGCCGATGGCGATGGCTTGCAGCAACACGCGCAGCCGCATCAGTTTCTGCGAGGTGTTGCCGGAGCCGCCCATCATCATGTTGATCAAGCCGAGCAAAAGCACGATCGCGACCGCGCCGATCGCGATCGGGACCGCGACGTGAGACATGAAAGTGCCCATGGCGTCTCTTGTAGCACCGTCATTGCGAGGAGCGAAGCGACGAAGCAATCCAGCCTGTATGCTCCGCTCGCAATGACGCGGAATCTGGGCTAGAGGCAAGGCAGGAACGCAAGGAAACGCCAGCGATGATCGTCGATTTCCAGCACCATTTCACGCCGCGCCAATTGATCAAGGACGATCCGGGCGACCGGCTCGTGCTCAATTATGACGCGCTCGGCGCGCCGAGCTATACGGTGCATTCGCTGCTTTACGATCTCGACGAGCACGTGCGCATGATGGATGTCTCCGGCATCGACGCCGCGTGGCTGACCAGCGCGGCGGGCATGTGCGCGGATCTCGACACCTCGCGGCTGGTCAACGACAAGGCGAAACAGGCCGAGCGCGATTATCCCGGCCGCTTCATCGGCGCCGCGCATGCCCACCCGCTCGGCGGCGGCGCGGCGTTTGACGAACTCGCGCGCTGCCGGCACGAACTCGGCTTCCAGGGCGTCACCGTCACCTCGGAATTCGACGGCAAATTCATCGACGATCCGGCGCTCGAGCCGTTCTGGGACGAGGTCGGCAAGCTCGGCATGTTCGTGTTCGTGCATCCGGCGTTGAAACTCAACGAGGCGCGGCAGTTCGACGCCTACGACACCGCACGCGCGGTGGGGCGCGAATTCTCGCTGATCATGGCGACGATCCGGCTCGTCAATTCCGGCGTTTTCGACCGCCATCCCGCCTTGACCGTGCACATGGCGCATCTTGCCGGTGGCATCGCCTCGATGCTGGCGCGCATCCGCAGCTTTCAGGACAAGGTATTCTGGGGCACCGCCGGAAACCCGCGGCACGGCGCCAAAGGCGCCAAAGATTTCGATTATTACATCGCCCACAATCTCGTCTTCGATACCGCCGGATTTGCCGGCGGCATCGGCGCGATCAAGGCCGGGCTTGCCGAAATCCCGGCGTCGCGAATCGTGTTCGCCACCGACTATCCGCAGGAAATCCGCAAGCGCGAAGCGGTGCGCGACTTCGTCCGCGACATCCGCGCGCTGGGCGCCGACGGCGAGCGCATCCTCTCCGGCAATGTCGGGCTGTTGCTGAAGGACAATCATCCTCCCCCGTGAAAACGGGGGAGGTGGCGAGCGAAGCGAGCCGGTAGGGGCGTCGGCCTCGACGATTAATCTTGCAACGAAAACGAAACGACGAGTGAGACGCCCCTTCCACCGCGCTACGCGCGGTCCCCCTTCCCCACTATCGTGGGGCAGGAAGATTTATTAGTTCGACCCATCCAGCAATCGCCGGGCAATGACCTGCGCCTGGATTTCGGCCGCGCCCTCGAAAATATTGAGGATGCGGGCGTCGCAGAGAATGCGCGAGATCGGGAACTCGACGGCAAAGCCGTTGCCGCCGTGGACCTGCACGGCGTTGTCGGCCGCGGCCCAGGCGACCCGCGCGGCGAGCAATTTCGCCATGCCGGCTTCGAGATCGCAGCGCCGCCCGGAATCCTTCTGCCGCGCCGCATAGTAGGTGAGCTGGCGCGCCAGCATGATCTCGACCGCCATCATGGCGATCTTGTCGGACACCCGCGGGAAATTGGCGATCGGCTCGCCGAATTGCACGCGCGCGGTGGCATAGCCGAGCGCCTGTTCCATGGCGGCCTGCGCCACGCCAATCGCGCGCGCCGCGGTCTGGATGCGCGCCGCTTCAAACGTCGCCATCAACTGCTTGAAGCCGAGCCCTTCCACGCCGCCGAGGAGGTTCTCGGCCTTGACGATGAAGCCGTCGAAGGCGATTTCGTATTCCTTCATGCCGCGATAGCCCAACACCCCGATTTCGGTGCCGGACATGCCGGAGGCGGGAAACGGATTGTCGTCGGTGCCGCGCGGCTTTTCGGCGAGCAACATCGACAGCCCGCGATAGCCGGTTTCGGCCGGATTGGTGCGCACCAAGAGCGTCATCAAGTCGGCGCGCACCGGATGGGTGATCCAGGTCTTGTTGCCGTAGACCTTGTAGACGTCGCCCTGGCGCACCGCGCGCGCCTTCAGCGCGGCGAGGTCGGAGCCGGTATTCGGCTCGGTGAACACCGCGGTCGGCAGCACTTCGCCGGACGCGATCTTCGGCAGCCATTTGCGCTTCTGGTCCTCGGTGCCGGAGCTTAAGATCAGTTCGGCGGCGATCTCGGAGCGGGTGCCGAGGCTGCCGACCCCAATATAGCCGCGCGACAGTTCCTCGGAGACGACGCACATCGATTCCTTGCCGAGCCCCATGCCCTCGTAATCCTCGGGGATGGTGAGCGAGAACACGCCGAGCTCCGCCATCTGCGCGATGACGTCGAGCGGGATGTAGCTGTTCTTCAGGTGCCACGCCTGGGCATATGGCGCGACGCGGTCGTCGGCGAATTTGCGCATCTCCTCGCGGATCGAATCGAGCGTATCGTCGAGGCCGCAGGCGCCGACCGTGGCATCGTGACCGAGGCGCATCAGCTCGACCAGTCGGGCGCGGCGGGTCGCGGTGTTGCCGGTCGCGATGAGATGCTCGACGGCCGGCGTCAGCCGCGGCGCAACCATACCCGGCGCGAGCCCGAGATCGGACGGGCGCACGATCTCGCTTTGGCTCATCGGGATGCCGCCGAAGATTTGCGCCAGAAATTCGCCGGCGCCGATGCGGACCAACAGCTCCTCGGTCTCGCCGAAGCCGCCGCCGTCGGACAGCCGTTGCGCATAGGCGGCGAGCTGGCGGAGCGCTTCGACATAGGTGGCGAGCCAGGCGAGGCCATGGCTGGCGCGCTGCTCGCGATCGAACAGGCGCGACACCGCGCGGCCGTCGATCGTCACCCGCTCGGCGACGGCGCGGCTGGCGTCGGCAAACAGCGCTTCGACCGCGCCCACCGCCTCGTCAAGCGTGGCGATCACCTCGTGGCCCGCGGCGCTCTGGGAGGCGGCAAGCGGCATGACTGGCTCCAATGAGCTTGCAAAAACTGAGCTTGCAAAAACGGCCCGGGCTGAAGGCAAAGCTTACGCGTGCGGTGCACAAATGCAAATACGGCCGGTATCCCGGGCGCCACTTTTCGGCCAATTCTTGCACAAAATTAACCATTTTGCGGTGTCCTGCCGGGGGTTGCCGCGTTGCGGTGTCGCGGAGCGGCAAGCGTGCCGCGCCGCGCATTGAGCCATCGTCCGGATTGCCCCATGCCGACGCCCGATCGGGACTTTTGATGTCCATTCCCCAGGTATTCTCCCGATTGTCGGTGCGCGCCCGCATCGTAGTGCTCGGCGTCATTCCCGTCATCGGCTTGCTCGCCATCGGCATCGCCTATCTGAGCGGGGACGCCGACGTCGGCAGCGCGTTCAACGCCGTGCATCGCAACACCGAAGTCGCCGATGCCAGCCGCGATCTCAAGATCGGGCTTCTCATCATGCGCGCCGCAACGACCGATTTCGTCGCGCATCCGTCCGACGCCGCGGTCAAGGAGTTCGACGAGGGGCAGGCGCTGGTGATGCAATGTCTCTACCGTATCGACGCCGCACTCGCCTCGTCGCAGCAGGGCATGCGTATCGCGGCCACGCTCGCCCTGCGCGCCACGATGCGCGATTTAAAAGCGAGCTTCGATAACCTCGTGGAGAAGCAGCGATCGCTGGGCTTTACCGACGCCGAGGGCGTCACCGCCGAGCTGATCGCGGCGAGCAACGCGGTCGGCAACATCATCGGCAACGAATTGTCCTGGGTGGCCGACGTCGACAGCGCCAAGCTGTCGAGATCGCTTCTGACCATGCGGCGTTACGAGATCGAGTATCGGTTGACGCGCGACCCCGACGCCGAGCGGCAGTTTCGCGGCGAGGTCAAGCACTTCGACGCGCTGTTCGACTCGGTGGACGGCGCGCCGGCGATGAAACAGAAGCTCTATCAGGAGGTCCAGACCTACAATTCGGCATTCGCGCAATGGGTCGCGACAACGGACGATATCGCGCCGCTGTTGTCGCGCATCGACCGCGACAGCGAGAGCGTGCTGCCGGCGGCCGACAAGATCATCGCCGACGCGCGCGCCAATGCCGGCAATGCCGGGGCGGAGCTGGCGGCGGCGCGGGCGCGCACGCGCCGCGTCATCATCTGGGTGGGATTTGCCGTGGTGCTGATCGGAATCGGCTGCAGCTGGCGCATCGGCAGCTCGATCACCAGCCCGCTCGAGGAACTGGCCGGCGTGATGCGGCGGCTCGCCGGCGGCGATACCGCGGCGCGCCCGCGCGACATCCATTTCCACGACGAGATCGGCGACATGGCGCGCACCGTGGTGGTGTTCCGCGACAGCATGATCGAGCGCGAGCGTCTGGCCGGCGCGCAGAACCAGACCAATGCGGCGCGCGAGCAGCGCGCCGAGAGGATCGCCGCGATGATCCGGCAATTCCGCGCTTCGGTCGAGCAGGCGCTCGACCGGCTGCGCGAATCCGCGGCGCAGCTGGAGACGGCTTCGAGCGGGCTCAACGACGCCGCCGACGCGGTGTCGTCGGAGGCCCGCGCCGCCGAGAACTCGGTCGGCGCGGCGTCGGCCAATGTCACCACCGTCGCCGGCTCGATCGAGGAGCTTGCCGTCTCGATCGGCGAGATCGCTTCGCAGGCGACCAAATCGACCGAGGTCGCGGGCCGCGCCGTCGCCGAATCAAAGCGCACCGTCAACACCATGTCGGAACTCGGCAATGCCGCAAACCGCATCGGCGAGGTGATAGGGCTTATTCAGGCGATCGCCGGCCAGACCAATCTGTTGGCGCTCAACGCCACCATCGAAGCGGCGCGCGCCGGGGAGACCGGCCGCGGCTTCGCCGTGGTCGCCTCCGAGGTGAAATCGCTCGCCGCGCAGACCGCGCGCGCCACCGAGGACGTCGCCGCCCAGATCGGCGCGATCCAGTCGGCGACCGCGGACGCCGCGCAGGCGATCGAGCAGGTGTCCTCGATCATCGACGACATGTCGGAGATCGCCACCGCCGTCGCCGCGACGGTCGAGGAGCAAAACAACGCCGTGGCCTCGATCGCCGACGGCGTCAACCGCGCCTCGACCGAGGCGCGCACCGGCTCCGAGGCGATGAGCCGCGTCGCCGGCGCCTCGACCGGCGCCCGCTCGACCGCCGCCGACGTCAAGGCGCTGGCCGACGCGCTCGCCATCGAGGCCGAAAGCCTGCAAGGCGAAGTCCGCCGCTTCCTCACCAACGTCCAGGCGGCGTAGCACCCAACATTGCCGCGAGACGCTTTTCCTCTCCCCGCCGCGCGGGGAGAGGTCGCCCCGGTGTAGCTCGCAAAGCGAGCGAAGGCGCGGCGGGTGAGGGGGCGTCGCCGCGATTCTGAGCATAGCGGACAGGCCCCCTCGCCCCGCCCTCGCCCCGCACGCGGGGAGAGGGAGCCATCGGCCCTGTGGTATGAATCCTGCTCCAGTGGCCGCGGAGGCTCCGTCGTTGCGCACCATCCGCCTGTGTTATCGCGTCGCCATGGACGCGTTTTATCGCTTCAACGCCGACGACGGCTGGGCGATTGCGAGCCACATTGCGCTGTCGGTGCTGATGGCGATGTTTCCGTTCCTGATCCTGGTCACCGCGATTGCCGGCTTCGTCGGCTCGCAGAATCTCGCCGACGAAGTGGCATCGATGATCATTGCCGCCTGGCCGCGCGCGGTATCGAGCCAAATCGCCGGCCAGTTCCACGACGTGCTGACCACCGCGCGCGGCGGCTTTCTCACGGTCGGCGCGGTATTTGCGATCTATTTCGCCTCGAGCGGCGTCGAGAGCCTGCGCATCGGGCTCAACCGCGCCTATGGGCTCGTCGAGCCGCGGCCATGGTGGCTGCTTCGCCTGGAATCGATCGGCTATGTGCTGGTGGCCGCGATCGGGCTTTTGGCGCTGGCTTTTCTGGTTGTGCTCGGCCCGCTCGGTTTTCGGGCGGCGCTAAGCCATGCGCCCTGGCTTGCCGACGTCGAAAACCACTTCAATATCGGCCGCTTCGTGGTAGCGAGCGTCTTGTTAACGACCTCGCTTCTGATCCTGCATATGTGGCTGCCGAGCGGACGGCGGCCGCTCGGCGCAGTGTGGCCCGGCATCGTCGCGACGCTCGCGCTGTGGCTCGGTTGCGGCTTCGCGTTCGGCCGCTATCTCTCCGACTTCTCCTACACCTACGTGAACTATTACGCCGGCCTTGCCTCGGCGATGATGGCGCTGGTGTTTTTGTATTTCACCGCGCTGATTTTCATCTACGGCGGCGAGCTTAACGCGGCGATCGCACGCGAGCGGGAAGCCGGTCCGCTGCTCCCCCTGGAGAGGGGAGGTCCGTAGCTGGCCGGGGATGATGAAACGTCAGGCCGAAGCCGCCGCCTCGACCACGTCGTCGAAATTGCGCAAGCCCGAGCGCGGCGCGTTGACCAGCAGCGCCATATTGCCCGGCTTGTGCTTGTTGGTGCACATCCGCTCGTGAGCACGCGGAATTTCGGTCCAGGGAAACACGTCGCTCATGCACCAGACCAGCGAGCGCTATCGCCTGGATTTCTTTGCCGGATTCGGGCCGGTCGCCGCGCGGGCTTGGGAATAAACCGCCGTCGCGGGAGTTTATGAGCATGCAGAAGTCCGGCCCCGAACGATCGGCGACGCGATGAAACCACATCCAACGGAAATGGCACGCAGGCTATTCGCCAAGCATTGCGTCAGGTCGGCAATGCTGGCGCTGGGTCTTCTTGGCGCCGCGATCGGGGGCGGATCAGCCGCGCCGGCGGTCGCCCAAGCAACTACCTATGCGTGGTGCACCGTCGGCGAGAGCGTGGGGTGCTATTACGCCACCCAACAGCAATGCGAAGAGGAAGTGGATTATCACGGCTTCTGTGAAGCCAATCCGGACTACCATCCGCAGAGCAACGGCGCGCCAGCCCACGCGCGCCGGCGCTGAAGGTCTTAGACCCCGCCCGTCGCCTCGATCACATCCTCAAAGTTCCGCAAGCCGGCGCGCGGCGCGTTGACCAGCACCGCCATATTGCCGGGCTTGTGCTTGTTGGTGCGCATTAATTCGTGCGCATAGGGGATTTTATCCCAGGGAAACACGTCGCTCATGCAGGGATCGACGCGGCGGTCGATGACGAATTGGTTGGCCGCGCTCGCCTGCTTGAGATGCGCGAAATGCGAGCCTTGCACGCGCTTCTGCCGCATCCAGACGTAGCGCGCGTCGAAGGTGATGTTGTAGCCCGAGGTGCCGGCGCAGAACACCACCATGCCGCCGCGCTTGACGACCAGGCACGACACCGGAAACGTCGCCTCGCCGGGATGCTCGAACACGATGTCGACGTCGTGCTTGCCGGTGATATCCCAGATCGCCTTGCCGAACCGGCGCGCTTCCTTGACCCAGATGTCGTAGTCCGGCGTGCCGACCTTGGGCATCGCGCCCCAGCATTTGAACTCGCTGCGATTGATGACGCCCTTGGCGCCGAGCTCCATGACGTATTGCGCCTTGCCCGGGTCCGACACGACGCCGATGGCATTGCCGCCCGAGGCGGCGACGAGCTGCACGCCGAACACGCCGAGACCGCCCGAGGCGCCCCAGACCAGGACGTTGTCGCCAGGCTTGAGCGTGTGCGGCGAATGGCCGAACAGCATGCGATATGCCGTAGCCAAGGTGAGCGTGTAGCAGGCCGATTCTTCCCAGGTCAGATGCGCCGGCTTTTGCATGAGCTGCCGCGACTGCACGCGGCAGAATTGCGCGAACGAGCCGTCCGGCGTCTCGTAGCCCCAGATGCGCTGCGACGGCGACAACAGCGGATCGCCGCCGTTGCATTCCTCGTCGTCGCCGTCGTCCTGATTGCAGTGGACGATGACCTCGTCGCCGACGTTCCAGCGGCTGACCTTGGAACCGACCGCCCAGACCACCCCGGACGCGTCGGAGCCGGCGACATGAAACGGATTCTTATGCACGTCGAGCGGCGAGATCGGCTGGCCGAGGCCGGCCCAGACGCCGTTATAGTTGACGCCGCCGGCCATGACATGGACCAGCACCTCGTCCTCGGCGATCGGCCAGGTCGGCACCACTTCGCACTGCATCGCCGTCTCCGGCGGGCCATGCCGTTCCTTGCGGATCGCCCAGGCGTACATTTTTGCCGGCACGTGGCCGAGCGGCGGGATCTCGCCGATTTCGTAAAGCTCTTTCAGCGGCGCTGAGGGCGGCAGCTTTTGCGCAGCGGCCAAATTGTTCTCGGCAATGGCCATAACGGGCTCCCGGCGGCGCCGGCCTTGGCGGCGCGGCGTCGCGAGCCCTAGTCTGCCGTACCTTATGTTGCAGCGCAACAACCGGTTCGGACCGGCGGGCCGTTGCGGTGGCTGACACCCGGTAGGCAAAGCCCTAAGCTGCGCGGCAGCGCAGCCTCAATGCGCAACGGCTTGGCCTTGCCGGCACAACAACAAGGCGAGAGGGGAAGATAAAATATGGAAGTGCAGAGCCTCATTATCTGGCTGGTCGTCGGCGGGATTGCCGGCTGGCTCGCGGGCATGGTCGTGCGCGGCGGCGGCTTCGGGCTGATCGGGGACATCATTGTCGGCGTCATCGGTGGCCTGATCGCCGGCTGGCTGTTGCCGGCGATCGGATTCCCGATCGTCGCCGGCTTCATCGGTGCCGTCATCGACTCGTTTATCGGCGCCGTGATCCTGTTGATCATCATCAGGCTGGTCAAGCGCGCCTGATCGCGCGCACCGCAATACGTCGCCAGGCCGGGTCGCGGGGCTGTCACGCCGTCGCGGCGGCGCCGGTCATGGCACGACACCGCTCGGGACGGCGGCGGCATTCGGCGCCGGCGCGACCCCGGCGACGTGCCGCTGCGCGATCGCGTCCCCGACTTGGCGCGCCGCGGCGATCGACAGAGCCGCAATCGCGAGACCGGCGAACAGATCGACGAAGTAATGGCCGCCGATGATCGGCGTCGCCGCCAGCATGGCGCCGTTCGCCAGCACGACGATCGGCCGCAGCCATTTCGCCGGCCACAGCGCCCAGGCATAGAGCGCCGCTGAGGCGGCATGAAAGCTCGGGAACGTCACGATACCGGCGAGCCCCAACAGATCGAGATGACGCAACGTGCCGTCGCGCGTCGGGGCGAGGTCATGGAGCTGATCGAGATAGGCTTGCGGATTTAGATTTTTGAGACTGGCGGGATCGAGCCCGATCTGCTGATAGACGCCGATCGCCGGCACCAGCGCGGAGATGATCGTGGTGGCGATCAAGGCCGCAGCGAACGCGAAGATGAATTCCTCGCTGCGCCGATAGCGTCGTTTGGCCGCCAGGATGACCGGAATGGCGAATACCGGCCAGCGGATCATGGTGTAGCCGTAGCTCAGCCAGGCGGCGAGCAGCGGATGACCGTCGACAAAGCCGACATAGCCGGCCCAGTCGAGGCCGAGCGCCCGATCGATGGCGAAGAAGAGCGGCGTCCTGCTGCGGCAGGTTCGCCGCCGCCGCGATATAGGTGAGCGGCGTCATCGCGGCGGTGATGAGCGTGAGCTGGGCAATGCCGGTCAAGACGAACATCACCTGCGGATCGCGCCGCTTCGCTGAGCGGGCATTGGCATGCGCAAAGCCGCCGTAGATCGCAATAAATCCGGCGGTGACCGCGAGCCCCGGCAGCGCGATCGAAAAGCCGGTGGCGAGGACACCGAGCGCGAGCGCCGCCGCCATGGCGAGCCCGACCATCCAGTTGAAGAGCGAAAAACGCCAGGCCGCGGCGACGTCGTCCGGCATCGGTGATTCTACGTACATGCCGGCAATGTCCGGCCCGACCCGTTAAGGCCGCGAAAACTACGACGGTTAACGGGGTGCTTTTGGCTAACGGCCGGTTTTCGGACCGCGGCGTGTCGGCTAGAGCCTTATCGGTTTCGATGGCACCAAAACCGGGCTCTAGCTTTTTGATTGAGCATGATCTTTTCCGAAAACCGGTATCCACTTTTCGGGATCATGCTCTGATGTTGCGCCGCAACAACATCCGCGTCACACTGCCGGCGTCGGAACATGCGTGCAAGAGCGATGCGCGACCAGCCGCAACGCGACAAAACATTGCGCGACAAACCTTGGATTTTCCGCACCTATGCCGGGCATTCGACCGCGGCCGCTTCGAACGCGCTTTATCGCAAGAATCTGAGCAAGGGTCAGACCGGCCTTTCGGTCGCCTTCGATCTGCCGACCCAGACCGGCTACGACAGCGACCATCCGTTGGCCAAAGGCGAAGTCGGCAAGGTCGGCGTGCCGATCTCGCATCTCGGCGACATGCGCGCTTTGTTCGAGGCCATCCCGCTCGGCGAGATGAATACCTCGATGACGATCAATGCCACCGCCGCGTGGCTCTTGGCGCTCTATGTCGCGCTCGCCGACGAGCAAGGCGTGCCGCGCGCAACGCTGCAAGGCACGACGCAAAACGACATCATCAAGGAATATCTGTCGCGCGGCACCTACGTGTTTCCGCCGGCGCCGTCGATGCGGCTGACCAAGGACGTGATCCTGTTCACGACCAAGGAAATGCCGAAATGGAATCCGATGAACGTGTGCTCCTATCACTTGCAGGAAGCCGGCGCGACGCCGGTGCAGGAACTCGCCTTCGCGCTCGCCACCGCCATCGGCGTGCTCGATGCGGTCAAGGCGTCGGGCGAATGCGCCGACGGACGAATTCGGCGAGGTGGTCGGCCGCATCTCGTTCTTCGTCAATGCCGGGCTGCGCTTCGTCACCGAAATCTGCAAGATGCGCGCGTTCACCGAATTGTGGGACGAGATCACCCGCGAGCGTTACGGCGTGACGCGATCCCAAGCACCGGCTGTTCCGCTACGGCGTGCAGGTCAATTCGCTGGGGCTCACCGAGCAGCAGCCGGAGAATAACGTCGCCCGCATCTTGATCGAAATGCTCGCGGTCACGCTGTCGAAGGATGCCCGCGCGCGCGCGGTGCAGCTGCCGACCTGGAACGAGGCGCTCGGCCTGCCGCGGCCATGGGACCAGCAATGGTCGCTGCGCATGCAGCAGATCCTCGCCTACGAGACCGACCTTCTGGAATACGGCGACGTCTTCAACGGCTCGCCGGCGATCGCGGCGAAAGTCGCCGAACTCAAAGCCGCGGCCAAGGAGGAGTTGGCGCATATCGAGGCAATGGGCGGCACCGTCGCGGCGGTGGAGTCCGGCTACCTCAAGCAGCAGCTCGTCGAATTCGAACTCGCGGCGGGTCGAGGCGATCGAGCGCGGCGAGCAGACCGTGGTCGGCGTCAACCGCTTCGTCGAGACCGAGGCGTCGCCGCTCGCCGACGCCGCCGAGGCGGTCCTCACCGTATCGCCGGAAGCCGAGGCCGGCCAGATCGCGCGCCTTGAACGCGTGGCGCGCCGCGCGCGACGCCAAAGCCGTCGCCGCGGCGCTGGAAGCGCTTGCGCCGGGCGGCGAAGAGCGGCGCCAACATCATGCCGGCCTCGATCGCCTGCGCCAAAGCCGGCGTCACCACCGGCGAATGGGGATTTGCGCTGCGCTCGGCGTTCGGCGAATACCGCGCGCCGACCGGCGTCGGCACCGCCATGCGCAACGACGCCGAAGGGCTCGACGACATCCGCGCCGAGGTCGACCGCGTGTCGAAGAAGCTCGGCCGGCGGCTGAAATTCCTGGTCGGCAAGCCGGGCCTCGACGGCCATTCCAACGGCGCCGAGCAGATCGCGGCCCGCGCGCGCGACGCCGGCATGGACGTCGTCTATGACGGCATCCGCCTGACCGCGGAGGCGATCGTCGAGGCGGCGGCCGAAAAGCGACGTGCACGTCGTCGGACTGTCGATCCTGTCCGGCTCGCACATGCCGCTGGTTCGCGACGTCATCGCGCGCTTGAAGGAAGCAGGCCTCGACGACGTGCCGGTCGTGGTCGGCGGCATCATCCCGCCGGCCGACGCCAGCGTGCTCAAAAGCGCCGGCGTCGCGCGGGGTCTACACGCCGAAGGATTTCGAATTAAACCGCATCATGGCCGACCTGGTGCGCATCGTCGAAGGCGCGGCGAAGCGAAGCCGGCGGACGCGGCGGAGTAATAGCTTTTTCGTCATTCCGGATTGCCGTGAAACGGCAAGTCCGGAATCGAATCACCGATTTGGTTATGGATCCGGGTTCCTCGCTTCGCTCGGCCCCGGAATGACGACCGCGATCGCCTCGCTCAGCGCGCTCGGGCTGACCGGCTTGCGCAGATAAGCATTCATGCCCGCGCCGCCCGCGCGGCTTCGGCGTCGCCGGTTTCGCTGCGGCCGGAAATGCCGACGACCGGCGTCGCGCCGGCGGCGCCGGCAAGCGCGCGGATGCGCCGCGTCGCTTCCAGGCCGTCGATGCCGGGCAGCGTGACGTCCATCAGCACGACGTCGTAGCCGCGCGGCACCGCGGCGACCGCTTCCTCGCCGGTGCCGACGAAATCGGCGCGGTGGCCGAGCTCGGTGAGGATGGTGTTGAGGATGACGCGGCCGTAAGGGTTATCCTCGGCGCAGAGGATTTTCAGCGCCCGCGCCGGCGCCGCGGTCCGCCGCGCGCGCTCGCTGTCCGCCGCCGTCGGCAGGCGCGATCGGCAGCACGGCGGAGAAACGAAAGCTCGAGCCGCGCCCCGGCGTGCTGGTGACGGTGAGATCGCCGCCCATCAGCTTGGCCAAGACCTTGACGACGGCAAGCCCGAGGCCGGCGCCGCCATAGCGGCGCGCGATTTCGGCGCTGGCTTGCGCGAACGGGCGGAACAGCCGCTTGATCTCGGCGCGCGTTGAGCCCGATGCCGCTGTCGGTGACGGTGAAGATGAGTTTGCGCGGCCGCGCGCGGCGCGGCTTGCCCGCACTCAAGGCCAACGGCGCCTTGCGCGGTGAACTTCACCGCGTTGTCGATGAGATTTTCCAGCGCCGCGCGCAGCCGCACCGGATCGCCGACCAGCAGCTCGGGAAGATCGTCCGCGACCGTCATCTCGGCCCGCAAGCCCTTGGTCTCCGCCCGCGCGGTGAGCGTCTCGCCCAATACTTCGATCAGCCGCCGCGGCCGGAATACCTCCTGCTGCAACGTCAGCGAGCCGGCATCCGACTTTGGCGGCGTCGACGACCAGCGTGGTCAGTGACGCGAGATGCTCGGCGCTGGCCTTGATGCCCGCGGCCCAGCGCCGTTCGCGCTCGCCGAGATTGGAGCTCGCCAGCAATTCGCCGAGCGCCAGGATGCCGGTGAGCGCGGTGCGGATGTCGTGGGCGAACACGGCCAGTACGGCATTATTCGCATGCGATTTTCGGCCGCGCGCCGCCGGCCGGCGCCGCCGCGGCCGCGCCGGTTTTGCAGCTGACTTTTTCTTCTTTCTCTTCAATCGCGCCATCGCGGCCCCTGGGCGCCGTGCCGAAGATGACACGGCAGCGTCCGGAACAAAACAACTTCGCCATGCCGATCACCGGTATTTTCGGCACTCGGATGGTCAACGCCCGAGCCCGACCATGCGCCGGATATCGACCGCGGTTGCAGCCGCGGCGCGCAGCTCGCGAAGTCCGGTCGCCGCGGTCGACTTCGACAGCTTGTTGCCCGCCTCGTCGAGAATGAGCTTGTGATGATGATAGGTCGGTTCCGGCAGGCCGAGCAGCGCCTGCAACAGCCGATGAATGCCGGTCGACCAGAACAAATCCTGCCCGCGCACCACATCGGTAACGCCTTGCAGCGCGTCGTCGACGACCGCGGCGAGGTGATAGCTGGTCGGCATGTCCTTGCGGGCGAGCACGACGTCGCCCCACATTTGCGGCCCCGCGGTGATGCGGCCGGTCCGGCCTTGCGGTCCGGCGCCGGTCTCGCTCCAGACCAGCGGACCGGCCCGGGCTACCGCCGCATCCATGGCGAGCCGCAGCGCGAACGGCTCGCCGGCGGCGCGGCGGCGGGTCCGCTCGGCGGCGGAAAGCTTGCGCGCGCGCCCTGGATAAATCGGCACGCCGTCAGGATCGCGCGGCCAGCGGCCCCGGCGGTCGAGCTCGCCGACCATCGCGGCAAGTTCGCTGCGGCTTTCGAAGCTCGGATAGAGCAGGCCCTGCGCTTCGAGTTCGCCGATGGCGGCGGCGTAATCGTCGAAATGCTCGCTCTGCCGCCGCACCGGCGGTTGCCAGGTCACGCCGAGCCAGCGCAGATCCTCATAGGTCGCGGCCTCGTAGGGCGCACGGCAGCGCTCGGCGTCGATGTCCTCGATGCGCAGCAGAAGCCGGCCGCCGAGTTCGCGCGCCATGTCGTGATTGAGCAATGCGGAATAGGCATGGCCCAGATGCAGATAGCCGTTCGGGCTCGGTGCGAAACGCAAAACACGGCTGTACATCGGCGATACGCTTCTCGACACTGAACGCACAGATCAACGTCTCAACGTCTGGAACGCCATCCCGGTCACATTAATCTAGCATGCTGACCCACATCCGCAGCGAAAACGATCTCGACGCGGCGCTCGCTGTGCTCAGCGCGGCCGACCCGCGCTTTGCCGCGCTCGTCGCCGCCGCCGGCCGGCCGCCGCTGCGACGGCGGCCCGACGGTTTCGCCGGGCTTGCCGCGACGGTTGTATCGCAGCAGCTTTCCACCGCCAGCGCCGGCGCGATCTGGGGCCGGCTCGCCGCGAGCTTCGATCCGATCGAGCCCGCCGCCATCATCAAGGCGCGCAGCCTCAAATTGGCGCGGATCGGGCTGTCCCGACCGAAAATCAAAGCATTGAAGGAAATCGCCCGCGCCGTCGCTCACGGCAATCTCGCTCTCGCATCGCTTGCGGACATTCCGGCCGACGATGCCCATGCGGCGCTCACCGCGGTCCATGGCATCGGACCCTGGACCGCCGACATTTATCTCTTGTCCTGTCTCGGCCATGCCGATGCCTGGCCGGCCGGCGATCTCGCGCTCCAAGAGGCGGCCCGGCTTGCGTTTGGGCTCGCGACGCGGCCGGACGCCAAGGAGATGGTGCGGCTTGCCGAACCGTGGCGGCCGCTGCGCGCGGTGGCGGCGCGCGTGCTGTGGACCTATTATCGCGCGGTCAAAGGACGCGACGGCGCGCCGGTTGCACCCAAGCCGCCGCAAAAAGCTTCGCCGAAAATAACGAAAATAAGAGGTGGCAATGGCCGCTGAACTCGACGGTCCGCGGCTTCCTCCGCGCTCCGGGCCGGCGCGACAGCTCGTGGTGTTCCTGCACGGCTACGGCGCCGACGGCAACGACCTCATCGAGATCGGCCGCGCCTGGCAGGAATTGCTGCCGCACGCGGCTTTCGTCTCGCCGCATGCGCCGGAGCCGTGCGGCCAGGCGCCGGTCGGACGACAATGGTTCGCGCTGACTTTCCGCGATCCGGACGAACGCTGGACCGGCGTCAACAAAGCAGCTCCTGTGCTGGAGCGCTTTATCGACGCGGAGCTCGCCCGCCTTAAGCTGCCGCAGGCGGCGCTGGCTTTGGTCGGATTCAGCCAGGGCACCATGATGGCGCTGCATGTCGGGCTGCGCCGGAGCGTTCAGCCGGCGGCGATCGTCGGTTATTCGGGGCTTCTGGTCACCCCGCCCGGCAGCAACACCGAGAGCTTCGCCGCCGAAATCAAATCCCGCCCGCCGGTCTTGCTCATTCACGGCGACCGCGACGACCTGATCCCGCCGCAGGCGCTGTTCCAGGCGACGCAGGGCCTCGCCGCGCTCGGCATTTCGGCCGAATGGCATTTATCGGCCGGGATCGGCCACGGCATCGATGCCGAGGGGCTGCGCCATGGCGGGGAGTTCCTGGCCCGGCGCTTTGCCGCGTTGCAGCCGCGGCTTTAAGGCCGCGGGCTTTAACCGCAAGCCTTTGTATTGCGTAACGATTTCCTAGCAATTTGGGCCTAGAAGCGCGCCCATAGCTAAAGGTGCGCGATGCTCAAGGCAGCAGTGAAGCAGCTCGCCCGGGGCGCTCAATGGACGCGGCTGCGGGCGCTTATCGGCAATTTCCGCCTCAATAAGCGCGGCAACGTCGCCGTCATCACCGCGCTGTCCGCGCTGCCGCTGGTCGCCGCGATCGGTTGCGCGATGGACTACACCACGGCGACGATGATCAAGACCAAGCTGCAAGCCGCCGCCGACGCCGCGAGCCTCGCCACCGTTTCCGTCAATTCGTCCGTGATCGCCACCGCCAAGAACATGTCGGGCAGCGGCACGGTCTCCGGCGGCTCGACCTTCGCCACCAATTTCTTCAACGCAAATCTGACGACGTCTCCGGAGGATACCGGCTACACGAGCCTCACTCCGACAGCCACCGTTGCCAGAAGCGGCACGACGGTCACCGCCACCGTATCCTACACGGCTCAGGTTCCCACCTATTTCATGGGAATCATGGGCTACAAGAATATCGCGCTCTCGGGCACATCGACGGCGAGCTACACGCTGCCGACCTACATCAATTTTTATCTGATGCTCGACGTTTCCGGATCGATGAGCTTTCCTGCAACCAGCGCCGAGCAAGAAAGATTGCAAGCGGTCAATCCCGACAACTACAGTCTCTACCCCAACGGCTGCACCTTCGCCTGCCATTTTACCTCGGCGGGCGCCTGCGCGCAGTCGGAGCAGGAAGCCAATGTCCCGCCAAGCAGCCCTGTGAACTATGCCAAGACCTATAATCCAAGCCCCGGCGGCTATTGCCAGGGCTTCACCATCTCGCGCTTAGGGACGACGCCGGCGACCTGCACCTCGTCGACCAGTTGCTCGAACATCACGCCGAGCAGCATCAATTGGAGCAATTCGCAGGTCAGCTCCTGCACCACCGCGGGGACTACCTCTTGCATCGAATTGCGCGCGGATGCCGTCGGCTATGCCGTCAATCAATTGCTGTCGACCGCGGCAAGCAGCGAAATCATCACAAACCAATTCCAGGTCGGGCTCTATCCGTTCATCCAGTATCTTTATTCCTACTTCCCACTGACCACCAATCTCACCGGATCGTCCACTACCTCCGGTACGATCAACTATGCCGCAGCCAATCTCGCGAGCCTGCTCGACACCGGCGTCAATTCAAACCTCGGATCCGGCGGCACTCATTTCGAGAACGCCTTTCCCAGCATGAACAGTTTGATTTCGACGGTCGGGACCGGAGCGAGCTCGTCCAATCCCTTGCCTTACGTCTTCCTCATCACCGACGGCTCCCAGGATTTCCAGACGCAGTGGGACGGCGACTGGTCGGGCAGCAATTCGGCGACCACGCTCAGCAACTCGCTGTGCACCACGCTGAAGAACCGCGGCATAACCATCGCCGTGCTCTACGTCCCGTATGAGACCATCCAGAATCCGACCACCTTCGCCAACAGCGAAGATATTTACGCCAACTCCAACATTCCGAATATCCCGGCGTCGCTGCAGGCCTGCGCCTCGCCCAACTTCTATTACACCGCGTCGACGCCGACCGATATCAACAACGCGCTGATCGAGATGTTCGAGCAGGCCGTGAGCACGGCTCACATTACCAATTAGGCTTTCCGTCATACACGGCTGCCGACACGGCGGCGCGCCGCTGGGGAATCGGCTCCGAGCCGAATGCAACGTGCCGCCGAGCCGCCGGATGCTCATTCGCGCCGCCGCCGCGCCGACGGTTGCAGACGACAATGGTTGCGCTTTTACGCTGATCGCAAATTGCGAAATCGTGACGGCGAGTTGGAGCGCTCAAACGGCACGTCCATAAGATCGTATCGTATGTCGATCGGCGATCGTATCTAACGTGCAGGGCGCCTAGCGCCCCTGAAGCGATGTTCGTAGCGCCCCCGCCAGCGGCCTTCGTCTACACCCACCACGTCCGGCGCCACGTCCGGCGCCACGTCCGGCGCCACGTCCGGCTCTATTCGTCACTATCCGTGGTGACCCGACCCGCCCGAGCCTGATCCAGAGCCGGAACCGGAGCCGGAGCCTGATCCAGAGCCAGAGCCGCTTGAGGATGCGACCGCACAGGCCGTGCCGGTTTGCGGCGTGTAAACGACGCAGGCGCTGCTGCGCGGGGTCACGTACAGGTTGTCCGAGAGCGCGATCCCGCCGCTGCCGAAATAGCCGAATGTCGGCGTAAACGTGTAGCTGACCTGGCCATAGATCAGGTAGCAGGGATAGGTGCCGCAGGTGGCAAGATTCGACGGCAGCGTCTCCGACGCCCCCGCCGTCAGCGCGGTGCCGTTGAGCGAATAGCTCCATGCGACCGAGGCGGTGCCGCTGGCGGTGACCGCGATCTGGGAAATCGTGACCACGGCAGGCGTACTCGAATACGGCGCGAGCACGACGGCTGTGGCCCCGGTGATCGCCGTCATGTCCGTGCTTGCGATCGTCTCGTATTGATTGGTGATGGCATCGAGCGTGTAGGTGGCGGATCGCACTTTCATGTAGACGGCAAGCGCGCGTCCGCCGTCATATGTCGCAAGCAGCATGAGCGCCAACATCGGGAAAATTGCCGCGAATTCGATCGCCGCGACGCCGCGCGTCGAGGCCGCAAACCGGCCGTAAAGACGTTGCAGGCGCGTCGGCATCCGCATGATCAATAGGGCTCCACCCGAAATGCGCTCACCCCCATCATCTCCGTCGTGCCGTTGCCGAGATTGGACAGCACATAGCCGAACGGCCCGCTGAAGATCGGCCACTGATAAATGAGCTGCACGACCATGACTTGGCCCGGCGTGCCGGCGGTGTATGACCAGGTATTGGAAACCGTGCCGTTGCTGTTGTAGGTCAGTGTGGGCGCGGAAGTGCTGGCGCCGCTGAAGCTCGAATAGGCCACCACATTGACCATCAGATTGCTGCAAGTGAACAACGCCGAAACCATCGGACAGACTTCGGTTTGGAATTGACTTTGAGTCCGTTCCGGCATTCTGCACCTGGCCGGTCATAAACAGACGGCCGGCCTCGTTCGCCGCGTTTTGCAAGGCCGCTTGCGCAAACAGGAACAGAGTCGTTTCAAGAATAGCGATCAGCGTCGCCAAAAAGGCCGGCGCGATCAGCGCGAATTCGATGGCGGTCGTGCCCCCCTTGGCGGCGCACAAGCGCGCCACGCCGCGCCGAAAACTGTTCGCCAGATGTCGCAACATGCCGAGCGTGTCCGATGCAATCGCCGATCGGCCCGAAGCCGGATTGGCACCGTCCGCTCATAGTTGAGACACATTGATTATTCGTTGCGCAAAAAGAATAAACCGGCGCGCAAGCGCACCGGGCAATGGCTTGTTAACGATACCGGCAAGCCGGCAATTGCCGTCGAATTATTCGAGATGCGCCGCCTCCGGCGTCGGTCACAGCGCGGCAAAATCGATCGGCTTGTGCCGGTCGAGCGTGCGATGGATCGGCGGCAACGGATATTTGAGCCCGGTCGCGCAATTAAACAGCACCGCCTGCTCGCTCTTGGCGACCCGGCCGTCGGCGAGGCTCTGCTTGTAGGCGGCGTAGGTGGCGGCGCCCTCGGGGCACATCAAAAAGCCTTCCTCGCGCGCGGCTTCGTCGAGCGCCGCCGCAATCGCCGCGTCGGACACCGCAATGGCGAAGCCGCCGCTGTCGCGCACCGCGCGCAGGATCAGAAAATCGCCGATCGCCTGCGGCACGCGGATGCCCGAGGCGATGGTCGCTGCGTTGTCCCAGCGCTCGGCGTGCTCGACGCCGGCTACGTAGGCGCGCACCATCGGCGCGCAGCCGGCCGCCTGCACCGCGACCATGCGCGGGCGCTTGGCGCCGATAAATCCGATCGCCGCCAGTTCGGCGAACGCCTTCCACATGCCGATCAGCCCGGTGCCGCCGCCGGTCGGATAGAAGATGACGTCGGGCACGGTCCAGCCGAGCTGCTCGGCGAGCTCCAGTCCCATCGTTTTCTTGCCCTCGATCCGGTACGGCTCCTTGAGCGTGGAGGTGTCGAACCAGCCGGCCTTGGCTTTGCCCTCGGCGACGATCTTGCCGCAATCGTCGATCAGCCCGTTGACGCGATAGACGCTGGCGCCTTGCAGCGCGATCTCGCTGACGTTCACTTCCGGGGTGTCCTCGGGGCAGAAGATCGTGGTCCTGATGCCGGCGTGGCTGGCGTAAGCCGCCAGCGCCGCGCCGGCATTGCCGTTGGTCGGCATCGCCATATGCGTGATGCCGAGCGCCTTGGCCATCGACACCGCCATGACCAGCCCGCGCGCCTTGAACGAGCCGGTCGGCAGCCGGCCTTCGTCCTTGACCAGAAGCTCGCCGCCGCCGCTCTTGGCGGCAAGCTTCGGCAGCGGCAAAAGCGGCGTCATCGCCTCGCCCAGACTGACGATGTCGGTAACGCGGCGCACCGGCAGAAGCTCGCGATAGCGCCACAGATCGGGCGGACGGCCCGCCAGCGCGTCCTTGCTCAGCGCCGCTTTCACGCCGTCAAGATCGTAGCGCACCAGCAGCGGCTTGCCGGCGCGGGACAGATTATGGATTTCGTCGGCCGCATGGCGCTCGCCGGTGAAGGCGCATTCCAGATGGGTGACGAAGGTTTTGCGTTCGGTGGTCAGGTTGTCGTCGTAGCGCAAGGAATTTCTCCGGCGTGAAGCGCGGCTCTTAGCACAACGACCGAACCGGTGTCCCTTTTCGCCGTGGACAGGCCGATACCCGCATCGCTAGAGTTTCAGCCGCGGAGTGCCAGATGCCGATCAATCCAAGCTACAACATCATCATTGTCGGCGCCGGTTCCGCCGGCTGCACGCTGGCCAATCGGCTGACCGAGGACAAGGGCACCCGCGTGCTCGTACTCGAAGCCGGCGGCTGGGACCGCGATCCCTGGATCAAAATCCCGATCGCCTGGGTCCGGATGCTCGCCCAGCGCAAGCACAATTGGATGTATTTTGCCGAACCCGAGGCGACGACCGGCGGGCGCGGGCTCGAATGCGCGCGCGGCCGGATTATTGGCGGCACGTCCTCGATCAACGCCATGGCTTACACGCGCGGCCATCACGGCGATTACGACCGCTGGGCGGCATCGGGGCTCGCCGGCTGGTCCTACGCGCACGTGTTGCCGTATTTCCGCCGCCAGGAGTCCTGGCAGGGCGGTGCGAGTTTTTATCGCGGCGGCGACGGCCCGCTGACAACGCAAATGACCAAATTTTCCGATCCGCTGGTCGACGGTTTTGCCGCGGCGGGGCGCGCCGCCGGATATAAGGCGACGCCCGATTACAACGGCGCGCAGCAGGAAGGCTTCGGCACCTGGCAGATGACCATAAAGGACGGCCGCCGCTGCAGCGCGGCGGATGCCTATTTGCGGCCGGCGCTGCAACGGCCGAACCTCATAATCGAGACCGATGCGCTGGCGACGAAGGTGGTTTTCGACGGCCGCCGCGCCGTCGGCGTCGAATATATCCACCGCGGTCAAAGCCGCACTGCCCATGCGGATAAAGAAGTGATCTTGAGCGGCGGCGTCATCAACTCGCCGCAGTTGCTCATGCTCTCGGGGATCGGCGACCCGGCCGAACTTCGCGCCCACGGCATTGCGGTGAAGGCGGCGCTACCGGGCGTCGGCAAAAATCTGCAGGACCATATTTCGGCGAGCATCGCTTATGCGCGCAAGGAACCCGGCCCGTTCCATCGGCAGATGCGGCTCGACCGCATCGTGCCGGCACTGGCGCGGGCTTATTTCAAGGGCGAAGGTATCGCCGCCGATCTACCGACCGGCCAGATTGCGTTTTTGAAATCGCGCCCGGAGGCCGCGCTGCCGGACGTTGAGCTCATCTTCAACGCGGCGCCGTTCACCGCGACGCCCTACCTTTGGCCGTTTCGCCGGCCCTACGCCAACGTCTATGCCTGCCGCGCCGTGGTACTGCGGCCGCAGAGCCGCGGCCGCGTCGAGCTTGTGTCCGCCGATCCGCGCAAGCTCGTTCGCATCCGGCAGAATTTCCTGGCCACCGATCACGACTGGAACACGCTGCGCGCCGGTCTGCGCATGGCGCGCGAGGTCTGCCGCCAAGCGCCGATGGACCCGTTCATGGCGGGCGAGGTCGCGCCGGGCGCCGGCGCCCGGTCCGATGCCGATCTCGACGCCCATATCCGCGCCACCTCCGTCACCGTGCATCATCCACTCGGCACCTGCAAAATGGGCGTCGCCGCCGATGCCATGGCGGTCCTCGATGCCGAGCTTCGGGTATTCGGCACCGAGGGGCTGCGCGTGGTCGACGGCGCGGCGATGCCGGACCTGGTCGGCGCCCACATCAACGCCCCCATCATCATGATTGCTGAAAAGGCCGCCGACCTTATCCGCGGCAGAAAGCCGCTCGAAGCGGCGCGAATCGCGGCGGCTGCCGAGGTCGCGCGATAATAGGCAAGCCCCGGAACAGGCTTCACAATCCTGTCACGCCTGCCTATAAACTACCGCTCAACGCCGCACTGCGGCATAAATTGAGGTGGGAGCGTCGTCTTGAACGCTCATGTATCGCAATCGGGCTTCCCGGCGCTGGTCCTCAACGCGGACTTTCGGCCGCTGAGCTATTACCCGCTGTCGCTGTGGTCGTGGCAGGACGCCATCAAGGCCGTCTTTCTCGAGCGGGTGAACATCGTCGCCAATTACGACCGCGCGGTGCGCTCGCCGAGCCTGGAAATGAAGCTGCCGAGCGTGGTGTCGCTGAAAACCTTCGTAAAGCCATCGACGCATCCCGCCTTCACGCGCTTCAACGTGTTTCTGCGCGACCGCTTCGCCTGCCAATATTGCGGCGCGCGCGACGATCTGACCTTCGATCACCTCCTGCCGCGCTCGCGCGGCGGCCACACGGTGTGGAACAACGTGGTCGCCGCTTGCTCGCCGTGCAATCTGCGCAAGGGCAACCTGACGACCGAGGAATCCAAGATGTGGCCGTCGCAGCGGCCGTTCCAGCCGTCGGTGCAGCATTTGCACCGCAACGGCCGGCTGTTTCCGCCGAATTACCTGCACGACAGCTGGCTCGATTATCTCTACTGGGACACCGAACTCGATCCGTGATCTGCGGTGTTCACGGGCCGGATTTCCGTCCTCGTTCCCTTGCGCCCCGTCCATTGCCGCAGGTTTTCGGCGGTGATGAACAGCAGCGGGATCAGGAAAATGCCGAAAACGGCCGCCGCGATCATGCCGCCGAACACCGGCGTGCCAACGGCACGGCGGGTGGCGGCGCCGGCGCCGTGCGCGATGACCAGCGGAAGCAGTCCAAAGATGAACGCGAAACTCGTCATCATCACCGGGCGGAATCGCAAACCCGCTCCGGCAATGGCGGCATCTTTGACGTCCTTGCCGAGACCACGCTGCTCCACCGCAAAGGCGACGATCAGGATGCCGTTCTTGGCGGCGAGCGCGATCAAGGCGACAAGTCCGATTTGGGCGTAAACGTCGAAGCTCAGTCTGGCGATCGCCACCGCGACGAGAGCGCCCAATATGCCGACGCTGACCGACAACAAAGCGGGGACCGGTATGTTCCAGCTCTCGTAGAGCGCGACCAGAAACAGATAAGCGAACAGAATAGCAAGGCCGAGCACGACGGTCGTGCCTCCGCTCGCGGCCACCTCCTGAAACGCGGTCCCGGTCCACTCGAAGCTGTAGCCGGGCGGCAATGTGGTGGCCGACACCCGCTCCATCGCGGCGAGCGCCTGGCCGGAACTGTAGCCGGGTTTTGGCGCGCCGTTGACCACCGCGCCGCGGTAGCCGTTATAGCGCACGACCGTTTGCGGCCCCTGCACGAGCTGCACTTGCGCCAGTGCCGGCAGCGGAACCATTCCGCCGTGGGCGTTACGCACATAAATCTTGTTGATGTCGTCGATGCGCTGGCGAAACGGCGTGTCGGCCTGGATATTGACCTGCCAAGTGCGGCCGAAAACGTTGAAGTCGTTGATATAGTAAGTGCCCAGTGTCGACTGCAGGGCGGCGAAAATATCGCTGATCTTGACGCCGAGCACCTGGGCCTTGTTGCGATTGATATCGAGGTAGATCTGCGGCGTGTTGGCGGCGTAAGTGCTGAACACTCCGGCGAGCTCGGGCTGACTATTGGCTGCGACGATGAGTCCGTTCAGCACCGCCGCGACATCGGTCGGCGCCTGGCCTTGCAGCGCTTCCAGCACATATTGGAAGCCGCCGGTATTACCCAGGCCGAGAATCGGCGGCAGATTGAATGGAAAGGCGATGGCGCCTTCGATCGCCGCTAGCCGCGGCCGCAGCTGGGCGAGGATCGCGTTGGCGCTTTGCGCCGGATCGGTGCGCACCTCATAGGGCTTGAGCCGGATGACGAAGAAAGCCTGGTTTGACGAGGCGACATAGTCGATGAAATTCAGGCCGACCACCGACAAGACACCTTCGACGCCCGGGATCGGCCGCACGATGTCTTCGACCTGCTTGACCACCGCTTCGGTGCGGTTGATCGAGGCGCCTTCCGGCAGCCGCAAGGCGGCAAAGATCGCGCCCTGGTCCTCATCCGGCAGGAAACTCTGCGGCGTGACGCTGAACAACGCCACCGACGCCGCCACAACGCCGGCCACGACGACGACAGCGAGGATTGCCACGCGCGCCAGCCGGCGCACCACCGCCACATAGCCGTCGCGCGCTTTGTCGATTGCGCCCAGAACGTAGCGCATGAGGCCGCGGCTCGGCGTGCCACGTTTGAGAAATACCGCACACAGCGCCGGACTTAATGTCAGGGCATTGAGCGCCGAGATCAGCATCGACACCGAGACCGCCACCGCGAATTGGCGGAACAGTTGGCCGCTAATGCCGGGGATGAAAGCCACCGGAACGAACACCGACAGCAGAACGAAAGTGATGGCGAGGATCGGCCCGGTAATCTCGGCCATCGCCTTCTTGCAGGCCTCGGGCACGCTGAGTTCGGGCTGCTCTTCGATCACCCGCTCGATGTTCTCAACGACGACGATAGCGTCGTCGACGACGATGCCAATGGCCAGCACAAGCGCAAGCAACGAAACCGTATTGGCCGAATATCCAATGAGCAGCAGCACAGCGAAGGTGCCGACGATGGACACCGGCACCGCCACGAGCGGGATCAGCGTCGTGCGCAGCTTACCGAGAAACAGGAAGACCACGACGGCCACAAGTGCGATTGCGGTGACGAGAGTGCGGACGACTTCGACAATGGTCGCGTTCACAAAAACAGTGGTATCGAAGAACACGCTGTAGGCGAGATCGGAGGGAAAGCGCGTCGCCAGCGTATTCATGGTGTCGCGCACCTGCTTGGCCACTGCGACCGCATTGGATCCGGGCGATTGATAAATCCCGATCGCGGCCGCCGGCGCGCCGTTAAAGCGGCTGAAGCGATCCTGCGACCTGGCGCCCATTTCGACGCGAGCGACATCGTCAATGCGAACGACGGAGCCATCGGGATTGGCGCGCAGCACGATGCCGGCAAATTCCTCCGGTCGGGTCAGCCGGCCCTTGGTCTTGATATTGATCTGGACCTGCTGCTCGCTGGCGACCGGCGCGGAGCCAACGCGGCCGAGCGCGGCCTGGATATTCTGGCTCTGCACCGCCGCGATGACGTCGTTCGGCGTCAGATTGAGCTCGGTCAGGCGGTCGGGGTCGAGCCAGATCCGCAGCGAATAATCGAGGGGACCGAACAAAGTGACCTGGCCGACGCCTTTGATCCGCGCCAGCGGGTCGATGACATTGATTGTCGCATAGTTGCTCAGATAGACCGCGTCGTAGGTATTTTTCGGCGAGTAGATATTGATGACCTGTAGCAGCGCGGCGGACTTCTTGCGGACGGTCAGGCCGGCATGCTGCACCTCGTCGGGCAGTTGCGGGGTGGCGAGGCTCGAGCGGTTCTGCACGTTGACGGCGTCGATGTCTGGGTCGGTGCCCAGTGCGAAGGTCACGTTGAGCGTATAGCTGCCGTCGGAACCGCTGGCGGACTGGTAATAGAGCGCATTGTCGACGCCGTTGACCTGCTCCTCGATCGGTTGCGCCACCGTGGTCTCGACCGTTTCGGCGTCGGCGCCCGGATAGTTGGCGGTCAGCGTGACCTGAGGCGGCACGATGTCCGGAAACTGCGCGATCGGAATTGCCGCAATGGCGATCGCGCCGGCCAAGGTAATGACGATCGCGATGACGACGGCGAATCTCGGCCGGTCGATGAAGATGCTGGAGAACATCGGTATCTAGTTTTCCGGAACGGTAGTCGCCGTCACGACCTGCCCGGGATGAACTTTCTGAATCCCCTCGACGATGATCAGTTCGCCCTCCTTGAGGCCGTTCGTCACCACGACATCGCGACCCTGCTCGACGCCGGTCGTGATACGCCGTTGCTCGACCTTTTTCGCATCGTCGACCACCATGACATAATGGCCGGCCTGGTCGAGCAGCACGGCGGCCTGCGGTACCATCAACGATGGTCGCGGCGTAGCCCGATCCACCATCACGCCGACGATGCCGCCCGGGATGAGTATGCCATCCGGATTCGGCAATTGCGCCCGCACCAAAACGGTATCGGTATCGGGCTGGACTTGGACGTCGAGGAAGTTGGTGACGCCTGGATGGGCGTAGATGGCGCCGTTGGGCAGTTTGATGTGAATGTTCACGTGCGGGTTCTTGTCAGGCAACTCGGCGACCTTGCGCTTATACGCGATGATATCAGCCTCGCTCGCCGGAAAGGTGACATAGATCGGATCCTGGCTGACGATCGTCGCCAGCCTGCCAGATGACGGGTCGACCAGATTGCCCACGGTGAAATTGGCAAGGCCGATCCGCCCATCGATCGGCGAGCGGATTTCCGTGTAACCGAGATTGATTTGCGCCTGCTCCAGCAGCGCCTGCGCCTGCAACACGTCGGCTGCCGCGGCCTGCTCGTCGGCCGCACGCTGGTCGACGGTGGACTGCGGGATATTCTGGTTTTTGACGAGCTCCTGGCCGCGCTGGAGCTGCAAATTGGCGTTGACCTCCGTCGCCTTGGCCTTGGCGAGATTGGCCTTCTGCTGGTCGACCGCCGCCTTGTAGGTGTCCTGTTCGATGCGGAACAATAGATCGCCGGTCTTGACCTGCTGGCCTTCGGTAAAATTGCGCTGTTCGATGAAGCCGGGGACCCGCGCCACGACGTCGACCTTGTCGATGGCCACAACGCGGCCGACGAAATCGCCTGTCTCCGTCACCGGACGGCTCACCACCGGGGTTACCGAGACCGCCGGCGGTGGTGATGCGCCTTGGGCGGCAGCGGCGCCACAACCGGCGAAGCAGCCCAACGCGGCAACGAGAAGGCTCCGACCGAAAACATGATGACGGACAAGCATCGAGGTTTGCCCCGACTATGACCGCACAGACGATAGCAGACGATGAAGGCCGGCAGAAGCGCCCGGCGCCCGGTCAGAGGCTAGTGGCGCCAATTTATGATCTCTGCTCTCTGCGGATTGCGCTGCAAAAGTCGCCCGAGGAATCGAAGATGTGGCCGTCGCAGCGGCCGTTCCAGCCGACGGTGCAGCACCTGCACCGCACGGCCGGCTGTTTCCGCCCAATTACCTGCACGATAGCTGGCTCGATTATCTATATTCATTCGGATACCGAGCTCGAGCCGTGAGATTTTCGTAGCCTGGATGAGAATCAGCAAAATCCGGGAATGGCATGTCGGCTCAAATGCCGAATCCCGGATATCGCTTCCACCTACACGCTCCGCGCTTCGGTGGACTCAAACCCACCGTAGCTCGCCAAGCGAGCGAAGGCGGGTCGCTCATCCGGGCTACGTGCGGAGCGGAAGACCATTCAACATCAAAATCGTTTAGGGTTGTGCGCGTCGGCGCGTCGGACTAAATGCGCCGTGGAGGAATTGTTGGACGATGGGATCGCTGGTTCTGCTCGATCTGATGGGCGGCGTGGCGCTGTTGCTGTGGGGCCTGCATATGGTGCTCAGCGGCGTGCTGCGCGCGTTCGGTCCCGACCTGCGGCGTTTCCTCGGCAAGGCGCTCGGCAATCGCTTTTCCGCATTCGCCGCCGGGCTCGGCTTGACCGCACTGTTGCAATCGAGCACCGCGACCGGGCTGATGACCGCCTCGCTGGCGGCGGACGGCGTGGTGAGCCTGGTTCCCGCGCTCGCCATCATGCTCGGCGCCAATGTCGGCACCACGCTGATCGTTCAGGTGCTGGCCTTCGATATTTCGGCGGCCGCGCCGGTGCTGTTCGTCATCGGTCTCGTCACGTTCCGTCTTGGCGGATCGAGCCTCACCAAGGCCCTCGGCCGTGTCGCCATCGGGCTTGGCCTCATCCTGCTCGCGCTCCACATCCTGCTCGATACGCTGGCGCCGGCCGAACAGGCGCCGGCGGTGCGGGCGTTGCTTGGCGCCATTACCGCAGACCCGATCCTGTGCATTTTGATCGCGGCGGCGCTGACCTGGGCGGCCCATTCCAGCGTCACCGTCGTGCTCCTGGTGATGTCGCTTGCCTATTCGCAATTCGTCACGCCGGAGGCCGCGCTGGCGCTGGTGCTCGGCGCCAATCTCGGCAGCGCCGTCAATCCACTGATTGAAGGCGGCATCCGCGGCAATCCCGCCAGCCGGCGGCTGCCGGCCGGCAACCTCATCAACCGGCTGGTCGGCGTCGCACTGGTGCTGCCGTTCCTGACGCCGATCGCGCGGGAAATGACGGCGTTGCAGCCGGACGCTCCCAAGATGACCGCCGAATTCCATATCCTGTTCAACGTCGTGCTGGCAGCGATTTTCATCGGCCCGCTCGATGCCGTGGCGTGGCTGTTGGTGCGCATCCTGCCGGAGAAGCCGCAGCCGGCCGATGCCGCGGTGCCGCGTTATCTCGACGACGCCGCGCTGGAAAATCCCCCGCTCGCGCTCGCCAACGCGGCGCGCGAGACGCTGCGCATGGGCGATACCGTCGAGGCGATGCTGCGCGACGTCATGACCGCGCTGATGAACAACGACCGCGCACTGGCGAGCAACGTGTCACGGCTGGACAATGTCGTCGACCGGCTGAACGAGGCGATCAAGCTCTATGTCACCAAGCTCACGCGCGACAGCCTCGACGAGCGCGAAGGCCGCCGCGCCATGGAGATCATTTCTTTCACCATCAACCTCGAGCATATCGGCGACATCATCGACAAGAACCTGTGCGAGCTGGCGGCCAAAAAGATCAAGCGGCGCTATCAATTCTCCGCCGAAGGCGGGGCCGAGCTGAGCGCCTTTCACAAGCGCGTGGTCGATTGCCTGCAGGCCGCCTTCGGCATTTTCATGACCGGCGACGTCGAAGCCGCGCGCAAGCTCCTGCGCGAAAAATCCGCGCTGCGTCAGGCCGAGCTCGACGCCGCCGAGCGGCATTTCGAGCGGCTGCGCGAAGGTCGACCGGAAAGCCTGGAGACCACGTCGCTGCATCTCGACGTGCTGAGCGACCTCAAGCGCATCCATTCGCACATCTGCTCGGTCGCCTATCCGGTGCTGGAAGCCGCCGGCGAGCTGCCGGCGCGCGACGCCGTCAAAAGCAGCGCGGCGACCGACGCGCTGACCTATCGGCCGAAACTGCCGTGACCCTCTGTCATCGTCCGTGACAGCGGACGATCCAGTAATCACCGTTCAAGAAGCCATGCGCCGCGAGTACTGGATGGCCCGCCTACGCGGGCCATGACAAGGTCATTACGCCGCGCTTTCCTTCGGCACGGCGCCAAACGCCGGCGCGACCTCGGCCATGAAACGCGCCATCTCGTCCTTGACCTGGCCGTGCGGCTTCAATCCCACATTGAAATAGAGGATCACCTCGGAGAAGCCCGCGGCCTCCACCTTTTTCAGGATTTCGGTAATGCGCGCGGGCGAGCCGAGCAGCACCGAATTTTCCGTCAGATCCTCCGGCCTGACCTTGTTGAGCCGCTCGACCATGTCGACGAAATAGCGGTAGCTCGGCGGCGCGGATTTCGGATCGCCCGGCAGCGCCGGGATCACACATTCCTTGTAGTAGCGAATCTGCCGAGCGCGCTGCGTGTCCTCCTGCGCTTTGCTGTCGGCGAAGTGGGTAAAATAGCTGCACATCAGCCGGCCGGGTTTCCGGCCGTGCTTGGCGCAAGCCTCATGATAAAGGTCGGCAACCTGCTTTAACCCGCCATAGCTCATCGCCGCGGCGAACGGCGCGACCAGCAGCCCGCAACCGAGCCGCGCGGCAAGCTCGATCGAGGGCTTGGAAAACGAGCCGACATAGGTCGGAATCGGCCGCTGCACCGGCTTCGGCGTGATGCGCACGTCATCGAAGGAATAGTGCTTACCGTGATGGGAGATGCGGCCGTCCGCCGCCCACAGCTTGCGCACCAGTTCCAGGCCTTCTTCGAAGATGCCCTGGTTGTCCTCGAACGACACATGGAACGGCAGGTATTCGCGCCGGTCGTAGCCGCGGCCGGCGGCAAACACCACCCGGCCGCCGGACAAAAGATCGAGCGTCGCCCATTGCTCGGCAACGCGGATCGGATTGTGCAGCGGCAGCACGGTCACCGCCGGTGCGAGCCTAATCCGCGTCGTATTGGCGGCGACATAAGCCAGCACCATGTCCGGGCAGGACAAAACGCCGAGCGAGTTGAAGTGGTGCTCGCCGATCCAGGCCGAGTTCATGCCGAGCTTGTCGGCATAGAGCGCTTCGGCGGTGATGTCGGCGACGAACTGGTTCGAGGAGCGCGGATTGTTGTCGTAATGGTTGTCGCTCAGCGTGAAATAGCCAAACTCCATGACATCCTCCCGCAGATTGGCGATTTCGCATTATGATAGTTGAAAATACATCTGTTGTAAATGCACTAATTTCGCGGTAATGTCGCGGCCATGCCTCCCAAGCCCTCCGCCCGGCTCGATCTCGGCGAGTATCTGCCCTATCTCGTCAACCGGGTCGGCATGATCGTCGCCGATCAGTTCGGCGAGGAAGCGCTGGCGCCGCACGGCTTAAGCATCGCGATGTGGCGGGTCATGGCGGTGCTGGCGAGCGGCGGCGGCCGGCGCCAGATCGATCTTGCCGAGCTGACCAGCATCGATGCCTCGACCTTGTCGCGGATCGTGAGCCGCCTCGTGCATGCGGGTCTCGTGACGCGCACGCGCTCCACGCGCAATAATCGCGAAGTCGCCGTGACGCTCTCGGGGAAGGGCAATGCGCTGGTCGCGCGTCTTATTCCGCTGGCGCGCGAATTCGAAGCCGACGCAATCGCGGGGCTGTCGCCGGCAGAGCTCGCGGTACTCAGGCGCTGCCTGCGCCGCATGTACGGCAATATGAAAAACCGTGCGGTGGCGGCCGCCGGACCGCGCCCAAAGCGGCTCGCGGGTTGACCTCTGGTTCATCCCCGCATCGACGCCCCCGACGAGTCGCTGTCACCAGCCTCATCTACGCCTTCGGGGTGAAGCGGAAGTGAACCAACAGATAAAGCCGGTCGAGACGGCGCTCATGACCCAAATGCGACATTCGGAGTCGACGGTATCGGCACCAAGCCATTGTGAATACAGTCCGATATCCGCGGCTTTCGCCCGAACGGTTCAAAGAGTTCCATTGGAAGGAATGATTGGATAGTTTCAATCAATCCAAGTCCCGCAAATCCGCGAGGAGTTAATTATGTCGGATGGCTGAACTTCTGGCGGTGGCATGGAACAACGGCTCATTTCATAAGTCTGGGGCTGGCTACGGTGTTAAGTTGAACGTCGCAGACAGAGACTCCCATCTAAAAAGACACTGGGGCTCAATTATTCTTTATCTCGGAGGGCAGGGCCAACCAGTAACGGTCAACATAGATAGCGTACAGCATTACAAGGGGCTCTCAAGGCAACGGCTTATATGAAATCACTTTTTCTAGCGACTGTATTGCGGAGCCTGCTGACCGCTGCACTCCAACACCCAGCCAAGCCCGTGCACAGTTCGCCGCTTTCGTTTTGGCAGGTAGTGACGCGAGTAATTTACAGCAGCCAACCGCAAAAGGCCAAGCTCCGTCCCGGTGATACGGTGCTAAGATGGCGAAAAGGCTCACTGCTTTTCTGCGGTGCGAAGTGAGCGATTGGCCCTTCGCGTCAGTTTGCGGTCGCGCAACATTGCGCTCGCTTCAGGGGAGAAGCGGACATTGACCATCCCGTTCGTACAACCGATTGTCCCGGCGTAGCCGCCTGCGACCCCACCTGTCCTCGCCGTTCCAGCAACGTAGCCCGGGTTGAGCCAACGGGCCGGCCCGATGACACGCTCCGCGAAACCCGGGAACGATCGAGCGGCTCCAATGCCGGTCCCGGATTTCGCTGACGCTCAATCCGGCTACGGGTCACTCGACTTTCGTCCCCGGCGGGCTGTCCTCGAACACCGACACGGCCATCGGCTTGCCGGCAAAGCCCAGCTCGCTCCACCGCGCCACGACCTGTTCGTACATCGGCTTGGACAGTTTCGTGCGCTTAGAGAACGTCTTGATATGCCGGTAGTCCATGCAGGCATTGATCAAAGCCTTCGATCCCCAGGGGCGGATTTCCGGCGGGTTCTGGCTCGGATCGAGGAACGTGCTCCAGGTCTCGCGCAAAATGTCGATCGATTGCGCCGGCCGCGACCGCGTCGCCATCGCCCACAGCACCTGATGCACATTGCTCGGGTCGACGTCGTCATCGACGACGATGACATATTTGCCGAAATAGGCGCCGCCGGTGCATTGCGCGGCGAGCGCCATGACCTGCGGCGCGTGCCCGGCATACATCTGCTTGATCGAGACGACGGTGATGCCCCAGCCGGCGGCTTCCGGGATCGACCAGACGCCCTGGATGCCGGGAATGCCGAGCTTGAGCAGATCCGACCAGATTGCAGCCGAGCGCAGCGCCGCCCAGAACAGTCCGCACTCGTTGGCGGGACCGTCCGCCATCAAGGCGCAAGTCAAAGTCGGATTATTGCGAAATCGAACCTTCTCGACGCGCATGTATGGCGTCGGACCGCTCGGCCTGCCGTAATAACCGGTGAATTCGCCAAACGGGCCTTCGGCGAAAGTCTCGTCCGGATAAACAAAGCCTTCGATGACGATTTCGGCGCGCGCCGGCAGCGGCAGCCCGGTGACATCGCTCTTGAACAGCTCGATCGGGGAGCCGTTGATGCCGCCGTAATAGTCGTATTCGCTCTCGGTCTTGGGAAAGCTCGTCGCCGCGACCAGAAACAACAGCGGGTCGATGCCATAGGCGGCCGCAATCGGCATCGGCTTGCCGAGCTTCCACCACTTCTCGCGGTCGATGGTGGCGTCCTTGCCCGGCGAGGTATAGATGCCGATCTCGCGCGGGCCCTTGATCATCATGCGATAGGTGCCGACGTTGATGCGCCCGGTTTCCGGACATTGCGTCACCACCGCATCGCCGGTGCCGAGATAAAGTCCGCCGTCGAGCGGCCACATGCGCTGCGCCGGGAATTTGCGGATGTCGATTGCGTCGCCGACGAGGACGTTCTGATTGCAGATCGCGGTCTCCGCCGGCACCTCCTTGGGCTTTAAGGTGCGGCCCATCTTGCGCTGCAACGCCTGCACCGCCTGGAGCGGATGCTCGATATCGGCTGGATCCTCGCCAATCATCAGACAGAACCGCGACAGGTTGCAGCCGACCATGTTGTAGAGCACGCGATGGCCGGGATGGCCCTTGATGTTCTCGAACAACAGCGCCGGGCTCTTCGCGCTGGCGACCAGATAAGTGATGGTTGCGGCCTCGAGATCAGGATCGACCTCCGCGCCGATGCGCTTGAGCTCGCCCATGGCTTCGACCTTGGCCAGCCATTCGTCGAGATCGCTGCTATTGCGGCTTGATCCGGTGCGACCCGGCTTTGTCTCGTTCGGCAGGGCCTGCTGTTTTTCAGGCGCGACTGACACGCTCATTTCCATGGCCGTTTCCTGCGTTTTCCAATGCTTTGGCTCCGACCTTATTGGTTATCGCCGGCTTGGGAAAGCCGCGCCGGGCTTGACCCTTGGCGCTCCGGTCGAACAGTTCTACATCCGGTCGGCGCTGCCGTTCGCTGCGGGCGCGGTGGTGTGCATCATCATCTGCGTGCTGAATAACGCTGGGCTGAGGGCGCATCCGGAATTGGCGCAGGGGCAGTAGGCGAATTAACCGCCTTGAATATATTCCAGTAATGGAATATACGGTCTGATCCCATGACTGGACACAAATCCTTTCGTGAACTGACCAAGAATTTCACGCCGAAGCGCCGGGCACGCGTGGCGGCAAAGGCCGCTGCGCTGCGCGAGGCAATGACGCTCGAGGAGTTGCGCAAGGCTCGTTCCCTCTCGCAAGAGGAAGTGGCGGAAGCGCTGACGGTAAATCAGCCCGCGGTGGCAAAGCTGGAAAAGCGCGGCGACATGCATGTGAGCAATTTGCGCCGTTACATCGAAGCGCTCGGCGGAACGCTGGAAATCACCGCACGCTTTGACAAGGCAACCGTGGTCATCAGCAATATCGGCGAAACGTCACAGTGATTTTTGGGGCGCATCCGGAATTGGCGCAGGGGCAGTAGAAACGCTGCCGTCATTCCGGATTGCCGCGCAGCGGCAAGTCCGGAATCCATAGCTACTGGATTCCGAGAACTGGCGCCGAGCACGATCCTGCACCGAAAGTGATTATGGATTCCGGGCTCGCGGCCTTCGGCCACGCCCCGGAATGACGATCTAGAACGGCTCATATCCCCGCAGCGCCGGAATGACCTTCTCGCCGAACAGCCGGATCGAGCGAAGAAGATCGTCGGCCGGCAAATCTGAGAAATTGAATTCGCCCATGAATACGTTGAACACACCGGCTTCGGCTGCGGCGCGAAGTTTGGCGGCGACCGTTTCCGGGGAGCCGATGAAGACGAGGTCGTGTTTGTGGAGATAATCGGCATCGAACAGGTGCGCCATGATTTCCGAGGCGCCGGGCTCGCCGCGGCCGATGAACATTTTGGCGTGCTCCTTGGCGCGCGCCTCGAACGTCTCGCCGGGCTCGGCCGGCTTGAGAAAGCCCTCATAGGCGCGGCTCGCCCGAAACAGCGCGGTGTCGATCGCCTTCTCGTCAGTGTCGTCGACATAGACCACCGTGCAATAGGCGATCTGCGGTTGCCGCGCACGGCCCGCGGCGTTCCAGTCGGCCAGGAATTTGCGGTAGCGCGGCGCCGCGTCGGCGCGCGGATAGACCAGGAAATAGCCGGGATTGATCGCGTTTTTGGCGCAGAATTCAAGCGTTTGCGGATCGCGGCTCATCATCCATAGCGGCGGGTGCGGGCGCTGCGCCGGCTCAACGGAAATCCGCGCGTTGTCGGTATGAAACTCATGGCCGTGGAACGAGAACGGCTGGATATCGCCGAACGCCGTGCGCAGATAATCGACAAATTCCAGCGTCGGCGACTTGCGCTGGCTGTAATCCAATCCGAACGGGCGAAAATAATCCGCGTTGATGCCGGGGACGAGGCCAAGCTCCATGCGGCCGCCGAGCATCTGGTCGACGATGGCGATTTCCTCTGCAAGCCGCAGCGGATGATAAAGCGGCACGATATAACCCATCGGCCCGATGCGCATGCGATTTGTTCGCGCGCCGGCGCCGACCGCATAAAGGCTCGGCGACGACATCCAGCTCTCATCGGGGCGGAAGTGATGCTCGACGCAGAACGAATAATCGAAGCCGAGTTCGTCGCATAATTGCAGCTCGCGCCACAGCTCTTCGTAACGCTGGTGCGGCGTCATGCCGGGCTTGGCCCAGATGTGGGAGAAGTGGGCGAATTTCATTTCCTATTCCCGATCCCGATCGCGCGCGCCGTGCACAATCGAGAGCACGACAATCTCGCCGCGATCTTCATGCACCCCATAGACTATGATGTAGGGATATTCGAGCAGCTCGCGGGTGCCTTCGACGAGCCCTGGCCGTCCCATTTGAGCCAGCTCGTCTGTTTCCAGGACATTAATTCGATCGCGAATGGTCGATACTATTCGGGCCGCGGCGCGCGGACTGTCTTTGCCAATCCATTCGGCGATCCGATCCAGATCGACCTGCGCCGACTCCCGAACGACGACTTTCATATGCCGTAGCGACGGCGCAGATGTTCGCTGAACTCCGCGAGCGTAAGGTTCCTTGGATTCTTTTCCGCGAGCCGGCGTCGCACTTCTGCGGCTTGCTCGGGAGTCAGCCGCAGATCGATTTTGTCCTGTTCTTCCATAAGCTCGACGACATGGGCCACGTCGGCTTGCCGCTCCGGCGGCCAAGTCAGCACGCGGTCGAGCATTTCCTTAACCTGCTCTCTTGTCATCCTCATAGCATACCATATTGGCCCCAATTGAGTTGGGCCCCCCTCCGCGCGGTGCCTGACCCCAGCCGGCTGCGCCAGCCGCATCCGCAGCGCCGCATTTGCCGTTCCCGCAATCGACCATTCTCCGGTGCCCCGCCGTGAAAATCCGTCGCAGGCGGCTGCGAAAAAGACCTTGACGAGCATGCTCGGTAAAGTTGTTATAATGGCATGATAAACCATAAGTAGCATAAACAGGCGCGCCACGATCGATCAGACGGGCGCGCGGCAACCAGGCAAAAGCGAGGAGTAAGTTATGGCCGATTCCAGCGTAACGTTTCCATTCAACCACACCGGCGTCTTCACCATCGGCACCGGCAAGCCCGGAGCAGTGACGCTGAAGGCGGTCCTGTCGGTGCCGTATAACAGCAGCACCGTCTCCGGCCACGGCGGACTGACCCAGGCCATCAACCCGCCGCTGCATATCAACAACGCGTTTCATGGCGTGGTGCATGCGCTCGGCCTCGGCCCGGCGAAGCAGATTTACGCGCTGCAAGGGGTCGCGGTGCCGCCGCTGCCGGGTGCGCCGCATGTCACTCAGCTATCGATCGAGCTCGACGGCATCTGGGGCACCAAGGGCACGGCCAGCTATACTTATGTGACAGGCGCGGTGTTCCACGAGGTCAAGGACGTGCCCGTCGCGGTGCAGTGGCTGCTGCAGGAATAGCGCGTCGGCCGCGATCCGTTTTCGACACGCTCCCTCCGGACCGGCCCGCCTTTACGCCCGGTCAAAAGCCGACCCCGATCGCGGCGCCGCCGCCGTGACCGGGGGCCGCCGCCGCTGTGACCGGCGGCTGCGGAAGCGATACCGACGCACGCGATCCGGTTCGGACGGCTGCCATGCGAAGCGCAATCGACAATATCGGTCGAAAGTCAGACTTGCGACGCAGTTAGACTTGCGACGCAGCTTGCGTTTGTCATGAGTAGTTGCGTTCGTCGGCGATCATTTTCCCGTCGTTCGGCAGGGTTCCGGGCGTAACGAGTTCGACCCGGCCATTGAGCTTGGTCACAGCGTGCAGGCTTATCGTCACTGCGTCCGCGAGCCCGCTCGCGGGAGCGGCACATTCGGCCACAAGCGTCATCATGTCTTGCTCCGCTTCCCGCGTGACGCAAAGCCGCACCCGTCCGAGTTCGGCATGGCGCCTGGCGACTTCGGCGACCTGGCCCGGATGCACGAACATTCCCTTCACCTTGGTCGTCTGGTCGGCGCGCCCCAGCCAACCCTTGATCCGCATGTTGGTGCGTCCGCACGGCGAGCGGCCGGCAAGAACCGCCGAGAGGTCGCCGGTCGCAAGCCGGATCATGGGGTAATCCGGATTAAACGAGGTGACGACCACCTCACCCACCTCGCCGTCGGCGACCGCATCGCCGGTGCCCGGCCGCACGATCTCGACGATGACCTTCTCGTTGACGATCATCCCTTCGAGCGCCGGCGTCTCGTAGGCAATGACGCCGAGTTCGGCCGTGGCGTAGGCCTGCAGCACCGCCACCCCGCGCGCGGCAAGCGCGGCGCGCAGCGATGGCGGAAGCGCCGCGCCGGAGACGAGCCCGCGCTTGAGCGAGGATACATCCTTGCCCGCCTTGTCCGCGGCGTCGAGGAGGATTTTCAAAAAATCCGGCGTGCCGGTGTAACCGCTCGGTTTGAGGTGCGCGATCGCGTCGACCTGTTGCTCGGTGTTGCCCACCCCGCCGGGAATAACGGTGCAGCCAAGCGCATGGGCCCCCGATTCGAGGATGAACCCGCCGGGCGTGAGGTGATAGGCAAAACTGTTGTGCACGATGTCGCCCGGACGAAACCCGGCGGCAAACAGTGCGCGCGCCGAGCCCCACCAGTCCACGCCATGGCCTTCCGGTTCGAAGATCGGGCCGGGCGACATCAAGAGGCGCTTGAGCTTTCCCGGCGCGGTTACCGCGAAGCCGCCGAGCGGCGGGTTTGCCTGTTGCCGGTCTTTCACGTCCGACTTGCGCAGCACGGGAAGGGCGGCAAGCGCCGCGCGCGAAGCGACGGACCCCGGGTCGATGCCGGCGAGTTGCTGCGCCCAGCCGGGCGCACCGGTCGCCCGCGCAATCAGACCCGGCAACTTCGAGAATTGCTCGCGCTCGCGCAGCTCTGCGGCGCGCGTTTCAAGGCCATCGTAGAATTCCTGCATCGGTTTAAACCGCGGCAACGTCAGGCGCGCCGTAAGCGGCCGCTTCGCAATGTCGCACGCCGCAGGCAGCGGCTCGACCGCGCCCGTGGATGGATCGAGCATGGAGCCGTTGCCCGGCTTGGCGGTCAACCCCGGCCGGGGGCCTGGGAAACCCTGAGCAGTCCCGAGCCAAAAGCTGGTGAGATCAAGGGGTGGATTAGCATTGTCGTTTTCGTGCAGCAATGCGAGAGTTAGGGCGTCCGTCGGGGGATAAAGAGCCATCCGCCAATGACTCTTAATTGGGGAGATCCGGGGCATTGCCTCGTCGTTACGCGGGCGCGGTGCTTGGCCGCGACGGCGTGGCGCCTTGCGTTTGACGCCACGACGCGCGCGCGCCGCCCGCCGGCGAGCGATACGTTTCTCTGCCGCGCACGATCCCGATAAATAGCCGCGGAGCGACCCGGTGCAGTCACCTGATCTCGGCCTCGACACGATACCCAAGCTTCTGATCCACAATGCCGACGCGATCGGCGGGCGCCCCGCCATCCGCCACAAGGACCTCGGTATTTGGCAGACCTGGACATGGCGGCAGACGCTCGAACAGGTGCGTGCCTTCTCGGTGGGGCTCGCCGAGCTTGGGCTCAAACGCGGCGACAAGTTGGCCATCATCGGCGGCAACCGCCCGCGGCTCTATTGGGCGATCTGCGCCGGCCAGGCTCTCGGCGCCGTGCCGGTGCCGGTCTATGCCGACGCCGTGGCCGAAGAGATGGCCTATGTGCTGGCACACGCCGAGGCGAGCTTTGCCGTCGTCGAGGACCAGGAGCAGGTCGACAAGCTCGCCGCGATCTCCGATCGCCTGCCGCAGCTTTCTCATGTCGTCTACGACGAGCCGCGCGGTCTCAAGGACTACGAACACGGCCGCCTGATCGGGTTCGACGACGTACAGCGCATCGGCCGCAAAAAACTTGCCAACGATGCCGAGTGCCGAGCGCGATGGGAAGCCGGCGTCGCAGCGGGCAACGGCGACGACCTTTCCGTCATCCTCTACACGTCGGGAACGACCGGCCGCTCCAAAGGCGTGATGCTGACCTATGCGAATACCATCGTCTCCGCGCGCAACGCGAACGCGTTCGACCGTCTCGGGCCGGACGAGGAGGTGCTCGCCTACCTGCCGCTGGCCTGGGTCGGCGATTACCTGTTCTCTTACGTGCAATCCTATGTCGCGGGCTATTGCGTCAGTTGCCCGGAGACCCCGGACACCGTAGTCGAGGATCGGCGCGAGATCGGCACGACTTACGCGTTTGCGCCGCCGCGGGTCTATGAAAACCTGCTGACGCTGACCGTGGTGCGGATGGCCGATGCCGGCGCGCTCAAACGCAAATTGTTCGAATTCTTCATCGCGGTCGCGCGGCGCTGGGGCGAAAAAATCCTCGACGACGGGAAGGTGCCGCTCTACGCCCGCCTGCTCTACGCGCTCGGCAACCTGATCGTCTACGGGCCGCTCAAGAACCGGTTCGGCATCTCGCGCATCCGCGTCGCCTATACCGCGGGCGAGGCAATCGGCCCGGAGATTTTCCGCTTCTATCGCGCGCTCGGCGTCAACCTGAAACAGCTCTACGGCCAGACCGAGTCGTCGGTCTATGTCACCGCGCAGCCCGATGGCGAGATCGACGCCGAGACCGTGGGCAAGCCTTCGCCCGAAGTCGAGGTCCGGATCTCCGACAGCGGGGAAGTGCTCTATCGTTCTCCCGGCGTGTTCGTCGGCTACTACAAGGATCCGGAGAAGACCGCCGAGGTGCGCACGCCGGATGGCTGGGTGCATTCCGGCGACACCGGGTTCTTCGACTCAAAGACCGGTCAATTGAAGATCATCGATCGCGCCAAGGATGTCGGGCGTTTGAAGGACGGCACGCTGTTCGCGCCGAAATATATCGAGAACAAGCTCAAGTTCTATCCGAACATTCGCGAGGCGGTGGCGACGGGCGGCGACCGCGATTTCGTCGGTGTCATGGTCAACGTCGACCTGACGGCTCTGGGCAGTTGGGCCGAGCGCAACAACGTCGTCTACGGCTCGTATCAGGAGCTCGCCGGCCATCCCTTGGTCTACGACATGATCGCGCAGCACATCGACGAGGTGAATCGGTCGCTTGCGGCAGAGGAGGTCATGGCCGGCGCGCAAATCCGGCGCTTCCTAATCCTGCACAAGGAGCTTGACGCCGACGACGGCGAGCTGACGCGCACGCAAAAGCTCCGGCGTGGATTCATCGTCGAGCGCTACGCCGCGCTCGTCGACGCGCTGTATAGCGGGGCAACCGCGGTGGACGTCTCGACCCAGGTCACTTTCGAGGACGGACACAAGGGCACTCTCGCGGCACGCCTGGCGATCCGCGACGTGCAGCCTTGCGCGGACCGGGCGGCGGCGATGGAGCACGCGGCATGAGGGCGCCGACCTCGGGCGAGGCGGGACTCGGCGAGGCGCTGCTCGCGGTCGAGAACGTTTCGCTCGCGTTCGGCGGCGTGCAGGCGCTGACCGATGTCTCGTTCGACATCCGCAGGGGCGAGATCCGCGCCATCATCGGGCCGAACGGCGCCGGCAAGACCTCCATGCTCAATGTCATCAACGGCTTCTACCAGCCGCAATCGGGACGGATCACGTTCAAGGGAGAGCCGCGCACGGCCATGCGGCCGTATGCCGCAGCGCGGGGCGGTATCGCGCGCACGTTCCAGAACCTGGCGCTGTTTCGCGGCATGAGCACTCTCGACAACATCATGGCCGGCCGCGCGCTCAAGATGCGCTGCGGATTGTTCTGGCAGCTCATCCGTCACGGTCCGGCGCTCAAGGAAGAGGTCGAGCATCGCCACCGGGTCGAAGAGATCATCGATTTTCTCGAGATCGCCTCGATCCGCAAGATCCAGGTCGGGCGTCTGCCTTACGGCTTGCAGAAACGGGTGGAGCTTGGCCGCGCGCTTGCCATGGAGCCCGAGCTGTTGCTGCTCGACGAGCCGATGGCCGGCATGAACCTCGAGGAAAAGGAGGACATGTCGCGGTTCATCCTCGACGTGAACCAGCAATATGGCACGACGATCGCCTTGATCGAGCACGACATGGGCGTGGTCATGGACCTTTCCGATCGCGTGGTCGTGCTCGATTACGGCCGCAAGATCGCCGACGCCACGCCCGACGAGGTCAAACACGATAACAGCGTGATCCGCGCCTATCTCGGCGAGCCGCAAGGATAACTCGCCTATGCACTTGCTCTACCAGATCTTCATCGATCCGTTCGTGCAGATGGGCACGGCGCCGGATCTTCTGGTCCAGACGCTGTGGGACGGCCTGGTCGCCGGCGTGCTCTATGCCCTGATCGCGCTCGGTTTCGTCCTCATCTTCAAGGCGTCCGGCGTGTTCAATTTCGCGCAAGGCATCATGGTCGTGTTCGCAGCGCTCACGCTGGTGGGCCTGCACCAGCATGGCGTACCCGCGTTTGTCGCGCTGGGTCTCACCGTCGTTGTCATGTTCGTGCTGGCGGTCGGGGTCGAGCGCCTGGTGCTGAGGCCGCTCGTCAACCAGTCGGACTTCATTCTGTTCATGGCCACTTTCGGGCTGACATATTTTCTCATCGGGCTCGGAGAGCTGGTGTTTGGCGGCAATCCCCAAGTGATGATCACGAGCGATCTTTTGCTGCCCAGCGGCGCCATCGAATTCAAGGGGCTCGGCGGCTTCGTTTCGTTTCAGAAGATCGACATCGCCGCCGTGATCATCACCTCGATCATGGTTGCGGCGCTGGCGGTCTTCTTTCAGAGTACCCGCATCGGGCGGGCGCTGCGCGCGGTCGCCGACAGTCATCAGGCGGCGTTGTCGGTCGGCATCTCGCTCGACCAGATCTGGGTGACCGTGTGGTTCGCCGCCGGCATCGTCGCGCTGACCACCGGCATCATGTGGGGGGCCCGTTCGCAGGTTGACTTCTCGCTGCAAATTGTTGCGCTCCGGGCACTGCCGGTGCTGATCCTCGGCGGGTTCACCTCGATCCCCGGCGCCATCGTCGGCGGGCTGATCATTGGAGTCGGCGAGAAGCTCTTTGAATTCTATTGGGGACCTCTGGTTGGCGGCGGCACCGAGAGCTGGTTCGCCTATGTGATCGCGCTCGGTTTCCTGGTGTTCCGGCCGCAGGGCTTGTTCGGCGAACGCCTGATCGAACGGATTTAAGGATGCTCTATCGCGAGGTCGGCCAGTACAAGACCAACTATGCCGCCGATATGGCGGTATTCCCGATCCTGCAGGATCGGATCGGAATGGCGATCATCCTTTTGGTCGCCTTCATCGTCATCCCGCTCGTCGGCAACGACTTCCTGCTCAACGCGGTCATGATTCCGTTTCTTATCTTTGCGCTCGCTGCGATCGGGCTCAACCTGCTGACCGGCTATTGCGGGCTGTTGTCGCTTGGCACCGGCGCGTTCATGGGGGTGGGTGCCTACGCCTGCTTGAAACTGACCACCAGCTTTCCACAGGTCAACATCGTCATCTGTATCCTTGCGTCGGGATTCTTCTCCGCCGCGGTCGGCGCGCTGTTCGGCCTGCCGTCGCTGCGGATCAAGGGTTTCTATCTCGCCGTGGCGACGCTGGCCGCGCAATTCTTCCTGGAATGGTGCTTCACTCGCATCCCCTGGCTCTATAACAACAGCGTTTCGGGAGCGATCGAAGTGCCGTTGCGCACGCTCATGGGGGTTGCGGTGACCGGCCCGACGGCAACCGCGCTATCGCGCTATCTGGTCGTGCTCAGCATCGTCGCCGTGATGACCTGGATCGCCTCGAATCTGGTCCACGGCCGCATCGGCCGCATGTGGATGTCGGTTCGCGACATGGACCTCGCCGCCGAGCTGATCGGCATCAGGCTGTTTCGCGCCAAGCTGCTCGCCTTCGCGGTGTCCTCGTTCTATTGCGGCGTCGCCGGCGCCATGCTGGTGTTTCTGTGGTACGGCGGCGCCGAAGCGGACGTGTTCAACATCGACCAGAGCTTTTTCGAGCTGTTCATGGTGATCATCGGCGGGCTCGGAAGCATGATCGGCTCGTTTTTCGGCGCCGCCCTGATCTACATGTTGCCGATCGTGGTACGGGCGATTCCCGAGACGTTAGGCTTACCGCTCTACCCGGCCACCGTCGAACAATTGACGTTTATCATTGTCGGGGTGTTGATCATCGTGTTCCTGGTGCTCGAGCCCAATGGGCTTGCCCGGCTCTGGCAGATCGGAAAACAGAAATTGAGGGTGTGGCCATTTCCTTACTGATGGTGCAAACTCCGCCTACGCCCCGCCCCGGCACAGCACCGGGCGGGGACCCTCGTCGCCATTGACGGGACCAGAGGGGAATTCGAACGTGTCGGCTGCGCGCCGACGCAACCAGGGAGAAACGGCCATGCGTCTGAAGCATCTCGCTTTCGGCCTGGCATTCGTGATCGCGGCGCCGGCTGCGGTCGCGACGGCACAGGCACAGAATGGAATTTTCGTTCCGCTCTTCACCTATCGGACCGGCCCCTATTCCGGGTCGGGCATACCCGTCGCCGACGGGTTGCACGATTATCTCACGATGCTGAACGAGCGTGACGGCGGCATCGGCGGCGTCAAGCTCATCATCGAGGAGTGCGAGGACGGCTACAACACCCAGCGGGGCGTCCAATGCTACGACTCGGTGAAGGACCGCAACCCGGTCGTCATCAACCCATATTCGACCGGGATCACCGAGCAGTTGATCCCCAAGGCGGCGGTCGACAAGATTCCGATCTTTTCGATGGCCTACGGCCTCTCCGCATCGGCTGACGGCAATCTGTTCCCGTGGATCTTCAATGCGCCCGACACCTATTGGGACGGCGCCTCGGCATTCATCCGCCACGTCGCCGACGTGGAGGGCGGCTTTGCCAAGCTCAAGGGCAAGACCATCGGCCTCGTCTATCTCGACGTTCCCTACGGCAAGGAGCCCATCCCGCTGCTGCAAGCGCTGGCCGCGGACTACGGCTACACGCTCAAGCTCTATCCAGTTCCGCCTTCGCAGATGCAGAACCAGGATTCGCTCTGGCTCGACGTGCGGCGCGACCGGCCCGACTGGCTCTATATGCAGGGCTGGGGTGCGATGAACCCGACCGCGGTGCAGGAAGCCGCCAAGAACGGCTTCAAGATGGATCACCTGATCGGCGTGTGGTGGACGGGCGGCGAGCAGGATGCGAGTCCGGCCGGCCCAGGGGGCAAAGGCTACTCTACGCTCGACATCAACGGGGTCGGCCAGAATTATCCGGCGATCCAGGACATCCTCAAATACGTGGTCGACAAGGGCAAGAGCCAGGTCAAGTCGAGGGACGAGGTCGGCGGGAACAACTATAACCGCGCCGTCATGAACGCGGCCCTCGTCGCCGAGGCGATCCGCACGGCCCAACAACTGACCGGCAAGAAACAGGTCGACGGCGCCGACGTGCGCCGCGGCTTGGAGTCGCTCAACATCACGGCTGAGCGCTGGACTGCGATGGGTCTGCCCGGCTTTGCCGCGCCGATCCATCTGAGCTGCGCCGACCACAACGGGCACAACGACGTCTTTCTCGTCCAGTGGGACGGGACCAAGTGGGTCAAGCAGCCGGGGTCGCTTTCGCCGATTCACGACAAGGTCCAGCCGCTGATCAACAGCGCGGCCGAGGATTACGTGAAGGCCAACACCGGCTGGCCGAAGCGGACGGAGCCTTGCGACAAGTCTTCGTAAGGGGACGCTCGTTCCGCTCGCCGATCTGCGCGAGCGGAACGCATTGAGCGCGTGAGGGGCTCGGATATCGCCGAGACCCCTCACTTGCTTTTTGCTCTCGTCAGGCTTCCTCCGGTTTGCCGAAGAGAATGAAGAGGAAACGGCCATGGACGCCGTCACGTCGATCGGATCCGCGCCGGCGGCAACGCCAAGTCCCGCGACAATTCTTTCGCTTAACAATATCGAAGTGGTCTACGACCGCGTCATTTTGGTGCTCAAGGGCGTTTCGCTGACGGTGCCGAGCGGCGGGATCGTGGCGCTACTCGGCGCCAACGGCGCGGGCAAGACGACCACGCTCAAGGCGGTCTCCAATCTGCTACATTCCGAGCGCGGCGAAGTGACCAAGGGCGCGATCGTATTCGACGGCGCCGAGGTGCAGGGCCTGTCGCCGAACGAGGTGGTGCGGCGCGGCTGCATCCAGGTGATGCAGGGCCGACACTGTTTCGGCCATCTCAGCATCGAGGAAAACCTGCTCACCGGAGCCTTTACGCGTCGCGATGGGGCGGCCGCGATTCATGCCGATCTCCACAAGGTCTACGGCTATTTCCCGCAGCTCGCCGAACGGCGCGACGCGATGGCGGGATATACTTCGGGCGGCGAGCAGCAGATGTGCGCGATCGGCCGCGCGCTGATGTCGCGCCCGAAAATGATCCTGCTCGACGAGCCATCGCTGGGGCTTGCGCCCCAGATCGTGGAAGAGATTTTCACGATCATGAAAAACCTCAACACCCGCGAAGGCGTGTCGTTCCTGCTGGCGGAGCAGAACGCCAATCTGGCGCTCAGTTACGCCGCCTACGGCTACATCCTCGAAAACGGACGCGTCGTGCTCGACGGGCCGGCCGCCGCGCTGCGAGAGAACGAGGACGTTAAGGAGTTCTACCTCGGCGTCGCCGAAGGCCGGCGCAAATCGTTCCGCCAAGGCAAACACTACAAGCGGCGCAAGCGCTGGCTGGCGTGAACGCGGTCACGCTCCACTGCAACGGCTCCGCGCAGCCAAACTCGCGATTTCCGCTGCGCGGTACGGGCAACCTTCGCTCGCTTCGCCGGAGTCTCCGAGGCTGGCTTGCCAGCCGTAGCTGCGAAGCAGCGAAGGCTGGTGCCCGTGGAGGGAATCGAACCCACACTCCTTGCGGAACACGATTTTGAGTCGTGCGCGTCTACCAGTTCCGCCACACGGGCTTGAGGCGACTTCTATATATTCGGCCGGCGTGCGCGTCCACCGCGGGGCTTGCCGGCGTCGGCCTTGCTTCCGCCGCCAGGATCGGCCAATTGCTGATGCCGGATTGCCGTGGATTTGGCACGGCGGCAAGGTCGACCGAGCATGGCGAAGCGGAGCTGGACCGATTGGATTGCCGCCGAGCCGGCCGCCGCGGCGGCGTTCGCGGTGTTCGCGCTGGCGAGCGCCACGCTTGCCGGCGCCTGGTATTTCCAGCTCGTGGTCGGGCTGCCGCCCTGCCCGCTCTGCCTCGAGGAGCGCATCCCCTATCACGTCGTCATTCCGCTCTCGCTGTTGTTGGCGCTCGCGGCGCTGACCCGCGCGCCGCCGAAACTGCTCGCTGTCGGCTTCCTCGTCATTATCGTCGCGGTGCTGTGCAACGTCGCGCTCGGCGGCTATCACGCCGGCGTCGAGTGGCATTGGTGGCCCGGCCCGGCCGATTGCACCGGGCCGCTGACCGATCTCACAGCCGGTGGATCGCTGCTGTCTCAGCTGCAATCGGTCCACATCGTGCGCTGCGACCAAGCGGCGTGGCGTTTCCTCGGCATTTCGCTGGCCGGCTATAACGTTCTGATCTCGCTGTTGCTGGCGGCGATCGCGGCCCTCGGCCTCGTCGCGCGCAAGCCGGCATGATCGCGCCACGCAATGATGGCTGGCTTGCCGAGCCGTAGCTCGCGGCAACTCGCGCCCGCCTACGCCCTTCGGGCTTCGGCGCGGCAGCCTTCACTCGCTTCGCGAGCGAAGGCTGGTGGGCGGTACAGGATTTGAACCTGTGACCCCTTCCATGTCAAGGAAGTGCTCTCCCACTGAGCTAACCGCCCGATCGGCACCGAGCATGATTCCGAAAAAGCCTGCCCTCGGACTTGATCCGAGGGTGGAAGCCGGTTTTCGGATAAGATCATGCTCCAACTAAGTCGAGGTTTAGCGTCGCGCCGACCGCGGGGTCAAGGGCGCGGCGGCGCCCACCGCTCAATAGACCGCGCGGCCGCCGGAAATATCGAACACCGCGCCGGTCGAAAACGAGCAATCTTCCGAGGCGAGCCAGGCGATCATCGCCGCCAACTCGTCGACTTCCAGGAAGCGGTTCATCGGGATTTTGCCGAGCATGTAATCGATATGCGCCTGCGTCATCTGGGCGAACATTTCGGTCTTCGCCGCGGCCGGCGTGACGCAATTGACCAGCACGCCCGTGGTTGCCAGTTCCTTGGCGAGCGACTTGGTCAATCCGATCAGTCCCGCCTTCGATGCCGAATAGTGCGACGCGTTCGGATTGCCGTCCTTGCCGGCGATCGAGGCGATGTTAACAATGCGCCCGTAACCCTTGGCGATCATATGCGGCACGATCGCGCGGCAGACGAGATAGGGACCGATCAGGTTGACTTCGATCACGCCCCGCCACGCCTCGGGCGCGAGTTGCCACAGCGGCGCGTTGCCCCCGGTGATGCCGGCATTGTTGACAAGGATGTCGATGTTGCCGAAGTCGGCGAGCAAAGCCTCGACGGCGTTGCCGATGGAGGCTTCGTCGGTGACGTCGACGATGGTTGCGTGAATGCGGCCGCTTTCTTTGAGCGCGGCGGCGGCCTTGGCGAGCGCGGCGGCGTCGATGTCCCACAACGCGACCGCGGCGCCCGACGCCTGTAGCTTGCGCGCGGTCGCCAAGCCGATGCCGCGTGCCGCGCCGGTAACAATCGCGGTGCGGCCTTTGAGATCGATGGCGTTCATGACCTTATGCTCACGTCATTGCGAGGAGCAAAGCGACGAAGCAATCCATACCCTCAACGCCGTTCTGGATTGCTTCGCTTACGCTCGCAATGACACTCTAAAACTTCACCCGGTCGCCGCCCTTGAGGTTGAGCATTTGCCGCGCTTCCGCGGGCGTCGCGATCTCGTGGCCGAGATCCTCGACGATGCGGCGGATTTTCGTCACCTGCTCGGCATTGCTCGAAGCGAGCTTGCCCGGCCCGATATAGAGCGAGTCCTCAAGTCCGACGCGCACATTGCCGCCGATCATGGCGGCGGCGGTGCAGAAATTCATCTGATGGCGCCCGCCGGCCAGCACCGACCACAGATAATCCTTGCCGAACAGCCGGTCGGAGGTGCGCTTCATGAAGAACAGATTGTCGAGGTCGGCGCCGATACCGCCGAGGATGCCGAAGATGAGCTGCAGGAACACCGGCGGCTTGAACAGGCCGCGGTCGATCAGATGCGCGAGATTATACAGATGCCCGGTGTCGTAGCATTCGTGCTCGAATTTCACGCCATGGCCTTCGCCGAGCGTCTTGTAGACCTTCTCGATATCGCGAAACGTGTTGGGAAATATGTAGGCGTCGGAATTGAGGAGATAGCTTTCTTCCCAGTCGTATTTCCAGGTCTTGTAGCGCCGCGCCATCGGATAGAGCGCGAAATTCATCGAACCCATGTTCATCGAGCACATTTCCGGCGACAGCGTATTGGCCGCCGAGATGCGCTGCTCGACCGTCATGGTCACGGCGCCGCCGGTGGTGATGTTCACCACCGCGTCGGTCGCCTGCTTGATGCGCGGCAGGAATTGCATGAACACATTGGCGTCGGGCGTCGGCCGGCCGTCCTTGGGGTCGCGCGCATGCAGATGCAGGATCGCCGCGCCGGCCTTGGCGGCATCGATCGCTTGCGTCGCGATCTGGTCGGGCGTGATCGGCAAGGCGTCCGACATGGTCGGGGTGTGAATTGACCCCGTTATCGCGCAGCTGATGATGATTTTGTTGGCCATGGTTCGTTTCTCCCTGCAGGCGTTGACCGCCCGTCCGGCCGGTACTGTTCCCGCGCCGCACCGGCCTCGTCAAGGATGCGCCGCCGCTCCGGCGCGACGCGCCTTGGCTTCCTGGATCGCGACCCAGATCGCGTAAGGCGTCACCGGCATGGCGATGTCGCGCACGCCGAGCGGGCGCAAGGCGTCGAGCACGGCAAGCACGACGGCGGCGGGCGCCGCAGTGGTGCCGCCTTCGCCGCCGGCCTTGATGCCCAGCGGATTGGTCGGCGAGAGCACTTCGGCGATGCCGGTTGAGAACGACGGCAGCGTATCGGCACGCGGCATGGCGTAATCCATCAGCGAGCCGGTCAGCGGCTGGCCGGAATCGGGATCGAGATAGATCCGCTCCGACATCGCCTGGCCGACACCTTGCGCGATGGCGCCGTGGCTCTGGCCGTGCACGATCAACGGATTGATGGCGCGGCCGACGTCGTCGATCGACACATAGCGCGGGATCGTCAGCTCCCCGGTATCCGGATCGATCTCGATTTCGCAGACCGCGGTGCCGTTGGGAAATACCGGATCGTGCATCTCGTTGTCGGCGACCACCGCGAGGCCGTCCTTGAGCGCCTCGGGCAGTTTTCGATTGGCCGCCTCGCGCGCCAGTTCGAGAAAATCGAAGGTGCGGTTGGTGTCGCGCGAGGCGAAACGGCCGTCGGCGAACGCGACGTTCTCCGGCGCCGTATCCATGATGACCGCGGCGATTTCCTTGCCGCGGGCAATCAGCGCGACGGCGGCCTTGGCAAACACCGTCGCGGCGTGGCGCATCGAGCGGCCGGAATGGGTGCCGCCGCCCACCTGCACCACGTCGGTGTCGCCAAGTACGATGCGCACGCTGTCGGCCGGCACCTGCAAGAGATCGGATATCACCTGGGCGAAGCTTGTTTCATGGCCCTGGCCGGCCGGCTGGGTGCCGATGACGACCTCGACGCGGGCTGGTCCGGAAAGATCCTGGGGCTGCACTGTGATGCGCGCCTGTTCGCGCGGCGCGCCGATTGAGGATTCGACGTAATTCGCCAAGCCGAGGCCGCGGAACTTGCCGCGCCGCGCGGCGTCGCGGCGGCGCGCGGCAAATCCGTTCCAGTCGGCAAGCTCCATCGCCCAATCCATATTTTCTTCGTAGCGGCCTGAGTCGTAGACCATGCCGACCGCATTGCGGTACGGCATGGCCTCCGGCCGGATCAGATTTTTCCGCCGCAGCGCGACGCGGTCGATGCCGAGCTCGATCGCGGCGGCCTCGATCAGCCGCTCGATGGCATAGGTCACTTCCGGCCGGCCGGAGCTGCGATAGGCATTGGTCGGCATGGTGTTGGTGAAAACGGCAACCGCGCGCAGCGACGCCACCGCAATCGCATACGAGCCGGGAATGAGGCCGGCGCCCTTGCTCAACGGCGACAGCGAGACGCAGCGGGCGCCGACATTGCTGATATTGGTCGCGCGCATGGCGAGGAAGCGGCCGTCGCCGTCGAGCGCCAGCGCGACCTCGGTGACCAGATCGCGGCCCTGATAATCGCTCAAGAATGCTTCGGACCGGGTGGCGGTGAATTTGACCGGGCGGCCGAGTTTTTGCGACGCCCACAGCACCAGGCCGAATTCGACAAAGACGCGGTTGCGGGTGCCGAAATTGCCGCCGACGTCGCGCGCGACGACGCGCAGCCGGTCGGGCGGCACACCAAGCACGGTGGCAAGCTCGTGCTTCTGCCGCACCGCGCCGCCGGAGCCGGCATAAAGCGTGTAGCGGCCGCTCGCCGCATCGTAATGGCCGAGCGCCGCGCGCGGTTCGAGCGGCACGCCGGTGACGCGGCCGACGTGGAATTTCCGCGTCACCACATGCGCGGCACCGGCAAAAGCCCGCTCGGTCGCCGCCGCATCGCCGAACCGCGTATCGACGATGACGTTGCCGGGCGCTTCGTTCCAGATCGCCGGCGCGCCGGGCCGCATCGCAGCTTCCGAATGCAGCACGAACGGCAGCTCTTCGTATTGCACCTGCACCGCCTCGGCGGCGTCCATCGCCTGCGCCCTGGTTTCGGCCACCACCATGGCGACGGCCTCGCCGACATGGCGCGCTTTGTCGGCGGGCAGAAGCAGATGCGGGCCGATGAAAATCGCGCCGCCGCCGGGCGCGGCAAGCTTCATGTCGTATTTGGTCTTCGGCACCGGATCGTGCGGAATGGGCTTGAGGTTGTCGACCGCGCAATCGGCGCCGGTGTAAACGCCGAGCACGCCCGGCATCGCCGCCGCCCGTGCGGTTTCGATCGCGAGGATGCGCGCATGTGGGTAGGGCGAGCGCACCATTGCGGCATGGACCTCGCCGTCGAGATTAAAGTCGTCGGTGAAGCGGCCCTGGCCGGTGACGAGCCGCGCGTCCTCCTTGCGCGGCATCGGCTTGCCGATGAAGCGGAAGCCGGTTTGGTCGGGCCGTGTCGTGTCGTCCATGTCTCTTCTTAGACCCTCCCCCGCTTGCGGGGGAGGGTAGGGAGGGGGCAATCGGCTCGCTCAGGGGTTCCCGCGAACCCCCTCCCGGGCACACTTCGCGTGCCTCCTCCCCCGCTTGCGGGGGAGGGAGGGTGGGAGTTCGCGGGCGCGGCTGGACATTATCGCTTTTTTGCGATAACTGCCCGGCAGCGGGTCAAGGATGTCGCAAGGAGATTGAATGACCAAACTCAAGGACTTGAAGGCGCGGTTGTTGAAGGACCCGCAGGTGCGCAAGCGCTACGACGCGCTGGAGGAGGAGTTCGCGCTGATGGCTGCGGTCGCGAAGGCGCGCGCGCGCTCTGGCTTGAGCCAAGCCGAACTTGCCAAGCGCATGAAGACGACGCAGAGCACGATCGCGCGGCTCGAAAGCGGCCGCGGGCGGCCCTCGACCCGCACGCTCGACCGCTTCGCCAAGGCGACGGGACATCGGCTGAAGATCGCATTCGAGCCGGTGCGGAAGAAGGGATGACGGGGCAGCAAGTAGCCCGGATGAGCGGAGCGATATCCGGGGTCTGCCTATCGAACCATAACCGCGTATGTCGCGGAGCTCACCGTCAGACGCGCTTCGCGCGGTGGAATTTAAGTCGCTAATCCAGCCGCACCGCCTGCCCGGTCGCCGCTGCGCGCTCGATGGCATAGGTGGTTTTCAGATTGAGCATCGCCTCTTCGGCGGTGGCGTGGACGCTCGGCCGGCCCGTGGCGAGAAAATCGAGCCAGGCGCGGGTTTCGTTGCCGAGCGGGCCCCAGAAATCGCCCATCGCCCAGTCGCCGGCCGAATTGCTGCCGAGGAACGCCAGCTCGACGCTGTGGCCGGGCACATAGGGATGCGGGATGCCTCGTTCGGAAAACAGCAAATGCTCCATGTGATCGTCGTCGATGATCATGGTGCCGTCGCTGCCGAGGAGCTCGACACGGTCGGATTGCCCTTGTGTCGGATAATTCGCCGGCAGCGCATAGCCGATGCCGAAATTGACCACCGCGCCGTCGGCGTAGGTGACGATCGCCCAGGTGACGTCGTGGGCGTCATAGCCGGCGTCGCGGAAAATTCCGAATTGGCCGCGCGCCACCACTTCGACCGGCCGGTTGCCTTCCAAGAGCCAGCACATCAGATCGACGTAATAAGTCAGCACGTCGAGCACCGGCGTGGCATGCGGATCGCGCTTGAGGATGGCGAAGGTCTGGGCGCGCGAATTATAGACGCGGGCAAGCCCGCCGCTCACTTTGCCGAGCCGGCCGCGGACCATCTGCTCCTTGGCGCGCAAAAAGCACTCCTTGAAGCGCCGGCTATAGCCGACCCGCAGCGTGCCGTTGGTTTGCTTGAGCGTGTTGAGAATGGCCTCGGCGTCGTTGAGCGACAAAGCGAGCGGCTTCTCGACCAGCACCGGCTTGCCGAGCTCGAGCGCCTTGCACACCGGCGCGGCGTGCTCGCCCTCCGGCGTCGAGACGAACACCGCGGTCACGTCCGGATGCGCGATCACAGCGTCGTTGTCGGCGGAATGAAAGTCGGCGCCGGCTTCGCTCGCCAGCGCCTGGGCGCGCGCGCCGTCCTTGTCCGCGACCGCGAGAAAGCGCACCGCCGGGTGCTTGGCCGCGAGCCGAGCGCGCAATGTCCCGATCCGCCCCGCGCCGACGACGGCGATGCCGAGATGCTTGCCGCTCCCCGCCATGCGGCCTACGCCACTTTTCTGGCGTTGAATTCGCGTTGCCAGCGCCGCACCCGGCGCTCGTCGACCTCGATGCCGAGGCCGGGACGGTCCGGCACTTCGACATGACCGCGCTCGACGGCAAGCGGCGTTGTGACGACATCCTCGGCGAGGCCGGGATTGGTCACGGTGAGGCCCCAGGCGATCGCCGGCGCGGCAGCGGCGGCATGGGCGGCCGCCGCCGAGGCGACGCTAGATTCGCCGGTCTTGCAGGAAATATTGACCTTCATGCCGAGCCGGTCGGCGAGCCGGCTCGCGTCGGTGAGCGCGCGCAAGCCGCCGAGCTTGATCGCCTTAAGGCTGACGCCGGCCGCGGCGATACGGTCATGATGGCGGACAATATCGTCGCGCGAATGAATGCCCTCGTCGGCGCCGATCGGCACTCCGCTCGCGGCGGCGATGCGCGTCATTGTTGCAAAATATTCGCCATCGAGATCGTGCGCGGCGACCGGCTGCTCGAAGAAATCGAGCCCGCAATCGGCCACCGCGCGGACGTAAGCGAGCGCATCGTCGAGGCCAAAACCCTGATTGGCGTCGGCGGAAACCAGGCACTCCCCGGCATTTTTCAGCGCGATGCAGATGGCGCGCGTGCGTTCGGCATCGGCTTGCGCCGAGCCAAGGCCGACTTTGATCTTGAACGCGCGATAACCGGCGGCCCAGCGCTCTTGCGCCTCGCGCAGGTCGGCCGCGGCGTCCGACGAGCCGACCACGGCGAGCACCGGCATGCGGTCGCGCTTTTTGCCGCCGATCAGCGCATGAACCGGCCGGCCGGTTGAGCGACCGACCAGATCGTGCAGCGCGATGTCGATCGCCGCCTTGGCACCGCAATTGCCGTAGATCGCCGCGTCCATCGCCGCAGCCGCGCCGGCAAAATCGTCGGCCGCGCGGCCGATCAGCCGCGGCGCCAAGAGCGCCATCGCCGCCATCATGCCGGCGACGGTTTCCCCGGTCATGAGCGGCGCCGAAGCCGCCTCGCCCCAGCCGACCGCGCCGTCGTCGGATTCGATGCGCAGGAGCACATTGTCGGCGCGCGTGACGGTCTCGCCGGACATTTGCACCGGCTTTTTCATCGGCAGGCTGACCGCGATCGGCTCGATGGCTTTGATCTTCATGCCGCGCCTTGGTTCCGCCGCCGCCGCGATTTTACCGCCGGCGGCGTCGTGCATTCGCATTTCGACCAAGTTTCCGCCGCCCTATCGGTCCGTGTCAAATCCCTTTCATCCCTTTCATCCCTTTCATCCCTTTCATCCCTTTCACCCCTTGCACCCCTTGCACGAGGTCGTCACCGGCCATTGCAGGAAAATCGGCAGCGGCCTATCTGACCTTCGCAATCGAGATCGCACGGCGCGCGGCGGGACCTGCCAGGAGGCTGGACAATGCGAGCAAGACTAATGCGAGCAAGACTGCTGTTGATCGCCGCAGTGCTGTTGCCGCTCGCGACCCCCGGTCGCGCCGTGGGCCAGGGTGCAATGCCGCCGCCGCCGCCGGCCGGGCTTTGGCAGGCGGTCGACAGCGACACCAAACAGCCGACCGGCTGGTTTTTGATCAGCGATCATGACGGCGTCTATGACGGCATCATCGCCAAAATGTTTCTCAAGCCCGGCGAGGACCCGAACGTGGTGTGCGACAACTGCACCGACGACCGCCACGACCAGCCCTGGCTCGGGCTGCAGATCATCCGCGGCATGAAACCGGAGGGCGACGACAAATTCGGCGGCGGCACCATCCTCGATCCGCGCGACGGCAAGGTCTATCACGCGGTCATGACGCTGACGCCGGACGGCCAGACGCTGGTGGTGCGCGGCTATATCGGCTTCGAGCTGCTCGGCGAAAATCAATATTGGACGCGCTTGCCGGATGCCGCCTACAGCATGCTCGATCCCTCGGTTAATCCCAATCCGGCGGTCAATCCCACTGCGCCGCTCGGCAAGAAGCCGGCGCCGGGCCAGCACAAATCGCAAGCCCCGGCGCCGCCGCTCGATGCGTTGCGCCGCTAAACAACGCTAGGACTAGTGCTGGCGCGGTTTGCCCATCAGCACCGGCTGGAAAAAAGCCGCTGCCATCATCGTCGTTAAGAGCGAGATCGCCAGCAATTTGCCCATGCTCGAGGTTCCGGGATGGCTGGAAAACCACAGGCTGCCGAACGCGGTTGCCGTGGTGCAGGCGGAGAACGTCACCGCCCGCGTCAGCACCGACTGCAACAGGTTGGTCTGCCCTTCGCGCCACGCCATGATGTAATAGATCTTGAACGCCACGCCGACGCCCAGCAGCAGCGGCAGTGCGATGATATTGGCGAAGTTCAGCGGCAGATCGACCAGAACGCAGATTTCGAGCGTGACGACGCCGGCCAACAACAGCGGCACCAGCGTCAGCAGCACGTCGCCGAACCGCCGCAGCGTGATCCAGAGCAGGAGGCCGATCGACAACAAAGCGCAGGCGCCCGCCTCGATGAAGGCGGTAACCACCGCGCGCCGCGCCTCCAGGATCGAAATCGGTCCCTCGGTCGCGTTGGGCGCGACGCTTTGCACGGCGCGCGCGAAGCGCTGCAACACCGCGTTGTTGTCGGCATCGCCCTTCGGCGCGACGTCGACGCGCGCCGCTCCGGCGGGCGTGACCCACTGCCGCGTCAGGTCGGCCGGCAAATTGGCGCGGGTGACCTCCTGCGCCTTGAACAGATTGCGCAAATCGTCGAGCGCGGTGCGCAGCGGCTGCACGAACACCGTTGCCGCCCGCGCCCGCACCGCCGGATCGGCTTTGGCCAGCGCCGTCATCGCCGCCGCGAGGCGGCGCGCCGCAACCGCGCCCGAGCCGGTGCCGGTGCCGGCCAGCCGTTTGAGAAAATCGATCGTCGAATTCATCATGCTGACGTTCTTGCGCGTCGGTCGGCGGCGGGCTTGGCGCGGTCGGATTGAGCACGGGATCCAAGGTCTTGGCCGCATCCTGAATGAGCGGCAGCTTTTGCTGCTGGTCGTCGGGAATGAAGCTCGACAAAGTGAGCGCGCGCGCCACTTCCGGCAAGGCGCGAAGCTTTGCCGCCGCCCGATCGGCCACCGTCAGCGACGGTTCCAGAACCTGGATGTCGTTGGCGCCGCTTTCCGGATCGTTCTTGAGCGCGAGATAGGTCGCGACCGCCTCGGTCTTCGGGCTGCGCAGATTCATCGGATTGAAATCGAACCGCAGCCAATGCAAGAGCGGCAACCCGCCGGCGACGACGGCCAGCGTCACGATCAGGATCGCCATGCGATGCGCGGCGAGGAAGCTATCGACCGGCGCGAGGACGGCGTAACCGAGCGGTGCCGGCTCGCTCGGCGGCTTGAGCAGGCTCAACAGCGCCGGCAACAGCGTGATGCTGGTGCCGAATGCGATCAGCATGCCGACCCCGGCGATCAGCCCGAGTTCGGACACGCCCTTGTAGACGGTCGGCAGGAACGACAAAAAGCCGGCCGCGGTCGCGAAGGCCGCGAGCGTCAGCGGCGCGCCCGCGCGGCGGCCGGCTTGCAACAGCGCCTCGCGCAGATTGTCGACATTGTGCCGCTCGGCGCGGTAGCGGACGCTGAATTGCAGACCGAAGTCGACGCCCAGCCCGACGAACAGCACCGCGAAATAAACGGATATCAAATTGAGCGTGCCGACCATCATCAGGCCGACCGCGGCGGTAATCGAGAGCCCGACGACGAGCGAAAGAAAGACGGCGAGGATGATGCGCGCCCAGCGCAAAGCGAGCCACAGAATGAACAGCACGACGGCGATGGTCACCGTGGCGTTGAGCGCGGCGTTTTCCTTGATCGTGGCGAATTCCTCGTCCGCCATCGGCACCGGGCCGGTCAGCCGCAGCTCGGCCTGATACTTGCCGGCGATATCGAGGTCCTTGGCCGCTTGGCGAACGGCGTCGGTCGCTCGTTTTCCGGGTTCGAGCTTGGAATAATCGAGCACAGCCCGAATCTGCAGAAAGCGCATCAGTTCGTCCGGCTTCGCAGCGCGCCCCTGCACCAGTTCGTGCCAGGAAAAGCTCGCCGGCTGTCCCGCATTGACCTTCTCGATCGCAGTGGCGGCGAGCGTCATCGGCCAGGTCATGTTGTCGAGGGTGATTTGACCGCCCTGCACGCCGAGCAGGCCGAATTGCAGAGTTTGGATGACGCCGCGCAGCGATGGATCTCCGGCCAGCACCTGCACCAGGCGTTGCGCCTGGGTCAGCATTTTCATCTGTGGCGCCAGATCGGCCGTCGATTCGAACAATAGCCCGTTCCGCGCAAAGAAGTCGCCGCCCTTGGGTTGCTCGATGGAGCGGAACAAATCCTTCTGCGGCGACAGCCGCCGCACCAGTGCCCCGGTGGCTTCGTCGACCAGTTCCGGCGTCGGCGCATTGATTACCGCGACGATCGTTTCGAATTGCGGGAAGGCCTTTTCGAAGGCCGCTTCGCGTTGCCGCCACGGAATCTTCGAGGAAATGAGCTGGTTGATATCGGTCGTCATGGCAAAGTTGGTAACCGCGTACCACGACGACAGCACCGCCAGCAGCACTGCCACGCCGATGACCGGCCAGACGTGTTTCGCGCAAATGCCGATCGCGCGGACAATAATGGCGGTGAGCGTCTTCATGAGCTGGGCGATGGGCTGGGCGGCGGAAACGGGATGAGCAACGGGATTGGCTGGTCGACGAATGGGTTTGAGGCGTTAAGACAAAGGCGAAACGGAGGCGGCGCGATCCGGCCCGGAGGCTCTAAATGCCTTGTATCGCCGCAAAAGTGAAATCGTGGATATTTTCCTAGTTTACGCGAATGACGCCCGTCGCAGCCGAACATGCCGGAATCTCGCCGTCGCAGCCGATTTCGGCTGCCGACGCCTAGCCGCCGGCGGCCCGGCTCGGACCTCGCCTGGACACGGCTAATCGACGGGACCCCGAACCGGTTGCACGTCAACGCGTTACCCTCAGTCGGCGGTATCGGCATCGCGGTTCGATGCCTCCGGGGTTGCGCTTGCCGGATGGCCGAAGCCTGCTGGACAAACCACAGCATTTCCGCTCAATGGGGGCGGTTTTGGGGGTCGGTTTAGGGGTCATTGCCAAGGGCGATCCAAGGGTCGTCGATCTACCGGCCCGGTGCGGCGCCAACGCCTGAGAAGGAATCAGCCGGGGTTGATTGTCGCCGCTTCGCCGCCAAATAACTGGGACAAGGAACTGAGACAAGTCACTGAGACAAGTCACTGAGACAAGTCACTGAGATAAGACAAGTAACTTAGACATAGACACGACATAACGGGCCGTTCTCCGCAGCGTTGCGGCGCATGGCCGCAGACGACGTGAACCGGCCTTTGGTCCGGAGGTTTTGATGAAAGTGATACTCGCCCAGCCGCGCGGTTTCTGTGCCGGCGTCGTGCGCGCCATCGAGATCGTCGAACGGGCGCTGCAGAAATTCGGCCCGCCGGTCTATGTCCGTCACGAAATTGTGCACAACAAGCATGTGGTGGAAAGTCTCAAGGCCAAAGGCGCGCGCTTTGTCGAAGACCTCTCCGAGGTGCCCGCCAACGCCGTCACCATTTTCAGCGCCCATGGCGTGGCCAAAAGCGTCGAAGAGGAAGCCGCCTCGCGCAATTTGCCGGTGTTGAACGCAACCTGCCCGCTGGTCACCAAGGTGCACAACCAGGGCAAGCGCTATGTCGGCCAGGGCCGCAAACTCATTCTGATCGGCCATGCCGGCCATCCCGAGGTCGAGGGCACGATGGGTCAGATCGCCGAGCCGGTGACGCTGGTGCAGACCGAGAACGACGTCGCCTCCCTCGACATCCCGGCGGACACCCCGGTCGCCTATGTCACTCAGACCACGCTGTCGGTCGACGACACCCGCGGTATCATCGCCGCGCTGCACAGCCGCTTCACCGACATCGTCGGGCCGGAGACGCGCGATATCTGCTATGCGACGCAGAACCGGCAGACCGCGGTGCGCGAACTGAGCGGGGTGGTCGACGTGATCCTGGTGGTCGGCGCCAAGAACAGTTCCAATTCCAACCGGCTGCGCGAGATCGGCGAGGAGGCCGGCACGCCGAGTTATCTGATCGCCGACGGCAGCGAGCTCGATCCGGACTGGTTCCGCAACGCCGAGATGGTCGGCATCACGGCCGGCGCCTCGGCGCCGGAAGTTCTGGTCGAGCACGTCATCGATTCGCTGCGCCGGCTCGGCCCGGTCGAAGTCAGCCAGTTGACGGGCCGTCACGAAACCATCGAGTTCCGCCTGCCGCCCGAATTGACCGAGGGCGCCACTGCGGGCCGCGTCACCGCAAAAGTCTAAACCGCAAGACTGCCGGATTCGACCGCCGGTGCGGCGGCCGAATTCGCAAACAAAAAAGGACAACGGTTTTGGGTGTATCTCTGCGACAGAAAGTCAAGGTCGGCGCCTATGTGCTGCGCCAGCGTCTGGCCGGGCGTAAGCGCTATCCGCTGGTGCTGATGCTGGAGCCGCTGTTCCGCTGCAATCTCGAATGCGTCGGCTGCGGCAAGATCGATTATCCTGACGCCATCCTCAACAAGCGCCTGTCGGTTGCGGAATGCCTCGACGCGGTCGACGAATGCGGCGCGCCGATGGTCGCCATTCCCGGCGGCGAGCCGCTCATCCACAAGGAGATCGGCGAGATCGTGCGCGGCATCGTCGCGCGCAAGAAATTCGTGTCGCTGTGCACCAATGCGCTGCTTCTGGAAAAGAAACTGCACCTGTTCGAGCCGTCGCCCTATCTGTTCTTCTCGGTGCATCTCGACGGCATCAAGGAGCATCACGACAAGTCGGTGTGCATGGAGGGCGGCTTCGAGAAAGCGGTGTCCGCGATTGCGGCTGCCAAGGCCAAGGGCTTCGCCGTCAACGTCAACTGCACGATTTTCGACGGCCATCCCGCCGAGGACATCGCCAAATTCCTCGATTTGACCGAACAGCTCGGCGTCGGCGTTTCGATCTCGCCCGGCTATGCCTATGAGCGGGCGCCCGACCAGGCGCACTTCCTCAACCGCCGCAAGACCAAGGAGCTGTTCCGCGAGGTATTCGCGCGCGGCAAAGGCAAAAACTGGAACCTGACGCATTCCGGCATGTTCCTCGACTTCCTCGCCGGCAACCAGGAATTCCACTGCACGCCGTGGGGCATGCCGACGCGCAACATTTTCGGCTGGCAGAAGCCGTGCTATCTGCTCGGCGAAGGCTACGCCAAGAGCTTCGACGAGCTGATGGACACGACGGACTGGGACGCCTACGGCACCGGCCGCTATGAGAAGTGCGCCAACTGCATGGCGCATTGCGGCTACGAGCCGACCGCGGCGGAAGCGATGATGGCGCATCCGTTACAGGCGGCGATGATCGCCTGGAAGGGCATCAAGACCGAAGGCCCGATGGCGCCGGAAATCTCGTTGGAGGACCAGCGTCCCGCTCAATACGTGTTCGACAGCAACGTGCAGCTGACGCTGTCGCAAATGCGCGCCAACGAAGCGCGCGAGAAGGCCGCCAAGGCGGCGCAGACGTCGGCCAGCGCGGCGTAGTTATCCGTCATTCCGGGGCGCGGCCAAAGGCCGCGAGCCCGGAATCTATAATCGCAAGAATAAAAGTAAGAATTCGAACAGCGCCAAATTGCGTGTTTGGTGGTTATGGATTCCGGGTTCCTCGCTTCGCTCGGCCCCGGAATGACGATCACATCCCCCACTCCACCGTCTTCGCATTGCCGCTTTTGAGATTGCGATAGCGCGCCAGCGCCCAGAGCGGAAAGAATTTCGCATAGCCGTGGTAGCGCAGATAGAACACGCGCGGAAAACCCGTCGCGGTGTAGCGCTCCTCGCTCCAGAAGCCGTCGGCGCCCTGCGTAGCGCCGAGATATTTGACGCCGCGGGCGACGGCGGGATGATCGACGTCGCCGGCGGCCATCAGGCCGAGCAAGGCCCAGGCGGTCTGCGAGGCGGTCGAGGGCGCGCGCTCGTAGCCGCGATAGTCGAGCTTATAGCTCGCGCCGTCCTCGCCCCAGCCGCCGTCCTCGTTCTGGATCGCAGCGAGCCAGTCCACCGCTTTACGCATTTCCGGCGCGTCGCGCGGAAAGCCCGCGGCGTTGAGCGCGCAGAGCACCGACCAGGTGCCGTAGATATAATTCATGCCCCAGCGGCCGTACCACGAGCCGTCGGCGCGTTGGGTGCGGCGCAGATAATCGATGGCGCGTTTGGCCACCGCGCCTTCGCCGTCACCGAGCTGCGCCAGCAGCGACAGGCAGCGCGCGCTGACATCCTCGGTCGGCGGATCGAGCAGCGCGCCGTGATCGGCGAACGGAATATTGTTGAGATAATCGTAGTCGTTGTCGGCGTCGAACGCGCCCCAGCCGCCGTTTTCGCTCTGCATGCCGACGATCCACTGTTTCGCACGCGCGATTGCGGCTTGGTAGTCTGCTTTGCCGGCGCTTTGCATGCGGTGCATGGCCATGGCGACCACCGCGGTGTCGTCGACGTCGGGATAATGCGGATTGGCGTATTGAAACGCCCAGCCGCCCGGCCGCAGGTCGCCTCGCCGCGCGGTCCAGTCGCCGCGCAACGTCGAGCACCTGCATCGGTACCAGCCAGTCGAGCCCGCGCTTGGCGGCCGCCACCGCGCGTTCGCCGCCGGCTTCGATCAGCGCGTGGCAGACGAGCGAGGTGTCCCAGATCGGCGACACGCAGGGCTGGCAATAGGCTTCGTGCTCGTGCACGACCAGAAGCTTCTCGATGGATCGTCGCGCCACGGCGCGCGCCGCATTGTCGGCCGGATAGCCGAGCGCATCGAACATCATCACGCTGTTGGCCATCGCCGGAAAGATCGCGCCCAGCCCGTCTTCGCCGTTCAATCGCTCGGTCACCCATGCGACGGCGGCCTCGATGGCGCGCTGGCGCATGACGCGCGGAAAATACGGCTCGGCTGCGTGCAAGGCGTCATCGACGATCCGGAACAACCAGAACCACGACGCCTTCTGCTGCGGCGCCTTCGGCGCCGGCCCGAGCGATTGCGGCGGTTCGAGAAACAGCTCGTTGACGGTGACGCCCTTCGGATTGCGCGCCCGCGGCTTCTTCGCCATCAGCACCAGGAGCGGCACGATCACGGTGCGGCTCCAGTACGAGATTTTATCGAGATGGAACGGAAACCAGTCCGGCAGCAGCATGATCTCGACCGGCATCGCCGGCACCGCGCGCCACGGCACGATGCCGTAGAGCGCCAACAGGCAGCGCGTGAACACGTTGGCCCGCTCGGCGCCGCCGCGCATGCGGATCGCCTCGCGGGCGCGGCGCATAGGCGCGGCCTGCGGTTCCTCCCCGATCATCTTCAGCGCGAAATAGGCCTTCACCGTCGCGCTCATGTCGAAGGCGCCGTCGCGGAACAGCGGCCAGCCGCCGTGGCCGCCCTGGATGCGGCGGAGATAGGCGGCGATGCCGGCTTCGAGCGCGGCATCGACCGGCTCGCCGAGATAGTGGCGCAGCAGCACGTATTCGGCCGGGATGGTGGCGTCGGCTTCCAACTCGAATAGAAAATGACCGTCGGGGCGCTGACAGGCGAATAGCGCGGCCGTCGCGCTATCGATATGCCGGTCAAGATCGAGTTCGCTCATTGCCGTGTCGCTTGGCGTGCGATGAGTTCGGCGGCGCGGTTGCCGGAACGGATCGCGCCCTCGATGGTGGCGGGCAAGCCGGTGTTTGTCCAATCGCCGGCAAGCGCAAGATTGCGCCATGCGGTTTGCGCGCCGGGCCGCTTTAAGTCCTGCGCCACCGTGGCGGCGAAGGTGGCGCGGCGCTCGCGCACGATCTGCCAAGGTGGTAGTTCCACCGCCAGCCCGGTCACGCTCGCAACTTCCGCCCAGATTGTCTTGGCTAACTCCTCCCGCGGCGTATCGAGCAAACGATCTCCGGCGCTGATCGTGACCGAGAGCCGGCCGGGAAACGCGAAAATCCATTCGACCGTGCCATTGAGCACGCCGAGGATCGGCGGCTAGCCGGGCGGCGGCGCGATGCGGAAATGCGCGTTGACGATGGCGCGGAATTCGCCCGGCACGTCGAGGCCGCGGATCAACGCCGCGGCGGTGTAAGGCGGAACGGCGAGTATGACCGCGTCGTCGCCGGCAAGCGCAATCGTCTCGGTTCCGAAATCGAGCGCCTCGACGCGGCCGGTGGCAAAGCGAAAGCCGTGGAGCTGATGTTCGAGCCGCACCGCGGCGCCGCGCCGTTGCAGCACCGCAAGCGCCGGCTCGATCAGGGTTGCGCTCAAGCCGTCGCGCGCGATCAGCGGCCGGCAGGCGCGGCCGCCGGCGGCGAGCGTTTCGCGGATCACCGCGCCGGCAAGTTTCGCCGAGCCAACCGGCGGATCGATATTGAGCGCCGCGCGAAGGAGCGGCTCGACTAGGCGCGCATAAAGCGGGCCCTCGCAGGCGATCACCTCGCCGAGGGTCTTGCCCGGCGGCGGACACAGCAAGCGCGCCAGCACCACATAGTCCAGCGCGCGGGTTCCCGGCACGCGACGGGTGGGATCGAAAATCCACCACGGCACGCGGCCGTCGTTCAACCGCAGCGTCCAGCGGTCCCGGCTCGCCAGATCGACGAACTGGAATTCGGCCGCCGCCGGGCCGATCAGCCGATCCGCGGCGTCGATCTCGCGCAGATAATCGAGCGCGGCGCGATTGCCCGACAGCAACAGATGATTGCCGTTGTCGATCGTCATGCCGACCGACGCATCGTGATAGGAGCGGCAGCGGCCGCCGGCGAAAGCGGTGGCTTCGTGCACGCACGACCTGCGCCCCGCGCCCGGTGAGCTTGAGCGCGGCGGCGAGACCGGCAAGGCCGGCGCCGATAATGTGGATGGTCGGCCGTCATCACACGAGGTTGCGCAACACGATGAGGAGGAATTTCGCGCGCGGCAAATGCACCGGCGGGCGCGGCGGCGCAAAGCCGCGCGCGATCAGCCCATCGAGGATGAGCCGATAGGCCTCGGCCATGATGCGCGGCGCCCGCACCAGCGCGGCGCGGGTTTTGCGCCATGATCGCGTCGCGCCGCCTCGAACTCGGCCTGCGCCAGCGCGACGATGGCGCGCACAGGCTTGGCGAGCATCGGATTGCGCCAGCACCGTGGCCGGATCGGTCGCCGATGATCCCGGCCGCCCGCAGCTCCTCGCGCGGCAGATAGAGCCGCCCCAGCGCCGCGTCCTCGTCGAGATCGCGCAGGATATTGGTCAATTGCAGCGCGCGGCCGAGATGATGGGCGAGCGCAAGGCCGGCCTCGCGCTCCATGCCGAACACCCGCACCGACAGCCGGCCGACCGCGCAGGCGACCCGGTCGCAGTAAAGATCGAGCGTGGCGCGGTCGGGGGCGCGGATATCGGCGACCACGTCCATCTCCATGCCGGCGATCACGGCGAGGAAATCCTCGCGCTCGAGATCGAAGCCGCGCACCGCCTGCGCCAGGCCGGCAAGCTGCGGCGGCGCCGCGCCGGCATAAAGCGCCTCGATATCGCCGCGCCACTGCGCCAGCGCGGCGCGCCGTGGCTCGCGCGGGCCCGGATCGTCGGCGATGTCGTCGACGGCGCGGCAGAACGCATAGATTTCGAACATCGCCTCGCGCTGGGCGCGCGGCAAAATCCGCATCCCGGTATAGAACGAGCTGCGCGGCGGCGCGCGCGGCCGCTGGCGACGGGTCGTTCACTCACGCTCCCCGCGGCTTTTGCGCGGCGGCGGAAATCGCCGGCCGAGGCGGCGCGCGGCGCCGCGCAATATGCCGAGCAGCGTCAATCCGGCGACGGCGGGCCGGCGACAGATGCACGCGCTCGCTCAGCGGATCGCGCGCCTGCAAGATGCGCGTCAGCCGATGCGCCAGCGTGTTGATGACCGCAGACTTCGAGGCCGAGCCGGCGGTCGGCGATCGACGCGGCAAAATCGTCGCTCTCGCCGAGCAGCCGCTCGGTGCGTGCGGCGAGCTTGTGCAGGCAATCGAGCAGCTGCGGCGTGGCGCGCTCGCGCGCCGAGCGCCTCGACGCCGGTGCCGCTCGCGGCGAGCGCGTCCTGCGGAATATAGACCCGGTCGAGATTGCGATAGTCGCTCCTTGCAGTCCTGCAAATGGTTGATGATCTGCAACGCGGCGCACAACGCGTCGTTGGCCGGCCAGACGCGCGCGGCTCTCGCCGTGCACGTCGCAGACGAAGCGGCCGACCGGCATCGCCGAGAGCGAGCAATAGGACATGAGATCGTCCCAGTCGCGATAGCGCAGCTTGGTGACGTCGAGCTTGAACGCGGCGATCAGATCCTGGGCATGTTTGGGCGATAGATCGCGCTCGGCGAGCGCGGCGCGCAGCCGCACCGCGACCGCATCGTCGGCATTGCCGCCGAGGAGCCCGGCTTCGAGGCGATCGAGCAAAGCGAGCTTCTCCGCCGGCGGCAGCGTCGCGTGATCGGCGATGTCGTCGGCGGTGCGCACGAAATTGTAGAACGCCAGGATCGGCCGCGATGGCGCGGATGGATGAGCAACGACGCCACCGGGAAATTCTCGTCCCGGTGGCCTTTGCCCGACCGCCAATTTGCTCGAGCGTGCGCCTCGCGTTTACTCGCGTCGTTCATCGCAATTCCGAAATATTGGGCTTTTTTGCAAGATCGGCCTGGGCGCGGCCCTTCCACATGCCGCCGCGTCCGCGGGCATGCTGATAGGCGGAATCGACCGTGAACGCCATATAGATCGCCGCGATCGCCGGCAGCGCCGGCGCCCACAACCGTCGACACGCATAAAATCGCAGCGTCGGCCGGAACGCGAACGCCATCAACAGCCAGACGAAAATGCCGATGAATTGCGGCACGCCGTCGGCGAAAATCGCGAGCGCCGACCGGCGCCAGATAAGTCAGCGCCAGACCGCAGACGGTGCCGGCAAGCAACAGCGGCGAATAGCGCAGCTGCGCATAGGCGGTGCGCGACACCATGCGGCGGATGTCGGCGAGCGCCGGATAGGCGCGGACCGAGTGCACGCGCTCGGTCAGCGCCAGAAAGATCGGGCCGTGGCGCTTGAGCGCCTTCGCCAGCGCGCAATCGTCGATCAGCGCGTCGCGGATCGCGGCCAAGCCCGCCGGCTGGCTTGCAGCGCGTCGCGGCGCACCAGCATGCAGCCGCCGGCCGCGGCCGCGGTGGCGCGGCGCGGATCGTTCACCCAGGCGAACGGGTAGAGCATCTGGAAGAAGAAAATGAAGGCCGGCACCAGCATGCGCTCGGCAAAACTCTCGCAGCGCAGCTTCGCCATCAGCGAGGTGAGCACGAGGCCGCCGCGCCTCGCGCGCGCGCCGACGAGCCGCGTCAGCGTATCCGGCGCATAGACGATGTCGGCATCGGTCAGCAAGAAATAGGCCGGCGGCGGCGTGGCAGTTTCGGCAAGTTCGACGCCCTGATGCTGCGCCCACAGCTTGCCGGTCCATCCCGCCGGCAAAGCGCCGCCCGGCGAGCACGGTCAAGCGGCCGCGACGCGCCGAGCGCGGCGGCGGCCTCGCGCGCCACGGCCGCGGTGGCGTCGCGGCTCTGATCGTCGACCACGATCACGTCGAAAGTCGCCCGGATAGTCCTGCCGCAACAGCGAGCCGACGGTCTGCGCCGACGCATTCGGCCTCGTCGCGCGCCGGGATGACGGCGGTCACGGCCGGCCAGCGGTCGCGGGCGCCGGCGTCTCGCGGCGGGGCTTCGTCGTCGCGTTCGGCGGCGCGCCAGAAGCCGCCGCGCGCCGCAATGAGATAGAGCCAGATCGCAAGCACCATTGACGCTATGAGGTCGTTGGCCACAGATTATCCTTTGGTGGCTGATTTCCGGGGCGCATCCGCACCGCCGCCGGCGCGGGCCCGCTCGCGGCCGGCATCCTCGTTATCCCGTAAATGTAGGATCGAAAACAGGACCCCGCAGGGTGGTCGGAACGACCGGGTAACGAGCGCAATGGATAGTAAAAACAGCGCCTTTCTCGCGCGCCTCGATGCGGTCGCGGCGGAGACCGAGGCGCTGCTCGACCGGCTTCTTGCCGCAGGCCCCGCCGACGGCGAATTAGGCCGGCCGGCGCGCCTCGATCGAGGCCATGCGCTATGCGAGCCTCGGCGGCGGCAAGCGCTTCCGGCCGTTTCTGGTCGTCGAAACCGCGGCGTTGTTCGAGGTGCCGCGGCACCACGCCCTGATGGCGGGCGCGGCGCTGGAATGCGTGCATTGCTATTCGCTGGTGCATGACGATCTGCCGGCCATGGACAATGACGCGCTGCGGCGCGGCCAGCCGACCGCGCACCGGAAATTCGACGAGGCCACCGCGATCCTCGCCGGCGACGGGCTTTTGACCTTCGCCTTCGATATCCTGTCGCGGCAAGAGACTCATGCCGATCCGGCCGTGCGCATCGAGCTCGTGATGGCGCTGGCGCGCGCCGCCGGGATCGGCGGCATGGCCGGCGGCCAGATGCTCGACCTCGCCGCGGAGGGCCGTTTCGGCGCCGCAAAAGCTCGGCGAAGACGACGTGCGGATGTTGCAGGCGATGAAGACCGGCGCGCTGTTGCGCTTTGCCTGCCAGGCCGGCGGCATTCTCGCGGCGGCGAGTGCCGCGCAGCGCACGGCGCTCGACCGCTATGGATCGGCGGTCGGCGAGGCGTTTCAGATCGCCGACGATCTTCTGGATATCGAGGGCGATCCGGCGCTGGTCGGCAAAGAGACCGGCAAGGACGCGGCGGCCGGCAAGGCGACGTTCGTCGCCGTGCTCGGCGTCGCCGGCGCCAGGGCCCGGTTGCAGCACCTGGTCGCCGAGGCCGAAGCGGCGCTGGCGCCGTTCGGCACGACGGCGGCGATCCTGATCGAGGGCGCGCGATTCGTCGCCGAGCGGCATGCCTAGAATGCCGGCTGAGCGGATCGGTCGCAGTACGGTAACGGACGCGAGCGAATTGATAGGAGATCGAATTGACAGGCGATAACGTCGATGCAATCGAATCTCCCGTCGCCCCGGCGACACTGAGTTTATAATGAGTGGGACCGTGCGCTTGACACTCTGCACTGCCGCGGCCGTCGCCATATTGGCGGCCCTATTGCTGGCGCCGACGGCGCCGCCATTCGCCGCCACCGCCCGGGCGGAAAGCACACGGCATGGCGCGGGCAGCCACGCCAAGCCGTCAAGCGAGAGGCCGTCAAGCCAGCCCGCCACGGCCAATACGCCGGTGCCCAAGCTGCCTCAGCGCACCCCGTTCACCGCCGCCGAGGACAATGCCGCCACTATCCCGGGCATGCCCGACGCACGGTTCTTCGCGGCTTCGACCGCCGACTTTACCAAGGCGCTGCCGTCACAGCCGGGGCCTTGGCTCATCCTCTCGACCGGCGGCGCCGACGGCGCGTTCGGCGCCGGCCTGCTCAACGGCTTGAGCGCCGCCGGCAAGCGGCCGGATTATGCGGTCGTCACCGGGGTGAGCACCGGCGCGCTGATGGCGCCGTTCGCGTTTGCCGGGCCGAAATACGATGCCGCGCTGAAGGACGCCTACACCCACATCACGGCGGCGGATGTTTTCGAACTCGGCTCGACCGGCGAGAGCTTTGTCGATTCCTGGCCGCTCAAGGACTTGATCGCCAAGGAGATCACGCCGGAGCTGCATTGCCGATATCGCCACCGCCTATGCCGGCGGCCGCCGGCTGTTCGTGGTCACCACCGATCTCGATGCCGAGCGCTCGGTGGTCTGGAACATGGGCGCCATTGCCGCCCACGCCAAAGGGAACGACGGGGCGGCCGCGCTCGATCTGTTTCGCGCGTGCTGCTCGCCTCCGGCAGCATTCCCGGCGCTTTTCCGCCGGTGCTGATCGAGGTCGAAGGCGACGGCAAGCGCTTTGCCGAAATGCACGTCGACGGCGGCGTCGGCGGACAGTTTTTCGTCGCGCCGCCCGCGCTGATGGTGAGCAACAGCGGCTACCGGATTCCGGCAACCCAGCTCTATATCGTCGTCAACAGCACGCTGCGGCCCGAATTCCAGGTGGTCGAGCGCTCGACGCCGGCGATCCTCGCCCAGGCGGTCGGCATGGCGGTGCAGACCGATTTGCGGCTGATGCTCGACCGCACCTTCGTTGCGGCGAAAAACAGCGGCATCGGTTTTAACGTCGCCACCATTCCGGCAAGCTTCAACGCGCCGAGCCGCGGCCCGTTCGATCCCGAATATATGAAAGCCTTGTTCGACGCCGGCTACGCGCAAGGCAACAGCGCGAACGCCTTCGCCGACGCACCGCCCCCCTATCCCGATCCCTCCGGAATCGGATCAAATAGCGGCGGCAAGCCTTGATGGAAAAGCCTTGATCGAAAAGCCTTGATCGAACCAAATCCATCATCCGGGGAGCGGCAAGATGAGGAAATTGGGGGGCGTCGCAACGGCGCTGGCGGCGGCCGCGCTGGTGGCGGCGATCGCGGCGACACCGGCGGGGGCGGCTTCGCGCAAGCGCGTGTACGTTCGATCGCGCGCTTACGATGGGCTATGGAGCGTGTCGATCCGCACCAAATTCGGCCCCTGCGACGCGGCCTATCGCTATCCGGCGCGGATCGTCGACGGGCGAGTGGAGCAGGCCGATAACGATTTCAGCTATCAGATTTCCGGTGCCGTCTGGTCGGGCGGCAGCATCGCGGTGAAGGTGAGCCAGGGCCTCGGCACCGCGACCGGTTACGGCCGGCTGCGCGGCAAGAGGGGCGGCGGCCGCTGGAGCGCCGGCGACAACCAGTGCTCCGGCACCTGGACCGCGTTGCGGCGCGCCGCGAATTAGGGCGTCGACACATAAACCCGCGGGCAATGTCCAACGCCCGGACAATGTCCGCGTTCGGGGTCATCATTCTGATTGCGTGACCGTATTGATAACCCGACCGATGAAAGTGATTTCCACTCACTTGGGCTGCCTTTCTTGCCGCAGCCTTGGAGCGTGCTGATACTTCTGATGTTTCGTTCACAACCTGTTCTTCATAAGATTGGAAGTATTGGCGTGACACCTTGTCTCAGGCATTGAATCTCAATAGCCACGGAGTCGCCTTTGACAAGCTGACGCGGCCGATTTCAGTATCGGGGGGCCTATACCCAAAAAGAACCGAGAAGCGGCCGAGATTCTGCGACTGGGGAGGAAAAGCTATGAAACAGAGAGTGGCGCTGCTCGGCGCCGCGCTTCTGGCCGCACCCTTGCTCGCCGCGCCGGCACGAGCCACCGAGAGAATTTCGATCGGCATTATCGGAAGCCCTGCCGCCGGCGCATGGCCCTGGGCCATCGCTGAGGACGAGGGATTCTTTAAGCAGGCGGGAATCGAACCCGATTTCATCTACGTGCCGAGCGCGCCGGGTTTGATGCAGCAGCTTGTGGCCGGCTCGCTCGATGTCGTCGGCCTTGATGGCGTCGTCGAGGCGGTGCACGCCGACGCCGCCGGCGCCTCGGTCGGGATTCTCAGGATCGTCAACGGGAAGACAGCTTACGAGTTCGACGCGAAACCGTCGATCGAATCGGTAAAAGACTTGAAGGGACAGACGATCTGCATCGGCGGCATCGAAGACATTACCCGCGTTTATGTCGAGCAGATCATGAAGGCGAACGGACTCACCGACAGCGAGGTTAGCTTCGTCATCGTCCCCAATACCGCAGAGCGCTTGGCCGCGCTAAAATCCGGCACCGTCGCCGCGACCATGCTTCTACCCCCATTTAGCTTGATCGCCGATAAGGCGGGTTTCCACAACATTGCCTCGGTCAGAGACTATGCTGGCGACATACCATTCGCGGGCGCATTTACGACGGTCGCCTGGGCAAAGGCCCATCCGGAAGCGGCGAAGAATCTGATCCACGTCCTCGACCAGTCGATCGCGTGGTTCGACGAACACCGGGACGAATCGATCGACATTATGGTCAAGGTTTCCCACGCGCCGCTCGCACTGGCCACCGAGAGCTATGATCTCGAGCGCAAGATTGAAGCGATGCCGAACAGCGACGTGGTGTCGCTCGGCGGCTTGGCGCATCTGATAGCCGCTATGCAGTCGATCGGCGATCTGCAGGGCGAAACAGTGAAGCCGAGCCAGCTCGTCATACCCGGGATAACCCCCTCTGGTCCGTGAGCCGGGAGGTTGGCGGCGGCGCGCGCCCGCGGCACGAAGTTTCGGCGGCGATCAACCCCTTGTCCGAGAAGGATTGCGGACGCCGGCGCGGCCCCGCCATGGCTGCTGCTGATGCAAAATTCATTGCGCTTCGCGGGAAGCGGCCGGGCGGGCGCGACGCAGACACCCCCCTGCCATCGAGCGATAATTTGACTTCGGTTTGACTTGGGCGCGGTGCTAGCGCAACTCGGATTTGTCGCGTCGATCTAGGGAGGATGCGCCATGGATTCGCCCGCGGTGCAATTTCAGCGAACGCCAGCCGTGCCGGCTGCAATCGGCCGATTCCTGCGCGTGTTACAGCCGTTCTTCGCCAACAACCTTCTCGGCACGCTGTCGATCCTGGGCGGACTTGCGATCTGGGAATTCGTAGGCCGCGTCATCGTCGACAACGCCCTGTTTCTTGCATCCCCCAGCCAAATCGCGCGCGCCATCATCACGCTCACCGCCGACGGCGAATTGGGACATCACATCGCGATTAGCGGCCTTGAGTTCATCGTCGGCTACACGCTCGCCAGCGTCCTCGGCGTCGCGCTAGGCGTCGGCATGGGGGAAAGCGTCTCCGTCAAGCGGGTGATGGAGCCGTGGGTAGCGGGCATCTATGCTACGCCGGTCATTGCGTTGGCGCCGCTGTTCATCCTGTGGTTCGGCATCGGAATCTGGTCCAAGGTTGTGGTCGTGGTGACGCTCGTCCTCTTTCCGGTCACCATCAATACCGAGGCGGGCCTGCGCCGGAAAAGCGAACGGCTTACCGAGATGCTGCGCAGCTTCGGCGCCACGCGCCGCCAGATCTTCTGGAAATTGTCGCTGCCGTCGGCCATGCCCTTCATTATGACCGGCCTGAAGCTCGGCATCGGCCGTGGGCTCATTGGCGTGGTGGTGGCGGAGCTGTTCGGCGCGCGCGCGGGATTGGGTTTTCTCATCAGCGAATCGGCGGCGGTCTTCAACATGCCAAACCTCTTCGCCGCCATCGTGGTGCTGGCGGCGGCCGGCATTCTGATGACCGCGGGCTTCAACTGGCTTGAAGGCCGGCTCGTACCTTGGACGATGGACTGATGGCGCCGAAACTCGCAGTGCAGTCGCTCGACAAGCGTTTCGGCGATCTCGAAGTGCTGCGCCAGATCAACTTCGAGGCCGCAGCGGGAACGTTCGTGTCGATCGTCGGGCCGTCGGGCTGCGGCAAGACGACGTTCCTGCGGATCGTCGCCGGGCTGGAGCGGGCGAGCTCAGGCGAAGTCCATATCGATGGCCGCCTTGTCACCCGTCCCGGCTCAGATCGCGGCTTCGTCTTCCAACAGGACAGCCTACTGCCGTGGCGCAACGTGCTCGCGAACACGATGATCGGGCCGGAACTCGCGGGGACGAACGGCAAACGCGAACGTGACCGCGTGCTCCAGCTTCTCAAGCTCGTGGGACTCAACGGCTTTGAGCATTACTTTCCGCGCCAGCTCTCCGGCGGAATGCGCCAGCGCGTCAATCTCGCCCGCGCGCTTGCCGTCGATCCTGAAATCCTCTTGATGGACGAGCCCTTTTCCGCGCTCGACGCGCAAAGCCGGGAGATCATGCAGACGGAGTTGTTGCGCATCTGGGAACAGGGCCGCAAGACCGTGCTCTTCGTCACTCATCAGATTGACGAAGCGGTATTTCTCTCTGACCAGGTGCTTGTCTTCGCGCGTCGGCCGGGGCGGCTGCAAGAGCGAATCGTCATCGACCTGCCGCGGCCGCGCACCCTCACCTTGAAGCGCATGCCGGAGTTTATTTCCTATGTCGATCACATCTGGAAATTTATTGAAAATGACGTTCGCGACGCAGTTCTGCACGAGAATGCGTGAGCGGTGCGACCGGCGCTTGGCAGATCGCTTGGTGCTGTCGACCGCCGAACCACGCCGCGAAGGCACTGCCACGCAAATTCGAGCCGGCACGTTTGGCGCGCGATGCGGCGTGAGGCGTGACTGAACAAACTCCGCTCATTCCCGTACTCGGGTCCGGCTTCGCCGGCCCGAGCACAGGCTCCAGCGGGACCGCAGGCGATTTCGCCGCTTTTGCTGATGTCTTTTTGCTCATGTCACGTGCGAAAGACCGACGAGAATAAGCGGGCCGGCAACGGCGATGACAATGGCAAGAACGGCGATCCACAGCGACGGTTCGTGCGTATGCATATCGGGCAATCGAATCACCTCCTGTTGGCGAAGGCCTGATCAGAGCATGATCCCGAAAAGTGGATACCGGTTTTCGGAAAAGATCATGCTCATTCAAAAAGCTAGAGCCCGGTTTTGATTCCATCAAAACCGATAAGGCTCTAGTCCGCGCCGGGCAACGGCCTGCCCTTGGTCTCGGGCAGGAATGGCGCCACCACGAAGCCGAGGAGGAAGATCGTTCCGATGATCGTCGCCGCCGGCCCATAGCCGCCGAGCCCGACGATCAAGGTGCCGGCGATCAGCGGACCGATGCAGGCGATCAGACGCGGGGCGTTGAAGGAAAAGGCGATCGCAGTGCCGCGCATCCGCGTCGGGAACAGTTCGGGCAGCCAGACCGGCGCCCAAGCCCAGATTCCCAAGGTGAAGAAGCCGAACACCGCGACCCACGCCAGCAATACGTCGATATTCCAGGTCAAGAGATAGACGACCGGCGTGAGGACGAGGCAGGTCAGGTAGAACAGCATGGTGACCGGCTTGCGGCCGATCGTGTCGGCGAGGAAGCCCAGGCTGATGAAACCGAGTGTGCCGGCTATGCCGGTGACGAGCCCGGCCAAACCCGCCCAATGCGCGGCCGACATATGGGCCTTCGCGGCAATCGAGCCGACATAGGTCGGGATGAATGTGCTGACGCCCCAAAACGCGAAGGTCAGCGACAGCATCATCAGGAGCGAGCCGATCAGTGGCCAACGAACCGTGCGATCGGCGAACAGATCGAAGAGCGTAAAGCGTGTCAGGGCCGCATGTTCGCCGGACAATTCCACGCCCTGGCGCTTTAAGGCGCGGGCCTCCCCGCGCCGCTCGTTCGACCGCTCCCACTTGGCCGATTCCGGCGTATGCTGAAGAACCCAAAAGATAGTCAGAGCCGGCAACACGCCGACCAGATACATCCAGCGCCAGGCGTCGGGCCCGGTCCCGCCGATCAAGAGCCACACCACAGAGGCCAGGATGGCGCCGATGCCGGCGCCGCATTGCATGAGGCCGCCGCCTTTGCCGCGCGCGTGATCCGGCCATAGCTCGGCGACGATCGACGCGCCGGTCCCCCATTCGGAGCCGATCCCAACTCCGACCAGAAAGCGCAGGGCCGCCAACGATTCCCAATTCCACGACACCGCACTCAATCCAGTGGTCAGCGAATAAGCCAGGATCGCCAGCATCAGCGTCCGCTTGCGGCCGATGTAGTCGGCGATGATTCCGCCGATCACCCCGCCGACGCCCCAGCCGAACAGGGTTGCGGCAATGATATAGCCGGCGTAGCGCGGTATCGCCGCGTACTGCGCCGGAGCGACCAGTTGGTGCAAGGCAAAGCCGACGGTCAGGAACAGCGCGAAGAACTCGAAACTGTCGAGCGTCCAACTGAGATTTGCAGCGATGAGCGTTTTCCATTGCGCGCCGCTGAGCGAGCGGTACCACGGCGAAGACAGAACGGTGTCGGTACTGGCCATCGGTCGGACCTCCCATTTTGTTTCTGTTCGCCGATCTCGCCCGATCGGCGGTTCTCACGCCCGCTTCATCGCCGGCAAAGCAGCTATGTCGGGGAGCATGGAACCTTTGCTGGGGGAACGGATGGCGAGCGGCAAAGGTTCCGCGCCGGCACGCGGCAGCCGCTCACATGGGGGTGAGAACGGGAAGACAAAATGTCACGCCTCACCCGCGCCGTGAGGCGGCTTGCCATTTGGATTCGCCCGCTTCGATGGTGACGGTCGGCGCGAATGTTTGCTGGGCAATGGGCAAGGGGCAATTCGCCGTCCGCGGTAGCGCGTAGGATGGGTTGAGCCTTGCGAAACCCATCATACTGCCTCTCGGATCGATGATGGGTTTCGCTGTCGCTCAACCCATCCTACGGGCTACGGGCTGCCGCGGCGACGAGCGGGATGCGTCACCCGGTCTTGCGCGCAGCCACGTTGGCGCTCCACCACGGGCAGACGTCGGCGGCGCGCAGATAATTGCCGTCCATGACGTTGACCGGCGCGCGGCCGCCCGCCTCGGCGACCTTGGCGCGCAGATTGCGCGCCTCTTCGCGGCCTTCCGGGGTGAGCCACATGCGGTCGTGGCCCCACAGGCTCGGACCCTCGGTGCGCTCGTGCGGCGTCCAATTCGCGGTGTCGATCGAGCGGCCGCCCCAGCCGTATTCGACCAGGAATTTCGACGGCGACCACGAATAGAACGAGGTGACCTGATCGTTGACGTGGCGGCCGAGCGTGGCGCCGATCATCTCCGGCTTGCGCAAAGCCAGATCGTAAGCCTGCCCGACGTTGTCGAGATAGCAGACCTCGAACATCATGTGATGAATGCCGTTTTTGCCGGTATCGATGAAGGCGAGCGAGTGATGGCGGGCGTTGATGTGGAAGAAATAGGCCTTAAACGGTTTGAGGATGTAATCGGTCGGCTTGAAATTGAGGATTTCGGTATAGAACGGCACCACGTCGTCGAGCCGCGCGGCGGTCAGCACGGCATGGCCCATGCCGAGCGGGCCGGTGCGGAAGCCGGAGATCGAGCGGCCCGGCTTGAACGGCTCGGTCGCGGTTTCGGCGCCGTGCACGGCTTCGAGCCGGTTGCCGATCGGGTCGGAGAACACGATCAAATCTCTGACGCGGCGTTCGTCGGCGAGCGCGCGGGTGCCGCGCGCGACCTTGACGCCGGATTTTTCCAGGTGCGCCGCCAGCGCATCGAGCGCTGGGGCATCGGCGACTTCCCAGCCGTAGAACGACGGCCCCTCGTCCTCGTCGGTATGGACGATGACGCGCTGCTTGCGGTCGTCCATGCGTAACGCCAGCGTGCCGCGGCTCTTGTCGACAAGCTGCATGCCGAGAAAACGGGTGCCGTAGTCCGCCCAATCGTCGAGATTCCTGGTGCGGATGCCGACGTAACCCAGGGCGTCGAGATTCATGGCCGCTCTCCTAAGACAGCCATATCATATTGCGACGAATGCGTAAATTCATCGCTTTCAAGGCATCGTCATTGCCCAACTGCAATAAGCTAATGACTCATAACCTGTCATCATCCGCGAAGGCGGATGATCCAGTAATCACGACGCTGGCGGCGCTTACCGGATGCCCCGCCTTCGCGGAACATGACAAGTCAATAATAATTGCCGTTGGTCTTATAACTCGAAGCGATGGATTTCCGGATCACGCTCCGCTCTATCCGGGCCGCTTCTCGACCCGTCAACACTCCACCGTCGCGACATGGCCCTGCCTGCCGTAGTCGATGAGCGCCCGGTCGCGGGTGATCAGCGTGGCTCCAAGATCGCGCGCGGTGGCGATCAGAATGCGGTCGGTCGGATCTTTCGGCGGCTTGCCGGGCAGATAGGATGACGCGACCAGCACGTCCGGCGAAAGACCGGCCAATCGCACGCCGGGCACTTCGAACAGATTAGCGAACCAACGCTCCGGCCGGATCAGCAATTGCAGCCGGCCGTGGGAGGTCAGCATGCCGACCTCCCATGCCGTGATCGGCGAGACATAAGAGGGAACACCCTCGCGGTGAGCCCTGCCCATCAGGTCAACCGCGGCCGCCGAAAGTCGCGCCTTCTCGTAAATCCAGATCGCCGCGCAGGTGTCCCACAACAGGGGTTGCACTCACTCCTCCCTTTGCTCAGGCCCATACTCGGCCTCGATCCGGTCCGCCCATTCCGGGTCGGCGGGCTGGGTGAGATCGGTGCCCGGCATGACGCGGACCAGTCCCTGCATATAGCCGTAGGCCGGATGAAACGGCTTCTCGCCCGCGGCCGGCGCGCCCTCTTCCGGCTTGCGCACGCGGCGGAACACCAATTTCCGCGACGGCATGTCGACCTGCTCGCTTTCGAAGCCGGCGTCGAGCCAGACCTTGGTCATCACGCTGTTGCGCGGATTGTTGCTCCACCACGGCCGGTGCTTATGCGCCGACGCCGGCAGCTTCCTGCCGGTGATCTTCTCGATCTGGCCGAAGGTCATCGGCACCCGGTCGCCGCGCTGCCGCTTGAGATAATCGCCAAGGGCGTCGTATTTGGACATGGCAGGTTTGGGCCTTATAGGTATTTTCTACCAGTACCTATTGTCTGTACCTTTTTATAGGTACTGTCAAGGGGACTTGGCCGGAGCAACGGCATATTAGTCCTCACTATCGTTGTTCTCTGAATTCACCCCTCCCCAACGGGGAAAGGGAGCGAGCATGCGCCGCGTAGGGGCGGCCCTGGTGGCCGCCCTCTGGCGGGCGTGCCGGCACACAACGGGCGCCCACGAGGGGCGCCCCTACGGTTGCAATCACCGGGATCAATCGAAGCCGAAAAACCGGCAAAATTCCTCCGGCGCCGCCCGCGGCGCGCGGAAATTGTTGGCCGGGTGATTGCGGTCGCCGTAGCCGATCGATACCGCGCAGAACAGCGTCTGTTCCGGCGGCATGGCGACGAACGGGCGGACGACCTCGTGGATGCGCGCCCAGGATTCCTGCGCGCAGGTGTCGAGGCCGTAACCGCGGGCGAGAAACATCAGCGCGTGGATGTAACCGCCGAGATCGGCCCATTGGCCCGGCCCGAGCTTACGCTCGATGGCGATAAACAGCGCCACAGGCGCATTGAAGAATTCGAGATTGCGGTTGTATTGCGCAAGCCGCCCGGCGGCGTCGTCGCGGCCGATGCCGAGCGCGCCGTAGAGCTGCACGCCGTGATAGTCGCGGCGGCCCTTATAGGGCTCCCACATCGGCTCCGGGTAGATCGGATATTCGGCGTCGATGCGGCGCGGATCGCGGCCGGCGATGAATTCCGCGACCTGCCGCTTGAGCTCGGCGAGCGGCACCCCGGTGAGCGCATAGACCTGCCACGGCTGCAGGTTGCCGCCGGATGCCGCGCGCGCGGCGCGGACGATCAGATCCCGCACCATTGCGGGATCGACCGGCCGGTCGAGGAACCAGCGGCAGGACATGCGGGAATCGACGGCTGCAAAAACATCCATGGCACTATGCATCCAGGCGGGCTGACTTGACGCGCCAGACGTATACTATCGTCACGCGACGGCGAATGCCGCGACGGATTTAAAAGGGGGGAACGCATGGCTGCGGATACGACGGTCACGGTGGCGGCACGGCTCGATCGGCTGCCGCGCTCGCGGCACACCCGACGGCTGGTGACGCTGTTATCGCTCGGCGGCTGGTTCGAATTCTACGACCTGTTTTTCACCGCCTATGTGGCGCTCGGCCTGTTCAAGGCCGGGATTTTCAAGCCGACCACGCATGGCCTGTTCGACCTGGAGGGCTTCGCCAGCTTCGTCGGCGCGCTGTTCCTCGGCCTGTTCATCGGCACGATCGCGTTTTCCTGGCTTGCCGACCGTTTCGGCCGCCGCTTGATCTTCACCTTCGCGCTGTTGTGGTACTCGGTCGGCGCCTTCATCATGGCGTTTCAGAATACGCCGGAGTCGATCGATCTGTGGCGGCTGATTGCCAGCATCGGGGTTGGCGTCGAGATCGTCAATATCGACGCCTATTTATCAGAACTGGTGCCCAAGGAGCAGCGCGGGCCGGCCTTCGCCTATAACCAGTTCGTCATGTTCACCGCCGTGCCGGTGGTGGCCTTCCTCGCCTGGCAATTGGTGCCGCTCACTGTGTTCGGCCTCGACGGCTGGCGCGTCGTCGTCATCATCGGCTCGGTCGGCGCCGTCGTGATCTGGTGGATCCGCCGCAGCCTGCCGGAATCGCCGCGCTGGCTCGAGCAGCACGGCTACGCCGCCGAAGCGGACCGCATCGTCACCAGCCTGGAAAACAAAATCCGGGCCGACGGCAACGAACTGGCGCCGCCGCAAGCGGTTGCCGGCGAAGCCGAGCGCAAGACCGGCGCCTGGACCGAAATGTGGAACGCGGCCTATCGCGGCCGCACCGTCATGCTGATGATCTACAATCTGTTCCAGACCATCGGCTATTACGGCTTTTCCAGCTGGGTGCCGACGCTGTTGATTGCGCAGGGCATCGGCGTGACCAAGTCGCTCGCCTATACCTTCATCATCGCGGTGGCGGCGCCGGTCGGCCCGCTGATCGGCGTGTGGTTTGCCGACCATTTCGAGCGCAAATGGCAGATCGCCGGGGCCGCCGCCGGCATCGCGGCGTTCGGGCTGTTGTTCGCGCAGCAGACCGGCGCGGCCGGCGTGATCGTGTGCGGGTTATTGATCACGCTGTGCAACAACTGGCTGTCGTTCTCGTTCCACGCCTACCAGGCCGAACTCTACCCGACCCGCATCCGCGCCCAGGCCGTGGGCTTCGTTTATTCATGGAGCCGGTTCTCGGCGATCTTCTCCGGCTTCATCATCGCGTTTTTCCTCGGCCATTACGGCACGGTCGGCGTGTTCTCCTTCATCGCCGGCGCCATGGCGGTGGTGATTGTGGTGATCGGCGGTTTCGGGCCGGCGGTCACCGGGCGGCGGCTGGAAGCGATCGCGAGGTGAGATGCGGCGTACTTGAGCGAAGCCATCCGCTGCAATTCGGCGCGTTGCGCGATTTTGACGACGCCGTCGCCCACGTCGCAGACGCCGTTCTTGCGCAACGCGCTCAAGACCCGGCAGGTATGCACCGCCGTCAGTCCGGTGAAGTCGGCGATCTGCTGCTGGCTTAAGGGAAACGGAAATTCGCCGTCATGGCATTCGCCGCGCTGTTCGGATCGCAGCATCACGTGAACGATCAGCCCGGCGATCCGCTCCTGCGCCGAGTGCTGGCCGAGCTCGACGAGCCGGTTGTCGGCATCGCGTTGCGCGGCCGCCGTCAAGCGGAGCCAGGCATCGAACAAAGCCGGATCGTCGAACAGCCTGGCGCGCACCGCCGCGACGCCAAAATGACAGTAGCGCACGTCGGTCACTGCCTGGATGGAAAAGCCGAACCGGCCTTCGAGAATCGCGGTCGGACTGGCCAGATCGCCGGGCAGCATCACCGAGAGGATCTGGCGCTTGCCGTTGGGCAATTGCACGAAGCGAACCGCCCAGCCTTCGCAGATCGCCAAGACCCCTTCGTTGGGCTCGCCGGCGCGATAAATGTTGCGCCGCGCCGCGACGCTGCGATGCCTGGCCTCGAGGCTCGGCGCCCGGCCGTTGCCGCCGAACAGCGCGCCGCAGGAATTCAGCTGGCGGAACCGGCAGGCGCCGCACGGCGATGGCGGAAAATCCGGCACGCCGGCGCGGGCGCGCAGCAAAGCCGGTTGCAACTCGATTCCATCCAGCATGAGCCTCGGCTGCGTTATGCGGCACGACCGGCGCCGGATCGGCGGGATGAGCGGCCCTGGGTTTGCCACGCGCCAGCTCGGACTTAAGGAGACTGAGCCCAGGGCCGCCCGGTTATTGAGCGACGTTATTGCGCTCAATCAGATCGTCCGCGCGCACAGTGGGCCGGCGCGGTTTTCTTTCGCCTAATTTTGCGGTCGGTAAAAACCCGTAGGCCGCGCCAATATCAATACGCCGTCTTGTCGATCGCGCCCGAGCCGTTGACGTACCAGCGCTCGCTGACGAACGGCTTGCCGGCAAGCCGGTCGGCGAGCCAGTCGGCGACCAGGATAGGCGGGAACGGGCCGAGATTGGCGGCCGGCACATTGCCGACCGAGTGGCGGGACTCCTGGTAGATCACCAGTTGCTTCGGCCCCTTGAGCGCCGCGACCAGACGCTCGGAATGCTCGATCGGGCTTAATTCGTCGGCTTCGCCGGCGACGCACAGGAACGGTGCGCGGATGTTGTCGGCGTGACCCTCCCAGGTGATGGTCTTGCGGAATTCGTCGAACTCGCCCTCGTCGGTGATGCCCGACATATACATGAAGCGCTTCTTGAAGGTCGGCGACGCCTCCTGAAAAATGGTGTGACAGCCCGGCTCGTGGCACACCGAAATCACCGCGCAGGCTTTGATGCGCGGCTCATGGGCGGTGAGCACGGCGCCGAACAGCGTGCCGAAACTGGTTCCGGAGACGCCGATGCGCGTTGCGTCGAGCTCCGGCCGCGCGGCGATCCAGTCGACCAGCGCCGGTCCCGCCGCCATCCAATTTTCCATGCTGAAATAAACGCCGATCATCGGCGCCTCGTACTGGCCGGGCCCGTCGATCGCCAGCACCGCCATGCCGCGGTTGAGAAAACGATCGCCGTACAGCGCGACCGAGATTTCCTTGTAACTGTCCATGCCCGGCACCGCGATCACCACCGGCAGCCGGCCGCCCGAATAATTCGGCGGCAGATGCAGCCATGCCGGAAGCGCCTTGTCCGCAAAAGGCACCCACGCCGCCTCGACATGATGATCGGCGAGCGCCGCATATTTGGCGTAGCACTCGCGCTTCTTGTTGTTATAGGCGATGTTGGTTGCGTCGTTCTCGTCATAGGGCCATTGCGCCGCGCCCCAATGCACCGCGGCCATGAAGAAATTGTCGCGCGCGGTGACCTTGCGGTCGGCTTGGGCGGCGGCGTTGGCCTTGGCCTCGCGGCGCCGCGCCACCGCGGCGAAGGCCGGGCCGATATCGGCCATCTTTTTCACCCGCTCGCGGATGCCGGCGAAATCGGCATTGGCCTCGATGCCGCAGGGCGCATGGATGTAGAGCGAACGCGGCTGATCCCAGTCGATGCCGTTGGCGCGGATGACGTTGTCGATCAGCCAGCGCTGTTCGTCGAAACGGCGCACTTTCGGCGCGCCGCGGCGATCGAGTATGGGCGGAAATCCCTGTTGCGGACGGTTCATGGCGTGACGCTCCCTGGAATTAGTGAAGGCAGGATGAAGCAAAGTGGCAAGCATTGACAAGGCCGCTGTGTCGGCCATCCTAATCGCGTCCGGAGGAGCCCATGACGGAGCGCAGTAATGTCAAGGCCGCGATCGTCTATGACGACTTGCGCGAATGGTTGTCGTTCGCCGAGCGGCTTGGCGAAGTCCGCAACGTTTCGGGCGCGAGCTGGCAGGAGGACATCGGGCTCGCCGCCGAGGCGGTGTTGCGCGCCGAGAACGGGCCGTGCGTGGTGTTCGACGATATTCCCGGCTGCCCGAAAGGCTTCCGCGTGCTCATGAACGTGTTCGCCGGCAAACGCCGCAACATGACGCTGGGCTTTCCCGATCATCTGACCAAATGGGAGTTGAGCGATTCCTATCGCGAAGCGTATCTGAAAGAGCAAAAAATAATTCCGCACGAGATCGTCGACGACGGCCCGATCCTGGAAAACATGCTGATCGGCGACGACGTCAACGTCACCAAGTTTCCGGCGCCGGTCTGGCACGAGAAGGACGGCGGCCGCTATATCGGCACCGGCACCTACAGCATCACCCGCGATCCGGAGGAGAACTGGCTCAATGCCGGCGCGTATCGCGCCATGGTGCACGACCGCAACTCGGTCGGGCTTCTGATCGCGGCGGGACATCACGGCGACATCCATCGCGCCAAATATTTCAAGCGCGGCGAGCCGATGCCGGTGGCGATGGTGCTTGGCGGCGATCCGCTGATCTTCTTCTACGGCGGGCTGGAAGCGCCGTATGGCACCTTCGAAGCCGATATTGTCGGCGGCTTGCGCGGCCGGCCGATGAAGATGGTGCGCGGCAAGATCACCGGATTGCCGTTTCCGGCCGGCGCCGAGATCGTGCTTGAGGGTTTTGTCACGCCGGACCGCCGCGAGATCGAGGGGCCGTTCGGCGAATGGACGGGCCATTATGCCGGCGGCGCCAAGCCGGCGACCGTGCTCAACGTCAAGGCGATTTACCACCGCAACGATCCGATCCTGCTCGGCGTGCCGCCGATGGGCGGCGGGCCCGACGAGATGGCGCGCTACCGCGCCGTGCTGCGCTCGGCAACCATCAAGCAGAACATGACCAATGCCGGCGTGCCGGGCGTGCAGCAGGTGTGGTGCCACGAGATCGGCGGCGCCCGGCTGTTCCACGGCGTGGCGATCACGCAGCGCTATCCCGGCCACGCCGTGCAGGCCGGCCACATCGCCGCGCAGTGCGGTGCGTCGGCCTATGCGTCGAAATACGTCGTGGTGGTCGACGACGACGTCGACGTTACCGATCTCGATCAGCTGTTGTGGGCGATGCTCACACGGACCGATCCGGCGCAGTCGATCCAGTTCATCAACGGCGCCTGGGATTCGCCGGCCGATCCGGCGCTGCCGCCGTGGAAACGCGCCGCAGGCGATATGACCCACTCCGTTGCGGTGATCGACGCCTGCCGGCCGTTTCATTGGCGCGACAAGTTTCCGCCGACCAACACGCCGGGCCCCGAAGTCGCGCGCAAGGCGCGGGAAAAATTCGGCTGGCTGTTGGATGGAAAGAAATAGCGCGGCGCATCGCCATGAAGCTCGCCGTGCCGGACATGATCTCGAACTCGTACTTTCCGGCCGAGGCCGCGATCGAGCTCGGATTCTTCAAGGGCGAAGGCCTCGATGTTTCGCTCGAACTGATCTTTCCGGTCGACAAGGCCTACGCGGCGCTGCGCGACGGCGCGGTCGATTTCGTCGGCGGCTCGGCGCATTCGGCGCTTGCCGCGTTTCCAAATTTCCGCGGCGTCAAGCTCATCTGCGCCCAGGCGCAGGGTATGTATTGGTTTCTGGTGATACACGCCGATCTGCAGGCGCAACGCGGAGATATTTCAGCGGTCAAGGGCCGCAGCATCGGCGCCGCGCCGTGGGTCGATATGGGGCTGCGCGGGCTGTTGCGCGAGGCGGGAATCGATCTTGCGCGCGATAAGGTGAAAATCGCGCCGGTGCCGGGCGCCGCGCTTACGCCGGGAGCGGTGGTGAATTTCGGCCTCGCCGCGGCCAAGGCGTTGGAGGACCGCAAGATCGACGGCTTCTGGGCCAACGGCATGGGCGCCGAAGTCGCGGTGCGCCGCGGCGTCGGCACGATCGTGCTCGACGTGCGCCGCGGCGACGGCCCGCAAGCTTGCTTCAATTATACCGCGGCGACGATTGCCACGACCGACGCGCTGATCGCGCGCGCGCCGGAGACGGCCGCAGCCGCGGTGCGCGCCATCGTCAAGACCCAGGCGGCGCTGAAAGCGAACGTGGCGCGCGCCGCCGAGGTCGGCAATAAATTGTTTCCGCCGCCGGAGGGCGCGCTGATCGCGGAACTCATTCGCCGCGACCTGCCCTATTACGACGCGACATTGTCGCGCGAATTCATCGCCGGCATGACCGCATTCGCGCGCGGCCAGGGCATCCTCGACGGCGCGCCGGCTTACGAGGAAATCGTCGCGACGCGGTTTGCGCCGCTCTGGCGAGGCTGAACGCGCGAGGAATTCGTCAGGCGGCGAGCGGTCGCTCGGTGCCTTTCACAAACATCCGATAGCCCGAGCGCACGTTGGGCCAATAGTCCCAGATCGCATAATGCTGGGTGCAGCGATTGTCCCAAAACGCGATCGAATGGTCGGTCCAGCGAAACCGCATGCTCCAATGCGGCCGCGCCAAGTGGTCGTAAAGGAATTCCAGGATGCCGCGGCTTTCCGCCGGCGGCACCTCGTTAATGTGACTGGTGAATTCGCGATTGACGAAAAGGAGCTTGCGGCCGCTTTCGGGATGACGAACCACTAACGGGTGGACCGCGACCGGGTAAACATCCTTGCCACGGTCGAAGACGCGCGCGCCGTCATGGGTCGCGGTCTTGCCCTCCAGATAGACCTTCATCCCGGGGCTGAGTTCGTCATACGCCTTGTAGGCGGAGAGAAACATCGTGTCGCCACCGCCATTGGGCGGAACCTGCTCCTGGTACAGCACGCTGTACATCGGCGGGATTTCGGCGCAGCTCTGGTCGGAATGCCATTGCTCGCCGGATACGCGCTTGGAGGAGGCGTCGAAATACTGCTTGCGGATCGCGGGATAGCCGGGGATCGTCGTCGAGGCGGTGCCGGCGCCGCCGACGTGAACGTGCGGCTCGCCGAAATAGCGCACGAAGCGCTCGTGCGAGGCAAAATCGATCTTCTGGTCGCGGAAGAAGACGACGCCGTGCGCGATGATGGCGTCGTGCACCTCCTCGACCTGACGATTAGAGAGCGGCCGGTTGAGATCGATATTGCCGATCTCGGCTCCGATATGCGGCGTCGAAGGGGTGACGGTGATGGTGTCGTAGCTCATGGCAGCTTCCTTGAGAAAATTCCAAGCGCGGGTGGGCGCGCGCCCTTCTGGCGTGGCTCAGATTATACCCTAATCCAAGGCGATGCGCCTTGCTGGGAAGGCTCGGGGACCTTAATATTTCGCGCGGTTTCGGTACTGTCCGGGGATGACATGGGGGCGCATGAATAGAACGCGCATTGTCGGATTCTCGCTGTGTGCCGCCGCGGTTATCGGGCTCGCGGCGTCGCGGCCGGCGTTTGCCGCCAGCTTCGAGCAGCTCATCGCGAATTGCAAGCAACAGCTTTGCTCACACGGCTCGGGCGGAGGTGCCGGGTCGCATAGTCCCGGCGTGATGCCCGGTGCGACTTCAGGTGGTGGGTCGTGCCGTGACGCCGTCCGTGCATGCGTGATGCGCGAGCAGGCGAGGCAGGCGGCCGGCACGGCGGCGCCCGCAGCGCCGAAGGACAAATCAACGGTCGCGCCCGCGGGGGCGATCTCGATCCAGCCGACTTTTGTGGCGCCGCCGCGCACCATCGCCGACATCACCGCGATCCTCGACAGCGAGAAGCCGGATGACGCGAAAATCGCCGCGCGCAAGGCCGCGGCCGACGCGTCGCCGCCGAGCGGGGTGTCCGCCACCAAGCTCGCGGATTTCTATCGCGAACGCGCCGCCGCGCGGACTTTGCTGGCCCGCAACAAGGACGCGCTCGCCGACGGGCTGCAAGCGCTCTCGATCGCCAACAAGGGCGGCGTCGATGGTCTTTTAGTGAACCGCATTCGTCAATTCGTCGGGCTGGAATATAGAGCCATCGGCGACACAAAGGACGCGCTCGCGATGTTCGACCAAATTGCTCGGGCATCAGAAGAACCTGGACACCGGGGCGCACTGATCAACGCACTCGGCAATATCGTGCAGACGCTGGTGGCTATGGGCGACGTCAGCCAGGCGGCCACCTATTCGGGCCGTGTACAGCAACGGATCGAGGAAGCGCGTGGCAGCGTCGTTCCGCGCTGGCGCGAGTTTTACGCCAGCACCGGCCACCTATGGGAAAGCCAGGCCGATTTTGTGCGCGCCGCGGTGTTCGAGGCGCGCGGCCAGTATCCGGAGGCCGAGGCGGCGTATCGGCGCTCCGAGGCGTTCCGACGAGCGACGCTCAAAGACCTTGCCAAAATGCAGTTTCCGCCGACGCCTGAGCAGATGCTGCAAGCCGCGGATGGAACGCTGCTGGCGGTTGCACGCAATGAATCCAAGCAGGGCAAGCAGAGCGAAGCGGAGGCTGACGCGCGCCGCGCCTTGCTCGAAATCCTCAAGTCGCAGGGCAAATTTTCCCCGGCGACGCCGCAATTCATTGTCGGGCTGGCCGGTATCCTGGTCGAACAGGGCCGCTACGCGGATGCCGAGAAGCTGGCGCGTTCCGCGCTCGATGTGCAGCGCACGCTCGGCATCGCCGACGATGCGCCCGATACCGTTCAGATCCTCTCGGGACTTGGCAATATCCTGATCGCGGAGCGTAACGCGAAGGATGCCGCCGTCGTCTATGCGCAGCTCGACAGGGCGATCGCGCAATGGACGCCACAGCAGCGCGAGGCGTTCGAGCTCAATGGCTCGCGCATCGCCGCTCTCTACGCGACCGGTCAGATCGACGAAGGGATCAAGGCCGCCGAAGGATTGGTCAAACGCGAGATCGCCCGCACCGGCGCGAACAGTTTCGATACGGCGGCGGCGCATGGCACGCTGGCCATGGGCTATGCGCTTGCCGGACGCGATGCCGACGCGATTCCCGAGTTCAAGGCGGCAGTCCCGGTCTTGATGGCGGCCTCGCGCGACACCGACGAGGACGACCCGACGCTGCTGGCGGCGCGCAGCGCCAGGCTGCAACGGATCGTCGAGAGTTATATTGCCGTTCTGGCGCGCTCGCCGAACGTGTCGAACGACGTTGCGGTCGAAACCTTCAGCTTGGCCGACGCAGTGCGCGGCCATGCGGTCGAGCAGGCCCTGGCGGCTTCGAGCGCACGCATGGTGGCCAAAGACCCGGCGCTCGCCGAACTGGTGCGCACCGACCAGGACCACGCCAAGCAGATCGCCGCCGAATTGGGCGCGCTCAACAATATGTTGTCGTTGCCGTCGGACCAGCGCGACGACACCACGGTGCGCGCCATGAATGCCGAAATCCAAAAGTTGCGCGACGAGCGCAAGACGGCGCAGCAGCAGATCAAGCAGAAGTTCCCGGCCTATGCCAACCTGATCGATCCGAAACCGCCGACGGTTGACGACATCAAGGCGTCGTTGCGGCCGGGCGAGGCGCTCATCTCGTTCTATTTCGGCCAGGAGAAGAGCTTCGTCTGGGCGGTGCCCAAGGACGGCGCGGTAGCCTTCGCGGCGGTGCCGGCGACCGCGATCGAGCTTGAGGCCAATGTCCGTAGATTGCGCCAGGCGCTCGAACCGCAGGTCGAGCTGGTGTCGGAAATTCCGGCGTTCGATGTCGGGCTGGCCTACCAGCTTTATGCGGCGCTGCTCAAGCCGGTCGAGGCCGGCTGGCAGAGCTCAAAGAGCCTGATCGTGGTAACCAACGGCGCGTTGGGCGAATTGCCGCTCGGATTGCTTCCCACCGCGCCGGCGCAAGTCGATCCGCAGGCGCAACCGCTGTTTGCCGGCTATCGCGCCGTGCCGTGGCTGGCGCGCACCCACGCGGTGACCGTGGTGCCGTCGGCCTCGGCGCTGGTCACGTTGCGGCATCTACCGGCCGGCTCGCCGAGCCGCGACAAGCTGATCGGCTTCGGCGATCCGTATTTCAATGCCGAGGAAGCGGCCGAAGCGGAAGCCGAGCAGCGGGCGGCGGTTCAGGTCGCCGCGGCGGATACATCCGATGCAGGCGCGGTGACGACGCGCGGGATTCCGCTCAAGCTGCGCGCGGCGCCCCATACCGAGGACGTCGACAAGGCGGAGCTTGCGCAACTGCCACGGTTGCCGGACACGCGTCTGGAACTGACCGCCGTGGCCAAGACGCTCGATGTCGATCCCGCCAAGACGCTTTTTCTCGGCAAGGACGCCAACGAGCACAACGTCGAGACTATGGATTTGTCGCATTATCGGATCGTCGCTTTCGCCACCCACGGCTTGGTTCCGGGCAACGTCGACGGACTGACCCAACCGGCGCTGGCGCTGACTGCGCCCGATATCGCTGGGGTCAAGGGCGACGGCCTCCTCACCATGGAGAAGATTCTCGCGCTCAAGCTTGACGCCGATTGGGTGGTACTGTCGGCCTGCAACACCGCGGCCGGCGCTGGCGCCGGTGCGGAAGCCGCCTCCGGCCTAGGCAGCGCCTTCTTCTACGCCGGCACGCGGACGCTCCTGGTGACCAATTGGTCGGTGCACTCGGCCTCGGCACGCGACCTGATCACCGGCGTGTTCAAGCGCCAGAGCGCCGATCCGGGGATTTCGCGCGGCGAGGCGTTGCGGCAATCCATGATGGCGCTCATCGACGGGCCCGGCGCGGTCGACAGCTCCGGCAAAACGATCTTCACCTATGCGCACCCGTTGTTCTGGGCGCCTTACTCGGTGATCGGCGACGGCGGCTGAGGCCGGCGCACCCGACGCCGCCGTCAAAATCCGCCGGCGGTGAATTGCAGGCGCTGGGTCACGTCGTAAGGCTGCTTGGCGATCGGATAGGCATAGTCGACCCGGATCGGCCCGAACATCGAATCCCAGATCAGGCTGGCGCCGATCGAGGAGCGCACCGCGCGCGAATTGGCGATCTGCTGCGCCGGCGACAACGACGTGGCGAGGCTCGACACGGTCGAGGCGTTGTTCGCCCAAAGGCTGCCAGTGTCGGAGAACAGCGCGACCTTCAGCTGCGCGTCAGGGGTGACGAACGGCATCGGCGACTGCAGCTCGGCCGACGTCGTCCAATAGGCATTGCCGCCGAGATTATCCATGGTGGTGCCTGGCGTGATGTCGCGCGGCCCGAAGCCGTAGGGCGCGAAGCCGCGCACCAGTTGCGGCCCGCCGAAAAAGCCGTCGAGCAGCGGCAATTGCTGGCCTCCCCACGGCGTCACAGTAGCCGCCCTGCGCGCGCACCATGCCGACGAGGTCGCCGACGATCGGATGATAAAAGCGGACGTCTTCGGTGGTCTTGGCGAATTGGGCGGCGCCGCCGAGGCCGGCGAATTCGTTGCTGGTCTGGGCGCGGATGCCGCTGGTCGGCTGTTTCGGATTGTCGAGCGTCGAATAGGTGACGCCGTTGCCGATCGACGACACCCAATAGGGGCCGGCCTGCGCCGCCTGCTGGATCGGCAGCGACGCCGTGCCGAGCGACGGATCGAGCGTGAGACCCTGATTGTAGATCGAATAGTTCCAGCTTACGCTGAGGTTTTCGTTAAGCGGCGTGGTGACGATGAATTTCGCGCCGTACAGGCTGGTGTTGAAGGACTGATTGCTGTTGGCGAAGGTCTGCCGGCCGAACACATCGACGCCGACGCCGACGCGCTGGCCGAGAAACCACGGATCGGTGAAAGCGAGATCGAAGCCCCTGGCATATTGGCCGTAGGTCACCGACGCCTTGGCGATGTCGCCGGTGCCGAAGAAATTCTTGTCGCTGATCGAGACCTCGGCCAGCATGCCGTCGGTCGTGGAATAGCCGCCGGAGATGAAGAAATTCCCGGTTTGCCGTTCCTCGACCGTCGACCTCGAGCACGATGCGGTCCGGCGCCGAGCCCGGCTGCGGTGGTGATCTTCACCGACTTGAAGTAGCCGAGCGCCTTGAGGTGGCGCTCGCCGCGATCGACCAGCGCGCGATTGTAGGCGTCGCCTTCGCCGAAATCGAATTCGCGGCGGATCACGTCGTCGCGAGTTTTGGTATTGCCGTGGATCTCGATGCGCTCGACATAGAGCCGCTTGCCTTGTTCGATCGTGTAGACAAGGTCGATCAGCCGGCCGATCGGGCCGGCGCGCGGTCGCCGGCAACCACGCTGGCAAACGGCTGGCCGGTCTTTGCCAGCGCCATCGTCAGATCCTCGACCGTCTTGTCGACGGCATCGGCGTCGTAGATATCGCCGGCCTGCGTGTGCAGACGGCGTCGCGCAGCGCCGCGGCGTCGACGGGGTTGAGGCTCGACTCGATTTCGACCTTGCCGAAGCGATATTGCGGGCCTTCGTCGAGCGTGAACGTCAGCACCACGCCATTTTGCGCGGCGTCATAGTTCGCCGACGACGATACGCGCACATCGGCATAGCCGTGGTCGAGATAGAAATGGCGAAGGAGATCGCGATCGTTCTCGATGCGGTCGGCATCGTAGATGTCGTTGTCGAGCAGAAAGCTCAGGAAATTGGTCGTGCCGGTCTTGACCACGGCTTTGAGCTTGGTGGCGGAGAAGGCGTTGTTGCCGGCGAACACGGATCTGCCGCACCGCGAGCTTGTCGCCTTCCTTGATCTCGAAGACGAGATTGACGTGCGCGATCTGCGCCGGCGTTTTTGGCCGTCTGATCGTTTTCGGCACGATCTGCACGTCGAAATAGCCGCGCTGGCGGTAAAGATCGATGATGCGGATCACGTCGCCTTGCACGAATTCGCGCGACAGCGGGCCGCCTGCCTTCGATTGCACGTCCTTCTTGAGATCGTCGTCCTTGATCTTCTTGTTGCCCTCGAAGGCGATGCAGCCGATGGTCGGATTTTCGACGACCTTGACCAGCGACGCGGTCGCCGTCGCGCGCGATCTTCACGTCCTTGAACAGGCCGGTGGCGTAAAGGCGCTTGAGCGCGGCATCGAGCGCCGCGGCGTCGACTGTCCCGTCGGGCGCGGCATGGAAATAGGACCGGATCATGTCGGCGCCGATATGCCGGTTGCCGGAAACCGTGATCGCGGAATCGGCAAGCTGGAATCGGCTTGCCGCCGCGGCGGCATGACCGCAGGCGGCGATCGCGAGAAATCCGGCAAGGATGACGACAAGCCCCCGGCAACCCATCACGCGCGGTCCCCGTCCCAAAGCGGCCGATCTCAGCCGAGCGCCGGGGCGGGACCGTGACGGATTGTGTCGAAATCTGAGGTATTTGTGGGGGCGCCTGCCACAATGGTTTACGCCGCAACGACCGCCGGCGCGAAGCCCTCGCATTGATCGGCCCAATACGCCGCGCCGGCCGCTGCAATGTTTACCACTACCGGATTGCGCGCCTCGCCAGGGCACATATCCAGCCCTGCGGCGTCCCGTTCACGCGCTCAGGCCGCCGTCCACCATGAGCAGGCTTCCGGTGGTGAAGCTGCTCGCATCCGACGCCAGATACAGCACCGAACGCGCGACCTCCTCGGCCCGCGCGTGCCGCTTGAGCGGAATGATCTCGTTGAAGAACGCGGTGGCGTCGCGGCCGAGCGCCGTGCTGAGGCCCTTTTCCACGTGCAATTGAAATTCATTGTCCACCGGGCCGGGATGAATCGTATTGACGCGGATGTTGCGGGGCGCAGCCTCCTTGGCCAGCACCCGCATCAATCCGACCTGGGCGTGCTTGGCGGTGATGTAGGCGCAAACGCCCGGGTCGCCTTTCACGCCGACGATGCTGGAGGTGATGATGATGGAGCCGCCATCGTTCATCTGCGGCAGCGCGTGCTTGGCGGCCAAGAACGCGCCCTTGACGTGCACCGCCAATACCGAATCGAAAACGTCTTCCGGATATTCGGTGACTGGCGCGACCACCCCGAAATTGCCGGCGTTGCTGAACAACACGTCGATCCTGCCCCACCGGCGCACGGTCAGCGCAACGCAGTTCTTGACTTGCTCAGACTTGGTGACGTCGGCCGCGCACCAGGCCAGATTATCCGCGCCGGAATCCTGCCGAGCTCCGCTGCGGCGCGTTGCAACGCCGCGTCGCTCAGATCGACCAGCATCACCTTGGCGCCTTCGGCAAGCAACAGCCTTGCCGCCGCCATGCCGATGCTGCCGGCGCCGCCGGTGATTGCGCATACTTTGTTTTGCATTTGTTTCGCCATGAAAGTTTCCATCCCTGTTGATCGTACCAGCACTTGATCTGGTTTGATCTCTGGCGCAGTGTTTTGTCAAACGGAGGAAACGCCGTGAGCGTCGCCGAGCTGGCTCCGCCGCCGGGCAAAATTCCGAGCCCCGAAGAGCTTGTGGCGCGCGCCCGGGCGCTGGCGCCGAAGCTGCGCGAGCGCGCCGTGCAGGCCGAGCGCGACCGCAATATTCCGCAGACAGTCGGTCGACGAGTTCATCGCCGCCGGCCTCATCCACACGCTGCAACCGAAGCGCTGGCGCGGTTACGAGCACGACCACGAAGTTGCGTTCGATATCGCGGTCGAGCTCGGCAAATCGACCTGCGGCTCGTCGGCCTGGTGCCTGAACTATCTCGCCGATCACGCCTGCATGCTGGCGCTGTTCCCGGACGAGGCGCAGCACGACGTGTGGAGCCGCAACAACGCCGCCTGCATCGCCACCTCGGCGGCGCCGACCGGAAAAGTCAAGCCGGCGCCCGGCGGCTACCGCCTCGACGGCCGCTGGTCGTGGTGTTCGGGCTTGCGGCACTCGCACTGGATCATGATCGGCGGATTGGTGCAGCGGCCGGGCGAAGATCACCCGGACATGCGGCTTTACCTCGTGCCGGTATCGGAGCTGAAGCAGGACGATACCTGGTACTGCGCCGGCCTGCGCGGCAGCGGCTCGACCACCGCCGTGCTCGACGACGTGTTCGTGCCCGAGCATCGCAGCGTATCCTTCTCGGTGCTGCGCGACGCCTGCTCGCCCGGCTCGAAAGTCAACAGCAATCCGATCTACCGCACGCCCTTCATCGCGGTGCACAGCTATGCGCTGCTCGGTCCGGTGCTCGGCGTCGCGCGCGGCGCTTATGCGGATTTCGTGCAATGGACGAAGGCGCGCTACCTGACCTACACCCAGCTCAATGTCGCCCAGCATGTGCCGGTGCAGATTCGCGTCGCCGAAATCGCGGCGCAGATCGACGCGGCCGAGCTGTTGGCGCGGCGCGCGTTCGCGACCGCGCGGCGCGATTACTCCGGCATGTCGATGGAAACCCGCGCGCTGCTGCGGCGCGACTTCACCTACGCCATGCGGATGCTGCGCGACGCGATGGACGGCTTGATCAAGATCAGCGGTTCGAGCGGGCTCATGGACAACAATTCCGTGCAGCGCTGCTGGCGCGACGTTTACGCGATTTCCTCGCATGTGGTCATGAACTGGGACGTGTCGGCGGAAAATTTCGGGCGGATGGAATTCGGCTTGCCGCTCAATCCGGCCTATCCGATGTTCTGAATTCTGCCCGCCATTCCGGGGCGCGGGCGCAGCCCGCGAGCCCGGAATCCATAACCACTGTCAGTGAATATGGATTCCGGACAACCACGCTTCGCGCGGTTTCCGGAATGACGGCGAAGACGCCGTTAATTCCACCGCCAGACGCCGTAGGCGTGGCCGTTCTGCATTTGCGGTGCGACGTAACTCGGCTTGCGGTTGCCGATGGCGCCGAGCATGGCGATCCAGTTCAACAGTTCGCCGCCGACATTGCCGGCTTTGAGCATCCGGTGCTGCGTCGCCTCGCCGATCAGCCGGTCGACCTGTTGCGCCTCGAGTGATTTGATGACGTGCATCGCCCAGTCCGGATCGGGCACGCCATCGGAACGGCTGGGCGCCATGCGCGGCCCGCCGACTTCGAGCGAGAAGCTGCCCGAGCCCATGACGACGACGCGCAGCGGCTCGGGCCAGGATTCGATGGCGCGCGCCACCGTCTGCCCGAGGGCGTAGCAGCGCCGCGCCGACGGCAGCGGCGGTACGTGCCCGCTGATGAAGAACGGAATGACCGGGATTTTCATGTCGGGCGTCAAAAAGTGCAGCGGCACGGTCACCGAATGGTCGACCGAGAAATTCTGCGTCATGCCGACGTCAAAACCGTCGGCGACCGCGGCGGCGCGAATATGCGCGGCGAGGCCGGGCAGCGACGGCACGATGTAATTCGGCACGTCGCGCGGCTCGTCGTTCGGCGCCTTGAAGCTGCCGTCGATGCCGACGGCGAAGATCGGCAGGTCGTTGAGAAAAAACGTATTGAGATGATCGGTGTCGAACATCACGATCAGATCGGGCCGCGTCGCGGCGAGCTCCGCCTTCTGCGCGCCGAACAGCTTCGCGGTTTCGCAATCGGGGCCGTCGCGCTTGACGAAATGCGGAAATATCGGGGTATGCGGCACGCCGAATCCGGCAACGATCTGCGCCATGTGTAAAACTCCCGTTCGCTGCTTCTGTTTACGCCACCGGCTGGCCGATCTCGTCGACCTTCACCGCGCGCATGCGCTGATTGTAGATTTCGGCGTTGAGCCCGCAGACCTCGAAGCGCGCCAGGTAATTCATGAGAAAGCCGTTGACGCCCATGCGGTAGAGCGCGCCGACGTCGCCGGCCAAAAGCGCTCGCCGCTCCTGGTCGGTCAGGTCGAGCGGCGCCAGCGCGTTCCCCGGATCGGCCTTCATGGCGGCGCGGAAAGCGTGGTCGCGCAGCACCTCGCGGCACAGATAGTTCACGGCAAAGATCGACATGACCGGCTCCGGTTCGCAAACGCGATATATCTTGCACGACTGCGCGACGATTGCCACTGCGGCTTGGCGGCGGTTAAGCTCTCGCCGGTCGTCGGGAGGGCGGTGCCATGGATAGAGCGGCGAACGCGCGGCAGGATCGCCGCAAGACCAACCCGGTCTTTAATGACCGCAAGCTCAAGCTCGGAACTTTCGGTACCAACCTCGACCGCGGCTGCGCGATCTCGACCATCGACGGCGTATTGCAGATCAACTGGCCGAACACCTTGGAACTCGCCAGAACGTCCGAGGCGATGGAGTTCGAGGCGCTGGTGCCGATCGGGCGCTGGCACGGCTTCGGCGGCGTGACCAATTTCAACGGCCCCGGCTTCGAATGCTTTTCCTGGGCTTCGGCGATCGGCGCCTCGACGCATTATTCCGGCATTTTCGCCACCTCGCACGTGCCGACCATCCATCCGGTGATGGCGGCGAAGCAGGCGGCGACCATCGATCACGTCACCGGCGGGCGCTTCGCGCTCAACATCGTGACCGGCTGGAACCGGCCGGAAATCGAGATGTTCGGCTCGCCATTGATGGAGCACAACGACCGCTACGACTGCGCCGCCGAATGGCTGCACATTCTCAAGGAACTATGGACGCGCGACGAGCCGTTCGACTTCCAAGGCCGCTTCTACCGGATCAAGAAAGGCTATCTCGAACCGAAGCCGATCCAAAGGCCGTTTCCCGCGGTGATGAATGCAGGCGGCTCGGAAAAGGGCCAGCACTTCGCCGTCAAGCATTGCGACATGGTCTATGTGGTGTTCGGCTCGCACGACTTCGACGACTGCAAGGCCAAGGTCGACTCCTACCGCGAACTCGCGCGCAGCGAATACGGCCGCGAAATCCAGGTCTGGAGCTATGCCTATGTGGTGCAGGGCGAGACCGAGAAAGCGGCCAAGGAGTATTTCCAGAATTATGTCCACGACCGCGGCGACTGGGAGGCAGTCGCCAATCTGGTCGATACCATGATCGCCAACGCCAAGACGCTGCCGCCTGGGGTGCTCGCCGAAATGAAAAAGCACTTCATCGCCGGCTGGGGCGGCTATCCGCTGATCGGCACGCCGGAGCAGATCGTGGATGGGCTGGTTCGGATGTCAAAAATGGGCCTGGACGGCACGCTGTTGAACTGGCCGCGCTATATCGAGGACCAGCACTGGTTCAAGGACAACGTCTATCCGCTGGTGGTGCAGGCCGGCTTGCGGTGAATGTTCGAGAAATACGGCCGGCTGGCGTCGCGCCCGAGGCCGAGTTCCATGCGGCCGAAATGCGCGAAATTCGTCTCGACGTTGAGGCTGATATGCATGGACATGAAGTGAATGTCCCGCCACGCCCGCTGGATCGGATGCGAGGACGTAAATCCGGCGGTGCCGCTCAAGGCGACAATGCGTGTCGATCGCCGCAATCGTCAGCTCCGAGGCGCGGGTGAAGTCGCGCACCGAGCGCGCCAGGAGCGCCGGCGAATAAGCCTGCGGCGCATCGGTGACCTGCACCGCGCGCTGCAATAGCAGCTCGGCAGCATCGATATCGGCGGCGGCGCGCGCCATCCGCACCTGGACGGACGCTCTTTTCCGCCATCGGCGTGCCGTCCTGTGCTTTCCGCGTCTTGGTCCATTCCCGGAAAATTTCGTAGGCGCCCTGCGCCGCGCCGAGCATCGGCGCGACGAACGAGATCGGCGCATAGTAGAAGAACGGCGTGTGGAAAATCGTTGCCGGGTGCAGCGCGCTGCCGGGGCCGGCGCCGTCGCGCAAATCCGCCAGGCGCAGCGCCAGGCCATGCGGGACGAAAACGTTGTCGGTGACGATGGTTTTGCTGCCGGTCGCCCGCATCCCGGCGGTGAACCAGGTGTCGCGCACCGTATATTGGCCGGGCGGAACCAGAAAGAACTTCCATTCCGGCGCCGGTTGGTCCTGCGCCATGCCGCCGAGCATGACCCACGAGCAATGGTCGATGCCGCTGGCGAACGACGAGGCCTTGCCCGATACGCGGTAGCCGCCGTCGACCGCAACGGCTTGCGACGGCCGGAGCGAACGATGCCGCGATCGGAACGTCGAGCCCGTCGGCCCACAGCGTGCGCTGTGCCGCTTCGGGGAATTGGGCAATCAGATGAGCGTGGTGGATGATCAGGCCGGCGCACCAGCCGTGGGACGCATCGGCCTTGCTCAGTTCGCGCGTGACCTCGAACCAGGTGTCGAAGCCGAGGCCGTAGCCGCCGATGCGCACCGGCAACAGCACGCGGGCAAAGCCGGCGTCGAGCATTTCCTTGGCCGATTCGGCGGAATCCGCCGCGCCTCCTCCGCCGCCTCGGCGCGCGCGGCGAACCGCGGCGCCAGCGCCCTGGCGCGATCGAGCATCTGCCGGCTGGTCACGTTCGGCGCGGTCGTCGCGGCGTGCGGCATTTGCTGCTCCTACCGGTTCGCCGGGTCTTGCGGCGGCGCAAGCGCCAGGCGCCGGCCGACCGGGAAAAGCTGCAAGTCGTAGCGCTGGATGACCCAGCCCCAAATGCCGAACGGCGCCTTCAACATGACCGCAATGGCGATCGCGCCCATCAGCATCAAATAAATCGTGCCGTAATCGGCCAACAGCTCGCGCAGCACGATGTAGATCAGCATGCCGATGAACGGTCCTTCCAGCGTGCCGATGCCGCCGATCACGACCATGAAAATCACCACCACCGTCCAGTCGTTGATGGAAAACCCCGCCTCCGGCGAGATGCGCAATTTTTGCAGGAAAATCAGCCCGCCGACCAGGCCGGTGCAGGCGGCGGTCACCAGATAGATGATGAATTTGGTGCGGAACGTGTTGACGCCGAGGCTGGCGGAGGCCGGTTCGGAATCGCGGATCGCGGTCAGCGCCAGCCCGTGGCGCGAGCGCAACAGCAAATAGACGATTGCGAACACGAACAGCGCAGCCGCAAGCGACATCAGGTAAAGGATCGCATCTCGCGAGTCCCGATCGGGCGAAATTTCCTGGAAGATCGGAACCGTCAGCGACAGCCCTGAGCCGGCACCAAGCACCAGCGATAAGACTGGCGATCAGCGCGAACACTTCGGAAACGACCCAGGTGCCGACGGCAAAATAGGCGCCGCGCAGCCGAAACACCGCAAACGAAACCGGTATCGCCATGAGCCCGGCGAACGGCCCGGCGAGCAGGAGCGCCAGATAGACGTTCATGTTCACAGACACCGGTCAAATAGAACAGCGCATAGCCGCCGAGGCCGACATAGGCTTGCTGGCCGACCGAGACCAGGCCGGCGTAGCCGGCGAGCAGATTCCAAAGCTGCGCCAGCGCAAGGTAATAGGCCATTTCGCCAACCAGCCGCATCTCAGCCGGCATCGCCCCACCACGGCATGGCGACAAGCGCGGCAAGCAGCCGGTACGGCGAAAACGGCGAACGCGCGGCTTGCCCTCGTTCCGCGCTCGACCCGAACGAGCTCCAAGGCAGCGGCCATGTCAGTCCCTCGTCCGTGGAAACAGCCCGCTCGGGCGGACGATCAGGATGGCGAGAAAGGCAAGATGTCCGGCGAGGATTTGCCAGGTCGGGTCGAGCGCCGCCCCGATCGCCTGGGCGAGGCCAAGCACCACGCCGCCGATCAGCGTGCCCCACATGCTGCCGAGCCCGCCGATGATGACGGCTTCGAAAGCGAGGATCAGCCGGATCGGTCCCGATAACGGCGCGAAGATCGTTCGGATGCCGAACAGCATGCCGGCGATCGCCGTGAAAACCATCGCAATCCCCAGCGCCAGCGCGTAGAGCTTGCGGTTGTCGATGCCCATCAGCTCGGCGGTGTCGGCATCGTCGGAGACGGCGCGAAAAGCGCGGCCGAGCCGCGTGCGGTAAAACAACAGCTGCAGGCTGGCGATGCCGAACACCGCCACCGCGAAAACCACCAGCGGATAGACCCCGACATCGATGCCGCCCGGCAGGTGCAGGCTTGCGGTCTCGATCGCGCCTTCCTGAAGCCGATGGTCGTAGGCGCCGAAGCTCTGCAACAGCCCGTTCTGGATGATGATCGAAATGCCGAAGGTGACGAGCAGCGGCGGCAACAATCCGCCGCTGAGCGTTTGATTGAGCAGCCCGCGCTGCAACGCGTAGCCGAGCGCGAACATCACCGGCACCACAATGATAAGGCTCGCGAACGGATCGAGCCCGGTGCCCTCGGTGACGACGAGCGCGACATAGGCCGAGAGCACGATCAGATCGCCATGCGCGATGTTGACGAGCCGCATGATGCCGAACGACATCGATAGCCCGATGGCGAACAGGGCGTAGAATCCGCCGAGCAGAGCGCCCTGAATAAGGATATTGATCCAATTCATCCGGGCGCGCCCTACAATCCGAAATAGGCCGCGGTGATCGCGGCGCGGTCGAAGTCCTTGGTCGGGGCCGTCAAGCGCCAGCCGGCCTTCCTGAAAGCAATAGAAGCGCGCCGAAGCGTCGAGCGCCCGGTTGATGTCCTGCTCGACCAGCACCACGGTGGTGCCTTCGGCCGTGATCGCGCCGAGGCATTGGTAGATGTCGCGGATGACGACCGGAGCGAGTCCCAACGACAGCTCGTCGCAGAGCAACAGCCGCGGATTGGACATCAAGCCGCGGCCAACCGCCGCCATTTGCTGCTGGCCGCCCGACAGCGCCGGCGACGGCAGATGGCGCAAATCGAACAGCCGCGGGAACAGCTCATAGACGCGCTTGAGGTTCCACGGCCCGCTCCGCTCGCTATGGGTGCCGAGCAGCAGATTTTCCTCCACCGAAAGGCTGGGAAACAGCCGGCGTCCCTCCGGCACCATGGCGATGCCGAGCCGCACGATCTCGTGCGGCGTCTTGTGCCCGATCGGCTCGCCGTCGAACAGGACGGTCTCGGGCGCGAGTTTGCAGCGCGCCCGCGACCGCGCGCAGAAAAGTGGTCTTGCCCGCGCCATTGGCGCCGATGATGGCCACCGTCTCGCCGTCCTCGACGCTGACATCGATGTCGAACAGCGCCTGGAAATCGCCGTAGAACGCCGACAGCTTCTGCGTCCGCAACAGCGTCATGACAGCGGTATGCCCATATAGACCTCGCGCACGCGCGGCTCCGCCATCACTTCGCGCGGATCGCCTTGGGCGAGGATCTGGCCGAAATTCATCACGATCAGCCGGCTCGCCACGGACACCAGCGCGTGCACGATATGCTCGATCCACACGATGGTGGTGCCGCGCGCGTGGATTTCCTTGATCGTCTTGACCAGTTCGCCGCACTCGTACTCGGTCAGCCCGCCGGCGATCTCGTCGAGCAGCAGCAGCTTTGGCTGCATCGCGAGCGCGCGCGCCAGCTCCAGGCGTTTGCGCTGGAGCAAGGTCAGCGTGCGCGCGGGCATGTTGGCCTTGTCGTAGAGGCCGGTGACCCTGAGCACGTCGCTGCAGCGCAGGTAACTTTCCCGCTCTGAGATGCCGCCGCCGTAGATGGCGCCGACCAGCAGGTTTTCGAACACGCTCATATTGGCGAACGGATGCGGGATTTGATACGAGCGGCCGATGCCCAGCCGCGAACGCGCATGCGGCGCCGTCGCCGTCATGTCCGCGCCTTGAAACTCGATGCGCCCCTTGGTCGGGGCGGCATCGCCGGTGATCAGATTGAACAAGGTGGTTTTGCCGGCGCCGTTCGGCCCGATCACGGCCAGCGCTTCGCCGTCTTCGACGGCGACGCTCACGTCATCTACGGCTTTGAGCGCGCCGTAGTGCTTGGAGACATTGTTGAGTTGCAGGAGGACCGTCATGGACAACTGCTACCGGCGCTGGCCCCTCCCCTTCCTCCCCCGCAAACGGGAAAGGGTCGGGAGGGGACAACGGCCGTTCGACTTATCTCTAACCGTATCAGGAATACGAAATCGCCGTGAACGGTTTGTCGAGCGGGATCTCCGGCGCGGACTTGTTGAAAACGATGTTCAAGTCGTACTTCCACTTCGTGCCCTTTTCCCACTGTCCGCCGACGATCGGCGTGGTGCAGACATTCGGCACCGGATTAAGCGGACCGGGGCCGGCCTTCCAGGTGATGCGGACCGACAATCGAGTTGTAGTCGGTCTGGGCGATCGCATCGCGGATCGAGGAGGCGTCGAGCTTCTTGGCGCGTTTGAGCGCGTCGATCGCGACTTCGAGGTTGGCGTGCTTGAAGCCGAGCGGCTGGGTCCACTGCTTGCCGCTCGCCTTCTCGTAGGCGTCGCAATATTGCTGCGCCGTCTGTCCGGTCAGGCCCGAATTGAAGGGGTGATGGTGCGACCACCACACCTCGGTCGACATGCCGGCGCCGCGGTCGCCCAGCGCCTCGACGGCGGTGGGGAACAAGAGCGCCTTGGGCGGAGTCACGATCTTCGGCTGAAAGTCCTGTTGCGCGCATTGCGTCCAGAAAATCGCGAATTGCGGCGGGTTGAAAATGCCGCAGGCGATGTCGGCCTTCATATTCTTCAGTTGGCTGATCTGCGCCGTGAAGTCGTCCGACAGCGGCGGGTAAAGGCCGAGGTAATGCACGTCGAACCCGTGGCTCTTGATGGTGGCCGGCAGCCCGTGTTCCGGGTTGCTGGCCGCGATGCCGTCGGGATCGTTGGTCAACATCACGCCGACGATCTTGTTGGTCGGCAGCGTCAGCCACATCTCGGCGAACATGTTGGCGACCATGTCGAACCCCCAGAAGAAATGGTAGGTCCACTCGAACCCCTTCTTCGGATCGCCCTTGCGGCCGAAGAACCACGCCTGCCACGGGTCGTCCGAGGTGATGCAGGGCACGCCGTTAAGCTCGCACTGGTCGGCGACCGGATTGGTCGTGTCGCCGGTCGACGAGGCGATCATGATGTCGACCTTGTCGTTATTGATCAGATCGGCCGCCACGTCCGACGCGCGGTTCGGATTGGATTGGCTGTCCCGGTTGAGGATCTGGACCGGATGCTTCTCACCGGCGACGACGATGCCGTCGCCGAGGAACTTGCTGACTTCATCGGCAACCCACTTCGACGGCTCGCCGAACGCGGCGATCGGCCCGGTCTCAGGCGTGATCTGGCCGATCTTGATGGTCTTGGCGGCCGCGCGCGAGGATTGAAACGTCCACGGCGATGCGATGGCGCCGGCGCCGCCGGCGGCGGCAAGCTTGAGCAGTTTGCGGCGTTGTGTGTCGACCTTGGTCGCGCGCTTATCCTTTAGTCCCCATGTGATGGTCATGATCTCTCCTCCCTGGCACAGCGGGGCACAATCCGCCGGTGGGACCGGCCCCACGAATGTCCCATCATGGCAAACTCGACGGCGCTAGGCTACTGACCCATCGCACGAAATCCGGTTGAGCCGACGGCGCATTTCGTCTCACCCGGGCGCGCGGGATGCCGCGCTGCGGGCGGCTCGACGGCCGTGACGTCGCGCACTATTTCGCATCAAGGGCGGTGACGGCGTCCCATCCGGCGTCCGGCGGTTGGGCAACCAACAGCTCGGCGCGCTCGAGCAGGATGGCGGAGGGCCGGTCGGCGGCGGCGCCGGCCTGCAGACATTCGACGCAGCCGCGAAAGTCCCGGGCTCGCCAGCGTTCGAGACCGGTGGCATAGGCCGCCGCGCTTGCCGCCTGTGCCGGCGTTTGTTCGCCGCTGCGCGCCAGCGGCTCATAAATTCTTACCGGCTCGGCGCGCCCGACAACCCGGATCACGTCGAGTTCGCGCCAGGCGTATTTCGCTCGCGCCAGATCGAAGGTGCTTTCGGAAACCATGATCGAGGTACCGAAATACTTATTGGCGCCTTCGAGCCGCGAGGCGAGATTCACCGCATCCCCCATGACCGTGTAGTTGAAGCGCTGTCGCGAGCCGATATTGCCGACCAGCACGTCGCCGGAATTCAGCCCGATGCGCTGGCCGAGCTTGCGGCCATGCAATGCCGCCACGGTTGGCTGCAGCTCGGCGAGGCGCCGGCAGCAGCGCAATGCCGCGCCCACCGCATGGGCCGCGTGGTCGGGGTCGCTCAACGGCGCACCGAACACGGCGACGATGGCGTCGCCGATATACTTGTCGACGAAACCGCCGTGCTCCTGGATGATATCCGTCATCGCCGAAAGATATTCGTTCATCAGCGTCACGAGATCGGTCGGCGCGAGCGTTTCGGAGATCGACGAAAAATTGGCGACATCGGAGAAAAACACGGTGACATTGCGCATCTCGCCGCCGAGCGCAGGCGGTTTGTTCGATGCCATCATCTTCTCGATGACCGCGGGCGCCAGATAGAGCGCGAAGCTCTTGCGCAACAGCCGGCCGTCCTTGTCCGCAACCAGGAAGCGGAAGCCGATCGTGGCCGCGAGCCCGACGATTCCGGCAAACAGCGGCTCGATCAGCGGCAACGACAAGGCATGCGTGAACGCGACGGTCGCCGCCGCCGTCCAGGCGGCCGCCACCGCGACGAAGGCAATGACGGCGCCGACCAGCGGCAGCGCCAAGACCGCGGCCGCCGCTATGGCGGCGAGCGCGGCGGAGATCAGACCGCGGCTCAAGCGGCCGAGCTCTATCAACGCATCGCGATCGATCAGGTTGTCGACGGCGGTCGCTTGGATATACACGCCGGGAATGGACTCGCGGGCAAACCGGGCGCTTGCCGGCGGCGCCGGCAGGGCGCAGCGCGGTCCGCTGGCATTCTCCGGCGCGGTGGCAAAACGCTTTGACGTGATCTGACGGTCCTCGACGTCAAGGCGAGTGCCGATCAGCACGACTTTGCCGTCGAAATAACGATGGAAGAAATCCGTGTCGCCCTTCGCGTTGCAGGCGCGCAGATCGGCCAGCGGGAAGGTCGGGATGTCGTCGGCGCCGCCGTCGAAATTGAGCGTCAGGGTGTTGGGGACGACGGCCGGAATCCGGTAGCCGGCGAGCGTCATCGTCCCATCCGGCGCGATCTGCGGCGCGGCGCCGAGCGCGCGCGCGGCGAGCTCGACCGACATCGAGGGCACGGCGACGCCGTCGATCATGACCGTGAGCGGAACGCGCCGCACCACGTCGTCCGGATCGTTGTAGACGTTCAAGCTGCGCATATTGCGCTGCCGGCCGACGGCGAGGCGCTGTCCCGGAGCCGGCAGGATCGGATAATCGCGGTGCTGGACCTCGCCCAAGACCAGCTTGCCGGCGCGCGCCTGCAACGCCAGCGCGCGCAAAAAATCGCCGTCGAAGCCGCGAACTTTTGCGCCGAGGGTTTCGTCGCCGAACGGGATTTCGGATTGCTCGATCGAGGTCGGAAATACGATATCGAAGCCGACGACTTTGGCGCCGCCGGCCACGATCGAGTTCAGGACCTGCCCGATTTCGCGCGTCCAGGTGATGTTGGGCGTGCCTTCGAACGGCGGGGTGCGATAGGTCTCCTCATCGAGCGCAACCACGACCGCGGGCGACGACGCCGGCGCATGGATGTGGCCGTAAATACGCCAACGCAGCGCCGTGAGCGTATCGATCGACAGGCCGCGCAGCACATCGAGCGCGGGCAACACCGCGACGGTGCCGGCGAACAGCGCAATGAGCAGTGCCGCACTGGCGTCGCGAAGACGAATTGGTGCCATGGCTTCCAGCGCCGTCGATCGGATCAGCTCGCCGGCTGCAGCCGCAACAGTCGGCCGACGATCGGCGCGTCGCCGGGTTGCGCGTTGGGATCGATCTTGAAGACCATCTGCTGGCCTCCGGCGGTTGCCCGGTAGATGCCGCCGGCGGACAGCACCACGCCGGCTTTGGCGAGGTCGAGGAATGAGCCGTGCACCAGTTGCGCGGCGCCGATGGCCACCTCGTGGTGCTCGCCGGGCTGGTCGAGGCGGTCGATGACGAGCGTGCCGCCGAGCTTGACCTCGACCACCGGCGACAGCCCATAAAGAGTGAATTCCGGGTGCAGCGCTTTTTTGGTGAGATGCGGCCGATCCCGGAAGACCATCGCGCCGCTCTTGGCGAGCTCGGCGGTGAGCTGCATCTTGCCACCCTCGCAGGGGACCTTAGCGCGGTCGATCTTGCCGCCCTGAACTTCGCTTTGCTCGGCGCCTACGGTGACCGTTCCCCCGGCAATCGTTTCCTGCCAGCACGACTTCAGATAGCCGAGCACAATGGTGTCCCGCGCGCCGAGATGGATCACCTGGCCGGCGTCGACATAGTCCATGAACTGGATACCGGGCGGGCTGCCGGTCACGTCCTCGACCACCGCGACGGGCATGCCTGCCGCCAGCGCAACAGTGCTCACGCCCTTGAGAAGTATCGTCCAGACGCCGATCATCGGGAGCACCGCCGCATCCTGCCTACAGCGCCCGCGTCGTGTCGTCGAACAACTCCTCGACCGCATAGCGCCGCGGAATGATTTTCATTTCCAGCGCATAGCCGGACATCAGATCGAGCGCAGGCTTGACCGCCTTAAAGCCGAACGGGATGGCATCGATGGCGCCGGGCTTGGGCAGGCCGGCGGCCGTCTTGCTGGCAGCGAGCATGCGATAGACTTCGCGCACCGCGCCCGGATCCGACCGCGACAGCGCGCTCTTGACCACGACCATGTGGTTGAGCGGCATGGCGCCGTGCGTCTTGTACCACGCCGCCGCCGCCGTATCCGGATCCGGAATGACGCTTTTGAGCCGCGGGTCGGTCGGCATATTGCCGCCGAAAATCGCGGCGTCGAGCTCGCCGTCGAGCACCATTTTGGTCATGTCCTTGCCCGCGGCGGCGCGCTCCACGCCGAGCGGATCGCGGAATTCGGCGAGATGGGCGTCTTCGAACGTCACCCATTTCACCTTGGCGAGATCGAGGCCGTAATCCTTCCACAGGATGCCGCGCATCCAGCAGCCGGTGGTTTGTGCGAACGAGCGGACGCCGACGCGGCGGCCGGGCAGGTTTTCGGGAGTGATCGTGCCGCGCTCGGCGTTGTAGACCATGGTGCCGTGCTGGAAGCGGCCGAACATGGTCGCCGGCAACAGCGTCAGCGGCTTGCCGTAGGCTTTCGCCTGCAAATAGGTGACCAGCGCCATCTCGCTGACGTTCGAATTTCTGCTCCCGCGCCATCATCAGGAACGCCTTATAGACCGGGTTCACTTCGGTCAGGCGCAGCACGACGCGGTCGGATTTGATGGCGCCGTTCTTCAGCGGCTGGGTATGGGGGTAGGTTCCGAAACAGGCGTCGAGCGTCTCGATTTTTTCGGCGGTTATTGTGCTCATAACGGCTTTCCTCGCAAGTTCGCTTGATTTTATGGCCTGACGCGGGGTTAAACCAGTCCTCCTCGTTGAGAGGGAACATGACCGTCATGGCTTCGGACCCTACCCGTGTGCCGGCCGCGCAGCTTGCCGGCTTCATCGCCCGCGCCTTTGCCGCCGCCGGCGTGCCGGCAGACGATGCGCTAACGCTGGCCGGGCTCATGGTCGAAGCCGATCTGCGCGGGTCTGACACCCATGGCGTGATCCGGCTGCCGCTCTATGTGCGCCGCATCCGCGCCGGCGGGATCAATGTGAAGCCGAACATCCGCGTGGTCAGCGACCGGCCATCGGCGGCGCTGATCGACGGCGACAACGGCATGGGGCACCTGGTGGTGCGCCGCGCCGCCGAACTCGCCATCGCCAAGGCCAAGGCGACCGGCATCGGCTGGGTCGGCGCCCGCATGAGCAATCATGCCGGCCCCGCGGCGCTGTACGTGACGATGCCGCTTCGCCACGACATGATCGGGCTTTATTTCGCCGTCGGCAGCAGCAACCATCTGCCGCCGTGGGGCGGCAGCGAGAGCCTGCTCGGCACCAATCCAATGGCGGTCGCGGTTCCGGCGCTGGACGAGCTGCCGATCGTGCTCGATATGTCGCCGACGGTCGCCGCCTACGGCAAGGTACGGCTCAAGGCGCAGCGCGGCGAAGCGATGCCGGTCGGCTGGATGATCGACCGTGAGGGCAAGCCGCTCACCGACGCCAAGCGCGCCGACGAAGGCCATCTGCTTCCGATCGGCGACTACAAGGGTTCGGGCTTGAGCCTGATCATCGGGCTCCTTGCCGGCGCGCTCAATCGCGCTGCGGTCGGGCGCGAGGTGATCGACTTCGTCAAGGAAGCCGGCAAGGCGACCAATACCGGCCAGGCGATCGCCGCGGTGTCGATCGAGGCGTTCATGCCGGCGGCGGAATTCAAGCGCGGCGTCGACCGCCTGATCCACGACATCCGCAATTCGCCGCGGCTGCCGGGCGTTGAGCGCATCTGGCTTCCCGGCGAGCAGAGCCACGCCAAGCTCGTCGACCGCCGCGCCCACGGCGTGCCGATTCCGAAGGCGTTGCGCGAAAGCCTCGATGCCGTGGCGCGCGAGCTCGGGGTTGAGCCGCTGGAGTAGCATTATGACCGCGACCAAGCCGGTCGGCGTCATCGGCATCGGCCTGATGGGCGAAGTCTATGCCCGCCGTCTCGTTACCGCGGGATTTGCGGTGACCGGCTTCAACGTCGATGCCGGCAAGACCGCGCGGCTTGTCGAGATCGGCGGTCGCGCCGGGTCGCTTGCCGACATCGCGCGCGGCTGCGATCCGATCGTGCTTGCGGTTTTCGACACCGACCAGGTCGAGGACGTGGTGGAGCGCGCGCTGGTCCCCGCGGCGACGGGTAACATCGTCATCTGCACCTCGACCTGCGATCCGGACCGCATCGCCGCGCTCGGCGCCCGCGTGGCGCACCGATTGCGCTTCCTCGAAATGCCGGTGTCCGGCACCAGCGCCCAGGTCCGCGACGGCGACGGCGTCGGGCTTATCGGCGGCGACGCGGCGATCGCGCAGGCTGCGGCGGCCGTGCTCGACGCGCTGGTCCCGCAACGCTTCCACATCGGCAAGATCGGCGACGGCGGCCGCGCCAAGCTCGCCATCAATCTCATTCTCGGGCTTAATCGGCTGGCGCTCGCCGAGGGCCTGGTTTTTGCCACGCGGCTCGGGCTCGATCCGGCGGCCTTCCTCGACGTGGCGCGCGCCTCGGCCGCGGCCTCGCAGGTGATGGACACCAAGGGCCCAAAAATGGTCGCCGGCGAATTTTCGCCGGAAGGCCGCGTGCGCCAGACGCTCAAGGATGCGCAGCTGATGCTCGACCAGGCGCGTCAGGCCGGGCAACAGCTGCCGCTCGTCGCGGTTCACGCCGAGGTGCTGGAAGCCTGCATCCGCGCCGGCGAAGGCGAGGCGGACAACTCGATCGTCATCGAGGAGATCCGGCGGCGCACGGTCTGACTCGCGAACCTTCCCACCCGAGCGGCGGAATCACGACCCTTCCAGCTCAAGCGACCGCGGCGGATTGAAGCGCTGGTTTTCGTTCGGGCGCGGATCGAATTTCGCCAGCGTTCCCGAACCGAGGCACTTCATCTTCGCGGCGTAGTGCGCGCCGTAGCGTGACCCCTCGTACAAAGCGCCCGAGCAGGCGCGAGCGTGGGCGAGCAGGTGCCGCCGACCCGCTCTATTGTAATGTAGACGAACCATTTGACGGCAGATGGGGCATTCTGCTTTGAGTGGGTGAAGCCGCTGTCTTGTCAGAAGCTTCACGAACTCGATGAACCATACGGATAGGCTGCGCATGGTTAGCTCCTCACCATCCCCGACGGCAGGATATCACGCCAACTTTATGTACGCATTGCGGCGTTCGGGTCGAGATCGCGCAATGACCGCCATCTCTTGCGGACACGGGTCGGGATGGGTCTTTGCCTCCAGCAACATTGTCGGGCCCGAACAGCGGCGTTTTCTTCGCGCGCTCGGGTAGCGTGATGCTCAGGATCGGTTCGAAGGCGGCGGCGACCGGCGCGTCGCACAGATCGAGCGCGCCATCGGCGCCGAGCCGGGATTGGAACGAATCGCAACACCTCCGGATAGCGATTCTACCCGGTGTCGTGAACGGCTGAAACGATCCCTTCGGCCTCCGGCCCTATGCGGTCCTGGTCACCGGCAACGCCGGCCGCATCGGCAATCATGGTTTATGCGCCGGGCCGAGGGGCGAAGGGGGCGCGATCGACCTGACTTCGCTTACCGCGATAGCGCAGGCGAGCTCAGGCGGTTCAGGTAACTTCCATTTTTCTGCGGAACACAGTGTCCGGATAGGTGGCGCCTTCGATCAAGCGATTGTCGGGCCCGAACAGCGGGATTTTGTTATTCGACTGCGCCCGCCCCACGCGCAAAGCGGTTTCGAAGGACGCGCCCACCGGCGCATCGCAGAGGCGGAAATTGCTGTGCGCGATGGCAAGAAGGCCGCCCGGCTTGAGGCAGCGTGCGAGATCCTCCACGGCTGGCGCGAAGTCCTCGAACCTGATGAGGTGGTCGCAACGGTTGACGCCGGGCAGGCCGAGGCTGCCGTGGCGTAGCACCGCCATGGCAAAAATCGCATCATATGACGCCGCAGCTTCGGCGCTTGTCGAACTTGCGGTTTCGAATGAAATATCCGGGTCGCCGACTGTCTTCGCGCGCCGCCGGCAGACGGCGATATTGCCGGCATTAAGGTCAATGCCCTTGATCACGGCGCGCGGAAAATAACCGCGCAGCGAAAACACTTCCTCGCCGGTCGAACATCCGAAGGACAGAATCCTGATCTCGCTGTCCGCGCCAAGCTCGGATTGCACGAACTTGAACACGGCCGGGTAGCGGTTCGGTTTGGTGTCGTTGAACGGCTGGAATGCGCCGGCCGGTCGCATCAGGTGCAGCAAAGTCATGTGCCGAAACGGCGCGTCGACGGCGAGCCGCCACAGCTTGCGGGCCGCGCGGATGGCGAAAGAGGGGCGCTTCGGCCTCGACGATTGCTGGGCGTTTTCGGCGGTCATGGTGCTAGGAGCGTGCGAGCATGCCAGCATAGCGCATCGGCCTAGGATGTGCAGAATACCCTATGATCGCGCGGCAGTTGGCGACCAGGCGCTTGAGCCGCTCAGCGCAAGGCTTCGGGCGCCAACCAATAAGCGCCGCCGCTCCCGTCAAGGCGTGGGCGCCGGAGCGGGAAACAGCGCCGCAGTCCGTCCCATGATCCGGTCGACCGCCAAGCCCTCCCATTCGTGCGCCGCAAGGTCCAGATGAGCAAATCCGCCGATCAGCGAGGACGGCAAAAACGAGGACGCCGCGCCAGCCGCCGGTCTTGTTATCGACCGGATGGGTTTCGACCGAAGAACCGGCTGGGCGGAACAGCCCGATCGCCCGCGGCATATGAAACGCCGACGTGACCAGAAGCCAGCGCTCGCCCGGTTTCGGCGCGACGAGCTTTTTGACGTTGACGGCACTCTCCATGGTGTTGCGCGCGGCGCTGTCGACGGCAATCGGGTCGCTTGGCACACCCCATTGCTCAAGGAACGGCACCGCCAGCGCCAACTCGGGCCGCCCGGCAGGTTCGAACCGCCGCTGAGAACGATTCGCGCCGCCGGATACCGGCGATGCAGCGCCACGGCCGCGGTCAGGCGCTGCGCCGACGGGCCAAGCGCAAAGATATGGCGCTACCGGGAAATATACGGGTTGAGGATGCCGCCGAGCACGATGACGCCATCCGGCGCGCCGCGAGCGGCGTCCCATTGCGGAAAGCGGTTCTCCAGCGGCAACAGCAGCGCAGTGCCAATAAGGGGGATGACATCGGACGGCAGCGCGAGAACGCCGAAGGTTTTCGACAGGATAAAATACATCGCCTATCATCGGGGTTGGATTTGCGGAAACGGCCTCGATCCGCGGTGAGGTGCGGAATCGAATCCAGCAGATCTAGCAATTCTCCTCCGGACCCGGCGATGCGGAAGCAATGACGCCAGTCAGCCAAGCCGCGGCGGCGCCAGCCGGCCGCCGCCAATCCCGCCCGAAGCCGCGCGCCGACGGCGGCCTTTCGGCGGAATTCGTTCTGGTCGCAGCGTGCTGCCGCTGGCCGCCATCGGCGGCCCGCGACGCCGCCATCCGCGACGCCGCCGCCGGCGTCATCGATTGGGAGCGCTTTCTGGGCATCGCCAAGCGCCAGCGCGTGGTTGGACTTGCTCACGACGGGTTGAACGTCAGCCGGCATCGATCCCCCGTCCGCGGTCGCGCGCGAACTGGCCGCACGAGCCAAGCAGATCGCCCGGCAGAACTTGATCTTGGGCGCGGAAACGGTCCGGCTGTACCGCCTGCTCGATGCGGCAGGCATTCCGGTCATGGTGCTCAAGGGCGCAGCGGTGGCGCAACTAGCCTATGGCTCGGCCGCAGCAGCCAAGCATGCCCGCGACATCGACCTGCTGGTCGCGCCAGACCGCGCCGAAGCGGCTTTGCGGCTGATCGAGGGCGAAGGCTACGCGCTGAGCTTGCCGGCGCAACGCTTGAGCGGGACGCAACGCCGCGCGCTCATCCGCTACGGCAGGGAGGCCGAGTTCGCGCATGGCGAGGGCAGATTGCGTGTGGAACTGCAATGGCGGGCGGTCGACAATCCGCTGTTGCTCAAAGGCGTCGGCGCGCGCTCGCCGGCGCAGCGCGTCGCCTTGGCGGACGGCGCCGCGGTCCGCACCTTGGCGCCGGACGATCTGTTCGCTTATCTGTGCGCGCACGGCGCGCACCATGGCTGGTCGCGGATGAAGTGGCTCGCCAACGTCAATGCCGTGCTTGCAGCCGACGGCGCCGGCATCGTGCGCCTTTACCGCCATGCGCAAGAACTGGGGGCCGGGATTTGCGCGGGTCAGGCGTTGGCGCTGTGCCGCCTGCTGTTCGATTTGAAACTGCCGCCGGCCGTGGCGGACGAAATCAACGTCGACGGACGAATCGACAGATTGGTGGGGATCGCGCTTGCCGCGATGACGGCGCCGCGGGCGCCTACCGAAATCGATCCCGGTTTTTTCGGCGTGGCGCGCAACGTCGGCATGCAATTTCTGCTGGGCCGCGGCTGGCCGTTTCTCGCGGCGCAATGCCGCGCCGCCGCGGTCGGGCCGGCCAACGTCATCCGCTGGCCGCTGCCGCCGGCGCTGCATTTCCTCTATCCGGTTTTGCGCCTGCCGCTATGGCTGTGGCGCCGCGGCCGCCGCGCAATGGGCATTGAGACCAAATTGCCACAGAGATGAAGGGTGGGACGGCGCCGCGACCCGCCCGCAGCCGCGATTGCGCGCAAACACCGACCGAAACATCCGACATGACGAGACGATAAGGTTGGACGCGACAAATCGGCGAAGCTAATATCGGCCGCACCGGATTCGCGCTGGGAAACGGGCTTATCTTCAGTCGGGACATTGTCTCCAACTTTGCTGTGGCTCCGGCAAATCTCTATTTGAAACGGCCGTCCTGCCACGCGCGGCAGCTATCGCGCGTTGTAATTCTGGACGCATTTGGGAAGGGTTGAGCCCGCTCGCCGCGTTTCTCCAGCGCGACGGCACAATTCAGCGCCCGCCGACCGTCGCCGCGTATTGCGGCATCGCATTTCTGGCGTCGCTGCTCGTCTTTCAATAGTTTCAAACCAGTTCGCCGATTTCGCGTTTTATTCGATCCGGGACACACTCGAGCTGATAAAGGCATGCGTCCTCATCGCCGCGTTGTCGGCGCTCGCGACCTTCCTCTTGACGCGTCTTGAGGAAGCGCCGCGTTCGATCCCGATCCTGCATTTTCTATTGCTGAGCGCCGGCCTGCTGGGCGCACGGTTCTTGCCGCGCGTGCGCGATACCCGCCGCGAGACGCGAATGCCCGGCGCCGCGTCAACCGTCGAGCACGTCGTGATCATCGGGCGTCGCGGCTCGCCTCGTTCTTCACGAAAATGCTGGAAGAGCTCGCGCCTGGCGAACATCGGATCGTGGCGACCCTGGACGAGCGGCCGAAATTGCAGCATCGCTCGCTCAACGGCTATCCGATTGTCGGCGCGCCGGCGGAATTGGCAGCTGGGGAGCCAATTTCGGCACTTCCGCCATTGATTTCATGACGCCCCGGTGTCCAGCAGCCAAAACAAGGCCGTTGCGGACAGAATCGGCCTAATTCGCCGGAAGCCGACGGTGATTTCTGATTGCCCCCGCGGGATAAGCCAGTTTAAATAAGCCAAATAACCGACACAAAACGCGGTAGATTGGAGACCTGAAGGGGCTCGCAAGTTCGGACCGGGGGCATTTTCCGTGGCCAAGGCAAATCGCCGCTTGCAAAGGCCGTCCTCGCACACCCGGCTGTTATCGCGTGTGGTGATCTGGGACGTGCTGTGGGCAGGACTGAGCCCACTCGTAGCTTTTCTGCTGCGCGACGGCACGATTAAGCAGCCGGATACCGTCTCCATCTATTGCGGCGTCGCGTTTTTGATATCCCTGCTGGTCTTTCAATGGTTTCAGACCAGCTCGCCGATCTCCCGCTTTTATTCGATCCGGGACGCGCTCGAGCTGATAAAGGCATGCGTCCTCATCGCGGCGCTGTCCGCGGTCGCGACCTTTCTCCTGACGCGCCTTGAGGAAGCGCCGCGTTCGATCCCAATCCTGCATTTCCTGCTGCTCACTTCGGCTCTTCTCGGGGCGCGGGTGCTGCTGCGCTTGCGCGACACGCGCCGCGAAGTCCGCAGGCCAAGCGCCGCACGGCCAGAGCATGTGCTGATCATAGGGGCGTCGCGGCTCGCCTGGTTCTTTACGAAAATGCTGGAAGAGCTCGCACCCGGCGAGCATCAGATCGTGGCGATCCTCGACGAGCGGCCGAAATTCAAGCATCGCTCGCTTAACGGCTATGCCATCGTCGGTTCGCCGACGGAGCTGGAAAAAGTGATCGCTGATTACGCCGCGCACGGCGTGCGCATCGACAAAGTAGTGCTGGCGGCGCAACCGGGCGAGCTGTCTGAGGGATTGCGGAATGAAGTCACCCGCGTCTGCCACACGCTGCATATCGGGCTTGATGTGCTGCCCGAGCGGTTGATATCAGTGTCGCCCGACGCGAACGAAAATATTCCGTTTGAGGCAGTCGCGGGTGCCGTCGTGTCCGCCGCAACGCCGCCAATGGCGCTGGACAGCCCATACTGGAAGATCAAGCGGATGATCGATTTTACCGTCACGCTGACGACGGCGATCCTGCTGTCGCCCGTCATGCTTGTCGTCTGCGCGCTCGTCATGATCAACGTCGGCATACCAGTGGTGTTTTGGCAGCAGCGCGTCGGCCGCAACGGCGTTCCTCTGCATCTTTATAAATTTCGCACGCTGCAAACGCTGTTCGACCGCCGCACCAAGGAGCGGCGCGAAGCGCAGTTACCCTCGCCGATCGGCCGATTCTTGCGGGCGATGCGGCTCGATGAGTTGCCGCAGTTTTGGAACGTGCTGTCCGGAGATATGTCGATTATAGGGCCTCGGCCGCTCCTGCCGATCGATCAGCCCGAGGATTCGACGCTCCGCCTCACGGTACGGCCCGGCCTAACCGGCTGGGCGCAAGTCTGCGGCGGGAAGTTGATATCTATTGAGGAAAAAACCGCGCTGGATGAATGGTACATCCGGCACGTTTCGCTATGGCTCGAGGTAAAAATTGTGCTGCGTACGATATGGATGCTGCTTTTCACCGGCGATCGCCGGGACGAAAAGGCGATCACGACGGCCTCGCTCGATATCGCGCAAAGCGAACCCATCGGCTTGCCTCTATCGATTGGATCCAAAGCGGAAATGAAGAATGAGCCGAGTGGACTCATCAGTCGTACTGAAGCCGTTTAGTTCCGAGCGCTTACGGCGCCTTCATCTGCGTCCGTTTCCAGGTTCTTGGCGCCATCTGGCACAGCGCGTTAGATTTTGACGTACGCGTCGGCGAGATCGCTCACGTGGATGTAGTCGCGCGCACAAGAATCTTCGACGGTGGGATAATCATCGCCGAAGGCAGTGAAGACCTTGCGTTCTCCGGCAGCAGCGCCGAGCAGCAGCAGCGGCGCGTAATGAGCGCCCCGAACGTCGGTACTCTCTGTAATCTTCCCCGCGCAAGCCGTCTCGCTGCATTTAGCACGCCCCCGCAGCTCCTCTATAGATGACATTGTTGCTCGGATCGATGCAGAGCGGCTGTTTTCCGCCCGGTGTTACCGCAAGGCCGTTCACTGTCGCGCCCTTGGCGAAATTAAGAACATTCGATTGATATTGCCCGTCGCACGCGGCAATGCTCATGCCCAGCGAGGGATTTTGACCGCCCCAGATGTTATCGGCGTCGCAATTGCCTCCCCCGTACCACGCGCTTTTCGTGGTGGCATTCAACTCGACAATGGACCCTCCCCCAGGCGGAGGATTGCCTATGTGCTCACCCTCAAACTGGAAGTCCCCACCGTTGATAGTGATGAAATGGGTAGGCCCGCCCGGCGTTATATTCCATCCGTAACTGTTGGCGATAAGAACGGCGGTCGTCCTGTCGCCGTCAGCGATGACAGAACGCATTCCACTCCCGGCAGCGGCATTGGCGTCTTCATAGCGGTTTGCGATCAGCCGATTCGCCCAACCAAGCAAATGCACCGAGGCCAAGGTCCGACCGCCATTGGAGTTCGGGCCCCCTACGGTACCCTCGAAGTCGTTCGCAAAGAGCAAATTGGAATCGCCATTCTGAATGTCGACGCAATAGGTTCCACACCAATAAAACTCGTTGTGCTCGACCGAATTCGAGTTGGCATCGACCAGAGCAACCGCGGTCCCCCATATGGCCGAGAAGAAGTTGCGATCGAATTCGTTCAAAATGCAATTGATGTCACAGACTATGCCCGTATTGGCGAAGGCAATCGTATTGTCTTCAATCACCGTCATCGAGACGTTGTGGAGAAGCAAGGCCGTTGCCGGCCGGTGCGACTTGTCACTGCCGCCTAAAATGCAACCACGCAGCGAAAATCTTTGATCGTGGTCCTTGCCGGCGGGATCGCCAAGCGTGAGCAGCGTCCCGCTATTGTCGGCGCCTATCCACACCAGACTGCCATCGTTCGCACATTCAATTACAAACGGGTTCAACCCCTCGTGCCTGGAAACGAGACCGACGCTCGTCGCGCATTTGCCATTGATGAGCAGCGGCCGATATGTTCCAGCAACGGCATTGAGCGCCTTTTGGATCGCGGCGCCGTCGTCGGTGACACCATCGCAGACCGCCCCCCATTCGGTGACGAGAGCAACCCCCGCATCGGTGGGCGATTGTAGATCGCGCGGCATCGCATGATTTTGCGCGTCTTTTACAACTGCGATTCCAACCAATAATACCACGAGTCCTATAGTCGTAATTTTTGCCATTTTATTATCGGCCTCCTTCAAGGTCGGCCCACATCCGGCTCCGCCAGACGATATTTGGTAATGCCAATGTGGTAAAGCGTCACGATATCCACCTCGCATCCTAAGATGCAATCTGCACCGAAGGAACCGCAAATAACCAGACACGAGGGCACGCGGGACCTCCGCGCGGAGCGGTTAAAGCCACGCTGGAAGCGCATACGGCGAGCAGGATTTATGGATGCGGAAATAGCGCATCCGTCGCGACAGCGATGCGGTAGCCAACAAGTCCGATCCATTCCCTCGCCGCATCGTCAAACTGAGCGATCCGTTGCGCCACGGTCGATGCGTATACATAGGACGTGCGATCGGTATGATAATCGACCGGAACGGCCGTGACATGAAATCCGGCACGGCGGAAACAGCCAATCGCCCGCGGCATGTGGGCCGCCGAGGTGATGAGCAACCACGTCTCCGTCGTTTTCGGCCGAACCAGCGCGGCAGTATCCACTGCGTTCTCAGCGGTAGTTCGAGAAGCCGTTTCGAGGATTATTCGCGCGGAGTCGATACCCGCATTGCGTACCTCCCTTTTCGCAACGGCCAAATTACCTGCGCCGGTGTAAACGAGCCGGGCTTGCGGGAATAGTCAACTCAGGCGCGCTAGTTCGTAGAGCCGATGCCCAGTGTCGCCGCCGAGCGCGATAATGCCATCCGGCGGACTTTGCAACGTCAACTGCCAAGGGGGAAATCTGGCTTCGAGCGGAATCATGAGCCAGCCGCCGACCGGTATGACGCCGATCAATAACAGTAACGCAGCCGTCGTCGCCGCCACGAGGCACGCGCGCTTTGAACCGAAAACCGCCCAGACGCATGCCACGATTGTCGCAAATTCCAGAATATGGCTGGGCGCGCCGACAACCCAAAATGCCCTTGAAATGCAGTACAGCAATCAAGAACTCCGCGCGCTCTTGCGAAATATCTTGGAGTTATCTCTAGCAGGAATGCGATCGCGTCTCAGTAGCGGCGTAGTTTCAGTAGCAGCGTAAATTTTGCTCACACTTTCCCTGCACCATGCTGCAGCGTTTAGTGCACGCGAGATGCGAACTCGCCTTACGTTGCCCTCGCAATTTGAATTCTTCACGTTACAATTCTTGGCATTCTTACGACTCGCACCGATTTAATATGACCGCCAGCGTTCGCGGAATTGCCGTCTACGCCCCATTTCCTCCGCCGATGTCGACCGCTGGCGACCGCCGCTACTAAATTCATCGGTCTGCCAATTGACCTTGCCACCGCACACCGCGGTCAGAGTCACCAAGGATCGGGCCGCTGCAAAACCTAACACAATTTGCGGCGGAACCTCGCCCTTGACATGATCATTCCGATGTAGACATAAACCTCATTTGGCTGACAATATCCAGTAGGTTTCGCGGTCAACGATCGCCCGACGCAATTTGCGAGGAGCTGGAATGCACGGAATTCCTACGGCGGCTGATCAGCTGGCCCGCAACAAGATTAGGTCGTTAAGCGATCTAACCATTTTCGCGGAGCAAAAACGCCGTGCCGGGCATCGCGTCGTGTTGGCGCACGGTACGTTTGATCTTCTCCACCTGGGTCATGTGCGCTACCTTGAGGAGGCGCGCCGGCAAGGCGATATCCTCTTCGTAACCGTCACCGCCGATCCTTTTGTGAACAAAGGGCCCTCGCGTCCGGTATTCACGTCGGAATTACGCGCGGAAATGTTGGCCGCACTGAGTTGCGTGGATTACGTCGGCATCAACCACGCCGCGACTGCCGTCAACGTCATCGAGCAATTGCGTCCGGATGTCTACGCCAAGGGCATCGAATACAAGGACGCGGACAACGACGTTACCGGCAACATTCTCGATGAACAGACGGCAGTCGAGGCTTATGGCGGACGCATCCATTTCACAGATGATATCTGTTTCAGCTCGTCCTCGCTGATCAACCACCATCTCGACCTGATCGATCCAAAGCTTCGCGCCTATCTTGATGGCGCGCGCGAGCGTGGCTTCATGACCCGTCTTCCGGATCTGATCAGAGAATCGAGAATATGCGTGTGTTGCTCGTTGGCGAGACTATCATCGATGAATATAATTACGTCTCGCCCTTGGGTAAGCCGCCTAAGGAATTTGTGTTGGCGACACTCCATCGCAACCGCGAAATCTTCGCGGGCGGTGTTATCGCCGCAGCCAACCACGTCGCAAACTTCTGCAAGCAAGTCGAGGTCCTGACTTGCCTCGGCGATCGTGAGAGCCACGAGGATCTTGTCCGGAACTCGCTGCTGCCGAACGTCAAGCTGTCGACTTTGCATTGCCCCGGCGTGCCGACAATCCGCAAGACACGCTACGTCGAGGCCGACTTTCTGCGCAAGCTATTCGAAGTTTACGTGATGGACGATTCGCCTTTGCCGCCGGAGCTCGAGGCGCGCTTGGCAGGCGAAATCGCGCAGCGCGCTGCGGATTTCGATGTCGTCATCGTAACCGATTTCGGGCATGGGCTGCTGACTGCACCCCTGCGCGCGGCGCTTGTGAAACACAGCCGTTTCCTCGCAGTCAACGCCCAGAGCAATTCGGCCAATCACGGATTCAATCTTATCAACAAATATCCGCGCGCAGACTATGTGTGCATCGACGCACCGGAGGCGCGGCTCGCCGTGGCCGAGAAGGACGCCGATCTCGCCGAGATTGCCAGCAACCAGTTGCATGACCGCATGTCAATTGACCGTCTGATCCTGACTCATGGACGCAATGGTTGCGTCACTTACAGCAAGGACGAGGGCGCGCGCAGGGTGCCGGCCTTTACGACGCGCATTCTCGACACCATGGGTGCGGGCGATGCCTTCCTGGCCGTAACCGCGCCGCTGGCGGCTGTTGCCGATTGCGTGGAGATGGTCGGTTTCATCGGTAATGTGGTGGGCTCGATCAAGGTCGGCATCGTCGGACATCGCCAAGCGGTGGACAGAATAGGCGTGCTCAAGTACATCCAGACGTTGCTGAAATAGGCTGTAAGGCGGTTCCGGTGGATCCACGGATCAGCGATTATTTTCAACACCTTGGTTGGCTGGGCGGAAATACGCAGGTAAGCGACCGGGCGGGTTTGGCGCTGGCATTCGACGACGCCATCAGCCGCGTTGTCGAGCTCGCGCACGCGACCAAGGAACACGGCACCCGAGTGCTTTTCGTCGGCAATGGCGGCTCGGCGGCAATCGCAAGCCACATGGCCACCGACTGGCTCAAGAACGGTGGCTTTGCGGCGAGCAGTTTTAATGATGGGGCGACGCTGACGTGTCTCGGCAATGATCTTGGCTACGACCAGGTCTTCGCGGTCCAGATCGAGCGTCATGCCCGTGCCGGCGACCTTTTCTTCGCGATCTCGAGCTCGGGAAAATCGCCTAACATTCTCAACGCGGCTGCCGTGGCGCGCCGCGTCGGCGCAACGGTCGTAACCCTCACTGGCTTTGGCAGCGACAACCCGCTGCGGCACATGGGTGACCTCAATTTCTGGGTGCCCGACAGGCATTACGGCTTTGTCGAGATCGGCCACCTCGCAATCTGCCACGCCATCCTCGACATTTCGATGGGCTGGCGCCGGATCGGCGACCTACCCGTGGTGGCCGCAGCGACGGCCCCGGCGTGACCGAGGTTTGCGCATGACTCAGATCGATACCATCTCTCGTCCGGCAGCGACGGGCGACGCGACAGAAGGCGCACAACTGTTTCGCAACATGTTGCGCATCCGCATGGTCGAGGAGGAAATCGCCGAACGGTACGCCGACGAAAAAATGCGCTGCCCAGTTCATCTGTCGGTCGGTCAAGAGGCAGTGCCCGTCGGCGTTAGTGCTCTTTTGGGTCATGCCGATCAGGCGGTCTCGACGCATCGATGTCACGCCCATTATCTCGCCAAGGGGGGCGACCTCAAGGCGATGCTCTGCGAGATCATGGGACGCCAGCCTGGCTGCTGCGGCGGACGGGGTGGTTCGATGCACCTCTTCGATCGCAACGTCGGCATGCTGTTGAGCCTTCCGATCGTTGCTGCCTCGATTCCGGTAGGAGTCGGTGCAGCGCTCGCGATGAAGCAGCGCGACGCCGACAATGTTGCCGTCATCTATCTGGGCGATGCCTCAGTCGAGGAGGGAGCGTTCCACGAGAGCGCCAATTTCGCGGCGCTTCGTCGCCTGCCGGCGATTTTTATCTGCGAGAATAATCTCTATTCGGTTTATACGCCTCTCAAGGACCGCCAGCCGTCGCGACCTATCCTTGAGCTGGCGCACGCGCACGGTTTGCAATGCTCGCATGTCGACGGCAACAATGTCTTCGCCGTGCACGAGGCAGCAGCCGATCTCATCGCCCGCGCCCGCACCGGCGGCGGGCCTGGATTCCTCCAGGCCGACACCTATCGCTGGCGCGAGCATTGCGGCCCTAATTACGACAACACGCTGGGCTACCGCACCGTCGTCGAGTTCGAGGAATGGCGCGCCCGCGATCCGATCGAGTGGCTCTACCGGCGCCTCACAGCGACGGGCCAGTTCGATGCGGCGGACCGCCAGGCGATGACAAGCGAGATCGCCCAGGAGGTCGCCGAGGCTTTCGTCTTCGCCGAGGCGGCACCTTTCCCGGCGCCGGAGACAGCCGCGGTGGACGTTTATGCCAGCTGAGCGCATCGTCACGGCAGCCCAGGCGGTTCGAGAAGGGCTGGCCGAGGCGCTGGCGGCGCACCCCGAGGTCTACCTCCTGGGCGAGGGCGTCACCGATCCCGGCGGAATTTTCGGCACCACCAAGGGGTTGATCGACGAATTCGGGCCCGATCGCGTCGTAGAAATGCCGGTTTCCGAGAACGGTCTTACCGGTATCGCCATTGGCTCCGCGCTCATGGGCCAGCGTCCGGTCATGACTCACCAGCGCGTCGACTTTGCGCTGCTCTGCCTCGAGCAGCTTTTCAACACCGCCGCCAAAAGCCACTACGTTACCGGCGGCGCTCATCGCGTACCGCTGACCGTGCGCATGGTGATCGGCCGCGGCTGGGGCCAGGGACCGCAGCATTCGCAGAGCCTGGAGACGCTTTTCGCGTATATTCCCGGCCTGAAAGTGGTGATGCCTTCGACGCCCTACGAGTTCAAGGGCATGCTTCACGCCGCGATCGACGACGACAATCCAGTGATAATTCTCGAACACCGCTGGCTTCATTACGTCACCGGCGCCGTACCTAGCGGCCGTTTCACAACCCCGTTGGACGGTCCCAAGATCGTCAAGCCTGGCAGCAAGGTCACCATTGTCGCAACTTCCTATATGGTGCTCGAAGCGTTGCGCGCAGCAGCGGCGCTCGAGAACGTCGGCTGCTCGGTCGAGGTTATCGATCTGCGCGTGCTGCGCCCGCTCAATATCGATCCGATCCTGCAATCGGTGCAAAAGACCGGTCGACTGATCGTTTGCGACACCGGCTGGCGGCAATTCGGCATTGGCGCAGAGATCGTCGCCGCGCTTGCCGAACAGGCCTTCTCGTCGCTGAAGAAGCCGCCCATTCGTATCGGCTTGCCGGATCATCCGACGCCGTCGAGCCTGTCGCTCGCCACCGTCTACTACCCGGACTCCAGGGATATTGTCGATAAGGTCGGGTGGCTCTGCAGTCTCGATGCGGCTTCAGTCGCGACGGCACGGACCGAAGTCGCCGCAGCACGCAAGGGCGTGCCAATCGACAAACCCGATCCCGCGTTCAAGGGACCATTTTAGTTTTGTCCGCTTAACGGCAGCCGAAATTGCTGCAGCCCAGGTGTTCGATGCACGTCCGCTATTCATATCTGCGTCAGCAATTCGAGGATTGTGACGACTTATGGGGACAGCTCAAGGAGTTTGTCCCGACCGGCGATTTCACGCTCGGCAAACCGCTGGCCGAATTTGAACGACGTTTCGCCGCGTTGATCGGCACCAAGCACGCGATCGGAGTGAACTCCGGCACCGACGCGCTCAAATTATCGCTCGAGGCGCTTGGCGTCGGTCGAGGTGACGAGGTCATAACGGCGGCCAACACTTTCGTCGCCACGGTAGGCGCTATCTGCGAAGTCGGCGCGAAGCCGGTTTTCGTCGACTGCGACGATACGTTCTGCATGGACGTGGCCAAGGTGAAAGCGGCCATTACTCCGAACACCAAGGCGCTGATGCCGGTTCACTTCACCGGCTACATGACGGACATGCGGAAGCTTATGCCGATCGCGCGCCGGCATAATCTCATCGTGGTAGAAGATGCGTGCCAGTCGATTCTCGGCGCCATCGACGGCAAGAATGCCGGAACTTGGGGCGATGCCGCGGCCTTTTCGCTTCACCCGTTGAAAAATCTCAACGTGTGGTCGGATGGAGGCATCATCGTCACCGATGACGATGCCGTCGACCGGAAGCTGCGCTTGCTGCGCAATCACGGCCTCGCAGACCGCGACACGGTCGTTCTCATGGGCCACAATTCCCGACTCGACACGATCCAGGCCGTGGTGGGCAATTGGCTCATTCCCAAGACCGAGCAGATCGCGGAGGCGCGCATCGCCAGGGCCGCGCTCTATGATGAGCAACTGGGACAGATCAAGGGCATCCGCGTCCCGCCGCGCGTTCCCAATATGCGCTGCGTCTATCATCTTTACATCGTGTTCGCCGAGCGCCGCGATGAATTGTTGAAATTCTGCATCGACCGTGGCATCGAGGCGAAGGTACATTACCCGGTCCCGATTTATCGCCAGCCGGCCTTGAAGCATTTGGGATTGAAGGAAGGCGACTTTCCCGTAACCGATCGGCACACCGGCGAGATCATTACTTTCCCGTGCGACCAGCATCTTTCGAATGAGCAGATGCAGTTCGTAATCGATACTGTGGCCGAGTTTTACGCCAAAGGAGCGAACCGCTGATGGTCGCCGATCGGCCGATCCCGTATGTCGATCTCGGCACGCAATATGCCGGAGAGCGCGAAGAACTGCTCGCCGTCATCGACCGCTCGATGGCCGATGGCCAGTGGATCGGTGGCAGGGCTGTCGCCGATTTCGAGCGCGAGATCGCGTCGTTGCACGGCGTAAGGCACGCGGTCGCTCTCAATTCCGGCACGGACGCGCTTTATCTCGGTCTCGTCGCGATGGGCATCGGCCGGGGCGATGAAGTGATCACGCCACCCAACTCCTTCGTCGCCTCAACCGCCGTGATCGTCCAGGCTGGAGCCAAGCCCGTATTCGCCGATGTGCTTGACGACCAGAATATCGATCCTGCGAAGATCGAGGCCGCGGTCACTCCACGCACCAAGGCGATAATGCCCGTGCACTTGACGGGCCGCGTCGCCGCCATGGATCTCATTATGTCGATAGCCCGGCGCCATAATCTCATGGTCATCGAGGATTCCGCGCAGGCAATCGGCTCGCGCTATCATGGCCGGCTTTCGGGCACGTTCGGCGATATCGGATGCTTTTCGGCGCACCCGCTCAAGAATCTCAACGCCGCCGGCGACAGCGGGTTCATTCTAACCGACAACGATGCATACGCCGACACGATCCGGCTACTGCGCAACCACGGCCTTGCCGATCGCAATACCGTAACGCGGTTTGGCCATGTGTCTCGCATGGACACGCTGCAAGCGGCTATCCTGCGCCATCGCCTCAAGCAGCTTGACGCGATTATCGAGCGGCGGCGCGCCAATGCCGCGGAATACGGCAAGCACCTCGATCCCGCCCATGTATTCGTGCCGCCCGAGCAGAATTACGAGTTCAATACCTACCACACCTATGTCGTGCAGGTTGACCGCCGCGACGCTCTGCAAAAGCATCTGGGCGAGCACGGCATCGGCACCGCCATCCACTATCCGATCCCGATCCATCTCCAGCCTGCCGCCGCCTATCTTGGGCACAGGCTCGGCGATTTCCCGGTCTGTGAGCGTCAGGCGCAGCGCATCCTGTCGCTGCCCATACATTCCGGCCTCAATCCCGGCGACATTGCGCACATTTCAGCGGCGATCAACGATTTCTTGGCCGCGGGGCGCAGGAGCGCAACTCGAGCGCGTTCTATCTAAAGTGAGCCTCGCGCACCCGACGTCCTGTTCGACGGCGAGGCGCCCGAACGGACGACGAGTTCAGGCTTTCCTGCCCAGATATTCGAACCACGTCTGAGTGGCGCGAGCGATCGATTGCGGGTCCCACAGCGGCGCATCGCGCCAATGCTCGATGTCTTCCATCATGCGGCGAACGCCTTGTTCGAACGGCACAACGGGCCGCCATTCAAGCTGCCGCTTGATCTTGCCGATATCCGCCCAAGTGCAGTCCGGCTCGCCCGGCCGCTTCGGGATGTGGACGACGCTACCGCCGAGAAGCTCGACGAGACGGTTCACGCTTTGCGGATCGCCGGCGCCCAGATTCCAGACCTCTCCGGCGAACTTGCTTTCGGCGGCGCGCAGGAACGCCGCCGCCACGTCCGTTACGTAAAGAAAATCGCGCCGTTGGGTGCCGTCGCCGACCACCGTATAAGGCTTTCCGGCGAGTTTCTGCTTGAAGAACACACCGAACACCGCGCCGTAGGCTCCGGTGGTGCGCACGCGCGGTCCGTAGGCATTGAAAATCCGGATCGAGTTCGCCGGCAGACGATAGACGCGATGCCAGTGCAGCACCGCCAGCTCACCCGCGTACTTGCTCAAAGCGTACGGATGCTCGGGCGCAATCGGATGATCCTCCCGCGTCGGAACCTCGGCAAGGCCGTAGCACGACGAGGATGCCGCATAGACGAAATTGCGCACTTTCGCCGCCCGCGCGCATTCGAGCATGCGCACCGTTCCCTGCACATTGGTGTCCATGTAATCGATCGGCCGCTCGATCGACGGCACGATGTCGCCGATGCCGGCAAAATGAAAGACGCTATCGGCGTCCTTGAACAGCGCGTCGTCGGGCTCGAGGCGGCGGATGTCGCGGCGGTCGACCGAAAGTCTCGGCTCGGCGCCGTGCTGGGCGAGGTTCGTCGCACGCCCGCCGACAAGATTGTCGATCACCCGCACGCCGTAACCGCGCGCGAGCAACAGATCGACCATGTGGCTGCCGATAAAGCCGGCCCCGCCGGTGACGACGGCGATGCGCCCGCTCATGCCGCCTGCAGATTCTTCATGCGGCGAACGTTGTAATAGATGTCGTCCGCCATGGAATTGGGCAATCGGCCGTCCTTGAAGGCGCGGCAGAGGTCGCGCACCGCCTCCTCGATGGTGTGCTTCGGGGTGTAGCCGAGCACGCGGCGAATCTTGTCGGAATTGATGTGATAGGATCGCTTGTCGTCGCTTGGCGTGGTCACGATGCCGATTTCACCCTTTTCGGGAAACTCCTCCCCCACGACGCGCTGGACCAGGCGGGCGATCTGCATGATCGACATGTTCTGGTAGCCCACGTTGAAAATCCCGTCAGCGATCTTTTCATCGGGCGCGTCGAGCAGCAATTGCACCGCGTCGCAGTAGTCGAGGATATGTAGATTTGGCCGCATCTGCTCGCCGCCGAATACGGTGATCTTGCCGTTGTTGATGGCGTGGTTGGTCAGGATGTTGACGCTCAGGTCGAAGCGCTGCCGCGGCGCGTAGCCGCAAACCGTCGCCGGCCGGAACACGACGCCGACGAAGTCCCGGCTTGTGTGCTTGAACAACAGCGGCTCGCACATGCCCTTATATTTGTTGTAAAGCGTCAGCGGCACCAGCGGGTGCTCCTCAGTCACGTTCGGCTGGTCGGACACGCCGTAGACGGAACTTGACGAGGCAAAGACGAAGCGCTTGACCCCTGCCGTCTTGGCCGCCAGCACCATCGGCTCGAAGGCATCGAGGTTGACCGACGTTGAAAGCCTTTCGTCGAGCTCGAAGCTCGCGTCGTTGGAAATACAAGCAAGGCAGACGAAGGCGTCGTGTCCGGTGACGGCCTTGGCCAGCTTGGCCGTGTCGCGGATGTCGCCACGGATCACCTGCAGGTTGGGACTATTCTTGGGCAGGAAGCTGTCGCCGTAATAGCAGATGTCATAGCTCGTCACCTTGCAGCCGCGATCGAGTAGACGCGGCACGAGGACGGAGCCGACATAGCCCGCCCCTCCGGTCACGAACACGCGCGAAAACCTGTTCGACATTCCCCTCCTCCAACTCGGTCGCGGATCCATCGACCGACGCCTCCTTTTAACAGGCCGCGTCGCACGCCGGAAATAGCGTAGGCATGTATTATCGTCAACTCCTGCCGATAAATCCTTCACTGTCGGCGAAGGCGCTCGAACAGAAACGATCCGTAGATTGCCGAGTGCGCCGTCGTATTCCTGAGCCGCCGCTCATTTTAGGGTCTGATAACCACCGAGAGGCCGGCTCCTCATGGCGCGCCTTCTCACCGTGTCGAGGGTTTTCGAAAGACGAAGACATGTACGTTGCCGGGCGACGGATCGTATTTGGCGAGCTCGAGACTTAGGTTCGTCCCCCACCCTGTTATTTGCTCGCGTGTGTAAAACGTCGCGTGTGGCGTGACGATATAGTCGTAGAAGTAATTTGTCGCACCTTCCCATGTACGCTTGCCGCGGCTTTTCACCAAATGCGCAAGGTAATAGATCGGAATCAGAGTTATCGACAGCGTCACGCGTCCGGCGCTCGATTCTGCCAGCCATCGGATCGGCGGTCCGGCATAGGTATAAAGGTAATAGTAGTAGCGTCGCCGTTTATAAACTCCGAGATAGAGATAACCGCCCGGACGGAGGATGCGCGCACATTCCAGAAACGCGGCGTGCGCATCGGGCGTGTGATGAATCACGCCATCGGACACAACGGCATCGAAACTTTCGTCGGGGAATGGGAGCGCCAATGCTGTTGCCCGCACAAATTTGGCGCTGGGCGCGCGCTTGCGGGCGCGCATCAGCGAGTTGGCGCTGATATCAACGGCCGTAAGATCGACGCCGATCGTGGCGAGATAAATCGTACCGCGCCCAGGACCGCAGCCGACCTCGGCGACCGACGTTCTTGCTTTCAAATACCGTTCGCAAAAGTCGAGGAAGGCCTTTGGCTGGATGTTCCTCGGTTCCCGTTCGTCTTCCGGCGTGATCGCGTCGAAAGGGCGGCTGTCATAGTGCTGCCTAGTTCGGCTTTGAAGAGAGCTGTCGGGGATTTCCATCCAGCAGACTTTTAGAGCTTCCGGCCGACGATGACCATCATTCGCGCGAATAGCCGCGCCCACGGAAGTCGAGTTGCGACGTTGTCGTATAAGGGCCGATTGAAGATGTTCATCGGACGGACGCTCTCGATTTGCGCAGTCGCTGGCAACATTTCCAGGACTTCCGAAGGGGTCAACCTATGATATCGAATTTTACCGCTGGAAAAAGAGCCATCGATGTCGCGTCGCAGTCTATTTTTGACGTTTACATTGAAGCAACTAAGAAAGAACCAACCTCCGGGAGACAGTGCTGACAATATTGTATGTAAAAATTGTCGCTGCGCGGCAACACCACCAAGGTGCTGCAGGAAATCGGCCATCATCAAGCCGTCGAAGGAGCTTGGGACGAATTGGATGTTGTTCAGATTGGCCTGCACGAAAAGAGCTGATCTTGCTTTGTTTAATGCGAGCGAGCGTCTTGAAAAGTCCACCGCGACAATCTCCATGCCTTGCTCACTCAACATTTTCGTCGTTGGGCCAGGTCCGCAGCCCAGATTTAGCACAGGCTGCGTTGATCTTCGCAATCCCGCTATGAACGACCGCATTCGATGGACTTGGGTTGGAAATTTGCCGTGGTCCAGATAGCCTTCCGCTTGACTGTCGCGTGCGGTCATTTCCTCGCTTGAAATAACGGGACTATACCGAATGATGTTGTCGTCCAGCGTAGGGCCGTTCGGCGCGTCGCAGCATACCCTCTTCCCCTTTTCAAAGCGAAGTGCCTTTTCACAGCTTGGGCAAACTATCAGTTGTGCCAAATGCGACAGGTCGGAAGTACCTAAGATCGCCAAACGGGGGTCGTCTCGTACGCTCGAAGTCATGGCGCCCGCGACTTAATGGCTCTTTCGATCAAGTCAAGCGTTTGTTCGGCCGCTCGCCGCCACGAGAAGTTTTGCGCGCGCCGCAACGATGCCGCCGATTTCGCTTCGCGCAGCGACGCGTTGTCGATGATTTCACCAATGATTGCAGCGAGGAGATCGGAATTCGTCGGCGCAAAGAACAGTCCGGCGTTTCCGGCGATCTCACGATTTCCCGGTGTGTCGGCAGCCACGATCGGCAGCCGTTTTGCCAAAGCCTCAACCAGCGGAAGGCCGAATGATTCGACCAAGGATGGGAAGACGAATATGTCGAGCGAATCGTAGAGCGCCGATATGGCGTTCGATTGGAGCTCCCCAACATTTTCCAGTACTTTATCCAGTCCGGCGGCTTTGGCCCGCTCAAGAAGACCGCGCATTCTGCGGCAGATCCTTCCGCAGCGTTAGAACGAGCCGGATGGACCGTCCTTGGCCAATCATCTTTGCCGCGGCGTCGAACAAAACCTCAAAATTTTTCTGCACGCCCCAGTTAGTCATATAACCAATCCTGACGGGACGGTCGGATAGCTTTGCGCGCGTCACCGCCTCCGGCATTACCAAACCAGGACCATGCGGGATTACGTGAATATGCTCGCGCGAGCGCCCGGTCCGGGTCGCGATCACGTCGGCGAGCGCCGCCGTCTGAACCGTTACTTCGCTTGCCACACGAACCGATCGTTCGACCCAGCGGGTTTTTAACGCCCAGGCCGCGACCCGATCGGGCCGCCGCAAATAGCGGCGATTGAGCTCATCGAATTGTTGCGAGAAGTGGCCGGCATGCTGCACGAGAAGCACCGTCGGAATGGGCATCCGGCGTAGCGGCAGATAGTTCGTGATCGAAAATACCAGATCGGCCTTATGCCGAGCGACCGCTGCCGGCAGGGCGGCCTCGTACCATGACATCACGCCGAACGGATGTTGGCCGATATCGGGAATAGCGAGTTGAGCGACGTTTGGCTGTCCCGCGCTTTGCAAAGTGGATTGTCGGGTGCGCGGCGACGAGCCATTCGATATCGCCTCGTACGCTACGCATTTCCTGCAGAAGCCGATTTAGCACGACAAGCGAACCGCCCTCTTTCACCGAGGGAGCGTTAACGAGCACCTTCATCCGATTAACGCCTTTGCCCGCAAAGCCCAATGCAGGTAATCCCAGTCGCCACGCAGGATCGCCGCAAGATCGTCCCGCGAATACTCCTTGGCCACGTTAATTCTCGACAAAGCAAACGGATCGGATCGTTCGGTCAGCCGAGCGTGATCGCCGGCGAAGCCGTAGCGATAGCCAGCCGACCGCACTTCCGCGCGCACACGCGAATTGCTCCGGCCCCAGGTATAGGCGAACATATTGCATGCCGTCCCGAGACGCTGCTGGATCATCGACTTGGAGGCGCTCAGCTCGTTGTTGATCGTTGCGCCGTCGGCATTCGTGAGATCGACGTGGCCGACGCCGTGGGAACCGATTTGCCATCCCGCGGCGACCAGCGCGTCCACGTCGCGCCAGGTCAAGAATTGCTCATCGGGATAATAGCCATCCTCGGTTCTTGAGAATTGGCGCTCGTCATCGGCAATTTCGCCGGTGTTCAAAAATACCGTCGCGGCGCAACCGAAATCCGCCAAAATCGCCGAAGCGCGATCCCGCAACGTCGCATAGCCGTCATCGAACGTTATCGCGACGTCAACGCCATTATTCGGAGTCGAGGCAAGAAGATTCGGCAGCGGCCAGAGTCGTCCAATAGCGGCGATGGCGTCGATGTGATCGCGAAATACCTCGATGTCGTTCGACTCGGAGCCGCCACCGATCGAATGATAAACGAGAACGAGCTTGCGCTGTGAATCTCGCGCCCGCATCGATGCATAAAGCCGCCCGATGCGCCGCTTCCAGGCGACTCGGCTGGGCATCGATCAGCCCTTCGCTCTCCTCTCTTGCAAAAATCTTGCGGAATAGATTGGCTGTGCCGTCACTATCCGACGACGACTCAGTGGATTCCGCGCCGGGACTGAGCTTCTTGCGATGCAAAGGCCGATACCCGCCATGCTCCAGAAAAACACCGATTCAGGCGAGCCGGGGGATACCCACCATGCCTCAAAGATCGACATCGTCGTGAATCCGCCGAGAGCGCCCAAAACGATTCCCAACGCAACTTTATTATCGCCGAATTTTTCGCGCCGGTGAGCTAAGATGAGGGGAACGAAGAGCGTGAGAAGGATGCAAAAGTAGAATCCCAGTCCAACCAGACCCGTTTCCTCGATAATCGCCAACTCGGTGTTCCCTTTTTCGCGTCCGTATCCCACCGTCGTCAGGCCGCCGTGGAATGAGAAATCGCCGGCGCTCACGCCATAGCCGAGGCCATACCGGCCGCCTAGCACGGCGGCATCATATGACTCCTGCCAGACTTCTTCACGCGAGAACAGAATTCCATTCTTGCTCCCTGCCCCCTTAAGGATATAGCTCTGATACGTCGTATTCAGGATCGCCGTGCCTAGTATCGCCGCGACGGACAGAGAGATTGCGATGAGCATCGAAATGAACGCCGTTCTGCTCAATTTGAAGGAGAAGCAAAATCCGCAAACGAGAATACCCGCGGCCATCATTGACGACCGCGAATATGATCGCACAAGCATGACGATGACGACCGCCAGCAGCGCATACCATGCCCATTTCAGTTGGGGCGCAGCACGATAGCGATAAGCATTCCAAAGCAAGAAAGGTAACGACATAGTGAGAAGGCTGCCGAGCATATTCGGGTTGTATGTGAGGCCCTCATAGATATTCAGCTTCATCGCCGTCCCGCCAATAGCGGTCGTACCCATTGAACCGGCGAATATCGCCAAAACGGTCACCGGCGCGAAGTACGACAGCGCGCTTTGACTGCCGCGCTCGGCAACCCACCAATAGCCCGCGCTGACGAATGCCATTGCGACGAGTGAAAACGCCGTCGCCTTGGCGATCGAAAGGTAAGGAACTTCCGACCAATAGTACGTAGTGAGGCACCAGGCACAATAGACCGCGAGAGCGATGCCGAAAGTCGATCGCAATCCGATCAAAGGACGCCTTCTGGCCAGAAGATGAAGGATCAACACGGCTAGAAAAATCCACCGCGTCGATGTGGTGAATATGGAATTGACGTAGTCGACGGATACGCCAATAAAAGCAAATGTCGCAAGCGGCGATAGGAAACTTCTAGGCAGCCGAAGTATCATCGGGCAATCGCGTCCCAAGTCGAGATGACATTGCGCGCCTCATCGGCAAGCGTCCAATTCGAGATCAGCGACTCCGCCGCCTGCCCCATCCGGCGACGGGTGGCCGCATCCCTCGCAAGCTGTAGGATTGCCGAGGTCAATTCCGTCTCGCGGCCCGCCCCAACTATCAGGCCGGTCTCGCCGTGCCGGACAAGATCGTCCACGCAGCCGACCCGGTCGGATACAATCACGGGGAGCCCGCAGGCCATCGCCTCATTCACCACCAGTCCCCATGGCTCGAAGAGCGACGGCAGTACCAGAAGATCGGCGGCAAGATAGGCGTGCAGCACGTCATCATTTGAAAGACGGCCCGGATAGATGATGTGGCCATCGGCCTCAGCGGCGGCCGCTTCGACGCGCGGTCGAAAACTGCCGTCACCGACGATAGCCAATCGACATCGCCGCGTATGCCGCGCATGTCCTGCAAAAGCCGATTTAGCACGACAAGCGAGCCACCCTCTTTCACCGAGGGAGCGTTAACGAGCACCTTCATCCGATTAACGCCTTTGCCCGCAAAACCCAATGCAGGTAATCCCAGTCGCCACGCAGGATCGCCGCAAGATCGTCCCGCGAATACTCCTTGGCCACGTTAATTCTCGACAAAGCAAACGGATCGGATCGTTCGGTCAGCCGAGCGTGATCGCCGGCGAAGCCGTAGCGATAGCCAGCCGACCGCACCTCCGCGCGCACACGCGAATTGCTCCGGCCCCAGGTATAGGCGAACATATTGCATGCCGTCCCGAGACGCTGCTGGATCATCGACTTGGAGGCGCTCAGCTCGTTGTTGATCGTTGCGCCGTCGGCATTCGTGAGATCGACGTGGCCGACGCCGTGGGAACCGATTTGCCATCCCGCGGCGACCAGCGCGTCCACGTCGCGCCAGGTCAAGAATCGCTCATCGGGATAATAGCCATCCTCGGTTCTTGAGAATCGGCGCTCGTCATCGGCAATTTCGCCGGTGTTCAAAAATACCGTCGCGGCGCAACCGAAATCCGCCAAAATCGCCGAAGCGCGATCCCGCAACGTCGCATAGCCGTCATCGAACGTTATCGCAACGTCAACGCCATTATTCGGAGTCGAGGCAAGAAGATTCGGCAGCGGCCAGAGTCGTCCAATAGCGGCGATGGCGTCGATGTGATCGCGAAATACCTCGATGTCGTTCGACTCGGAGCCGCCACCGATCGAATGATAAACGAGAACGAGCTTGCGCTGTGAATCTCGCGCCCGCATCGATGCATAAAGCCGCCCGATGCGCCGCTTCCAGGCGACTCGGCTGGGCATCGATCAGCCCTTCGCTCTCCTCTCTTGCAAAAATCTTGCGGAATAGATTGGCTGTGCCGTCACTATCCGACGACGACTCAGTGGATTCCGCGCCGGGACTGAGCTTCTTGCGAGGCAAAGGCCGATACCCGCCATGCTCCAGAAAAACACCAATTCAGGCGAGCCGGGGGCCACCCACCATGCCTCAAAGATCGACATCGCCGTAAATCCGCCGAGAGCGCCTATTACGATTCCCAACGCAACTTTATTATCGCCGAATTTTTCGCGCCGGTGAGCTAAGATGAGGGGGATGAAGAGCGTGAGAAGGATGCAAAAGTAGAATCCCAGTCCAACCAGACCCGTTTCCTCGATAATCGCCATCTGCGTATTTCCCTTCTCGCGTCCGTACCCCACCGTCGTCAGACCGCCGTGGAATGAGAAATCGCCGGCGCTCACGCCATAGCCGAGACCATACCGGCCGCCTAGCACGGCGGCGTCATATGATTCCTGCCAGACTATTTGACGGGAGAACAGAATTCCATTCTCGCTCTCTCCACCCTTAAGGATATAGACTTGGTACGTCTTATCCAGGACCGCCGTACCGACCGCCGCCGCGACGAACAGCGCAATTCCGATGAGTACCGAGATGAACGCCGTTCTGTTTAATCTAAGAGACAGGCAAAATCCGAAAGCAACCACACCCCCAGCCATTATCGCTGACCGCGAATACGATCGCACAAGCATGGCGGCGGCGATCGCCAACAGCGCAAACCATACCCATTTCAGTTGTGGCGTTGCACGATAGCGATACGCATTCCAAAGCAAGAAAGGCAAGGCCATAGCGAGAAGGCTGCCTAGCATATTGGGGTTGTATGTGAGGCCCTGATACATATCCAGAGTAATCGCGCCACTAGCCGCATTATAGGAAGTTCCCATTGAACCGGCAAATATCGCCAAAACGCTCACCGGCGCGAAGTACGACAGCGCGCTTTGAGTGCCGCGCTCGGCAACCCACCAATAGCCCGCGCTGACGAATGCCACTGCAACGCCTGAAAACGCCGTCGCCTTGGCGATCGAAAGGTAAGGAACTTCCGACCAATTGTACGTGGTGAGGCACCAGACGCAATAAACCGCGAGAGCGATGCCGAAAGTCGATCGCAGTCCGATCAAAAGACGCCCTTTGGCCAGGAGATAAAGGATCAACAACGCCAGAAAAATCCACCGCGTCGATGTGGTGAATATGGAATTGACGTAGTCGACGGATACGCCAATAAAAGCAAACGCCGCAAGCGGCGATAGGAAATTTTTAGGCAGCCGAAGTATCATCGGGCAATCGCGTCCCAAGTCGAGATGACATTGCGCGCCTCATCGGCAAGCGTCCAATTCGAGATCAGCGACTCCGCCGCCTGCCCCATCCGGCGACGGGTGGCCGCATCCCTCGCAAGTTGTAGGATTGCCGAGGTCAATTCCGTCTCGCGGCCCGCCCCAACTATCAGGCCGGTCTCGCCGTGCCGGACAAGATCGTCCACGCAGCCGACCCGGTCGGATACAATCACGGGGAGCCCGCAGGCCATCGCCTCATTCACCACCAGTCCCCATGGCTCGAAGAGCGACGGCAGTACCAGAAGATCGGCGGCAAGATAGGCGTGCAGCACGTCATCATTTGAAAGACGGCCCAGATAGATGATGTGGCCATCGGCCTCAGCGGCGGCCGCTTCGACGCGCGGTCGAAAACTGCCGTCACCGACGACAGCCAATCGCAAATCACCCTCCACGTCAACGGCGCGGCCGAATGCCGAAAGCAATTCCTGCAACCCCTTGTACGCTTCCAAGCGGCCGACATAGAGCACTAATTGCTGGTCAGCCGACATTCCCCAGCGCGCTCGCACGGCCGATCGTACGGCTTCCCGATCCTGTGCGCAAAACCGGCGAATGGCGCAGACGTCAACCGTCATTTGCGCGACCGTCATGCGCTCCGGCGGCACGCCGAAATTCGCCAGATAGCGGGCCTGTCGCGTGCCGCCAGGAAGAAAACGACTCGGCAGCCGGAATAAAGGCGGATAAAGCAGCTCTTTCACCCAGTGTCGCCAGGATCGATCCAGCCGTCCCGTCGCAGTGTCCGATTCCACTGCCACGGGGATGCGCAGAGATCCGGCCATCGCCATGGCGCCGAAAAGAACCGGATGTCCCCAACCGGCCAAGTGCAAGATTGTGTGTTTCCGATCTCGAATCAGCGCCGACAAAAGCGCTCTCATCCCCGGCAAAAAGCCGGCAGGCAGCACCTCTTCTTGTGTACGATCAAGTCGCAACTTCCAGGGTTGAGACACATCGGTCGATACGTAATATACCTCGATGGCTCCGTCCCAGAGGCGGCGGAGCGTGTCGATCAATGCCAATATATACGGCGTCGGCTCAAGATAGACCATCACGATCCGGGTTGGCCGCATCGCGCTTGCACTCGCAAGCCCCACACGTCGATTGAGTTTGGCTTCAGTGTCCATCAGCAACGTCGTTTCGTCAGATCGTCGTCTTGCCGGCAAAGGCGCTTGAAACTGAGTCTATGAATTTGAACAAGCGCCTTTTTAGGCGATAACGGGAGGTCATGGCAGAGTATGAAATTTGGCTATCCGCCGTCCGTCTGATACGATATTGCACAGTGGGCTCCAGCAACAAATGCGTCGTCAACTTCAACATCCCGATGGATAATCTTCGCTAAAGAGAGAAATTATGAAGGCGCTTATCAGAAACGTGCTCGGGGCACTCGGATATCAACTGGTCAGAAAGCCCAAGGACGACACGGCGACGAGGTATCAAGGGCTTTCGGACGATAGTTTGAAGGAAAGGCGGTTCTATAACATCGGCGCCGGAGATTTCGATCACCCCTATTGGACGAACATAGACCGTCCTTCGGATTGGTACGGCCCGGTCCAGCAGAAATCGTTCTTGTCCTTCGACGCCATGGAATTGAAGCCGCTACCGATTCCCAGCAACTCCGCCGAGGCATTCTACGCGTCCCACGTGATCGAACACCTCTCCAACGACGCAGTCCTCAATATCGCACGGGAGGCTTTTCGATGCTTAAAGCCCGGTGGATTCCTGCGTTTCCTTACGCCCGATGCGGAATTGGAGTACCGCGCATACAAGCGCAACGATCTGGAATTCTTCTATTGGTTCGAGCGCGAGCAATTCAAGGGCGCATCGTTTCATCGCAAGTTTCTCAATCATTTTGCAAGCCAGATTAGCCTGCCGCAGCCGTTACCCGATTCCCCGCGCCAAGTTGCGGACCAGGAGATTTCGGAAGCGTTTGCCACCCTGCCGATGGAAAAGGCATTCGACCGCTTCACCAGCCAATGTCGTTATGATCCCAAGCAACCGCAAAGTCACATAAATTGGTGGACGGAAAGAAAGTTAGAAGAGCTCCTGCGCGAAGCCGGGTTCACCACTGTTTATCGCTCCGGGCATGGGCAGAGCCTGTTCTCTCCGATGCGAGACCTTCGCCATTTCGACGCCACCAATCCGAACTATTACAAGATATCGCTCTATATGGAGGCCATGAAGTAGACAGCGGGCGTCATCCGACAGTGATGTCGAGCATCCCGCACTGAAAAATCACTCACTCATTTCGGCGATGCCGCGATGACATTCTCGTAGACTTTCGTGAGCCGCCTGGCGTGACTGTCCCACGTGTAAGCGTTTTGCACCGTTTGTCGGCCTTCGCGGGCGACCCCCCGCCAGTGCTCGTGGTCACCGGTGAGAATATCTCGGAGCGCCGCTGTCAGAGCATTCACATCGTGCGGCGGCACCAATATCCCGTTCTCTCCATTCCTGATGAATTGTGACGGCCCTTGTCCGGCCACTCCTATCGCCAGCAATCCTGCCGCCATCGCCTCGAGGTAGGCGATGCCGAAGGCCTCGCGATAAGACGGCAAGACGAATATCTCGTCGCCTGCCAAGTGCTCGAATATCTCCGCGTGGCGAACGGACCCGATCAGCTTCACCTTGTCGGCCAACCCCAAATCCGCGGTCAATTTAATCAGCGCCGCTTGATCCGGGCCCTCGCCAATGATTCGATAGGTCCAATCTGAAATTCCCTCGCGTTCGAGATTTGCCAGCGCCCGAAGCGTGAGATCGAGACCCTTTCCTTCCTGCAGATTTGCGACGCTCACTAACCGCGTTGGGCCGCCTGCCAAAACCGGCCTGTCGCACCGCAACGATGGAATATCGACGCCGTTCGGCACCACCTGAAAATTATCGTCGCATCCGATATAGTCTCTGAAGAATTCACGCAGCGGCTCGCCAACTAGAATAACGCGGTCAGCCGACGCAAGCGCCGGCTTCAGTCGGCTTTTGTGATATGCGGAATGTAAATACCGTGGATGCGTATTGAGGCCGTGCAGCGTTACGACGAAGGGCAGGCGTAACCGGCGAGCGACAAGCGCAGCGGACGGAACAAATTCTTCCGATTGCACGTGAATCACATTGGCTGGAAGCGTACGTGCTAGCTTTTCCAGAGCGCCTGCAATCACTCTGTCGGACATGACATCGGTCACGCGGCGCAATAACAGTCGCGGCAACGCCATTATGCGCACTGTCTCTACAGCGGCAAACGGATACGCTGCGGCATCGACATCGCCGCGAACCATCTGATTGGCGAAGCGTTCACAGTAAGGTGGCACCCACGAGCGCACGACCTCGATACCCACTTGCCATGCGGCGCGGTGCACCGCAAGCGCGGAGTCGGCAATGAACGCGCCAGCCGAATCGCCCGGTCGATTGGGAAACCAAGGCGTGAGCACCGCTACTGTTGGCATCCGACTACGGCGACTGCGGCCCGTCCAAGTTGGCCTACCCGGCGATGCGCGGCAAGACCGAGCGCGGGCATGCAAACAAATTGATCAGTGGCGTTCTTAGCGCAGCCGCGTCAAACGTGACAACACCATCGTCCCGAACAAAAAATATCGCATAATCCATCGCCGCGAAGAATGTCAGTATGTTATCAATATTGGTTCGCCCGAGCCGCTCGAACATAAGTAACTTGATTCTTGCAGCCTGAAACAGACCTGCCGCGCCGCGAAACACCTGCTCTTCATGCCCCTCAACGTCGACCTTGACGATGAAATCCTCCTGGTAGTTTTGCAGCAATTGATCCAGCGTTACAGCCTCGATCGATCTGGCCCCTGGTCGAACTCGTCTCCGCTACGGCAGCGATCCGGCTGGTTGTTGAAAAGTCGCCGTCATCCAAGAACGAAGCAACGCCTGCCCGATCGGAAACCGCGGCGATGATTACCTCGCATGCGACCGACGGATTTAGCGCGCACGTTTCTTGCAACGCCGCACCGCACGCATGTAGCGGCTCGACCAACACAAAGCGCGAAAACTTGTCGAACAGCGACGCCGAGAATAAGCCGACGTTCGCACCCACATCGACGAAAGTTGGAGCAAGGCCGGCGTGCGCGCGTATGAATGAGAGATCCTTTCTCTCTATCCATCGATGGTAGAATACGGCACTGAACGCTGAGTGTGGATACACTTTGAGCTCCGCGCCATTTGCCAGTCTCGTTACGAACGAATGACCCAGACGCTTGCGCAACTGCCATTTCACTCCGCGAAACAAGAATAAACACCGATCCAATCCGACATTTTCTCTCCAGATCGTCAAAATAACTGGAACGATGGACCCTTTGGGTTCTTTCGAATTCATATTTATAGCGGCCGCAATTATCGTTCACCGATGGAGCGCTGCCGCATCAGCCAAGCCATGACCCGACCCGGATAATTAAGCGGCGTATACACATGACCGGGCAGCGTAATCTCGTCACCGCCCAGACGCTTTTTGAACTCGTAACCCGAAAGATTGTTGACCGGGTCGATACCTTCGAGGTCGTAGCGGGTGCAGCCGCGCGCGATCGCCCACTCGATTACGTTCCAATGACAGGCCTCGCCAACGCGATCCTGGCGCAGCTCTCTGTTGGTACCGGCGCCGATCAAGTGCACACTTCGGCCGACACGAAGGATCAGGAGACCGGCTCCGAGTTTACCGTCCTTCAGCGCCACGAACAGCCCCGCCTCGACAGCTTCGCCGCTCGTCGAATGGTTCAAGAGCGCGTCGATCAAGACAGAGGTAACTCGAAGTTCGAAGCCCTTTTGGGCACTGATGCGGCCGCAGAGCTCCGCGAATTCCGCGATCCGTGCCGGATCACCCGTAGTCTCGACATGGACGCGGCCCCGCGCCGCACGGCGCACGCCGTTGCGCACATGCTTATGAAAGTTTTCGAAGATGACGTCTTTGCCCAACGAAAGGTCGAGCCAAATCGTTTGCTGTTTCGGGCGCCGCGCGCCATTGGCTGGCTGCTGCGGACCATCTTCGACCTTGATCCAGGGATCCGAGATCAGGAGCGAAAAACCTTCCGTGCGAAGATGGCTTTCGAATCCAGGCGGCGTGGACAAGCCCAGTTCCGGCGTGCGCCCGGTCGGACCGCGTGGCGCCCAGGCAATCTTGCCGCCCAGGACTCTGCGCTCTTCGACTCTGATCATCCATATGGGTTCGCCGTCGCGTCGTGCCAGCCAACGGTGCTGCACGATGCCGTCCAGATGCTGCCGCGCGTTACCCCACAGGCACGACTGCAGGGGGTGCCCGAACAGCTCGGCAAGCGCATGATCCCATTCAGCCGCCGGGGGATCCTTCTGCCAATCCAGCTTGCCCCAGGGCAAATCGGCAACAGGCATCGATGCGCCGGTCATTTTACGTTCATGCTGCGAGAGGGTTGGTTTCATCGGAGCAGATCAGCCAGGTCCAATATGAGCCGGCTCGTGTTGAGCGGACTCCACCCCGGCGCACGACTCAGATCTTACTGATCAGCGCGACACTTGGACGCGCGATTGCCTCTTTTCCACGCCGCAGACCGGGTGGGCTGAAAGCACTTTCGTCAATGCTCCCAACCGATTGACCCGCCTTCGGAGAAGCCTCTAATAGTGCTTGACATACCGACCAACCTGCTGAACTTCGGCTCAGACGAAACATATCGGTAAACACGACATTCAAGCATGCTGTTCGTCGAGCCGTTCTTTCTCTTCGTTCTGCTGCCGGCGACGATTTGCGCGTTCTATTTTATGGGGCTCTACGCCGGTCGAACCGCGACGCTCGCTGTCGTCGTAATCGCCTCGGCTATTTTTTATGCTCCCTATGGAGTGCTACCCGCGATACTGCTCGCCACCAGCCTTTGCATCAATCTGTTTCTTGGAATCAAACTATCGAAGGACGATTTCGATGACAAACGGCAACGCAAGACATTGCTCGCCATCGGGCTCGTCTTGAATTTCGCCGCTTTAGGGACGTTCAAGTATCTCGATCAATTGGCCGCAATGATCGTTCCTTCGGCCGGACCAATCCTCGGGATCGCCATTCCGGCCGGAATTTCGTTCTACACCTTCCATCAGGCGGTTTTTCTGCAACATGCCTACAATCGCAACGTGGAGGTGGTGAGCTTCTTTAAGGGCGCAAAAAGCATTCTCGGCAAGCTAGCGGTTCTGATCCGATACAGCGCTTTCGTCGCATTTTTCCCGCAACTGATCACTGGTCCGATCACCTATATGAGTGAGTTTGGGCCGCAGGTGCAGGGGCGCAGCTTCGGTCGACTGCGCGTTTACAACTTGCAGATCGGCGTAACGCTGATAGTCGTCGGGCTTTTCAAGAAGCTCTGCATCGCCGATGTTTTGGCTTACGGAGTGAACCCGATCTATGACGAGATTTCTGCCGGCACGCCGATTTTGCCAAGGCACGCAATCTTTGCAATCGTCGGCTATTTCTTTCAGCTCTATTACGACTTCTCCGGCTATGCAGATATCTCTCTGGGCATTGCTCGGCTCTGCGGGCTCCGTTTGCCGATTAATTTCGATTCACCGCTGCGCGCCATAGGCATCGTCGACTACTATCGTCGTTGGCACATCACGCTCACTCGCGCGATTGTGCTGTTTGTGTTTACTCCGCTATCGCTGTGGGGCACCCGCGTCGCCATCGAGCGGGGCTACAAAGGTTGGCGGCGCCGCGCCATCGGTACCTGGCTGCCGTTAGTGGCCAATTTTCAACTTATCGCTCTTTGGCACGCAGCCAAGGGAACTTTCGTTCTCTTCGGCACAATTCACGGATTATGGTATGTTCTCGAGACGGAGATCAGAGCCAGCGGGACGTTCAAGGCCTTCCGCTCACGCACCTCCGAGCGCTTTCGAACGATTGCCGGCATGGCGATTACGGCGCCGCCGCTGATGTTGACTTTCGCTCTTTTTCGTAGCGAGAATCTGAACGGATTCTTCAGCCTGTTATCGGCGCTAGTCGGGTTCGCTTCTCCGCCACCGCCGCCATATGAACCCATCGATCCCCGGGAACTGCTCGCGATCGTCGTCGCAGCGGTGATTGTCTATCTCCTGCCGAACGTCTATGAATTACTGAGACGCTATCGTCCGGGCTTCGTGACTTACCCCAACCCGTCGATGACTCCACCCATTCTGCGCTTTATGTGGCGACCGAACCTGATGTGGGCCCTGTTTGTAGCCATACTGACCATTGCGATCCTCACTAGGATCAATCATCCAACGCCATTTCTCTACGCGAAGTTCTGAAATGATGATCTTGGCATCGATGATGACAGAACGCGCGATCAGCAACACCCAGTCAATGCTCTTGCCGCTCGTGCGCGTTTTTGCTCGCGGTCGAAGCTTTCTGCCTATTGTGGGTACGATTTATATTTTGGCGATCGTCTCATACGTCTTCGTTTGGATCGTCGATCCCTATGCGCTGCGGTCTTGGAGCGTTCCCGTAAGGCTGTCCGACCATCCATCATACGCGGATCGCGTCACGCCCCTTCTCTTCTCCGTCGCTGCGCGCGACGGGACCGGCTTGGTGATCCTCGGCGGCTCAACCTCCATGGGCTACAGCACGCCCATGCTGCGAGCGGCGTTCCCGGAAGCCGACCGCCCCGTCAACCTTTCTTTCTCCGGTCCAAATGCACGTGATATTGAAATGGAGCTGTCACGCCTGGAGACATCGAACTCCCTCAAGCGCGTCATAGTCTCTCTTGACTGGACGTTGATCAAGGACGTCAAGGACCTGCCTAACTTCGGACGGATTTGGAACAAGCGCCCTTATGTTGGCTCGTGGCACGATCCCGTGCCCGAATATAGTCCCGAAGCCGTCCGGATGTCCGGACACGTTCTGCGTACAGGCATCCTTGATCTGCCAGACTGGCACACCGTGAGTCCCGATCGGCCGGAATACTTCATGGTTGACGACGCCCCGGTGACGACAGACCCCCAAGCTCTAGCCAGGCTCGCGCACGCTGCCGACATCAGTCGCGCCTGGGTCACGCGAGCACCACCTATCGCCTGCAATGCGCTGCCGAACCTGGGGACCATTATCGTGCCACTGGTCAGGCGCATTGCCGCGCATGGTGTCGCCGTCGACCTTCTCTCGCCGCCTTATTCGCTTGCGATCTACTCGGATTGGAGCGTTAGACGCCCCGGGACGTTCCCGGGGAAGGGCGGCGTCTTCGCAAACCTGGTTTCCCTGCGGCGCTGCGCCGTAGAAATGACCTCTGACATCCCGAATGTCCGCGTTCACGCTTTCGATACAGACGCGTCGCTAACAGGCGATCTCTCACTTTATAAGGATAGCGCTCATATCAGCGATTACGAAACCTATCAAAATATCTTGTTTCATATTGCAAAGGGCGACCACGTGCTCACCGTGTCAAAGTTGCCGGCGTTTGAAACCGCACTGCGGAATGCCGTCGAGGTATTTCGCCCTTGACGTTCGGCATCATGACGAAAGTCTAGCGACGATAACCACAGAAATCGTCAGATCAAACTTTCGTGCGCGTTCGAGCGTCTGCCCTGTCATAGGGAAGAACGCCGAATCGATAGGCTCGAACCCACCGGCGCGAACCAACGCAACCGCCTCTTCCGGCGTCCGCAACAGATAGAGGTGGTCCGGAGCCGGGCTGTTGACTGGTACGTGAACCCAGAGAAGTGCCTCAGGACGCATATGACGCGACACGGCCTTCAGAGCGGCAATCGGATCTTCCAGGTGCTCCAAGACTTCTGCAAGAACCACACTGCCAAAGCGCTTCCCGTCGTCAGTCGCCGGGGGAGCATCGAAGAGGTCCTGCATCACGAGATTAACTTCTCGTCGCTCGCCCATCGCTTCAAGGCAGTTGCGGGCTTGATCGATGCTGGTCTGGCTGACATCCCATCCCGTCACGCTCCCAAGCTGCAGCGCATTACAGGCTAGATGGAGTAGCAGACCATGACCCGGGCCGACTTCAAGGTGGTCAGTTTCACTGGGAAGGGACGGCAAGTACCTATCCTCGAAATGCGCCATGGCCCGGGCGTGGTTGTCCCAAAGCACGTGACTCAAAAGCAGAAAGTTCATGTAGCGTTCCATGAACGCCTTGTTGGAGTAAACCTCGGCAAGCGCATCTTCAAAACGACTTAGACGATAGCGTCCAGCGCGCCTGAAGAAAATTTCTTCCTCCAGCACCTTGGTGCAGAGAAAACGGTAGTCGTCACAATAGCCGGTCAATCTGTCATTTGAGCCGATAATCCGCAGGATTATCGTTGCATGGCGCTCCGTCGACGACATCAGGCCTTCGTCCCGACGCTCAAAGCTCTGCTGGAGGAAATGTTCATGCTCCGGCCATCGGACGACGAGCGTACTGACGATCCGCGCCAGGTCAGGATAAAGGTTGCTGTCGACGAAGAGACTAATTGCGGTTCCCGCGCGAGGCGATTGCATCTGCATCGATGAGCTCAATCAATGCCATGTTGGGCATCATGAGAAAGGCAATCCTTGCTTCGAAAAAAACTGACATCATGGGACTACGCGCGACGGTCGCGCCGGCTCCAAGCAGAGTTTCAATGGCGCCATCGAACGAGCTGACAAGATAACCCATGTGATAGAACTTGACGTGTCGTTTGATCCACGGCCCGAGCGTCGATGATTGACCGGTAGCCTCGAGTAGTTCGATACGAGGCCCGTCGCCGACCATGAACAGTCCGCGAATGCCTTGTGCTTCGTCGATAAAAGGAGCGGCTTCCACGCGATAGCCAAATGACGTCCAGATCTCGGTCTCGGCTGCGATATTCTCGCAAGCGACGCCCAGATGATGAAAAACGAAACCGGTTAGCGCTTGCATGAGTATGTGGGGCGGGAGAATTCAATTAGAATCCGCAGATTGAACGCTCTATCGAGTCTGCATTCCGCGATACATTAGTCACACAACCATTGGCTGGGGTGCCACCTTTTCAACCATATGCGCTCGAAGCGTACGGCGGTTATGCAGCGTCAAGGCACGTTAGCTTGGGCGGTTCAACGTCGTTGTCACAGCCATCGCCACGGGATCGAACGTTGCCGTTGATAGTTCGAGCCGGTAAGTCTTGGCGTTGCCTTCCGAAACTGCCGCCGCCTCGAAGCCCAGTCGGGTGTAATGCTCCTTAACCAGTGCATTGCGCGCAGTGGGTTTATAGATTCCGATAAGCTCCTTGGCTCCCTCTTGCATGGCTATGCGCGCCAGTTCATGCAGAACTGCGCGCTCCACACCGCGCTCCAATACGCGGCAAGACATGATCCAAGTATCTATCAACCAGGTGCATTCGGTCTTTTCAACGATCACGACGCTGATCATGCCGTGGTCCGCGAAACGATCCTTGAGCCGCACTTGCCAGCCGAGGCGCGTTCGATCCTTTTCCATGGTTGCAATATCGATCTCAGAATAGCGCTTGGTCGTGAGATTGAATTGATTCGATTTCTGGATCAGCTGTGCGATCCTCGCCCGGCCCATCGCATCGAAGGGGGAGATCGCCAGCTCCATTTCCAACGATCGCAAGTAGGCATCGTAATCGCCTATCACCGCCTGAAGCGCCTTCGCCTCAGCGCGAGCCTGGTAGGCGGCGGCACGCCGCGTATCGTCTGCCGTAAGCGGCAGGTGCTCGAAAAAGCCGGAAGCAACCAATGCGCGCACGAAATAAGCGGGGTCTGTACCGATTTCCGGTACCATGACAGAGGGAAGCGCCGAGCGGACGCGCTCGCGTTCGGCAGGGTTGTCGTCAAGATAGACAAGCGCGGAAGGATCAAGATCGAGCATCTGAGCAATTCGCGCTAGATTGGTGGCTTTGTCGTCAAAATTCGCTATGAACGCTGAAATATGCTCCTCGCGCAGCAACATGTCCGGGTGAGACAGGAATGGTTCGCGGGCAATGTCTTCCAGGTTCTTCGAACAGACGGCGAGCACGACGCCGCGGCGCCGCAGCTCGAGTGCATGGCGTTGAACCGCGAGGAATGCCTCGCCTTCCGCCGAGCCCTGCCCGAGCACAATTCCTTCCAGACCGTCGTCTGCAACGACACCGCCCCAGAGCGTATTGTCAAGATCGAGCACCAGGACCCTTCCGGAGCGCCCGGCCATCGCAGCGAGCAATGCCGCCAGTGCATCTGCGACTACGGGGCTGGCTTCAAGGGAAAACGGAACTTTCGCGTGGTGGAATTGCACAGGGTCAAAGAACGCCACACTTCCGATCCGCGCTGCCAAAGCTGCAAGGTCGAAGACGATCGTCAATCCCTCCTTGGCACTTTCCATAATGGTATCGTTGACGGCCTGGATACACCGAATAGCCGTTCCGGAAATCGCAGGATCCGCAGAGGAGAGCTGGAAATCCGGGGCGACCGCGATAGTCGCCGTAATAACAGGCGCACCGGTCTTGGTGCGAAGACCGGCAATGAGCTCCTTGAACTGCGCTCTGACCGCAGCAACGGTCTTCACTTCCGTCTCGCCATCGAGAAGCTCGCAGTTGATCGGAAAGAAGCTTGCATCGATCAATAGCAGCACTGCGTCAAAGTTGCCCGAGGGAACTTGACTCGCAGGATTGAACGCCAGCGAATGAACGCTATTATAATCGGTCTCGACAGCTTCTATCAGCAAGCCGCGCGCCGCGCCGCTGGCTTCCAGTTCGGTCGCGACGAAACCCAGCGTTCGGTTCGAAACAAGCAGCAGACGCCAAGGCCGGAAGCCGGGCAGCGGCTCAGGAAGGCTGCGGGCTCTCTTGACCAGCCGAAGCAACTGCAGTCGCTCGCCGTCGCCGAGGCGCATATTAGCCAGTCGCCGCAGGCGCCGCGCAGCGGACTCCGGATCGCCGCCGGCAGCAGTCTTCAGATCGTCAGCGAGTTGAGCCGCCCGGTCGCGCCAGTTGACGGCAGCCGGTTCTCGCCACGCCAGGAGGGATTCGACAGTCATAGCAGCAGTACCGGAAGAATTGCGTTAGCGCGCTTTCGCCAGAACGAGTTCCGCGAGTGCGCCAAGGTTCTTCATCGCTCCCATATCGCTGGTTGAGAACCTCACCCCGAAGGCCTTTTCGACCATCACTAACAGCTGGACATTAGCAAGGCTGTCCCATTGCTCGACATCCTTTGCAGTTAGATTTGCCGTTATCGGGCCATCATACTCGTCGAACAGATCGCGCATGATTGGTTCTATCCGGGCGACGACCTCATCAGGCGTCATGGAATCTCTCTTTCATGTTGAGCGCGCTCGGGACGGCGGCTTTTCATCATTCCAGCCACCAGCGATTATTGCGCAGAAAGGCCGAGCCAAACCGCGAGCGTATCTCGCCGTGCAGCCGCTCGCCGTTCGATACCGCGTCCATCGGAAACATGTCCCAAAAGCGCTTTTGCAGAGCGGCATCGTCGTCTTGGGGCTGCCATGTGCCATTGAGGCGTTCGGTCATTTCGACAACAACGTCCTTGATTTCCTCGGGCGTGTTCTGAACCAGTCGAATGCCGCCGGTTTCGTACTCGGAGCCGTACAATGAAAATCCCGCGCCGCGACCGAATATCTCTTTGAGGCGTAGCTCTCGACCGCTTTTGACGTCGATATGATGCTTCACGATATTGATATCTCGCGCCCTGTAGCTGTGCATGTATCCCACCGGTACCACATCCACATAGGCGATCGGGCGGCGAAATATTGCCGGCACACAATCAAAGCCCGTGCTGCTCGAGATGCAGAATGCGCACTTGGCACCGAGATAAATATCCATGAAGTCGGTTCTCATGCCGTTTGTGGCGTAGTCAATGATCTTGCTGCCGGCGGTTGGCAGGCGCTCCCGAACCTTTGCTCCCATCCGAACCACGTAGTACCCGCGACGAACCAGCTCTTCGGCCGCCATGACGTAGTTGCCGATGTCGCTGTCGCGATAATCATGGTAATCCCACGACTGGCCGGGCAGATGCCCCTGCAAATATGCGCTGTCGCGGACGATCAGGCAGACGAACGGCGTATTGGGAGCGATACCGATCGCCCTCATTCCGGCTTCGCCGCGCGCTTCTTCGTCTGGAGAAAATGTCAAATGCGGCGCGAATTTATCGAGCAGATTGTATACGTCGCGGTCGGCTTGGGTGTTGCGGCCGACCTCATGAGGAGCGCCGCCCGGAATCAACCGATTAACGCGACAAATGGGCGCCAGAAGCCGCATCGGTAAGACGCGGAGAAGCCGCCGCCACATCTTAGCGAGCTGTCGATTGCTGACGGGCTCTTCCAAATAGAAAAAGTCGGCGTGCAGCCCGGCAGGCGTGTTGATACCTGCGTCGCATTCGCATCGGTAGACCTCAGTATTCAAGGCAAAGTGGCCGATGCGAGATGCTTTCAGCGCGCCCGCCCGCAGGACGAGCACGGGCCGCAAGAGACGGACGACCAATACTACGGGCACCGCCAAAAGGAGCGCGGGCAGGCTCAACGAAGCATTCAAGGCGAGCCTCGCCTTTTTGACCAGCGCGGCACGGCTGCCCGCTTTGATTTGGCCGATTTGCCGCTTGATAAATCCGGCAACGCTCATCGCTAGAACCGCCCAACTCGTCCCGGATCGCGCCGGCAGATAGAATTCGTCATTCTGCATGACGGGCGACGAGCCGGCTGGCAATATCCCGAAGTAGATCACGCTCGTCGTCATGGAGGCCCTGAATATACAGGACGAGCGCGAAACTCGCGTAGATGGCAAACAGAATCACCGCGAGCGACACGGCGCCGAGAGGAAAACCGGCGTAGACAGCCGCGAGTCCAAGTCCGGCGCTCACGGCGGCCGGCGCGAGCCAGCCGAGATAGCGCTTATTCCACCAGCGAAGCCCGAGCCGGAGACGAACCACGATCAGCAACGACGCGGCAGTGAAAACTGCGCCCGATGCCGTCGCGATGGCAACGCCGAAAAGTCCAAATGGCACTGCCAAGCTGACGATTAAGATGGCCTGTATAATTGTTTGCACGGCGCTAAGCCGTAGAAACATGTGTTCAAGGCCGCCCATCATCGCAACGGTACCCACCGGACCGCTAGCCAGGCCGACAATCTGTGCCAACAGCAGCAGCCGCAGGACGCCGGTCCCGCGGTCGGCAAATGCCGGGCCGAACAGCGCCAGCACCGGATGAGCAAACAGCATAAGGAAAAGGATCAATGGCAAGGACGCCTTCACCACCCAATCGGTCATCAGGGCGTAAAGATGGTCCCGTTCCGAAGTTGCGTCGCGGCTGTGAGCGGCCGCAAACATGGGCGCACCCACCATCGATAGCATCGTATAGAAGAGCTGCGGCAATTGTTGGAGCTGATTGACCACGACAAGCACCCCCACGGTGCTGCTGTCTACGAAGGCGCCGAGCGTGAAACGATCGAGGCGCGCCGTTGCCGCGCCCAGAAGGCTGTTGCTGTAGCAAATCGTTGCGTATCGACGCCATTGCGGCAGCGGCGGTGCGGTTGGCTCCGCTCCGTCGGCCGGCAACCGATCCACGCTGCGTTTCAAGCCCCACGCCATCCACAGCACGCCGACAAGATTCGCCAACACCGTCGCCGCAACATAGCCCTCAAGGCGCAGGCCGACGGCAAACGCAGCGACGGTCGCGGCTGCCTTCGTTGTCAGTTGCATGACCGATGAGCCGAGCACCATGTAGCGAATTTCGCGGAATCCGCGCAGCGCCTGCTGCAGAAAATACATGAGAAGAGCCAGAGGCGACACGACGGCCATGGTGGCGATGACGTAGCGATGGTCGGCAAGGTCCGACCAGAAATCTTCGAGGCGCGGAAGCGCGAGCAGAAACAGGCCATAGGAAATCCCGCCAACGGCAAGCAGAATAACGGCGCCGAGACGCAGCAGCCGGCGCACGGCGCCATATTCGCGCCGTTCGAGGTACGCCGGAATAAAGCGCACCATCGTTGGAGCCACGCCCAAATTGAGAAAGCCGTTCGCCGTAAATATGGCCCCATCGACGAGACCATAGATGCCAAGGCCCACCGTGCCGATGACGCGGGCGACGTAGATTTGCAGCGGCAAGCCGACGGCGAGCGTAAATATATTACCCAGCACAACGTAGAGCGTCTGGGTGCCCAGTTGGTGCGCCGTAGCCGACGAAGACAGGTCGTCCGCCGAAAACTGGGGCGCTTGGCCGTCTCCTAAAAATTTTTGCGCGACGGAACAAATCACGACGTGAATATTCCCCCCGGTCGGCCGGGCTTCTTGCACGCCATCGTTGTCTTCATTATTCGCGTTGACCAATGGATGCTTTCAAGAATCTTTCAAATCCGCTGAGCTTCGCTTCGATGACGTAACGGTTCGCTCATGGACCATCGAGTGCAGCCGCAAACCGCGCCGGCGCGGGTGCTCGTCATCGGTTCACACCGTTCCAAGAACGATGATTTAGCGTTCGTCGAGGACGCGCTGAGACGGCAGCGCGTCAGACCTGATCGCCGCGCCTTCACTTGGATTTCACCGGCCGCGCTCGACGTAACCCGCCCGCTGAATTCCGGCAAGCGACGCCCGATTGTTCACCAATGCAAAAATGCACAGGGATTCGTTTTGTCTTGCCGCTGCGATTGCCTGCAGCAGCCTCGTGTAATTGCCGCGGTTTCTGTGCCGTTCGGGCGTCACAAAATCGTATAGGACAGACGTACCGGCAGGAATTGATTCGCCCGTTTCGCCGACGACAAACGGCTCGTTTTTCATCGAGACCCAGCCATAGCAAACAATCTCGTCATCCTGCATGACGCAAACGAAGCGCTGACCGCTGCGGATACGATCATATTGATAACGCTTGATCTCAATTGTGGAATGCCGCAGCAGCGGGACCAACTCGCACCAAGTTGAGATCTCGCGGTAGCAATCCATGGGCATTGCCGGCTGCGCGCCTACCGCAGAATGAAAAAAGCGAACGCGATTGAGTTTTTGCATTACCTTCACGCGAGCTTGCCGGGCTACCCCCATCACTCGGTCGCAATGCCGGCGCCACGCATCGGCATCCACCCTCGTTCTCGCTGCGGCAATCAGTCTACCTTTGCTCGACAACGGGAAGATCAACTCGGAAACCTTCCGATTATCGGTTGAAAATCGCGCCTTATAGCTCTCGTCGCCCAAACCTAGATCGATTGTCCTGATTCCGTTCTGGTCACAAGATTCCGCAACCGACATCAGCAGAATTTCGAGAGGCGAGAAGTCCAGAAACGCCACATTGATGACCGGCGTGTGCCACAGCAACGTTCCGCCAAACACCAAGCCGTAATGGATTGCGAGGATCTGATCGCCCGCCATGACGCGCGTGACCATCGCGCGCTCCGCGGCAGCCTCATATTGTCGAATTCGCAGCGGCTCCAGGAACGCACTCTCGACATTCTCAAATGCCCAGCGTTCGACATGCAGCCGCCCCAGTGATGGAAGAAGCTCACGAATGGCGGAGGTGTCGTGGATTGTTTCGGTCACAGGGCCGATTTGGCGTTGGGCTGACCGAACGTGCCGGCCGAGACTTTGATGACGACGTAGCGTCCCCGACAGATGACCGTCAGGCGGGGCAACGATCAGATGCGTTCGACAGGAACGACTGGCCATTCCACTTGCGGACAGGCCGTCGGCGTTGACGATTTGGTCCAAAATTACGCAATCCACGCCGGAGATTTCATCGCTCTTGCGGGCCGCGGTCAAAATCGCCTCGATGTCATTTTGATCGAGCGCCGCCACATAGTCATAAAAATCGCGGCCCGCCACCTCGATGACGTTGGCATTGAAACCGGCTACTTGCCGCCTCACTCGACAGATGGGAAGCGGCCACAGACCGCCCTCCGTACCGTCAACGTGTCTGCCGCCAGCCGCCGCTACGTTGGCTAATTCGTCGTACCGCGGCACCGGGACGTCCGCGTAAGTCCTACGCGGCAACGTTAGCCCTTCCTCGTGCCGGCGTAGGCGATATGCCGCCATGAGGCGGGGCCACGGCACGCGCGTAAGTGTCTGCCAGGAACTCGGCGCGCAGCCCGTCATCGTCAATCAGTTTTTTCGCAATCTCTTCATGCTCGGGCCAACACAGCGACAGTTCGCGGAACGGAAACACGGTATCCAGCGCCGCTTCGTGGCTTTCCGGAGTGACGGTGACCGGTACCACTCCTTTCACGATGGCTTCGAACAGCGCCGTCGAGAACCAGCTTGCCAGCATACAAGGCCGAAATCTGTCGAGAAAATCTGCGAAGCTGCCTTCGCCATCGGTTATTTGGACGCCGGCGACGCCGCGCCATTGCTCCCAGTAATCTGACGTGTCGACCGGGTGCTTGCGTACGACTACCGGCAGATCGTGGCGCAACGCCCACTCCATGAACGGCCGGATCAAGTCGAAGCCGTCCGGCTCCCAAAAGATGCCGGCGACCGCCACAAGCCGGCGGGTCGCCAGGGGTTGCGCGGGTTCGGCCACCACCGTCACAGCGCATTGCGGCAGCCGCCGCGAAAGCTGTTCGGCATCGAAGCTGTTGAAGCAGATACTTTGCGCATAATCCGGATAGACCAGACTGTGGCGCTGAAAGCCGTGCTCCATATGGACGGTTTCGATGCCGACCGCGACCGGCGCATAGGCGAAACAGCTTGCCGAAGTCGCGGCGACCACAGGTAGAGCACCGGGTTGCGACAGATATTGCCGAAACCAGGCGCGCAAATAGGCGAACTGATGCCCCCGCATCAGCAAAAAGCTGAGTAAATAGACCTTGTCGAGACCTATCGAGGGCTGCGACGGATGCAGATGGTCCCACACTTCGCTCCAGACAGAACGCATTTCGCGCAGCATGGCCAACAGTGGAACCCGTGCCTGCCGCAAGAAATCGGTGAGAAATCTTTCGTCCAGGTGCACAACAGGTCTTGCCTGCATCGCCTCGAAATGGCGAACGAGTGCCGGTTCCCGCAATGCTTTGATGCCGAGCAAAAGCGCGCCGTCCGCGGGCGCGCGGCGGACCAGGCTCTGTCGCGCATAGATCGTCATGAGGAGACACAGGTTTACGATCGCCGCCAGATTTCGCGCCAGTCCGAGGCGCAAACTCAGCCTGACCAAGCGGTCGGCGACCCGAGACCAAGGACCGCGCTCGGGTTGATACCCTAATGCGGTTGCCCAAATGAGGCGTTCCTGCGCATAGAGCCAACGGACACTTGCCGGCAGCAATTGCAGGCGAGCCGCCAGCATTTCGATCGGATTGTCTTTAGCGGTCACTTCGCAGCTGCCAATAATGCGAGCTATTTCAGTCGGCGGGCGTCAGCCGCAGACATAGGCGCGAACACACCAGAAGGATCGGAGAGCAAAGCCGTACCAAATCGCCCAGGCTTCCTTGGCGATCTGCCTGGCGCGAACAATCAACCCAATTCCGACCTTCTGCTTACTAGCGGATTCCGCCGCTACTGTCGTATAGCCGCGCCGTCCGAACCATGGTGCGGTTGCGCTTTCGACCAGCGCGATCATGTCCGGGCTCAGCGCCTCACGCCAACGGTCGGCCGCCTCGGCGTTGATGTTTTCTAGCAGCCCCCGGTGATGGGTTTGGATTTCGCCGTTTAGCTTCGGCGCATAGCGTTGGGCAGTGGAAGTAATATCGAGCATCCCCGCGTCGTAATGCACGCCAAGAAACTCGCAGAGACCGCGTACGACGGTTTCGCTCTGCGACACGAGATCTTCGTAGCGTACCATTGCAATGTTCGTTGGAAATTTTGCGAGGTACCTCTCGATCGCCCGCTGACAGCGCACCCAATAGCGGGCAACGCCATAAATACCGACTGGATCGAAACGGCCGTCGCCGAGTTGTTTTATCGCCGAGCTTACGACGGCCCGCGGGTCGCGGGTGATGTTGATCACTTTGGCCTTTGGATAGGCGGCAAAGATTTTTTCGAGCTTGCTGACATGCGATGGCGTCTTCTCGCCCCACACGGGCTTCCTCTCCGCCCGGGCAAATTCTGCCATGACGAGAGTCACCGCCGCCACGTAGGTATCCGCCTGAGAAAGCGCAGTTTTGAGGCTGTCGGACTCCATGAGCTGCGGATACGGCAACTCTTGCGCCGACAGGTTCTTCCAGTCTCTGATAAATCGCTCGAATGCGCGGTGATTGGACAAAAAGGCGTATTTCCGGTCGCGGAAAAAGGCCGAGGACTCGCCGAAAATCGCCAGATCGGGATGCCGATTGATAATCAGCCGCAACAGCGTCGTGCCGGAACGGCCGCATCCCACGATGAATATCGGCGCGCAGGAGAGATCGCTGCCGAGCGGCGGGATACCGCGCCGTCCGGCGGCCGGAGCCTTGTTCATGTCAGGCCGTTGGCCTGACGCAAATCCGCGGGACGCCCGACGTCGAGCCAGTAATCGTCGAAATAGAACACGCTGACCGGCTTGCCGGCTGCAAGGAGCGATTCGAACAGCGAGGTAATCGGATATTCGCCGGCCGCCGGAATGGCATCGAGCAGGTCCGGCTCCAGCACATAGACGCCGCGGTTGACGAGAAAGTTGACGGTCGGCTTTTCCTGCAGCTCGACCAGCCGGCCGTCGCGTTCGACGATCGTGCCAAACGGCACCTCGACCTGATAGGGACCGACCGCGATCGTGGCCGCAGCGCCTTCGCGACGGTGATGATCGAGCATGGCGGTCAAATCCATGCGCATCACCTGGTCGCCGTTGAGCACGACAATCGGATGTTGCGGCCGTTCCGAGAGCAACGACAAGGCTCCCCCCGTGCCGCGCGGCTCCTGCTCGCGCATATAGGCGATCGCGCAGCCGAAACGGGAGCCGTCGCCGAAGAAATCTTCGATGATCTTCGCCTTGTAGTTGACCGCGACATAGATGCTCTGGATGCCGTGCCCGACCAGGTGATGGATCACGCGCTCCAGGATCGGCCGTCCCGCCACCTCAATCATCGGCTTCGGCATGGTTTCGGTCACCGGCCGCAACCGCGTGCCGCGCCCGCCGGCCATCACCACCGCGACATTGGGCTTCGGCGCCGCGCCGATGAGATCGCGGAGGAAATGAACGGCGACGAGGCGGCGCTCGCTGTCCAAAACCGGCACGTGCTGGAAGCTTCGCGCCTTCATCAAGTCGAGCACTGCGGCCCGGTCGAGCTCCGGCCCGACCGTAAAAAAGTCGCGATGCATCGTTGCCGTGACCCGCGATTGCAGCGTCGCGCCGGCCAGCAGCCCGCGCCGGATATCGCCGTCGGTGATCAGCCCCGAAATGCAGCCGGCCGGGTCACGGACCAGCACGAGCTCGCGCCCGTTCGCGTTCAACAGCGCCATGGCGTCGCGAACGCTCTTGTCCTCATCGAGGATAAGGTCGGTAAAAGGAACGGCTGCGGCCGTCATGTCGCTATTACTCAATTCTTCCGCGCCGGCTCATGCCAGATCGCTCCAGCGGATCGGCTCGTCCTCGCGCAGATCGCGCGCAAGCTTGCGCCCGATCGCCTCGTGCAATCGGCGCGGATCGATGCCGTCGGCCGGCCGCTTGATCTCGATCATGGCGCGGGTCAGCGTGGCGCCCTTCGCCAGATTGCTGCCGGCCACCAGGCTGCGGCGGATCAGCGGCAAATTGGCATTTTCGCACGGCATTGGCCGTTTGATCCCATCTCCGCGCGCGGCATGAACGAGCATGAGATCGTCGACCAATTGCTTGAGTTCGCCGGGCTCCGCAGAGGCCTTGTGATCGGGCCCCGCCATGGTGCGGTCGAGCGTGAAATGCTTCTCGACCGCAACCGCACCCATCGCCGCGGCGGCGATGGCGGCGACGTTCCCCATGGAATGATCGGAAAAGCCGACCGGCAGGCCGAATTCGCGTTTCAATGTCAGCATGGCGCGGAGATTGAGCTCGTTCGCCGGCGCCGGATAATTCGACACGCAATGCAGCAAGATAAGCTGGGGACAGCCTGCATTCCTCAGTACCGCGATCGCTTCGCCCACTTCCGCAAGCGTCGAGGCCCCGGTGGACAAGATTACCGCAAGCTTCTTGCGCCCGACATAATCGAGCAGCGGCGCATTGGTGATCTCGCCGGACGCGATCTTCACTGTGCTTGCCTTCAGTTCTTCGGCGATAAAATCGATGCTGTCGAAATCGAACACGGAGCAGAGAAAGCCGATGCCGCGGTTATCGCAACGGTTCTTCAACTCGCGGAAATCGGCGAAGCCGAGCTCCAGCGCCTTGCAGAGGTCGAACTGGCTTTGGGCGTCCGGCGCGGTTTCCTTTTGATAGGGCGCAAGCTCGGCGAAGCGGCTGATCTCCTTTTCGGTCTTGAACGCCTGGAACTTGACGATCTGCGCGCCGGCGTCCGCGGCAACGTCGACCAACCGCTCGGCGAGCTTCATGTCGCCATTGTGATTGACGCCGGCCTCCGCGATCACGACCGGCGGATCGTCCTCGGCGAATGAATAGCTGCGCGCGAAAAAGTCCACGAAAGCCTCTAGCGCCGATAAAGCGGCAGGAAATCCGACTGTGATTCCGCGCCGGTCGTCTGCCGTTCGTAGCTGCGCTTGCGGGCGCAGAGTTCGTCATAGACCGCGCGATTGCGCACTGCGAAATAGGTGTAGAGCGGCGCGCGGCCGGTGGAAAATCCGGCTTTGAAGCGGAACAAACTGTCGTCCGCGTCCGCCGTCACGCCGCCGCCCAGATGCAGACGTTGATATCCGGCGCGCCTGGCATGCAAAGCGGCCTCCAAGACGAGTAGATTGTTGACGCCAAGCATCGGGTGTTTCGCAAAAGTGCCGGCGAAATGATAATAGGCGGTAGAGAAGTCATGCATCAGCAGGCAGCCGCTTTCCAATTCATCGCTGACAAAGGCAAATAGCAGGGTCGCGCGCCTTTCGCCGAGCAAAGAACAGGTGAGCGAAAAAAAGCCCTCAGGCAGGAACCAGCGTTCGGCAGCCTGGCGGCGGAGCATCGTGGCTTCGTACATCGCGCGAAACAACTCGAGATTGGCCGGGCTCGGCTCCACTTGCACGACGCGCACGCCCGAGCGGCGCGCCAGCGTGACGCTGCTGCGATGGCCTTTGCGCAGGCCGCTGCCGATTTCCGGCTCGGCCGCGGCAAGATCGATGACCACCACGTCCTTGATGAACCGGGCCGGGAGCATATCGCCGATCAGACCGCGCTGATGCTCGATCATAAGCGGATGCAGACTGCAGAACTCGCTGGCGATAAGTTCGGTTTCGCACCACGCCGCGAATTCCGACGCGAATGCGCAATAGAGCGCATGGCCCTCCTCCGCGCCGGGAAGGCTGCAGACCGGCCCGCCATAGCCGTAGGCATTGGCGATATCGCTGAAGCGGCCGCCGTCCGCGGTGCCGGAGAGGAACGGCAAGCCGCGAAGCTCGCGGCGAACGAAGCATTGGATGACGAATCCGTTCGCGTCGCGATAGCGCGCCAGGAACGGACGATGGCCATAGCCATCGCGATAGATCCGCGCATATTCGGGCAGAAGGTGGATGTCCCGGCGTTCGGGCGGCAGATCGGCGACCGCACCCGTCCAGTGCCGCGCGCCGTCGTCCAAAGAAAGAACATCAAGCGGCATTGACCGCGGCGGCCAGAAACGGTCCGGAAGCGTTGCGCCATTTGGCTACCAGGGAATGCCCGAGTAAAAGCCGCTTGAGAATATCGACGGTGCGCGCCGCGGCACGCCCGTCGCCGTAGGGATTGCGGCAGGAACTCGAGCCTTGCGCGAAAGGCGGCATCGTCCAGGACGAAACGGATCGCCTTGACGATCGCGCTCTTGTCGAAATCAACGTCGATGACGTTTTCCGCACGCAGCCTTCCGCTCTGGCGCGATCCGACATTGACGGCAGGGACCTTCAGAGTCGGCGTGTCATAGAGGCCGCTCGAAGAATTGCCGACAACGGCAGCGGCGTGGCGGAGCAGGCTCAGATAGCGCTGCGCGCCGAGATTGGGGACAATCCGCAGAAATGGCCTGCCGCGCGCCGATTCCAGGACGTCGCGCATAGCGTTGCCGCCCGCATCGGAGTTCGGATGGGTGAACACGGTAACGAGGCCAATCTCCTCCAGCGCATCGAGAACCGTTTGCATCTGCCTGGCGGCCCGATCCGCCTCGTCCGTTACCGGATGAAGCGTCGCGACGAGAAATTTTTGTCCAGCCGGCAGGTCGACCTCGGCAGCGAGCGTATCCAGCGGCACAAAATCGGTCCGCAGCAATCGATCGAGGCCGGGCTCGCCGACCTCGACAATGCGCTCGCTCGCCTCGCCCATCGCCAGCAAGCATTCCGTGCTTTGCGCGCAGTTGGTTAGATGAAAGCTGGCCAGCTTGGAAATGGCATTGCGCACGGCATCGTCGACGGAGCCGGACACGTCGCCGCCCGACATGTGAACGATCGGGATGTTCATGTGCGCGGCGGCGATGGCGCCCGCCAGCATTTCCCCGCGATCGCCTTGCAGCAGGACAATATCAGGCTCGATTTCGGTCAATGCGCGAACCATTTCGATAATGGCGCGGCCAACGGCTGCCGCCATGGCTGCGCCGCTGTCTTCGCCGTTCATCGTCGGAAGCTCATGCAAGGCGCCCAGGCGATCGCTGCGCACCTCGGCAAGACTCGATGAAAAGGCGGGCAGAAAATGCATCGCCGTGACGATCAAGTGAAGTTCGAAAGCCCGGTCGGCAGCGATGGCGCGATGGACCGGTTCCATCAAACCATAGTCGGCGCGACTGCCCGTAATGGAGACGACGCGGCGCGTCACTTCCGGGCCTGCACGAGCCATTCGAAGACCTCGCACGCGCCGTCTTTGTCGCTGCGGTGAACCCAGTCGAGTCTGAGCTCCGCAAAGGCTGCGAAAAGTTTCCGAATCTCCCGTTCGGTAAAGACATGGGTCACGCCTGTGCCGGCCAGCGGCCCTTTGGTCGGGTTCTCCGTCGTGCGCGCATCCAAACGTTTTCCGCTTATGGCACCGGTTGTCTTCGCGCCAAACATGATTGCAAAAAACCAGCCGCCAGGCTTGAGCACCCGCTGTACCTCGGCAATCGCGGCGTGAATGACCGGAACAGGGTTGGCGTAAACGGCCTCAATATCGACGGCAGCGTCAAAAAGATTATCGCTCCAAGGGAGGGATTGAAAATTGCCGACTTTCAGATCTGCCGGTTTCCTCGATACCGCCATCCCCTCCGCGGTCAATCGATCGCGGGCTTTTGCAATTGCAGTGGCGGAGCCATCGATCCCGGCGATCGTAAAGCCTTCACGCGCAAGGTACCAAAGATTCGCCCCTGGACCGCAGCCGACTTCCAGTATTCGTAACCCGGTGCGGCGCTCCAAGTCTGGAAACATGCGCGCAATAAAGCGGACGAGCGCCTCGGAAGGATATCTTCCCCACGCGCGGCTCATGAAGACTGAATCCCAATGCGCAATATTGGCCGCAGCAATCTTCGCCCAACCAGCCGAGCGATATCTTGTTTGCTTCATCGTCGAGCGCGGGAAGCTTGCTTGCACCATATGCCCTACAAAATGCAGTACGACACGGTCGTACTCCATGGAAATTTCTTAAGAGTAATATTGCGGAGATCCAGCTGCTCCAGCAGCGCCAGCGTTTCGCCCGGCCACGCCGGAATATTCACCTCGTCGAATGCCAGCACCGCTCCTCTCGGCATCCGCGGAATGAAGAGCTCCAAGGCCTTCTTGGTCGGTTCGAAAATATCGAAATCGAGGTACATCAAGGAGACGATTAGATGCTGGTTTTCCGCCAAGAACCGGTCCGCCATTTCGAGAAAATCGCCGCGAACCAATTCGACCTTGGGAAATTGAGGCAAGAATCGATTTTTATCGAACAATTCGATGCAACGCAGAAGATCGTCGAAACTCTCACTCTTCAGATCGCCGCGAGCCCATTTGATGCCCTCTTTATTTTTTAGATCCTTTTCGTGAACGTTGACAAATCCCTCAAAAGTGTCGAATCCATAAACACGCCGATGCGCGCCTCCCACCGGCTCGAAGATCGCCGAGAGCTGCGCCCAGGACATCAGCCCCTGTCCGGCAAAAACGCCGCATTCGAGAATGCAGCCCTGCACGTCCTGGACCAGACGAAATAGTTCATACCGCGTAAGAAAACGCGTAATTTCCTGGCGCCCGGCATATTTCGCGAAATTGTTGACGAGCTCGATCACGGGTACGCCGTGCGCAAGTTCATCGAGATACTTGCCCATTTGCGCGCGATAGTCTTGGTCGCGCTGGGTCGAGTAGGTCTTACCTTTGTCGGCGGCTTCCATTGCGTTTTCCATCATCTAGTGCGCTACTTGTGGGACTGTCGGAATCGTCGTTATTTGTTACGAGACTGAACGCGGCCGGAGCATGCGGGCGTGGACGCACAGGCGGAGACTCCCCAGACGACAGGACTGCCCCGGCTCGGCGGGGAATTACCGCTGTTCGCGGACCGGTATGGCGCGCGGCGCGATTGGGCGCCGAGCTGGCTTGCCTTCTCGCACGGCCGCGCCGCATTGGCGTGGTTCCTCAAAGCCCGGAAACCGAAAAGCGCGTTGATCTGCGCATACACCTGCCCGATCGTGCCCGCCTTCTTGCGACGGATGAAGATCGAGCCTGAGCTCTTTGACGTTGGCGCCACATTGGCGGAGATCGTCGCGCTTGCAAAGCGCTTGCCCGCGCCGCGGCTTGTCATTCTTCCGGCATTGTTCGGCAGTCCGCCGGGGCCCGACCCCGAACGGCTCGCCCAGGCGCTCGGGCGTTCGGCGATTGTCGTCATCGACGCGGCACAGACCGCTTTCGGCCATCGTGATTTTTCGCCGCCTGCGGGCGGCGCGACGTTTTCCTGCCCGCGCAAGACGACCGGCCTTGGCGACGGCGCGGTTCTGGCGCTCGGACGCGGCGTCAAGACCGTCCGGCCGATCCTCGCTTTGCCCATCGCTCGCGAGTTTGCCGCGTGGAAATATGCCGCGCACGCTCTCTGGGCGACGGGCCGCCAGGAGCTGGAAATCGAGGCCCTGGAATTCAACCGGCGCGGCGAACAGGCATTGACCGACGTGCCGCACCGCATGAGCGATGAATCGCGGCTCTTGTTGGAGCGGATGGATGCAGGCTGGCACCGCAGCGTACGGCGCCGCAATCGGCGGATCTTGGCGGCCGCTTTGGGCCCTCGCATCCCGATTTGGGCGCCCGACCGCGGTACGCCGTTCAGTCTGCCGGTGTTCGTTCGCGATCCGGCAGCGCTCATCGGCAAGCTCAAGGAGCAGCGCATTTTCGCCACGGCGCTATGGCCGGACTCCGAGCATGATCCCGACCGCCACCCCGCCGCCGCCTATATGATCAGGCACCTGGTCAGCCTCCCGGTCGACCAACGCCACGATCAAGCCGCCATGAAGCGGATTGCGGCCGCGGTGCTGCGCGCCGCCACTGCGGCCCCGGCGCCGCCGGCCGCGTTGCGGCGCATGATATGGCTGTGACCGTTCACCACGCCGCGAGCCCGCCGTCGACCACGATGTCCTGGCCATTGACATAGCTCGATGCGTCGCTGGCGAGAAAAACCAACGCCCCGATCAGCTCTTCGGCCTTGGCCATGCGTCCCATCGGCACGCGCGCCGAATAGCGCCGGTCGAATATTTCATTCTGGCCGCTCGATACGCCGCCGGGCGTCAGCGTGTTGACCCGGACGTTTCTATGTCCCCAATAAGCGGCGAGATAACGGGTGAGGCCGTTCAACCCTGCCTTCGATGCGCTGTAGATGGCGGGCGTGCCGATGGCGCGGCCGTGATACTCCGATCCTTCATAGATGCGCTGGTCGGGGCCGAGAATGCCGTAGATCGATCCGGTCTGGATGATCGAGCCGCCGCCGCGCACGGCCATGCGGCCGCCGATCTCTTGCGCGCAAATGAATGCGGCGTCGAGATTGACCGCCATGACCTCGCGCCAGGTCTCCAGCGTGAACTGCCCCATCGGCGCAAAATAGCGATCGAGGTCTTCGCTGAGGCCTTGCGCGTTGTTGTGCAAAATCGCGACGGGACCGAGCTCGGCTTCAACCTTGTCGGCCATGGTCCGGACTTGGCGGGGATCGGTGATGTCGCAGGCGACGCCGATAGCGCCCGTGCCATAAGTCTTGGTCAGTTCTCCGGCAAAGGCGGCGCATTTTCCGCCATCCAAATCAACGACGGCGACGCGCGCGCCGTGGTCGGCGAGGCCGGCGCAAAAATATTTGCCCAATAGCCCGACGCCGCCGGTCACCACCGCGACGCGGCCCGCGAGATCGAACAGCTTGCGATAATGGCCGCCCTCGAGCGTCACGCTGTCGCCTCCCGTCCCTCCAACAGCATTTGCACGATGTCCCAATCGAGCGGGCTATCGATGTCGATCGAGCGCTCCTCCGGCATTTCGAACAGCCGGGTGTCGTCATAAAACACCGCGGGCGCCGCCAAGAACGGCTCGCGCCGCCAGACATAGATCGAGGCATTCATATCGAAGCAGCGTGGGGCGTCCTGCCGGCGAACGAGCGGCGTCGGTAACTGCTTGCACACATGCGGTACGCCGCGGTCGTCGAGCTCGACCAGATTGAAATAGGGTGAGCGCCGCGCCGGCGCTCCGGTGATCACGCTCGATGCGCCCGTCCTCTCGAGGAGCGCAACCGCGCCGGCGATGTCCTCGGGCAGGCGCAACGGCGAGGTGGCATCGAGGTCGACAAAAACCGGAAAAGTGCGGCCGCATTCGCGTTCGGCCGCTTCGAAGCAATGACGAATGGCCGGCACCTTGGGTGCGGTGTCGATCGCCATCGCATCGGGTCTTCGCACCAAAACGTCGGCGCCGTGTTGTCGCGCCACGTCAAGGATCTCGGACGAGTCCGAGCTTACCGCAATCGCGGCGAACAGGCCGGATCGCCTCGCCTGCTCGATGCTGTGAACAATCAATGGCTTGCCCAGGAGCGGCCGCAGGTTCTTGCCCGGCACGGCTTTCGAGCCGCCGCGCGCGCAGATCGTGCACAGGAGGCTCAAGCACTGATCCAGGCGCGCTCGCGTGCCGCCTTTTCCGACGCCGCGATCAAGTTCATGACTTCCTCGCCTTCGGCGAGACCGCAGAGCCGCGACGTATCGCCGGCGAGCACGGCCCGATGCTGGGCGCGATAGGTGTCGTCTTTATCCACCGTGAACCGTTGCTCGACGCCGTCCCGCATCAGCACGGCTTTGCCGAAGTCGAGCGCGAAGGAATGGGCACGGGTGTTGACCACGACCTGGCGCCGCCCCGGGCGGTCGAGATAGTTGACCTGCACGGTGGCGCATCGGCAACGCTCCAATTCCACGAGCAGCGCCCAGCAGTCGTCGCTCGCGATCTCGAGATCGCCGAAACGTCCGCCGATCGCGGCAGCCCGACGCCAAGAGCCGCCGAGCCAGAGCACGTAATCGAGTTCATGGCTCAAGTCACGCAGTACGCCGCCGCCGCGCGCCGGATCGGCCGAATAGGATTGCCGATAATCGGTGCCCGGCCGCCAATCCGGCAGGTACTGGCCGCAATAGACCTGCATGGCGAGAATCGTCTCATTGGCCAGCGCGGCGGCAAGCTCCATCAGCGCCGGATGAAAGCGCAGATTATAGGCCACCGCGCATAGCGCAAAATCGTGCCGCGGAATGGGCTCGCCAAGCGGCTTCTCGATCAAGAGCTTGCCGCGAAATCCGGCCGCCGCGAGGGCATCGACGGCGGCGCGGTGCGCCGAGGTCTCGTTGGCGACAACCGCATAATCTGGCTGCAGATGTTCGATCGCCGCGGCGACATCGGCAAAGCGGACGACATCGTCCACCGGCCGACGGCTCACCACCGCAACATCGCAACCGAGCTCGGCGAGAAGCCGCGTATGACGGCGACCGATGGAGCCGTAACCGAGCACCAGTGCCTTGGTCATCCGCCCATGCCCAACACCGCGCTCGACGGCAGATTGATGAGGCGGCGCTGAATCGATTCGGCTGTCGCGGTATCGGCGCGCGGCGCGGCAGCGAACATCGGCAGCGTATGCATGAGATTCCAGGCCGGACGCGTCAAAAAGCCGGCCGCATGCGTCGCTTCGAGCAGGTCGTCCCGGGTCAAGCTGGCATCCTCATCGAGGAGGATCGCGTTCAGCCAGTAGATGCTGGCCGTATCGCGCGGCTCGCTGACGAAGCGCATCCCGGGGACATCCGCAAAGACCTCGGCGTAGCGGGCTGCAAGCCGCCGCTTGGCGGCGACGAACGTGTCGAGCTGCTCGAGCTGCGCCATGCCGAGCGCCGCGTTGATGTTGGGCAGCCGATAATTCCAGCCGGTCTCGTCATGCAGGAAGGCCCACGGATGCGCCAGTTTCGCGGTCGTGCTCAGGTGCTTGGCGCGCGCGCCCAGATCGAGGTCGTTGGTGACCAGCGCACCGCCGCCGCCGGCGGTAACGATCTTGTTGCCGTTGAAGCTGAGCACACCGATCCGCGCCAGCCCGCCGCAGGGACGGCGGCGATAAAGACTGCCGAGCGCCTCGGTCGCGTCTTCGATCAGCGCAATATTAAGCTCGCCGCAAATGCGCGCCAGATCGTCCATGTTCGAAGGATGGCCAAAGACGTGCACCGGCACGCAAGCCCGCACCTTTCGCCCGGTCTGCCGATTGACCGCGACGCCGTTTTCGAAATCGAGGATGCGGCGCAAGTGGCGTTCGAGCGCGGCGGCATCGACGCCGAGGCTCTGCGTCTCCGAATCGACGAAGTGCGGCACCGCGCCGCAATAGATCACGGCATTGGCAGTGGCGACGAATGTCAGCGTCGGAACGATGACTTCGTCGTCCGGCCCGATGTCGAGGAGCCGCAGCGCAAGGTGCAGCGCCGCGGTGCCGTTGATGGTTGCAACCGCCGCGCCGGCGCCGCACCGCGCCGCGAGCGCTTTCTCGAAGCGGTCGACGAAAGGTCCGGCGGACGAGACCCAGCCGTCGTCGATGCACTGCTTCACATAGGTCCATTCCCGGCCGGAAAATGTCGGTTCGTGGAGCGGCACGGGGCGAGGCGCGCTGCCGACGACCGCCGCGATCGCGTCGACGATGGCGCGAACGTCGGCACCGGACCGGATCAGGGTTTCAGACAGCATACTGGCCTATCTTGTATCGGCTGAGTTTTGCGGGATCGCGAAACCAGGCGATGGTGTCCTCGAGGCCGCGGCGAAAGCCGTCGCGGCCGGCATAGTCGGGTTTCCAGCCGAGCAGTTTCTGCGCCTTGGCGATGTCGGCGAATAGGCGCTCGACCTCGCTTGCGGCAGGCCGCACGCGTTCATTCGAGCGCTCGATTTTCACCTTCGCTCCCATGAGCTCGGCGATAAGTGCGGCTGTATCTCCGATTGAAATCTCGAAACCGGATCCGGTGTTGATGACTTCACCTATAGCCCCATCAGTCGCGGCGGCATGCAGGAAACCGCGCACCGTATCCGGAACGAAGGAAAAATCGCGCGTTGGATGCAGCGAACCGAGCTTGATCTTACGCAAACCGGCGGCAATCTGGGTGATGATCGTGGGAATGACCGCCCGCGTCGACTGCCGCGGCCCGAACGTATTGAACGGTCGCAGCACTATCACTGGCGTGCCGAAAGCTTTCTGGAACGACAGAGCGAGCTGATCTGCGGCGATCTTTGTCGCGGCATACGGCGATTGGGCGTTGAGCGGATGCGCTTCGTCGATCGGAATGTAGCTGGCAGTTCCATAGACTTCACTGGTCGAAGTGCAGACCACCCTGGAAACGCCGCAATCCCTGGACGCCTGCAGGACGTTCAATGTACCGATGATGTTGGTCGCGACGAACGATTGCGGCGCGACGTATGAGAATGGAATCGCTATCAACGCCGCCAGATGAAGGACGATCTCGCAGCCGTTGGTAATATCGCGCACAAAATGCGGATCGCGAATATCGCCGGCGACAATATCGATCTTGTCCTGCACCTCGGTGCGCAGGTCGTCGAGCCAGCCCCGCGAATTGTGTGAGTTGTAAAAGGCCAGCGCCCGAACCTTTGCGCCATGAGCAACCAAGGCCTCGGTCAGATGGCTGCCAATAAAGCCATCGGCACCCGTCACCAACAGCCTCTTCCCGCGCAGCCGATCAAGCATTGGATCGGAGCAACCTTGAATTATTCGCGTTCGGAGAGGCATCGGCCGGTTTGAACATGAACACGCTCATGCCCGCGGCCAGGGCAGGCATTCGAGAGGCCTTGGGCAAATTTGGCTTTCGGCGGACGCCTGCAACCGGCTGGCACAATTTCGGTAAGCGAAATGGCCAACGCTACCGCACTTCGGGTGAAAAACGCCCCCCGAATCCACCATTGATCGCGCTGTAACGGTGCCTGCCATATGTCCGCTAGAAGGCAAACAAACTAGCCGAAGTTCGGCGTAACATCCAGAGGTTTTTTTTGGAAAACACTCAGTAATTTCAGTTCCTTAATGGCGATCATTGCGCCACTGTTCAGGCCACTCGATTTCCTCGCCCCAGCGTTCCGTCGGCTTCTGGAGCGGCTTCTCCGGTGCCGATTGCGGCCGAGGCGCCGGCGGCGGCGTTTGCGGCTTGGACAGAGCAACGGGAGGCGGCGGTGCGGGCTCTTTCGATCTGCGCATGAGACCGCGATCGAGCGCCTTTTCGTCCCGCGCCGGCATGAGCGGCTCGACCAAAAGCGCGCACGAAAAGGCGAAAACCGCCATCATCGCTCCGGTGCGCAATGGATAGTCGACCAAAGAATGCGCCATGATAAGCAGAATGGCGATCGTTGCAGCGCGCATGAGGAGCGTATCGATCGGTCGCACGTCGCCGGGCGTGCGCCACCAGACGCTTTTTGTTCTCAACAAAAGCCATAAGACAAATGCGGCCAATAGCACGACACTTATCGCCCCGCCTTCCAACCACAGTTCGAGAAAATCATTGTGGGCGTGGTTGGCGAATATGTTGGCGATCGCATCCTGCGGCGGTTCGAAGTTTGGATAGACGGTGACGAACGTACCGACGCCGCTGCCGAGCGGCATGTAGGCCTTAGCGGCCGCAATCGTATTACGCGCGAAGGGTATTCTCGCTTCTGCCATCGGGTCGACGGCGAGCCTGTCGTAAAGCCGATAAAGGCCGAATTGAAAGACAAGAAAAAACACCGCTAAGCCCGCGCCGAATGCAAACTTCATTTGCGTCATGCCCGACGTTCTACGCTGGTCCCTTATCGGCAGGGCAATCCCTGCAAACACTGCGACAATCATGAGTCCGAAACCGGCTCGCGACCGCGTCATGGCGTCCGAAGCGATGAAAACGACGAGGACGAGGAAACTTGCAGTCAGCGCGGCGAACGAAGAGGTCTCGAGGGTTTTCCGATCTTTCCACGGCTTAATCGTAAACACCAGGTCCGTCGTCCACGCGATGCCGAATATCAGCAGCGTGTACATGAGCGCGGCAAAATGATTCGTGTTGGCGAAAAATCCGACAGCCTCAACGTCGCTGGTAACGGCAAAAAAACGCAACGGGCTCGACGGTCCCTGAACAACCTGAATAACTCCAACAAACGCGGAAACAACGCCAACGCCAAGGACGATCAGGCTGAACGAGCGTCGTTCTCGGTAGCTGAGCTGAATGACGCCGAGGAAAATCGCCAATGGCGGCAACAATGAAAGTACGCTGACCCAGGTCGAGCTCGGCGAAGTGCTGATCGGCAACCACGGCCGCTCGCCTCCCAACAGATCAAATATCTTGGTTATCTCGTCGCGTTGCGGCAACTTTGTCCAAATCCACGGCGGCAGCGGGACCAGTTGAAGGAGCGGCACTAGTACAATCGCCAAGCACAACAGCAGTGGCCATTCTGCGCGCTGTTTGGCTGCCGAGGAGGGTGAGTTGAAAAGCGAGAACAGCGAGATCAAGAAAGCCGGAATAGCCAGCAATTCCAATATCGGATCCGACAGAAAGCCGCCGTGCGTGCCACCCCCAAGTAGCAACGACGAAGCCATTGCGAAAGAGGTCAGCCCAAAGAGCAGGCTGGGACGTCGCTCCCACGCGAGCGCGGGGATCCATTCCTTCACCTTGATCCCCAGGGGACGGACTCGAAAGGACTGCAGAAGAGTCATGCCTTGCGATTCTCTCGTAGAATGACAGCGCTAGTGGCTCGATTGTGTGGCAACTGCAGGGCTGGATACGCGGGCAATATGAAGTTCGTTGAACAGCATGCTTCCGGTGACAAGCTTTTCAGAGGGCATTCTCGCATCGAGATCCAGCCGGATATACTGTGCGGGGCAACCGGCAGATGGAACCGTAAATGTGAAATCGACCTGTTTCCAACTCGAATTCCCGCTATCGCTAATCATCGGGCTTTCGCCGATGCGGGTCTGCGCTTCGTCCGCGCAGATAGCTCGCCACTTCAGACCCCGGGGACCGACGAGCTTTCCCTTGTATTGTCCTTCAAATTGATAGGTCCCAGGCGCTAACGCGACCAGCTCGCTTACGCTTTGATACTCGACGCGTCCGTACAGAAAATTGACCGATAGCGCATGCCCGTCCGATGTGTCAGGGGTCGGCACGATATCGACAGTAACGCCGGAGCCCTGTGTAATCGCCCAATCGAACGGCGACCCTCCAGGGACAATCGCGAAGTTACCGTTAAAAAGAAATCCGGCGGTGCGCAGCTCTTCAGGCGGCAGAAATTGCAGCCAAGTAAAATACGCAAGATTATAAAATTTATGCGCGATCAAGATCGCGAGATAGTTGTCAACTTCTTTGGCAGTCGGCGGCGACGAGCTTGCTCTGAGCGCCACGAATAGGTTCAAAGGCGTTCGCGCGTCCGAAATTTCGTCAGTCAGATAACTAAAGAAGATATCTCGCCAGGGCGGATCGCTTTCGAGAGCCGCCTTGATCAAGCCGCTGGACGCCTTCTGTTCGGCATAATGGCCCAGTAGTGGCATGACATATTGCGCGAACTCGGGATTCGTCCTCATCAAGGCATTCGCGTATGAGATGGCGGCTTGGTAGTTGTTGGCTTCAGCGCTTCTATGCATCATCCAATAAACGGCTATGCTATCGTGAAGCGAGAGCCGCGCGGCAGTCGTCATGAACTTTATGGCATCGGCGTCATTTCCGGTGGCAGTGGAAACTTGGCCCAATATACGCAGCGCGCGAGCATTCAACGGGTCGTTCATCAATGCCGACACTGCCCACGCTCGAACTCTCGGAAGATCGACACTGCTGTTGGACTGGAAGACATCGAATGCATGATCCAAAGACTCGGAATCCGGAGCCGGGCCGCGCGTCGGCGCCGCAGCGTTATTTTGCCCAGTCCCCGGTATCAGACCCTGAGGGCTCGCGGCCGAGCCACCGGTTGAGCTTGCCGGCGGTGGACCGGCTGCATTCGCGATCGGCCTCGGAGCCACTGCCCTATTCAAGGACCGGTCGGCGAGATTGACCAGTGCCTCCGGCTGCCACGGATTAAGCCACAACGCGGCTTGCGGCGCGACATCGGCGAGATAAACGGTAAGACTTCGGCTGATCACCAACCACGCCAAAAGCACGGCGCTTCCCGCGAGGATGAAAGTGCGCAAGCGGAACCGCGGAAGCGAACTGGCAGCCATGACCGGTTGAAGTCGATGCGAAGTCATTAAGATCTCAAATCTCTACAGAGGTGTTGTGGCGAACGGCAGCCAAGATAATCGGGCGCTGGCATGGGTGGAGAGATCGGCTTTCGTGTCGCTGCCATCGTATTGAACCGGCTGCCTTGGCCATCAGGCGCAGCAATGCGGTAAACGGACACCCCGACAGGTCCTCCAAGCCCCCTGTTAGGGGAGCCTATGGAATAGAACCGAGAGAGCCCGTCGCAAAAATCCCGGTTTGCCGCGCATCAACGCCGGACTCCTTACGAATCGATATCGACCAGATCCCGCCTTGGCGAATTGCGTGTTGCCGCCCTGGCGTCTGGATTTGCCACTCTTAGAGCGGAGCTTGCTTCCGCCATCCAAAGACGAGCGGTGGATGCTGTCATAGGTCGCCCGTCGCTCCGGCGTCTTCAGATTGTTCCAGGCGGCAGTCACCCTCCCAACATAGATAGGCCGCTCGCCGCGAGAATAGAGATCCGGATGTAACCACCTGAGCAGCAAAGCGACGTTGCGCCGAAGCTCGCTGGCGTCAGCGTCAGAATCCGCGCCGAGCACCCGATAACTGTCCGCATCGGATGAGAACAGGATTTGTTCAATGAAGAACGTCGCGGCGCGCCGTATGAGTTCCGGCGGTCGGCCCGTTAATGCGATTGCCGTTGCCTCTGTCTCCTCATCACCCGCTGCAATGCGCAGCAGCATCGACACGTCGCTCGGTAACGGCTCCGAACGCAAGAGCCGAACCTGAGAGGGGACATGCACCAGATCGATGGCAATCTTCAATGCCATCCTGTCGGACATCATCCCTCCGCTTGCGCATTTGTAAGCTTAGGTCGGCCCTCCCCCTGAGCACCGGCAATTAGCTGAGCGGCCGCATCGCCGCCCTCGCCACGACCGCCGGAGCCATAGCCGTAGCCGTAGCCGTAGCCATAGCCGTATCCATAGCCGTATCCGTAGCCATAAGTGCTACGGGCGTCGAACCGCGTCATGACTGTGCCGATAAGGAAGGCGCGTGAAAACTGAAGCCGCCTGATTGCTGCCCGAATCAATTTCGTCCGGACCTGACCGGCGCCGACGACAAAAATCGTGGCGCCCACCGCGCTTGACAATAGCGGCGCGTCTGCAAGACCCATGACGGGAGGACTATCGACAATAATCAAATCAAATACTTCCAGGCCGACCGACAACAACGACAGCAAGCGCGAACTTCCAAGCAGATCGGCGGCATTCGGGGGCAGCGGTCCGGAACCCATAAATGCAAGATTGGGCAGGTCCGTTTTCTTCAGAAGCTGTGGCGGTTCGGAAGCGCCCGTCAGGTAGGTACTGAGCCCCTTGGAATTGTCAACGTTCAATCTGGCGTGGAGCGATGGCTTACGAAGGTCGGCATCAACCAGAAGGACCTTAAGGCCTATATTGGCAAAATGCCGAGCCACCGTCAGCGAAGTGGTCGATTTCCCCTCTCCTGGGCCCGCACTGGTCACCAGCAGGCTCTTCGGCAATCCAGCCTCCGTGGAGAGCTGCAGCGCCGTGCACAGTGAGCGATAGGCCTCCGCCATATGCGATCGCGGATCGGCCAATTCCGCTTCAAGAGTTTTTCCTAATTCAAGTTTCGGAATGATGCCAAGCGTTGCATAGCCCAAAGCGCGCTCGACGTCCTCCGGCGATCGCAACGTGTCGTCGAGATGCTCGAGAAGCAGAGCTGCGCCTAGACCGACGGCGAGGCCGAGCGCCGCTCCAATGAGAAGCGCACGCGACATTTTTGGCGACGACGGAGCGCCCGGCAACGTGGCGGCATCAACCACAAACACATTGTTGCTTCCGACGCCGCCCGCGATATCGACTTCCTTGTATCGCTGCAACAGCCCATCGTACAATGATTGGTTGGTGTCAACCTCGCGCTTGAGAATGTTGTACTCGATGCTGCGTTTTTGCAGATCGAGTGCGTCACCGCGCAGTTTTTCGATCCGCTCTTTCATTGCCCCTTCTTGACTCAAGGACGATTCATAAGCCGCCTGGTAAGAACTCTTCAGCGTCTCTACTTCCTTGGCGAGCTGGCGATCGATTTCGGCGATCTGATTGCTGACCTGAACCATGGCCGGATAATCCGGCTTAAACGTTTCCAGCTTTTCCTGATAATCCGTTTCGAGCGCGCTCCGCTTGGTTCGCAATTGCTCAATGACGGGATTGGTGAGCAATTGCGGCAAATCGATCGAGTTTGCCGCCTGCACCTGTCTCCATAACTCTTCATTCCTGATGCGTTCCGCGACCAAGGCATTGAGCGCCGCATTTGCGCTGGCTAAGTTGGTTTCCGCAATCGACGCCTTATCGTTCGTTTGAACGATCTGCTCCTTCTGGCCAAAATCCAACAGCGCCTTTTCCGACTGTTCCAAACGCAACTTTAGCTGAGCGAGCTGGTCCTCAAGAAAAGTCTTAGCATAGGAATTGGCCTCGAACCGCTTGTCTAAATTCGATGCAATGAAAGCGTCTGCATAGGCCGCGGCAACCCTTTGCGCGCGTGCCGGATCCGGATCGGAATAGCTGACATCGACCAGTGCGGAACCGTTAACCGGCGTCACGGTGCGATTGCCAAGCACGATAGCCGCGGCGGCGTGCTCAAGAACAGCCCTATCGCCGGCTTGAGTCGGCGAAGCGGAATGAGACCCGAATAGTCCCATCAAAAAGCCGACGATCGAGAAGTCCCGCGCCCTAAAGAAATCCGGGTCGCCCCCAAGTTTCAATGTAGACGCAACCCGCTCGGCCATGGTGCGACCCTCGAGCAGCTCGTCCTGCGTAGTCATAAAGTCGTTATACTGATTCTCGACCGGCGTGATATTGCCTCCTTCTACAATTTTAGCCACCTGCCGGTCGATCTGCAGCCGCACCGTCGATGTGTAGAGCGGGGTCTTCATCAGCGTTATCAGGCTCGCGATAACGAGCGCCGCGCCGAGCATGCTGACGATGAGCCATCGCCGCTTGATCAGAATGCGCAAATACTCAATCAGGTCGATCTGAAAATCCGATCCTGCGCCAACGGCCGGTCCGCCATAGGGACCGACTGCACTGCTATACGGATCGCGCGCGACCGGGACATGTTGGCCCGCCGGGACCACGCTCCCGGGCTTCGCATCGCTGTCCTCGGGCACGTTGGCTCGATGATAATTCATGCTTCGGCGCTCACAGTCCCGAGAACACGGCGGCAGTCGTGGCTATAGGCAACGCGGTCAAAACGTTGTGCAGGGCAACTTTCGTGGCTGACGAATCGACAACAACAACGTCCCCAGGTTCGACTTGGGGATCCGCGGCCTTGCCTCCTCTGATCGCATCGAGGTCGAATTTTGCGGCCGAGCGCTGACCGTTGATGTTTCTGAAGATTACGACATCGCCGGAATCGGTGCTGGTATCAACGTCGCCAGCCATCGCGACAACCTGCATCAGCGAGGTACTGCCTTTGATCGCATAAACGCCAGATGTTTTCACCGAACCCGCCACGGTAACGCGTTGGCTGTTGTATTCTTTGATCATAACCGTGACCTGCGGGTCGCGCAGATATTTGGCGCCGAGCTTCGCCGTAAGCTCCTGTTCGAGCTGCTGAGCGGTTCGTCCGGCAGCCGGAACCTCGCCGACCAGGGGGTAATTGATGGTCCCGTCTTCCGCGACTTGCACGTCCTTGTTTAAGTCAGGCACTTTGAAAACCGATATACCGAGAAGGTCCAAAGGACCTATCTTGTAGGCTGCATTCCCAGGTTTCGCGACGGCGGTGAGAGTGTCCGCCGCCTGACTGGCCGCGCTCGAATGCTCCACTGCAGAGGTAGGAGCAAAGGCACTCGCGCTCGACGCCGAGAGCGAGGCCACGGCGCCGTCTGAACTATACCCTGCTATGCCCGAAGCATCTCCGGCGCCGCCATTCATCGCAACGGCATTACCTGAAGAACCGGCGCAACCGCCCAGACAGGCCACGCAAACCATCAACGCCGTGGCCGCCCACAGGCGCATGGCCAAGCCTCCGGGCCCCGGCGGCGGCTTCCGTAGAAGACGCGGTTTCGGCATCTGCCACTCCTAATGGCCCCGGCAAGCTCGAAGGCAGTTGATCCTTCAATATCCCTGCAGGCCGCGTAAACACCATGCGCTGGGCTTCTTCAGCGCCAACGCGCCTTGCCACATTCTCGCGCCCGGCAGCTAAATCCGGGGGTCGGCGCTCTGCATCGTGAGCATCGGACGCAAGGAGGTGCACGCACCCATCGTCTAACATGCGTTGCGACCAGTATAAGGCATTACGGCCGAAGGCACCAGCGACGGAGCCGGCCGTAATTTGCATCCAAACTCCCGCCCGAACGAGCTTTTTGATGGTCTCGTAGCGCGACGGCACCCAGGACAGCCGCTCCGGATGGGTGAGAATTGGCGCGTAGCCCGCGACCATCAAATTGAAGAAAAAATCCTCTAGTTGCGGCGGCACCGAATGGTGTGGCGGCTCGACCAGCACGTAGCGCGAATCGGCAAGAGTGAGGAGACGGCCGGAACGAAGCCCGGAAATGAAATCGGGGCTCATGTGAACGTCCGCGCCGGTGGTCAGGCGGAGCGGGATTCCCTCTTGATCGAGAAGCTCTTGCAGCCGCTGCGTCGCCTCGCGGATGTCCGGGCCGGAATTGTGATAAAGCCCGGGCAGGATATGCGGGGTGCAAGCGACGTCGGTCACGCCTTGCGCGACCATGGCCCTGGCCATCGCCAGGGATACGGATGAATCGCTAGCGCCGTCGTCGATTCCCGGTAGGATATGGCAATGCAGGTCAATCACGGTGCCTCGCCCAGCCACGTAAAACTCTATGGTGCCAGATACTTAGTACCCCATAATATGGTGGGATTGTGTTGAGTCGCTCAAAAGCAACAGTTCGTTAAAAAATGGTTTAAGAACGCCAAAAAATTATGCGAGCAGGGTAGCAGGAGCTTGGCAGGCGATGGAATCCATGTACTATGACCCCATCGGTAGAGCAAGTTTTGGGGGACGAATCATGGGCACTCGGTCACTGGTTGGTATTGTCTGCTGCGCAATGGTCCTTAGCAGCTCGGCCTGGGCGGCGACAGTTGAGCCGGGGCAGGGCAATCTTTTGATCAGCCAGGGCCAAGGCTTCCAGCCGGTCAACAGCCGCATTGACGCCAATGTCGGCGACTCCGTCATGGTCGGTCCGGGCGGCACCGCCACAGTCGTCTACGATGACGGCTGCACGGTCAACGTCCAGCCGGGAGGGGTCACGACGGTCGCGCCGCTGTCGCCCTGCGCCTCCGGATCGTATGCCCAGGACAACAACAATTATGCCGGCGCTCTAATCGTGGGTGCGGGCGTGCTCGGCGTTGCTGGCTTTGCGATCTACGAGGGAACGCGATCCAGTAGCAATGCCAGTCCCGCGAGTCCTTGATACGCTGATTTTCATTATTCGCGGGTGCTAGAGATATTCGACCCCCAAGCCGCGCCTTTCGATACCGTTTGAGATGGCAGCCGATTTCACTGCTGCGAGTGGTTCGCAGCCGTGATCGTAATCGGCTACGCCTCCCTGTTAGAATCAGCTCCTTTTAAAGCCGGGCATTTGCGGGGATTGACTCCTTCTGTGCGGCCGGTGCCTTCGCCAAGGACGGGTGACCTGGACGGGCGACTTGGGCGGGTGACTTGCCAGAATACGGCAACACAGATTGAGCGCGGGTCTGGCGCCCGGAATACCACAAAACTATTTTATTACAGGTGCTTAGAGCCACGATAATGTGGTCTTCTGGTGTTGTAGCAGATCGCCTAACCATGTTGCACAAACGCAACACAAGAATTGAAAATTCGGATGTTAAGATTCAGGTAACCGATTTCGGTGCTATAAACTTCGCGGTTGCGGAATTCAGGGATGGAGAGCATGGGCAAACGACCGTTCGTTGGCGCGTTTTGCTGCGCAATGTTGCTCAGCGGCTCCGCTTGGGCTGCCACAATCGAGCCGGGTCAGGGCAACCTTTTGATCAGTCAGGGCCAAGGCTTCCAGCCGGTCAACAGCCGCATTGACGCCAATGTCGGCGACTCCGTCATGGTCAGTCCGGGCGGTGCCGCGACTGTCGTGTACGACGATGGATGCACGGTCGACGTGCAGCCCGGATCGGTGACCACGATCGCGCCATTGTCGCCCTGCGCCTCGGGCTCCAATGCGCAGAATGGTCCCGACTACGGCGGGCTGATTTTGGGCGTCGGCGCCGGGGCCCTGGTGGGTTTAGGCATCTACGAGGCGGTCACCACTTCCAGCAGTTCCAGTCCTGCAAGTCCTTGACGCGCTGACTTTCGTTATTCGATTGATTACCGGCGGTCCCGCGCCAAAGCGCGGGCGTCCGTTGTTGGCAACAGCGCCGATCGCAATGATGTGGTTCGCCGCGATCCTTGTCGCGGCCTGGCCGCGGACCGCGGCGGCCGTCGTGCGGATAACCAACGACAAGGGCGGCAATATCGGCGCCTATTGGTCGCGTTTTGTGGCGTTGCGCGATTCCGGGCAGCAGGTCGTCATCGACGGCGCGTGCGAATCGGCCTGCACGATCGTGCTCGGCATCGTGCCGCATAACCGGATTTGCGTCACGCCCAATGCGGTGCTCGGCTTCCATGCGGCCTGGCGCCCCGGTTTTCTCGGCTTGCCCGTTACGAATGAGCCGGCGACGCGGACGCTGATGAGTTTCTATCCAAATCCCATTCGGCAATGGATCGCACAAAACGGCGGGCTCGGCTCGGAAATGATCTATCTGTCCGGCCCGCAGCTGTTGGCAATGTACCGGCAATGCCAGTGAGGGATCCGCGGCATCGGACTGCGGACGAGCTTACACCGACCGGCCGGCGGTGAAGGTGCGCTTGAGCTTTTCCAGCCGTTCGCCACCGAGCCATCGCGCAAGTCAGAAGACCGGCATTTTCTGATATATTGGCAATCCCAATCGACGGTATCGAATTTGATAATACTCGGCATCAATGCCTACCACGCTGACTCGGCGGCCTGCATCCTGCGCGACGGCGTTCTCGTGGCCGCCGCCGAGGAGGAGCGGTTTCGGCGCATCAAGCATTGGGCCGGCTTCCCATCGCAAGCGATCGGCTATTGCTTAAAGGAAGCCAAGGTCGATTTGAGCAACGTCGACTACCTCGCCGTCAACCGCAGCGGCCGCGCCAACTTTCTCCGCAAGCTCGCTTATGTTGCGTCGCGCCGGCCGAGCCCGCGCTTGCTGCTCAACCAGCTGCGCAATCGCAACCGGGTCGCCGGCCTTGCCGACGAGCTTGGCGCGCTGCCGGGCCGGGCGTTTTCCGGCGCCGTCGCCCATGTCGAACACCATCTGGCCCATCTCGCCTCGGCGTTTTACCTATCGCCGTTTCGCGAGGCCGCCGTTGTGTCGGTCGACGGGTTTGGCGATTTCGCCAGCGCCGCATGGGGCTGCGGCGAGGACACCGCGCTGTCGCTCGACGGCCGCATCCTGTTTCCGCATTCGCTCGGCATTTTCTACCAGGCCATGACGCAATATCTCGGCTTCCCGCATTACGGCGACGAATACAAGCTGATGGGGCTTGCCGCCTACGGCGATCCGTCGTGCCGGGACGAGGTGAGCCGGCTGCTGTCGTTGCGCGAGGACGGCAGTTTCGCGCTCGACCTGGACTACTTCCGCCATCACCGCGAAGACATTGCCTACGAGTGGGCGGGTGGCGAACCGGTCTGTGGTTCGTTGTTCTCGCCGGCCTTGCTGGACGCGCTCGGGCCGCCGCGCGACCCCGATGCGCCGATCACGGATCGGCATCGCAATCTCGCCTGGGCGACGCAGGCCGTCTATGAGGACGCGTTCTTCCATCTGTTGAATTCGGTGCAGCGCCGCTACGGCCAGACCGCGATCGCGCTCGCCGGCGGCTGTGCCTACAATTCCGTCGCCAATGGCAAGATCCGGGATCGCACCGCGTTCCGGCAATGTTATTTGCAGTCGGCGGCCGGCGACGCCGGCGGCGCAATCGGAGCCGCCGCTGTCGTGTGGCATCGACTCGGCGCCCGCACCGCGCCGATGACCCATGCCTTTTGGGGCCCGGCGTTTTCGGACACCGAAATCGGCGTGCTGTTAGCCGATCGGAGCGCGGCGCTCGAAGCCGAGCATTGCGAAGTGCGCCACCTCGCCGACGAGACCGAACTCGCCGACATGACCGCACGCGCGGTCGCCGACGGCATGGTAGTCGGCTGGTTCCAGGGCCGCATGGAATGGGGCCCCCGGGCGCTGGGCAATCGCTCGATCCTCGGCGACCCGCGTCGCGCCGATATGAAGAACATCCTCAATCTAAAGATTAAACGCCGGGAATCCTTCCGCCCCTTCGCGCCGTCGGTGCTGCGCGAAGCGGTCGCCGATTGGTTCGAGCGCGACGACGACGTGCCGTTCATGTTGCAGGTGTTCCCCATCCGCCCGGAGCGCCGCAGCCAGATTCCCGCCGTGACCCATGTCGACGGCACCGGACGGCTCCAAACCGTCGATCGCGCCGATAATCCCCGCTATTACGCGGTGATCCAGTCGTTTGCCCGGCAGACCGGAGTTCCAATGGTTCTCAACACCTCGTTCAATGAAAACGAGCCGGTGGTGTGCGGGCCGCAAGAGGCCTTGGACTGCTTCCTGCGCACCAAAATGGACGTCTTGGTGATGGAGAATTATGTCGTTGCGCGCCAAGCGAAAACCGCCTGAGGGTCGCGCCGGAGCCCGTATATAGATTTGTAATTTGTCAAGTTTTCAATGGAGTTTTACACCGATATTTTGTTATAAGTCGAACCGCCTACTGGAAACCACCACGTGCAAGGTCAGCCATATTTGAATTGGTGTTCGGTCTCGTTGTCGGTAGCTGTCTCGGTTACGGAGCGCGCTCATTCGTGTCGTACTGCCGCCATGCAGCGGCGCGACGGCGACTCGGCCTTACTTGATCTGCGGGGCCTTAAGTTCACGATCTCAAATCGCATGGTGCGGTAACGGTAGAGCCTTCGCTGTTGCGGAGTTTTTCGCGCATGCATCTCGAAAAACGCGTGCTGGTGACCGGGGGCGCCGGATTTCTCGGCTCGCAGTTTTGCGAGCGGCTGGTCAAGGACGGCGCCAGCATCATTTGCGCCGGCAATTATTTCACCGGCGCCCGGCGCAATATGGCCGGCCTGCTCGACCACCGTCGTTTCGAGCCGGTCCGCCGCGACGTGACCTTTCCGCTCTATGTCGAGGTCGATCGGATCTTCAATCCGGCCTGTCCGGCCCCGCCGATTCGCTATCGGCGCGATCCGGTGCAGACCGCCAAGACCGTTGTCCACGGCGCCATCAATATGCTGGGGCTGGGCAAACGGCTGCGCGCCAAGACCCTGCAGGCTTCGACCTCCGAAGTTTACGGCGATCCCGGCGTCCATCTTTCGAAGAACCGTTGCGCGGCAATTCGATCCGCCCGTTCATCGTCCATGAACAGCCGGCGGAGGCGTGACGGGCGGATTACGGCCGGTCGCGATTAAAACCGATGCGTCGACTGATTTTCGTCAACAGGTATTTCTTTCCCGACCACTCCGCGACAAGTCAAATCCTTGCCGATCTCGCCTTTCATCTGGCCGGCGCCGGCCGCGAGGTGCACGTCATCGCCTCGCGGCAAATCTACGACGACGCCAAGGCGGCGCTGCCGGATCGCGAAACCGTCAATGGCGTAAACGTGCACCGCGTCGCCACGACCCGATTCGGCCGCGGCGCCTTGCTCGGCCGCTCGCTCGACTATGCCTCGTTTTACCGGTCGGTCCGCCGCCGCCTTGCCGGATTGGTGCGGCCGGGCGACATCGTCATCGCTAAGACCGACCCACCGCTGGTTGCCGCGGTTGTCATGAACGTGGCCCATCGCCGCGGCGCGCGCCTGGTCAATTGGCTGCAGGACATTTACCCGGAAACTGCCGTGGTGTTGGGCGTGCCGTTGATGCGCGGCCCGGCCGCCGCGACACTGGCCGCGTTGCGCGACCGTTCTTTGCGGCAGGCCGTGGCGACCGTTGTCGTCGGCGATCTCATGGCGCGCCGGGTCGAAGCGTTGGGCGCGCCGGCGGCGCGGGTCCATGTCATCGCCAATTGGTGCGACGACGAGAACATTCGGCCGATCGCGGAGGCGGATAATCCATTGCGCCAAGACTGGGGGCTGTCCGGCAAATTCGTCCTCGGCTATTCCGGTAATCTGGGCCGCGCGCATGAATATGACACGGTGTTCGCCGCCGCCGAGCGGCTGCGCGACGATCCGCGCTTTGTCTTTCTCATGATCGGCGGCGGCAAGCGCTTCGACGAACTGGCGGCAAACGCCAGGCAGCGCCGCCTCGACGGCTCGTTCCGCTTCATGCCCTATCAGGAGCGGTCGATGCTCCCGCATTCACTGAACGTACCCGACGCGCATTGGCTGTCGCTCAATCCGGCGCTCGAAGGCCTGCTCTTGCCGAGCAAGCTTTACGGCATCGCCGCGGCCGGCAAGCCGATCGTTTTCATCGGCGACCGGAACGGCGAAGTGGCGCGGCTCGTCGAGCAACATGCCTGCGGGCTCGCGGTCGCGCCGGGCGACGCCGCGAGGCTGGTTGGCGCGTTGCAACGATGGGCGGATGCGCCGGCGAGCGTTACCGATATGGGGCTTCGGGCGCGCGCCATGCTCGATGCGCGGTTTACCCGGCAGCACGGACTGGCGTGCTGGGCCGAATTGGTGGATCGATTGGACGGGTAACGGCGCGGGCATAACGGATGCGCTCGGCCGGTCTGCCGATCGGGCAGCCAGCGGATTTTTCCGTTGCTTGTCCGGCAAAATTTCATCGCCGGAGCGCGGCAAAGAGTCCCGTTCCGCCGCTTGCGGCGATAAAAAGGCCCCCGGCCGGCAACGCCAAAGGGCGCGACCGGCGGGCGGCGACAATACCGCTGGCTAGATGCAACAGGAATAACGAGGCGCCGTTGTTTCCAGCGCCTCGTCGGAAACCTGTCAGTCCGACCGTCAGTGATGAATTATCAAGCCGAGACCGGCCTTAACCGCCGATCAAGCGGGGCAGGTATCCAAGCCAGAGCAGAAAGAAAGCGTGAAAGACCCAGTCTTTTCCTTCACCGTGCCCGCCGCGGCTTCCAGCGCCTCGTCGGAGACTTCAAAGGTGAGGATCTCTTCTTCCCTCTGGTCGATGTGGATGTCATTCATAACTTTGTTCCTTTCGTTCGCCAGCGGCGCCGGCAGTCACCAGGCAGGACGAGAAATTCGCGAAACCCCCCCGCCACATGCCCATTAAATCATCGGCGGCGCACACTGTAAAGTCTATCCGGGCAATGTGACAGGTGACTGATTTCCGGAGATAAATCGGGCGATTTCCGCCCCCATTCAGGACCGTAAACTCGGCCCCGTCGGGGTGCGGAGAAGCGGCAAAAATCGGCCCTTAGGCGGCGTGGTGCCGGCGCTGGCAGGACGGCTTGGGTTATGGGAAGAGGCGGGACGGCCAACGAACGAGACAACCCGGTCGGAGCGGCGGCGGTGGATGCTTTTTACGAGCGCTTGCGGCTGCACGCCGCGACCATCGACGAATTGCTGTCCGCCGCCATTGCGCCGTCGCCCGGCGGCGCCGGCGATACCGAGCTCGCGGCGCGGCGGCTTTCGGCATGGCGCCGCGCCGCCGCAGCGGGCGACGAAGCGCTGTTCGCGCGGCGGCTTAAGCGCGACGGCTTGGCGCCCGCCAAGGTGCGCGAGCGGCTCGCCGCGGTGGCCTTGGTTGCCGCCGGTCCAGCCCCGGCCTGGCTCGACGACGCCGTCTGGATCGAGGGGGCACTGCGCAGTCCGACGCCAAGCGCGAGACCGGGCGCCAGACCTGGCACCAGACCTGGCACCGGGCTTGGGCGCGACCTGTGCGCGTTCGAAGAGCTATTGCTGCCGGTGGTCGACGAGGCCGAGGCGCGGCTCTGGCAGGGGCTCGACGCGGCGGCCGCCGCATGGACCGCCACCGCCCGCGCCGGCCTGGCGCAGGCGCTGCTGGAGGAATTGTCCGGCCTTGGCGCGCCGGCCATCTACCAGCGCTTCGCCGCAGCGCGCGACGCCGGCACCCCGGGCTACGACCAATTCGTCGCCGCGATGAAAGCCGGCGGCTTTCGCCGCCTGTTCGAAGACAAGCCGGTCTTGTTGCGGCTCTTTGCAACACTGACCCGGCAATGGATCGAGACCTCGCGCGAATTCGTCGGGCGGCTTGCCGCCGACATGCCGATCATCCGCCGCGAATTCCTGCAACCGCGCGCCGATGCCCGCATCGCCGCGGTCGAGGGCGAGCTTTCCGATCCGCATCACGGCGGCCGTTCGGTGCGCATCGTCACTTTCGCCGACGGCGCGCGGATCGTGTACAAGCCGAAGGATTTGCGGCTCGACGTGGCCTGGCACCGCTTGATCGAACGGCTCAACCGCGCCGACGCTCCGATTGCGCTGCAAGCGGTGCGCGCGCTCGACCGCGACGGCTACGGCTGGACCGAATTCATCGATCACGCCGGATGCGCCGACGCTGCCGGATGCGCGCGATTCTTCCGCCGCGCCGGCGGCTGGCTTGCGCTGTTGCACCTGTTCGCCGCGACCGACATGCATCAGGAGAACATGATCGCGCACGGCGAGCACCCGGTGCCGGTCGACCTCGAAACCATCCTGCAGCCGACTGCCGAGGAGCACAAAGCCGGCGACGCCGAGGGCGAAGCCTTCGACGCCGCCATGGATATCGTCGCCAACTCGGTCATGACCGTCGGCTTGCTGCCGGCCTATGGACACTCGGTCGACAACAACGTCTTCGTCATGGGCGGCATGACGCCGGACTGGGGCGCCAGAACGGTGATCGCCTGGACTGACGTCAACTCCGACGCCATGCGACCGGCGAAAGCGAAACAGCCCGGCGCGAGCAATACCAATCTGCCGCATGTCGGCGGCCGTTACGCCAAATTCGCCGACCACATCGACGGCTTCGTCGCCGGTTTCGCCGATTATGCGAAATTCCTGCTGCAGCGGATCCGCAACGCAAATCCGGAAATTTTATTCGACGGCTTCGCCGGCGTCGCCGTGCGCCGGGTGATCCGCCCGACCCGGTTCTACGACATGCTGCTGCGACGCCTGAAAGATCATCGCAGCATGGACGACGGCGCGCTGTGGTCGGCGCAGGCCGACTTCATGTCGCGGCTGGCCGAATGGGACAAGGACGACGATCCGCTGTGGCCGTTGCAGCGCGCCGAGCGCGACGCGCTGTTGGCGTTGAACGTGCCGCATTTCACCTCCCCGAGCGACGGTAGCGCGATCGGCGACGGCGCCGGCATTGCGGTTCGGACCGACGCCACCCCCGGCCTGGCGCGGGCGCGGGCGCGCCTGCAAAACCTCGACGACCGGGAGATCGCCTGGCAGATCGACGTCATCGGGGCCAATACCAATGCGATTGTGCCGGCGGCGGCGGACCCGGCGCGGCAACAGGCGCCGCGCGACGAGGTTGCGCGCGGCGGCGCGGCTATCGCGCCAACGCGGGAGATTTTCATCGCCGAAGCCGACCGCATCGCGGCCGAACTGTCGCGGCATGCCATCCGCCGCGGGCCGGGCGCCGCCTGGATCGGTCTCGACTGGCTCGGCGATTCGGAAGTTTGCCAGTTGGTCTGCCTCGGCCCCGATCTCTACAACGGCACGACCGGCATTGCGGTCTTTCTCGCCGCCCATGCGGCGGCGACCGGAAGCGAACATTCGGCCGAACTGGCGCTCGCCGCCATTGCCCGGCTGCGGCGGAACCTGAAAAGCCGCAACGCGGCGCGCATGGCCCGCCTCATCGGCATCGGCGGCGCCACCGGGCTCGGCTCGATCGTCTATGCGCTCACCGCGATGGCAAAGGGCCTTGGGCGCGCCGAGCTGCGCGCCGACGCCGCGGCGGCGGTGCAGCTATTCACCGACGAACTGATTGCGGCGGACCGGCAGCTCGACGTCATGGGCGGCAGCGCCGGCGCCATCCTTGCGCTGCTTCGGCTTTATCGCGACGGCGCATCCGCCGACGCGCTCGACCGCGCCGGCAAATGCGGCGAGCATCTCTTGGCGCAGCCCCGGCGCGGCGCCAACGGCCGCCGCAGCTTTCTCGGCCAGGGATTAGGCAGCCAAGCCTTGAACGGCATGTCGCACGGCGCCGCCGGCTTTGCCTATGCGCTCGCGGCGCTGGCGGCGGCGACCGGCCGGCAAGACTTCGCCGACGCCGCGGCGGAATGCATGGCGTATGAGGATTCAAGTTACGATCCGGCGCGGCACAACTGGCCCGATTTGCGCAATCCCGGCGCGCCGGCATGGCCATGCCAATGGTGCCACGGCGCGCCCGGCATCGGTCTGGCGCGTCTGGGCACCCAACGGCGCGGCGGCAAAAATCCCAAAATGGACGCCGCACTCCTCGCCGCCGATATCGGCAATGCCGTCATCGGCGTCGAGCAAGGCCCGCCCGGCGAAGTGGATACGCTGTGCTGCGGCACGCTCGGCCGGATCGAGTTTATTTGCGAGGCGGCCGGCGCGCTCGGACGCAGCGATCTTCGTGCGCTTGCCGCGCGGCGGCTGTCGGCGGTGCTGCAACGGGCCGGCGCGACCGGCGATTACCGCTGGAATGCCGGCAAGCGGCAATTCAATCTGGGCCTGTTCCGCGGGCTTGCCGGCGTCGGCTACACCCTGTTGCGGCAGGCCGCGTTGCTCGGCGGCGACGCCGCCCCGCCCAACGTGCTGATCTGGGAATAGCGCCAGGCCGGGCAATCCATCCGCATCCGGACCGGGCATTGCCGGAACGGTCACTGCGGCTTGGCGGGCGCACATGAGGCGGTCAGCACCGCCTTGAACATATCGAAGGACTGCACCTGCACCTGGCAATCGGTCGCGGCGTCGGGCGCAACGCTGATGACCTGTCCGGCGCTCGCCGTCTGCTGCTTGCCGTTGATGTCCAGCGTGACGCTTTCGTTGCCGGGAGAACCGACCAGGCCGACGGTCAAACGACCGTCGGCGACGACAAGCGATTGATTGGGACTGATGTTGTAGGTGTTCGCCGCGGGCATGATCGCATTCAACGTCGCCTGCACGCCGTCGAGCTTGGCTTGCAAGGCGGTGAGCTTGCGCGCTCTGGTCGTCGATTTTCCTTTTCAGCATCTGGTTTTCGGCACGCAATTCTTCAGCGGCGGCATCGCGGCCGCCGAGATCGCGGGACGCCAAATACCGGCCGTAGAGATGGCCGCCGACGAGGATGCCCAACAGGGCGACAAGGCATGCGGCGATCGCGACGAGTCCGGCTTTCCCCGTCGCAAACAGGCGTCGCCGAAACCTGTCCGGGACCGGGCGGCGTTCATTCGTCCTGTCGCTCACCTGGCACTCCCCATTACGGTTTCGGCTTTGCTGCGGTTGCCGGAACTGGTGCCGGTCGCCGCGTAAGCTCAAGGCGCCGGAGATGCGCGAAAGGATGGCCTGGACCTGGGCAGGGTCGAGCGGGCTCGATGACGCCGGCTGCGCTTCGTCGCTCGCCGGCGCGGTGGTGGCCGTCTTGTCGGAGTCGGCGGCGTCGCTTCGCCGGTCGGCTTAATGCCGGTTGCGCCGCCTGTGGGCGGCGTCGCTTCGCCGGTCGGCTTGCCTGTCGTTGCGCCGCCGGCGGGCGGCGGCGCGGCCGGCGGCTTGCTGGCCGGCGGCGGCAGACGCGCCGGGCGCGGGGTCAGCGCCGGTGACGGCCGGTTGCGGCGGCGTTGCCCGGCGCGACGGGAATATCGACATTGCCGAGAATGATCGGCAGGCCATCCTTGCCGGAGCCGATGATCACGATCTTGGTGTTGGGCGACTGCGCCAGTTGCAGCGTGGCCTCGATGCCGCGCCAGCGCAGATAGGATTCCGAAATTCCCTGGCTGACCGTCTTCTGGAACGCGGCGATGCCGTCGGCCTCGATCTGCTTGCGTTTGGATTCCTCGGCTTCGCGCTGCACCCGGAATTTGTATTCCTGGATCATGTAGTACTGCTCGGTCTGCCGGTTGATCGCCGCCACGATTTCCGGCGGCAATTCGATCGACGAGCACCAGCGTATCGAGGATTTGGATCGCGTTCTGCAGGAAGTCGTTGTAGTGCCTGGGGTCCGGCTGCTCCATCGGCCTCCGGCTGCACCAATTTGTTCGAGATTGGCGGCGAGGCTCTTTTGCGCATTGTCGCGGATTTGCTTCTGAATCGATTCCCGCGACGTATAAACCTCTTCCGCCGTGTACTGCGAAATGACTTGCCGCGCCTGGCTGCCGATTTCCGGGACCGACGACCGAATTCAGGTAATCCGGACCGATGAATTTGTGCAGCACGGCGACGGAATTGTGCAGCAGTTGATAGCGCACGCTGATCTGCGCGCCGCACGTTCACGCCGTCCTTGGAAATGGCGTTGTAGGTCTGGGTCGAGGATTGCAGCCTCAAATCGTAGAGGAACAGCTTGTCCCACGGCCAGATGATGTGCAGACCTTCCTCGCGCAGTTCGCGCGGATCGAGCACCGTGCCGCGGCCGACCCAGCACCAGCAGTAAAGATCGAGGCCGTTGAACCGCTTCCACAGCACGCCGACTCGGCCGCTCGGAACCGTGATCACGACGTAAGGCCACAGCACGACGACGGCGAGCATCGCCATCAGGACGACGACGGAAAAGCCCGGCAGATGGCGTCCGAGATAACGCCACCATCCGCGCCGCCGCGGCGGCGGCAGGTCATCGATGGACTCTGGGTACTTCGCCATCAGCCGTTCCCCACCGGACCCTATCATCAGCCCATTGCCCGCTCGTCGACAATACGGCCTTCGTCCATCCGGATGCGGCGCGCGGGCAGCGTGCAGCTCGTCGAGATAGCGGTCGTCGTGCGTGATCACCACGACGGTCGCGCCCGCCCGCATCATTTCCGGCAGCAGTTCGTCATAGAATTTGCGGCGAAATTCAGGGTCCTGCTCGGCCGTCCATTCGTCGAGCAGCATGATCGGACGTTTCTCCAAGCAAGCTGACGATCAGCGCGAGACGCCGGCGCTGGCCGCCGGAAAGATCGAGCGTGCGAAACTCGCCCTGCGAAAAGCAGGTCTTGTCGTCCAAACGGAATTGCCTCAGCAGGCGAGCGACCTCGGCGCGGGTCGGCTTCCGATATCCCATAAAGCCGCTGGAACAGATGATAATCGAAGAAAATCGCCGACATCAGCGCGCGATATTCGTCGCGCGTCGCGTCGTTGACGGCGCATCCCGTCAAGCGCGATTTCGCCGGAATCCGGAGGATACAGCCCGGACAGCACCCGCAAAAACGTCGATTTGCCCGAGCCGTTGCCGCCGGTGATGAAGACGAGTTCGCCGGACGCGCAAGGTGAAGTTCAGCGGCCCGATCTTGAACACGGTGTCGGAAAATTTGTCGACGTAGCGGAACACGATGTCGCGCAGCTCGATCTTGTCGAAGCGCTTCGGCGCCGCAATGGCGCGCGGCTCGACCGCGACAAGAGTGTCTTGCAACGCCGCTTCCAACCGCTCGATCCGGTCGGCCGCGGCATTGGCGTTGAGCAAGATCGGTATCGATTGCACCAGGCCGAAACAGGCGCCGACGACGAACAACAATGCCGTCGTGGTCTTGGCGATCGACGAGCCGCCGAGCGAATCGCTCAAATTGGGCGCCACGAACACGACGGCGCCGAGCAGGACGTACATCGAGATCTGCGACGTCACGATCATTTTGAAGGTTTCGGCCTGGGTGCGGATTTTGATGTTGGCCGCGGTCTTCGACACTTCGACCGCGTCGTCGAACAGATCGGCGCTGCGCGCGCTGTTGCAGCCTGCACCTCCTTGAAGCCGTCGAGGAAGTCGATCAGCCGGTCGAACAGCCGGCGCTCCCACGCCGCCGATTCCGCCTTCTGCTCGCTCAGCCGGCTTATTCTTGAAGTGGAAGATCGTTCCGGCGCCGCTGACGATGACGACGGTCAGCGTGAACGCGGTGAGCGACAGATAGGCGATGTAAAGCCCGACGAAAAAGATCAGGACCGCGCCCTGCACCGTGAAGCAGAGCATATTGCTCGCTTGCGTGAGTATCGCGGTATCGCTGGTGACCGCGGCGACGATGCGCGCGCGGCCGATCCGTTCCAGTTCCAGAAGCTCGGAGTGCCTGATCATGATCCATCAGCCGCACCCGGATTTTGTGGATGATGGCCTCGATCTCGGCGGTGGCGGTGATGGTGACGTATTGCTGGGACTTCATGAACAGAAACAGCGCGACCAGGAAAAGCGAGGCGGCCCACAGCCCGGGCTTTTGCCCGTTGCCGGCGCTCTGCATTGCCGCATTGATGGCGGCGAGGATGCAGGCATTGCTGATGCCGCCGAGACCGGACATGAACGACCAGCTTCGGCATCGAGCCGTGCATTTCGCGGCGAACGAGCTGGAAGAAGGACATTAGCGCGCGGTCGTCCGTCTACATCAACACGCGCCGCCGACGGCTTAAGGAGACGGATGCGCTTGCCGACAGTTACTCTACGTTACGGCGACGCCATTCGACGCGCCGCGATGGGCCGGTGATGAACAGCACAGGCAACACCACCAACGGAGTAGTGAAAAGCGCGAGGAAGAATGTCCCCCAAAACCCCATGCGGCGATGGGTGCCGGTAAAGCCCGTGAGCAGGCACACGAGTATGTAGGCGAGGATGGCTGCGGCCATGGTGCTCGGTCGCCTCCGTCGATGACTGTTACGACTGGCGAAGACTGCTGCTTCATCGGCTTCGACCCGCGCAAGTCACGAGCCGGTCGACGCCGCCCCCGTGCTGCCGGAGCCCTTGGCGCGAGAGTCCCACATTTCCTTCTGCGACTTGACGAACTCGCGATAATCGGGGGGATTGAAATCGAGCAGCGTGCCGCCCGATTCGAAATGCTGGATGAACGCCTTGCCGATGGCATAGGTGGCGCCGGCCGACAATACCGGCATGACGAAGCCGGCGGCCAGGATGTTGACGACCGGCACGAACTTCATGGCGCTGGCGGCGCCCATGCCGCTGGTCGCCGGGATCATGCAGCCGGCGAGCGCCGCGATCAGCGCCTTGCCGCGGTTCTCGGAGAACTGCACGTCGTAGATTTGCGACAGCCGGCGCAGCATCTGCAGCTGCAGGCCGCCGACCGCCACGACGTCGATGACCGGCAGCGGGATCAGTCCGGCGACGCCGGACCAGATCGCGAAACGGTCGACCAGTTTTGACGCCAATACCCCGCTGTTCTCGGTCGCGAGGCTTCGTCCTTTTCAGGGCTTGTGGAAGCACTCGGTTTCTGCGCCATGGCGTATCCTTTCTCGACATCCCCGGGATTGGCTCGACGGAGGCGATCGAGCCGGCTTGACGTTATTGGTTGGCTCACCCTCATGAGCTGCAAAAAGGCTATCATGGAGGGTCGGCGGTGCCAAGCGTGCGCCCGCGGCGGAAATTGACCGCGACCGTCCCGGCGCGACGGTCGGCATTGGCCGCGCCCGGCAGCCAAACTTCCCGCCGCCACCCGTGCGGTCGCTTATTGCCGATAGCCGGCGATTATCATGAACCGGCTTGAATTGAACGCACGCGGATATTCGTCCTGCGGTGCAGGGGCTTGCTGGGTTTTTCGGTCGTGACAAGCTCTTCGGCGCCGGCGCTCATCGCCGCCGCGACATGCAGCGCGTCGAGCGCGGCCAATCCGAACTTCACGCCAATATCGTAGGCCTGCCGCACCACAGCGTCCGCGTTCGGCGGCCAGTGCGAAACGGCGCGAAAGAACTCAAGGTAAAATTCAGCCTCGTCGGATTTGCGGTTAAAAAGAGCCTTCGGCAACACTTCGAGGCGAACAAATTCGCTTGAAGCAAATGAGCGATCCGGATCATCGAGAATTGCCATCGCCTGGGCGGACACTTCGGTCCTACCGCGGGCTGCGGCGATCAGCACGCCGGCGTCAACGAACGTGATGACCATTCAACAGCCGGGCTGCTCGGCCCCGCCGCCGCGTTCGGCGGCCTCGTGCTCAATTTCGCTCCACGACAACAACGGCTCCCCCGACGCGACGATACGCTCTCGGATTCGCAACAGCCACTCGCCCAGTCGCGTCCGCGGCGGTGTCGGCGGAATGGCTTCGCCATGCGGGATATTTTTCAGCGGCTCATTCATCGCACACATCTTACACGGTCTGGACCCTGAACTCAAAACGATCCGAACTGCGACGCATACGCGACCGTTTTGTCGAGCCGGACAACCGAAGAATTATGCTCCCTCTAAATCGTTGGCTAATAGTTGAATTGGCGCGCCCGAAGAGATTCGAACTCCTGACCCCCAGATTCGTAGTCTGGTGCTCTATCCAGCTGAGCTACGGGCGCGGCGCGTGCCGTAGCTATAGGCTTCGCCGCGCGATGGCAAGCGCGGGGACCCGTCCGCCACATCAGATCGGCGCGGTCTCGTCCGGTGCGATGAGCGTGATGCCTGTAAAATACGTCCGGTAGGGACGTGGATCGCGGGTGAGCAACGGAATCTGCGCGACGGCGGCGTGGGCGCCGATAAAGAAATCCGGCAATACTCCTGTGCGGCCGCCTCTTTGGGCACGATAGCGCTGGAACACCTTGCCGGCGAGAAACAGGGCCGCCCTCGGCATCTCAGTGAGATCAAGTCCGACATTGGCAAGGACGCGGTCTGCTTCCTCGATACGCGCGTATCCGATCGAGAACTCGGCGTATACGACGGCATTGATCAGTACCTGGCCGCGAAGCGCTGCCGCATCGAGTTGATGCAGCGACCAGCGTGCCCATTTCGAATCGTCAGTCGCGACGTTGAGGAGGACATTGGTGTCGACGAGAGTCATCAGGCGCCGCTGCGGGTCAGCGCCATGATCTCGTCCGTGCTGAGGCCGCTGGTCGCAGTGCCTCGCATGCGCTCGAAGCGGCTCGGCTTGACCGCGTGCTTGCCGCTTCTACGCAATAAGGCGCCGTTTTCAGCGATCTCCCAGTCGACCCTGCTGCCAGGATTGATGCCAAGGCGATCCCGCACTTGCTTGGGGATTGTGACCTGTCCTTTGCGCGTCACTGTCACGGTCATTTGCGCCTCGGTAATACCTCTGCAACACCGGGTATTACTTAGCACCAATCAGGTTGCGCTGCCAGCGGGCCGAGCGACCAGAACTATCCGTGCACCCGCGCTCAGCGATGGGCGACAGCTCGCCGGCGCGAGTGGGAGCGTAGCCGATGGAGCGGCTCTAATCGCGCCGGTTTTCGCGCTTTTGCCGCAAGCCGCGACGCAATCCAAAGACGAGAAATCCGACAATAAAGATGGTGCTGAGCACGCCGATAATTTGCGTCAAATCCATCGTCGATCCGTTTCCTGCCTCAGCCGTGCGCCCGCGCGCCGCGATGGGCGGCAAGCTCGACGGCGCGGTCGGGAATGGTCAGCCGCAGCGTCGCCCCGATGGTGCCCTCGACCAGGCGGATTTCGCCGCCATGCGCGCGCACGAGTTCGGCGGCGATGGCAAGCCCGAGGCCGGCGCCGCCGGTGCGGGTCGAGCCCTGGAACGCCTCGAACAGATGCGCGCGCGCCTGTTCGGAAAAACCGGGGCCGGTATCGGACACTTCGATCACCACCACGGCGCCCTCGCGGCGGCCGGTGATGCGGATTTGGTCGCGGCCGGGATCGCGGTCGGCGCGGCTTTCTAGCGCCTGCACGGCATTGCGCGCGAGATTGAGCAGGATGCGGAAAAGCTGGTCGTAATCGGCCTCCACGACGAGCCCGCGCTCGACCGCGCCGATCCAGCGGATCGGCGCATCGGGGCCGAGCCCCAAGCGTCTCGTGCACCTCCTCGACCAGAGGTTCGAGCAGGATTTGCCGGCGCTCCGGCGGCGGCTCCTGCAACCGGCCGTAGGACAGCGTCGACTGGCAAAACGCGATGGCGCGCTCAAGCGCGTGCATCAGCTTCGGCGCGAAGCGCTGCACGCCGGGATCGGGAATTTTGGCGAGCCGGTCGGAGAACAACTGCGCCGAGGCCAGCAGGTTGCGCAGATCGTGATTGATCTTGGACACCGCGAGCCCGAGCGCGGCGAGCCGGCTCTTCTGATGCAGCATCGAGGCGAGCTCGGTCTGCATCGTGGCAAGCTCGCGCTCGGCGGTGCCGATCTCGTCGGCGCGCGCCGACGGCACGATGACGCGGTCGGCATTCTCCGGATCGGCGCGGAACGCGATCATATTGGCGGTGACGCGGCGCATCGGGCGGACGAACATGTAATGCAGCGCCAGATAAACCAGCGCCGCGGTGATGCCGGAGATGACGAGCGACAATAACAGAATGTCGACCGAATAGCGCAGCATCGCCTTGCGCAGCGGCTGTTCGTCCATGACCAGCTCGATATATTCGCCGCCCATCGGCGCCGGGCCGACCACGCGCATCACGTCGTTCTTGGTATTGAGCATCATCTTGAACGCGTCGACGATGGCGTCGAAGCGTGCTGATAGTTGCGCATGTCGAAGGTCGCGGCGACCGCCGGCGGCATGTCGTCGACCGCCAGCATGCGCCGCCGCTTACCCATCTTCATGGCGACGGCGCGCGCGCCGATCGAGTCGAGAATTTGCTTGGCGAGCGCGTCGGAGACCACGCCGTTCGGCGCCGCATCGAGCACCAGCGCCGCGGTATAGGCGGTGGCCAGACGGTCCTTGAGCCAGACGACGCGGAAATTGGCGACCGACGGCACATAGATCAGCACTTCCGCGATCATCACGAACAGGATCGTGAGGACGAGGAGCTTTCCCGAAAGGCCGAAGCGCGGCGTCCGGACCGGTTCCGGCCGCGCGGCGGTTTCTTCAATCATGGTCGAGCCTGCTGCCGCCAACTTGTGTCAGCCAAATGTCAGCCGAAACGACGCAGGCCAACGACCGCGTCGTTCCCTACGCCATGGGCGAGCAGATGTTCGACCTTGCCAAAGGCAACAAGCACATCGTGCGTTTTCTCGAAGGCGGGCACGAGGATCTGGACCAGTACGGCGCGTTGCACGCCATCGGCCGGTTTCTGGCTGGAGGTTTGGATAAGCCGCCGCATCCGTAGTCCGCGCCGACAACGGCGCCGGCTAGGGCGCGTACTCATAAACAGAGTAACGCCGTTTTCAGTCTAAAGCGGACATCGCGATTTAAGAGCGGCACTTCCATTTGTGACCCAATCGGAAATAACCGCCTATTACGCCGCGAACAGGCATTGTGCCTGTTCAAGCAAGAACACTGCTATCTTTTTGAGCGCCTCAAGGGTGCTCAAAAAATGGCGGATCGAAAGGGCTCGGTCAGAATTCTCTCGACCAAACCCTGGCGTTAGTTAGGAGCCAAGTCACTTTGGCGGCGGCATCGCGACCTTGCCGTTGTGAAAGCAGCGCAAGCAATTCTGCCCTTGGCACTTGCTCACGATGAGCCAGTGTCCGTTGGCTGGCAGGTTCTTCCGTGAGGACCCTTCTTGTCTGCGGTCCAGGTCCCCTGCGCGTAGTTCAGATCATCGACCGTTGCGACTGATCGACTGTTTTCGAGTATATTTGAAGATGCTAGCGGCGAACTCTTTACTCAGGGATTCTTTAGTCGCCGCGCATCCTCAGGCAGTCGTCCAGGATATGGAAAACAAAAGCAGTTTATAGAATCTCGGCGTGGTCGTCTCGGTGCGCGGCAG
>CAVSNN010000009.1:0-39107 GCA_963729335.1 uncultured Alphaproteobacteria bacterium
GGCGGCGCGGAACATGTGCGGATATTTGAGCGGCTTGTCCTCGCCCTCGGTCACCGAGAGGATCGACGACCTTGGCCCGCTCGCCGAGATCGAACAGCGCCGGGCAGACGAGGTTGCCGACATTCTCGATCATCACCATGGAGCCGACCGGCGGCCGCAGCTCGGCGAGGCCGCGCGCGACCATGTCGGCTTCGAGATGGCAGCCGGTGCCGGTGTTGATCTGCACCGCCGGCGCGCCGGCGGCGCGGATGCGCTCGCCGTCGAGGCTCGGTCGCCTGATCGCCCTCGAGCACCGAGATCGGCGAGCTCGCCGCCGCAGATCGCGGATCGTGCGCTCGAGCAGCGTCGTCTTGCCGGCGCCGGGCGAGCTGACGAGATTGAGCGCCAGGATCTCGCGGCCCGGCGAACCAGGCGCGGTTCTTCGCCGCCAGCGCGTCGTTCTTGGCGAGGATCCGGGTCTCGATCTCGACCAGCGACGTCTGCGGCGATGATCGTGGTCATGGTCGTGCGTCGTGGTGATGATGCGCATGGTCATGCGCGTGGCTGTGGCGCGTGCCGTCGGCATGGACATGTCGTGATCGGTCGGCATCCGCGACCGTCGCCGTCCTGCCGCATCCGCAATGACCGCACATCAGGCCGCCTCCTCGATTTCGATCGACTTGACGTTCAGTTCCTCGCCGGCAGCGCAGCTGACGCGCCGAGATCCGCAGGGCACAGCGTGCAACAGATCGTCTCGGCCGCGAATTCGGCGCCGCAATCGTGGCAGCGCGCCCGGCCGTCGATCAGTCGGATGTCGAGCACGGCGCCGTCGAGCGCGGTCCCTTCGCGCGACCATATCGAAGCAGAACGCGATCGCGTCGGCCATCACGCCGGAGAGCTTGCCGATCTCGAGCGTGACCCGGCGCACCCGGCGGCCGTCGCGGCCTCGCTGACGATCGCGACGATGTTGCGGCGTGATGGCGAGTTCGTGCATGCGCCGGCCTCAGCAGATGCGCGGCAATTGGTCGCCGACCAGCATGTCGACGATCCGCCGGCCGCCGAGCAGGGTCCGCATGATGACGCGCCGCGCTCGCCGCTCGGCGATCCGGCCGATGCACGCACGCGTCGCCGCCGAGCGGATGCGCGCGCATCGCGGCCAGCGCGCGCATCGGCTTCGTCCGCCGGCACGACGGCGACGAGCTTGCCCTCGTTCGCCAGATAGAGCGGATCGAGGCCGAGGATCTCGCAAAAACCCTTGACCTCCTCGCGGATCGGCACGGCGTCTCTCGTCGATCTCGATCTCGACCTGCGCGGCCTCGGCGATTTCGTTGAGCACCGTGGCGACGCCGCCGCGCGTCGCGTCGCGCAGGAAGCGCGTGCCGGGGCAGGCGCGCGAGCAGCGCGTCGACCAGGCCATGCAGCGGCGCGCAGTCGCTGTCGATCGGCGCCGTCCAGCGCCAGGTCGCCGCGCGCCGCGAGGATCGCCGCGCCGTGGTCGCCGAGCAGGCCGTTCACGAGCACCACGTCGCCAGGCCGCGCCAGATGCGCGCCGAGTTCGACGCCGCGCGCGGATCACGCCGATGCCCGGTCGTGGTCAGGAACAGCTTGTCGCAGGCGCCGCGCTCGCACGACCTTGGTGTCGCCGGTGACGATGCGCACGCCGGCCTCGCGCGCCGTCGCCGCCATCGAGCGCGCGACGCGGCGCAGCAGCTCGACGGGCAGCCTTCCTCGACGATCGCCGCGCAAGAAAGGTAGAGCGGCACGGCGCCGCCGACCGCGAGGTCGTTGACCGTGCCGCAGACCGCGAGCTTGCCGATGTCGCCGCCGGGAAAGAACAGCGGATCGACGACGAAGCTGTCGGTCGTGAAGGCGAGCCGGTCGCCGCGCGCGGCGAGCGCCGGCGAGACCGAGGCGCGCCTGGTCGTCCAGCGGCGCCAGCATGCGGATTGTCGAACGCGCGCGACGAACACGTCGTCGATCAGGTCCTTCATCGCCTTGCCGCCGCCGCCATGCGCCAGCGTGACGGTCGGCACGTGCGACGCGTGCCGAGCCGGCGTGCGCGCGGGATCGGAGATGGCGTTCATGCCGCATCCGCCCGCGCGCGAGCGCCGGCATAGCGATAATAGGCGGCGCAGGCGCCTTCCGACGAGACCATCAGCGCGCCGAGCGGCGTCTCCGGCGTGCAGGCCGTGCCGAACACCTTGCACTGCCACGGCTTCAGCACGCCCTTCAGCACCTCGCCGCATTGGCAGGATTTCGGATCGGCGATCGCGCACGCTCGGCACGGCGAATCTGCGCTCGGCGTCGAAGCGCGCATAGGCGTCGCGAAAGCGCACGCCGGAATGGTCGATCGAGCCGAGCCCGCGCCATTCGAAGAATTCGCGCAGCTCATAGACCGCGGCGACGGCCGCAAGCGCCGCTGCATTGCCGCCGTCGGCGACGACGCGCGCATACTGGTTCTCGACCTCGGCGCGGCCGCTCCTTGATCTGCCGCAGCACCATCCAGATCGACTGCAGGATGTCGAGCGGTTCGAACCCGGCGACGACCATCGGCTTGCGGTAATGCCGGGCGATGAACTCGTAAGGCGCGGTGCCGATCACCATCGAGACGTGACCGGGGCCGAGAAAGCCGTCGATCCGCAGATCGGGGCTGTCGAGGATCGCCTTGATCGTCGGCACGATCGTGATGTGATTGCAGAACACCGAGAAGTTCCCGATGCCCTCGCGCTCGGCCTCGAGCACCGTGAGCGCGGTCGACGGCATCGTCGTCTCGAAGCCGAGGCCGAAGAACACCACCTCGCGGTCCGGGATTGGCGCGCGCCAGCGCCAGCGCGTCCATCGGCGAATAGACGATGCGGATGTCGGCGCCGTCGGCTTTCGCCTGCATCAGGCTCTTGCGCGAGCCGGGCACGCGCATGCGCGTCGCCGAAGGTGGTGAAGATCACGTCTCGGTCGTTCGGCGATGGCGACGCATCGTCGATCCGGCCCATCGGCAGCACGCAGACCGGGCAGCCCGGCCCATGCACCAGCTCGATCGCCTTCGGCAGCAGGCCCTCGAGGCCGTAGCGGAAGATCGAATGCGTATGGCCGCCGCACACTTCCATGATGCGGATCGGCCGTCCGTCGGCGCGCGCGAGCGCGGCCGACCAACGGCTTCGATCTCGCGGATCAGGGACAGCGCCTTGTCGCGGTCGCGGAATTCGTCGACATATTTCATGCGACGGCCTCCGTCGCCGCCGAGCCGCGCCGGTCGGCAAGCAGCGTGTGCACCAGATCCCAGAGGATGTGATAGGCGGCGACGTGGCATTCCTGGATGCGGTGGATCGAAGTCGACGGCACGACGAGACAATGGTCGACGATTCCGCGAGCTCCGCATTCGCCCGCCATCGCCGCCGGTGAGTGCGATCGTGGTCATGCCCATCTCCCTGGCTTTGGCGAAGGCGGCGAGCAGGTTCGCCGAATTGCCGCTGGTCGAGAGCGCGATGACGGCGTCGCCGGCGCGGCCATGCGCCACGATCTGGCGAAGGAAGGCGTGCTCGAAGCCGAGATCGTTGCCGATCGCGGACAGCATGGCGACGTCGGCCGCGAGGTTGATCGCCGGCAAGCGCCGGCCGGCCGGCGGTGACGGGATGCAGGAACTCGACCGCGACATGCGCGGCATCGCAGCTCGACCCGCCATTGCCCATGGTGAACAGGCGGCCGCCGCCCGCGAAGACCTCGGCGAGCGCCCGTGCCGCGGCGAGCAGCGCCGCCGCCTGCTCGGCGAAGAACCGCGCGCTGGTGTCGCGCCCGTCGCGCGCCTTTCGCCTCGATCGAGCGAAGCGAGCGCGGCATCGAGCTGAGCCGGCATCCTGGCGCGTCGCCGGCAAGAAACGGGTAAAGGCCGGTCGAGATGCTTCGCTTGACATCGCCGGATCCCCTCAGCTGCTCGACGCCGGTGCGCATGGCGTCGAGCTCCGCCTGCGCCTCGCCGAGTTCGGTGAGGATGCGCAGGGTTTCCGCCGCCTGCGTCTCGTCGATGCGGCTCATGGCGAAGCCGACATGGACGAGAACCCAGTCGCCGACGCAGGCATCGGCCGGATGCGCGGCATCGACGATGCAGGCGATGTTGATCTGGCGGCGGACGCCCGCGACATCGACGGTCGCGAGCTTTCTGCGCCGCGTCGTCGATCCGCACGATCTGTCCGGGAATGCCGAGGCACATGGATTTCTCCTCAGCCTGCGCCGCCGGCAGAGCCTGCGCGGCGGCGATCGCCGCCTGGCCGAGCGCAAGGCCGCCGTCGTTCGGCGGCACGCGCGCGTGCGCCAGCACGGTGAAGCCCGCGGCGCGAGGCGACGCGCCGTGTCCTCGAGCAGCACCGCGTTCTGAAAACAGCCGCCCGACAGCGCGACGGTGTCGAAGCGCGACGGTTCGTCTTCGTCGACGCGCGCGAGCTTTCCGCGCCATCGCGGCGATCGCTTTGGCCAAGCCCTTGTGGAAGCGCGCGGCCATGACCGGCGCTGGCGTGCCGAGGATCGAGATCGCCGAGGATCGCGCGCCACATCGCCAGCGGCTCGATATAGGGAAGGCCGGTATCCGGCAGGTTGGGGATGGTGAAGGGATAGGCGAGCGCTTCGTCTTCCTCGCGCAGGGTCTCGTCCGAGACCAACGCCTCGAGCCGCGATGCGGCCTCGCCCTCATGTCCCTGGCGCTCGCGGCAAAGTCCGAGGGCCGCCGCCACGGCGTCGAACAGCCGGCCGCAAGACGACGCCTTCGGCGCGTTGGTGCCGGCGCGGATCATGGCGTCGAGCGTCGCCCGCGGCTTCGCGGCAAGGTCGCGATGAAGTGTCGAGTCGGCGAAATTCATCGCGAGTTCGGCCCAGCCCATCTCTGCCATCAGATGGGCATAGAGATTGCGCCACGGCTCGCGCGCGGCGGCGTCGCCGCCTGGCATGGCAACCGGCTTGAAGGTCGCCGAGCCGACGTGACGTCCGATAATCGGCCAGCAGGAATTCGCCGCCCCAGATCGTGCCGTCGTCGCCCCAGCCGAGCCCGTCGAGCACGATGCCCAGCACCGGCGGCGCATCGAGCGGGCGTCCGTTTTCGGCAAGGCAGGCGGCGACATGGGCGTGATGATGCTGGACTTCGATGAGCGGCAGTCCGGCATCGCGCGCCCGCGCGCGAGCAAGCTTGCGACGAGAGATAATCGGGATGGCGATCGGCCACGATCGCGGCCGGCTCGTGGTCGAATGAAGCGCCGCGAAGTGCTCGAGGCTGCGGCGGTAGTCGTCGAATGTCTCGGCGTCCTCGAGATCGCCGATATGCTGCGACAAGAACGGCTTTGCCGTCCGTGAGAAGGCAGAACGTTGCTTTCAGCTCGCCGCCGAAGGCGAGGAGGTCGGGCGCAGCGGCAAAGCCTGCCGGCAGCGTCGATCGGCGCCGGCGCATAGCCGCGTCCGCGGCGCAGCACGCGCGCAGCGCCGTCCATCACCCGCACCACCGAAATCGTCGAGCCGGATGGCGATCGGACGGTCGTGGACAAGCGCGAATTCGGCGATGCCGCCGAGCCGGCGCAAGCGCCTCGCCGTCGTCGATGATCTGCGGCTCGTCGGTGAGATTGCCGCTGGTCATCACGACGGGCCGATCCATCCGGCGCAGCAGCGAGGAGATGCAGCGGCGTGGTCGGCAGCATGAAGCCGAGCGTGCCGAAGCCCGGCGCCACCGCCTCCGGCAGAGCGTTCGCCCGTCAGCGCGCAGCAACACGATCGGGCCCGCCGGAGCTCGTGCAGCTGGCGCTCTTCCTCGTCGTTTGGCGCGCAATAGCGCCGGATGATGTCGAGATCGCGCGCCATCAGCGCCAACGGCTTGCTCTCGCGCCGCTTGGCGCTGGCGCAGCCGCGCCACCGCGTCGCCGTTGGTCGCGTCGCAGGCGAGCTGATAGCCGCCGATCCCCTTGATCGCGACGATATGCCCGCGTTGCAGCAGCGTGCACGACTGCATCGCAATCGTCGAGCATCGAATAGCTCTCGAAGGTGACGGCGCGCCCGTCGCAACGCATGAGCTGCGGCTTCGGCCCGCAGACATGGCAGGCGGTGGCTTCGGCGTGGAACCGCCGGTCGGCCGGGTCCTCGTATTCGGCGCGGCAGTGCGGCGCATAGCGCGAAACCTGCCATCGTCGTCGTCGGCGCGGTCGTAGGGGATCGCGGTGGCGATGCTGAGGCGCGGCCCGCAATGCGTGCAAGTGGCGAAGGCGTAGCGGAAGCGCCGCTGGTAGGGGTCGAGGATCTCGGCGGCGCACGCGGCGCAGAGCGCGGCATCGGGCGCGATCTCGGTGCGCGTGACGCCGCCCGCGGCTCTCGACGATGCGAAAGCCCGGCGCGAGATCGCGACGCAAGATGGTGCCTGTCGATGCCATCGATCCGGGCGAGCGGCGGCGCCTCGGCTCGCAATCGGGCAATGAGGCGCGCGATCGCGAGCTCCTCGCCGGCGACGCGGATCAGCACGCCTTCCGCATCGTTTAGCACCTCGCCCGCAAGACCAAGCTCGCGCGCGAGGCGCCAGACGGTCGGGCGAAATCCCACGCCTTGGACGCGGCCGCGCACGCGGATTTCGCGGCGCGGCTCGGCGTGCGATGCGGGGGTCATGCGCCTCCCAGAGAAGGACGCGATTGTTTCCGGTATCCGCGATGATCACGGTACGTCGCCGCAAGTCGAAACTGCGAAGGGCCAGCACAGGCCGTCGCGGCCCGGCGCGTTCCCATCGGTTCTCGCCCTTTTCGCGGAACGTGCGCTGCCCGGCGATACGGTCGGCGCGATGCCCCGGTCTCGATCGTCGGTGAGATCGAAACCCGAGGAGCCGCGAATTCGCCGTGTCGGCGACGATGAGCAGCCGCCGCAGCGCCGCAATGCCATAGGGCATGTTGAGCGACGCGGCGCTTGGATCGTAGGCGCCGCGATTGTGATCGATGCCGTCGAAATCCGACTGTCCCAAGCACCACATCGCATGGCGCGCCGTTCGCGCCGGGCACGCCATGCCAGACCATGATCCGGCTCGTTCCGGCATCGGCGACGAACAACCGGCCGGCCAGCATCGCGGCGGCGTGCGGCCAGCGCATGCCGCTTGCGCGGAGCGGACCACAGCCGCCGTCATCGCGCGTCGTGAAGTCGCTCTGGCCGAGCACGAGATCGGCCGGCGTGCCGTTCGACGCGCGGCAGGGAGTTCCACACCAGCACACGGCGGTTGCCGGTGTCCGCCACAACGAGACGCCCGTCGCAGATGGCGACGCCGTAGCACCAGTTGAGCGTGTCGGCGTCGGGCGCGGCCCGCCGCGATTGGCGAGGCTGCTCGTGAAATCGGCTTGCCCGAGCACGACGTCGGCCGGCCGGTTCGAAGTCTCGGGCACGCCGTGCCACAGCAGCACGCGGTGGTTCCACGCATCGGCAAGCGCGAGCATGCCGGCGCCAATCGCGACGCCCGTCGGCACGTTGAGCGTTGCGGGGCCGACGCCGACGCTTGGCGTTGCGGCCCTCGCTCGTCGAGATCGCGCTGGCCGACGACGAAATCGGCGGGCGTAAAGTCGTCATGCGGAGCGTCGCGCCAGATCAGCAGGCGGTGATGGCCGGTGTCGGCAACGACGAGCGGACCGTTGGCGCTCGCCATGGCCGCGCCGCGCGGCCCGAAGAGATTATCGTGCCGCGGCACGAATTGGCTCGACCAGCGCGTCCTCGCGCGCGAGGCCGCCAAGCATGACCCGGGCGCCTCCGACCTTGAGCAACGGAAGCGGCTGCAGCACGCCGCCGGCGCTGAGCCAAGCCGCATCGCGATGGTGCTGAGTGAGCGAGACGCGCATGGTCTATGCCGCGAGCCGAACGAGGACACGGAGACCGACCACCATGGTTTCATGCGCGCGAAGCGCGAGGCCAGGCGCGGATTGACACGCGCCGGTCAGAAGGTCGTAGCGGAAGCCGTGCCACGGACAAGTGAGGATTCCCTCTCTTGCAATCCCACCGTAAAGCGCCGCCCCGAGATGCACGCAGGCGTCGTCGAAGCAAGTCACGCGCGTGCCGCTGCGCCCGAGGATGACCGCCCTCCCACCGAGCGTAATCGCACGAATGCCGCCCTCCGGCATGTCGGCGATCATGCCGGCCGGAAACCACGCACCCTCCGTGCCGTGCGGCAAGATTGCGGAGCGGACGCAGCTCGCGTCCTTCGCCTGGACGATCTCGGTGATCTCGGGGCAGGCGGCCTGAACCGCCGTCTTGACGGCGGCATCGATCGTCAGCGTCGAGGCAGGGCAACTGTCGCACGCGCCGATGAAGCCGGATCTCGGCGGCCGGCGGGTCGACCCGGACAAGCTCGACATCGCCGCCGTGGCCGGCGAGCATCGGCCGCACGGTCTCGAGCGCCGCCTCGACACGCTCGGCGATGCTCGGCTTGAGGATGCCGTGATGGCGGAGCACGGCATAGACGACCTCGTCAGCCACCGCTCGCGCAGTGCCGCGTGGCGCCGGCACTGGCGCGCAGGGTCCGGACCAGCCGGCGCAGCGCCTCGGCATGCAGCGCGTCGATGGCCTGCGCGATAGGCGCGAACCGTATCGCGCGGGCCTTCGGCCCAGGACTCGACGGTCGCCTCGAGGCGCGCAACGTCGCCGGCGAGATTGGCCAGCGTCTCGTCGCGCGCATTGGCAGGGCTGAGGCTGTCCATCGCGAGCCTGTCAGCCGCAAGACGCCGACTGCAAGCATCGGCCAGCGGCTCGGCGACGAGCCGCGCCTTCGCGCGGTCGCCGTGCTGCGTCGAAGATCGCGCTGCGCCTCTTCGAGATAGATCTTCGCCTGCGCCAGATTGGCGCTGATTGCCGGTCGACGGATCGCTCGGATCGTCCGGCAGATTCATCAGGCAATTGGCCTTGTTGGCGATGGTGTTGGCGTATTCGAGCGGCGCCGTGTCGCGCGTGCGCACCTTCAGCGCTTCGTCATAGGCCTCGATCGCGCGCAGATTGTTCTCGACGGCGTGGCTCGACGATGCGTATTGCAGCGCGTTGCCGAGATTGTTCTGCAGCATCGCGTATTCGGACGGATGGTCGATCAGGGTGACGACCTTGAGCCCTTCCTCGAAAGCCTGCACGGCGAGCGCCTCGCGCATCTTTGCGCGCTCGTCGACCAGCGGCATCGCCAGAAACGCGGTCGCAAGGTTGTTCTGCAGGATCGCGAACTCGGCCGGAAAGCGGGCGCGGTCGAAGGTGCGCAGCGCGCGCTGATAGGCGGCGATGGCGTCGGTCAAGCGGGCGCGGCCGGCGCCGGCAAGATATTGCAGGACGAGGCCGAGATTCATCTCGGCCTCGGCAACCTCCTCCGGGCCGCCCGAGCTCGGCGAGCACCGGGATCGCTTCCTCGTAGGCAAGGCGCGCTGCTTCGAGCGCGTCGGTGCCGTCCTCCGGCATCGCCTGGAGCGCGGTGCCGCGCCGCGCCGAGAGCCGTGCGCGCAGGAGGCGTTCGTCCGGCGGGCAAAGCGACAGCGCGCGATCGTAAAGCGCGACCGCGCCGGCAAGATGATCCGGCGTCTTCGGCCGCTGCTGCAGCCCCATCGCGATTTCCATCAGCATCTCGGCGCGCTCGGCTGGCGTGGCGGATGCATCGTCCGCGGCGGCGAGCGCGGCGTCAAGTTCGGCCTCGAGCCGGCCAGCGCTCATGCCGCGATCTCCGCGCGCCGGGTCCGACGCGGCAAGCAGCGTCGCGATCCGGTCGGCGACCTTGGCGACGGCTGCGGCGACGCACGGCGCTAGCCCGATGCCGAAATCGAGCGATTCGCGCCTCGATCAGGAAGACCGTCACATCGGCGGGAAAATCGTCGCGAAACATCCGGCGGCCGGCCGCGATCGCGTGGTCCCAGCGGAATTCGTGGGTCGCGAGCGGAGGACCGTCGCCGATCGCGCAGCTCGTCGCCCGGTACTTCGAACACCGCGCCCGGATCGGCGCCGGTGCGGCAGGCATCGACGATGATCAGCCGCCGGCAGCCGCGCGCCGCGAACATGACCGCCGCGCCGTCGGTCCCGGCATCGAGCAGCTTGACGCCGCGACGCATCGCGCCGAGCCGCGCAGCCGCGAGAAGCCGCAGGACCTCGCCGCCGGCGCCGTCGTCGCCGCGCGATTGGGATTGCCGCAGCCGATGATGGCGATCATCCGATCCCGGCCTTTGTTCAGATCCGCCACAGCCGGCAGTACCAGTCGGGCTCGACCGGAACCGCCAGCTCGGGCAGGTCGCACCATTTCCGGTTCACCAGAAAATAGATGCATTCCATGCAGCGCAGCTGTCGGGCCCGTAGGCTGGTCGAGAAAGCCGCCGATCACCAGCTTGCCCTCGAGGTCGGCCGGGATCGAGCGCGCGCAACTCGCCGATGATCTCGCCGAATTCCTTCTCGGTCTCGGGAAACGGCTCGACCTGCGTCTCGAGGCCCGACTTCCAGCAGTTCCGCGATCGATGCGCAGTTTCTCGGCGTGCTGATCTTGGCATCCCTCATCGCGCTGATCCGCCGTTCAGGCGGTGCGGAAGCGCGCAAGCTCTTCGCCGGTGCGGCGTCATGGGCGTGCACCGTGCAGACAAGGCAGGAATCGTAGGAGCGGCAGACATGCCCGACTTCGATCGGATCGTGCGGGTCGGCGATCGGCGTTCCGATCAAGCGCTTCCTCGATCGGCCCGCGCGTGCCGGCGGCGTCGCGCGGCCCGACGTTCCACGTCGTCGGCGCGACGATCTGATAGTTCCGGATCTTGCCGCCTTCGACGTCGATCCAGTGGCAAAGCGCGCCGCGCGCCGCCTCGGTCGCGCCCCAGCCGCGGCCGTCGCGCTCGATCGGCTTGATGTACCAGGGGTCGTTGAGGCGGAACTCGCGCAGCGCGCGCTCGGCCTCGCGATAGAGCGCGACCAGCTTCGTGCATGCGCGCGAAATGACGCAGCATGACGCTGGCGCCGCCGAGCTTGCGGTACATGTCGAGCACCAGCGGATCGGTGTGCTGCCAGGCTTCGCCGTGCGTGCCGCCGGCGACGAGCTGGCGCGCGAGAGCCGCCGGTTTCGAGCCGGCCATGCTCGGCGTGCAGCACCGCGGTCGACCAGGAATAGCGGCTGCTCGAAGTCCGGCGCGTTATGGTCGCTCGGCGTGGTCACGCGGTCGAAGGGATGGACGGCGCCGCCCTCGTCGTACCAGGCGTGCGACGTGTCCTCGCGCGTCGCCGCCTGATCGACCGGCGCGTGGCGATCGCCGTTGCCGTCATAGACGCCGCCCTTGCGGATGACGGCGCTCGGCGCGCCCCTCGATGGTCGGGCGGTTGTACTTGTCCTCGTGCGGCAGGTAGCCCCAGCTCAGATATCGCCCGAGGCCGCGGCCATACGAGTCGAGGCCGATGTCCTCGCTCATGCGCCAGTAACAGGCCGAGATCGGAATTGGCGTGCTCGGGCTTCTCGTCGAGCCAGGCCAGGAAATCGTCGTAGCGACCGGATCTCCTCGTAGCGCTCCATGCGCGCAGCCGAGCCAAACCGGCTCGATCCAGTTGCGGCGGAAATGCTCGAGGATCGACCAGGCGCGGGTCACGTCGGTCAGCGTCGGCGCGCACATCACGCCGCCCGGCACCATGTAGCTCGAATGCGGCCATTGCCCGCCGAACAGCGCGTAGATCTCGACCGGCCGGCCGGAAATCGTGACGCCGATTTCGTAATTCGTTCCGGTAAGGGCGCCCAGCGCCGCACCGCCTCGGCGTAGAACGGCGATTTCGCGTATTTCTTGTTGGTGTAGTCGATCATGAAGAGCCCGTAATGATGCCGCGCCAGGCTCTGCAGCGATTCGGCGATCTGGCCGAGATTGCGCGCGAGGATGGCGTTGCGCGGCACTTCGGTCTGCCAGGCGGTGTCGAGCGCCCAGGCGGCGCAGGTCAAGATGCGAGGCGCCGCAGATGCCGCAGGCGCGCGGCGTCACGATCAGCCCGGCCTGCGGATCCTTGCCGCGCAGGATGACTTCGAGGCCGCGGAACAGCTCGGCCTGGGTCCAGGCGTTGACGACGCGGCCGTCCTCGATCTCGACGCGCACGTCGAGGTCGCCTTCGACCCGGCCGACCGGCGAAATGTCGAGGGTTTGCGTCCGACGCGGCCATCGCCGCGCGCTCAGACCACGAAGATGTCGTCTTCGGCCCAGCGCGGCGATGCCGCCTTGGCCGCGGTCGACAGCTTGATATAGCCGATCTTGTCGATGCCGGTCGGCAACGACTTCGGCACGCCCATCACCGTCTGCGTCTTGAACACGGTGCCGGGCGCGAGATCGTGGAACGGGAATTCCGGCTCGGTGCAGCCGAGGCACGGCATGCCGGCGCGCGTCTTCGAGGATTGCCGGTTCCACAGGATGCGATTGCACGGCGAATGGGTCATCGGTCCGCGGCAGCCGAGATCGTAGAACAGGCAGCCCTTGCGCTGGCCGAACTCGGTCGCCGACACCTTGTAGGAGAAATGCATGTTCCGGGTGCAGCCGGTCTGGGTGAAGCTGCTGAAGAAGGTCTTCGGCCGCTGGAACTCGTCGAGCGACAGCTCGCCGCCGCGGCCGGTCGCAAGCGCGACGATGATCTGCGTCATCCAGTCGGGATGCGCCGGGCAGCCGGGAACATTGATCACCGGCAGGCCGGACTTGGAGCGATAATCCTTGCCGAGAAATCCGCCATGCGCGCGTTTGAGAAACTGCAGAGCCGATGCTGTCGGAAGGATTGGGCGCGGTCGCCGGAATGCCGCCCCAGGTCGCGCAATCGCCGACCGCGACGACGTGATTGGCCACGCGCGACAGATCGGCGACCCAATCCTTCATCGGCCGGCCGGCAAAGCGGTTCCACTCGCCGGTGCCGTTGGGCGCCTGGATGACGGTGCCTTCGAACACAAACACATCAAGCGGCAATCTCGCCGGCAACGAGCGCGCGCAGCATCGCCTGCAGATCCTCGCCCAGTTCCATGCCGAGCGAGGGATGCCACAACATGCTGATGCCGAAATCCGTGACGAGATCGCACGCGCTCGGCTCCTCGGCATTGAGGAACGACATCGTGTTGCCGGAACACGCGCCGCCTTGGAGCCAAAGAAGATTTGCCACGAGTCAGCTCGCTTGCCAGTGGGCCGCGCAGCAACGAGTTCTTCGCGCGGGCAATCCGCTGTGAATTAACGTTTGCGTAGTAAAGATGGCGTTAAGACTAGTGCGGCGCCCATACCGGCATTTCGGCTCAGCGACGGCCTGACGCGCTGCGCATCGGCAGCCGCTCGCGACGGAAAGCGAACCGTAACGGTCGTGCCCTGCCCGGCTCGCTGACGATTTCCATGGTGCCGCCATGCAGTTCGATGAGCCGCTTGGTAAGCGGCAGTCCGAGACCCACGCCTTCGTACTTGCGCGCGAGGCTCGAATCGACCTGCCCGAACGGCGCCAAGGCGACCGAAATCTTGTCCGCGGGAATGCCGATCCCGGTGTCCGCGAACTCAACACGAGACCGCCGCCCTGCTCACGGCCGACGGTTAGGCTGACGCGCCGCCCGCCGGGGTGAATTTGACGGCGTTGGACAGGAGATTGATAAGAATTTGCCGCAGCTTCTTGCCGTCGCCCCAGAAGCCGGCGGCAAATCGTTCTCGATCACGGCACGAGCAGGTGACGCTGCCGCTGCGCGCCATCTCGTCGACGATGGCGGGCGCAAAAAGCCGACAGCCTCGGCGATATCGACCTCGGCCTCGGCAAAGCTCGAGCCCCTGCGATCTCGGCCTTGGCGATGTCGAGAATGTCGTTGATGATCGAAAGCAAGATGCGAGCCGCTGTCGTTGATGATCTTGGCGTATTCCTCGTAGCGCTCGTCGATCGGGCCGAACATGCCGTCGCGCATGATCGATGAGAAGCCGATGATCGCGTTGAGCGGCGTGCGAAGCTCGTGGCTCATATTGGCGAGAAATTCCGACTTGGCGCGGTTGGCCGCCTCGGCCGCTTCCTTCGCGGCGATGAGGCGGTACTGCGTCCGACGGAGATCGTCGAAGGCGCGCGGCCGCGCGCAACATGTAGCGAATGCGGTGCGCAAGGATGAGCCAGTTGAGCGGCTTCGAGATGAAGTCGGTCGCACCGGCCTCGTAAGCGGTGGTCGATTGAGCCATGGTCGTCGAGACCGGTCGCCATCAGGATGGGCAGATGCTCGGTCTGCGGCCGCGAGCGCAGGGCGCGGCAAAGCGCGAAACCGTCCATTCGCGGCATTACGACGTCGACGATGATCAGCACCGGCAGGACTGCTCGCACACGCTGCAGGCGGCGATGCCATCTTCGGCTTCGATGACGTCGAAGCCTTCGTCCTCGAGCGCGTCGCGCATCAGCGAACGCACGACCGGATCGTCATCGACAATAAGGATGGTCGACTTGGTGCGGGCTTCGGCGTCGTCCATGTTATGCTCCGGACTGATCGTCATGACCTTTGCTCGCTCAAATCCCGTGTCGGGCCCGGAATTGCACGCAGCTGTTGCACGTCGAGTAGCAGCGTCTCGAGCCTCTGCGCGCCGCGCAGCATGTAACGGACGCGACGGACCAGAATTGGGCCGTCAATCGGCTTGGTAACGAAATCCGTGGCTCCCGCCTCATAGGCTTGCGTGAGCGCGGTCGGATCGTCGAGCCCGGTGGCCATCAGGATGGGCAGGTACTGCGTCGCAGCACGGGCGCGCAGTTGCCGGCAGAGCTCAAACCCGTCGATGTTCGGCATCACGGCATCGACGACCACGAGCGCAGGCGCCACGTCGGCGCAGCGACGCAATGCGTCGTCGCCGTCGACAGCCTCGATAACGGAATAGCCCGCTTCTTCGAGCGCGGGCCGCATGAGCGAGCGGTAAACCGGGTCGTCATCGACGATCATGATCGTCGCGTTTAGGGAAGCGTCAGCGCTAGGCGGCCGCATGCGTTTCTCCAATCAAGGCTTTGAGGCCGGCAATCGCCGCCGCCAGATCCGTCTCGAGACCCGCCACCAGAGATTTCGCCTCCTCGGCGCCTGCTTCGCGGGCGCGTGTTTCGATCTCCGCGCAGCGCCGCGACAGCAGTTTGGCGCCCAACGCTCCCGCGCTTGACTTCAAACTGTGGGCCGCGCGCCACAAGACATCGGCATCGCCTTTCGTACAGCTTTCGTGAATGGTCGTGGCCAGCGGCGGCGCGATCTCCATGAAACGCGACACCGCGCGCTCGATGCGCGAGGAGCCGCCCTTTCGGTCAAGAGCGCGCAGCCCCTCGATGACGGTCGGGTCGATGACCGGTTGCGCATCCGGCCGTTCCGCCGCGCCGCTTGCATCGTCGCCCGCCATCATGCCCGACGGCACCAACCAACGCAGAAGCGTGGTCGCCATCTGCCGATCGTCGAACGGCTTCACCAGGAAATCGTCCATGCCTGCTTCGAGGCATTTGCCGCGGACATCGTTGAGGGCATGTGCGGTCAGCGCGATGATCGGTGTGCGCCGCGGGGCACTGGCATCGGGAAGCGCCTGCGACATCGTCTCGATCTCGCGGATGCGCCGCGTCGCCTCGATGCCGTCCATGATCGGCATCTCACAATCCATCAGAATGAGATCGAATTTCTCCTCTGCGAAGAGCCGGACAGCCGTACGGCCATTGGGCGCGGTGACGATGCGGCAGCCCATCATCTCGAGAATGGCCGTCGCCACCTCCTGATTGACGGCGTTGTCCTCCGCAACGAGGATGCGCGCGGCGAAATTCGGGCGCTCCGTCTGCACTTTGCGGCGTTTGAAATGCGGCATGAGATTGCGCTGCGCGCCGTCCGAGGCGATCGATACCAGCGCGTTGAAGAGCTCCGACGGACGCACGGGCTTCGCCAGAATCGCCGTGGCGTCGAGCGTCTCGAGGCTGCTATCGGCCATATAGCTGTCCAGGCCCACGAGCAGGATCACTTCGGTGCGGCGGTCGCCGGTTGTCGCGCGTATCGACCGCGCAAATTCGATCGCACGATCGCCAAAGCCCCGGACATCGAGTATGACTGCATCGAACGGCTGGCTCGCAGCCGCTTCGCTGAAGCACGTTTCGGCTTCCTCCAGGCTCGAAACGGTTGTCGCATCGACCTGCCAATTGGCGAGGTAAAGCGAAATGACATGACCGCTCACCGCGTTGGCGTCCGCTAGCAGCGTTCTTACGCGGGCGCGCCAGTATGCCGCGGCGCGCGCCGCGTTTCGGCTTCCTCGGCCGACGGCTGGAAGCGGACGGTGAAGGCAAAGCGCGAGCCGCGCCCGAGTTCGCTCTCGACCGTGATGGTGCCGCCCATCAGCTCGACGAGCTGTCGCGTGATAGTAAGGCCGAGACCCGATCCGCCGCGCGCGCGGGTCATCGAGCCGTCGACCTGGTGAAACGATTCGAAGACGCGAGCGCACTGGTCCGGCGCGATGCCGATGCCGGTGTCTTCGACCGCGAAATTGAGCAGCACGCCTTCGGGATCGCACCGGGCCAGCGACAGCTCGACAAGGATCTCGCCGCGCTCGGTGAACTTGATCGCGTTGCCGACGAGGTTGACCAGGATCTGGCGCAGCCGCACCGGATCGCCGAGGAGCTGCGAGGGCACATCCTCGGCGACGAAATAGACGAATTCGAGGCCTTTCTTGGCGCAGCGTTCGGAAAACAGGTCGGTCAGCTCGGCGATCGCTTCGCGCGGATCGAACGGCACGGCCGACAACTCGAATTTGCCCGGCCTCGATCTTGGCGAAATCGAGAATGTCGTTGATGATGCCCGAGAAGCGCCTGACCCGATCGCGAGAGGTTCTCGACGAGCCGTTGCTGGCGCTCGTTGAGCGGCGTGGTTGCGAGCAGGTTGGCCATGCCCAGGACGCCGTTCATCGGCGTGCGGATTTCGTGGCTCATCGTCGCGAGGAACTGCGACTTCGCGAGATTGGCCGCCTCGGCCTGCTCGCGCGCGCGCACCAGCTCCGTTTCGGCACGCTTGCGCTCGGTGATGTCGCGGAGAATGCCGGTGAAGAACAGCTCCTCGCCGTTGCGCACCTCGCTTACCGTGAGTTCGATCGGGAATTCCGTGCCGTCCTTGCGGATTGCCGTCAGTTCGCGGCCGATGCCGATGATCTTCGCGTGTCGTGTCTTGTGGTACGCATCCATATAGCCGTCGTGACGGGAGCGATGAGGCTCGGGCATCAACATCGTGAGATCGGCTCCCGCGACTTCCTCGGGCGTGTAACCGAAAATGCGCTGGGCGCTCGGAACTCCATTGCTGAATCCGGCCGCGCTTGTCGATTGTCACGATTGCGTCGGCGACTGCATCGAAGATCGCCTGGAGCCGCGCGCGGCCGCCTTCGGCTTCCTGTTCCAATGCCTGGCGGCGCCCGACTTCGGCCTTGAGCCCGGACGCGAGTTCCAACTGACGGCCGGCGATCGAAGCAAGCGATCGCGAGACCCGCGATGAGGACCGAGAACACGGCAATGAGCAAGGCCAACAGCATCGTCGGCAGTACGTTTTCTGTTGGATCGATACCTGCGATCGGGAAGAAGACCGAGGCCTGCATCGCCGTGTAGTGCATGCCGGCCACGGCAATGCCCATGACGGTGGCGGCGACCGTGGTCGCTGCCGTTTCCGACATCTGGCGCCGGCGCAGCCCGAAGCGCGCTTGCAGGGAGATGAAGGCCAGCACGACGGCGACGATTACGGAGACAGCGACAAGCCTTGGGTCGTAACGCAAGAGCGCACTGGACCTGATCGCCGCCATTCCGGAGTAATGCATGGCGCCGATTCCGGCACCCATGAGGACGGCGCCAGAAAGCAGGCGCCGGAAACTCGGTTCCCGGACGGCGCTAATGACCTGGAGGGCAACGCCGCTCGCGAGGATGCCCGGGATCATGGAAATCAGCGTGCCCAACGGGTCGTATTTGATCCCGCATGGCAAGCGAGAAGGCCAGCATGCCGATGAAATGCATCGCCCAGATGCCACCGCCCATGCTGAACGCGCCGGCGCTGGTCCACGCCCATCGGCCCTGCCATGAGCTGGCAGCGACCATTCGCGAGGATATCGAAAGCGCGGCGAATGCCGCCGCGATCGCGATCAGGACGGAAACGGCGACGAGGGACGGATCGTAAAGCCCTTGGTAGGGCGGCGACAGGTCGGTCGTCCTGAAGACGTCAAGAATATGCGAATTCACCCGTCCGGCCCCGGGGATAGGAATTCCCTCGGAACCATGAAAGGCTAAGGTGCGTAAAGGACTGCTTAAATGGCATCGTGCCGATGCGCGCCGTGAAATTGGCCGGCGCGCTCACCGGCAATCCGGAGAAATTCCTAGACGCAGAAACTCATCGTGCCGTCTTCATGATATTAAGCACCCGGCAGACACACGATCGGTCGGATGCCAAATGTTAAGATGAAGGCCGAAAGGCCAATCCGCAGGAGGCCTCCGATTGCCACCGTTCCCGTCATTACCTGCTCCAGCACGTCCGGCGCGACGCGTAGCGCCGCTGCCGGGGCTAACCCGCGCGCCGGCCTCCGCCTACCGCTCTTAAGAGTCCGCTTCGGGTCAAGAACAGAAGTGCTGCGGGGATCACGCCAGGTCCGCTTCACTTCCACTATCGGAAATGCGTACCCGCGGGCGAGATTTCGGCCTAGTGACGAGAGCGGACTTGCCGGCTTTACGCCGACATAACGGTGGTCGCCGGTCAGGCGACCTTTGTCCGGCGCGGCAGTTTCCAATCTGGCCGCACGAAGTGGCAGGTGTAGCCGTTCGGGATGCGCTCCAGATAATCCTGGTGCTCGGGTTCGGCTTCCCAGAAATCGCTGGCAGGTACCACTTGCGTGACCACCTTCCCCGGCCACAATCCCGAGGCATCGACATCGGCAATCGTGTCTTCGGCCACCTTCCGCTGTTCATTGCTGGTGTAGAAGATTGCGGAACGATAGCTGGCGCCCCGGTCGTTGCCCTGGCGGTTCAGGGTGGTCGGGTCATGGATCTGGAAGAAAAATTCCAGCAGCGTCCGGTAGGTCGTCTTGGCCGGATCGAAGATGATCTCGATGGCTTCGGCATGGTTACCGTGATTGCGATAAGTCGCATTCGGCACCTCGCCGCCGGTATATCCCACACGCGTCGAAATCACGCCGGGATAGCGTCGAAGCAGATCCTGCACACCCCAGAAGCAGCCGCCGGCAAGAAGGGCCCGTTCCTCGGTCATCTGACATCCTCCACCTGATCCAGGTAAGCCCCGTAGCCCTCGGCCTCCATGTCGTCTCGATGCACGAAGCGCAGCGAGGCCGAGTTGATGCAGTAGCGTAAGCCGCCACGATCCGCCGGACCATCGGGAAAAACGTGCCCGAGGTGGCTGTCGCCGGACGACGACCGCACCTCGGTTCGGATCATGCCATGCGTCGTGTCCCGCAATTCCTTGACGTTGGCCGGTCCGATCGGTTTGGTGAAGCTTGGCCAGCCGCACCCTGATTCGAACTTGTCGGACGAGGCGAAGAGGGGCTCGCCCGATACGATGTCGACGTAAATTCCCGGCTCCTTGTTGTCCAGAAGCTCGCCCGTTCCGGGAGGCTCGGTGCCGCTTTGCTGTGTCACGCGATACTGCTCCGGCGACAAGCGGGAGATCGCGTCCTGGGTCTTACGATAGTTTGCCATCTTCACCTTTCTCTCACGGTGCGCTCGCGCAGAAATGGCCACGCGGGGCTGTTCCGTCTCAGTCGATCGTGACGCTCTGGTCCGAATAGTTCACACGGAGTCCGTAACTGCCTTCGTTAACTGTCCACCGCCGGAGCGTGTAGCTGCGCAAGCCGCTCTTGTGAAAGGGGTCGGAATCGGCGATGGCCTTTGCCTCGGTGAAATCCTTGGCGCGAATGACGATGAGCCCGCCGGCCGGCGTACCGTCCTGATTCGCCATGGGACCGGCCGCGAACATGATGCCCGACCTCTCGAGCCTGATCTGATGCTCGAGATGCTCGGGGAGCACGCGGTCGAGCTGCTCGCGGGGCGCGTTGGGCGTTGTGTGAACAACGTAGAACTGCTTCGCTAGAAAATCCTTGGTCAGCTGCTTCAATCGTTCCGCGTTATCGGCCATACGACGTCTCCTCTGGTTACACCGCCGCCAAGCACGAAATATATGTGGTCTGGCTACGCCGCAGTATCTTCCTCCATCTGAGCCTCGATCCGGAGGCTTTCGAGGTCGCGGAAGATCGAAGCGGCGGCAAGCACGCGAGATTTGCGGACGAAGCGCAGAACGCAGTCCTTGGCGGCGATGTCGCCTTCGATCCTGAGCTCATCCCAGGCCTCGGCATGGCCGACATAATTGATCGGGATGTCGTAATGCTGGCTCCAGAAGAACGGCACAGCGTCGAACTTTTGGCGCCGTCCGAGCATGTTCAGCGCCGCGGCTTGGCCTTGGCGCTCGGCGACGACCCAATGCTCGACGCGTATCTTTTCACCCGTGTGCGGATCAGGCCAGCGCGCGATGTCACCCGCGGCGAAAATGCCGGGCGCGCTCGTTTCGAGATAAGGGTCGACCGTGACGCCGCGATCGACCGCAAGCCCGGCGCCTTCGGCCAGTGCGGTGCGCGGGCGCACGCCGACTCCGGCGACGACGAGCTGTGCCTCGATCTGGCTGCCACTTCTGAGTTTCACCTGATCGCCCTCGATGGATGTTGCGACATCCTCAAGGTGGAAGATGACGCCATGCTCCTCATGGAGCGCGCGGACGAAGCCGCCCATCTGCGACCCCAGCACGCGCTCCATCGGCCGCTTCTCCGGCGCCACCACGTGAACCTCGATGCCACGGGCGCGCAAGGACGCGGCGACTTCGAGCCCGATGAAGCTCGCGCCCATGATCACCGCACGGCGCGCGGATTTGGCGCGAGCGATGATGGCGCGGCTATCGCCGAGCGTGCGCAACGTGCGGACCTGGCCTTCGGAGGCACCCGGGATTTGCGGGCGGCTCGGCTCGGCGCCAGTCGCGAGCAATAGACGGTCGTAGGGAAGCTTGCTGCCATCGGCGAGCGTTACCTCGCGGGCCCGTGCGTCGATCCCGGCGACAGCGGTTTTGAGCCGCAGATCGATGCCATTCTTGGCATAGAAATCATCGGGTCGCAGCGGCAGCCACTCCTCTGGCGCGTTCCCGGCGAGATAGTCCTTCGACAGGTTGGGGCGATCGATCGGCACTGCATCCTCGTCGCTCAGCATGATTATGCTGCGATCGTAATTCTCGCGCCGCAGCCGCTCCGCCGCAGCGAAGCCGGCTGCGCCGCCGCCCACGATCAAGATCCGGTCCGGCCCTTGGCCAGTCTGCTTCGCACGCGGCGCGGGCGCGGGGCCCACTTCCCGCACGAAGATCTTGTCGTCGCGCTGCTCGACCGGCCAACAAGGAACGGGACTCAGCGCCGGGGCATGTAAAGCCTCGCCGGAGTCGAGGCTGAAGCAGGCATGATGCCAGGGGCAGCGCACCGTAGCGCCGACGACGAGCCCCTGTGCCAGCGGGCCGCCGTAATGGGTGCAGACCGCGCCGATCGCATAGAACGCGGGGTCGCGCCGGACGAGCAGCACCGCTTGGCCGAAGGCGTGGCCCAATAGCATGCTGCCATCGGCGACGTCCGATGTTGATACGCCTTGCGCGAGGTCGGGTCCTTCAAGCGGCGCCGTATCTCCGCTCACGCGATCCTCCTGCCGCTCACGGCTCCGATTTGACCGACGTTCCCATGCCGACTGTAGGTAAAACCTATTCAGCTCAACATGCGCTCGCGCGATGTAGGCGGCAACGTTTAATGTTTCAACGGCGCTGTCTGCGGAGGTCTGCGAATGCTGAGCGGCATACTCATAAAATGGCTTGGTTCATTCGGCCCATTCAACGTCCGATCTGCCCCCCATAGCGACCGAACCGCGGACATCGCACAATCTCTCAGACGTGCCAGACGCGGTCATACCGCCTCTTCGCATCGAAGACCGCTCTTGGCCGATAGCGGCTGGACAGCTTTCGGCAGCCAAAGAGCGAAAGCGGACATCCCCCTCGACACAAGCGTCGTCTCACTCTGACCCAACTGAGACATCGGCCAGTCGCCGACGTAACATCAATTGGCTGCCCGCCGTGACGATGGCGGCGGCAAGCAGCTGATGCGTCTCCCCCGCGTTTCGGCCAAGGGCATGTGCGTCCTCGGGATTGCAGAATTGGCAGAACCTCGCCGCCGAATGCTGCGCCTTCGATCTCAGGATGGCGTCTTTAAATAATCTGCCGCTGGCGTCAGGATTTGCGAAATGCAAGAGCCGGTCGCCGACTTCCCGCCCTACCGGGTGCCACTGCCGAGTCCCTCAGTGTTCGACAGCCTCGACGCGGAGGCGAGGGCATCTCTTGAGGGAGAGCTTGTCTGGCTCAGCCTGCCCGGCGGACGCGTTTTATTCTATCAGGACGACGCGGCCACCGGTCTCTACATGGTCCTGACGGGATGCCTCGGCCTCGTCGTCGAGGCGGTGAGCCACGACGAGCCGGCAGTCCTGGTCCAGGCGGGGGAAATCGTTGGCGAATACGCGCTTCTGCTCAACCGGCCGCAAGCGTCGACATGCGTCGCCATCCGCGATACCTCGCTCGTCTGGCTCAGCAAGCAGAGTTTCGACGCGCTCGTGCGCAAGCATCCGGAAGCCCTGCTGCCGTTCACGGCGCAGCTCATCGAACTGTTCGGCCGCGCCTTGTCGTTTCGCCGACGCGTCTTCACCGTCCCGAAGACGCTCGCGCTCATCCCGCTTCACGAGGGCGCACCGGTCGCGGAGCTCGCCGCGGCGCTGGTCGCAGCGGTCGGCGGCGCCGGTCAAAAGGCGACCGCGGTCGACAGCGAAGCCGCGAGGCTGCGCCCGGACGTCTTCCAGGCCTTCGAAACCGAGCACGATCTCCTCATCTATTGCGGCGACACGGTCGATTCGGAGTGGACCAAGACCTGCATCCGCCAGGCCGATCGCGTCCAATTGGTGGCGAATACGAAGGAGTCGCCGTTCTGCCACGAGGATCTGCTCGAAGCAATAAAGACGCTGCCGTGGCGGCAGGCGGAACTCGTGCTGATTTCAAGAGGACGCCACGCGCTTGCCCGCGCCGGCCGAGCCGTGGCTCCGCCAATACCCCTCGACCTTCCACTGCCACATCAGGATGCGAAGCCGCGCCGATATCGCCCGGCTCGCGCGCTACGTCACAGGCCGCGCGTTGGCGCTCGTGTTGTCGGGCGGCGGCGCGCGCGGTTTCGCGCATATCGGCGTCTTGAAGGCACTGCGCGAGGCGCGCATCCCGATCGACCTCGTCGGCGGCACTAGCATGGGAGCCATCATTGCGGCCGGCGCGGCGCTCGAATGGGACGACCGGGAAATGTACCAGCGTATGCACGACGGTTTCGTCAGATCCAATCCGCTCGGCGACTATGCGATCCCGTTCGTCGCGCTGACGCGGGGGCGCAAGGTCGAGAGCAGATTGCGCCGACATTTTGCCGACACCCGCGTCGAAGACATGTGGCGCCCTTATTTCGCCGTCGCCTCGAATTTGACGACCGGCGAGGTTGCCGTCTTGCGCCAAGGCGCGCTGTGGCGTGCGCTCCGCGCCAGCATCGCCATTCCCGGCGTCCTGCCACCGGCGATCGAGCATGGCGAGGTGCTGGCCGACGGCGGCGTCATGAACAACCTGCCGTGCGATGTCATGGATGCGATGCGCCGTGGCCCGGTGATCGGCGTCGACGTGGCGCGCGATCAAAGCCTCGCCGCTAGCGAGACCAGAAGCCTATTCAATCGCCTGTTCGTGCCGACGGATTATTACGGACCAGGAATCGTCAGCCTGCTGCTGCGCGCCGCGACGGTGGGCGGCACGATCCAGACGCGGAGCAGCCGCGACCACGCCGACCTGGTGCTCGCGCCGCCGATGCAAAGCATCAGGATCCGCGACTGGAAATCATTCGACCGCGCGATCGAGGAAGGCTATCACGACACGATGGGGCGGATAGGCGAGATCTCCGAGATCGTCGCCAACGTCGGGGGAAAGAACTAGGTCGCAATGTCGATATGGATGTCGAGCTTCTCTTGTGGAGCATCTGCGTGACTAGTCTCTCTGGCCAGCATGTCCGCTTCGGAAACGTCGGCCCGCGCGGCTGAAGGACTGCCATGGGCGCCGAGCAGTCTGGCGGGACTTTGGCCGTAAGCGGCTCTACGGCTTTCGGCGGTCAATGAGGGGAAGCGGACATTAGGATCATGCCGATCATGTACTCGGCACGTTCGAGACGCAGCGAGAAGCGATCGACTGGGCGAAAAAACAAGGCCATGCTCCGCTGCTTGCCCGGGTTCGCCATCTGAATGACAAAGAAGAAGCCCTATCAATGGCGATCGGTCAAATCAGGCGGCCTTGGTGCACTGTTTGTTCTGACCGAACTGCAAGAGAGGAGACCCATGCGAAGCAACCTGATGCGCGAAGCCATCCGAAGCACGATCGCGCTCGCGCTCGGCGCGGCCATCACCACGCTGCCGGCAATCGCCGCGACCAAGCTCACGGTCGGCAAGTCGATTACCACGTCCGATCCGGAAATGGCGGTCGATGTCGGGGAGGCAGTGGGCATCTTCACGAAGCACGACCTCGACCTCGAGATAGTGAATTTCCAGGGCGGCAGCAAGATGACGCAGGCGCTCGTCGCGGGCAGCATCGACATCGCCGACGGCGCGGGAACGGAGATGGCGCTTGTAGCCAAGGGCGCACCGATGATGGCCGTGTGCGAGAGCTCGAGCACCTTTCCTTTTGTTGCAATCGGCGTGGCATGGGATTCTTCGATCCAGTCGCTGAAGCAGCTCAAGAGCAAGAAGATCGGCATTACGAGCGCTGGCTCGCTTACCGATTGGCTCGCACACGATCTCGCGCACAAGGAGGGATGGGGCGATGACGGCGTCACCTCAGTGGCGATCGGTGGCGGCGCGGACAGCATCATCGCCGGGCTGACCCAGCATCTGGTCGACGCCTCGATTGCAAACACGTCCCTGTTCCTCAAGTTGCAGGAAGAGAAGCGGGGCCGCCTCGTCGCCCCGATCACCGACTTTGAGGGCCCGGCCGCCTCGGGGATGATCTTCGCGGCGAACAGCCTTATTGCAAAAGAGCCGGATGCGGTACGCGCGTTCCTTGCGGGCTGGATCGAGTTGGTCGACTATATTTTCACGCACAAAGCAGAGACGGTGAAGATCGAGAGCGCCGTCACCGGATTTTCCGAGAGCGTGATGTCACAGGCCTACGACATCGACATGAAGGGCCACCTGTTCGTGAAGGACTGCCGATTCGACGAGGAATCGCTTGCGACCTTGAAGCGCTCTCTCGTCGATTTGAAGAGCCTGTCGGCCTCAACCGACATGTCGAAGCTCTATACTGAAGCCTATCTGCCGAAGCGCTGAACCCCGCCCGAAGTGCTGCGGGCGCAGACCCCTGCTCCGCGGACGGTGATCGGCTCGCGCAGATGATCGGCAAGCAAGTCTCGACGGACGTTTCAGCCCGGCACCCGAAAATCGTGGCGCCGGGCGGCGAAGACACTGGGTCTTGAAGTTGATCGGGTAAGTGCAAAGTCACCTTTCGGCACCTCTTCGAAGTGCCGTCGTATCGCGAATTCACCGAAACCACGTCTGCTATTGTGCTGCTTCGGCCATCTTCTGCCATCAACGGGTAGTCGCTGAGTGACCCTAAGCGGACCTCATGACCCGCTAGAGATGTGCCTGAAGCAGCCCTTGCCCTACCTTTTGCCGATGGTCAAGCCTTGACGGTCGACGCTCGGTAAATCTCGGCGATACTTTTCGCCAGCGCTGCATTGAATTCGGCATCGCTCATGGAATGCCTGAGATCATCAATCAGAGCCCGCGAAAAGCTCGCGATCATGCCGTGATTGGCGGCGAGGCGCTGGCAGGCAACATTCCGCGTGTAGCCGCCAGAGAGCGCCACGACCCTGACGACACGGTCGTGCTCGATCAATGGCCGGTAGAGATCCGGAACTTCCGGGATCGTCAGCTTGAGCATGACCCGACGGTCGCCCCGCAAGCCGCCCAGCCGCTTGGTCAGCTCCGCGAGCAGGATGGCCTCTGCTGCGGCCTTGTCAGGGCTCTTGATCAGGACTTCCGGCTCCAGAATGGGCATGAGCCCGAACCTGGCAATCTCGGCGGCTACTTCGAACTGCTGCGCGACGACGGCAGCGATGCCTTCCATCGAGGCAAGATTGATGGTGGAGCGCATTTTCGTGCCGTAGATACCGAGCTTCGCAGCTCGCGCGAGCAGAGCGTCGAGGCCTGGTATCGGCTTCATCAGACGGACGCCGTTCTTCTCGGCTTCAAGTCCCTTGTCGACCTTGAGAAACGGGACGATGCCGCGTGAGTCCCAGAGGAAAGACGGTACTGGCCTGCCTCCCGCCTCACCGTCCATCGTTCCTTCGAAGAGGATGGCAGCGATGACCTTGTCCCCGGTAAAGGCCGGCGCCGTCATGATGCGCACACGCATCTGGTGGATGAGCCCGAACATATCGGCATCGCCGCTATAGGCGCTGTCGGGAATACCGTATTGGCGCAAAGCGCCGGGCGTCGAGCCGCCGCTCTGGTCAAGCGCGGCGATGAACCCCGGTTTCTCCGACATCTGCGCGTTCATGTCAGTGTTAGCCATGGCGGTTATCCTTTAGTGCAAGCGCCGCATCGGCGGTGGTCGCAATCCTTTTTCGCGCCGGTCAGCGGACGCGATATTCCCGCAGCTCAGGAAATGTGCAGCGTCTCGGCGTCGCTCGAGAGATCGCCGCGCTTGCCCGCGGCCTTGCAATTGAAGAGGAAGGTGCTGGCACGTGCCGGCAAGGACTTGAACCAACGCCTCAAGTTTGCATCACGCCGGCGGCGAGTATCAACATCCTGCTCAAGAAGCCTAGCACTTCTCCAACCGAGCGCCTCGCACTTTTTATCGGAAGGCCCCGCTTCGGCGCGGCTTTGCTTCACGAGATCGAGGGTCGTCGGCGAGGCTTGCCGGCCGCAGGTCCGAGACATCGTTGCGGCTAGAGGTTGCAAACCCCTACAAGCCAATTCCGCGAGCCACCAAAGGATGTTCGTCCTGTCGTCGTTATGCTTGCATAAGGCGTTGGCGGAGCGCATGCCGTTGCGGCACCAACGCCGCCTGCAAGGAGTGGCCATGATCGCCCGCGCTCCTAAAGGGGCCCGCGCCTCGATGATAGCCGCCGCGAGCAAGGTTCGATGAGCGCCCCCGTTTACGCCTTCTGCGATGCCGCCATGGGGCGCAGCACGAAGTTCGAGGGGCCGTGCGCGCATCCGAGGCTCGTGCTCGCGACCACCATCCTTGCATCGAGCCTCGCGTTCGTCGACAGTTCGGTGGTCAACGTCGGTCTGCCGGCGATCGAGCGAAGTCTCGCAGCCGATGCAAGCGCGCTGCAGTGGATCATCAATGCCTATCTCCTTCCGCTTAGCGCACTTCTTCTGCTCGGCGGAGCCGCCGGCGATCGTTTCGGTCGCCGACGCCTCCTCATCGCCGGGACCACGCTCTTCGCCGTCGCTTCTCTCGCCTGTGCAAACGCGCCCGGCGTCGCGACGCTGCTCGTGGGGCGACTGCTCCAGGGCGTTGGCGCGGCGATGCTCGTGCCGAACAGCCTCGCCATCCTCGGCGCGACCTTCGCCGGCAAGGCGAAAGGGCGTGCCGTTGGCGTCTGGGCCGCCGCCGGCGCGGTCGCGGGCGCTATCGGACCGGTACTCGGCGGCTGGCTGATCGATCTCGGGAGCTGGCGGCTTATTTTCATGCTCAATCTGCCGCTCGCCGCCGCCGCCATCCCGATGGCCTGGCGCTATGTCCCGCGCGATCGCGACGGCAGCGATCAGACGCTCGATTTGCCGGGCGGACTGCTCGCAACGGTCGGGCTCGGCGCGCTCACCTGGGCGCTGACTAAAGGCTCGGGCGAGAGCGGCTGGACCGAGGACGCAATCGTCGCGGGCGTCACCGCGTGCGGACTGCTGGGGCTCTTCCTCATCGTCGAGAGAAGACGCGGCGACAGTGCGATGATGCCTCTCGCCCTTTTCGTCTCGAAGAGCTTCATCGGGCTGACGCTTGTGACGTTCCTCCTTTATGGCGCGCTCGGCGCACTTTTCGTGCTTGTCCCCTTCGTGCTTATCCAGATTGGCGGTTACTCCGCCACCGCGGCGGGTGCGGCGCTGCTGCCGCTGCCCATTGTGCTCTCGGCGGCGTCGCCGCTCACGGGCGGGATTGCCGGCCGGATCGGGCCCCGGCTACCGATCGCGATCGGGTCGCTTGTCGTCGCGATCGGGTTCGTGCTCGGAATGGGGATCGGCGCTGCACCGAGCTATTTGACCGAGGTCCTACCGGCGCTCCTCCTGATCGCGCTCGGCTTAAGCGGCGCTGTCGCCCCGCTCACGACCGCCGTGTTGAGCTCGGTCGACGACCGCCACACCGGGGCGGCGTCGGGCCTCAACAGTGCGGTGGCGCGCACTGGCGGGCTCGTGGCGACAGCGCTGCTCGGCTCCGTGCTGACCGCGGCGGGCAACCAGCTTGTCATCGCCTTCCACGCCGCGATGATCGCCGGGGCGGCGACGTGCGCTGCCGCCACGCTGAGCGCATTCACGCTCATCGGTCTCGACAATGCCGGCGCCGGCGCGCGCTCGGCGAAGAAATAACCGCCGGCCTTCTTGGCTTTCCGCGGTTTGGATTTAGATACAGTTGAAGCGCATGATCATGGATAGCCTCTCATCGGGAGCGCCGTTCCCCGTGCGGTAGCATGAGCGGACATAACGCGGACATCGTAGGACTGGTGCTGTTGATCCAAAGGCGACATTCTGGCGGGTCGCCCTGCACTTTCGATCGCGATGCGAACCCTGTTGCGGCAGGAAGCGGGGTCACGTATGAGCGCGTCGTGATCGAGGCAGGCGTGACCGGGGAAGACGGCATCTTTGCAGCGAGGCGATCATGAGGAAGCTAAGATTGATCACATTCGGTGGGCTGTCGCTACAGGACGGCCGCGGCTCGCAATATAAATTTCCGACCCGAAAAGCTGCCGCGATGCTTGCGTATCTAGCGATGCAGCCGGGCAGGAAATTCCGGCGCGAGCGCCTTGCAACCATGTTTTGGGGCGACAAGCGCGACGCGCAGGCGCGCCATAGTCTGAGCCAAGCCCTGTCCGACCTGAAGCGCATTCTTGGCGATGACACCGTTCTGTCGGACGGGCAGCTCGTTCAGGTTAATGTAGATGTGATCGAGACCGACGCATCCGATATGGCCCGGCTCGTAGATCAGCAAAAGCTCGAATCGCTGACTTTGGCGGAACAACTCTATCAAGGTGAATTCCTCGCCGGCATGGAGCTCGAACAGGGGGAGTTCGACGCCTGGATGCTTTCCGAGCGCGAGCGTCTGCAGCAGCTCGCGCACCGCGCCCTCGGCACATTGCTGATGCTGCACGCCGATGGCGCAGACGGCGATATGACGTTGCGGATCGGCCGCTCGCTCCTCGCCATCGATCCCTTCGACGATGCGGCGCACTGCGGCATCATGCGCGCTTATGCGAAACTGGGACGTCAACGCCTTGCGCTCGCGCATTACAGAAAGTACTGCGCTGATCTGCGGCACGAATTGGGCGAAGAACCGTCCGAAGAGGTTCTCGCAACCTATCACGCGATCTTTCCGGAAAAATCCGGCTTCAGGCGATCGCTGACGAAACTGGAGGACTATGCCTTCGTGATCGAGCAGCTGCCGCAGCCGGCCCTCGTGACCGACCTCCGAAACCGGGTCGTGGGCTGGAACGACTTGGCGGAAACGCTGCTCGGCTTCACCAAGGCCGAAATGCAAGGGCGCTCTCCGGGCGTGATCTTTGCGCCGGGCGGCGATGCGTCCCTCTCGAACGGCGTTTTGCGCAAGGCTATCAACAACGGCCGTTGGACGGGCACCGCTCTCGTACGTACCAAGGATGGGCGGTGCTTGCGGCAAAGGCGGGTGGTTGCGCCGCTCTGTTCCTCGGACGGCGAATTGATCGGAGCGTTCGGATACGGCATTCAGCCCGAAGACGGTTCTCGTCCACCTGGTTGAGGCGGCTGAGTTACCGCGCCGGAAAATGCGCGCGAAGCCACTCGGTGACAACTTTGCCCGCTTCGTCCCGTCCGCCACCGTTCGGCCTCGACGACAGGGGAAAGCCGAAATGGTCCCCGTCGACCCGGGCAAGAGCTTTGTCTTTCGCCGGAGACTTGTCGAAGATCGATTGCGCGCTGAACGGATAAATTCCGGCGTCGCCCGTAAAGCTCAAGACCAGCGTCGGAACATTGACCTTGGGGAGGTTGTCCAGGACCGAAGCGCGCGACGAAAGCCCCGACCACAGGCTGAGCCACGCTCTCGGGGTCAAGGCTTTGGCAAACCCTGCTTCCCCATAGTTCGCGAGATCCGGCCTGACTGACATGAGCGCTCCATAGTCTCGCGAGGAGGGATAAAGCGACAAGTCTGTCATGGCTGGGTTGGCGGTGGTGCGATGGATCTGCATGATCGTTCCCGCCATCGCCCGGCGGTGGATTTCTGCTCGTTCTTTCGCGGGCAATGTTTCGAATTCAGGCCGGCCGGCAAGCTCCCGGAAAAACCGCTGTTCGGCGACGCGCTGTCGCGCGATGACATCGATCCGTGCGACGCGCTCAACCTGGGCAGCCCGATACCGTTGCAGGAACACATCGGAATATTTGCTGGTCTCGGGGGGCTCGCGAAATCCGTTCGCGGGATTGTACATGTCGAGCGAAGGGTCGCAGGACAGCGGATCGTTTTCGTCGATCACCGAGGGATCGATTTCCGTCATGACACTTTTGCCGGCGCCGAGATGGGCGGAGATGAACATGATTCCGTCCGCCGGCGGCATATCGAACCGGTTGAGGTCGAGCGGATCGCCGGCTGCCGTATCGGTCAAACGCCCCGGCGGCGGCGTGACCGCTTGCGCCTGGTAGAAGGAATAGACCGAGCCGCCGGCGCTATAGCCGAGACACACGATGTGCCGATAGCCACGCTCGCGCAGAAACCGCATGGCGGCGGCGATATCGATCAAGAGCACTTCGTGCGTCGCGGCGATGTCGTTGCCGGGCCAACGGCTCTCCTGGCCGAAGGCGGCGTATCCTGCTTCTACGATATGAGGAATGAGATAGTGGCGGCTCATGTCGCCGCGAGGATGCAGGACGCACACCACTGTCCGCTCGCCGTCCCGGGCATAGAGCACACCCTTGGACCGAGCCTTGTCCTGCGCAGTCAGTACGACGGTCTCCGGGACAACGCCGGCCGGCCCGGTATCGAACCCAAGCAAGTCCTTGCCCGGCGGATAGCGGTTGATCTGGGGCAGTGCCATGGGAAAGGCTCCGTTCTTTCTGATCAAAATCGCGAAATTTGCGGCTCCGCCGCTTTGCCACCCAATTCGCTCCTGTCTTCCGGCGCCGATACCGAGTTGGGCAGGGCGAGGAAGAGCAATGCGGAGGCGATCATGAGTGCGATCGCTACGGAGATCGCGAGCCGATAGGAGGAGGTGAGGTCATGGCTCACAGCGAAGAGCATGCCGCCCGAAGCCATGCCGAAATACAAAAACACGTTGAGCACCCCGAAGATGGCGCTGTAGGCCTGAAGCCCGAACAGGCGGGCGCAGAAAAACGCCATGAACACGTGCTCGGATCCGAGGGCGACACCAAGGAGAACCGCGCCCAGGACGGCAAAGCCAAGCGTGCCGAGCCCCAATAACCAGACCAACTGCCCAAGCGCCGAAACCGCGATGAATGCACATGCCACCCGCTGCGGCGCGACGGCGTCGAGAGCCCAACCCGACAGGAGACGGAAGCACAAGGTCGAGAGCGACGTCGCGGAGAGTACGATCAGGGTCAGCTGCAGCGATACGCCGAATTCAAACGCGACCGATTGGAGCTGGGAGACGAATCCGACCGATGCGGCGCCGACGGCAAACACAGCGAAACCCAATTTCCAGAAGCCCATGGTACGGATCGCCTGGCGGCGGGTCAGGCCCGGCGCTGCGCGCCTACCTTCGCTCATGCCCGAGGTGCGAATGAGCAGGACCGCAACGACGCCGCCGAACAGCGTCAGGGCGGCGACAGCCTCATACGCCGCACGCCAATCGCCTCGAGCGAGGAGGGGACCCAACAAGGGCGGTAGAAGAATCCCTGCGATTGCAATGCCAGAGGATGCGATCGCGACTGCCGTTCCTCGCGAGGACTCGAATGATTGTGCGACTGGCCGCGTGTATCCGATTGGGGTCGTCGCCGCGCCCAAGGCGTTGAATGCGACGAAGCCTGCATAGAACGACAGGGGCGAATTGCCGATTGTGGACAACCACAGAAAGGAAAGCGACATCATTGCCGCGGAGACGACGGCAACCCGCCGCACGCCGAAGTGGTCGATCAGCCGGCCGACGGCCGGCATGATGATCGCCGTAACCGGAAGCGCGATGAGCGAGAACGCCAGCGTGGCGCGCGACCAGTGAAATTCCTGTTCCAAGGCGCGAAAGAACAGGCTCTGGATCGGCGTGTACATGGCGGCGCCGCACGCGAGACCAAGCGTTGCGCCGATGAGGTCACGCCAGCCCGTTCGCAGTTCGCGCACGAAATCGGCTATGGAACCTTTCCTCGATTGCATCGATCCGCCGCGATGTGTGGACTGTCTGACCTACATGGCCATCGCCCGATCAAAGGATCGTCAAAGACGCGGGGCTAAACGATAAATGCCGTCAATGCGCCACCTGTTGCACGAAGGCGCGGATTTCGTGACCGAGACGGTCATCCTTGGTGTCGAGCGACGCAATTTCTGACATGTGGTTGTGGCCCGAGAGCCAGAAGAACGGTGGGCAAATCCCGTCGCGCTTGCAGAGGGCCCAGGCAAGGCCATGGCTGTCGCTCGCAAGGAGCGGCGGGTCGTACTCGGTCATGGCGATTAGGAGCCTCAGCTTACCGTCGTTCACGTGCGCCATTGGCACGTGCTGCGCCATGTCGGCGCCGTAATAGACGACGTCCTGTTCGTGCGGAACATAGCCGCCGCTGATGAGGACGGCGCCGACGACGCCGTCCCGGTTCGTATCGATCGTGCGGTCGAAGACGTAGGAGGCGACGATCGCGGCGCCCGCGGAATGGCCGATGAGCACGATGTGCTTCGGATCGCCGCCGTAGCGGGCAGCATTGGCCGCGAGCCATGTAACTGCGCTCCCGATATCGAGCGTCTGGGCCGGGAATACCACCTTCGGTGCCAGGCGATAGTTCATGCTGACGCCCAAAGCCCCGTGCCGTGCGAAATAGGCGGGCACGTTGTCATAGTCGTTCTTGTCGCCGCGAGTGAAGCCGCCGCTATGGACGAAGAGCACGACCGGCACCGTGCCCTCGCTCTTGGGACGCCAGAGATCGAGTTTTTGCAACGGCTCGGCTCCGTAGCTCACATCCCTCGCGACGTCGAGCCCGATGCGCGACGCTTGCAGCGGCCGCATCGCGGCGAAGGTCTTCGCGAACATGTCGGCATTAAGGGCGGGGCCCATTGCGGCAATCGCCGCCTCCACGTCGGGCGGCAGGTTCTCCAATTGCGCCGCTGCCGGGGCCGCCCAGAGGAGGAGCACCAGCCCCAGTCCCGCAACGACCTTCGGCACGCCCGTTATCTGTAGTCCCAGGCACAAACTCATGCTGTGTCCGGCCTCCCATTTTTCCGGCGGGGACCTTCCTGATCGCTCCGATCCCGGACCGAGGTGGAGGGACGGCGAATTTCAGCGTCTCCATCATGTGGCTCATCGGTACGAGCCATCGCACCGCGAATGCTGAATGGTTTCCGTCAAATGAACATCAAAAGGCCCGCGCATCACTGGGAGTAGCGGCGAATTAACATTCACAAGGCGTGGCCTGAGCAGCCGCGGACCGCGCCGAGTTGAGGGGCCCTTACACGCGAGGCCCGTAGGGCGTAGGCTCGGCGGAGAGGTAAGGCTGCGCCACCACGACGAGGACGACGATGACCGAAACACCCTACACGCCGCCGAAGGTCTGGACCTGGAAGAAGGATGCCAGTGGCTGGCGATACGCCAACACCAACCGGCCGATCGCCGGACCGACCCACGAGAAAGAGCTGCCGGTCGGGCGCCATCCGCTGCAGCTTTATTCCCTGGCGACGCCCAACGGCGTGAAGGTCACCGTCATGCTGGAAGAGCTTCTGGCGCTCGGCCATCGCGGCGCCGAATACGACGCCTGGCCGATCAAGATCGGCGAGGGCGACCAGTTCGGCAGCGGCTTTGTCGCCGTCAATCCGAATTCCAAGATCCCGGCTTTGCTCGACCGTTCCGAACCCAAGCCGGTGCGCGTGTTCGAAACGGGCGCGATCCTCGTCTATCTCGCCGAGAAGTTCGGCGCCTTGCTGCCGACCGAGCGCGCCGCGCGCGCCGAATGCCTGTCCTGGCTCTTCTGGCAGATGGGCAGCACGCCCTATGTCGGCGGCGGCTTTGGTCATTTCTATGCCTATGCGCAGACCAAGATCGAATATGCCATCGACCGCTTCGCCATGGAGACGAAGCGGCAGCTCGACGTGCTCGACCGGCGCCTCGCTGAAAGCGAATACATCGCCGGCGACAGCTACACGATCGCCGACATCGCGATCTGGCCGTGGTATGGCGGCCTGGCGCAGCACAACCAATATGGCGCCGCCGAATTCCTGCAGGTGCAGGATTATAAGAACCTGCAGCGCTGGACGACGTTGATCGGCCAACGCCCGGCGGTGAAGCGCGGCCGCAAGGTCAACCGACTGAGCGGCGATCCCGCGGATCAGCTCCACGAGCGGCACGACGCCAGCGACTTCGAAACGAAGACGCAGGACAAGCTCACGGCCGCCCAGCACTGAGGGGCGCGGGTTGATCGGTGTTTTCCGTGATCGTTCAGTGACTGACGATGCCATCGCTCCTTCGAAAGCAGGCGTTCACGTCCAAGCGAAAGTAGCTTCCCGCCATTCCGGCTGATCGCAAGACAGAGACTCCGATAGCGTTGAGCTGACTTTAAGCCGCCTTCGTCAGCTCTTTGACCTTGGGCCAAGGGTCGGACTGAAGAGTCTTGAACGGCGCTGACTTCAGCCGGCGTCATGCGCGCGAGGATCGTCTCTTGCGTGGACGGACGCTTCTTCATCTGGTCCCACCATCGAGCGACGCCCGGGCGCGTTGCCCATATCTTGTCGAGGCCAATGAGCTCGAGCCGCAGCACGTAGGGAATGACGGCAACATCCGCGAGCGAATAGGCGTCGCCCGCGAGATAAGCCCCCGACCGCAGCAACTCTTCGATCCAGTCCAGGAGCTTCACATGGCTTTTCACGGCTTCTGCGACGTAGACCGAGTCGAGCCCGTGCGCCGTCACGTCGCGCTTGTAATCGGCGCGCTTCGGGATCGGCGTCCTGGCGAGCTCCGCCTCCCGCTCCGCCGGGCTCATCTTGAGGAGCCGGCCGCGGAAACATGTGGCGAAGCTCAGGATCATGCAGGAATTGTGAACGTATTCGTCCACCAGTTTGTTGTAGAGCCGCACCGTAGCGCGCGACTTGAGGTCGCGCGGCATTAGCGGCGGCTCGGGGAAAGCCTCGTCGATGTAGTAGAGGATGACGGAGGACTCGACGATCGGGTGGCCATCGTGGACGAGCGTCGGCACCACCGCGTTAGGATTGAGCCTCATATAGGCGGGGTCGAACTGATCGCCCGCGAGGGTCATAAGATGCTCCTTGGCCGAGAGGCCTTTCTCGTGCAGCGCAATGCGCACCTTTTGGGCGCACACGGAATTGATGCTGTGATAGAGCTCGAGCATGGGGTCCTCCCTTTAGCTCGGTCAGTTCCTACACCCGCTCTCCTCGAGGAAGATCGTGATCTTGTGGCCGTTGGGCGTCGTCCAGTAGTAGAGCTCGATCATTGGCCTCATCCTTTCGTCAATCGAGAAGCGCCAGCGCTGGCTTGGCAATGCCCTTCAGGAGCGCGCGCTCCGGCCGTGTCCGCGCCAGCACCCGGATCGCCACCACCACGCCGAGCATGAGCCGCGCGAGCTCTGCCGGATCGCGCTCGCGCGGCACCGACCCATCGGCTCGGGCCGCGGTGATCATGCGGCGAAAAAATCCCTGCAACTCTTCGAGGCGCGCGGCGATCTCGCGCCCGAACTCCGGATCACGCGCGCAAAATTCGGCGGCCGCGTTGATCAGCATGCAGCCGCGCCGCTCCGGGTCCTTCACCGAACGATCGATGATCTCGCCGATGAAGGCCTTGACCGCCTCCTTGGGCGAGAGCGAACGCTCGAGCCGCGCGATCCGCTCGCGCATAGTGCCGTCGAGATAGCGGTCGAGCGCCCGCAAGAAGAGGCTCCGCTTGTCCGAGAAGGCGTTGTAGAGGCTGGCGCTGCCCAACCCCATCTCGTCGCCGAGGTCGCGCACCGACGTAGCGCCGTAGCCGTGGCGCCAGAAGCAATCGATCGCCGCGTCTAGGGCGACCACCTCGTCGAAGGTCCGAGGCCGTGCCATTCGCTCCAGCATAGCCGATTGTGGAACGGTCGCTACAAAAAGATAGCGTCGGCGCCCCGGGCAATGATAGTGTCGTCCTTCCTCGCTGTTGGGAGCGCGCTCGATGGTGCGAATGACGGACCTGCCGCCGCCGACGCAGACCGGTATGGCCAATCTCGACTGTCCGCAATTCGAGCGGAAGCCATTCGTCTCCGGCCCGCCTCTCGCCGAACGCCGTATCGCTGTCGTGACTTCGGCCGGGCTCGTGAGGCGGGGCGAGCGGCCTTTCACCTCGGGCGATGTGGATTACAGGATCCTGCCCGGCGACACGCCGGCGCCCGAAATCCTGCTCACTCACGTCTCGGTGAATTTCGATCGTACCGGCTTCGAGCGCGACATCAATGTCGTCTATCCCGTCGAGCGGCTGCGCGCGATGGCGGAGGCCGGCACCATCGGTTCGGTGGCGGCGACGCATTATTCCTTCATGGGCGCGTCCGATCCGCGCGGCATGGAAGCCAATGTCAGGACGGTCGCGGGGCTACTCAAAGCCGACAAGGTCGACGGTGTCCTGCTGACGCCGGTTTGACCCCTCTGCACGCGCGCCGTGAGCGCGCTCGCCCATTATCTCGAGGACGAGGGTCTGCCGACCGTCGCCATCAGCCTCATCCGCCTGCACAGTGAGAAGATCGGAAACCCCCGCTCCTTGTGGGTTCCATTCGAGCTGGGGCGGCCCATGGGCGCGCCGCGCGACGAGAAATTCCAGATCGAGGTCCTCACCGCCGCGCTCGGCCTGCTCACGCGGCAACCCGGCCCCGTGATCCTGGACGATTTTCCGCGCGACGATCCGACCGCCGTGGATGTGCCAGGCTGGCAGCCGCCGTTCGATTTCAAGCCAAGCGAGATCGATCTGGGTGATCGCGCCACGCTCGAGACTGCACTGCGGCAAGAGATCGCCGAGATCGCGCCGTTCCATCGCCGCTTCGTCGCCGCGTATCGCCGCTCCACCCTTGGCCTCAGCGGGCTCAGCCCGGAGGAGTGCGCGGCCTACATCGCCGCTTATCTCGCCGGTCCGCCGCCTGCCAGCCCCAATCCGCCGATTACGCCGGTGCAGGCGCTGCGCTGGGCCGTGGACGATGTGAAGGCTTATTACCTCGAGGCGATGTTGGCGGGTGAGGGTATTCCATCGAGCCGGCAGATGCAGGCCTGGTTTTGGGATCACGCCTTGGTCGCGCGCGCGATCATCGCGCTGCGGCGGCAGTTGCTTGCGAGCGAGGATCAGCGCAGCCAGGCGATCGGCCGCATGAACCTCGTCCCGGGCGCACAGGTTCTGAGGCTCGGCTTGTAAGGGTGATCAGAGAGACGGTCGGGCGGCGCGTCCCGCTCAGCGATGAGATCGCGACGACGAGGCCCACCGCCGCGAGATGCACCGAGAGATCCATCACCGTCACGTCGAAGGGATGGAAGAACTGCAGCAGAAAGGCCGCGAGCGCGGCGACGCCCAGTCCGCCGATCGCGGCCACACGGGCCGGCGCCAGCGGCCGCGACCTCCGCAGCACCACCAGCAGGCTCACGCCCAGCGGCACGCTCAGCGTGAGAATGAAGCGAAAGCAATGGGCGCTCTCGCCCAATTCCCAGCCGCCAGGGCCGAAGACGATCCAGTGCTCGTAGCAGCTGTAGCCGCTGCTCGCCACCCAGAGCGCAAGAGGCGGCAGCGGCAGCAGCGCCCAGAGCGGCGAGCGATCCGGCAGGCTCAGCTCGAACGCCGCCAGTATCGCTAAAATGCCGGTGAGAAGCGTCCCGGCGAGCTCCCAGTCGAGCTTTGGGTCGCTCGCGCGCTGCGCGAAAATTGTAAGGTCGGAGAACAGCAGGATCGCCGCCGCGCCGAGCGCAGCGACCACTGCGAGCCAGAGCGTCGCGCGGACCGTCGGCGGCCGAAGGCGGCGCACGGGATCAGCGCTCGCCGCCAAACTTCTAATCAATCGGTCCGTCGCCTCCGTCACCCTATTCTCCTGCCAATCGCGCCCTCAAGGTCTTGAGAGCGCGGTGCACATTGACTTTGAGCGCTCCTACCGACCGTCCGCTCAGCCGCGCGGCGTCGGCGAGCGACAGCTCGCGCAGCTTCACGAGCTCGAGCGCCTCGCGCTGGCCTTGCGGCAGGCTGCGCAGGGTGCGCGCAAGGTCGGCGGTCGTGTCCCGTGCCTCCGTCCCCTTGTTCGCCCCGGGATCGGCAAAGGTTTCATAGGCCGCTGCATCCGAGGTCTCGACCGCCCCAATGCGCCTCTGCCGCCGCAGCAGGTCGATCGAACGCCGGCGCGCAATAGCGGCAAGCCAAGGGCCGAAGGGGCGCGCGGGATCGTAGGTATGGCGCACCCGGTGGACCGTCAGCAGCACGTCCTGCGCCACGTCCTCGATCCTGTCGGGGGCGCGGTGATGGCGCGCGGCGACAGCGCGGATGAACGGCAGAATTGCGCGGAGCAACCGCTCATAGGCCGCGCGGTCGCCATCCTGCGCCGCCGCCATGAGACGCGGCCAGTCCGCCTCGCTCGCGAGGTCGTGATCGAAAGCCCTGGTCATGCCGTGCTCGATCGCCCTCGCATAACATTTTTCTCGGGCGTGCGTAACTTCGGAAATCATTCCGACGAACTGGCTGTCGTGAGAGAGCTCGCCC